>NZ_RHJI01000014.1 GCF_004211955.1 Escherichia sp. E1V33
ATAGCGATCTCCTTCGTTGGCAGATTGATTATGCCGGATGATCTCTAAATATGAATGGCACGATTATGCGGGATACTTACATCCTGACGGCCCATATTAATCGCGCTATCGTGATTGTTATCGCTAATTGTGTGTGTGTCGTGTGTATAATCATGGAAGGACAGGGATGTGAAAAGTGCAGACGTGATCGCCATCCTGAAACAGCATGGCTGGGAACATATTCGAACCCGTGGCAGTCATCATCAGTTTCGCCATCCTGTTCATTCAGTCCTGGTGACGGTCCCGCATCCTAAAAAGATATTAAGCCAGGTACGCTGGCACAAATTGGGCGTCAGGCTGGTTTAACGTTTTAAAATTTCAGGAGGCAATATGTTTTATCCCGCGTATATCCATAGCGATCCCGACGGTAGCGCCAGCGGCTTTTTCCCTGATGTTCCTGGCTGTTATTTTGCTGGTGATACGCTTGATGACGCTTTCCAGGATGCGCGAAATGCACTGGTCGCACATTTTGAAACCTTGTGTGAAATGAATGAAGAGTTGCCTCTTCCTGGCTCCGTAGACGAACATCTGGCTCAGCAGGCGCAGGACTTTATTGGCGGGCAATGGTTGCTGGTGGATATCAATATGAATCAGTTCGAAGGTCGGGCTGAACGTATCAATATCACGATGCCGAAAAGGTTACTGAACAAGATTGATACCTACGTGCGCAATAACCCAGACTACGCCAACAGAAGTGCATTTCTGGCAGAAGCTGCCCGGCGTGTTTTGCCAGGAGTTTAATCTCGCGTTTCGATGGTGAGCGGGCGAACCAGGCTGTACAACCACAGACCAAAACAAGCGATGGTGCCAATCATCACGGTGAGGAACACACTGACTGACAGGCCTGCAAGCAATCCCGCAGGCAGGGCCAGCAGGCCGTGTATCACAGTGTCGTTCCATCTCACCTGGTCGTAGCCAAACATGCCTAAAATACCGCAAACCAGGCCGTAGATAACCAATGGCGTTCCGAGGCCAATCAGCAATAAACGGTAGATAATTGATGGTTTAATACGTTTAAGCTGCACTGCGGAGGTGTTGCTGGTGTTATTCATAAATTTGGCCAATAGTTCCACTATTTCAATATGATAAGACTGGTCCTGTTGAAAAGCCAGACAGCACATTTCAGAAAGTATATAAAAAACAATATGTCGTTATATAAATAAGCAAATTGCACTGCATTATGGCATTTTATAATATGCGTTAATTGTTCTTTTTTGTATTCTCTGAGGAAAATATGTTCCTGGATTATTTTGCACTGGGAGTGCTTATTTTTGTATTCTTGGTGATCTTCTATGGGATTATTATTTTACATGATATTCCTTACCTGATTGCGAAAAAACGCAACCATCCTCATGCCGATGCCATTCATGTTGCCGGTTGGGTGAGTTTGTTTACGTTGCATGTTATCTGGCCTTTTTTGTGGATTTGGGCCACGCTTTACCGCCCGGAGCGGGGATGGGGAATGCAAAGCCATGATTCATCCGTTATGCAACTGCAACAGCGCATTGCCGGGCTGGAGAAACAGCTCGCCGACATGAAATCCCCCTCTGCCGAGTAATATTTATGGATTTACTGATTATTTTGACCTATGTGGCTTTCGCATGGGCAATGTTTAAGATCTTCAAAATTCCCGTGAATAAATGGACCATCCCTACTGCGGCACTGGGTGGCATATTTATTGTCAGCGGCTTAATTCTATTAATGAACTATAACCATCCATATACCTTTAAAGCGCAAAAAGCGGTTATTTCTATTCCGGTTGTTCCGCAGGTGACGGGTGTAGTAATTGAAGTGACGGACAAGAAAAATACGCTGATTAAAAAAGGCGAGGTGCTATTTCGACTGGACCCGACGCGTTATCAGGCACGGGTAGATCGGCTGATGGCGGATATTGTCACGGCAGAACATAAGCAGCGGGCATTGGGCGCAGAGTTAGATGAGATGGCGGCGAATACTCAGCAGGCAAAGGCCACGCGGGATAAATTCGCTAAAGAGTATCAGCGTTACGCACGCGGCAGCCAGGCGAAAGTAAATCCGTTTTCAGAACGCGATATCGATGTGGCGCGGCAAAATTATCTGGCGCAGGAAGCCTCTGTGAAGTCATCGGCGGCGGAACAAAAACAGATCCAGAGCCAACTGGATAGCCTGGTGTTAGGGGAACATTCACAAATCGCCAGCCTGAAAGCGCAGCTTGCGGAAGCAAAATATAACCTTGAGCAGACGGTAGTGCGTGCGCCGAGCGACGGTTACGTGACTCAGGTGCTGATTCGTCCAGGAACGTATGCCGCGTCGCTGCCGCTGCGTCCAGTTATGGTGTTTATACCCGATCAGAAACGACAAATCGTGGCGCAGTTCCGCCAGAACTCATTGCTACGCCTGGCCCCAGGCGATGATGCGGAAGTGGTGTTTAATGCTCTGCCAGGTAAGGTCTTCAGCGGTAAGCTGGCAGCCATCAGTCCAGCCGTTCCCGGCGGGGCTTATCAGTCGACCGGCACCTTACAGTCCTTAAATACAGCACCAGGTTCTGACGGCGTTATCGCAACCATTGAGCTGGATGAGCATACTGATTTGAGCGCATTACCAGACGGTATTTACGCCCAGGTGGCGGTCTATTCCGATCATTTCAGCCATGTTTCTGTCATGCGCAAAGTGCTGTTACGTATGACCAGCTGGGTGCATTACCTTTATCTCGACCATTAATCTTTGTTTTCCGCCGCTTGTTCAGGCCGCAGTTGCTGCGACTGAGCAAGCTGGTGGCGAATTTCACGCAGCATTTCATCCAACACATACTGGACCCGCCAGGGCTGGTATTCCCGTTTACGGAAGATAGCCACCAGATCCAGCCACCATTCATACGGTTGCTGGAAACAGGGGATCAGCGTGCCGTCTTGCAGGTCGCTCTGCACACTTTTGTCTGGTGCAAACACAATCCCCAGGTGATTTCGCGCCAGCTCCAGCGCCGACTGAGTATTGTCGCAGACGTAATTTCCCTTAACTCGATAATCACGCACTTCTTTACTTCCGGCGACGTTGAAGCGCCAGATATTCGCGTCATCGATCATCATCGAATCGATCAAGATACAGGAGTGATGTTCAAGTTCGTCTGGGCGGCTAATGGGATGTTTCTCAAGATAAGTTTGGCTGGCATAGGCGGTTACTGCATATTGTGTAATAAAACTGGCAACCAGCGATTCATCTTTTGGCGGAGCGTAGCTGATTAAAACATCACAATCATCGGGAAATTCGACACCTTCATAAAAGGCGTTGCGCTCAAGATTGCAGGTTTTTAGCGATAAGGTGATTTCACCGATATCTTTAATTTTGTCGATAACGTGTTTGGATAAATAAGTAATAATGCCGGTTGGTGCGTAGATGGTAACCCGACCACGTTTCTCATGCTTATAATCTGCAATAAAATTATTAAGCTGCTCGTTTCTGTCGAGCATATCATTGATGTACGGTAATAGCGCGGCGCCAAAAGGCGTCAGCATCAGTTGCCGTGTGGTTCTGTCAAAGACTTTTAAACCCACTTTTGATTCAAAATCAGCAAGATATTTACTGACATTGGCCTGCGCGATGCCAAGCACGGTAGCCGCATGGCTGATATTTTCACTGGCAGCGATTACCGAGATAATTTTTAACTCCCGGTACTTGAGTTGTAATTTTGTCATCGCAACAGTCCAATTTATATATAATTTTATATATTACTATATAAATATGAATCTTGCACCGGAGAAATTGTAAGCATTACTATGCCGACTCTTTTTTATCTTAATTTAAAATGGAATGTCGGACATGTTAATTAACCGCAATATTGTGGCGTTATTTTTTATGCCTTTTATGGCAAGTGCAACTGCTGCAGAATTATCCGTTGGTGCTGGCGCAGTTTATAATGAATCGCCTTATCGCGGTTATAATGAAAATACTAAAGCAATTCCGCTGATCAGTTATGAGGGCGATTCTTTTTATGTCCGCCAGACCACGTTAGGTTTTATTCTGTCGCAAAGTGAAAAAAATGAACTTAGCCTGACTGCATCCTGGATGCCGCTGGAATTTGATCCTGCCGATAATGACGACCATGCTATGCAACAACTCGATAAGCGTGACAGCACGGCAATGGCGGGTGTTGCCTGGTATCACCATGAGCGTTGGGGGACCGTGAAAGCTTCTGCGGCGGCTGATGTTCTGGATAACAGTAACGGTTGGGTGGGCGAGTTGTCGTTATTCCACAAAATGCAGATAGGTCGCCTGTCTCTGACACCTGCTCTTGGCGTTCTCTATTATGACGAGAATTTCAGTGACTATTATTATGGCATTTCAGAGAGCGAGTCCCGTCGCAGCGGTCTGGCGAGTTATTCCGCGCAGGATGCATGGGTACCTTATGTCAGCCTGACGGCAAAATACCCCATCGGAGAACACGTCGTATTAATGGCGAGTGCTGGATACAGTGAGTTGCCGGAAGAGATCACTAACAGTCCAATGATTGACCGTAATGAAAGTTTTACTTTTGTCACCGGCGTGAGTTGGCGTTTTTAATTAACCCAGGAGATGTTGGATAAGTTGCCTCAGCGAAATCTATATTAACCAATGGTAATCGCGGTGTCGGAGGGGTATCCGGCACCGTTGTGAATTATGCCAGGTAAAACACTTCTTGCAGCTCGCTACTGACCGGGCTGTTATCCGAATTAGCGGGCATCACGTCTTTCATATGCTTCCACCAACGTTGGTAGACTTCAGTGCTGGCAACCGCATTCCATCGTTCTTCAGATTCAATCTCTACTGGGGCAAACAGCAAATTACGTGTGCTGTCGAGATAGATGGTGTATTTGCCAGTAAGGGCATGGGCTGGTTGAGCGGGATATAACGCGGTTGTGGGTGGAAGGTGTCTTGATAAGGTGCGATATCGGTGGCATCCGGGCGTAACGTCAGGTTGCTGCCGTTGCCGATTTACTGGCAATCAAGGCATTAAGTGGGTGATTTGGCTCACATCTCTGCCATTTTCCTGCAAAACCATATCCTTACGAAAAGTACGGCATTGATAATCATTTTCAATATCATTTAATTAACTATAATGAACCAACTGCTTACGCGGCATTAACAATCGGCCGCCCGACAATACTGGAGATGAATATGAGCTATACCCTGCCATCCCTGCCGTATGCTTACGATGCCCTGGAACCGCACTTCGATAAGCAGACCATGGAAATCCACCACACTAAACACCATCAGACCTACGTCAATAACGCCAACGCGGCGCTGGAAAGCCTGCCAGAATTCGCCAACCTGCCGGTTGAAGAGCTGATCACCAAACTGGACCAGCTGCCAGTAGACAAAAAAACCGTTCTGCGCAACAACGCTGGCGGTCACGCTAACCACAGCCTGTTCTGGAAAGGTTTGAAAAAAGGCACCACCCTGCAGGGCGATCTGAAAGCGGCTATCGAACGTGATTTTGGTTCCGTTGATAACTTCAAAGCAGAATTTGAGAAAGCGGCAGCTTCCCGCTTTGGTTCCGGCTGGGCATGGCTGGTGCTGAAAGGCGATAAACTGGCGGTGGTTTCTACTGCTAACCAGGACTCCCCGCTGATGGGCGAATCTATTTCTGGCGCTTCCGGCTTCCCGATTGTGGGCCTGGATGTGTGGGAACACGCTTACTACCTGAAATTCCAGAACCGTCGTCCGGACTACATCAAAGAGTTCTGGAACGTGGTGAACTGGGATGAAGCTGCGGCACGTTTCGCGGCGAAAAAGTAATCGCATCTTGCCTGCTGCAATGAGGCGTTTACGCCATTTGTCAGCATAAAAAACAAACCATCGTGCATAACGGTGGTTTTTTTGTGATCAATTTCAAAAGAAAAACAATGATCCTATAAAATTAAAACGACGTTTCAATTGGTGTGGTGTTGATCACTTTTATTGTAGTGATGAATGTCTATCTTCGTTTCCATCAACACTGATGCTCCGTTAAGGAACTCCGCATCAGCCTATAAAAATATGCCAACAGGTGATGGAAATGCAGATAAAACGCACGATAGAGAAAATCCCGGGGGGGATGATGCTCATCCCGCTGTTCCTTGGCGCGCTGTGTCATACCTTCTCGCCGGGGGCGGGGAAATATTTTGGATCATTCACCAATGGGATGATTACTGGCACGGTGCCAATTCTGGCGGTGTGGTTTTTCTGCATGGGGGCGTCTATCAAATTAAGCGCGACGGGAACAGTGTTGCGTAAATCCGGTACGCTGGTGGTAACCAAAATTGCCGTTGCGTGGGTGGTTGCGGCCATTGCTTCGCGCATTATTCCTGAGCACGGTGTCGAAGTTGGATTCTTTGCCGGACTTTCAACGTTGGCGCTGGTAGCGGCGATGGACATGACCAACGGCGGCCTGTATGCCTCTATCATGCAGCAGTACGGCACCAAAGAAGAGGCTGGGGCATTTGTGTTGATGTCGCTGGAATCTGGTCCGCTAATGACGATGATTATTCTGGGAACCGCCGGAATTGCTTCGTTTGAACCGCATGTTTTCGTTGGTGCAGTATTACCATTCCTGGTGGGCTTTGCGCTGGGGAACCTTGATCCTGAGTTACGCGAGTTTTTCAGCAAAGCGGTGCAGACACTGATTCCGTTCTTTGCCTTCGCGCTGGGCAATACCATTGATTTAACCGTGATTGCCCAGACAGGTTTGTTGGGGATCCTGTTGGGCGTGGCGGTGATTATCGTGACCGGTATCCCGTTGATTATTGCCGATAAATTGATTGGTGGTGGCGATGGCACAGCCGGAATTGCCGCCTCCAGTTCTGCCGGGGCCGCGGTGGCTACGCCGGTACTGATTGCGGAAATGATCCCGGCCTTTAAACCGATGGCGCCTGCGGCAACTTCGTTGGTGGCGACCGCGGTAATTGTGACTTCGATTCTGGTGCCAATTCTTACCTCTGTCTGGTCACGTAAAGCCAAAGCCAGAGCGGCGAAAATCGAAATTCTGGGTACGGTGAAATAACCTCTCTTATTCCATATCATCGCCGGATGAATTAACGTTCATCCGGCGTTTTACCTTAAATAACAAACACCTCATCAATCGTTCGACATTCGCTTTCTGTTAACTCTCCACCGGCATTGCGCGACACGCCTGTGCAGTAACCAAACTTACGTGATACCACCGTCTTGATAGTGGTGACAAAATCTTCACCGATGGCGTAGATGGACATATAGGTGCCGATCTGTTGCTGAATTTCATGTAAGGCAGCGAGATTGCCATTGTTGAAGGCTTCGCGTGCTTCAACAAACAGCTCCGGCATGACGTTATTTAAGCCAGAGATTATCCCTGCGCCACCGGCCAGCAGATTAGGAATGAAATATTCGTCATACCCCGAAAGTACCGCAAAATCAGGGCGCACAGCCTGGGTTGCCTGAATCATGCTGCGGGTGTGTGACTGGCAATCGACGGTATCTTTAATTCCGGCAAAATCAGGAAACTCACTCGCCAGTGTGGCGACCAGGTCAGGGGTTAAATCACAACCGGTCCGCGCCGGGAAGTTATATGCGAACCATTTACCTTGTAATTCGCGACCCAGATGGCGGAAATAGCTTAATAATTGCTTCGCCGTCTGGCCGTAGTAGTAAGGCGGGAGGATCATCACTGCATCGTACCCAACGCGATACGCTTCTTGCGCCATAACCAGTACATCATGTGTGCATGTGGACGAGACGTTGGCCACCATTTTTAGCTTGCTCATGGCTCGTGCTTCACGAATAAGCATGAGCCTCTCTTCCAGGGTGAAGGAGGCAAACTCACCAATGCTTCCCATTAGCAATATCACATCGATGTTAGCGTCAGTGAGTCGCTGCAGATGCTGCTTCAGTCCGTTAAGGTCTACATTCCCGTCCTTATCCATCGGCGTGATGGAAGGACACCAGACGCCAGAAAACTGTAATTTATCAGCCACGCGGTAAACTCCTCATAATGAAATAGCGTTTCAAAAAGCATCTCATTGATAACATGTCTACAGTTTTGTCATGTGAACCGTGCTCTCATTTTGCGCGCCTGACATAAAATAAATGTGGTCTAATGGGGAAATTTCTCGGTGGAGAGGGAACAGATGCGATATCCGGTTGATGTATACACAGGCAAAGTACAGGCTTATCCCGAAAGCAAGCCCAGCGCGATTGCCAAAATCCAGGTCGATGGTGAGTTAATGCTGACAGAACTGGGTCTGGAAGGTGACGAGCAGGCAGAGAAAATCGTTCACGGTGGGCCGGACAGGGCGCTGTGTCATTATCCTCGCGAGCATTATCTCTACTGGGCGCGGGAATTTCCGGAACAGGCAGAGTTGTTTGTGGCACCAGCGTTTGGTGAAAACCTCTCAACCGACGGTCTGACGGAAAGTAATGTTTTTATTGGGGATATTTTCCGCTGGGGAGAGGCATTGATTCAGGTCACCCAGCCGCGCTCTCCGTGCTATAAACTCAATTACCACTTTGATATCAGTGATATAGCGCAGTTGATGCAAAACACAGGTAAAGTGGGCTGGCTGTATAGCGTGATAGCGCCGGGGCAGGTATCTGCTGATGCGCCGCTGGAGCTGGTTTCCCGCGTTAGCGATGTGACCGTGCAAGAGGCTGTCGCCATCGCATGGCATATGCCGTTTGATGATGAGCAGTATCACCGTTTGCTTTCCGCTGCCGGGCTATCGAAAAGCTGGACGCGAACGATGCAGAAGCGCCGACTGAGTGGCAAGATTGAAGATAATTCACGGCGGTTGTGGGGGAAATAATTCCCAGAGAGTAGGCCTGATAAG
>NZ_RHJI01000015.1 GCF_004211955.1 Escherichia sp. E1V33
GACAGCCTGACGGTTGACGATTTGGTGGCAGATATCGCCACCATCTTTCACTGGCCGCCATCCGTTACTGACGTTATGCCGCTGACCGAAGTGCTGGAATGGCGGTATAAAGCGATTCAGAGAAGCGGGGCCAGCCATGAGTGACAATAACCTGCGTCTGCAGGTGATTCTTAATGCGGTTGACAAACTCACCCGCCCATTTCGATCCGCGCAGGCCAGTTCAAGAGAACTGGCTGCTGCTGTCAAAAAATCCCGCGATGCAATAAAGCAGCTTGATCAGGCCGGGAGCAGTCTGGATAGCTTCCGAAAGTTGCAGGCAGAAAATCAGAAATTAGGCGACAGGCTGAACTATGCCCGCCAGCGTGCAAATTTGCTCAGTCAGGAACTGGGAGCGATGGGGCCGCCTTCGCAACGTCAGGTTGTTGCTCTGGGCCGTCAACGGCTGGCTGTTCAGCGCCTGGAAGAACGCCAGAAAAAGCTGCAGCAGCAGACGGCGCTTGTGCGTGCAGAACTTTATCGTGCTGGTATTTCAGCTAATGATGGCGCCAGTGCGACGGCCCGCATTACCCGTGAAACGATGCGTTATAACAGGCAGCTTTCTGAGCAGGAAGCGAGGTTACGACGTGTCGGGGAGCAACAGCGAAAAATGCACGCCGCCCGGGGGGCTTATTCCAGGCGTCTTGAAGTAAGGGATCGGATTGCAGGTGCCGGAGCCACCACCACGGCTGCAGGGCTGGCAATGGGCGCACCAGTGATGGCGGCAGTAAAAAGCTATACCAGCATGGAAGATGCCATGAAAGGTGTGGCAAAGCAGGTCAATGGTCTGCGTGACGATAATGGCAACCGCACTGCGCGTTTTTACGAAATGCAGGATGCCATCAAGGCTGCCAGCGAACAGTTGCCGATGGAAAACGGTGCTGTGGACTTCGCCGCACTGGTTGAAGGTGGGGCGCGCATGAACGTCGCAAACCCTGACGACAGCTGGGAAGACCAGAAACGTGACCTGCTGGCCTTCGCCAGCACGGCGGCAAAGGCGGCAACAGCCTTTGAGCTGCCAGCGGATGAACTGTCAGAAAGTCTGGGGAAAATCGCCCAGCTCTACAAAATACCTACCCGCAATATTGAACAGCTCGGTGATGCGCTGAACTTTCTGGATGATAACGCCATGTCGAAAGGGGCAGACATCATTGATGTCATGCAACGCCTGGGCGGTGTGGCTGATCGTCTGGATTACCGTAAAGCGGCGGCGCTGGGTTCCACCTTCCTGACACTGGGCGCTGCGCCGGAGGTTGCAGCCAGTGCAGCAAACGCGATGGTGCGTGAATTGTCCATTGCCACCATGCAAAGCAAGAGTTTCTTTGAAGGGATGAATCTGCTGAAACTCAATCCTGAAGTGATTGAAAAGCAGATGACGAAGGATGCGATGGGAACCATCCAGCGTGTGCTGGAGAAGGTAAATGCACTGCCGCAGGATAAGCGCCTGTCTGCCATGACCATGTTGTTTGGTAAAGAGTTTGGCGATGACGCAGCGAAACTGGCAAACAACCTGCCGGAACTGCAGCGCCAGTTAAAGCTGACAGCGGGCAATGATGCGCTCGGCTCCATGCAGAAAGAATCCGACATTAACAAGGATTCACTTTCTGCGCAGTGGTTGCTGGTCAAAACCACTGCACAGAATACCTTCAGCAGCCTGGGGGAAACGCTGCGCCAGCCGCTGATGGATATTCTGTACACGGTGAAAAGCGTCACGGGGGCGTTACGTCGCTGGGTGGAAGCTAACCCGGAACTGACGGGCACACTGATGAAAGTAGCAGCGGTTGTGGCTGCCGTTACCGTGGGCCTCGGCACATTAGCGGTGGTGCTGGCTGCAGTGCTGGGGCCGCTGGCAGTGATCCGTCTGGGATTCTCTGTGCTGGGTATCAAAACGTTACCTTCCGTTACGGATGCAGTAACACGAACCAGCAGCGCGTTGTCCGGGTTGGCAGGCGCGCCACTGGCAGTGCTTCGACGCGGGCTTGCTTCATCGGGGAGCACTGCGGGTTTGCTTACTGCGCCGCTGTTGTCTTTGCGCCGCACGGCATCACTGACGGGGAATGCCCTGAAAACTGTGGCAGCTGCGCCTGTTGCACTCTTGCGGTCCGGTTTATCCGGTTTACGTGCTGTTGCCGTGATGTTTATGAATCCACTGGCAGCACTACGCGGCGGGCTGACTGCCACAGGCGCGGTGCTTCGTGTGCTGGCATCCGGTCCGCTGGCGATGCTGCGCGTGGCCCTGTATGCCATATCTGGTCTGTTAGGTGCTCTGCTCAGTCCGATAGGTCTTGTGGTTACTGCACTGGCAGGCGTGGCGCTGGTTGTCTGGAAATACTGGCAACCCATCACCGCATTTCTCGGTGGCGTGGTGGAAGGATTCAAAGCAGCGGCTGGTCCCATCAGTGCCGCATTCGAACCACTTAAGCCTGTGTTTCAGTGGATTGGCGACAAAGTACAGGCGCTGTGGGGCTGGTTTACTGATCTGCTGACGCCCGTTAAGTCAACCTCTGCCGAACTGCAGAGTGCAGCGGCAATGGGGCGACGATTCGGGGAGGCACTGGCGGAAGGGCTGAATATGGTCATGCATCCGCTGGACTCCCTGAAATCCGGCGTTTCCTGGTTGCTGGAGAAACTCGGCATTGTCAGTAAAGAGGCTGCAAAAGCGAAACTGCCGGAAAGCGTGACGCGTCAGCAACCTGCGACGGTGAATGCAGACGGTAAAGTGATAATGCCATCGGGTGGTTTTCCGTCATGGGGATATGGCTTTGCGGGGATGTATGACAGCGGCGGGTATATCCCGCGCGGGCAGTTCGGCATTGTCGGTGAAAACGGGCCGGAAATTGTCAACGGTCCGGCAAACGTGACCAGCCGGAGAAATACCGCTGCACTGGCTGCGGTTGTCGCCGGAATGATGGGTGTTGCTGCCGCGCCAGCAGAGCTTCCACCGTTGCACCCTTTGGCACTTCCCGCGAAAGGCGGTGAAGCGATGGTGAGTCGCGCAGCTGCTGTGCCGCCCGTTCACCGGATTGAGGCACCGACGCAGATCATCATCCAGACGCAGCCAGGACAAAGTGCGCAGGATATTGCGCGGGAGGTGGCACGCCAGCTTGATGAACGTGAACGCAGACTGAAGGCAAAGGCCAGGAGTAACTACAGCGATCAGGGGGGATACGACGCATGATGATGGTGCTGGGATTGTACGTGTTTATGCTGCGCACCGTACCGTATCAGGAGCTGCAGTATCAACGCAGCTGGCGACATGCGGCAAACAGTCGGGTAAATCGTCGTCCGTCCACGCAGTTTCTGGGACCGGACAACGACATGCTGACGCTTTCCGGTGTTCTTATGCCGGAGATAACAGGCGGCAGGCTGTCGTTGCTGGCACTGGAGCAGATGGCAGAACAGGGGAAAGCATGGCCCCTGATTGAAGGCAGCGGCACGATTTATGGCATGTATGTGATTGAGGGACTGAATCAGACTAAAACGGAGTTTTTCCGCGACGGTATGCCGCGCCGGATTGAGTTCACCCTGTCGCTCAAACGGGTGGATGAATCCCTGTCCGATATGTTCGGTGATCTCAGTGCGCAGCTGAATAATCTGCAGGATACGGCAACATCTGCCTTAAGCGATATCAGTAAAACGGTGGGAGGGCTGCTGTCGTGAATTTCAGCTCTGAACTGCTTAACAAAGGCAACAAAACTCCGGCATTCAGTATCAGTATTGAAGGCAGGGATATCACTACTGTGCTGGACAACCGCCTGATGGGGCTGACGCTGACGGATAACCGGGGCTTTGAAGCGGACCAGCTTGATCTGGAACTGGATGATGCCGACGGAAAAATCGTGCTGCCGCGTCGTGGTGCGGTTATTACGCTGGCGCTGGGCTGGAAAGGGCAGCCGCTTTTCCCGAAAGGGGCATTCACGGTGGACGAGATTGAACACACTGGCGCACCGGATCGCCTGACTATCCGGGCGCGAAGTGCTGATTTTAGGGAAACGCTGAATACCCGTCGTGAAAAATCGTGGCACAAGACCACTGTCGGGGAAGTGGTGAAGGAAATAGCTGCGCGTCACAAACTGAAGATGGCACTGGGTAAAGACCTGTCTGATAAACCCGTGGATCATATAGACCAGACTAATGAGAGTGACGGCAGTTTTCTGATGCGGCTGGCGCGCCAGTACGGTGCTATTGCGTCGGTGAAAAATGGCAATCTGTTATTCATCCTGCAGGGTCAGGGTAAAAGTGCCAGCGGTAAACCTCTGCCGGTGATCACTATCACACGTAAGGACGGCGACAGTCACCGCTTTACCCTGGCGGATCGCGGAGCTTACACGGGCGTCATTGCCAGCTGGTTGCATACCCGTGAACCCGCGAAGAAAGAAAACACAACGGTGAAGCGTAAGCGCAGGACCAAGAAGCAGAAGAAAGAGCCGGAAGCGAAGCAGGGCGATTACCTGGTGGGGACGGATGAAAACGTGCTGGTACTTAATCGCACTTATGCCAACCGGAGCAACGCCGAACGAGCGGCAAAAATGCAGTGGGAACGCCTGCAACGCGGCGTTGCGTCATTCTCGCTGCAACTGGCAGAAGGACGGGCAGATCTTTATACGGAAATGCCTGTGAAAGTCAGTGGCTTTAAACAGCCGATAGATGATGCGGAATGGACCATTACGACTCTGACACATACCGTCAGCCCGGATAACGGTTTTACAACCAGTCTGGAACTTGAAGTGAGGATTGATGATTTCGAAATGGAATGAAATGTTCACAAAATAAATGTCTCGTGTATCATTATGTGATTGCACAATTTTGTGAGGGAGTTATACGGATATGATGAATTGCCCGAAATGCGGACACGCGGCACATACACGAAGTAGCTTTCGAGTATCTGAGCAAACTAAAGAGCGTTATTGCCAATGCCAAAACATAAATTGTGGTGCTACTTTTGTTACTCATGAGACGGTTGTGCGTTACATAGTTACTCCAAATTTAATCGACATTGCTCCTCCTCACCCTTCTACATGTGGTCAAGGACACATGAATTTTTGACAAAACTAACCCGCTGCGGCGGGTTTTTTCTTGGTTTTTTTTTAAATTCTGCTGCCATTTTGCTGCCATTTTGGTTATGGATAACAAAAAAGCCGCTCTAGTGAGCGGCTTAATTGTATGATTTTATTGATTAATTTGGTGGCCCCTGCTGGACTTGAACCAGCGACCAAGCGATTATGAGTCGCCTGCTCTAACCACTGAGCTAAGGGGCCATGGTAGCGGATTATAAAGTAACTCCGTGTCGCAATCCAGCCATTACCGCGCGCCTGCTGTTTTTATAAACAATGTATTTTCAATCCGTTATACTTTTCCTGGTGATGTTAGAAAGGAGTAAATATGGTTGAGGATATTTTGGCTCCAGGGTTACGGGTCGTGTTTTGCGGTATCAACCCTGGGCTTTCATCCGCCGGGACTGGTTTTCCCTTTGCTCATCCGGCAAATCGCTTCTGGAAGGTGATATATCAGGCCGGGTTTACCGACCGTCAGTTGAAGCCGCAGGAGGCACAGCATCTGCTGGATTATCGTTGTGGCGTCACCAAACTGGTAGACAGGCCAACGGTGCAAGCCAATGAAATTTCAAAGCAAGAGCTACACGCAGGTGGGCGTAAGCTGATTGAAAAAATTGAAGATTATCAGCCGCAAGCGTTGGCGATTCTGGGCAAACAAGCATATGAACAGGGATTCAGCCAGCGTGGTGCACAGTGGGGGAAACAAACGCTCAGCATTGGTTCGACGCAGATTTGGGTGCTGCCAAATCCCAGCGGTTTAAGTCGCGTTTCACTGGAGAAACTGGTTGAAGCGTATCGCGAGCTGGACCAGGCGCTGGTGGTGCGTGGGCGATAAAAAACGCCACCGAAAAGGTGGCGTTTGTGCAAAGGGACAGGTGCCGGGTGCGGCGTAACGCCTGATCCAGCCTACCGATTAATCGTCCAGGAAGCTACGCAGCACTTCAGAACGGCTCGGGTGACGCAGTTTGCGCAGCGCCTTCGCTTCGATCTGACGGATACGTTCACGGGTAACGTCGAACTGTTTACCCACTTCTTCCAGCGTGTGATCGGTGTTCATATCGATACCGAAACGCATACGCAGAACTTTCGCTTCACGCGCGGTCAGGCCAGCCAGCACGTCGTGTGTTGCCGCACGCAGGCTTTCGGTGGTCGCAGAATCCAGCGGCAGCTCGAGGGTGGTATCCTCGATGAAATCCCCCAGATGCGAATCTTCATCATCACCGATCGGCGTTTCCATGGAGATTGGCTCTTTGGCGATCTTCAGCACTTTGCGGATCTTGTCTTCCGGCATCAGCATACGTTCAGCCAGTTCTTCCGGCGTCGGTTCACGGCCCATCTCTTGCAGCATCTGGCGAGAAATACGGTTGAGTTTGTTGATAGTCTCAATCATATGCACCGGAATACGGATGGTGCGCGCCTGATCCGCGATAGAACGGGTGATCGCCTGACGGATCCACCAGGTTGCGTAGGTGGAGAACTTGTAACCACGGCGGTATTCGAATTTATCAACCGCTTTCATCAGACCGATGTTGCCTTCCTGAATCAGGTCAAGGAACTGCAAGCCACGGTTGGTGTATTTCTTGGCGATAGAAATAACCAGACGTAAGTTCGCTTCAACCATCTCTTTCTTCGCACGGCGGGCTTTCGCTTCACCGATGGACATACGACGGTTGATATCTTTAACCTGCTCGATGGTCAGGCCGGTTTCTTCTTCAATCTGCTGCAGTTTCTGCAGGGCGCGATGCACTTCTTCAGAGACATCGTGCAGTTTTTCCGACCACGGCTTGTTCATCGCAATTGCCGCGTTGAACCAGGTATCGCTGGTTTCGTTGCCGGTAAACAGGGTAATGAAGTTTTTCTTCGGCATTTTGCACTGCTCAACGCAGAGCTTCATGATCAGACGTTCTTGCGTACGAACGCGGTCCATCATGACGCGCATGCTGTTGACCAGGTAGTCAAACTGCTTCGGCACCAGGCGGAACTGTTTGAATACTTCAGACAGTTTCAGGATCTCTTCCTGAGCGGCGGCGTGACTGCGACCTTTCGCTTTGATGGTGTCACGCGTTACAACGTACTGAGCGCGCAGTTCCGCAAATTTTTCGCGAGCCAGTTCCGGGTCGATGCTGTTGTCATCATCGGCGCTGTCGTCATCGCCATCTTCTTCGTCTTCATCTTCGTCATCGTCCAGATCTTCCTGGGAAAGCTCAGAACCGACGTGAGTGGCGGTAGGTGCCAGATCTTCTTCTGCGTTCGGGTCAACAAAGCCGGTGATCAGATCGGACAGACGCGCTTCTTCTGCTTCAACACGATCGTACTGTTCCAGCAGATAGGTGATCGCTTCCGGATATTCAGCAACGGAGCATTGAACCTGGTTGATCCCGTCTTCAATACGCTTAGCGATGTCAATTTCGCCTTCGCGGGTCAACAGTTCAACGGTGCCCATTTCACGCATGTACATGCGTACCGGGTCAGTCGTGCGCCCGATTTCAGATTCCACGCTGGAAAGCACCTGCGCGGCGGCTTCGGCAGCATCTTCGTCCGCGGTGTTTTCAGCCAGCATCAGATCATCGGCATCCGGTGCTTCTTCCATCACCTGAATGCCCATGTCGTTGATCATTTGGATGATGTCTTCGATCTGATCTGAATCGACGATATCTTCCGGCAGATGGTCATTGACCTCGGCATAGGTCAGATAGCCTTGCTCCTTACCACGGGTGACAAGAAGTTTCAGCTGTGACTGCGGGTTTTGCTCCATAAGACGGTATCCACACTTATTTCATGAGGTTGGTGTTGGGCGATTGACCCGATGTCCTTCAGCCGTTAACGCTGAAATCCAACGGTTGTTTACCGCCAACGATAATTACGAGGGCGTACTTATATATTTGCCGCTGCCTCTCAGTGCGGCTGTCGGGGGCTTCCCGATCGCTCTTCGGCACTTAAGCCGTTAAATCACTTTTTCGCCAGCTCCTGGTTTAATGTCCAGAGCTCCAGGCGTTCTTCGTTGCTTAAACCATGCGTGCGCTCACGAGCGATTAACTCTTCCTGGCGCAGTTCAAGCAGCGAATCAAACATATGGTTGAGTGAGTCGGTGAAGGTTTGCTCAGCAATATTCTTATCTGCTATATCGTCCCACATCGACAGTTTTTCAAGGGTGGCAGCATTATTTGTACCACGATAGTGCTCTAAAAGTTGCCCGGTGGTCAGACCTGGCTGGGAGAGACAAGTGTTGACCAGTTCTCTGAATAAGCCAAGTCCAGGGAGCTTATTTTCATCCAGATTCTCAAGCGGCGGGACCAACGTCGCTAATTCTGGATTTTGCACCAGCAACCCTATAAGTATACGCATGGTCGTGCGTTTTAGCTGCGGAACAGGGCGAGAAACGCCGCTCTCTGCCGCTTTTGGCATTAATCGTTCAAGCTGGCTGTCATCAAGTATGCCTAATTTGTTGCCTAATTCCTGACGAAGATATATTCGCAGCGTTTCGCCCGGCACTTGCGATATCAATGGCAGTGCCAGCGTACTCAAACGTGCGCGCCCGTCAGGGGTACTCAGATCAACTTGCGGCATCAGGCTGTTAAACAGAAATGCGGAGAGTGGCATCGCCTGCTCCATCCGCGCTTCAAACGCTTCTTTACCTTCTTTTCGTACCAGCGTGTCAGGGTCTTCGCCATCAGGCAAAAACATAAAGCGTAGCTGACGGCCGTCTGTCATGTAAGGCAGCGCCGTTTCCAGCGCTCGCCAGGCGGCATCGCGGCCTGCACGGTCGCCGTCATAACAGCAAATGACATTGTTGGTCGCGCGGAACAACAGTTGTATGTGATCGGCGGTGGTTGACGTACCTAACGACGCAACGGCGTAATTAATGCCGTATTGCGCCAGCGCCACCACGTCCATATAGCCTTCGACCACAAGCAGACGATTGGGTTCAGCGTTATCCTGCTGCGCTTCATAAAGACCGTAAAGCTGGCGGCCTTTATGGAAAATGTCTGTTTCCGGCGAGTTCAGGTATTTGGGGGTATCGTTGCCCAGCACACGCCCGCCAAAACCAATCACCCGACCGCGTTTATCGCGAATGGGGAACATCACCCGCTCGCGGAAACGATCGTAACTGCGCCCCTGATCGTTAGTGACCAACATCCCCGCATCAATCAATGACTGGCGATTTTCTGGATTGCCGCCAAACCGCTTCAGGACGTTGTCCCAGCCGGGGGGCGCAAAACCAATCGCAAAGCGGGCGATAACCTCGTGGCTTAATCCGCGTTTTTCCAGATACTGGCGCGCAGACGTGGCAACAGGTTGCTGTAAAGATTGTTGGTAAAACGTATTCAGACCGTCCATCAACTGATAAAGCGTTTGCCGCTGATGGCGCTCGATCTGGCTGGGGCCGCTGCCTGCTTCAAATGGCACTTCAAGATTGTGCATTGCTGCCAGCTCTTCGACCGTTTCGACGAACTCAAGCTTGTCGTAGTTCATCAGGAAGTCGATCGCGTTGCCGTGCGCGCCACATCCAAAGCAGTGGTAAAACTGTTTCTCACCGTTAACGGTGAAGGACGGGGTTTTCTCGTTGTGGAATGGACAACACGCGTGGAAATTCTTGCCCTGCTTTTTCAGCTTCACACGGGCATCGATCAGATCGACGATGTCAGTGCGTGCCAGCAGATCATTAATGAATACGCGTGGGATTCGTCCAGCCATAGGCCCCGATTTTTAGCAATTCATAAACGAAAATAAGCCGCGCATTCCTTTCGGAAGCACGGCCTTACAACTACAACTCGGTCTGATCGGAGAGCAACGCTCTCGGGGAATTAGTACAGACGAGTGCGGCGTGCGTTTTCGCGAGCCAGTTTCTTCGCGTGACGTTTCACTGCAGAAGCTTTAGCGCGCTTACGTTCGGTAGTCGGTTTTTCATAGAACTCACGACGACGAACTTCCGCCAGAACACCTGCTTTTTCGCAGGAACGCTTGAAGCGACGCAGAGCTACGTCGAACGGCTCGTTTTCACGTACTTTAATTACCGGCATGTGCCTCTCACCTTTGATTAATTCGGTTTGCCGCTGGCATCAACGCCAGCTTATTTCAAAATGGTGCGGAATTTTACTGCAATTGCTGCTGCTTTGTAAAGCACCGCGGCCTTTTTTGAAAGGGACTTTTATAAGGGTGAGGAGTATACACGAGGCTTTCTCCAGGGGCGAACAAAGTTTTACATCAACCCGCATTGGTCCTACACTGCGCGGTAATAAAGCGAGGTAAAACAAGTCATGCGTGTACTGGGTATTGAAACTTCCTGCGATGAAACCGGCATCGCCATTTACGACGATGAAAAAGGTTTGTTAGCCAACCAATTGTATAGTCAGGTGAAATTGCACGCTGACTACGGCGGCGTCGTGCCTGAACTGGCCTCCCGCGATCATGTGCGTAAAACCGTACCGTTGATCCAGGCGGCGCTAAAGGAGTCTGGTTTAACGGCAAAAGACATTGATGCTGTGGCCTATACCGCAGGCCCTGGATTAGTCGGCGCGCTACTGGTTGGCGCGACCGTGGGGCGTTCTCTGGCGTTTGCCTGGGACGTTCCGGCGATCCCTGTACACCATATGGAAGGGCATCTGTTAGCGCCGATGCTGGAAGATAACCCGCCGGAATTTCCGTTTGTTGCGCTGCTGGTTTCCGGCGGTCATACGCAGTTAATCAGCGTGACTGGCATTGGTCAGTACGAGCTGCTCGGCGAGTCTATCGATGATGCCGCCGGTGAAGCGTTTGATAAAACCGCGAAGCTGCTGGGGCTGGATTATCCTGGCGGACCGTTACTGTCGAAAATGGCGGCTCAGGGTACTGCCGGGCGCTTTGTTTTCCCGCGTCCGATGACCGACCGTCCGGGGCTGGATTTCAGCTTTTCTGGTCTGAAAACCTTTGCGGCGAACACGATTCGTGACAACGGCACCGACGACCAGACGCGTGCTGATATCGCCCGCGCCTTTGAAGATGCGGTGGTCGATACGTTGATGATTAAGTGTAAGCGTGCGCTGGATCAGACGGGCTTTAAGCGACTGGTAATGGCCGGCGGCGTGAGTGCTAACCGCACGTTACGGGCGAAGCTGGCTGAAATGATGAAAAAACGCCGCGGCGAAGTGTTCTACGCGCGTCCGGAATTTTGTACTGATAACGGCGCGATGATCGCCTATGCCGGAATGGTGCGGTTTAAAGCAGGCGCGACGGCGGATCTCGGCGTTAGCGTGCGTCCACGCTGGCCGCTGGCGGAGCTACCGGCTGCGTAAAACTATTGGGTGCCGGAGAGCAGTTTCCGGCACCGTCCTCACTTAAAGCAATACCACGGGCATCCACAGTAAGCCGGTAATCACCAGCAACACGAGGAAGATCAGCCCAAAAATCGCCCCCAGTCGCCAGTAATCCACCGTTGGCAGATAACCACTGCCGTAGTAAATCGGGCTGGGTCCGGTGGCGTATGGTGTAAGAATGCTCCCCAGACCAATTGCCGCGCCAACCATCAGGCAGAACACCGGCAGCGGGATTTCCGGCATCGCCAGCGCGGCGGCGATCATCATCGGTGCGAGGGCGGAGGTATACGCCGTGGCGCTGGCGAAAAAGTAGCGCAGTAGATAAAAGACCACAATCAACGCCACCATCACCATCGTTGGCGAATAACCGCTTAAGCTGCCTGCTAACAGTTTGCCAAACCAGCTAATAAAACCGGTGTTGTTGAGTCCGGTGGCGAGGGTGATAAGCGAGGCTAGCCAGAAGAAAACGTTCCACGCGGCTTTATTACTGACAATGTCGTCCCAGCAGATAATGCGCAGCAGCAGCATCAGCGCTACCACGCTGTAACCGACCATCGCGGCATCGATATAATCACCGCCGAAAATCCACAGCACCAGCGCGCCTACCATCAGCCCCAGCATCCGTTTTTCACGCGAACAGAGCGGACCCATTGCCTGCAGTTCCGTCTCAGCCCAGCGCGGCACTTGATCGCCTGACTTCAGTACCGGCGGGTACAGCACGTAAGCCAGCCAGGGAACCAGCAGAACCAGTAAAATACTGAGCGGCAACATTCCCAGGAACCAGTCGCCCCAACTCAGCGTGGCGTGAGATGCGCTTTTCATCAGTCCAATTAACAGCAAGTTAGGTGCCATCGCCGTCAGGAAAATGGCGCTGGTCACGCAGTCGGCAACAATCCCCATCCACATGATGTACGAGCCAATGCTACGTGAACTGCTGTCGTTAGGCTGTGATTGATAGAGCGGCGGTAGGTTACGGATGATGGGATAGATAATCCCCGCACCGCGCGCCGAGTTGGACGGTGTTACAGGTGCCAGGATCAGCTCGGAGAACATCACCGCATAGCCGAGAAACAGCGTGCGATGCCCCATCTTTTTCACCAGAATCAGCGCGATACGTCGCCCCAGCCCGGTTTTTTCATAGCCTGTGCCAAACATAAAGGCGGCGAAAATCAGCCAGATAACCGAATTAGAAAAACCAGAAACAGCCCAGGAGAGGGATTTGGCGGTGAACTTAAAGCCTGACTGGGCGAGTTGGTCTTGGCTGAACAGCAGCCACGGCGAAAGAATGGCGATGATGGAGATACCCACCATCGCCACCACGGCACCCGGCACGGGTTCGAGGATCAGCCCAACGATCACGCCGGTAAAAACCGCAAAGTAGAGCCAGCTATGACACTCCAGCCCTGCGGGAACCGGAAGTAGAGCAATAATGGCGATGACCGCCAGCGGCGCAAGGTATCGCCACCATTCAGAGGAAGGTTTCATCGTGATAGACCTGCGAAGAAGGAGAGGGGGCGAGCCTCTCCGTGAGGGTTATTTGATGTAATGGACGTGCTCGCAGATCTCTTCCACGATGGGATCGCGGCGTTCGGCGAACAGCTTTTTGTTTTCGGCTATCAGGTTGTTTCCGTGGGTATCAATAGAGACAATCAGCGGGCCGAACTCTTTGACCCGGCAGACCCACAGCGACTCCGGCATCCCGAGTTCTGTCCAGTGCACTTCTTCAATCTCTTCCACCTGCGTTGCCGCCAGCACCGCGCAGCCTGCCGGGAAAATTACATGTAGCGCCTTGAATTTCTGGCAGCCTTCTTCGGTCAGCGGCCCCATTCCGCCTTTGCCGACCACCAGTTTCACGCCTGTCTGTTCAATAAACTCACGTTCAAAACTTTCCATACGCATACTGGTTGTCGGGCCAACGGACACCATCTCCCATTTGTCGCCGTTTTTGCGCACGATGGGGCCAGCGTGGAAAATCGCTTTGCCGTTGAGATCGTAAGGGATCGGACGTTTGAGTTCGATCAAGCGGCGGTGACAAACGTCGCGGCAGGTCACCAGTGTACCGGTCAGGTAGATCACATCGCCGACGCGAATATCTTGCAGATCTTCAGCTTTGATCGGGGTTGTCAGGATCTTTTTCATAACGCGCTCCGGGTGTGAGACAGATTTTCAAAGGAGAGATCGGCATGAACCAGCAGTGTGCCGCGACGATGCGCCCAGCAGCCTGTAGAAACAGCAACGCCGATGGTTGACGGATGGCGAGCGGCAGATTCGATATGCACGCCCATCACTGAACTGTTGCCAGTCAGCCCTTGTGGACCAATCCCCAGACGGTTGAGTCCTTCTTCCAGGCGTAGCTCCAGCTCTGCCGCTTTTGGATTGGGGTGGCGGCTGCCAATCGGGCGCAAAATGGCTTTACGCGAGAGTACGGCGGCGGTTTCCACCGAGGTGGCGATGCCCACGCCCACCAGTACCGGTGGACAGGCGTTTACTGCGAGGGTGGAGATATTTTCGAAGACGAATTTCACCACGCCTTCGTAGCCTTCTGACGGCATTAACACTTTCGAGCGGCCTGGTAGCGTGCAGCCGCCGCCTGCCATGTAAACTTCGATTTCCGCATCGTCACCGTCGGGGACGATATCCCAGGTGACCCACGGTACGCCGCTGCCGGTATTTTTGCCTGTGTTCACTTCGTCAAAAATTTCTACCGCATTGTGACGTAGTGGCGCTTTGACGGTTGCCTCTTCCACGGCTTGTTTGAGTATGCTTTGCAGCTCGCCAAGCAGTGGGAAGCGGGAACCGACTTTAACGAAGAACATAATCTCCCCGGTGTCCTGACAGGCAGGACGATTCAGGTCAATCGCTTTTTGCATGTTGTCGAACATCGTATGGTAGATAATTTTCCCCATCGACGACGTTTCGGCATCCTTTAGCTGTTTTAGTTTATCCACCACGTCATCAGGCATTCGGGTAGAAATCATGGCGGTAAAGTTAGCGACAATCTCCGTCAACTTATTCACTGCCTGTTGCTTATTACTTTCGCTCATCATGGCAACTCCAGTTTTTGTATTTGTCTGGAAAAATTCACCGCCACAAACTACCACTAAAAATGTGGTTTTATATTTTTTGCCACCGTGAATATGTAATTAACAGTTCGTGAATCAACGCGAAAATAAGAATGAATATTGCGCCAGAGCAGGGAATGGCAATGTTTTGCGAAATACACTGCGCTTATCACAACTGCGGATAATTAACGATGCTGAATAGCTGGCCTATAGCCAAAGACTTGCAGGTACTGGTGGAAATCGTCCATAGCGGGAGTTTTAGTGCCGCAGCGGCAACGCTTGGGCAGACGCCCGCTTTTGTCACCAAACGGATCCAAATCCTTGAAAACACGCTGGCAACGACGTTGCTTAACCGCTCTGCCCGCGGCGTGGCGCTGACTGAGAGCGGCCAACGTTGCTATGAACATGCGCTGGAAATCCTCACCCAATATCAGCGACTGGTTGATGATGTCACGCAAATCAAAACGCGCGCGGAAGGGATGATCCGTATTGGCTGTAGTTTTGGTTTTGGGCGCAGCTATATTGCGCCAGCCATTACTGAGTTGATGCGCAATTATCCTGAACTCCAGGTGCATTTTGAGTTGTTCGATCGGCAAATTGATTTAGTGCAGGATAATATTGATCTGGATATTCGTATTAATGATGATATTCCTGATTATTATATTGCGCATCTGTTAACGAAAAACAAAAGAATATTATGTGCAGCACCTGAGTATCTGCAAAAATATCCCCAGCCACAATCCTTACAGGAATTAAGTCGTCATGACTGTCTGGTGACTAAAGAACGCGATATGACCCATGGAATATGGGAGTTGGAAAATGGTCAGGAGAAAAAGTCGGTGAAGGTTAGCGGGCATCTTTCCTCCAACAGCGGCGAGATTGTTCTGCAATGGGCGCTGGAAGGGAAAGGAATAATGCTGCGTTCTGAGTGGGATGTGCAGCCCTTTCTGGCCAGCGGTAAGTTGGTGCGGGTGTTGCCGGAATATGCGCAAAGCGCCAATATCTGGGCTGTTTACCGGGAGCCGCTCTATCGCAGCATGAAATTACGTGTCTGCGTTGAATTTCTGGCAGCATGGTGCCAGCAACGGCTGGGCAAGCCCGACGAAGGCTATCAGGTCATGTAGATCCACCAGAAATCACTCGGGATCTTTTTCGCGCTTTCTTTTGAATTTCGTCCAGATTTTTGTCTCCTGGTGACGCCACAGACGCTGGATGTTGTCATGATGACGAAGCAGGATCAGGCAAGAGAGCATCGAAACCGGGAAGGTGAATTGTGGCTTAAACCACCAGACATAAAACGGAGCAATCAGTGCGCTGACAATCGCTCCCAGCGACGAATATCCACTCAATAGCACAGTAAGCAGCCAGGTCCCCGCCATCACGCCAGTTAGATCCCAACCGATTGGGGCAATAGCGCCAAAAGCGGTGGCAACGCCTTTTCCCCCTTTAAAACCGAAGAAAATGGGCCAGATGTGTCCAAGACAGGCGGCAATCGCAATTAATCCCAGCCAAAAGGGGCTGACGCCTAATTCATATGCCCCCCAGACAGGCAACATACCTTTTAGAACGTCAAAGATCAGCACTGCTACGGCTGCTCCTTTGCCACCCATGCGTAAAACGTTGGTCGCGCCAGGATTACCAGAGCCGCTGGTTCGCGGGTCGGGCAAGCCACAAAGGCGGCAAACCAGAATGGCACTGGAAATGGAGCCGCAGAGGTACGCGATGAGGATCATTCCAGGCGCGATTGCACTCATAAGCTGTTCCGTTTTGAAAATTCGTGTTAAACGATGAATCTGTGGATAATACGCACATTTCGCCGGAAGTGGTATCCGGGTTAGCCAAAAAGCGAGCAGGTCGTGATGGATATTGTATTTATAGAGCAACTTTCGGTAATCACCACTATTGGTGTTTACGACTGGGAACAGACCATCGAACAGAAATTAGTGTTCGATATCGAAATGGCGTGGGATAACCGTAAAGCGGCAAAAAGCGATGATGTGGCGGATTGCCTCAGTTACGCCGACATTGCAGAAACGGTGGTCAGTCACGTCGAGGGGGCGCGTTTTGCACTGGTGGAACGCGTGGCGGAAGAGGTGGCGGAACTGCTGTTAACACGCTTTAACTCGCCGTGGGTGCGTATCAAACTCAGCAAGCCTGGCGCTGTGGCGCGGGCGGCGAATGTCGGCGTCATCATTGAGCGTGGCAATAATCTGAAAGAAAATAATTAATTTTACAGCTGTTAAACCAAACGCTTATAACCTGGTCATACTGCAGTAGTTCGGACAAGCGTTACATTTTTATAATTTAGGGGTTTATTGATGAGCGATATGCACTCGCTGCTGGTGGCGGCAATCCTGGGTGTGGTCGAAGGATTGACAGAGTTTTTGCCGGTATCCAGCACGGGCCACATGATTATTGTGGGCCATTTGTTGGGGTTTGAAGGCGACACGGCAAAAACCTTTGAAGTCGTTATCCAGTTAGGATCAATTCTGGCTGTAGTAGTGATGTTCTGGCGGCGTCTGTTTGGCCTGATTGGCATTCACTTTGGTCGTCCGCCGCAGCACGAAGGTGAAGGCACGGGGCGTTTAACGCTGATCCACATTTTGCTGGGGATGATTCCCGCGGTGGTACTGGGGCTGTTGTTCCACGACACGATTAAGTCATTGTTTAACCCGATAAATGTCATGTATGCGCTGGTCGTTGGCGGTCTGTTGCTGATTGCCGCCGAATGCCTGAAACCAAAAGAACCGCGTGCGCCGGGCCTGGATGATATGACCTATCGGCAGGCGTTTATGATTGGCTGCTTCCAGTGTCTGGCGCTGTGGCCGGGGTTCTCTCGCTCCGGAGCGACCATTTCTGGTGGGATGCTGATGGGCGTGAGTCGTTACGCAGCTTCTGAGTTCTCGTTCCTGCTGGCGGTGCCGATGATGATGGGCGCAACGGCGCTTGATCTCTACAAAAGCTGGGGCTTCCTGACAACCGGCGATATCCCGATGTTTGCCGTTGGGTTTATCACTGCCTTCGTAGTGGCGCTGATAGCGATTAAAACCTTCCTGCAATTGATTAAGCGCATTTCGTTTATCCCGTTCGCCATTTATCGCTTTATTGTGGCGGCTGCGGTGTATGTCGTGTTCTTTTAATTGAGGAATAGTGTCAGATGCCTGTAATTGTCCACGATTGCGTTGGCCGGATAAGGCGTTCACGCCGCATCCGGCAATCAACGCCTGATGCGACGCTCGCGCGTCTTATCAGGCCTACAACTGTCGTTGACATGTAGCCGGATAAGGCGTTTACGCCGCATCCGGCAAAACGCCCAACCCTCATTCAGGCTTTGGGCAACGTTGTTCCTTCCAGTTGGCTACCGCTGCAATCCGACGGCGGGTCAGCTCTTCGCGGATCTCCACACCTTTAAATCCCGCTTCAACGACGGCTTTTGTCGGCACTGACAGTGCCACTTCCCAGGCTTCGCGCAACCAGCGGCCTTGCGGGTAGTCCGCCGATTCAAAACCGGTTCTGCCGCGCACGTCAGCCTCGCTGGTCAGCGCCAGTTGCTCGACACGCTGCGGTTTACGCCAGGCGTCAATGGAATCAAACAATTTAACAATGGTTTTCGGGTTCAGCATTGGGAAGGTGTGAATGAGATCGTGAAACTCAGCCACCAGTTTGGCTAAGTCACGAATTTCATTAGGCACGCGCAGACGCTGGCATAGTTGTTCCACTAACTTCACTCCCGCCGGACCGTGACCGTGATGACGCGGCCAAAGCTCTGGCGGCGTCAGTCCTTTACCGAGATCGTGGCATAACGTCGCGAAACGGACATCAACCTGCGGACTCAGCATCGCCGCCATCGAGAGCGTCATTAAGGTGTGAACACCTGTGTCGATTTCCGGATGCCATTTGGCGGGGGCCGGAACGCCGAATAATGCGTCAATTTCCGGGAATAAAACGCGCAGTGCGCCGCAATCGCGCAGCACCTGGAAGAACACCTGTGGATTGCGGGTGGTGAGAGCGCTTTCCGTCTCTTTCCACACCCGTTCTGGCGTCAGGTGTTCCAGTTCGCCCGCATGGGTCATTTCGCGCATTAGCGCCAGAGTTTCATCCGCAATACGAAAACCGAGGTGGGCATAACGCGCAGCAAAACGCGCCACGCGCAGTACGCGTAACGGATCTTCGCCAAAAGCGGGGGAAACATGGCGTAACAGACGATTTTGCAGATCGCCCAGACCGTTGTACGGGTCGATAATCTCGCCGTCACCGTCCTGGGCTAGCGCATTAATGGTCAGATCGCGACGCTTAAGATCATCTTCCAGTGTGACATCCGGCGCGGCATAACAGGTAAAACCAGTATAACCGGAGCCGGATTTCCGTTCGGTACGTGCCAGCGCATACTCTTCATGCGTTTGCGGATGCAGAAAAACAGGAAAATCGCGACCTACCTGCTGGTAGCCCGCGTCGAGCATCTCCTGTGGCGTACTGCCGACCACCACCCAATCTCTGTCTTTGACCGGTAGCCCTAACAATGCATCCCGTACCGCACCACCGACCAGATAAATCTTCACGCCATCTTCCCTTCGTCAAATACACAATTCCTAATAATAAGACAGTGCAACGAAGAAGGCGATTTAGTTCATCCAGCGATCTTTGCGTTTGCGCGTTGGGATCAGGTGCGGCAGTATCAGACCGAGCAGCAAGCCAAGCCCCAGCACTCCGCCGCCATACATAAACCATTGCATGATGATGGTGCGCTGTTTGTCATCTAACTGCACGCTGGCGGCATCGACCTTTTTCTGTGCGACAATCAGCTCGTTTTTCAGTTTCTGATTTTCTTCTTTTAACCCGTTGATCACGCTGTCACTTTGCGCCACTTTTTGCTGCATTTCTGCAGTGCGCTGATTCCAGGTGTTATCAATATTGGTGAGCTTATCGGTCAGCGTTTTGACCTGATTTTCCAGTACTGGTACACGGGTGCGCAGGCTTGGCTCGGTATTAAGCTCTTTTAACGGGATCCAGGCGGTACGGCCGGAGCTGTCTTTCACCTGGGCATAATTGGTGTTGGCGTCAGTTTGTAATAAGGTTACTTCCTCGCCCGCGTTAACCGTGCCCACGAGGCGATAATTATCCCCCGGACCGCTACGGACCCAGGTGTTTAGTTCGTCAGAAACATAGCGCTTTTCTTCGGCGTGCGAGACGGCAGTGGCGCTAAGTGCAAGTATAGTTAATCCGATCAGGCGTAATTTTGGCATCAGGCTGTCGTTATTGTCTGGGAAAGTGGAACGATAGTAGTGGCATCAGTGTCGCTACGCAAAGCATTCGCTATCAATCGGAATCCTCTGTGTCAGGTGCCACAGCTTCAATCTTTTACGCCCGTCAAATTGCCCGTTGCATGGCAATTTGGCGCAAAATACTATCTACTGACAAAAAAGATCGCATTAAGTTCGCCGTTCATCGTCACTAATGTGACATAACCGGATAAGTAAAGGCCATGGCTCAGGAAATCGAATTAAAGTTTATTGTTAATCACAGTGCCGTTGAGGCGTTGCGTGACCATCTCAATACGCTGGGCGGCGAGCACCATGACCCCGTGCAGTTGCTGAATATTTACTACGAAACGCCGGATAACTGGCTGCGTGGGCACGACATGGGCTTACGTATTCGTGGCGAAAACGGTCGCTATGAGATGACCATGAAAGTCGCAGGAAGAGTGACAGGCGGCTTACACCAGCGCCCGGAATATAATGTGGCGTTGAGCGAACCGACGCTTGACCTGTCGCAGTTGCCGACGGAAGTCTGGCCGAACGGCGAATTACCTGCCGATCTCGCTTCCCGCGTACAACCGCTGTTCAGCACCGATTTTTATCGCGAAAAATGGCTGGTGGAAGTAGATGGCAGCCAGATTGAAATCGCCCTCGACCAGGGCGAGGTGAAGGCCGGAGAATTTGCTGAACCTATCTGCGAGCTGGAACTGGAACTACTTAGCGGCGATACGCGCGCGGTGCTGAAACTGGCAAACCAACTGGTATCGCAAACTGGTTTACGCCAGGGCAGCCTGAGCAAGGCGGCGCGTGGCTATCATCTGGCGCAGGGTAATCCTGTGCGTGAAATCAAACCCACCACCATTTTGCATGTTGCGGCAAAAGCTGATGTAGAGCAGGGGCTGGAAGCGGCGCTAGAGCTGGCGTTAGCGCAATGGCAGTACCATGAAGAGTTGTGGATACGCGGCAACGAGGCGGCGAAAGAGCAGGTGCTGGCAGCAATCGGCCTGGTTCGCCATACCCTGATGCTGTTCGGGGGGATCGTGCCGCGTAAAGCGAGTACTCACTTACGTGATCTGCTGACTCAATGCGAGGCGACCATTGCTTCTGCAGTTTCGGCCGTGACGGCGGTTTATTCTACCGAAACGGCAATGGCGAAACTGGCGCTGACCGAATGGCTGGTGACTAAAGCCTGGCAGCCGTTTTTAGATGCCAAAGCACAGGGCAAAATTAGTGATTCCTTTAAACGCTTTGCCGATATCCATCTCTCTCGCCATTCCGCTGAATTGAAAAGCGTTTTTTGCCAGCCTTTGGGCGATCGCTACCCTGACCAGTTACCGCGCCTGACGCGTAGTATTGACTCAATACTGCTGCTGGCCGGTTACTACGATCCTCTCGTCGCGCAAGCCTGGCTGGAGAACTGGCAGGGGCTGCGTCACGCCATTGCGAGCGGGCAACGCATTGAAATTGAACATTTCCGCAATGAGGCAAACAATCAGGAACCGTTCTGGTTGCACAGCGGAAAACGTTAATCTGGCAAGGATAAAATCGCTTATGAAGCCGCTCTCTTCACCGTTACAGCAGTACTGGCAGACCGTTGTTGAGCGTCTGCCAGCGCCTTTGGCTGAGGAATCACTTAGTGCACAGGCGAAGTCAGTACTTACTTTCAGTGATTTTGTGCAGGATAGCGTAATTGCGCATCCAGAGTGGCTGACGGAGCTGGAAAGCGAGCCGCTACAAGCCGATGAATGGCAGTATTACGGCAAGTGGTTACAGGAGGCACTCAGTAATGTGAGTGACGAGGCCGGGTTAATGCGTGAATTGCGGCTGTTCCGGCGGCGCATTATGGTGCGCATCGCCTGGGCGCAAACGCTGGCGCTGGTCGCGGAAGAGAGCATTTTGCAGCAGCTCAGCCATCTCGCTGAGACGCTGATTGTTGCGGCGCGTGACTGGCTGTATGACGCCTGCTGTCGTGAGTGGGGAACGCCATGTAATGCGCAGGGCGAAGCGCAACCGCTGCTGATTTTAGGCATGGGTAAGCTGGGCGGTGGGGAACTGAATTTCTCCTCAGATATCGATCTGATTTTTGCCTGGCCGGAACATGGTTGCACACAGGGCGGACGCCGCGAACTGGATAACGCCCAGTTTTTTACCCGCATGGGGCAGCGGCTGATTAAAGTGCTGGATCAACCGACGCAAGATGGCTTTGTCTATCGCGTAGATATGCGCCTGCGTCCGTTTGGCGAAAGTGGCCCGCTGGTGCTGAGCTTTGCCGCGCTGGAAGATTATTACCAGGAGCAGGGGCGTGACTGGGAGCGTTACGCGATGGTCAAGGCGCGGATTATGGGTGATAGCGACGGCGCTTATGCTAACGAATTGCGTTCGATGCTGCGCCCGTTTGTTTTTCGTCGTTACATCGATTTCAGCGTGATTCAGTCTCTGCGCAACATGAAAGGAATGATTGCCCGTGAAGTGCGTCGACGCGGTTTGACCGACAACATCAAACTTGGCGCGGGTGGCATTCGTGAAATTGAATTTATCGTCCAGGTATTCCAGCTCATTCGCGGCGGGCGCGAACCGTCGTTGCAATCGCGCTCTTTACTGCCAACGCTCAGCGCCATTGCCGCGCTACATCTGCTTTCTGAAAACGATGCTGAACAATTGCGAGTGGCATATCTGTTCCTGCGGCGTCTGGAAAACCTGCTGCAAAGCATTAATGACGAACAAACCCAGACGCTTCCTGGTGATGAGCTTAACCGTGCGCGGCTGGCGTGGGCGATGGACTTTGCTGACTGGCCGCAACTGACCGGAGCGCTGACCGGACATATGGCCAATGTGCGTCGGGTGTTTAACGAACTGATTGGTGACGACGAAAGCGAAAGCCAGGAAGAGACTCTGTCGGAGCAGTGGCGTGAGCTGTGGCAGGATGCATTGCAGGAAGATGACACCACGCCCGTGCTGGCGCATCTTAGTGAAGATGATCGCAAACAGGTGCTGACGCTGATTGCCGATTTCCGCAAAGAGCTGGATAAGCGCACTATCGGGCCGCGAGGACGTCAGGTACTCGACCATCTCATGCCGCATTTGTTAAGTGACGTATGTGCGCGTAACGATGCCGTCGTCACGCTGTCGCGCATTACCGCCTTGCTGGTGGGGATTGTCACTCGTACGACCTATCTTGAACTGCTTAGTGAATTTCCCGCGGCGCTTAAACATTTGATTTCGCTGTGCGCCGCATCGCCGATGATTGCCAGCCAGCTGGCGCGTTATCCGTTATTGCTGGATGAACTGCTCGATCCAAACACCCTCTACCAGCCGACAGCGACGGATGCCTATCGCGACGAATTGCGCCAGTATTTGCTGCGCGTGCCGGAAGATGACGAAGAACAACAGCTTGAGGCGCTGCGTCAGTTTAAACAGGCGCAACTGTTACGCATCGCCGCAGCGGATATTGCCGGTACGTTGCCGGTAATGAAAGTGAGCGATCACTTAACCTGGCTGGCGGAGGCAATGATCGATGCGGTGGTCCAGCAAGCGTGGGTTCAAATGGTTGCCCGTTACGGAAAGCCGACTCACCTGAATGAACGTGAAGGTCGCGGCTTTGCGGTGGTCGGCTACGGTAAGCTGGGCGGCTGGGAGTTAGGCTACAGTTCAGATCTTGACCTGATCTTTCTCCATGATTGCCCGATGGATGTAATGACGGACGGCGAGCGGGAAATCGACGGGCGGCAGTTTTATCTGCGTCTGGCGCAACGCATTATGCATCTGTTCAGCACGCGTACTTCTTCCGGCATTTTGTACGAAGTGGATGCACGGCTACGCCCGTCCGGGGCGGCGGGAATGCTGGTGACTTCCGTAGAAGCATTTGCTGATTATCAGAAAAACGAAGCCTGGACGTGGGAGCATCAGGCGCTGGTGCGTGCTCGCGTGGTATATGGTGATCCACAATTGACCGCGCAATTCGACGCGGTACGCCGGGAGATTATGACGCTGCCGCGTGAAGGCAAAACCTTACAGACTGAAGTGCGGGAAATGCGCGAGAAAATGCGCGCCCATCTCGGCAATAAACATCGCGATCGCTTTGATATCAAAGCCGATGAAGGTGGAATTACCGATATCGAATTTATTACCCAATATCTGGTGTTGCGCTACGCCCATGAAAAACCGAAGTTAACGCGCTGGTCAGACAACGTGCGCATTCTGGAACTGCTGGCGCAAAACGACATTATGGAAGAGCAGGAAGCGATGGCGCTGACCCGTGCTTACACTACGCTGCGCGATGAACTTCATCATCTGGCATTACAAGAGTTGCCGGGCCATGTGCCGGAGGATTGCTTCGCTGCAGAGCGTGATCTGGTGCGGGCAAGCTGGCAGAAGTGGCTGGTTGAGGAATGAAATATGGTATTATCGCGCGCAAATTTTGAATCTCTCAGGAGACAGGAATGAAAGTAACGCTGCCAGAGTTTGAACGTGCAGGAGTGATGGTGGTTGGTGATGTGATGCTGGATCGTTACTGGTACGGTCCCACCAGCCGTATCTCGCCGGAAGCGCCAGTACCCGTGGTTAAAGTGAATACCATCGAAGAACGTCCGGGCGGCGCGGCTAACGTGGCGATGAACATCGCTTCTCTCGGTGCAAACGCACGCCTGGTGGGGCTGACTGGTATTGATGATGCGGCGCGTGCGCTCAGTAAAGCGTTGGCCGACGTGAACGTAAAATGCGACTTCGTTTCTGTGCCGACGCATCCGACAATCACCAAACTGCGGGTGCTTTCCCGTAACCAACAGCTGATCCGCCTGGATTTCGAAGAAGGTTTCGAAGGTGTTGATCCGCAGCCGCTGCATGAGCGGATTAATCAGGCTCTCGGTGCGATTGGCGCGCTGGTGCTTTCTGACTATGCGAAAGGTGCGCTGGCAAGCGTACAGCAGATGATCCAACTGGCGCGTAAAGCGGGCGTTCCGGTGCTGATTGATCCAAAAGGCACTGATTTTGAACGCTACCGTGGCGCTACGCTGTTAACGCCGAATCTCTCCGAATTTGAAGCTGTTGTCGGTAAATGTAAGACCGAAGAAGAGATTGTTGAACGCGGCATGAAACTGATTGCCGACTACGAACTCTCTGCGCTGTTGGTAACCCGTTCCGAGCAGGGGATGACGCTGCTGCAACCGGGTAAAACGCCGCTGCATATGCCAACCCAGGCGCAGGAAGTGTATGACGTTACCGGTGCGGGCGACACGGTGATTGGCGTACTGGCGGCAACGCTGGCAGCGGGTAATTCGCTGGAAGAAGCCTGCTTCTTTGCCAATGCGGCGGCAGGTGTAGTGGTCGGCAAACTGGGCACTTCTACGGTTTCTCCCATTGAGCTGGAAAACGCAGTGCGCGGGCGCGCAGACACTGGCTTTGGCGTGATGACCGAAGAGGAACTGAAGCTGGCCGTAGCGGCGGCGCGTAAACGCGGTGAAAAAGTGGTGATGACCAATGGCGTCTTCGACATCCTCCACGCCGGGCATGTCTCCTATCTGGCAAACGCCCGCAAGCTGGGTGACCGCTTGATTGTCGCCGTCAACAGCGATGCCTCTACCAAACGCCTGAAAGGGGATTCTCGCCCGGTTAATCCGCTCGAACAGCGTATGATTGTGCTGGGTGCACTGGAAGCGGTCGACTGGGTGGTGTCGTTTGAAGAAGACACGCCGCAGCGCCTGATTGCTGGCATCCTGCCAGACCTGCTGGTGAAAGGTGGCGACTATAAACCGGAAGAGATCGCCGGGAGTAAAGAAGTCTGGGCCAACGGCGGTGAAGTGCTGGTGCTCAACTTTGAAGATGGTTGCTCAACGACCAACATTATTAAGAAGATCCAACAGGATAAAAAAGGCTAACCGGAAAGCGGTTCACAGATCTCGCTTCATACCTGGCGGGCCTATTGACGCTGTTGTTTTTTCAACCTAGAGTAAAGGAACAAGGGTAAGGGAGGATTTCTCCCCCCTCTGAATTGGTTGTTAATAAGCCTGGAAACTTATGAGTAACAACACAATCAGTATGATGACGAGCTTCATCATAACCCTTTCCTTCTGTAAGGCCCCTTCCTCGGGAGGGGCTTTCCCGTTTCAGCCCCTTGCTGACTTCCCGATTGTTGATGAGCGCCGGACCCCGCGCAATGCTTTCCCTGAGGCAGTTTTGCCTTCCCCGAGCAGTCACGCAAAACGTTGCAACAACCTGATCATTTGCAGTTTTTAGCGGAACGCATATATAAAAAATCCCCGGCGTTTTGTGCCAGGGATGTGTGTTAATGAAACCTTCTTGACGCTGTTGTTTTTTCAACCTAGAGTAAAGGAACAAGGGTAAGGGAGGATTTCTCCCCCCTCTGAATGGCCGTTAATAAGCGTGGAAACTTATCAGTAACAGCACAATCAGTATGATGACGAACTTCATCATAACCCTTTCCTTCTGTAAGGCCCCTTCCTCGGGAGGGGCTTTCCCGTTTCAGCCCCTTGCTGACTCCCCGATTGTTGATTAGCGCCAGACCCCGCGCAACGCTTTCCCTGATGCAGTTTTTCCTTCCCCGAGCGGCCACGCAAAACGCTGCAACAACCTGATCATTTGCACTTTTTAGCGGAATGCAGATATAAAAAATCCCCGGCTTTTTGAGGCCGAGGATTTTTATAGCTGAAGATTTATTCTGCGTTTTCTGCGATGTGAGTCGTTGTGGTTAAGGGTGAAGTTAATGCCGCCAGCGAGCCGCCAGAAACACCGATTTCATTGAGCAAGGAGTCAATCAGCGGTGCCTGTGTGCGGTAAGAAAGCGCCGCTGATAATGCCTGTTCTGCCAGGTTTCCGCCACCAACGTTGCCTGATGCCGCATCCCCCGCAGCGCCCCCTCGGTTCAATCCATCGACCTGAATAATCTTGATGCCGTCGATTGACTTCATCGGTTCAACGGATTTCTCTATTACCGCAGGTAAAGACTGTAATAGCGCCAGTTTGAATTTAAGGCTGGTTTGCTCGTCAGAAAGTACGTTGATAGCGTCGTTCAGCGCACGTTGCGCTTCTGCTTCCGCCAGACCTTTTTTACGCGTAGCTTCAGCTAACTCAACGATCGCCGCCGCCTGCATCTCTGCCGCTTCTTTCTCTGCTTTCGCCCGCACGGTCAGTTCAACCGCTTTGGTTTCCGCATCCTGCGCTGCGGCAATCAGCGCTACCTGTTTGGCACGATCGGCTTCTGCTGTCTGGCGAGTGGTTTCTACGTTCTGCTGTGCGCTAACGGCTTCTGCTAAAGCCAGGTTTGCACGTGCTTCCGCCTGTGATTGTTGTTCCGATTTTGCAGCAATAGCGATCGATTTCGTCTGGTTGGCGATTTCGGTGACCTGCTGCTGTTCGATCTCTTTAATGCGAACCTCGCGTTCAGCCTCAACTTTTCTTGAGCGTACAGCCTGCTCGCGGTCGATTTCGGTTTCCTGTATTTGCCGTTCAGCCAGGATTCGCGTCTGTTCTGCCTCACGACGACGTTCAGCTTCAAAAGCAGCAATTTTCGCATTCTGCTCAGCGGTACGGGTTTTAACTTGCTGCTCCTGCTCAAGCGTCATAAACGCTTCTTGCTGTTCAATCTCCAGCTTGCGCGAAAGAGCGTCTCGATTTTTCTCACGCACCGCAACTTCTACATCCTGTTCAACTTCGTTACGCTCGCGACGACGGCGTTCCGTCTCCTGAGTTAGTTTGGTCAAACCTTCGGCGTCAAAGGCGTTGTTCGGGTTAAAATGCTCTTTCGAAGTCTGGTTAAAGTTGGTGAGTGAAACACTTTCCAGTTCCAGTCCGTTTTTCGACAAGTCTTCTGCCACGGTATTTTGAACACCCTGCACGAAGTTCTCGCGGGTGTCCTGTAATTCATGCATGGTCATTTGCGCAGCGGTGGCGCGTAGGGCATCGACGAATTTATCCTCGACCAGCATACGTAAATCTTCTGGTGATAGAGTACGTTGCCCCAGCGTCTGGGCCGCAGTGGCGATGCCCTCTACTGACGGTTTTACCCGTACAAAGAAAGCCACTACAACATCAACACGCATACGATCTTTCGTAATCAGGCTATCAATAGTAGAACGGCTGACTTCCAGCTTGAGCGTATTCATATTGATAGGAATGATTTCGTGGAAGATCGGCATTACGATTGCGCCGCCGCTCATTACCACTTTTTGCCCGCCTAACCCGGTACGAACAAATGCCTGCTCGGCAGATGCCCGACGATAAAGCCGCGCGAAAATAATACCGATAATAAACAGAACGCATACGGCGACAATCGCCATAAACATCCATGACGGTACTAAGTTAACAATATCATCCATTATTAAATTTCCTTTTGATTAAATATTTACAATATATTTGGCCAGGGATTTTTTTTCTGCCAAATACCGTGTTGCAGAAAGTCGGCAAATAATCAATACCTTGTCACCTTTGGTGAGGCTTTTTCCTTCTTCAGGTTCCAGTAATAAATAGTGTATTTGACCAAATTGATCGGTAAGTTTTCCTTCACAGGGTTTGCCAGATATTGCCTGATGACCGGTAATTAATGCCATGCAGCCAATATATTCTTTTTCTGTAATAGCAGAACTATGATCGCGAGGAATCCAGGGGGCGATTGTCTTGCCGATATAATGCACTGCAATAACAGTGAGCAGTAAACAAACAGGAACCACGAACAGGTTTGAGAGCGGGGCTTGCCAGACCGTCACGCAGGCATGCTGTAGAAGAATGCCGATAAGGCCAAAAAAACCAGCCAACAGGCAGAGGATGACGAGGGCTGGTAGCCTTCCAATATTAAGATAATGAAGTGCCTGACTAATATTACCTGTGGTTATGGAATCGTAATGATCAAGATGTGCGTCAAGAGCACCGGAGAGCATGTGACCGCAGACAATAGCAATTATTTCTAACAGGCCGATCAAAAGTACAAAGGAAATAGCGAAAAGATAAGGTGTGTTATAGTCGGCAAATAAAATCATCTGTCACTCCATCGTCCATTCAGTGACGCATTGTTTACTATGGTATGATTTCCTTCCTTACATTTATCTTTGCTAATAATAACATGCGTTAGCGAAATTTTAAAAGAGAAAGTCCATTAACGTTGTAATTATTTTTCAATAAAAAGTGTGATCCAAAACAATATATTTACGCACGTTATGTTTAAAGGCACTACACTGATTAAGGAATACTGAAATCAGAAAAAGCATATGGCCTTAAAAGGTATGCGATAACCGGAGGATGTGCTTATGGATCATGGTCTTAATTCTTTAAATAATTTCGATTTCTTAGCGCGTAGTTTTGCCAGAATGCATGCTGAAGGTCGACCGGTCGATATTCTGGCCGTCACTGGTAATATGGATGAAGAACACAGAACCTGGTTTTGCGCTCGTTATGCCTGGTATTGCCAGCAAATGACACAGTCAAGAGAACTGGAACTCGAACATTGATATTACGGGCCGTCAGGCCCGTTTTTGTGGTGCTTTATTCTGCTTTATCAACTGGCGGGATAGCGGGGGGAGATTGAACTTCTGCTGCCGGATTACTACGTGCTTCCAGTTCACTGATGCGCTGCTCCAGTAACGCCAGTTTCTCACGAGTCCGTAACAGGACCTGCGTCTGCACATCGAATTCTTCGCGGCTTACCAAATCGAGGCGAGTCAGCTGTGCTTGTAGGGTTTGGCGGATTTTTTTCTCCACATCTTCCCCGAACTCCCTGATTCCTTTAGGCATTGATTCGTGAACCTGGCGAGCAATTTGCTCAATTTTTTTCGGGTCAATCATTGTAGTTTCCCTGTACTGATAGGTGTTTAGTGCCATTGTAGTGCGATAAGGGTAAGTCATAAACCAGAATTATGTGAACCTATGCGTTGCTGCCGCTAATCATTAGCGTTATAGTGAATCCGCTTATTCTCAGGGCGGGGCGAAATTCCCCACCGGCGGTAAATCAACTCAGTTGAAAGCCCGCGAGCGCTTTGGGTGCGAACTCAAAGGACAGCAGATCCGGTGTAATTCCGGGGCCGACGGTTAGAGTCCGGATGGGAGAGAGTAACGATTCTGTCGGGCATGGACCCGCTCACGTTATTTTGGCTGTATGCCGCCACTCCTAAGACTGCCCTGATTCTGGTAACCATAATTTTAGTGAGGTTTTTTTTACCATGAATCAGACGCTACTTTCCTCTTTTGGTACGCCTTTCGAACGTGTTGAAAATGCACTGGTTGCGCTGCGTGAAGGACGCGGCGTAATGGTGCTTGATGATGAAGACCGTGAAAACGAAGGCGATATGATCTTCCCGGCAGAAACCATGACCGTTGAGCAGATGGCTCTGACCATCCGCCACGGTAGCGGTATTGTTTGCTTGTGTATCACCGAAGATCGCCGTAAACAACTCGATCTGCCAATGATGGTCGAAAATAATACCAGCGCCTATGGCACTGGTTTTACTGTGACCATTGAAGCTGCTGAAGGTGTGACTACCGGTGTTTCTGCCGCTGACCGTATCACGACCGTTCGCGCTGCGATTGCTGACGGTGCTAAACCTTCAGATTTGAATCGTCCTGGCCACGTTTTCCCACTGCGCGCGCAGGCGGGTGGAGTACTTACTCGTGGCGGTCATACTGAAGCGACTATTGATCTGGTGACGCTGGCAGGCTTTAAACCTGCAGGTGTGCTGTGTGAACTGACTAATGACGATGGCACCATGGCCCGCGCGCCAGAGTGCATTGAGTTTGCCAACAAACACAATATGGCGCTGGTCACTATTGAGGATCTGGTTGCATACCGTCAGGCGCATGAGCGCAAAGCCAGCTGAAAATAACGGCTAAAACTGGCGCGATAATCAAAGAAACCGAAGCTGTAGAAGGCTTCGGTTTTATTTTGCCCTTACCCTGCTGAATGTAAATTTCACCTCTTTATCTATGAGTAAATTTCACTAATATCAGCCAATCTTTTTCATTATGATCAAAATCATATAAATGTTCCGTTATTATGCGACCATATAAATATATCCGAAAATGGATATGTGAAATTTATGCGCTAAGTGTTTGGTATTGTTAAATATTAAGGGTAAAAAGGATGTTTATCTCCTGGTACTGGATTGTATTGATTGCGCTGGTTGTGGTGGGGTATTTCCTGCATTTGAAACGTTATTGTCGGGCGTTTCGCCAGGACAGAGACGCACTGCTTGAAGCGAGAAACAAATACTTAAACAGTGCGAGAGAAGAGACAGCAGAAAAGCTTGAGTAGTGTTTCTGTGATGCCTGCAGATGTTGTCCAGCATGGACAACATCTGAAGTTGTTTCAACCAATTCCCGCCGTTTGTAACAGCACTAAACTAAATCCCATTACTGACATCCCACACAGCACGCCATAGCTGGGGTTATTATTGGGATCAATCTCTTTGGCTAACGGCATTAATTCGTCCACGGAGAGCGCCACCATAATTCCTGCAACCGCCGCCATGATTGCCGCCATTACCACAGGGGAAATCATGCTACCGAGGATTAACCACGCCAGAACGCCGCCGAGAATTTCCGCCAGCCCAGAAATCCCCGCCCACAGAATCGCGGTGCGTTTCGACCCCGTTGCCGCGTAAACCGGCCCCGCAACCGCCAGACCCTCAGGAATATTGTGCAACGCTACGGCCAGTGCAATGCCAAAGCCCAGCTCCAGATTACTGCTTGCCGTGACAAAGGTCGCTATCCCTTCCGGGAAGTTATGCAGACTGATTCCAAGAGTGAGCAGAATGGCAGTGCGCTTGATCGATTTGGGCAACGGTTGCACCGATTTTTGCATTAAATCCTGCGGATGCGCATGCGGCAACATGCGGTCCAGACCAAAATAGCCCAGCAGACCAAAGATAAATATCCCGTAGCCCAGAACGGGGGACATTCCTTCGGCGGCTAATGCGGCAGGGAGCATCTCCATCAATGAGATAAGCAACATGATCCCCGCCGCAAACCCCAGCGAAAATGCCAGCAGTCGGTTCGAGGGTTTTTGCCCGAGAACGCCGAGAAACGCGCCAATAAACGTGGCTGCCCCCGCCAGTATGGTCAGAATGAGAGGTACTGACATCGACAACTCCTTATAAATCTTCACCTTCAGGCAGATCGTCAAAATAACTGATGATGATCATCATTGTTATCCGGGTTCTTACTCCGCCGAACAAGCGTATTGTGAGGATATCAAAATGACACCTTTAGTTAAGGATATCATCATGTCTTCAACACGTATGCCAGCATTGTTTTTAGGTCACGGTAGTCCGATGAACGTGCTGGAAGATAATTTGTATACCCGTAGCTGGCAGAAGTTGGGGATGACATTGCCACGCCCGAAAGCGATTGTCGTGGTTTCGGCTCACTGGTTTACCCGTGGAACAGGGGTGACTGCGATGGAGATGCCGTCAACGATTCATGACTTTGGCGGTTTTCCGCAGGCGCTGTACGACACCCATTATCCGGCACCTGGCTCACCGGCTTTGGCTCAGCGACTGGTTGAGTTGTTAGCGCCAGTACCTGTCACACTGGATAAAGAAGCCTGGGGCTTTGACCACGGCTCGTGGGGTGTGCTGATTAAGATGTATCCGCAAGCGGATATCCCGATGGTGCAGTTGAGTATCGACAGTAGCAAACCTGCCGCCTGGCATTTCGAAATGGGGCGCAAACTCGCGGCGCTGCGTGATGAAGGGATAATGTTAGTTGCCAGTGGCAACGTGGTGCATAACCTGCGTACAGTGAAGTGGCACGGTGATAGTTCACCGTATCCGTGGGCGACGTCGTTTAATGAGTATGTGAAAGCGAATCTGACGTGGCAAGGGCCGGTAGAGCAGCATCCTCTGGTGAATTATCTCGACCATGAAGGTGGCGCGTTATCGAACCCAACGCCGGAACACTATCTGCCGTTGTTGTATGTGTTAGGTGCGTGGGATGGGCAGGAGCCGATTACCATTCCGGTCGATGGCATAGAAATGGGCAGTTTAAGTATGTTATCGGTGCAGATAGGTTAACAATTACCGGATGGCGAATGCCATCCGGCATCATTGATTACTCAACAAAAATATGCGGATAAAACCGAGACATATCCTGGGTGATTAACGCACGGTCTTCACGAATCCCAATCCCGGCAGGTTGATCATTCACCAGCCAGCTACCAATCAGCATATAGCTATCACCGAATTTCGGTAACGGATGGAATTGCTGAACAATCATGCCTTCTTCGCCATACGGACCTTCCGCTGCTTCAATGGTTTTGCCATTCTCGATGATCGACACGTTTGCGCCTTCACGCGAGAAGATCGGTTTAACCACATATTTTTCCATTTCTGGATGATCATCTTCCGCAAAATAAGCGGGTAGCAGGTTCGGGTGATTCGGGAACATCTCCCACAACAGCGGCAGAAGCGCTTTGTTGGAGATAATGCTCTTCCACGCCGGTTCCAGCCAGCGTACGCCAGCATCTTCCAGCTTGGTGGAGAACATTTCGCGCAACATAAATTCCCACGGATACAGCTTGAACAGGTTGGAAATAACCTGATCCTGTAAATCCGTGAACTGGCCTTTTTCGCCTAAACCGATATCGTCGATGTAGAGGAACTCGGTGGCGATTTCAGCTTCGGTTGCGCAGTCCTGCAAATACTGAATGGTACCGCGATCTTCCACTGTATCGCGACAACAGGTGAGATGAAGCAACTGGAAGCCATACTGTTCACGCAGCTCGACAAAGCGATCAATAAGCTTTTCTTGCAGACTGTTAAACTGGTCGCTGCCTTCCGGCAGGTTGCCCGCGTTAAGCTGATCTTCCAGCCAGATCCACTGAAAGAACGCCGCTTCGTATAGTGACGTTGGCGTATCGGCGTTATTTTCCAGAAGTTTAGGTTCGCCAGTGCCATCCCACGCCAGATCAAGACGCGAATAAAGCGACGGCTGGTGAGTCAGCCATGACTGACGCACAAAACTCCAGGTGTGTTTTGGAATGCGGAATTTGGTCATCAGCTCATCGCTGGCGATCACTTTTTCCACCACTTTCAGGCACATCTGGTGCAGTTCGGCAGTGACTTCTTCCAGCTTTTCAACCTGGGCGAGGGTCAACTTGTAGTAAGCATCTTCACACCAGTACGGTTCGCCGTACATGGTGTGAAAATTGAAACCGTATTCGTGGGCTTTTTCGCGCCAGTCCGGACGCTCGGTAATACTGACTCTTTCCATCGGTATCAGCCACCCATTGAACGAGAAGAGGTGCCGGTTGCGCTACGCTGCATAGTGCTTTGTTTGGCAACAGATTCACCAAAACCGCCACGGGTAACGGTAGTGGTGGTCGCCGGTTTTGGTGCCATTGCAGTCTTCGGTACGGTCATGGTGCGGCCTGGCTGGGCTGCGCCATAGTTTTTACCGGTCGCGTCGGTATATTTACCGTACGCCGGGCTGGCTGGATTCTTCGAGGAGAACAACGGCTGTTGCGCAAAGCCCGCGCCGCCGCCCATCAGACGCCCCATCATGTAACCTGCCATCAGCGGCATCCAGAAACTCCCGCTGGATTGCTGGGCCTGCGCCTGGTTTTCTGGTGCCATGCCAGCCTGGGCAGGTGCCTGCTGGCACTGACCTTCGCCAAATTCGGCAATACAGTCTTCACGAGTGGCGTATTTCGGCGCAGTACGTTCTGCTTCTTTCAGCGCATTGTTGTACGCGGTGGTACATTCGGCGCTTTTGCCTGGGTTTGCGGCTGAACAATCGTCCGCATTTTGATACAGAGACACTGTTTCATCACTCTTTTCACAGCCAGCCAGCGTAAAAACAGTGGCAACCGCGAGAGCGACTGGTGTCAGATGGCGTGCGCTCCAGTTTTTGCGGAACGATGCGTGGCGTATGGATTTTGTCCGTTTCATTTTTGTCTTCCGGGACCAGTGGTAAATACCCATCAGAATAGAGGATGGCTGGTCGAAATTGAAGCGAGAAGGGGGAAGAATGCGGCAGATAACCTGTATCTTTACGTTGCCTTACGTTCAGACGGGGCCGAAGCCCCGTCGTCGTCAGTTACGGAAAGGGTTATGACCGTTACTGGTGGTAGTGCGTGCGGATGCTTGCTGCACGGCTGGTGCCGGGCTATCAGGCGCATAGCCATCAGCGATAGCATTTTGTTCCGGCGTTTGCGGCGCGACGTTTTCCGGGTTAGTGGAAACCGGCTTGCTTAGTGCATTGTTCAGTGCCAGCAGATCCTGCTCGTTCAACGTACCCAGAGCTGACTTAATATTCAGTTGGTTAATCAGGTAGTTATAACGTGCATTCGCCAGTTCCTGCTTGGCGTTGTACAGTGTAGTGGTCGCATCCAACACGTCAACAATGGTACGCGTACCAACCGAGTAGCCCGCTTCCATCGCGTCTAAAGAGCTTTGGGCGGAAACCACGGCTTGTTTGTAGGCGTTAATGCTACTGATAGATGCATTAATGTTGTTGAAGGAGGAACGTACGGTCTGCACGACGCTACGATGGGCGCTTTCCAGTTGCTCGCTGGCACCAACAAAGTTGTACTGTGCCTGTTTCACCTGCGAGTTAACCATTCCGCCCTGATAAATCGGCAGCGAGAAGCTCAGGCCCACTTTGTTCTGGCCCATATTGCTGTCGTCATACTGGCCTGCAGTCGCACCACGGGTTTTCGAGCCGCTATAAGAGGTGTCAGAAATTCCGGTAGAGGCCGTTAAATCCAGAGTCGGTAAGTGACCATCCTGCGCCAGGCGAATTTGCTCGCGCGCCAGGTCCTGGCTTAAACGGGCCTGTAACAGGGACAGGTTGCGTTTTTCGGCTTCTTTCAGCAGGGCGTTAACCGGCTGTGGTTTGTCAGTCTTGAAGTTTTCGACATTCAGCGCTGCCAGTTCCGGGTAGTAGTTACCGGTGATCTGACGCAGCTGCTCTACCGCGTTATCGAGGTTATTACGTGCGGTCACTTCGTTCGCCAACACGGTATCGTACTGTGCGCGGGCGTTTTGCACGTCGGTTATCGCCACCAGGCCCACGTTAAAGCGTTGGGTGGTTTGATCTAACTGACGGTAGATTGCCTCTTTTTGTGCCTGAGTATAAGAAAGTACGTCAATGGCATTCAACACGTTGAAATAAGCGGTCGCGGTGTTGAGGATCAAAGTTTGTTGATCGGTCTGATAAGTGACGTCCTGAATACCGGCAGCTTTTTCCTGCAAGGTCAGCGCACGCCATTTCGACATATCGAAAATGGACTGGGTCAACTGCAGGGACGCACTGGTTGCGTTAGAGTTGATGCCGTTCGCGTCGCGGTAACCGTTGCTGTAGGTGTAATCTGCACCTAAACCTAGCTGTGGCAGTAATGGACTGCGTGCTTCATTAATTTTTTCAAAGGCAGCATCACGATCGGCGGCAGACTTACGCAATTCCGGGTTACTAAGGCGTGCTTGCTGATAAACTTGCATCAGGTTCTCGGCCTGGCTCAACGAACTGAACCCAGAAAGGCTCAGGCCGATAAGAATGGGGAGCAATTTCTTCATTTGCATTCCTTGTGGTGAAGCAGTATTTAGCGCGATCAAACTGTAAAATTATTGCGGATTCTAGCAGAAGCCGCTACCGCAAAAGGTTGGCGTTACGTGCCATAGGGCGTTAATGTGCCTCAATTTAACACATGACTGCTCAAACGGCAGTCAAACGTCGCTGAAATTCACATTTTATTCACTATTAGTGCCAGGACATTAGCCATGCTTAAGCCAGACAACCTGCCCGTTACATTTGGCAAAAACGATGTAGAAATTATTGCACGAGAAACACTTTATCGCGGCTTTTTTTCATTAGATCTTTATAGATTTCGTCATCGTTTATTCAACGGGCAAATGAGTCATGAGGTCCGGCGGGAAATTTTTGAACGCGGTCACGCCGCAGTCTTGCTACCCTTTGACCCAGTGCGCGATGAAGTTGTACTGATTGAACAGATACGAATTGCCGCGTATGACACCAGCGAAACGCCCTGGTTACTGGAAATGGTTGCCGGGATGATTGAAGAAGGTGAGAGTGTGGAAGATGTTGCCCGTCGCGAAGCGATTGAAGAGGCGGGACTAAAAGTGAAACGGACCAAACCGGTGTTAAGTTTCCTGGCAAGCCCGGGCGGCACCAGCGAGCGTTCGTCTATTATGGTGGGCGAAGTGGACGCCACGACCGCAAGCGGTATTCATGGTCTGGCAGATGAAAACGAAGATATTCGCGTTCATGTGGTAAGTCGGGAACAGGCATACCAATGGGTAGAAGAGGGGAAAATCGACAACGCAGCGTCGGTCATCGCTTTGCAATGGCTGCAACTGCATCATCAAGAGTTAAAAAATGAGTGGGCATAAATGAAGCGTTACACACCTGATTTTCCTGAAATGATGCGCCTGTGCGAGATGAATTTTTCACAATTGCGCCGTTTGTTACCGCGCAATGACGCACCCGGTGAAACTGTAAGCTATCAGGTGGCAAACGCACAATATCGGCTAACGATTGTGGAATCGACCCGATACACTACCCTGGTGACTATTGAACAGATTGCGCCAGCGATCAGTTACTGGAGCCTTCCGTCGATGACGGTGCGTCTGTATCATGACGCGATGGTGGCTGAAGTGTGTTCAAGTCAGCAGATTTTTCGCTTCAAAGCGCGGTATGATTATCCTAATAAAAAGTTGCATCAACGCGACGAAAAGCATCAAATTAATCAGTTTTTAGCGGACTGGTTGCGATACTGTTTAGCACATGGAGCGATGGCGATTCCGGTTTATTAGCGTCGTGAAACCTAAGGACACCATTTGGAAAGCCTGTTAACCCTTCCTCTGGCTGGTGAGGCCAGAGTCAGGATTTTACAAATTACCGATACTCACCTGTTTGCGCAAAAGCACGAAGCCCTGTTAGGGGTGAACACCTGGGAAAGCTACCAGGCCGTGCTGGAGGCGATTCGCCCACACCAGCATGAATTCGACCTGATTGTCGCGACAGGTGATTTAGCGCAGGATCAAACGGCTGCGGCCTATCAGCACTTCGCTGAAGGCATCGCAAGCTTGCGTGCGCCCTGCGTCTGGCTGCCGGGCAACCATGATTTCCAGCCTGCGATGTACAGCGCGCTACAGGAAGCGGGTATATCTTCAGCGAAACGCGTGTTTATCGGTGAACAGTGGCAAATCCTGTTGCTGGACAGCCAGGTGTTTGGCGTACCGCACGGTGAGTTGAGCGAGTTTCAACTCGAGTGGCTGGAACGTAAACTGGCTGATGCGCCAGAGCGCCATACCTTGCTTTTGCTGCATCATCATCCGTTGCCTGCGGGCTGTAGCTGGCTTGACCAACACAGTCTGCGTAACGCGGGTGAACTGGATAACGTGCTGGTGAAGTTTCCGCACGTCAAATATCTGTTATGCGGCCACATCCATCAGGAACTGGATCTCGACTGGAACGGTCGTCGCCTGCTGGCAACGCCATCGACCTGCGTGCAGTTTAAGCCGCACTGTTCCAACTTCACGCTGGACACCATCGCGCCCGGTTGGCGTACGCTGGAACTCCATGCAGATGGCACCCTGACCACAGAAGTACACCGCCTGGCAGATTCCCGTTTCCAACCAGATACCGCTTCAGAAGGTTACTGATGTCGACGCTTCTTTATTTACACGGTTTCAATAGTTCGCCGCGTTCTGCGAAAGCGAGCTTGTTGAAAAACTGGCTGGCGGAACATCACCCTGACGTTGAGATGATCATTCCGCAGTTGCCGCCGTATCCTTCCGATGCGGCAGAACTGCTTGAATCCATTGTGCTGGAACATGGCGGTGATTCGCTGGGGATTGTTGGTTCGTCACTGGGCGGGTATTACGCCACCTGGTTGTCGCAATGTTTTATGCTGCCTGCAGTGGTGGTAAACCCGGCGGTGCGCCCGTTTGAACTGCTGACGGACTATCTCGGTCAGAACGAGAACCCCTACACCGGGCAGCAATATGTGCTAGAGTCTCGCCATATTTACGATCTCAAAGTCATGCAGATTGACCCGCTGGAAGCGCCGGATTTGATCTGGCTGCTGCAACAGACGGGAGATGAAGTGCTGGATTACCGCCAGGCGGTGGCGTACTACGCCTCCTGCCGCCAGACCGTAATAGAAGGCGGCAACCACGCATTCACGGGCTTCGAAGATTATTTCAACCCGATCGTCGATTTTCTTGGTCTGCACCATCTCTGACGATCAACTCGAATTACTAACTTAAACCATGACGCAAACTTATAACGCTGATGCCATTGAGGTACTCACCGGGCTTGAGCCGGTTCGCCGCCGTCCGGGGATGTATACCGATACCACTCGCCCTAACCATTTGGGGCAAGAAGTTATTGATAACAGTGTGGATGAAGCACTGGCCGGTCACGCAAAACGCGTGGACGTTATTTTACATGCTGACCAGTCGCTGGAAGTGATTGACGATGGCCGTGGGATGCCGGTGGATATTCACCCGGAAGAAGGTGTTCCGGCGGTAGAACTGATTCTTTGCCGTTTGCACGCGGGCGGTAAATTCTCTAACAAAAACTACCAGTTCTCTGGCGGTCTGCACGGCGTGGGGATCTCGGTGGTTAACGCCCTGTCGAAGCGCGTAGAAGTTAACGTGCGCCGCGATGGTCAGATTTATAACATCGCCTTTGAAAATGGCGAAAAGGTGCAGGATTTGCAGGTTGTCGGTACTTGCGGTAAACGCAACACAGGCACCAGCGTGCACTTCTGGCCGGATGAAACTTTCTTTGACAGCCCGCGCTTCTCTGTTTCCCGTCTTACACATGTGCTGAAAGCCAAAGCGGTACTGTGCCCGGGCGTTGAGATTACTTTTAAAGATGAGATCAACAATACCGAACAACGTTGGTGCTATCAGGACGGTCTGAACGATTACCTCGCGGAAGCGGTGAATGGCCTGCCGACGCTGCCGGAAAAACCGTTTATCGGTAATTTTTCTGGCGATACCGAAGCGGTGGACTGGGCGCTACTGTGGCTGCCGGAAGGCGGTGAACTGCTGACCGAAAGCTACGTCAACCTGATCCCAACGATGCAGGGCGGTACGCACGTTAACGGTTTGCGTCAGGGCCTGCTGGATGCGATGCGCGAGTTCTGCGAATACCGCAACATTCTGCCGCGCGGCGTGAAGCTGTCGGCGGAAGATATCTGGGATCGCTGCGCCTATGTGCTGTCAGTAAAAATGCAGGATCCGCAGTTTGCCGGACAGACCAAAGAGCGTCTCTCTTCGCGTCAGTGCGCGGCATTCGTTTCTGGCGTGGTGAAAGATGCCTTCACCTTGTGGTTGAACCAGAACGTTCAGGCGGCTGAACTGCTGGCGGAGATGGCGATTTCCAGCGCCCAGCGTCGTATGCGTGCCGCTAAAAAAGTGGTGCGTAAAAAGCTGACCAGCGGACCGGCGCTGCCTGGAAAATTGGCTGACTGTACCGCGCAGGATCTTAACCGTACCGAACTGTTTCTTGTCGAAGGTGACTCCGCAGGCGGCTCCGCCAAGCAGGCGCGCGATCGTGAATATCAGGCGATCATGCCATTGAAAGGTAAGATCCTTAACACCTGGGAAGTCTCTTCCGACGAAGTGCTGGCCTCGCAGGAAGTGCATGATATTTCGGTGGCGATCGGTATTGATCCTGACAGCGACGATCTTAGCCAACTGCGTTATGGCAAGATCTGTATCCTGGCGGATGCTGACTCAGATGGTCTGCACATTGCCACGTTGCTCTGCGCCTTGTTTGTAAAACACTTCCGTACGCTGGTGAAACACGGTCACGTATATGTAGCGCTACCACCGCTCTATCGCATTGACCTAGGCAAAGAGGTCTATTACGCCTTGACGGAAGAAGAGAAAGAGGGCGTGCTCGAGCAATTAAAACGCAAGAAAGGCAAGCCAAATGTCCAGCGTTTTAAAGGTCTGGGTGAAATGAACCCGCTGCAACTACGTGAAACCACGCTCGACCCGAACACTCGCCGTCTGGTGCAGTTGACCATTGACGATGAAGATGATCAGCGTACCGACGCGATGATGGACATGCTGTTGGCGAAGAAACGCTCGGAAGACCGCCGTAACTGGTTGCAAGAGAAAGGCGACATGGCGGAGATTGAAGTTTAAAGAAAGGAACATTGCCCGGTCAGGATGGCCGGGCAAACAAGGCGGGTTTAAATCCCCGGTTGCAGGATGCGGATATTCATCTCCAGCACATCGCCTTTTACGGCTTCGCTGTACGCTTTCATGTGCGGGGTCTGCAAGTGCGCTTCAAGATGCGCGATGCTTTCCCACTGCTCAATCATCACGATAGAATCCGGCGCCAGAGACTGGAAACCAACGCCAGCAGCGTAATCCACCATCGGCGCATAGCCGTGGCAACCTTCTTCCTTCAGTACGGTCGGAACGATTTTAGCAAACTGATCCAATACCGCCTGACGGTGATGTTGGCCAGGACGAGTACGGATTTCTGCGATTACTGTAAGCATGGTTAACTCCTTCTAAAGCCAGAGCCCTAGTTAACCAAAAATCTCTACAAGATGCTTGCGATATTCTTCAGTATAGCGGGGAACATCAGGCATTTTTATCACGTCATTAGCGATAAATGTTGGCAGCGGTTCCATACCGAGGAATTGGTTTGCTTTATGGAACGGCAGATACACACCGTCAACGCCAACGCCGTGGAAGAATTGGTCTTTTTCGGTGAAGGCTTCCATTGGTGCGTTCCAGGTCAGGGAAAGCATATATTTTTTGCCCTGCACCAGGCCGCCGGAGCCGTATTTTTTCGACGGGTCTTTACGAGTACGACCATCGCTGGCATACAGCGTGCCGTGACCTTCGGTGAACACATCATCGATATATTTCTTCACCGTCCACGGTGCGCCCATCCACCAACCAGGCATCTGCCAGATCACCACATCAGCCCAGAGAAAGTTTTGTACTTCCGCTTTGACATCGTAGTCGCTCTCAGCGCGAACGATGCGGACATCATGTCCGAGGTCGCGCAGCGTACCATCCGCGACTTCGGTCAGGGTGTCGTTCAGTTGACCATTAGAATGGGCGAATTTCTTCGCGCCGTTGATAATCAGGATGTTGCTCATTTTTTATCCTCAAGGTGAGACGTTTGCCGACTATAGTACGTCACCGAGCGGTACGGTGAAATTAGCAAAATGTGCAAAGTCTTTTGCGAATATTGCAAAAATATAACCGTTACCAGCTCACTTTCGCCTCAAATCCACCTTGTTTTGCATTCCCAAACTCAACATTCATGCCATGCAGCTTGGCGATTTGCCGGACAATCGACAGCCCAAGCCCGCTACCGGTGGCGGTTTGTCCTGGCGGGCGGTAGAAACGTTCACCGATTCGTTCCAGCGCCTCCGGCGTTACACCGGGACCGTTGTCTCTTACGGTGAAATTATCTGCATTCAGGGTGACGTCCACCACGCTGCCTTGTGGACTGTAGCGTACGGCGTTATCCAGCAGATTTCGTACCAGCAGACTTAACAATAGTGGTTGTCCTGTGCGTTTGATGCCGTGTGCGTTGAGCGTCAGCCGTACGTCAATTTTTGCCTGCTGCGCCGTATGGTAAATATCCATCACTGACGATTGCAGAAGATCTTCAAGCGGAATCTCCGCCACATCCTGAAGATTATCCAACGAGTCCAGTCGTGACAGGGTGAGCAACTGATCAACCAGGCGTGTGGCGCGATCGATCCCCGAATGTAATTGCATCAGTGCTTTTTTTCGTGCCTGTGGATCATCGTCAGAAAGCTGCGCGACTTCGGTTTGTACTTTCAACGCTGTTAACGGGCTACGCAATTCGTGGGCCGCGTCGGAAGTAAAACGGCGCTCACGGACCATCATCGCATGTGTGCGGGCGAACAGTTGATTCAACGACTCGACCAGTGGACGTACTTCGCTAGGTACGCCAGTAGCGTTAAGAGGTTTTTCCGAGTCAGGGTCACGCATACGTAGCGCCAGCGCCAGTTTGTTCAGCGGCGCGAGTTCACGCCCCAGTAGTACCATCATGATGATTAACATAATGGGCAGGGCGATAAGCCACGGGATCAGTTGTCCGATGACAATTGCCAGCGCCATGTCCTCGCGGTATTCCCACTCCTGACCCACTACAATGCGGTATTTCTCATCAGGAGATGTCATCCAGACAAAACGCCAGGGATCATCTTCATTTACCAGTTGACCGTTAGTAAATCCTTCACGTTGATAGCTGTAGGGAATATCTTTTCCGTTATCGCCATCATTGAGCACCATTTTGCCGTCGTGGGTAAAGATGGCAAAGGTCAATGCGTCGTCATCCACATGACCGTGTTTGAATTTATTTGGCGTCCGTGCCATGCGATCCGCAGCGTTAATCTCGTTGAGATCGAGCGTGCTTAACCGTTTGGCAAATAGCATCAGTTGGGTATCGAACAGTTCATCGACGTTATCCGTAGTTTGTTTCCAGGCGACAAAGCTGGAAAGCAACCAGGTCACCGAGGCCAGAATCAAAAAGATCAGCGTCAGCCTGACTCGCAGGCTAAGGCGTTGGGTAAATTTCATTTCTCACCTAATGTGTAGCCTATACCGTGAACAGTACGAATAAAGTCACTGCCAAGTTTGCGCCGCAGGTGATGTACATGCACTTCGACGGCATTGCTGGTGACCTCTTCGTCCCAGGTATACAGTTTTTCTTCAATTAGTTTGCGCGGCAGTACCCGACCGACGTTGCGCATCAGTAGTTCCAGCAGGGCAAACTCTTTTGGCTTTAACGTTAAGGATTCACCTGCCAGGGTGGCGATCCGTTTGCCGGGGTCGAGCATTACGTTACCGTGATGCAACTCATTACTGGCTTGCCCGTTGCTTCGACGCATTAGTGCTTCCAGCCTCGCGGCCACTTCTATCAACGCAAAAGGTTTGCACAGATAATCGTCGGCCCCCAGGCGCAAACCTTCCACGCGTTCGGCCAGAGCATCGCGCGCAGTCAGGATCAGTACTGGCTCACGCTGACCTTTACCCCGCCACTCACGTAAAATATCGCGACCATCCATTCCCGGTAAGGTGAGATCAAGGATCACCGCGTCATAAGGCGCGCTATAAAGCGCCTCTTTTCCCTGACGACCTTCCGTAAACCAGTCGACGCTAAAACCCATCTTACTCAGACCTGTTTTGATGCCATCGCCAATCAGCATGTCATCTTCTATCAGTAAAATTCGCATCTTTTCATCCCTGCGATAACTGTATTTGTTGCAAGTAAACCGTGTTGTAACGTGCTCTGTACAGCCCTAAATTTTCTTTTTTTTCCTTAAGAAGTTGTTAAGGACTATCTTGTTTAATACTCGGAAACAGACATTAAAGGGAGTAACAAACATGAAAAAATTCGCAGCAGCAATTGCAGTAATGGCACTGTGCAGCGCACCGGTTATGGCAGCAGAGCAGGGTGGTTTTTCTGGCCCATCGGCAACGCAAAGTCAGACCGGAGGATTCCAGGGGCCGAACGGCAGCGTAACTAACGTAGAAAACGCGAAATCTCTGCGTGACGACACCTGGGTAACTCTGCGTGGCAATATCGTTGAGCGCATCTCCGACGATCTGTACCTGTTCAAAGATGCCAGCGGCACCATCAATGTCGATATCGACCACAAACGCTGGAACGGTGTGACAGTGACGCCGAAAGATACGGTTGAGATTCAGGGCGAAGTGGATAAAGACTGGAACTCTGTTGAAATTGACGTCAAACAGATCCGCAAAGTAAACCCGTAACTGTACCGCTCCCGGGACGCGTTCCCGGGAATAATTTCGCAGGGAGGCAAAATGACAAACCTGACACTGGATGTAAACATTATCGATTTCCCATCAATCCCTGTGGCAATGTTGCCACATCGCTGTAGCCCTGAATTGCTCAACTACAGCGTGGCAAAATTTATCATGTGGCGCAAAGAGACGGGGCTTTCTCCTGTTAACCAAAGCCAGACTTTTGGTGTCGCCTGGGACGATCCTGCCACCACCGCGCCAGATGCGTTTCGCTTCGATATCTGCGGCAGCGTTAACGAACCGATTCCGGAGAATCGTTATGGCGTGAGTAATGGTGAACTTATCTCGGGACGTTATGCCGTAGCCCGCCATGTTGGCGACCTGGATAACATATCTCACACCATCTGGACCATCATTCGCAGCTGGCTTCCTGAAAGCGGCGAGAAAATGCGTAAAGCACCAATTCTGTTTCATTACACCAACCTGGGCGAGGGGATGGCAGAGCAGCAATTGAAAACGGATGTTTATGTGCCGCTAATGTGAAGGGGAGCTTTTCCGGAGTCTCCGCTCGCTTCGCAACAAGTCTTTCGTTACAACAATCATAGCGATCCAGGCACGCTCGACCTGCAAAAGGATGAGGAGAATACTGCCGCGCAGATTGTGCTGGATCTGTTTGAAGGTCTGGTATGGATGGACGGCGAAGGCAAAGTGCAACCCGCTCAGGCCGAGTCCTGGGAAGTGAAGAGAACGTCGGTCACTGGAAAAACGCGCAGTATGACGCGTTATTGAATCAGGCCGCGCAAACCACCGATGCGGGGAAACGTAATGCGCTGTATCAACAGGCCGAGGCTATTATCAACCAGAAGGCTCCGCTCATTCCCATTTACTATCAACCGCTGATCAAACTGCTTAAACCCTACGTTGGCGGTTTCCCGCTGCACAATCCTCAGGATTATGTCTACAGCAAAGAGCTGTATATCAAGGCACATTGATGCCTTTATCGCCGTCGGAGCACGTCCGGCGGCGCTAATGACGCTGATCTCCTGTGACTCGACGCGGCAGATAATGTAGTATCTCCAGCAATATTGCCCCTTTGAAGGCTGGCGAATAAGTTGAGGAATCAGAATTAATGAGCGATATGGCAGAGCGCCTTGCGCTGCATGAGTTTACGGAGAACGCCTACTTAAACTACTCCATGTACGTGATCATGGACCGTGCGTTGCCGTTTATTGGTGATGGTCTGAAACCCGTTCAACGCCGCATTGTGTATGCGATGTCAGAACTGGGCCTGAATGCTACCGCCAAATTTAAAAAGTCGGCTCGTACCGTCGGTGACGTACTGGGTAAATACCATCCGCATGGCGACAGCGCCTGCTATGAAGCGATGGTGCTGATGGCGCAGCCATTCTCTTATCGTTATCCGCTGGTGGACGGGCAAGGGAACTGGGGGGCGCCTGACGATCCGAAATCGTTCGCGGCAATGCGTTACACCGAATCCCGCCTGTCGAAATATTCCGAGCTTTTATTAAGTGAACTGGGGCAAGGAACGGCGGATTGGGTGCCAAACTTCGACGGTACGTTGCAAGAGCCGAAAATGCTCCCCGCCCGCTTGCCGAATATTTTACTTAACGGCACCACTGGCATTGCCGTCGGCATGGCGACGGATATTCCGCCGCACAACTTGCGTGAAGTCGCGCAGGCGGCAATCGCTTTAATTGAGCAGCCCAATACCACGCTCGACCAGTTACTGGATATCGTGCAGGGGCCGGACTACCCGACCGAAGCGGAAATCATTACCTCCCGCGCCGAGATCCGCAAAATATATGAAAACGGTCGCGGTTCTGTGCGTATGCGCGCGGTGTGGAAGAAAGAAGATGGCGCAGTGGTTATCAGCGCACTACCGCATCAGGTTTCTGGCGCGCGTGTACTGGAGCAGATTGCTGCGCAAATGCGCAACAAGAAGCTGCCGATGGTTGACGATCTGCGCGATGAATCTGACCACGAGAACCCGACCCGTCTGGTGATCGTGCCGCGTTCCAACCGCGTGGATATGGAGCAGGTGATGAATCACCTCTTCGCGACCACCGATCTGGAAAAGAGCTATCGTATTAACCTCAATATGATCGGTCTGGATGGGCGTCCGGCGGTGAAAAACCTGCGGGAAATCCTCTCCGAATGGCTGGTGTTCCGTCGTGATACCGTACGCCGCCGTCTGAACTATCGTCTGGAGAAAGTCCTCAAGCGCCTGCATATCCTGGAAGGTTTGCTGGTGGCGTTTCTCAACATCGACGAAGTGATTGAGATCATTCGTAATGAAGATGAACCGAAACCGGCGCTGATGTCGCGCTTTGGCATTACGGAAACTCAGGCGGAAGCGATCCTCGAACTGAAACTGCGTCACCTCGCCAAACTGGAAGAGATGAAGATTCGCGGTGAGCAGAACGAGCTGGAAAAAGAGCGTGATCAGTTGCAGGGCATTCTGGCTTCCGAGCGCAAAATGAATAACCTGCTGAAGAAAGAGCTACAGGCCGACGCCCAAGCGTATGGCGACGATCGCCGTTCGCCGCTGCAGGAACGCGAAGAAGCGAAAGCGATGAGCGAGCACGACATGCTGCCGTCTGAGCCGGTTACCATTGTGTTGTCGCAGATGGGCTGGGTACGCAGCGCTAAAGGTCATGATATCGATGCACCAGGTCTGAACTACAAAGCGGGCGATAGCTTTAAAGCCGCAGTGAAAGGCAAGAGCAACCAGCCTGTGGTGTTTGTTGACTCTACCGGACGCAGCTACGCCATCGACCCCATTACGCTGCCCTCAGCGCGTGGTCAGGGCGAACCGCTCACCGGTAAACTGACGTTGCCGCCAGGCGCTACCGTTGATCACATGCTAATGGAAAGCGACGATCAGAAACTGTTGATGGCTTCCGATGCAGGTTATGGATTCGTCTGTACCTTTAACGATCTGGTGGCGCGTAACCGTGCAGGTAAGGCTCTGATTACGCTGCCAGAAAACGCGCATGTTATGCCGCCAGTGGTGATTCAGGATCCTTCCGATATGTTGCTGGCGATTACTCTGGCTGGACGTATGCTGATGTTCCCGGTCAGTGAACTTCCGCAACTGTCGAAGGGTAAAGGTAACAAGATCATTAACATCCCGTCGGCAGAAGCCGCTCGTGGCGAGGATGGTCTTGCACATCTGTATGTCCTGCCCCCACAAAGTACGCTGACGATTCATGTCGGGAAACGCAAAATCAAACTGCGGCCGGAAGAGTTGCTGAAAGTGACGGGTGAGCGTGGCCGTCGCGGCACATTGATGCGCGGTTTACAGCGTATCGACCGTGTCGAGATTGATGCTCCGCGACGAGCTGACAGCGAAGAGTAAAATGCAGGAGAGGGTCGTACCTTCTCCTGCCAGTAAGGTAAGCCGGATGAAACGTTGAAGTCGTCATCCGGTGCCGCATTTAGTTCGTGTAAACAATAAAAATTCCCTTGAAACCGTTGTTTATTCATGCGTTGCGATTAACAATACGCTTTTCCGGAGAGCGGCTTTTAACAATGCCCTAACCTGATTTCAGGTGACGTACAATGCCAGTCTCTCAGACCTTCAGAGGGTGTTATGCTATATATCTTTCGTCTTATTATTACCGTTATTTACAGCATCTTAGTCTGTGTATTCGGCTCCATTTACTGCCTTTTCAGCCCGCGTAATCCGAAGCATGTGGCCACCTTCGGGCATATGTTTGGTCGTCTTGCGCCGCTGTACGGCCTGAAGGTCGAATGTCGCAAACCTGCTGATGCTGAAAGCTATGGTAATGCTATCTATATTGCTAACCATCAGAACAACTATGACATGGTGACGGCATCAAACATCGTGCAGCCGCCGACAGTCACTGTGGGTAAAAAGAGTTTGCTGTGGATCCCCTTCTTTGGGCAGTTGTACTGGTTAACCGGTAACTTATTGATCGACAGAAACAACCGTACTAAGGCACACGGCACCATCGCGGAAGTGGTGAATCACTTCAAAAAACGCCGAATTTCTATCTGGATGTTCCCGGAAGGTACGCGTAGCCGTGGTCGCGGTCTGTTGCCATTTAAAACGGGGGCTTTTCATGCGGCAATTGCGGCAGGTGTGCCGATTATTCCCGTGTGTGTTTCCACAACTTCGAATAAGATTAATCTTAATCGGCTGCACAACGGTCTGGTTATCGTAGAGATGCTGCCGCCAATTGATGTTAGCCAGTATGGCAAAGATCAAGTTCGTGAGTTGGCTGCCCATTGTCGTTCGATCATGGAACAAAAAATCGCAGAACTCGATAAAGAAGTCGCAGAGCGCGAAGCTGCCGGAAAAGTTTAAGTCGGCAATCTGGATTTTTTGCGGGAACGTTTTCCTGCACAGTTTTACTTTAGCCAGTTTTACATGGAGCAAATATGTCACTCAGTCGGCGTCAGTTCATTCAGGCATCGGGGATCGCACTGTGTGCAGGCGCTGTCCCCCTGAAGGCAAGCGCAGCCGGGCAACAGCAACCGTTACCCGTTCCGCCGCTGCTTGAATCTCGCCGTGGGCAACCGCTGTTTATGACAGTACAGCGCGCGCACTGGTCATTTACGCCAGGGACGCGTGCGCCAGTCTGGGGGATCAATGGTCGTTACCTTGGGCCGACAATCCGTGTCTGGAAGGGCGACGATGTTAAGCTGATCTACAGCAACCGCCTGACAGAAAATGTCTCAATGACGGTGGCCGGGCTACAGGTGCCTGGTCCGCTGATGGGCGGCCCGGCGCGCATGATGTCGCCAAACGCTGACTGGGCGCCCGTGTTGCCAATTCGCCAGAATGCCGCGACCTTGTGGTATCACGCTAATACGCCGAACCGCACGGCTCAACAAGTCTATAACGGCCTTGCCGGGATGTGGCTGGTGGAAGATGAAGTCAGCAAGTCTCTGCCCATTCCTAACCATTATGGTGTCGATGATTTTCCGGTCATTATCCAGGATAAACGGCTGGATAACTTTGGTACGCCAGAATATAACGAACCGGGAAGCGGCGGCTTTGTTGGTGATACGCTGCTGGTTAACGGTGTACAAAGCCCGTACGTTGAAGTTTCGCGTGGCTGGGTGCGCCTGCGTTTATTGAATGCGTCCAACTCCCGTCGTTATCAATTGCAGATGAGCGACGGACGTCCATTGCATGTAATTTCAGGCGATCAGGGATTCCTGCCTGCGCCAGTGTCGGTAAAACAACTTTCCCTGGCGCCGGGCGAGCGTCGTGAGATTCTGGTGGATATGAGCAATGGTGATGAAGTGTCCATCACCTGTGGTGAAGCGGCGAGTATTGTTGATCGTATTCGTGGCTTCTTTGAGCCATCCAGCATTCTGGTTTCCACACTGGTGCTAACGCTGCGCCCGACCGGGCTGCTGCCGCTGGTCACTGACAGCCTGCCGATGCGCCTGTTGCCGACTGAAATTATGGCCGGTTCGCCGATTCGCAGTCGCGATATCAGTCTGGGTGATGATCCGGGTATCAATGGGCAACTGTGGGACGTCAACCGTATTGATGTCACCGCGCAGCAAGGAACGTGGGAGCGCTGGACCGTACGCGCGGACGAGCCGCAAGCGTTCCATATTGAAGGTGTGATGTTCCAGATCCGTAACGTGAATGGTGCGATGCCGTTCCCGGAAGACAGAGGCTGGAAAGATACCGTTTGGGTTGATGGACAAGTTGAGTTGCTTGTCTATTTCGGCCAGCCTTCCTGGGCGCACTTCCCGTTCTACTTTAATAGCCAGACGCTGGAAATGGCCGATCGCGGCTCGATAGGGCAGCTGCTGGTCAATCCGATACCGTAATCGGCATACTCGCCCGAGAGGGCGAGTATGGAATACTTTTCGATTTCTCTTTCGTTCCGGCTTATAATCCCCGGCCTTTGATTATTTTTTTATCATTTCTGGAAGCAAAATGAGCTCTATCTCCCTGATCCAACCGGATCGCGACCTGTTCTCCTGGCCGCAGTACTGGGCCGCCTGTTTTGGACCGGCACCGTTTTTGCCGATGTCTCGTGAAGAGATGGATCAACTTGGCTGGGATAGCTGCGACATCATTTTGGTTACTGGCGACGCGTATGTCGATCACCCAAGCTTCGGGATGGCGATTTGCGGTCGTATGCTGGAAGCGCAGGGCTTTCGCGTCGGGATCATCGCCCAGCCGGACTGGAGCAGCAAAGACGACTTTATGCGTCTGGGTAAACCGAATCTGTTTTTCGGCGTTACCGCAGGCAACATGGATTCGATGATCAACCGTTACACTGCCGATCGCCGTTTACGTCATGACGATGCCTACACGCCGGATAACGTCGCGGGTAAGCGTCCGGATCGCGCCACACTGGTCTATACCCAGCGTTGTAAAGAGGCGTGGAAAGATGTGCCGGTGATCCTCGGCGGTATTGAGGCCAGTCTGCGCCGTACCGCACATTATGATTACTGGTCTGATACCGTGCGCCGTTCGGTGCTGGTGGATTCCAAGGCCGACATGCTGATGTTCGGTAACGGTGAGCGTCCGCTGGTGGAAGTGGCGCATCGTCTGGCGATGGGCGAGCCGATTAGTGAAATCCGCGATGTGCGTAATACTGCGATTATCGTGAAAGAAGCGCTGCCTGGCTGGAGCGGCGTGGATTCCACCCGTCTCGATACCCCAGGGAAAATAGACCCGATCCCGCACCCGTATGGTGAAGACCTGCCGTGCGCTGATAACAAACCGGTGGCACCGAAAAAACAAGAAGCCAAAGCCGTTACCGTGCAGCCGCCGCGCCCGAAACCGTGGGAAAAAACCTACGTGTTGTTGCCTTCATTCGAGAAAGTGAAAAGCGACAAAGTACTGTACGCTCATGCTTCGCGTATTCTGCACCACGAAACTAACCCAGGCTGCGCCCGTGCGTTGATGCAAAAACACGGCGACCGCTATGTGTGGATCAACCCACCTGCAATACCGCTTTCTACCGAAGAGATGGATAGCGTCTTTGCGCTGCCGTACAAACGTGTCCCGCATCCGGCCTATGGTAATGCCCGTATTCCGGCTTACGAAATGATCCGTTTCTCGGTCAACATTATGCGTGGCTGCTTTGGCGGCTGCTCTTTCTGTTCTATCACCGAGCACGAAGGGCGCATTATTCAGAGCCGTTCGGAAGATTCGATCATTAATGAGATCGAAGCGATCCGCGACACTGTTCCTGGTTTTACGGGCGTGATTTCCGATCTCGGTGGGCCAACTGCCAACATGTATATGTTGCGCTGCAAATCGCCACGCGCCGAGCAGACCTGCCGCCGTTTATCATGCGTTTATCCGGATATTTGTCCGCATATGGATACGAATCACGAACCGACGATCAATCTCTATCGCCGTGCTCGGGATCTCAAAGGCATCAAGAAGATCCTGATCGCCTCTGGTGTGCGGTACGACATCGCCGTGGAAGATCCTCGCTATATCAAAGAGCTGGCAACCCATCACGTCGGTGGTTATCTGAAGATTGCCCCGGAACATACCGAAGAAGGGCCGCTGTCGAAGATGATGAAGCCGGGCATGGGCAGCTATGACCGCTTTAAAGAGTTGTTCGACACCTACTCGAAACAGGCAGGTAAAGAGCAGTATCTGATCCCGTATTTCATCTCTGCGCACCCCGGTACGCGTGATGAAGACATGGTTAACCTGGCGCTGTGGCTGAAAAAGCATCGCTTCCGTCTTGACCAGGTACAGAACTTCTACCCGTCGCCGTTGGCTAACTCAACAACCATGTATTACACCGGCAAAAACCCGCTGGCGAAGATTGGTTACAAGAGTGAAGATGTCTTCGTACCGAAGGGCGACAAACAGCGTCGTTTGCATAAAGCGTTGTTGCGTTACCACGATCCGGCAAACTGGCCGTTAATCCGTCAGGCACTGGAAGCAATGGGTAAAAAGCATCTGATTGGCAGTCGTCGTGATTGCTTAGTGCCTGCGCCAACCATTGAAGAGATGCGTGAAGCACGTCGTCAGAACCGCAATACCCGTCCGGCGTTGACCAAACATACGCCGATGGCGACCCAGCGTCAGACGCCAGCCGCCGCAAAGAAAGCGCCAACTGCGCAACCTCGCCCGGTGAATGCTGGTGCGAAGAAACGGCCTAAAGCGGCTGTTGGACGTTAAAAAATATCCCCGGTAACAGAACGCTGCCGGGGATTTTTTTATCATTCTGAGTACATACGCAAGCAGCGCAGGCAATCAAAATAGTCCTGAGCATCAAGACGCGTATTGGCTCTGTTAGCTTCAGATTTTGCCGCATAGATTTGTGGGCGTAATGTTTTCATATCCTGCTCGAGCCGGGCGATTTTGGCATTTAATGTTTGCACATTGCTCGCCAGCTGATTGACCTTTTGCTCATTGACGCACCCGCTTAATAAGCCGATTACCAGAATTAGTGTTCCCACGCTGAAAATCTTTTTCATTATTTATTTTTCCCTGTTTGTTATTATTCTGACTTATAGTTGATTGACGTTTAGTGGCGTATTACCACCGTGGCGGGTGCGCCCAAATTCCGTCTGGCCATCTCCCGGCATCATCCAGCCGTGTATTGACTTTTTCTGCTGCTTCTTTCGCTGCTTGGATTTCCTGACGTAGAGCGTTGATATCCTGTTGGAGTTGATTAATTTTTATATTTATCAGATGAATATCATTTTCTACATGACTGATTTTTTCATTATTGACGCAGCCTGTGAGTATGAACATTAGAAAAAAGAGTAGCAGTTGATTATTCATTTCCAGTTTCCTTTATCTGGTATTAATTATTCAGCTCACTGCTGTAATCTGGCGGCAGTTTTTGCTTCAATCTGTTTAAGTAAGCTTCCGCTACCTGGGCGGATAAAATCGGCGATTTCCCACTTACCTTCACGACGCTGTAAAACGAGTTCTTGTTCTTCGCTGTTGCCATTGGTCAATGCAAAACGAACAGAAATACGGGCGGAGTCGGCAGTTTTCTCCAGCACACGAATTTCATCAACGCGTGAAAATAACGACTCTTCGCCAAAACAGATTGGGTTGTCGTAGATAAATTGCCGCTCTAATTGCATATCTTCATCGGAGTTGCTGCCAGTCTTGAAGGTGGTTTTATAGAAGGCATTAACAGCCTGGCGATAGGTGTTGGAAACAACCCACGTCCAGGGCCAGCTATAATGAGTGATATGGTCAAACAACTCGGCGACAAAGGCTTCAGGCTGCTCTTTTTGCAGCGATGCTAGTACCGCCAATATTTTTTCATTCTCACCATTAACTGACTGCCAGACGCTGCCATGATTGCTGACAATATCATCAATCACCCAACGACCATTTTCTGCCACCATCTTCAGTGTTTGCGTGGTCTTTTCTTTATCGTCTTTATAGGGACGAAAGCGCACAAGGGCATCCACGTGATCGGCATCCGTTTGAGTAACCGCGACACTTTCTAACACGAGATCGCCGTAATCCTGACAATCGCAAATCGGATCGTAATCCAGCCAGCCAATATTACCCGGCAGTGTGAGGTTGTCATTCAGGGTTAACACCTTTTGCATTCGCGTTGATGTTATTGCTTGCTCACTGTTATCAGCGAAATAAGGAACGCTAGCCCCACCGGTATAGTATTGATAAATCTGCCTGACTGTTTGTTCAGCGGTCAGCGAGGGGGATTGCGCCTGGATGGTAAAACTTAAAAAGGCAGTCAAAAACAGAACCATTATTTTCATCTGTTTTTCACCTCTGCATCGCGTTTATCCCTGGTGTAGATGAGTTGTTCCTTTAAGAGCTTCCAGCTCCGCATGATGATGTCCTTATAATTGGCGTTTCTGAACAGGGGAGAGTAACAACGGGCGGTAGGCGAGGGGAATAAATGATTTCTGAAAAGTCCGGTAGCGGAACATTACCGCTACCGGGAGAATTTGTGCGTTAGCCGCTGAACTGGTCGGGATCGGGGCCGAGGCGTTTACCCTGGTCGAGTTTCGCAATGTCACCAAGTTCGTCTTTGTCGAGACGGAAATCCCAGACATCGAAGTTTTCAGCAATTCGTGAAGGGGTGACCGATTTCGGGATTACGACCAGGCCGTTATCCAGATGCCAACGGATAACAATCTGCGCCGGGGTTTTGCCATACTTATCTGCCAGATCGCGAATGATTTTCTGATCGAATACGCCTTTCCCTCCCTGGGCTAATGGGCTCCAGGATTCGGTCTGGATTTTGTGTGTGGCGTTCCAGGCATGCAACTGACGTTGCTGCATCAGCGGGTGAAGTTCTATCTGGTTAATAACAGGCGCCACGCCAGTTTCATCAATCAGGCGCTGAAGATGGTGGATCTGGAAATTGCAGACGCCGATACTTTTGATTAATCCCTCTTTTTGCAGCTCAATCATTCCTTTCCATGCTTCGACATAATGGTCGATTGCGGGAACGGGCCAGTGTATTAAGTAGAGGTCGATATAATCAAGCTGGAGTTTTTTCAGACTGTCGAGCAGGGCTTCGCGGGGGTGCTTGTGGTTGTCGTTCCACAGCTTAGTGGTGATGAACAGCTCTTCTCTGTTAAGTGTGGAATTTTTCAGGGCTTTGCCGACACCTTCTTCGTTCTTGTAGGCGGCGGCAGTATCAATCGAGCGATAACCCACTTCTAAGGCTTTTTGAATCGCGGTGATAACTTCCTCATTACTTGCTTGCCAGACGCCCAGTCCCAGCTGGGGCATGACATTGCCATCCTGTAGCTTAATAACGGTTGGATTAGCCATACGTTCCTCCTTATATGAACTCACCGGAGCAGGCTCCGGTGAGATGTTGTGAACTTAAGTCTGGACGAAATGCCCGAAAACGAAAGTTTGAGGCGTAAAAAGCTTAACGGGCGGCTTCGTAGATGCGGCGGCTGACTTCCAGCGTAATGTCATGATTTTCGCCCAGTTGGGTCATACCGTGTTCTTCCAGTTTTTTCAGCAATGCCGGGATAGAGCTGCCGTCCAGACCGTAGTCGGAAAGATGCGTCGGCACGCCTAATTGCTCGAAGAAGTTACGGGTAGCGGCAATCGCGGCGTCAATGCGCTCGTCGTCGGAACCTTCGGTGATGTTCCAGACGCGTTCAGCGTATTGCAGCAGTTTCGCGCGCTTGGTGTCGCGTTTTTCATTCCACAGTGCAGGCAGGACGATGGCCAGCGTTTGTGCGTGATCCAGACCATGCATAGCGGTCAGTTCGTGGCCCAGCATATGCGTTGCCCAGTCCTGCGGTACGCCAGCGCCTATCAAACCGTTCAGCGCCTGAGTCGCTGCCCACATGACGTTGGCGCGAACATCGTAGTTTTCTGGCTCTTTCAGGGCCTTCGGACCATCTTCGATCAGCGTCAGCAAAATGCCTTCTGCGAAACGGTCCTGAATTTTGGCATCAACCGGTTTGGTCACATACTGTTCCACGGTGTGCACAAAGGCGTCCACTACGCCGTTAGCCACCTGGCGCGGCGGCAGGGTGTAGGTATAAACAGGATCGAGTACGGCAAATACTGGCTGAACATGGGCAGAATGGAACGCCTGTTTGTCGCCAGTGGTTTTACGGGAGATAACCGCACCCGCGTTAGATTCAGAACCGGTCGCTGGCAGCGTCAGCACACAGCCCATCGGGATAGCGCTTTTAATCTCTTTGCCGCCAGTTTGCAGGATATGCCACGGATCGACATTTTCAGGATAATTTGCTGCCGCGGCGATAAATTTGGTGCCATCCAGCACGGACCCGCCGCCAACCGCCAACAGGAAAGTCACTTTCTGTTGGCGTACCAGTTTTACGGCGTTCATCAGCGTTTCATAAGCCGGGTTTGGTTCGATACCGCCAAACTCCAGCACGTCCATACCTTTCAGGGCATCCAGAACTTGATCGAGGACGCCGGTTTTTTTCACGCTACCACCGCCGTAGGTAATCAATACGCGGGCGCCATGAGGAATTTGCTCGCGTAAGCCAGCGATAGCGCCTTTACCAAACAGAATGCGGGTCGGAGTGTGCAGATTAAAGTTATTCATTACTTGCTCCCTTTGCTGGGCCAATATGAGGGCAGAGATCGGTCTGCCTGATGTTTTTCATTGTGGTCGCCAGCGCCGTGGCTCTCAATGCTCATTTCTGCCAATGTCTTGCCTATTTCTCCAGAGTGCTGGAGAAATGGTACAAAATTGCGCACAATCAAATTGCCGCATTAATCCTAAGAAATTACGCGATATGAAACGTGAAGAGATATGCCGCCTACTGACGGATAAAATTAATAGACTGAAAGATAAAGAAAATAGTTTGTCAGATATGTTGCCTGATGTGCGCTTATTGTATGGCGAGAACCCCGGTGCGCGTACGCCAGTGATGTATGAGCCTGGCATCATAATTCTCTTTTCAGGGCATAAAATCGGTTATATCAATGAACGCGTGTTTCGCTATGACGCCAATGAATACCTGCTGCTGACGGTGCCGCTGCCGTTTGAGTGCGAAACCTATGCGACACCAGAGGTGCCGCTGGCGGGGGTGCGTCTCAATGTCGATATTTTGCAGTTACAAGAACTGTTGATGGACATTGGCGAAGATGAACATTTTCAGCCATCGATGGCAGCCAGCGGTATTAACTCCGCCACATTGTCAGAAGAGATTTTATGCGCGGCGGAGCGGTTACTGGATGTGATGGAACGACCGCTGGATGCGCGTATTCTCGGTAAACAGATTATCCGCGAAATTCTTTACTATGTGCTGACCGGGCCTTGTGGCGGCGCGTTACTGGCGCTGGTAAGTCGCCAGACTCACTTCAGCTTAATTAGCCGCGTGCTTAAACGAATTGAAAATAAATACACCGAAAACCTGAGCGTTGAGCAACTGGCGGCAGAAGCCAACATGAGCGTTTCGGCGTTTCACCATAATTTTAAGTCTGTCACCAGTACCTCGCCGTTGCAGTACCTGAAGAATTACCGTCTGCATAAGGCGCGGATGATGATAATCCACGACGGCATGAAGGCCAGCGCGGCGGCGATGCGCGTCGGCTATGAAAGCGCGTCGCAATTTAGCCGTGAGTTTAAACGTTATTTCGGTGTGACGCCGGGAGAAGATGCAGCCAGAATGCGGGCGATGCAGGGGAGTTAAATGCGTTCCCGGCATGGCCACCGGGAACGGAGAAAATCGTCAGACGCTAGAGTACTTTTTTTTAATCACCACGAACAACGTGCCTAACAAGCCAGCGGTTAACAAGGCAATCGGCAGGATCATCAGGAACGTCATCACCTGATCTTCATGGCGTTTTACAAACGGGATCATGCTTAAGGCATAGCCAAAACTGGTTACCACGCTGACCCATAGCAATCCGCTTAACCAGTTGAAAAACTGGAAGCGGCGGTTTGGTAGACCGGAAATCCCTGCCATGGTTGGCAGCAGCGTGCGGACAAAGGCGAGAAAACGTCCAGCCAGCAGCGCAAGTAGACCGTGGCGGTCAAACATACAGGTGGCGCGCTGGTGATATTTAGCCGGAAGCTGTGCCAGCCAGCCTTTCACCGTTTTGGTATTACCTAGCCAACGCCCCTGAATGTAACTCAGCCAACAACCCAGGCTGGCTGCGGCAGTCAGAATTGCGATTGTTGGCAGAAAATCCATAACCCCCTGGGCAATCAATGCGCCAGCCAGAATCAACAAGCTGTCGCCAGGCAAAAATGAGGCGGGCAGCAGGCCGTTTTCTAAAAACAGCGTGGCAAACATGACAAAGTAAACAACGCTAACAATGTGAGGGTCCGCCAGCGCGGCAAAGTCATGTTGCCAGAGCGCAGCGATAATATCTTGAATAACAGCCATGGACTTTCCTGTGGAACAGCGTTTAAGCCTTAATTTGACTATTGTACTCCTGAATCATCCGGGACGCCTTGATCCCGGACGCAACAATTTAAGACTAATCACAATTAAATGTCTGCAAAATTGTCCAAATTTAGCAATGTTACACAATTCGCGCGAAGCCGGCGTCCAGATCGGCAATCAGATCGTCGACATTTTCCAAACCAATATGCAGGCGAATCAAGGTGCCGCTGAAATCGATCTCGCCTTGCGGGCGGATAGCTGCGAGATGTTCTGGCTGGTTCGCGAGAATCAACGACTCATATCCGCCCCATGAGTAGGCCATGCTGAATAAACTGAAGTTATCCAGATAGTTAGCCAGTTCTTCATCGTTGAGTTTTTTCTTCAGCACAAAAGAAAATAGTCCGCTGCTGCCTGTAAAGTCTCGTTTCCAGAATTCATGGCCTTTACTGCCAGGCACGGCAGGGTGGTTAACCCGCTCAACCTGCGGATGTGCGGCCAGCCATTCTGCCACTTTCAGGCTGCTTTCATGATGTTGGCGCAGACGCACGCCCAGTGTACGCAGGCCGCGACTGGTCATGTAGGCGGTATCAGCATCAACCATCTGACCCATCAGGTAGGCATTTTCCCGTAGTTGCTCCCAGCAGCGGGCATTACACACCGCAGTACCAATCATCGCATCCGAATGCCCTATCAGATATTTGGTGGCGGCCTGAATGGAAACATCGATACCAAAATCAAGAGCTTTGAACAGCACTCCGGCAGCCCAGGTGTTATCGATCATAATGATGGCGTTCGGAACGACGCTGCGTACGGCGGCAACAATCGCTGGAACATCATGCACTTCCATAGTGATGGAGCCTGGTGATTCCAGAAATACGACTTTGGTGTTTGGCTGCAGATGTTTAACGATATCTGCGCCAATCAGCGGATCAAACCACGATGTCGTTACGCCCAACTTGCTGAGGATTTTGCTACAGAAATCCTGGCTCGGCTCGTAGGCGGTATTGGTCATCAACACATGATCGCCATGTTCAACAAAAGCAAGAATGGAATTGGCAACTGCGGCCGCCCCGCAAGGAAACAGCACGCAACCAGCGCCACCTTCCAGTTCGCACATTGCTTCTTGTAATGCGAAGTGCGTTAACGTTCCGCGCCGTCCATAGAACAACTCGCCATTGGCGCGATTGCGCGTCGCATGTTTTTTGGCTTCCACACTGTCAAAGACCAGCGAGGAGGCGCGCTGAATCACGCTATTTACCGCGCCGAGAGTGTATTTTTTGCTGCGTCCTGCATTCACCAGTTGAGTATCAAGTTGTTTGTCTGCCATGTTGGGATTCCTGTTTTTATACGTCTGGATGTCTAAACTAGCATGAATATCCACGGGCGCATCCTGAAGAATTGGCATAAAGCAGAAAAATTTCGCAAAAGGTGTACTGGTGACTTTTTTACTGCGTAAACGCAAAGAAAAGAAAGCAAAGGTACGGCAGTATGCAAATAGTAATGAGAACGACTATCAATTCGACGTCGTTTTGATATTATTGTGCGCAGATTTTGTGACTTGCGTCCTGGAGATACACAGTGGGTAATAATTTAATGCAGACGGACCTTTCCGTCTGGGGTATGTATCAGCACGCCGATATTGTCGTTAAGTGCGTGATGATTGGGCTTATTTTGGCCTCCGTAGTCACCTGGGCAATCTTCTTCAGTAAGAGCGTAGAGTTCTTCAATCAGAAGCGTCGCCTTAAGCGCGAGCAGCAACTGCTGGCTGAAGCACGCTCCTTAAACCAGGCCAGCGATATTGCCGCTGATTTTGGTGGCAAAAGCTTAAGTCTGCATTTGCTCAATGAAGCGCAAAACGAGCTGGAACTGTCAGAAGGCAGCGACGATAACGAAGGTATTAAAGAGCGTACCAGTTTCCGCCTTGAGCGTCGGGTCGCCGCAGTGGGTCGTCAAATGGGCCGCGGTAACGGTTATCTTGCTACCATCGGCGCAATTTCGCCGTTCGTTGGTCTGTTTGGTACCGTCTGGGGCATCATGAACAGCTTTATTGGTATTGCGCAAACGCAAACGACCAACCTGGCAGTGGTTGCGCCGGGTATCGCAGAAGCGTTGCTGGCAACGGCAATCGGTCTGGTGGCAGCGATTCCGGCGGTCGTTATCTATAACGTATTTGCACGCCAGATTGGCGGCTTTAAAGCGATGCTTGGCGATGTCGCAGCACAGGTATTGTTGCTGCAAAGCCGTGACCTGGATCTGGAAGCCAGCGCCGCTGCGCATCCGGTTCGTGTTGCACAAAAATTACGCGCAGGATAATGTCCGATGGCAATGCATCTTAACGAAAACCTCGACGATAACGGCGAAATGCATGATATCAACGTGACGCCGTTTATCGACGTGATGTTGGTTCTGCTGATTATCTTTATGGTGGCGGCGCCGTTAGCGACGGTAGATGTGAAGGTGAACTTGCCTGCTTCTACCAGCACGCCGCAGCCGCGCCCGGAAAAACCGGTTTATCTGTCGGTGAAGGCGGACAACTCAATGTTTATCGGTAATGATCCAGTCACCGATGAAACAATGGTTACGGCGCTGAATGCGTTAACCGAAGGTAAGAAAGACACCACCATCTTCTTCCGTGCAGATAAGACCGTCGACTATGAGATGTTGATGAAGGTAATGGATAAGCTGCATCAGGCAGGTTACCTGAAGATAGGTCTGGTCGGCGAAGAAACTGCCAAAGCGAAGTAAGGCAAAATTGCCTGATGCACTACGCTTATCAGGCCTACAAAATCTATCATACATGAGTTTGTAGGCCGGACAAGGCGTTCACGCCGCATCCGGCAAGAGTTATAAAGTACGATGATGCCCGGTGGCTTTACACAACCGGGCATTTTTTTAGCCTAAATGTTCGCCGCCACACACGCCGTGCACTTCTGCAGTGACGTAGCTCGACTCCTGACTTGCCAGATAAACATACACTGGGGCCAGTTCCGCCGGTTGCCCTGCACGTTTCATCGGTGTTTTCTGACCAAACTGCGGGATCTTATCCTGCGTCTGTCCACCGGAAATTTGCAGCGCCGTCCAGATAGGGCCTGGTGCGACAATATTCACCCGAATGCCTTTCTCGGCGACCTGCTTCGCCAGGCCACGGCTGTAGTTCAGAATCGCCGCTTTCGTTGCCGCGTAATCCAGCAAGTGCGGGCTCGGCTGGTATGCCTGGATTGATGAAGTGGTGATGATACTGGCGCCTTTAGGTAGTAGGGGAATTGCTTCCTGGGTTAGCCAGAACAGCGCGAAAACGTTAATGGCAAAGGTCTTTTGAAACTGTTCGCTGGTGAGGTCCGCAATATCAGGAATGGCAACCTGTTTCCCGGCAACCAGCGCCATAATATCCAGCCCGCCTAACGCCTTATGCGCGTCGTGAACCAGTGAACGGGCAAATTTCTCATCGCTTAAATCGCCAGGCAGCAGAGCGACTTTACGTCCGCACTCTTCAATAATTTTTTTCACATCCTGGGCGTCTTCTTCTTCCGCCGGAAGATAACTAATTGCCACGTCAGCGCCTTCACGCGCGTAAGCGATGGCGGCAGCGCGACCGATTCCGGAATCGCCCCCTGTCACCAGTGCTTTACGATCTTTCAGGCGACCGCTACCAACATAGGTTTTCTCGCCGCAATCCGGCACCGGTGTCATTTTCGCCTGGATGCCTGGCGTCGGTTGTTTCTGTTTGGGATATTCACCAGTGTAATACTGCGTGGTCGGGTCTTTTAAATGAGACATCGTTTTTCTCCCTTCAGGTTCAACGTCCTTTAAGGGTAGACGCACGCGCCACGGTAATCAGTGAACCAGGAAGATCCCTAAATCTCAGAATCATGCGACAACGGTTTAACGTATATGTTGATTTGCTGTTGCACGCTGTTTACTCAATTGCGATATACTGTTGCCCGTTTTAACTACACGACAGGAATGTATGGAACGTTTTCTTGAAAATGCAATGTATGCTTCTCGCTGGCTGCTTGCCCCCGTGTACTTTGGCCTTTCGCTGGCGCTGGTTGCCCTGGCGCTGAAGTTCTTTCAGGAGATTATTCACGTCCTGCCGAATATCTTCTCGATGGCAGAATCAGATTTGATTCTCGTGTTGCTATCGCTGGTGGATATGACGCTGGTTGGCGGTTTGCTGGTGATGGTGATGTTTTCCGGTTATGAGAATTTCGTCTCGCAGCTGGATATTTCTGAGAACAAAGAGAAGCTGAACTGGCTGGGGAAAATGGACGCAACGTCGCTAAAAAACAAAGTGGCAGCGTCGATTGTGGCAATCTCTTCCATTCACTTACTGCGCGTCTTTATGGATGCGAAAAATGTCCCTGATAACAAACTGATGTGGTACGTCATTATCCATCTGACGTTTGTGCTCTCTGCGTTTGTGATGGGCTATCTTGACCGACTGACTCGTCATAATCACTGATCTGATGCGGGCGCGGTTCTCGCGCCCGTTATTAACAGGTCATTTATCGGAAGAAGCCTGCCACAGATTTAGCTCGCCATCGGCGATATGCTGGTCAATCTGCGCCAGTTCTTCGGCACTAAACGTCAGGTTATTCAATGCCTGCACGTTCTCCTCTAGTTGCTCCGCGCGGCTGGCACCAATCAATACCGACGTCACGCGATCATCTTTCAGCAACCAGCTTAACGCCATTTGCGCCATTGATTGTCCACGCTGCTGTGCCATTTCATTCAATAAGCGCAGGCTGTTGAGGTTGGCTTCGGTGAGCATTTTCGGCGTCAGGCCACGAACTTTATGACCTTCGCGATGCATCCGTGAATCCTCCGGAATACCGTTGAGATATTTTCCGGTCAGCAATCCCTGGGCCAGTGGGGTGAAGGCGATGCAGCCTACGCCGTTATTTTCCAGAGTATCCAGCAGACCGCTTTTATCTACCCAGCGGTTGAGCAGATTGTATGAAGGTTGATGAATTAACAGAGGAATTTTCCACTCACGCAGCAACTCGACCATTTTTTGCGTCCGCTCTGGCGAGTAAGAGGAGATCCCGACATACAGCGCCTTGCCGCTTTGCACTGCATGAGCCAGCGCAGAGGCGGTTTCTTCCATCGGCGTGTTTTCATCGACGCGGTGCGAGTAAAAGATATCCACATACTCAAGCCCCATACGCTTCAGGCTTTGGTCGAGGCTGGCAAGCAGGTATTTACGTGAGCCGCCAGAGCCATACGGGCCAGGCCACATATCATAGCCAGCTTTGGTGGAGATAATTAACTCGTCACGATAAGGCGCAAAATCTTCCCGTAACAGACGACCAAAGTTCTCTTCTGCACTACCAGGAGGTGGGCCGTAGTTGTTGGCTAAATCAAAATGAGTAATACCCAAATCAAAGGCTTTGCGCAGGATTGCACGCTGTGTTTCCAGCGCGTTGACGTGACCGAAATTGTGCCATAAACCGAGCGATAACGCGGGCAGGCGTAAACCGCTTTTTCCGCAATAGCGGTACTGCATCTGCTCGTAACGTTCGGGATTCGCTAACCAGACCATGACATCTCCTTTCCACCATTCAATTTCGAAACATTGTTTCTAGTCTAGCGATTTACCCGTGTCTATCCCGTAGCATCGCTCACAGAGTGACGAAAAACTGGGCAAAAACACACGCTTATGCTTTGCTTAAAAAAACAACAGTTGAGGAGTAAAACGATGCCGCGTTTGACCGCCAAAGATTTTCCGCAAGAGTTGCTGGATTACTACGACTATTACGCTCATGGGAAAATATCAAAACGTGAGTTTCTCAACCTGGCAGCGAAGTACGCGGTGGGCGGGATGACGGCATTAGCGTTGTTTGATTTGCTCAAGCCAAATTACGCGTGGGCGACCCAGGTGGAGTTTACCGACCCGGAGATTGTTGCTGAGTACATCACGTATCCTTCGCCAAATGGTCACGGCGAGGTACGGGGTTATCTGGTGAAGCCCGCAAAGATGAGCGGCAAAACGCCAGCCGTGGTGGTGGTGCATGAGAATCGTGGACTGAATCCGTATATCGAAGATGTGGCACGGCGGGTGGCGAAGGCGGGATACATTGCTCTTGCGCCCGACGGTTTAAGTTCCGTTGGTGGTTATCCCGGAAATGATGATAAAGGCCGCGAGCTGCAACAGCAGATTGACCCAACCAAACTGATGAATGATTTCTTTGCCGCAATTGAGTTTATGCAACACTATCCCCAGGCCTCGGGCAAAGTTGGCATAACCGGATTTTGCTATGGCGGCGGCGTCTCGAACGCGGCTGCCGTGGCGTATCCGGAACTGGCCTGCGCGGTGCCTTTTTATGGTCGCCAGGCACCCACTGCCGATGTGGCGAAGATCGAAGCGCCTTTACTGCTCCATTATGCTGAACTGGACACGAGAATCAACGAAGGCTGGCCCGCCTATGAGGCGGCGTTGAAGGCCAATAACAAAGTCTATGAAGCGTATATTTATCCGGGGGTTAACCACGGGTTCCATAATGATTCCACGCCACGTTATGACAAATCAGCCGCCGATCTTGCCTGGCAAAGGACGCTGACATGGTTCGATAAATATCTTTCCTGATGTGTTTATCCCTTAAAGGATAACGTCCTACATGTGCAGGAAAAAATAGCGTGCGTAAAAGTCGGAGTTTGCCTAAAATATCGCTATATATATTGATATATAACGATTGAGGTAAACGATGAATAACCATTTCGGTAAAGGCTTAATGGCGGGATTAAAAGCAACGCATGCCGACAGTGCGGTTAATGTGACTAAATTTTGCGCCGATTATAAACGTGGTTTTGTATTAGGATACTCGCACCGGATGTATGAAAAGACCGGCGATCGCCAGCTTTGCGCCTGGGAAGCGGGTATTCTGACGCGCCGTTATGGGCTGGATAAAGAGATGGTAATGGATTTCTTTCGTGAGAATAATTCCTGTTCTACGTTGCGTTTTTTTATGGCCGGTTATCGCCTCGAAAATTGATCAAACATACGTATTATCTTGCTTTAATTAATTACACTAATGCTTATTCCCTTCGTTTTAGCGCCCCGCCGCAGTATCATTGTAATGATAACCATAATAAATGTGTGGTAAATGGCGCATCGATCGCATTATTGATTTTGCGATTGAGGCAAAATATATGCCAGGTCTTCGCAACGGAATAACTATAAATGACTGGAGATAACACCCTCATCCATTCTCACGGCATTAACCGTCGTGATTTCATGAAGCTTTGTGCAGCACTAGCCGCCACCATGGGGTTAAGTAGTAAAGCCGCCGCAGAGATGGCCGAATCGGTCACTAACCCGCAGCGCCCGCCGGTTATCTGGATTGGCGCGCAGGAATGCACCGGTTGTACGGAATCTCTGCTTCGTGCAACGCATCCAACGGTAGAAAACCTCGTGCTGGAGACTATCTCTCTGGAGTATCACGAAGTGCTCTCTGCCGCCTTCGGCCATCAGGTTGAAGAGAACAAACATAACGCGCTCGAGAAATACAAAGGGCAATATGTGTTGGTTGTGGATGGTTCCATCCCATTAAAAGATAACGGTATTTATTGCATGGTTGCCGGTGAGCCGATTGTGGACCACATCCGCAAAGCGGCAGAAGGCGCAGCAGCCATTATTGCAATCGGTTCCTGCTCCGCGTGGGGCGGTGTCGCCGCGGCTGGGGTTAACCCAACCGGCGCGGTCAGTCTGCAAGAAGTTCTGCCAGGCAAAACTGTAATCAACATTCCTGGCTGCCCGCCGAACCCGCACAACTTCCTCGCGACCGTTGCGCACATCATCACTTACGGCAAACCACCGAAGCTGGATGATAAAAACCGTCCGACCTTCGCCTACGGTCGTCTGATTCACGAACACTGTGAACGTCGCCCGCACTTCGATGCTGGTCGCTTTGCGAAAGAGTTCGGCGACGAAGGCCACCGCGAAGGCTGGTGCCTGTACCATCTCGGCTGTAAAGGGCCAGAAACTTACGGCAACTGCTCAACGCTGCAATTCTGCGACGTTGGCGGCGTGTGGCCGGTAGCGATTGGTCACCCGTGCTATGGCTGTAACGAAGAAGGTATCGGCTTCCATAAAGGCATCCATCAGCTTGCCAACGTCGAAAACCAGACGCCGCGTTCACAAAAACCGGACGTCAACGCTAAAGAAGGCGGCAACGTCTCTGCGGGCGCTATCGGTTTGCTCGGCGGTGTGGTTGGGCTGGTTGCCGGTGTCAGCGTGATGGCGGTGCGTGAACTGGGGCGTCAGCAAAAGAAAGATAACGCTGACTCACGGGGAGAATAACCGTGAACAGACGTAATTTTATTAAAGCAGCCTCCTGCGGGGCATTGCTGACGGGCGCTCTGCCGTCGGTCAGCCATGCGGCTGCTGAAAACCGCCCGCCAATTCCGGGAGCGCTGGGGATGTTGTATGACTCGACCTTGTGCGTAGGCTGCCAGGCTTGCGTCACCAAGTGTCAGGATATCAACTTCCCTGAACGTAACCCGCAAGGGGAACAGACCTGGTCGAACAACGACAAACTGTCGCCGTATACCAATAACATCATTCAGGTGTGGACCAGCGGCACGGGTGTCAACAAAGACCAGGAGGAGAACGGCTACGCGTACATTAAGAAACAGTGTATGCATTGCGTCGATCCGAACTGTGTCTCCGTGTGTCCGGTTTCTGCACTGAAAAAAGATCCGAAAACCGGCATTGTCCATTACGACAAAGATGTGTGCACTGGCTGCCGTTACTGCATGGTCGCCTGCCCATACAACGTGCCGAAGTACGACTACAACAACCCGTTTGGTGCGCTGCATAAATGTGAGCTGTGCAACCAGAAAGGTGTGGAGCGCCTCGATAAAGGCGGTCTGCCTGGCTGCGTAGAAGTGTGCCCGGCGGGCGCGGTGATTTTTGGTACGCGTGAAGAGCTGATGGCTGAGGCGAAAAAACGTCTGGCACTCAAGCCTGGCAGCGAATACCACTATCCGCGTCAGACGCTGAAATCTGGCGACACTTACCTGCACACGGTGCCGAAATATTATCCGCATCTGTACGGCGAGAAAGAGGGCGGCGGTACTCAGGTTCTGGTACTGACCGGCGTGCCTTATGAAAATCTCGACCTGCCGAAACTGGACGATCTTTCTACCGGTGCGCGTTCCGAAAATATTCAACACACCCTGTATAAAGGCATGATGCTACCACTGGCTGTGCTGGCGGGCTTAACCGTGCTGGTTCGTCGCAACACCAAAAACGACCATCACGACGGAGGAGACGATCATGAGTCATGATCCACAACCGCTGGGCGGCAAAATCATCAGTAAACCGGTCATGATTTTTGGACCGTTAATCGTCATCTGTATGCTCCTGATTGTGAAGCGTCTGGTGTTCGGTCTGGGCTCTGTCTCCGACCTGAACGGCGGCTTCCCGTGGGGCGTGTGGATCGCGTTTGACCTGCTGATTGGCACCGGCTTTGCCTGTGGCGGCTGGGCGCTGGCGTGGGCGGTATACGTCTTTAACCGTGGGCAATACCATCCGCTGGTGCGTCCGGCGCTGTTGGCGAGTCTGTTCGGTTACTCACTGGGTGGCTTGTCGATCACCATCGACGTTGGTCGTTACTGGAACCTGCCGTACTTCTACATTCCGGGTCACTTCAACGTGAACTCGGTACTGTTCGAGACGGCGGTCTGTATGACCATCTACATTGGTGTGATGGCACTGGAGTTTGCTCCGGCACTGTTTGAACGTCTGGGCTGGAAAGTGTCGCTACAGCGTCTGAACAAGGTGATGTTCTTCATCATTGCGCTCGGGGCGCTGCTGCCGACCATGCACCAGTCTTCAATGGGGTCGCTGATGATCTCGGCGGGCTACAAGGTGCATCCGTTGTGGCAGAGCTATGAAATGTTGCCGCTGTTCTCGCTGCTGACGGCGTTCATCATGGGCTTCTCGATTGTCATCTTTGAAGGTTCGCTGGTGCAGGCGGGTCTGCGTGGCAATGGTCCGGATGAAAAGAGCCTGTTCGTCAAGCTGACGAATACCATCAGCGTACTGCTGGCGATTTTCATCGTGCTGCGCTTTGGCGAGCTGATCTATCGCGACAAGCTGTCGTTAGCGTTTGCCGGTGACTTCTACTCCGTGATGTTCTGGATTGAAGTCCTGCTGATGCTCTTCCCGCTGGTCGTCCTGCGTGTGGCGAAGCTGCGTAATGATTCCCGCATGCTGTTCCTGTCAGCACTGAGCGCGCTGTTAGGTTGTGCAACCTGGCGTCTGACCTATTCGCTGGTGGCATTCAATCCAGGCGGTGGTTACGCCTACTTCCCGACCTGGGAAGAACTGTTGATTTCTATTGGTTTTGTGGCTATTGAGATTTGCGCTTACATCGTACTCATTCGTCTACTGCCGATACTTCCTCCTTTAAAACAAAACGATCATAATCGTCATGAGGCGAGCAAAGCATGAGCCAGAGAATTACTATTGATCCGGTAACCCGAATTGAAGGGCATTTACGCATCGATTGCGAAATCGAAAATGGCGTCGTTTCGAAAGCATGGGCTTCCGGTACCATGTGGCGCGGCATGGAAGAGATCGTGAAAAACCGCGATCCGCGCGATGCATGGATGATTGTGCAACGTATCTGTGGCGTATGTACTACCACTCACGCGCTGTCTTCCGTACGTGCGGCAGAGAACGCGCTGAATATCGACGTTCCGGTTAACGCGCAATACATCCGTAACATCATTCTGGCTGCGCACACCACGCATGACCATATTGTTCATTTCTATCAGCTTTCGGCGCTGGACTGGGTGGATATCACTTCTGCACTGCAAGCTGACCCAGCCAAAGCCTCTGAAATGCTGAAAGGCGTTTCGACCTGGCACCTGAACAGCCCGGAAGAGTTCACTAAAGTTCAGAACAAGATCAAAGATCTGGTTGCCAGCGGTCAGTTGGGGATTTTCGCCAACGGCTACTGGGGACACCCGGCGATGAAACTGCCGCCGGAAGTGAACCTGATTGCGGTAGCGCACTACCTGCAAGCGCTGGAGTGCCAGCGTGACGCTAACCGCGTCGTGGCGCTGCTGGGCGGTAAAACGCCGCACATTCAGAACCTGGCGGTAGGTGGTGTCGCGAACCCGATCAACCTCGACGGTCTGGGCGTGCTGAACCTTGAGCGTCTGATGTACATCAAGTCCTTCATCGACAAGCTGAGTGACTTTGTTGAGCAGGTTTACAAGGTCGATACCGCGGTTATCGCTGCGTTCTACCCGGAATGGCTGGAGCGTGGTAAAGGTGCGGTGAACTACCTGAGCGTGCCGGAATTCCCGACTGACAGCAAAAACGGCAGCTTCCTGTTCCCTGGCGGCTACATCCAGAATGCCGATCTATCGACTTACCGTCCGATTACTTCGCACTCTGATGAATACCTGATCAAAGGGATTCAGGAAAGCGCGAAGCACTCCTGGTATAAAGACGAAGCGCCGCAGGCACCGTGGGAAGGCACCACCATTCCGGCTTACGACGGTTGGTCTGACGACGGTAAATACTCCTGGGTGAAATCGCCGACTTTCTACGGCAAAACGGTAGAAGTGGGTCCGCTGGCTAACATGCTTGTGAAACTGGCAGCTGGTCGCGAATCTACCCAGAACAAACTGAATGAAATCGTTGCGATTTATCAGAAACTGACTGGCAACACGCTGGAAGTGGCGCAACTGCACTCCACGCTGGGCCGTATTATTGGTCGTACTGTTCACTGCTGCGAATTGCAGGATATCCTGCAAAATCAATACAGTGCACTGATCACCAATATCGGCAAAGGCGATCACACCACCTTTGTGAAGCCAAACATTCCGGCAACGGGCGAGTTCAAAGGCGTTGGCTTCCTCGAAGCACCGCGCGGAATGCTCTCTCACTGGATGGTGATTAAAGACGGTATTATCAGCAACTACCAGGCGGTCGTTCCGTCAACCTGGAACTCCGGCCCGCGTAACTTCAATGATGATGTAGGTCCGTACGAGCAGTCGCTGGTGGGCACGCCGATTGCCGATCCGAATAAACCGCTGGAAGTGGTGCGTACCATTCACTCCTTCGACCCGTGCATGGCATGTGCGGTACACGTAATGGATGCTGACGGCAACGAAGTGGTTTCAGTGAAGGTTCTGTAATGCGTATTTTAGTCTTAGGGGTCGGCAATATTTTGCTGACCGATGAAGCCATCGGTGTGCGGATTGTCGAAGCGTTAGAGCAACGATACATTCTGCCGGATTATGTTGAGATCCTCGATGGCGGCACGGCGGGAATGGAGCTGCTTGGCGACATGGCAAATCGCGATCATCTGATTATCGCCGACGCCATTGTGTCGAAAAAGAACGCGCCGGGAACGATGATGATCCTGCGGGATGAAGAAGTTCCGGCGTTGTTTACCAACAAAATCTCTCCGCATCAGCTTGGCCTGGCCGACGTATTGTCGGCCCTACGCTTCACCGGCGAGTTTCCGAAAAAGCTGACTCTTGTCGGCGTGATCCCGGAATCGCTGGAGCCGCACATCGGCTTAACGCCGACGGTTGAAGCAATGATTGAACCTGCGCTTGAGCAGGTTCTGGCTGCGCTGCGCGAATCAGGCGTGGAAGCCATCCCACGGGAGGCGACTCATGACTGAAGAGATAGCAGGTTTCCAGACCTCCCCGAAGGCGCAAGTACTGGCAGCGTTTGAAGAAATTGCCCGGCGCTCGATGCACGATCTCTCTTTTCTGCATCCTTCAATGCCGGTGTATGTTTCTGACTTTACGCTGTTCGAAGGTCAGTGGACGGGGTGTGTGATCACCCCGTGGATGCTGAGTGCAGTTATCTTCCCCGGCCCGGATCAACTCTGGCCGCTGCGGAAAGTGAGTGAAAAAATTGGTCTGCAACTGCCGTATGGCACTATGACCTTTACCGTTGGCGAACTGGACGGTGTGTCGCAATACCTCTCCTGCTCGCTGATGTCGCCGCTTTCGCACAGCATGTCGATTGAAGAGGGCCAACGCCTGACGGATGACTGCGCGCGAATGATCCTTTCGCTGCCAGTCACGAATCCGGATGTACCACACGCAGGGCGTCGCGCCCTGCTGTTTGGTCGCAGGAGTGGCGAAAATGCATGAGTTGTCGCTTTGCCAGAGTGCCGTTGAAATTATCCAACGGCAGGCGGAGCAGCACGATGTTAAGCGCGTCACCGCCGTGTGGCTGGAAATTGGCGCGCTCTCCTGCGTTGAGGAGAGCGCCGTCCGTTTTAGTTTTGAAATTGTCTGCCAGGGAACTGTGGCGCAAGGGTGCGATTTACATATCGTTTATAAACCCGCCCAGGCCTGGTGCTGGGATTGCAGCCAGGTGGTGGAGATTCATCAGCACGATGCGCAGTGTCCGATCTGTCACGGCGAACGGTTGCGTGTCGATACCGGCGATTCGCTGATCGTCAAAAGTATTGAAGTTGAATAAGACTGAGGACAACGCCTGAAAAGCGCACGGACGGTCCCCTCGCCCCTTCGGGGAGAGGGTTAGGGTGAGGGGAAACACCCGATAAAGGTTCTTTTTCGCGTTTGTCCGGCAATCGAAATAACCGGAGTTAACAATGTGTATTGGCGTTCCAGGCCAGGTGCTGGCTGTCGGTGAAGATATTCACCAGCTTGCGCAGGTTGAAGTATGTGGTATCAAGCGCGACGTGAATATCGCGCTGATTTGCGAAGGTAACCCTGCCGATCTACTGGGCCAGTGGGTGCTGGTACACGTCGGATTTGCCATGAGTATCATCGACGAAGACGAAGCCAAAGCCACATTAGACGCACTGCGCCAAATGGATTACGACATTACCAGCGCGTGATGATTAGCTTTCGTAGGCCTGATAAGACGCGGCAGCGTCGCATCAGGCATTGTGCTCGATTGCCTTTCAGTGAGCATTATTCGAGCCTGTGCTGACCTGTTCCCCTCACACTAACCCTCTCCCCGAAGGGGCGAGGGGACAATTTGTGCACAATTTTCCGCCTCGTCAACTCTTACCCCTGGCGCTTATCTTCCGTATTCGTCTCAAAATCACTGGCGTCATGGCGCTCATGCAACTGCTCGTTCAGCGGCCCGTTGGTGCGGTTAACAATACGCCCACGTTTCACTGCCGGACGTTCGCCCACTTCTTTCGCCCAGCGTTGCACATGTTTATAACTGCCCGCATCAAGAAACTCTGCGGCATCATATACGCCGCCTAACACCACGTTGCCAAACCACGGCCAGATCGCCATATCCGCAATGGTGTACTCATCGCCCGCGACAAACTTATGCTGCGCCAGTTGCTTATCCAGCACGTCGAGCAGGCGCTTGGCTTCCATGGTAAAGCGGTTAATGGCGTACTCAATTTTCACTGGCGCGTAATGATAAAAGTGACCAAAACCACCGCCGAGGAACGGTGCAGCGCCCTGTAACCAGAACAACCAGTTCATCGTTTCAGTTCGCTTCGCTAGATCCTGCGGCAGGAAGTAGCCAAATTTCTCGGCCAGATAAAGCAGAATCGATCCTGACTCAAAAACGCGGATCGGCGGGTTATGCGTATGATCGCGCAGAGCGGGAATTTTCGAATTTGGGTTCACTTCCACAAAACCGCTGGAGAATTGATCGCCATCGCCAATACGAATTAGCCATGCGTCGTATTCTGCCCCGGTAACGCCCAGCGCCAGCAGCTCCTCAAGCATAATCGTTACTTTCTGACCGTTCGGCGTTCCCAGCGAATAAAGTTGCAATGGGTGTTTGCCAACGGGCAGCGTTTTCTCATGCGTCGGACCAGAAACCGGGCGATTGATATTGGCGAACGCGCCGCCAGCGGATTTATCCCACGTCCAGACTTTCGCGGGCTGATAAGTATTGTCTGTCATAGTGAGTTGCCTTCTGAGTGGTAGTGTTGAAGCAGTGTAGCAGGTCACTTGCTGTACAGAATGTGAATTTTTTAACCCTTTGCGCCAGCCGCTGCGTTGAGGTGTATGATAAGTCTAACCTCTGTCCGGTTAATGTCGCTGAGCAGGTAATCAGAGCACAACAATTACGCCAACTGCTTAGGTTGTATTGTTAAAGGTAAAGTGATGAGCAAAGGAACGACCAGCCAGGATGCCCCGTTCGGGACGTTATTGGGCTACGCCCCCGGTGGGGTAGCAATCTACTCTTCAGATTACAGTTCTCTCGATCCGCTGGAATACGAAGATGACGCCGTATTCCGTAGCTATATCGACGACGAATATATGGGCCACAAATGGCAATGCGTTGAGTTTGCTCGCCGTTTTCTCTTTCTGAACTACGGTGTGGTCTTCACTGACGTGGGCATGGCGTGGGAGATTTTCTCGCTGCGCTTCCTGCGTGAAGTGGTTAATGACAACATCCTGCCATTGCAGGCATTTCCTAACGGCTCGCCGCGTGCGCCGGTGGCGGGCGCGCTTCTTATCTGGGATAAGGGCGGTGAATTTAAAGACACCGGCCATGTCGCCATCATTACGCAATTGCATGGCAACAAAGTCCGTATTGCCGAACAAAACGTGATTCATTCCCCGTTGCCGCAAGGGCAACAGTGGACGCGCGAGCTGGAGATGGTGGTAGAAAACGGCTGCTATACCCTCAAAGACACTTTCGATGACACCACCATTCTGGGCTGGATGATCCAGACGGAAGATACTGAATACAGCTTACCGCAGCCGGAAATTGCAGGCGAGCTGCTGAAAATCAGCGGAGCGCGCCTGGAAAACAAAGGCCAGTTTGATGGTAAATGGCTGGATGAAAAAGATCCGCTGCAAAACGCCTACGTGCAGGCGAACGGTCAGGTGATCAATCAGGATCCGTATCATTACTACACCATTACGGAGAGCGCCGAACAGGAACTGGTTAAAGCCACCAACGAGCTGCACCTGATGTATCTTCACGCTACCGACAAAGTGCTGAAAGATGACAATCTGCTGGCGCTGTTCGACATTCCGAAAATCCTCTGGCCGCGTTTGCGCCTCTCCTGGCAGCGTCGTCGCCACCATATGATCACCGGTCGTATGGATTTCTGCATGGATGAGCGTGGCCTGAAGGTCTATGAATACAATGCCGATTCCGCCTCCTGTCATACCGAAGCGGGCTTAATCCTCGAGCGTTGGGCGGAGCAGGGCTATAAAGGCAATGGCTTCAACCCGGCGGAAGGGCTGATTAACGAACTGGCTGGCGCGTGGAAACACAGTCGCGCGCGTCCGTTTGTCCATATCATGCAGGACAAAGATATTGAGGAGAACTATCACGCTCAGTTTATGGAGCAGGCGCTGCAACAGGCAGGTTTTGAAACGCGTATCTTGCGCGGGTTAGATGAACTGGGCTGGGATGCTGCCGGGCAACTGATTGATGGAGAAGGGCGACTGGTTAACTGCGTGTGGAAGACCTGGGCGTGGGAAACGGCGTTTGATCAGATTCGTGAAGTCAGTGACCGTGAATTTGCTGCGGTCCCGATTCGCACTGGTCACCCGCAAAATGAAGTGCGCCTGATCGACGTTCTGCTACGCCCGGAAGTGCTGGTCTTTGAACCGCTTTGGACGGTGATCCCTGGCAACAAAGCGATTCTGCCAATTCTCTGGTCGCTGTTTCCGCATCATCGTTATCTGCTGGATACCGATTTCACTGTTAATGATGAACTGGTGAAAACCGGTTATGCAGTGAAACCGATTGCCGGTCGCTGTGGTAGCAATATCGACCTGGTCAGCCATCATGAAGAGGTGCTCGACCAAACCAGCGGTAAATTTGCCGAGCAGAAAAATATCTACCAGCAACTGTGGTGTCTGCCAAAAGTGGACGGTAAATACATTCAGGTATGTACCTTCACCGTGGGCGGCAACTACGGTGGGACATGTTTGCGCGGCGATGAATCTCTGGTCATCAAAAAAGAGAGTGATATTGAACCGTTAATTGTGCTGAAAGAGTAATAGACTTTTTCGTAAACCCGTGCTGATTATCAAAAATAATCAGCACGGAAAATCGCTCATGGAATACTCAAAGTATTGAATGTTGTAATGCATGAAGTTAATAAATTCACAACGTGAATGTATTAATGATTGAAATGATTTGCCATTAATTATTTCTTAAAATTTTGAATGGCAACTTATTATCTGATACTAAAGTAATAACACTCTTTTTATCGCTAAAAGATGATATTTCACTTTGCCCACGCCGTTAAAGTCACTGATAATGCGTTCGTTCGTAAATTCAAAATGGCGTAATCTAATATATGCTAAATTTATTCGTTGGCCTTGATATATACACAGGGCTTTTGTTATTACTTGCTCTGGCATTTGTGTTGTTCTACGAAGCAATCAATGGTTTTCATGACACGGCGAATGCGGTGGCAACCGTTATTTATACCCGAGCCATGCAGCCACAACTTGCCGTGGTGATGGCGGCATTTTTTAACTTCTTTGGCGTGTTATTGGGCGGGCTTAGTGTCGCTTATGCCATCGTCCATATGTTGCCAACCGATTTGCTATTGAATATGGGGTCAACCCACGGTCTGGCGATGGTCTTTTCCATGCTGCTGGCGGCGATAATCTGGAACCTGGGAACGTGGTTCTTTGGTTTACCGGCTTCCAGTTCGCACACGTTGATTGGCGCGATTATCGGCATCGGCTTAACCAACGCGCTATTGACCGGCTCGTCGGTGATGGACGCGTTAAACCTGCGTGAAGTCACCAAGATTTTCTCTTCGTTGATTGTCTCCCCCATCGTCGGCCTGGTCATTGCAGGAGGGCTGATTTTCCTGCTGCGCCGTTTCTGGAGCGGGACGAAAAAGCGTGACCGTATTCACCGTATTCCTGAAGATCGCAAAAAGAAAAAGGGCAAACGTAAACCGCCATTCTGGACGCGTATTGCGCTGATTGTTTCCGCTGCGGGCGTGGCGTTTTCACATGGTGCGAACGACGGACAGAAAGGGATCGGCCTGGTAATGCTGGTATTGGTGGGGATAGCCCCCGCAGGGTTCGTCGTTAATATGAACGCGTCTGGCTATGAAATTACGCGTACCCGCGATGCCGTCACCAACTTCGAACACTATCTGCAACAGCATCCTGAACTGCCGCAGAAGTTGATTGCGATGGAACCTCCATTGCCTGCGGCACCGACTGATGGCACGCAAGTGACGGAGTTCCATTGTCATCCGGCAAATACCTTTGACGCAATTGCGCGCGTTAAAACGATGCTGCCGGGCAATATGGAAAGCTACGAACCGTTAAACGTGAGTCAACGCAGTCAGTTGCGCCGGATTATGCTTTGTATCTCTGATACCTCTGCGAAGCTGGCGAAACTGCCTGGCGTTAGCAAAGACGACCAGAACCTGCTGAAAAAACTGCGCAGCGATATGTTAAGCACCATTGAATATGCTCCTGTGTGGATAATCATGGCGGTGGCTTTAGCGCTCGGTATTGGCACCATGATTGGCTGGCGTCGTGTCGCGATGACCATCGGTGAGAAAATTGGTAAGCGCGGCATGACTTATGCGCAAGGGATGGCGGCGCAGATGACGGCGGCGGTATCAATCGGTCTTGCCAGCTATATTGGGATGCCAGTTTCCACAACTCACGTACTCTCTTCTGCGGTGGCGGGGACGATGGTGGTGGATGGCGGTGGGTTACAGCGTAAAACGGTAACCAGCATCCTGATGGCGTGGGTGTTTACCTTACCGGCAGCGATTTTTCTGTCTGGTAGTCTGTACTGGATTGCATTGCAGCTTATTTAACCTTCCTGATAATGCCCGGTCTTGCGATCGGGCATTATCACTTCTGACTAGTGATAACCTCGTGCTGTCATAAAATCCGTAATCGCTTTTTCCGCATCAACCAGCACTTGTTCCAGCGGTTGATTGGCATCGATATCAACCAGTTGCGCGCCTCCAAAAGTTAACTGTGGCGTTATGGCTATCTTCCTTTCCAGCGATGCCCTTTTGTGGTCAGGCTTACGCGCGCAGGCCACGTCCAGGGAGACATTGAGTTTGATGACCAGGTCAGGCTTATGGCTCGCCATCCAGTGAAATGCTTTACGTTCCTGACTTGCCAGCCAGGACACAAACCGGCTGCCTTCAACGTTAGGCGGAAACACCGTACCATCATAAGCGCCAGGAATTTGGTCTTGCGGATAACGGTCGGTTAAAACAATTAACCCGCGGCGACGACAGGCAAGCATATGACGAAAGCGCAGTAAGCGACGTGCGACAAACGCTGTAATTACCAGCGCCGGAACTGGCCCAGGCAATTTTTTCGCTGTTTTCACTTTATTGCGTTCAATGGATTTATTCAGCGATTTTCCCATTAAGGGCAGTTTTACCACTGCACGACCGACATTTCCGGCTTGTTTTCCGAGATGAACTCTTTCTGCGGCACCATATTTTTCGACAACGGTAATGAGATGTTCACAAACCGTTGACTTGCCTGAGCCATCACTACCAATAACGGCTATTAATGGAGGTGTTATTGACTGCATGAATATATCCTTAAATTTAAATATCCATCCAAAATATTTATTTGGTTAATATATTTTATGAAAGCGTAATTCAAGTGAATGTCACAATTAACCATTGTCACAATAAGATTGAACGGATATTCTGAGCACGGACCACGTAATATTCAATACATTATTTGCTGCCGGGTTTTTCGTGAATCAACGTAATATGTCAATAATTAATTCCATGCCAGTGCGTGTTATTGCCATTGTGGGATGTGATGGTTCAGGTAAATCGACCCTCACGGCAAGCCTGGTGAATGAACTGGCAGCAATAATGCCAACAGAACACATTTATCTCGGGCAATCGTCCGGGCGAATTGGCGAATGGATTTCACAGCTACCTATAATTGGCGCCCCTTTTGGGCGTTATCTGCGGGGGAAGGCAGCTCATGTGCATGAAAAGCCCTCAACGCCGCCTGGCAATATTACCGCGCTGGTTATCTATTTGCTTTCCTGCTGGCGGGCGTACAAGTTTCGCAAAATGTTAAGAAAAAGCCAGCAAGGCTATCTACTCATCACCGACCGCTACCCGCAGGTTGAAGTCCCTGGCTTTCGTTTTGATGGCCCACAACTGGCTAAAACTAAAGGCGGTAATGGTTGGGTAAAAATGTTAAGGCAGCGCGAGCTGAAGCTGTACCAATGGATGGCGTCTTATTTGCCCGTATTGTTGATTCGTCTTGGCATTGATGAACAAACCGCGTTTTCGCGTAAACCTGACCATCAACTGGCGGCGTTACAGGAAAAAATCGCCATTACGCCGCAACTGACGTTCAACGGCGCCAGGATCCTTGAACTGGATGGACGGCAACCCGCCGATGAAATCCTGCAAGCGTCACTACGCGCAATTCACGCCGAACTTTCCTGATCACCAAAATGGATAGGGGATGATTTAAAGAATGGATGCACTACAAACGCAAGCTGTAAACAGCACCACCGCTCCGCAGTCCAACTATATTCCGGGGCTAATTGCGGTGGTCGGGTGCGATGGCACCGGTAAATCAACGCTAACCACCGATCTGGTGAAATCATTACAACAGCACTGGCAAACCGAGCGTCGCTATCTGGGGCTGCTCTCCGGCGAAGACGGCGACAAAATCAAACGATTACCGTTGGTTGGTGTCTGGCTGGAGCGGCGGCTGGCGGCCAAATCCTCGAAAACCCAAAGCATGAAAACTCGCTCTCCGGCGCTCTGGGCAGCGGTGATTATGTACTGCTTTTCACTACGGCGAATGGCGAACCTTCGTAAGGTCCAGCGACTGGCACAAAGCGGCGTTCTGGTGGTCAGCGATCGCTTTCCGCAGGCGGAAATTTCCGGTTTTTATTATGACGGACCGGGGATTGGCGTCGAACGTGCGACCGGGAAAATCAGCATGTTTCTGGCGCGGCGCGAACGGCGTTTATACCAACAAATGGCGCAGTACCGTCCTGAATTAATCATTCGTTTGGGGATTGATATTGATACTGCCATCTCCCGCAAGCCTGATCATGACTATGCCGAGTTGCAGGACAAAATCGGCGTCATGTCGAAGATTGGCTATAACGGCACGAAAATTTTAGAGATTGATTCCAGAGCGCCCTACAGCGAAGTGCTGGAACAGGCACAGAAAGCGGTTTCTCTGGTTGCCATAGTTTCTGACCGCCGAAGCTTGACTTAAGGCAGACGGGATATTTTTCATTTTTCAACGATAAGGTCAGGCTGAATTGGCAGGTTTTAACATCAAACATTGGTTTGCAGATGGCGCCTTTCGCACCATTATTCGTAACAGTGCCTGGTTAGGTTCCAGCAATGTCGTGAGCGCCTTGCTGGGCTTACTGGCGCTTTCATGCGCCGGTAAAGGGATGACGCCAGCGATGTTTGGCGTACTTGTCGTCATACAGTCTTATGCCAAGTCGATCAGCGATTTTATTAAGTTTCAGACATGGCAGTTGGTGGTGCAGTACGGAACGCCAGCATTAACCAACAATAATCCCCAGCAATTCCGCAATGTCGTCTCATTTTCCTTCTCGCTGGATATCGTCAGCGGCGCGGTGGCGATTGTCGGCGGCATTGCCTTACTGCCATTCCTTTCCCATTCATTAGGTCTGGATGACCAAGGCTTTTGGCTGGCAGCGCTCTATTGCACGCTCATTCCTTCAATGGCTTCCTCCACGCCAACCGGCATTTTGCGTGCGGTTGATCGCTTCGACTTAATTGCGGTACAGCAGGCGACGAAACCTTTTCTGCGTGCGGCGGGCAGCGTAATCGCCTGGTATTTTAACTTAGGCTTTGCCGGATTTGTTATCGCCTGGTACGCATCGAATCTGGTTGGCGGCACCATGTACTGGTGGTTTGCCGCGCGTGAATTACGTCGCAGAAATATCCATAACGCCTTCAAATTGAACCTGTTTGAGTCTGCCCGACACATCAAAGGCGCGTGGAGTTTTGTCTGGTCAACCAACATTGCCCATTCCATTTGGTCGGCGCGTAATTCATGTAGCACGGTGCTGGTGGGGATCGTATTAGGACCAGCTGCTGCCGGGTTATTTAAAATCGCTATGACATTCTTCGATGCCGCCGGGACGCCTGCCAGTTTGTTGGGTAAGAGTTTTTACCCTGAAGTTATGCGCTTAGATCCACGAACGACCAGACCGTGGCTCCTTGGGGTGAAGTCTGGATTGCTGGCTGGCGGGATTGGCATTCTGGTGGCGCTGGCTGTGTTAATCGTTGGCAAGCCACTTATTTCACTGGTGTTTGGTGTTAAGTATCTCGAAGCGTATGACCTGATCCAGGTGATGCTCGGAGCGATTGTTATTTCGATGCTGGGCTTCCCACAGGAGTCATTATTGCTAATGGCAGGGAAACAGCGTGCCTTTCTCGTGGCGCAAACCATCGCCTCAATTGGTTATATCGTGTTGCTGTTCATGTTCTGTCATTTGTTTGGCGTGCTGGGGGCAGCATTTGCTTACTTCGGTGGGCAATGTCTGGATGTGGTGCTCTCATTAATTCCGACATTAAAGGCGTTCTTTCAACGCCATTTATTGGCCTATAACGCAGTGGGAGAAAAATCCCAATGATGAAAAAATATTTTCCACTTGAGGTCAGTGAGCGTTTATTTGTCGCGGTCGAAGAAGATGATGTTGTTGACGCTCAAGTTAGCTTACCGCCAACGATCGCACTGCGTTGTTCATCGGAAATTATTCATGACAATTATGCATTATGCCTGAGATTCTGGTTGGACGGAGTCAATCGCAAGGCGTTACTCCACCTGACCCTGAAGCAAGCGAAAGGCGACTCTCTTACCGATGAAGAACGCAAACAATTTAAATACATGCGAGCGCGCTACAAGCATCTGCGTTTTGCGCAACGGTTGTATTTAAAGAAGCATCAGGCCGGATTTTTATTCGGCAAAACGACGGTTTTTCTTGGACGTTTCCAGGACGGTTTTCGTAATGGTAAGAAAAATATTGTGTCGTATTACGGCAACCTGTTACGTGTTTATTTAAGCTCCCCTGTCTGGTGGCTGGTGAATTATTCATTACGCCATAGCCAGCTAGAAAGCGTTAACGGTTTTATCGCTTATCGCCAGAAGCAAATGCACATCCTGAAAAAAATTATTGCCAGGCCGCAGCTAACCGGCAGGGAATTTCATGATGTGCGAAAAATCATCAGTCAGCAGGTTTCTTATTACGACACTCTAAGATCGATTGATCCCGAAAATATAGAGGCGTTGCAGATTTCCCGCTTCCTGGCGGCCATTAATGGCCTGATGGGGGATAAGCACGATGACATGGTGGCGGATGATTTGGAAAATCGCCAGTCATATGATGCACCGGTGGCACTCGACAGCGATATTCGTCAGCGCTTAGAACTGCTGATTTCGCGTTTTCCGCTATAACCGGAGCAATGATGCCCTCTCGTCTGATTACTGCGCTGATATTTTTACTCTTCCCGTTCGGCGCGATTGCGCACAATTTCGTCATCGGAAAAACGGTCACGCCTGTTTATATTCAGGACGGTGGTGAATTGCTGCTTAAAAATGACGAAATTTACTATCAAAAATGGAACAGCACGCAACTGAAGGGAAAAGTCCGCATTATTCAGTATATTGCCGGACGAAAGTCAGCGAAGAAGAAGAACTCACTGTTAATCAAAGCAGTAGAAGCAGCAAACTATCCTCAGGATCGTTTTCAGCCCACCACCATCGTGAATACCGATGATGCCATCTTCGGCACCAGCTATTTTGTGACAGGTAAAATTGAAAAAAATAAACGTCGCTATCCGTGGGCGCAATTCGTAATCGACGGAAGCGGTCTGGGGCGCGTTGCCTGGCGCTTGCCGGAACAGAGTTCAACCATTCTGGTGCTGAATAAAGCCGGGCAAATTCAGTGGGCGAAGGACGGCAGCCTGACGCCAGAAGAGGTTGATCAGGTCATAGCGTTGGCGCAGAAACTGATCAATGAATAAAAAACTCAAAGGATTGAGGGCGTTAGTGAAATGAAACTGGTTGAACACTACATCATGCGTGGTACGCGCCGTCTGGTGCTGATTATCGTTGGTTTTTTGATCTTTATCTTCGCTAGCTACTCTGCACAGCGTTACCTGACCGAAGCAGCCAATGGGACTTTAGCGCTTGATGTAGTACTTAATGTCGTTTTCTACAAAGTGCTGATAGCGCTTGAAATGTTACTTCCGGTGGGCCTGTATGTGTCGGTTGGTGTGACGCTTGGGCAGATGTATACTGACTCGGAAATTACCGCTATCTCTGCGGCGGGCGCCAGTCCCGCACGTTTGTATAAAGCCGTTCTGTATCTGGCAATACCATTAAGCATTTTTGTCACGCTGTTGTCGATGTATGGTCGGCCCTGGGCTTATGCGCAGATTTATCAACTGGAACAACAGTCGCAGTCGGAACTGGATGTTCGCCAGTTGCGGGCAAAGAAATTTAATACTAACGATAACGGGCGAATGATCCTTTCACAGACGGTTGACCAGGACAATAATCGCCTGACTGACGCGCTGATTTACACCTCTACCGCCAATCGAACCCGCATTTTCCGCGCCCGTTCGCTTGATGTTGTTGACCCCTCTCCTGAGAAGCCTACCGTAATGTTGCATTCCGGCACGGCTTATATACTCGATCATGAGGGTAGTGACGACAACGAACAGATCTACCGTAATCTGCAATTACATCTGAATCCGCTGGATCAAAGCGCCAACGTCAAACGTAAAGCGAAATCGGTCGCGGAACTGGCGCGCTCTGTATTTCCTGCCGATCATGCTGAACTGCAATGGCGACAAAGCCGTGGCCTGACAGCGTTGTTGATGGCGCTGCTGGCCATCTCTTTAAGTCGTGTAAAACCGCGCCAGGGGCGATTTTCTACGTTACTGCCACTGACGTTGCTGTTTATTGCCATTTTTTATGGCGGCGATGTTTGCCGTACGCTGGTGGCTAATGGCGCGATCCCTCTTATTCCAGGTTTGTGGTTGATACCAGGGGTGATGTTGATTGGCTTGCTGCTGCTCATTGCCCGCGACTTCTCTTTGTTGCAGAAATACTTCCGATGAATATTTTCAGTCGCTATTTGATACGTCACGTGTTTCTCGGGTTTACGGCTGCGGCTGGATTACTGCTTCCGCTTTTCACCACCTTCAACCTGATTAACGAACTAGATGATGTCAGCCCCGGCGGCTATCGCTGGACCCAGGCGGTGATGGTGGTGTTGATGACCTTGCCGCGTACGCTTATCGATCTTGGACCGTTTATCGCCTTATTAGGCGGGATTGTTGGTCTTGGACAGATGTCGAAGAACAGTGAACTTACCGCCATTCGCACCACAGGTTTTTCCATTTTTCGTATTGCAATGGTGGTGTTGGTCGCGGGTATTCTGTGGGCTGTCTCGTTAGGCGCAATTGATGAATGGGTTGCTTCGCCATTGCAGCAACAGGCGCTGCAAATCAAATCGACCGCCACCGCGTTGGGGGAAGACGATGACATTACTGGCAATATGCTGTGGGCCAGACGTGGCAATGAATTTGTGACGGTAAAATCGCTAAACGAACAGGGCCAGCCGGTGGGGGTGGAGATTTTTCATTACCGTGACGATCTCTCGCTCGAATCCTACATTTACGCGCGCAGTGCCACTATTGAAGACGACAAAACGTGGATCCTGCATGGTGTGAATCATAAAAAATGGCTGAATGGCAAAGAAACGCTGGAAACATTAGATAATCTTGCCTGGCAATCGACATTCACCAGTATGAATCTTGAAGAACTGTCGATGCCGGGCAATAGCTTTTCCGTTCGTCAGCTCAACCATTACATCAATTACTTGCAGGAAACCGGACAACCGAGCAGTGAGTATCGCCTGGCATTGTGGGAAAAGCTGGGGCATCCCATTTTAACCCTGGCGATGATTTTGCTGGCAGTGCCTTTTACCTTTAGCGCCCCGCGCTCGCCGGGGATGGGCAGCCGTCTTGCTGTAGGCGTCATCGTTGGCTTACTTACCTGGATAAGCTACCAAATAATGGTCAATCTGGGATTATTATTTGCGCTGAGTGCGCCCGTTACTGCACTCGGTTTACCTATGGCATTTGTGCTGGTGGCGTTGATTCTGGTGTATCTATTTGATAGGCAACATTAAACCCGTCGTGGCGCAACACCACGGCGGGCTCACATTACTGCTTCAGAGTAGCAAATGCCTGAATGATGGCATCGATTTGCTCACGACTGTGGGCAGCGTTTACGCTACAGCGCAGCAGCGTGATGCCCGCCGGCGCGGCAGGTGGCAGGATAAGATTCACATACACGCCCAGCGAAATAAGCTCACGCCAGATGCGTAAACCTTCCTCTTTCGAACCGATTATTACCGGCACTACCGGACTAATATGTGAGCTTAACTCATAACCCAGCTTTTGCAGCCCGTCATACAGATGGTTGGCATTATCCATCAGTTTTTGCCGCAACTCTGGTTGAGTGGCAATAGTTCTTAACGACGAGCGCACGGTTGCAATGCAGGAAGGAGAAGGGGAGGCGGTAAAAATATACGGACGACTGCCGTAGCGCAGCACTTCCATCGCTTCCGAACCCACGGCAAAACCACCAATAGAAGCCAGGCTTTTACTGAAGGTGCCAACGATAATATCCACATCATCTTCAACGCCAACGGCTTCAACCAGCCCGCGCCCCGTTGCGCCTAACACGCCAAACGAGTGAGCTTCATCGACAATTAAATATCCGCCGAGACGACGTTTGATATCAACAATTTCCGCCAGCGGCGCAACGTCACCGAGCATACTGTAGATGCCTTCAACGATAATAATCGCCTCTTTTGCCCGTTCACCGAGGCGAACCATGCGACGTTCCAGATCGTTGGCGTCATTATGGCGGAAACGAATAATCTCCGCGCCGCCGAGAGAACAGGCGTCATAAATACTGGCGTGGCTGTCGGCATCCAGCAACACCACGGCGTTATGGTCGGCGAGTGCGCTGATGACACCTAAATTAGCGGTATAACCGGTTGAAAAAACGATAGCGGTAGGGCGATTGAAAAACTCGGCAATCTCTTTCTCTAACGCCAGATGCGGCGCATAACTACCATTAGCCATACGTGAACCGGTGGTGCCGGTACCTTGTGCCGCTAACGCTGCCTGACCATCGGTGATGGCATCATGATTGAAGGTTAATCCGAGATAATTATTGGTCCCGGCCAGAATCACTTTTTTATTGCCGATCCGGCCTTCGGTGGCGGAATACACTTCATCAATACAGGTGCCAAACGGTGTTAACCCGTTGTCACTAAATTGCAGTCGCTCGCCAGCAAGGCGCGCATATTTATCGTATAGCCCCATTATTTATTCTCCAGCCATGGAAGTAGTGTTTCCATTAATTGCACAGGGGTTTTGACATCCAGCAGAATATTAATCGGAATGGAAATATCAAATCTGTCTTCCAGCATCATTAAGAGATCCATCACTTTAATCGACTCCAGGCCGAGATCGTTGACGAGATCGCTGTCAGGCTTAATTTCCACACCGTTTTCGACCAAATCCTGTAAACAGGAAAGGATGTAATCCATTACTATTTCACGATTTACCATAGAAACGTTAACACACCTTTAAACAAGACAATCAAAATAGCCCGTTGCGTAATGCGTGTTCCAGGCTAATCCCGGGAAACCAATTAATATCTTCAGAAATACGGTTATTACTTGCCGACCAGTCAACATGGGTTAATTCACCCAATTTCGAGCGGGTCAGCATAGGTTCTTTACCTGCCAGGCGACTCAACGCGGTACTGATATCCGCAAGGCAGGTGAGTATCGGCAGAGGAATGCCAACCATTCGCACGGAACCACAACGGGCGTCGGCGGCAAGCTGTCGTACGCGTTGCCAGTCATAGCCGCCAGCGACGCCATCGCATAATTCATAGGTTTGCGTCTGTACGGAGTCGGCGCTTAACCACTGACCCACTGCTTGTGCGAAATCGGTGACGTGCAGGAAAGTGAGCTGCGTCTCTGGTGCGCCCAGCCGTGGCAGCAGGCCGCGCAGCATCCAGTCAAACAGTGGTTTTAACTCTTTATCGCCGGGGCCATAGACTGCCGTTGGGCGAAAAACGCCCAGCGTAATTGCGTCCGCCATTGCTGCCAGTCGTTGTTCGGCGACATGTTTGGATTTTGCATACCAGGAGAGCTCGGGATGGCGCGCCGCCAGCGAAGAGATAAATAGAAAACGTTGGCAAAAGCCGCTCTCTTTTGCCGCCTGCATCAGGCGCAGGCTGCCGTCAACGTTACAGCGAGTAAAGACATCCTCTTTGTGTCCACGTACTTGCCCGGCGCAATGGACCACAGCACCGGCACCAGCAACCAGCTCGCTAAGTGAATGTGTATCTTCCAGCGAACCGCGCACCCAGGTAACGTTATCGTTATGGTGAGCACGAGGAGTACGCGTCAATGCGCGGATGTGAAAGCCGCGGTCGAGCAGGTTATCGATAATATATTTACCGATAAACCCGGTAGCGCCCGTCACCGCGACAGTTTGGTTCATTGCGCAAAACCTGCGAGGGATTCCTGCACATGAAGATTGGCGGCATAGGCTTTCTGATAACGTTTTTTCGCTTCTGCGCGGGCAGGTTTACCGGAAGATGTGCGCGGAATACTGTGTGGTGGTAACAAGTCGATAGCCGCCGAAACGCCAAATTCGCTTTGTATCCGCGCTGCCAGAGAGTGGATAAGCTGGGCGCGTCGATTTTCGTCGCTGATCCGGCACTGGATCTGCAAAATGATTCTTTCCTGGGCGGTCACAAAAGCAATGGCATCGCCAGAGTGAATTTCCGGTTCTTGTTCCGCAATGTATTCAATATCTTGTGGCCAGATATTGCGGCCACGAATAATAATCAGATCTTTAATACGCCCAGTGACATAGAGGTAACCGTCCAGCAGATAACCGAGATCGCCGGTGTCTAACCAGCCCGTCGCCGCGATATCGTCCTGCGAAGTCTGGTCGCCAAAATAGCCGCTCATCAGGCTGGGGCCGGAGATGCAAATATGGCCTACCACACGTTCCGCGACAGGCATACCTGCTTCATTGCGGATTTCAATGCCATGTTCCGGCAACGCTTTACCGCAGTTGACGAAAGTCGATACGGCGCGTGTTTCAGCACCCGGCGCGACGGCTTTACCCTGATATTCGAGGATGTCGCGATCCACTTCGTTAACCACAACACCGGAGGCTTCATCGGAGAAGCTGACGGCCAGCGCGTTCTCTGCCAGTCCGTAGCACGGCATGAAAGTTTTATCGTCAAAGTTGACCTGACGGAAACATTCAGCGAATTGATGGAGTTGTTCTGCGGAGATCGGCTCAGCACCAATACCAGCGACGCGCCAGCAGGAGAGATCCAGTTCAGCGAGATCTTTTTCATTCACGCGGCGCTGGCACAATTCATAGCCAAACGGCGGCGCAACGGAAACGGTGCCACGATTTTTACTGATCAATTTAAGCCATTGCAGCGGGCGCATGGCAAAGTCCTGAGTTCGTAAATAATCCACCGAAAGCTGTGTGGCGACGGGGGTCAGGAGAAAACCGACCAGCCCCATATCATGGTAGAAAGGTAGCCAGGAGACGCAGCGGTCGCCAGGGCGTAATTTAATGCCGTCGTGGCTTATGGCGCGTAGATTAGCCATCACTTCGCGGTGAGTGATGATAACGCCACGGGGAAAACGGGTGCTGCCGGAGGTGTACTGGAGGTAGGCGATATCGTCTGGAACTGGGCGCTGGAGTGCAACATCGGCTTCCGGTAACGCCTTAAACCAGGCGTGGCTTAAAACATGTAATTCAGGGTTATCATGCGTTGCGGCATTGACCAGCGGCAACCATTCATCGCCAGTGATTATCGCGGCAGGTTGGCAGCTTGCCAGTAAACCTTGCAGTTTGGTGCTCCAGGAATCCCGCTGACCGACGCCCATTGGAATCGCCAATGGTACGGCAACTAATCCAGCATACTGGCAGGCAAAAAATGCCTCGACAAACCCGCTACTGGTTTCGGCAATCAGCGCCACGCGATCGCCTTTTTTCAGGTTCAGCGATAGCAGTCGCTTTGCTCCTGTTTCGGCGCGCGCTTTTAGTGTCTGATATTCCAATTTTTCTTCAAGTTGGCAACGCCTGTCGTAAAAACTCATTCCGGCGCTTCCCAGCGCGGCATAGTCCAAAGCATCAACCAGCGTTGGAAAATCGGCATAGCGCATAGGCAGGGAATGCGTAAAAATTTTATTGGACATATACACCACGAAAAAATTGGATATCAAAAATAAAGTGACAATAATGCGGTGGATTATATATGCATAAAAGATAAATGAGATAGTATTTTCATTGGTGTGATATTGAACATTGATTAAAATAATGCTTTAAATCTTAACTCTGTTTATTGTGAATAATATTTAATTTATGAATATATTAAGATAATGCCCTGGCGGGTCGCATTAAATCCACAATAGTCATGTTGATCGGCTAACGGTGGCGCTGGGTTATCGTAATTATTCATAAATATTATTTTGTTTTTTCTTATATTCACCGTGTGGATTGTTAAGGTGCCGTCCGTTGCTGTTTATTTTCAGCATTAATAATTTGTTATCCACAGAACTATGGAATGCGATCTGCTGATGATTAAAATTGAAAAAGTAATAAATAAAAACGACTTAAAGGTATTTATCGCTTTCCCGTCGTCACTTTATCCCGATGATCCGAACTGGATCCCTCCTTTATTCATTGAACGCAGCGAACATCTGTCAGCGAAAAATCCGGGGACGGACCATATCATCTGGCAGGCATGGGTGGCGAAAAAAGAAGGGCAGGTAGTAGGGCGCATTACTGCGCAAATCGATACCTTGCACCGCGAGCGTTACGGCAAAGATACCGGTCATTTCGGCATGATTGACGCCATTGATGATCCGCAGGTTTTTAAAGCTCTATTTGGCGCAGCGGAAGCGTGGTTGAAATCAAAAGGTGCAAGTAAGATCAGCGGTCCTTTCAGCCTGAATATCAATCAGGAAAGCGGATTACTGATTGAAGGTTTTGACACACCACCCTGTGCGATGATGCCACACGGCAAACCGTGGTATGCCGCGCATATTGAACAACTGGGTTATCACAAAGGCATTGATTTACTGGCATGGTGGATGCAGCGAACCGATCTCACTTTCTCTCCGGCGCTAAAAAAACTGATGGATCAGGTGCGCAAAAAGGTGACCATTCGCTGTATTAATCGTCAGCGGTTTGCTGAAGAGATGCAGATCCTGCGTGAGATTTTCAACTCTGGCTGGCAGCACAACTGGGGATTTGTGCCGTTTACCGAACATGAATTTGCGACCATGGGCGATCAACTTAAGTATTTGGTGCCGGACGATATGATCTACATCGCCGAGATTGATTCTGCTCCCTGCGCGTTTATTGTCGGCTTACCGAATATTAACGAGGCGATTGCCGATCTGAATGGATCGCTTTTTCCCTTCGGCTGGGCAAAATTGCTGTGGCGCTTGAAAGTCAGCGGTGTGCGGACCGCGCGAGTGCCGCTTATGGGCGTACGGGACGAGTATCAGTTCAGCCGCATCGGCCCGGTGATTGCGCTGTTATTGATTGAAGCTTTACGCGATCCGTTTGCCCGCCGGAAGATCGATGCGCTGGAAATGTCATGGATCCTCGAAACCAATACAGGCATGAATAACATGCTGGAACGTATTGGGGCGGAGCCGTACAAGCGTTACCGATTGTATGAAAAGCAGATTTAACACCAGATCCTATTAAGCGCAGGGGCGGTCCCCTCGCCCCTCGGGGAGAGGGTTAGGGTGAGGGGGAAAACTCTGCTCACATCCCCTCCTTGTTCATCTCCTGCGGCACTGCCGAACGAATCAAATGGTGGCCTTCCAGCTCGATATCGTGGAGATTCTTTTTCACGGTCCGCACATGATCGCGTGCTGCGCGCTGGGCGACGTGCGGCAGCCGCTGCAACACCGCGTTGTAGATCCGCGCATGCTGGCGATCGATCTGCTTTTTTTGCTGTGGTCGATGGTAGAGATTATTTACGCTGGCAAACACTGAATTAAACATCAGGTCGGTCAATGATTGCAGCGTAAACACCAGCACCTGATTGTGAGAAGCCTGACAAATGGCGAGATGGAAAGCGTGATCCAACTGCGCATGTTCGATCAGCGAAATCTCTTTGTTGTTCTCACTGGCGGCGAGCATTTTTTCATAACAGCGGGTTATCAAAACAAAATCAGCCTGGGTTCCCAGCGTAGCAGCCAACCTTGCCGATTCCCCTTCCAGCAATGCGCGAACGTCGAGTAGATCATACAGCGTTCGCGGCTGCGTGCTGAATAGATGAATTAGCGGGCTGGTGTCCTGGACCCGATTAAGCCGGGCGACACGAGAATCGCGCCCCTGCGCCGTTTCAATAATCCCGCGCCCGCGCAGCACGGTCAGCCCTTCACGCAGTGCGGAACGCGAGAAGCCGAGCTTTTCACACAGTCGACGCTCCGAAGGAAGCGGCTGTCCGACCTTCAGTACGCCGTCGATAATTAACCGTTCGATACTCTCTGCAACCACTTCGCAAATAGGGCGACGCTCATCTTTCATTCCCGGACCTCGTGCACAGGTAGGACCAATTTTTCTGTTCTTAACTCGCGAAACACGTACATCACGTAAGTGATTATGTTACATCAATTTAACATTAAGTTAACCAAGGCAAGGTCACAGAGATGGAAAAAAAATGGTCTGACCGGTAGCTAAAGAGATAGACGAAAACGAAAACCCCGCTTAATAACTGTTCACAGAAGCAGCGCGCAAAAATCAGCTGCCACACAACACAACAAAGCGAACTCTACTCATGAGCATCTTGTACGAAGAGCGTCTTGATGGCGCTTTACCCGATGTCGACCGTACATCGGTACTGATGGCACTGCGTGAGCATGTCCCTGGACTGGAGATCCTGCATACCGATGAGGAGATCACTCCTTACGAGTGTGACGGATTGAGCGCGTATCGCACGCGTCCATTACTGGTTGTTCTGCCTAAGCAGATGGAACAGGTGACGGCGATTCTGGCTGTCTGCCACCGCCTGCGTGTGCCGGTGGTGACCCGTGGTGCAGGCACCGGGCTTTCTGGCGGCGCGCTGCCGCTGGAAAAAGGTGTGTTGTTGGTGATGGCGCGCTTTAAAGAGATCCTCGACATTAACCCCGTTGGTCGCCGCGCGCGCGCGCAGCCGGGCGTGCGTAACCTGGCGATCTCCCAGGCCGTTGCACCGCATAATCTCTACTACGCACCGGACCCTTCCTCACAAATCGCCTGTTCGATTGGCGGCAATGTGGCGGAAAATGCCGGCGGCGTCCACTGCCTGAAATATGGTCTGACCGTACATAACCTGCTGAAAATTGAAGTGCAAACGCTGGACGGCGAGGCGCTGACGCTGGGATCGGATGCGCTGGATTCGCCTGGTTTTGACCTGCTGGCGCTGTTTACCGGATCGGAAGGTATGCTCGGCGTGACCACCGAAGTAACGGTGAAGCTGTTGCCGAAGCCGCCCGTGGCGCGGGTTCTGTTAGCCAGCTTTGACTCGGTAGAAAAAGCTGGACTTGCGGTTGGTGACATCATCGCCAATGGCATTATCCCCGGCGGGCTGGAGATGATGGATAACCTGTCGATCCGCGCGGCGGAAGATTTTATTCATGCCGGTTATCCCGTCGATGCCGAAGCGATTTTGTTGTGCGAGCTGGACGGCGTGGAGTCTGACGTACAGGAAGACTGCGAGCGGGTTAACGATATCTTACTGAAAGCGGGCGCGACTGACGTCCGTCTGGCACAGGACGAAGCAGAGCGCGTGCGTTTCTGGGCCGGTCGCAAAAATGCGTTTCCGGCAGTGGGGCGCATTTCCCCGGATTACTACTGCATGGATGGCACCATCCCGCGCCGCGCGCTGCCTGGCGTACTGGAAGGCATTGCCCGTTTATCGCAGCAATATGATTTACGCGTTGCCAACGTCTTTCATGCCGGAGACGGCAACATGCACCCGTTAATCCTTTTCGATGCCAACGAACCCGGTGAATTTGCTCGCGCGGAAGAGCTGGGCGGGAAGATCCTCGAACTCTGCGTTGAAGTTGGCGGCAGCATCAGTGGGGAACATGGCATCGGGCGAGAAAAAATCAATCAAATGTGCGCCCAGTTCAACAGCGATGAAATCACGACCTTCCATGCGGTCAAGGCGGCGTTTGACCCCGATGGTTTGCTGAACCCAGGAAAAAACATTCCCTCGCTACACCGCTGTGCTGAATTTGGTGCCATGCACGTGCATCACGGTCATTTACCTTTTCCTGAACTGGAGCGTTTCTGATGCTACGCGAGTGTGATTACAGCCAGGCGCTGCTGGAGCAGGTGAATCAGGCAATTAGCAATAAAACGCCGCTGGTGATTCAGGGCAGCAATAGCAAAGCCTTTTTAGGTCGCCCTGTCACCGGGCAAACGCTGGATGTGCGTTGTCATCGCGGCATTGTTAATTACGACCCGACCGAGCTGGTGATAACCGCTCGTGCCGGAACGCCGCTGGTGGCGATTGAAGCGGCGCTGGAGAGCGCGGGGCAAATGCTCCCCTGCGAGCCGCCACATTATGGTGAAGAAGCCACCTGGGGCGGGATGGTCGCCTGCGGGCTGGCGGGGCCGCGTCGCCCGTGGAGTGGTTCGGTACGCGATTTTGTCCTCGGTACGCGCATCATTACCGGTACTGGTAAACATCTGCGTTTTGGTGGCGAAGTGATGAAAAACGTTGCCGGATACGATCTCTCACGGTTAATGGCCGGAAGCTACGGCTGTCTTGGTGTGCTCACTGAAATCTCAATGAAAGTGTTACCGCGACCGCGCGCCTCCCTGAGCCTGCGTCGGGAAATCAGCCTGCAAGAAGCCATGAGTGAAATCGCCGAGTGGCAACTCCAGCCATTACCCATTAGTGGCTTATGTTACTTCGACAATGCGTTGTGGATCCGCCTTGAGGGCGGCGAAGGATCGGTAAAAGCAGCGCGTGAACTGCTGGGTGGCGAAGAGGTGGCGGGTCAGTTCTGGCAGCAATTGCGTGAACAACAACTGCCGTTCTTCTCGTTACCAGGTACCTTATGGCGCATTTCATTACCCAGCGATGCGCCGATGATGGATTTACCCGGAGAGCAACTGATCGACTGGGGCGGGGCGTTACGCTGGCTGAAATCGACAGCCGATGACAATCAAATCCATCGTATCGCCCGCAACGCTGGCGGTCATGCGACCCGCTTTAGTGCCGGAGATGGTGGCTTTGCCCCGCTACCGGCTCCTTTATTCCGCTATCACCAGCAGCTTAAACAGCAGCTCGACCCTTGCGGCGTGTTTAACCCCGGTCGCATGTACGCGGAACTTTAAGGAGCAGGCAATGCAAACCCGATTAACCGAAGAGATGCGTCAGAACGCGCGGGCGCTGGAGGCCGACAGCATCCTGCGCGCCTGTGTTCATTGCGGATTTTGTACCGCAACCTGCCCAACCTATCAACTTCTGGGCGATGAACTGGACGGGCCGCGCGGGCGCATCTATCTGATTAAACAGGTGCTGGAAGGCAACGAAGTCACGCTTAAAACACAGGAGCATCTCGATCGCTGTCTCACTTGCCGCAATTGTGAAACCACCTGTCCTTCTGGTGTGCGCTATCACAATTTGCTGGATATCGGGCGTGATATTGTCGAGCAGAAAGTGAAACGCCCACTGCCGGAGCGAATGCTGCGCGAAGGGTTGCGCCAGGTAGTGCCGCGTCCGGCGGTCTTTCGTGCGCTGACGCAGGTAGGGCTGGTGCTGCGACCGTTTCTGCCGGAACAGGTCAGAGCAAAACTGCCCGCCGAAGCGGTGAAAGCCAAACCGCGTCCGCCGCTGCGCCATAAGCGTCGGGTTTTAATGCTGGAAGGCTGCGCCCAGCCTACGCTTTCGCCCAACACCAACGCGGCAACTGCGCGAGTGCTGGATCGTCTGGGGATCAGCGTCATGCCAGCTAACGAAGCAGGCTGTTGTGGCGCGGTGGACTATCATCTTAATGCGCAGGAGAAAGGGCTGGCACGGGCGCGCAATAATATTGATGCCTGGTGGCCCGCGATTGAAGCAGGGGCCGAAGCAATTTTGCAAACCGCCAGCGGCTGCGGTGCGTTTGTCAAAGAGTACGGGCAGATGCTGAAAAACGATGCGCTGTATGCCGATAAAGCGCGTCAGGTCAGTGAGCTGGCGGTCGATTTAGTCGAACTTCTGCGCGAGGAGCCGCTGGAAAAACTGGCAATTCGCGGCGATAAAAAGCTGGCCTTCCACTGCCCATGTACCCTACAACATGCGCAAAAGCTCAATGGCGAAGTGGAAAAAGTGCTACTGCGCCTGGGATTTACCTTAACCGACGTTCCCGACAGCCATCTGTGCTGCGGGTCGGCGGGAACATATGCGTTAACGCATCCCGATCTGGCGCGCCAGCTGCGGGATAACAAAATGAATGCGCTGGAAAGCGGCAAACCGGAAATGATCGTCACCGCCAACATTGGTTGCCAGACGCATCTGGCGAGCGCCGGTCGTACCTCTGTGCGTCACTGGATTGAAATTGTAGAACAAGCCCTTGAAAAGGAATAACAAAATGAAAACTAAAGTCATTCTTAGCCAGCAAATGGCGAGTGCAATTATTGCCGCAGGTCAGGAAGAGGCGCAGAAAAATAACTGGTCCGTTTCCATTGCTGTTGCTGATGACGGCGGTCATCTGCTGGCATTAAGTCGCATGGACGATTGCGCGCCGATTGCGGCTTACATCTCCCAGGAGAAAGCGCGTACTGCCGCGCTGGGCCGTCGAGAAACCAAGGGCTATGAAGAGATGGTCAATAATGGGCGCACGGCGTTTGTGACTGCGCCGTTACTGACGTCGCTGGAAGGCGGCGTACCGGTTGTTGTTGATGGGCAAATTATTGGTGCCGTGGGCGTTTCTGGTTTAACCGGAGCACAGGATGCGCAGGTCGCGAAAGCGGCAGCAGCGGTGTTGGCGAAATAAGCGAAAACGAGGAGAGAAACAATGAGTCAAACCATAACCCAGGGCCGTTTACGCATTGACGCCAATTTTAAACGTTTTGTGGATGAAGAAGTTTTACCGGGCGTAGAACTGGATGCTGCCGCGTTCTGGCGCAATTTTGATGAGATCGTTCACGATCTGGCACCAGAAAATCGTCAGTTGCTGGCAGAACGCGATCGCATTCAGGCGGCGCTTGATGAGTGGCATCGCAGCAATCCGGGGCCGGTAAAAGATAAAGCGGCCTATAAATCTTTCCTGCGTGAACTGGGCTACCTGGTGCCGCAACCGGAGCGCGTGACGGTGGAAACCACGGGCATTGACAGCGAAATCACCAGTCAGGCGGGGCCACAGCTGGTGGTTCCGGCAATGAACGCCCGCTACGCGCTGAACGCGGCGAACGCTCGCTGGGGCTCACTGTACGATGCGTTATACGGCAGCGACATCATCCCGCAGGAAGGGGCGATGGTCAGCGGCTACGATCCGCAACGCGGTGAGCAGGTTATCGCCTGGGTTCGGCGTTTCCTCGATGAATCTCTACCGCTGGAAAACGGCAGCTATCAGGATGTGGTAGCGTTTAAGGTGGTCGATAAACAATTACGCATCCAGTTGAAAAATGGTAAAGAAACCACGTTACGTACCCCGGCGCAGTTTGTCGGTTACCGTGGCGATGCCGCTGCGCCGACCTGCATTTTGCTGAAAAATAACGGCCTGCATATTGAGCTGCAAATCGATGCCAACGGGCGGATTGGCAAAGACGATCCGGCGCACATCAACGATGTTATCGTCGAAGCGGCCATCAGTACCATTCTCGACTGCGAAGATTCGGTCGCGGCGGTTGATGCGGAAGATAAAATCCTGCTGTACCGCAACCTGCTGGGCCTGATGCAGGGGACTCTGCAAGAGAAAATGGAGAAAAACGGTCGGCAAATCGTACGTAAACTGAATGACGATCGTCATTACACCGCCGCCGATGGCTCTGAAATTTCTCTGCACGGACGCTCGTTGCTGTTTATCCGCAACGTGGGTCATTTGATGACCATTCCTGTGATTTGGGACAGTGAAGGCAATGAAATCCCGGAAGGCATTCTTGATGGCGTCATGACTGGCGCGATTGCCCTCTATGATTTAAAAGTGCAGAAAAACTCGCGCACTGGCAGTGTCTATATTGTGAAACCGAAAATGCACGGTCCGCAGGAAGTGGCGTTCGCCAACAAACTGTTTACCCGCGTTGAGACAATGCTCGGCATGGCTCCGAATACCCTGAAAATGGGTATTATGGATGAAGAACGTCGGACCTCGCTGAACTTGCGTAGCTGTATCGCTCAGGCGCGCAACCGCGTGGCGTTCATCAATACTGGTTTCCTCGACCGTACCGGCGATGAAATGCATTCGGTGATGGAAGCGGGCCCGATGCTGCGTAAAAATCAGATGAAATCGACGCCTTGGATCAAAGCCTACGAGCGTAATAACGTGCTTTCCGGTCTGTTCTGTGGGCTGCGCGGTAAAGCGCAAATTGGTAAAGGCATGTGGGCAATGCCGGACCTGATGGCAGACATGTACAGCCAGAAGGGCGACCAACTGCGTGCCGGGGCAAACACGGCCTGGGTTCCGTCACCAACCGCCGCTACGCTGCACGCGCTGCACTACCATCAAACCAACGTACAGAGCGTACAAGCTAACATTGCTCAGACCGAGTTCAATGCTGAATTTGAACCGTTGCTGGACGATCTGCTGACCATTCCGGTTGCTGAAAACGCTAACTGGTCGGCGCAAGAGATCCAACAAGAGCTGGATAACAACGTGCAGGGGATTCTGGGTTACGTGGTGCGTTGGGTAGAGCAGGGGATTGGTTGTTCAAAAGTGCCGGACATTCACAACGTGGCGCTGATGGAAGACCGCGCAACGCTGCGCATCTCCAGCCAGCATATCGCCAACTGGTTACGTCACGGTATTCTGACCAAAGAACAGGTTCAGGCGTCGCTGGAGAATATGGCGAAAGTGGTTGATCAGCAAAACGCTGGCGATCCGGCTTATCGTCCAATGGTGGGGAATTTCGCTGACTCGTGTGCCTTTAAAGCTGCCAGCGATTTGATCTTCCTCGGTGTGAAACAGCCAAACGGTTATACCGAACCGTTATTACACGCCTGGCGTTTACGCGAAAAAGAAAGTCATTAATAGCGTCAAAAAAAGCCCCGGCAAGATTTATTGTCGGGGCTATTATAGTAACTGCGGTAGTACATTTATCCCGGAAATAACCGGAGCGATTATCAGGGTTTAACAAAATTAAATACCCGTAGCGCATTACTAGCGGGCCTAAAACAACAATATGGACATCTTAACGATACTCTGCGCCTGCGTGTGCGGAACAGAAACCCTTACCCGATATACTTGTTATGCCAGAGGTAGCAATTGCGTTAGCAGCGTACTGTTGCTGTAAAGTATAACGCCTATATTTTACAGTTCAGTCCTCTTTTGCTTATTACAACCTTAATCATATCAAGCATATAAAGATAATAAGAGACTGAACAATATGGTTACCTGGACCCAAATGTATATGCCGATGGGAGGACTGGGGCTATCCGCTCTGGTTGCCCTGATCCCAATAATATTCTTCTTCGTTGCACTCGCGGTATTACGTCTGAAAGGACATGTCGCCGGAGCAATAACCCTTATATTATCTATCCTGATTGCGATATTCGCCTTTAAAATGCCGATTGATATGGCATTTGCTGCTGCGGGCTATGGCTTTATTTATGGTTTATGGCCTATTGCCTGGATTATTGTTGCAGCGGTATTCCTCTATAAATTAACCGTTGCCAGCGGTCAGTTTGATATTATCCGCAGCTCGGTCATCTCCATCACTGACGATCAGCGTTTGCAGGTGTTGCTGATTGGTTTCTCCTTTGGCGCGCTGTTAGAAGGTGCTGCGGGCTTTGGTGCGCCGGTGGCGATTACCGGCGCTCTGCTGGTGGGGCTGGGCTTCAAACCGTTATACGCGGCGGGGCTGTGTCTGATAGCCAACACTGCGCCGGTGGCGTTTGGTGCGTTGGGCGTGCCGATTCTGGTCGCCGGTCAGGTAACGGGAATCGATCCGTTCCACATTGGCGCAATGGCGGGACGTCAGTTACCGTTCCTGTCGGTTCTTGTGCCGTTCTGGCTGGTGGCAATGATGGACGGCTGGAAAGGGGTGAAAGAGACGTGGCCAGCGGCGCTGGTGGCAGGGGGAAGCTTCGCTGTCACTCAGTTCTTTACCTCTAACTACATTGGTCCGGAACTGCCGGATATTACTTCGGCGCTGGTGAGTATCGTCTCACTCTCTTTATTCCTCAAAGTGTGGCGGCCAAAAAATACTGAAACGGCAATCAGCATGGGGCAATCCGCAGGGGCGATGGTGGTGAATAAACCATCTTCTGGTGGGCCCGTGCCTTCAGAATATAGTCTGGGGCAAATCATTCGCGCGTGGTCACCGTTTTTAATCTTAACGGTGTTGGTCACCATCTGGACCATGAAACCGTTTAAAGCGTTATTTGCTCCGGGCGGTGCGTTTTATTCGCTGGTGATTAATTTCCAGATCCCTCATTTGCATCAACAAGTCTTGAAAGCGGCCCCCATTGTCGCCCAGCCGACACCAATGGATGCGGTGTTTAAATTCGACCCCCTCTCCGCTGGCGGCACCGCTATTTTCATTGCAGCGATTATCTCTATCTTCATCCTCGGCGTGGGGATCAAGAAAGGTATTGGCGTCTTTGCCGAAACGCTAATTAGCCTGAAGTGGCCGATACTGTCGATTGGCATGGTGCTGGCGTTCGCCTTCGTCACCAACTATTCTGGCATGTCCACCACGCTGGCGCTGGTACTGGCAGGTACAGGCGTGATGTTCCCGTTCTTCTCACCGTTCCTCGGCTGGCTGGGGGTATTCCTTACCGGCTCGGACACCTCCTCTAACGCCCTGTTTGGTTCACTGCAATCGACCACGGCGCAGCAAATCAACGTCTCTGACACTCTGCTGGTGGCAGCAAATACCAGCGGCGGCGTAACTGGCAAGATGATCTCCCCGCAATCTATCGCCGTGGCCTGCGCCGCGACGGGCATGGTGGGCCGAGAATCTGAACTGTTCCGCTACACCGTGAAGCACAGTCTGATTTTTGCCAGCGTTATCGGCATTATCACGCTGTTGCAGGCGTATGTGTTTACCGGGATGTTAGTCTCGTAAATCAATAAAGCCGGATGATCGTTAATATCATCCGGCTTCATTTACATTATTCTGTCTTATTAATTGAAAATCATTTCTCGCTTTATTATCCATGCAGCAATAATGTTTTGCGTTCAGATAACCTGCTAAATAATTAAGAGCGTGAGAACATCTATTTTTTTATCACGCAAAACAAGTCTGTATTAATTATGTTCGCTTGATGAGCAAACACCGTTCTATCTGTTGCTTTTGCAATCTTAATCGTTAAAACTACCAACGAATTTATATAGTTACGTTGTGAAATGTTGTTAATTTTTTGTTTATTGAAATTTCGTAAAAATAGCCAGATAGACATCGTATAGGGGTTATTCTTATAAATTTCACCTGTTTTCTATCAATGATGTCGTTTTCTTAAGAATGGAGGAAATTATTAAAGAAGATAAAGCATAAAACTATTTCTCCCAGTTACGAATTTTTTAACATTGTTTTGTCACTTGCGTTATTAATGAATAAGAAATTTAAATATAAGAAATCGCTTTTAGCGGCTATTTTGAGCGCAACCCTGTTAGCCGGTTGTGATGGCGGTGGTTCCGGATCTTCCTCCGATACGCCGCCTGTAGATTCTGGAACAGGGTCTTTGCCGGAAGTGAAACCTGATCCAACACCAAACCCGGAGCCGACGCCTGACCCTGAACCTACGCCGGATCCGACACCTGAACCAGAGCCAACACCAGAACCGGAGCCAGAACCTGTTCCGACGAAAACGGGTTATCTGACCCTGGGCGGAAGCCAGCGAGTAACCGGTGCTAAATGTAATGGTGAAAACAGCGACGGCTTTACTTTTACACCTGGCGAGAACGTTACTTGCGTGGCGGGTAACACGACAATTGCCACCTTCAACACTCAGTCAGAAGCTGCGCGTAGCTTGCGTGCGGTTGAAAAAGTGTCGTTTAGCCTTGAGGACGCGCAAGAACTGGCGGGCTCCGATGACAAGAAAAGCAATGCGGTTTCGCTGGTAACGTCCAGTAACAGCTGTCCGGCGAATACAGAACAGGTTTGTCTGACGTTCTCCTCGGTGATCGAGAGTAAACGCTTCGACTCGCTGTATAAGCAAATCGATCTGGCACCGGAAGAGTTCAAAAAGCTGGTCAATGAAGAGGTGGAAAACAATGCCGCAACCGATAAAGCGCCATCCACTCATACCTCTCCGGTCGTGCCAGTCACCACACCGGGAACAAAACCGGATCTGAACGCTTCCTTCGTGTCGGCTAACGCGGAACAGTTTTATCAGTATCAACCTACGGAAATCATTCGCTCCGAAGGCCGACTGGTAGATAGCATGGGCAATGGTGTGGTTGGCGTAAATTACTACACCAGCTCAGGCCGTGGCGTAACTGGCGAAAACGGCAAATTCAATTTCAGCTGGGGCGAAACCATCTCCTTTGGTATCGACACCTTTGAACTGGGCTCAGTACGCGGCAATAAGTCGACAATTGCATTGACTGAGTTGGGCGACGAAGTTCGCGGCGCGAATATTGATCAGCTTATTCATCGTTATTCCCAGGCCGGAAAAAATGATGAGCGTGAAGTGCCGGACGTAGTGCGCCAGGTCTTTGCCGAATATCCCAACGTGATCAACGAGATTATCAATCTCTCGTTATCCAATGGCGAGGCGTTGAGCGAAGGCGATCAAACCTTTGAGCGGACAAACGAATTTCTTGAGCAGTTTGAATCCGGGCAGGCTAAAGAGATTGATACGGCGATTTGTGACTCCCTTGGGGGCTGCAACTCTCAGCGTTGGTTCTCGTTGACAGCACGCAATGTTAACGAAGGTCAGATTCAGGGCGTTATCAACAAGCTGTGGGGTGTGGATAAAGATTACAAATCTGTGACGAAATTCCACGTATTCCATGACTCTACCAACTTCTATGGCAGCACCGGTAATGCGCGCGGTCAGGCGGTGGTAAATATCTCCAACGCGGCATTCCCGATTCTGATGGCGCGTAATGATAAAAACTACTGGCTGGCCTTCGGCGAAAAACGCGCCTGGGATAAAAACGAGCTGGCGTACATTACTGAAGCGCCTTCTCTTGTTGAGCCGGAAAACGTTACGCGCGATACCGCCACCTTTAACCTGCCGTTTATTTCGCTGGGGCAAGTGGGCGATGGCAAGCTGATGGTTATCGGTAACCCACACTACAACAGCATTTTGCGTTGCCCGAACGGTTACAGCTGGAACGGGGGCGTTAATAAAGACGGGCAGTGTACGCTCAGCGGTGATTCAGATGACATGAAGCACTTCATGCAGAACGTGTTGCGCTATCTGTCAAATAATCGCTGGTTGCCGGATGCAAAATCCAATATGACCGTGGGTACTAACCTGGACACGGTGTATTTCAAAAAACACGGGCAGGTTACAGGAAACAGTGCTGCGTTCGGCTTCCATCCGGATTTTGCGGGTATCTCCGTTGAGCATTTAAGTAGCTATGGCGATCTCGATCCGCAGGAAATGCCGCTGCTGATCCTTAACGGCTTTGAGTATGTGACTCAGGTGGGGGGCGATCCCTATGCCGTGCCTCTGCGTGCAGATACCAGCAAACCGAAGCTGACCCAGCAGGATGTGACCGATCTGATCGCCTATCTGAACAAAGGTGGCTCGGTGCTGATCATGGAAAACGTGATGAGCAATCTTAAGGAAGAGAGCGCGTCTGGCTTTGTGCGTCTGCTGGATGCCGCAGGCCTGTCAATGGCACTGAACAAGTCGGTGGTGAATAACGATCCGCAGGGGTATCCGGATCGCGTTCGTCAGCGTCGAGCGACTGGCATCTGGGTTTATGAACGTTATCCGGTTGTGGAAGGTGAGCTGCCGTACACCATTGATTCCCAAACAGGAAAAGTTACCTGGAAATATCAGATTGATAACAAACCTGATAAGAAACCGAAACTGGAAGTTGCTAGCTGGCAGGAGGAAGTTGAGGGCAAACAGGTAACGCGTTATGCCTTTATTGATGAAGCGGAATACACAACAAAAGAATCTCTGGATGCTGCGAAGAAGAAAATTCTGGATACTTTCAAGGGATTAAAGGAGTGTACGGACCCGACATATCACTACGAGGTCAACTGTCTGGAATACCGTCCTGGCACGAACGTTCCGGTAACCGGTGGCATGTATGTTCCGCAGTATACGCAACTGAATCTCAGCGCCGACACTGCGAAAGCAATGGTGCAGGCGGCGGATTTAGGCACCAACATTCAGCGTCTGTATCAGCACGAGCTTTACTTCCGTACCAATGGTCGCAAAGGTGAGCGTCTGAGCAGCGTCGATCTGGAACGTCTGTACCAGAACATGTCGGTCTGGCTGTGGAATAAAATTGAATATCGCTATGAAAACGACAAGGATGACGAGCTGGGCTTTAAAACGTTCACTGAGTTCCTGAACTGCTACGCCAACAATGCCTATAACGAAGGCACGCAGTGTTCTGCAGATCTGAAAAAATCGCTTGTCGATAACAACATGATCTACGGTGACGGTAGCAGCAAAGCAGGCATGATGAACCCGAGCTACCCGCTCAACTATATGGAAAAACCGCTGACGCGCCTGATGCTGGGGCGTTCCTGGTGGGATCTGAACATCAAGGTTGATGTCGAGAAGTATCCGGGGGCGGTATCGGCTGAAGGTGAGAAGGTTACTGAAACCATCAGCCTGTACTCGAATCCGACCAAATGGTTTGCGGGTAACATGCAGTCTACTGGTCTGTGGGCTCCGGCTCAGCAGGAAGTCAGCATTAAGTCCAATGCGAACGTTCCTGTGACTGTCACCGTGGCGCTGGCCGACGATCTGACCGGACGCGAGAAGCATGAAGTCGCGCTGAACCGTCCGCCAAAAGTGACTAAAACCTATGATCTGAAAGCCAATGGTGAGGTGACCTTCAAGGTTCCTTATGGCGGTCTGATTTATATCAAGGGCGACAGCCCAACGAATGAGTCAGCCAACTTCACCTTTACTGGCGTGGTAAAAGCGCCGTTCTATAAAGACGGTAAATGGAAAAACGCTCTGAACTCACCGGCTCCGCTGGGTGAGCTGGAGTCAGACTCTTTCGTCTACACCACACCGAAGAAGAACCTTGAGGCCAGCAATTACAAGGGCGGTCTGGAACAATTCGCTAAAGATCTGGATACCTTTGCCAGCTCGATGAATGACTTCTACGGTCGTGATGATGAAGACGGTAAGCACCGGATGTTTACCTATAAAGCATTGACGGGTCACAAACATCGTTTCACCAACGATGTGCAGATCTCCATCGGTGATGCGCACTCTGGTTATCCGGTGATGAACAGCAGCTTCTCGCCGAACAGCACCACGCTGCCGACGACGCCGCTGAACGACTGGCTGATCTGGCACGAAGTAGGGCACAACGCTGCAGAAACGCCGCTGACTGTACCGGGCGCAACTGAAGTGGCGAACAACGTGCTGGCGCTGTACATGCAGGATCGTTATCTCGGCAAGATGAACCGTGTCGCTGACGATATTACCGTCGCGCCGGAATATCTGGACGAGAGCAACGGTCAGGCATGGGCACGCGGCGGTGCGGGTGACCGTCTGCTGATGTACGCGCAGCTGAAGGAGTGGGCTGAGAAGAACTTTGATATCAAGAAATGGTATCCAGAAGGTGAATTGCCTAAGTTCTACAGCGAGCGTGAAGGGATGAAAGGCTGGAACCTGTTCCAGTTGATGCACCGTAAAGCACGTGGCGATGATGTTGGCAAAACCAAGTTTGGCGAAAGAAATTACTGTGCTGAGTCCAACGGTAACGCTGCGGACACGCTGATGCTGTGTGCATCCTGGGTCGCTCAGACGGACCTTTCCGCATTCTTTAAGAAATGGAATCCGGGCGCGAATGCTTACCAGTTGCCGGGAGCGACAGAGATGAACTTCGAGGGCGGTGTGAGCCAGTCGGCTTACGAGACGCTGGCGGCGCTTGGTCTGCCGAAACCGCAGCAAGGGCCGGAAACCATTAATCAGGTTACCGAGCATAAGATGTCAGCCGAGTAAGCCTGTATGCCGGATAAGGCGCTCGCGCCGCATCCGGCATGAAATAAGGCGCACCGGGTCAACACATATGCCCGATGCGCAAGCTTATCGGGCCTACAGAGAGGGAAAGCTGCGTTTATTTGCGTTGGCAGACACTTGTAGGCCGGATAAGGCGCTCGCGCCGCATCCGGCATGATATAAGGCGCATCGGGTTAACACATATGCCCGATGCGCCATCTTATCGGGTCTTCAGGGAAAGCCGCGATTACTTGCGTTGGCAGATACCTGTAGGCCGGATAAGGCGTTTTACGCCGCATCCGGCAAGTTACAACAAACAACCTTTAACCATGCTTTTTGATGTTTTTCAGCAATACCCCGCGGCGATGCCCGTCCTGGCAACCGTCGGAGGATTAATCATCGGTAGTTTTTTGAATGTGGTGATTTGGCGTTACCCCATCATGCTGCGCCAACAAATGGCGGAGTTTCACGGTGAAATGCCGAGTGCGCAGTCAAAAATAAGCCTGGCGCTGCCACGTTCGCACTGTCCACATTGTCAGCAGACCATCCGCGTTCGTGACAATATTCCGCTGCTCTCCTGGCTGATGCTCAAAGGGCGCTGCCGCGATTGTCAGGCGAAAATCAGCAAGCGTTATCCGCTGGTGGAGTTATTGACAGCACTCGCTTTTTTGCTGGCGAGCCTGGTGTGGCCGGAAAGTGGATGGGCGCTGGCGGTGATGATATTATCCGCCTGGCTGATTGCCGCGAGCATCATCGACCTCGATCACCAATGGCTGCCCGATGTTTTTACTCAGGGCGTATTGTGGACAGGACTGATTGCGGCATGGGCGCAGCAGAGTCCGCTCACGCTACAAGATGCAGTCACCGGCGTCCTGGTGGGGTTTATCACTTTTTACTCGCTGCGTTGGATAGCCGGAATAGTTCTGCGTAAAGAAGCATTAGGCATGGGCGATGTATTATTGTTCGCTGCTTTAGGTGGCTGGGTGGGGGCGTTGTTGCTGCCCAATGTTGCTTTAATCGCCTCATGCTGCGGCCTGATATATGCCGTTATTACAAAAAGAGGATCAACCACACTGCCTTTTGGACCGTGTTTAAGTCTGGGCGGTATAGCAACACTTTATCTACAGGCATTGTTTTAATGATAACCACGTCATTATCGAAGTGACATTTTAACTCTTATTAATAACCTTAGAGATTATTTACCATGTCGATAAAACAGATGCCAGGGAGGGTATTAATATCGCTATTGTTGAGCGTTACAGGATTATTAAGTGGCTGTGCCAGCCATAATGAAAACGCCAGTTTGCTGGCGAAAAAACAGGCGCAAAATATCAGCCAAAACCTGCCGATTAAATCTGCGGGATATACCTTAGTGCTGGCGCAAAGTAGCGGCACGACGGTAAAAATGACCATTATCAGCGAAGTGGGTGCTCAGACCACGCAGACGCCTGATGCCTTTTTAACCAGCTATCAACGACAAATGTGCGCTGACCCAACGGTGAAATTAATGATCACCGAGGGAATTAATTACAGCATAACGATTAATGATACACGTACAGGTAACCAGTATCAGCGGAAACTGGATCGTACCACCTGTGGAATAGTCAAAGCATAACGTCGGGTAAATATAAATTGGCGCGGGTTGTTTTTCGTGACGCACGAGTTTATTTCATTCAATGGCTGACTAAAATTCGTCACACTCTTAGCCAGAGACAATCTCTTAATACAGATAAAGAGCATCTGCGCAAAATTGCACGCGGGATGTTCTGGCTGATGCTGCTTATTATTTCTGCAAAAATGGCGTATTCACTCTGGCGCTATTTCTCCTTTTCTGCGGAATATACGGCGGTTTCTCAATCGGTGAATAAACCGACCCGTGCGGATGCAAAAGCGTTCGATAAAAAAGACGTGCAATTAATCAGCCAACAAAACTGGTTTGGCAAATATCAGCCCGTCGCCGCACCGGTAAAACAACCTGAACCTGCGCCTGTGGCAGAAACGCGTCTTAATGTGGTGCTGCGGGGGATCGCCTTTGGTGCCAGACCCGGCGCGGTTATTGAAGAAGGCGGTAAACAGCAGGTCTATTTGCAGGGTGAACGGCTTGGTTCTCACAACGCGGTAATTGAGGAAATCAATCGCGACCATGTGATGCTGCGCTATCAGGGAAAAATAGAGCGTCTGAGTCTGGCTGAAGAGGAGCGTTCCACGGTTGCTGTGACCCGCCAAAAAGCCGCCAGTGACGAAGCAAAGCAAGCTGTTGCTGAACCTGCTGCCAGTGCGCCCGTTGAGATCCCGGCAGCCGTGCGTCAGGCACTGGCGAAAGATCCGCAGAAAATTTTTAACTATATCCAGCTTACGCCTGTGCGTAAGGAGGGGATTGTCGGTTATGCAGTGAAACCGGGGGCAGATCGTTCTCTGTTCGATGCCAGCGGTTTCAAGGAAGGCGATATCGCCATTGCGCTAAATCAGCAGGATTTCACTGATCCACGAGCAATGATTGCTCTGATGCGGCAGTTACCTTCAATGGATTCCATTCAACTTACGGTTTTACGCAAGGGTGCGCGCTACGACATTTCCATCGCGCTGCGCTAACCGCATTTAATCCAGGAGAATCATTCATCGTGTTTTGGCGTGATATTACGTTGTCGGTCTGGCGTAAGAAGACAACTGGCCTCAAAACAAAAAAGCGTTTACTGCCGCTGGTGCTGGCAGCGGCATTATGCAGTTCACCGGTCTGGGCGGAAGAAGCCACTTTCACCGCTAATTTTAAAGATACCGACCTGAAATCGTTCATCGAAACCGTCGGCGCTAACCTTAATAAGACCATCATTATGGGGCCGGGCGTACAGGGAAAAGTGAGTATTCGCACCATGACCCCGCTCAATGAACGCCAGTATTACCAGCTATTCCTTAACCTGCTGGAAGCGCAGGGCTATGCGGTCGTACCGATGGAAAACGATGTGCTGAAGGTGGTGAAATCCAGCGCCGCAAAAGTTGAGCCGCTGCCGCTGGTCGGTGAAGGTAGCGACAACTACGCGGGCGATGAAATGGTCACCAAAGTAGTGCCGGTACGTAATGTGTCGGTACGCGAGCTGGCACCGATTCTGCGCCAGATGATCGACAGCGCAGGCTCAGGCAACGTTGTTAATTACGATCCCTCCAACGTGATTATGCTCACCGGACGTGCCTCCGTCGTGGAGCGCCTGACGGAAGTGATCCAGCGTGTGGATCATGCGGGAAATCGCACTGAAGAGGTGATCCCGCTGGATAACGCCTCGGCTTCGGAAATTGCCCGCGTGCTGGAAAGCCTGACTAAAAACAGCGGCGAGAATCAGCCAGCAACGCTGAAATCTCAAATTGTCGCCGACGAACGCACCAACAGTGTGATTGTCAGTGGTGACCCCGCCACGCGGGACAAAATGCGCCGCCTGATCCGTCGCCTGGACTCAGAAATGGAACGCAGCGGCAACAGCCAGGTTTTCTATCTCAAATACAGCAAAGCCGAAGATCTGGTCGATGTACTGAAGCAGGTCAGCGGCACGCTCACGGCGGCTAAAGAAGAGGCGGAAGGCACGGTCGGTAGCGGGCGTGAGGTTGTCTCCATCGCCGCCAGCAAACACAGTAATGCCCTGATTGTAACCGCGCCGCAGGACATCATGCAGTCGCTGCAAAGCGTTATTGAACAACTGGATATTCGCCGTGCTCAGGTGCATGTCGAGGCGTTGATCGTGGAAGTGGCCGAAGGCAGTAATATCAACTTCGGCGTGCAGTGGGCGTCGAAAGATGCCGGATTAATGCAGTTTGCTAATGGTACGCAGATCCCTATCGGTACGCTGGGGGCAGCCATTTCTCAGGCGAAACCGCAGAAAGGTTCTACGGTGATCAGCGAAAACGGCGCCACCACCATTAACCCGGATACCAACGGCGATCTCTCCACGCTCGCCCAGCTTCTTTCCGGCTTTAGCGGTACGGCGGTTGGCGTGGTGAAAGGCGACTGGATGGCGCTGGTACAGGCGGTTAAAAACGACTCCAGTTCTAACGTGCTCTCCACGCCGAGCATCACCACGCTGGACAACCAGGAAGCCTTCTTCATGGTGGGCCAGGATGTTCCGGTATTAACCGGATCTACCGTTGGCTCCAATAACAGCAACCCTTTCAACACAGTAGAGAGGAAAAAAGTCGGCATCATGCTGAAAGTCACGCCGCAGATTAACGAAGGTAACGCGGTACAGATGGTGATTGAGCAGGAAGTCTCGAAGGTGGAAGGACAGACCAGCCTCGACGTCGTGTTTGGTGAGCGCAAACTGAAAACCACCGTGCTGGCTAACGATGGTGAGCTGATTGTGCTTGGCGGTCTGATGGACGACCAGGCGGGAGAAAGCGTGGCGAAAGTGCCGCTGCTGGGCGATATCCCATTGATTGGTAACCTGTTTAAATCCACGGCGGATAAAAAAGAAAAACGTAACCTGATGGTGTTTATCCGTCCAACCATTCTGCGTGACGGTATGGCGGCAGACGGTGTGTCGCAGCGCAAATATAACTATATGCGCGCCGAGCAGATCTATCGTGATGAGCAAGGCTTAAGCCTGATGCCGCACACTGCGCAGCCGGTACTGCCAGCGCAAAACCAGGCCTTACCACCGGAAGTACGCGCATTCCTCAATGCCGGGAGAACGCGTTAATGGTGCCTGTAGCACAGGAAACCACCGCTAACACCGTGCGTCTGCCCTACAGTTTCAGCCGTCGGTTTAGCCTGGTGGCATGGTGCGAAGCGTCGCTGGAGATCCTCCACGTTCATCCGCTATCGCTCTCTGTTTTGCAGGAGCTGCAGCGGGGGCTGAACGCGCCCTTTACGCTGCGGCAAATCGACGAGGCCGAATTTGAACAGCGGCTGAATGCGGTCTGGCAGCGGGACTCTTCCGAGGCCCGCCAGCTGATGGAAGATCTCGGTTCTGCTGAGGACTTTTTTACTCTCGCTGAAGAACTGCCGGAAACGGAAGATCTGCTGGAAAGCGACGACGACGCGCCAATCATCAAACTGATCAACGCCATGCTGGCAGAGGCGATTAAAGAAGGCGCTTCGGATATCCACATCGAGACGTTTGAAAAGAGTCTGGTGATCCGTTTTCGCGTTGACGGCACATTACATGAAATGCTGCGCCCGGGGCGCAAACTGGCCTCGCTGCTGGTATCGCGTATTAAGGTGATGGCGCGGCTGGATATTGCCGAAAAGCGCGTACCGCAGGATGGGCGTATTGCGCTGCTGCTGGGCGGTCGGGCGATTGACGTGCGTGTCTCCACCATGCCTTCTGCCTGGGGCGAGCGCGTGGTGCTGCGACTGCTGGACAAAAACCAGGCCCGCCTGACGCTGGAGCGTCTGGGGCTTAGCCAGCAACTGACCGCGCAGTTGCGCCAGCTGTTACACAAACCGCACGGCATCTTTCTGGTGACGGGGCCGACGGGTTCCGGCAAAAGCACCACGCTGTACGCCGGATTGCAGGAGCTGAACAACCACTCGCGCAACATTCTCACGGTTGAAGACCCCATCGAATACATGATTGAAGGGATAGGTCAGACGCAGGTTAACACCCGCGTCGGCATGACCTTCGCCCGTGGCCTGCGCGCGATTTTGCGTCAGGACCCGGATGTGGTGATGGTCGGTGAAATCCGCGATACCGAAACCGCAGAAATCGCTGTCCAGGCATCGCTTACAGGGCACCTGGTACTTTCCACGCTGCATACCAACACGGCGGTGGGGGCGATCACGCGTTTGCAGGATATGGGCGTGGAGCCTTTCCTGCTCTCTTCCAGTCTGACGGGCGTGATGGCGCAGCGACTGGTTCGCACGCTGTGCCCCGACTGCCGCCAGCCCGCGTCTGCCACTGACGAAGAAAAACGCCTGCTGGGAATTACCGACGCGCGTACCGTCACTCTGTACCATCCGCAGGGCTGCCCCGCCTGTAATCACAAAGGTTTCCGCGGACGTACCGCCATCCATGAGCTGATCGTGGTAGACGCCACATTGCGTGATTTGATCCACCGTCAGGCCGGGGAACTGGAGCTGGAACGTTATGTCCGGCAACACTCTGCGGGTATCCGCAGCAACGGCATTGAGAAAGTGCTCGCCGGAGAAACCTCTCTCGATGAAGTTCTGCGGGTAACCATGGAGGCGTAATGGCACTGTTTTACTATCAGGCGCTGGAGCGTAATGGTCGCAAAACCAAAGGCATGATTGAGGCGGATTCCGCGCGTCATGCCCGCCAGTTGTTGCGCGGTAAAGAGCTTATCCCCGTGCACATTGAAGCCAGGATGAATGCTTCGGCAGGGGGGATGTTGCAGCGTCGGCGGCACGCACATCGTCGCGTGGCGGCGGCAGATCTGGCGCTGTTCACTCGCCAACTGGCAACGCTGGTACAGGCAGCAATGCCGCTGGAAACCTGCTTACAGGCGGTCAGTGAGCAAAGTGAAAAACTGCATGTAAAAAGCCTCGGAATGGCGCTGCGCAGCCGGATTCAGGAAGGTTACACCCTGTCGGACAGCCTGCGCGAACATCCCCGCGTCTTTGATTCCCTGTTTTGTTCGATGGTGGCTGCCGGAGAAAAATCCGGGCATCTCGACGTGGTGCTTAATCGCCTGGCGGATTACACCGAACAGCGGCAGCGCCTGAAATCACGACTGTTGCAGGCCATGCTCTATCCGCTGGTATTGCTGGTAGTGGCAACGGGCGTGGTCACTATTTTGTTGACGGCGGTAGTGCCGAAAATTATCGAACAGTTTGATCATCTCGGACACGCGCTGCCCGCCTCTACCCGCACGCTTATTGCCATGAGCGACGCGTTACAGGCCAGCGGCGTGTACTGGCTGGCAGGCCTGCTGGGGCTTCTGGTGCTGGGGCAACGGCTACTCAAAAATCCTGCGATGCGCCTGCGCTGGGACAAAACCCTGCTGCGCCTGCCTGTGATAGGGCGGGTCGCTCGCGGACTGAATACGGCGCGCTTTTCCCGCACCTTAAGCATCCTCACCGCCAGCAGTGTTCCGCTACTGGAAGGCATTCAGACCGCTGCCGCCGTGTCGGCAAATCTCTATGTCGAACAACAACTGCTGTTGGCGGCAGATCGCGTCCGCGAAGGAAGCAGTCTGCGCGCTGCACTGGCGGAGTTGCGCCTGTTCCCACCGATGATGCTGTACATGATCGCCTCCGGCGAACAGAGCGGCGAACTGGAAACCATGCTTGAGCAGGCAGCGGTCAACCAGGAACGGGAATTTGATACCCAGGTGGGGCTGGCGTTAGGGCTGTTTGAACCGGCGCTAGTGGTGATGATGGCGGGCGTGGTGCTGTTTATCGTCATCGCCATCCTCGAGCCGATGCTGCAACTGAACAATATGGTTGGAATATAATTTACGGAGTTATCACATGAATTCGTTATCCCGCACACAAAAACCACGGGCAGGTTTTACCCTGCTGGAAGTGATGGTGGTGATTGTTATTCTTGGCGTCCTGGCAAGTCTGGTGGTGCCTAACCTTTTGGGCAACAAAGAGAAAGCGGATCGGCAAAAAGCCATCAGCGATATCGTGGCGCTGGAGAACGCGCTGGATATGTATCGACTGGATAACGGGCGTTATCCGACCACCGAACAGGGGCTGGAGGCGCTGATCCAGCAACCGGCCAATATGGCGGACTCACGCAACTACCGTACCGGTGGATACATCAAACGGCTGCCAAAGGATCCGTGGGGCAATGATTATCAGTATCTCAGCCCGGGTGAAAAAGGGCTGTTTGATGTTTATACCCTGGGGGCAGATGGTCAGGAAAACGGGGAAGGCGCTGGCGCAGATATCGGTAACTGGAATTTGCAGGAGTTTCAGTAATCAGTGCCTGAACGCGGATTCACACTTCTGGAAATCATGCTGGTGATTTTCCTTATCGGCCTTGCCAGTGCGGGCGTGGTACAGACTTTTGCGACCGATTCTGAATCGCCTGCGAAAAAAGCGGCGCAGGATTTTCTGACTCGCTTTGCGCAGTTTAAGGACAGGGCAGTGATCGAAGGGCAAACACTCGGTGTGTTAATCGACCCGCCCGGCTACCAGTTTATGCAGCGTCGTCAGGGGCAGTGGTTGCCTGTTTCCGCGACCCGGTTATCGGCACAGGTTACGGTGCCGAAACAGGTACAGATGGTGTTACAACCCGGAAGTGATATCTGGCAGAAGGAATATGCGCTGGAGCTGCAACGTCGTCGCCTGACGCTGCACGATATTGAACTGGAGCTGCAAAAAGAGGCGAAAAAGAAGACGCCGCAGATCCGTTTCTCGCCTTTTGAACCCGCCACGCCGTTTACGCTGCGTTTTTACGCGGCTGCGCAAAACGCATGTTGGGCGGTAAAACTGGCGCACGATGGCGCGTTATCCCTCAATCAATGTGATGAGAGGATGCCATGAAGCGCGGATTTACCTTGCTGGAAGTGATGCTCGCGCTGGCGATTTTTGCGCTGGCTGCCACGGCGGTGTTACAGATTGCCAGCGGTGCGCTGAGTAATCAGCAAGTTCTTGAGGAGAAAACGGTAGCGGGCTGGGTAGCTGAAAACCAGACCGCATTGCTCTACCTGATGACCCGCGAGCAGCGGGCTGTCAGGCATCAGGGCGAGAGCGACATGGCAGGAAACCGCTGGTACTGGCGAACGATTCCACTGAATACAGGCAACGCGCTACTCCAGGCGGTGGATATTGAAGTCAGTCTTCACGAAGACTTTTCGCGGGTGATTCAGTCACGACGCGCCTGGTTTAGCGCCGTGGGAGGCCAACAGTGAGAAGGACTCGCGCTGGTTTCACGTTACTGGAAATGCTGGTGGCAATCGCCATTTTTTCCTCGCTGGCACTGATGGCGCAGCAGGTGACTAACGGCGTCACGCGCGTGAATAGCGCCGTCGCCGGACACGATCAAAAACTTAACCTCATGCAGCAAACGATGAGTTTTCTGACCCACGATCTGACCCAAATGATGCCGCGTCCGGTAAGAGGCGAGCAGGGCCAGCGAGAACCTGCGTTACTGGCGGGCGCTGGCGTGCTGGCGTCTGAGAGTGAAGGAATGCGCTTTGTACGCGGCGGCGTGGTTAATCCGTTGATGCGTCTGCCGCGCAGTAATCTGCTCACCGTCGGTTACCGCATTCATGACGGTTATCTCGAACGGTTAGCCTGGCCGCTGACCGATGCAGCAGGCAGCGTGAAGCCAACAATGCAAAAGTTGATTCCGGCGGATTCGCTCCGTTTGCAGTTCTACGACGGCACACGCTGGCAGGAGACCTGGTCATCACTTCAGGCGATTCCAGTGGCGGTACGCATGACCCTGCACTCGCCGCAATGGGGCGAGATTGAACGCATCTGGTTGTTACGCGGGCCGCAATTATCATGATCACCTTACCACCAAAACGCGGAATGGCACTGGTCGTGGTGCTGGTATTGCTGGCAGTTATGATGCTGGTAACCATCACGCTTTCCGGGCGGATGCAGCAACAACTTGGGCGAACGCGCAGCCAGCAGGAGTACCAGCAGGCGCTGTGGTACAGCGCCAGTGCCGAAAGCCTGGCGCTGAGCGCGCTCAGTCTGAGCCTGAAAAATGAAAAGCGTGTGCATCTGGCACAGCCGTGGGCTTCTGGCCCTCGTTTTTTCCCACTGCCGCTGGGGCAAATTGCCGTCACTCTGCGCGACGCACAGGCGTGCTTTAACCTGAATGCCCTTGCTCAGCCGACAACGGCGTCGCGTCCGCTCGCGGTACAACAACTGATTGCCCTGATCTCGCGCCTCGATGTGCCTGCTTATCGGGCCGAACTGATAGCCGAAAGCCTGTGGGAGTTTATTGACGAAGATCGCAGCGTGCAGACGCGTCTGGGCCGTGAAGACAGCGAGTATCTCGCCCGTTCGGTGCCGTTCTACGCCGCTAATCAACCGCTGGCCGATATCAGCGAGATGCGCGTGGTGCAGGGAATGGACGCCGGACTTTATCAAAAACTGAAACCGCTGGTTTGTGCGCTGCCGATGACCCGCCAGCAAATCAACATCAATACCCTGGACGTCACGCAAAGTGTGATTCTTGAGGCGCTGTTTGACCCGTGGTTAAGCCCTGTTCAGGCGCGGGCGTTATTACAACAACGTCCGGCGAAGGGCTGGGAAGATGTCGATCAGTTTCTTGCACAGCCGCTACTTGCTGACGTCGACGAGCGTACTAAAAAACAGCTAAAAACCGTCCTGAGCGTGGACAGCAATTACTTCTGGCTGCGTTCAGATATCACCGTGAATGAGATTGAACTGACGATGAATTCGTTAATTGTCCGCATGGGCCCACAACACTTTTCGGTTCTCTGGCATCAGACAGGAGAAAGTGAGTGAGTTCCATGCTTGAGATTTTTTTCCCGCTTTGCGCCTCCGACACCATCCGCTGGCAGCGCCGTACACCCGACGTGGAGCACGGTATCTGGCCTGACGTTGCTGACGAACGTCTCCAGCAATGGCTGCAAACTGATGCGATTCGACTCTACATTCCCGGCGAATGGATCAGCGTCTGGCAGGTTGAACTGCCTGATATCCCCCGCAAGCAGATACCGACTATTCTGCCCGCCTTGCTGGAAGAAGAGCTGAACCAGGATATCGATGAACTGCATTTCGCCCCGTTGAACATCGACCAGCAACAGGCAACCGTGGCAGTGATTCACCAGCAGCATATGCGCAACATTGCGCAGTGGTTGCAGGAAAACGGTATCGCCCGCGCTACCGTCGCGCCGGACTGGATGTCCATTCCTTGTGGGTTTATGGCTGGCGATGCGCAACGGGTTATCTGCCGCATTGATGAATGCCGGGGATGGAGCGCCGGGCGGGCGCTGGCTCCGCTCATGTTCCACGCCCAGCTCAATGAGCAGGATTTACCGCTTTCACTAACCGTAGTCGGCATTGCACCGGAAGAGCTATCTGCATGGGCTGGCGCGGACGCTGAACGCCTGACCGTTACGGCTCTGCCCGCCATTACCACTTATGGCGAACCGGAAGGGAACCTGCTGACAGGGCCGTGGCAGCCTCGCGTCAGCTACCGAAAACAGTGGGCGCGCTGGCGGGTGATGATTCTGCCGATATTGCTGATTCTGGTTACGCTGGCAGTGGAACGGGGCGTGACGTTATGGAGCGTCAGCGAACAGGTAGCGCAAAGCCGCGCCCAGGCTGAGAAACAGTTCTTAACGCTGTTCCCGGAGCAGAAGCGGATTGTGAATTTACGCTCTCAGGTGACGATGGCGCTGAAAAAATATCGCCCACAGACTGACGATACCCGGCTGCTCTCAGAGTTGTCAGCGATTGCCAGTATCCTGAAATCAGCGTCACTTTCCGACATTGAGATGCGTGGTTTCACCTTTGATCAAAAACGCCAGACGCTTCACCTCCAGCTACGGGCCGCGAACTTTGCCAGCTTCGACAAACTGCGTACCGCGCTGGCGGCAGATTTTGTTGTGCAACAGGACGCGTTACAGAAAGAGGGTGATGCGGTTTCCGGCGGCGTAACGTTGCGGAGGAAATAACATGTTACGCGATAAATTCCTTCACTATTTTCAGCAATGGCGTGAACGCCAGTTAAGCCGTGGCGAACACTGGCTGGCACAACACCTGGCGGGGCGTTCGCCGCGTGAAAAGGGCATGTTACTGGCAGCGGCGGTGTTCCTGTTTAGCGCCGGATATTACGTCCTCATCTGGCAGCCTTTGAGCGAACGGATAGAACAACAGGAGATGATGTTGCAGCAGCTGGTGGCGATGAACACCCGACTGAAGAGCGCCGCGCCGGATATTATTGCTGCGCGAAAATCCGCCACAACAACGCCCGTTCAGCTATCTCGAGTTATCAGCGATAGTGCATCTGCACACTCTGTGGTCATCAAGCGGATAGCCGAGCGTGGGGAGAATATTCAGGTCTGGATAGATCCGGTGGTGTTTAATGATCTGCTGAAATGGTTAAACGCGCTGGATGAAAAGTATGCGCTGCGGGTGACACAAATTGATGTCAGTGCGGGTGAAAAGCCTGGGATGGTGAACGTGCAGCGGCTGGAGTTTGGACGGGGGTAGGTATTGCCATCCCCTTAAACCCCACCTGATAACCTTAGCCCAAAGGTGATTGCGGAACCGACCCGCTCACCGGGCTAAGTTCCGATGTAGCAAGAATTATCTCCCTCCAGACCACCACGGAATATTCGGTAACACTGAAGGAACCTGTTTTTCACCATGTAGCCTTCGTTAATCGATATCTTTATAAAACTGTAAAGATGCTTAAGTGTTTTGACACATTATGATTATTAATAGTTGTAATAAATCATTGAGTAACAATTGATAGGTCAAAACATATAGGATAATTCTTGTGTGATCTGTATTTTGTGTAGCCTGGAAATTAGTAAAATTCCTGGAGATAATCAGAAAGGGAATTTTAAATAAACACAATGATTTCCCAGGAAACTATTCGTTGGTTTTAAGAAATATCGGCTCAGGTATATCTACTGAGGGATAATGCTGGCTGTAACACTGGTTAAAATAAATACACAAAATAATCAAGATGTATATTTTAATTGGTGAAAATAATTACTCGCGGGATTATTAATGCGACTTAAAAACACCGTTTAAATGTGATGTAAATCACAAATATGGCTGTAAAGAGGGGCTGTAGATATAAATAAGAAGTACATGAGTGAATTTTAAATAGGGAAATAGTTTCTATGTAAACAATTTATTGGTAATCAATCGCGTGCGTTCTGTTTGAGACAGATTGCAGGTGTTATTACGCATAAAATCCATAGGGGATATTATAATCAAGTAGTTAACAGTAATAGCAAAAAATAATTTCTTGCGAAATTAGTGGCCCATTTTGAATAAGTGTGTTCCGGAGTAATCCAGAACGCATGGCGCTTTACGTCTTTTTCAAGCCATATTGGTTAAGCAAAAAGAGGTAAAAATAATTTCCTGAGAAATTAACTCTACATTCTAAAACGGCCAGTTTTCTGAAATTACCAGAAGACCGAATGCGTTCATGCCTGAAGAATGGAATAGAAGAAACGAGACGGAAATAGAACAGTTTATTTCTGCGGAAATAATTTCTGCTGAAATTGTTTACGGCTATTAAAAAGGCCGAACCGTCTGAACGAAATTTATCCAGTTACAAATAAGTATTACCTCCAGTGTATTGGTAGCTGTTAAGCCAAGGGCGGTAGCATACCTGAAGATATTAGGATCACATCATCAAATGGCAAGAAGTGGATTTGAAGTCCAGAAAGTCACCGTAGAGGCATTATTTCTACGAGAAATACGAACACGCTTTGGTAAGTTCCGTCTGGGATATCTGTGGGCGATTCTCGAACCCTCTGCGCATTTGCTGATACTGTTGGGCATTTTTGGTTACATTATGCACCGCACGATGCCAGACATCTCATTCCCGGTGTTTTTACTTAATGGCCTGATCCCCTTTTTTATCTTTAGCAGTATTAGCAAACGTTCTATTGGTGCTATTGAAGCGAACCAGGGGTTGTTTAATTATCGTCCAGTAAAACCCATCGATACGATCATTGCGCGCGCACTGCTTGAGACACTGATTTACGTTGCTGTTTATATATTGCTCATGCTTATCGTCTGGATGGCAGGCGAATATTTCGAAATAACAAACTTTTTACAACTTGTGCTTACCTGGAGTCTGCTGATCATTCTTTCATGTGGCGTCGGCTTAATATTCATGGTCGTTGGCAAAACCTTCCCTGAAATGCAAAAGGTCCTGCCGATACTGCTTAAGCCGCTGTATTTCATCTCCTGCATCATGTTCCCTCTACACTCGATTCCAAAGCAATACTGGTCATATCTACTCTGGAACCCATTAGTGCATATCGTGGAGTTAAGCCGCGAGGCAGTTATGCCTGGCTATATCAGCGAAGGCGTGAGTCTGAACTACCTGGCAATGTTCACTCTGGTCACCCTGTTCATCGGTCTGGCGCTATACCGAACGCGTGAAGAGGCAATGCTGACGTCATGATTAAGATTGAGAATTTGACGAAGTCCTATCGCACGCCAACGGGTCGACACTATGTGTTTAAGGATTTAAACCTCGAAATCCCTTCAGGAAAAAGCGTTGCCTTTATTGGTCGTAATGGTGCAGGTAAATCAACGTTACTGAGAATGATTGGCGGCATTGACCGCCCCGACAGTGGAAAGATCATCACCAATAAAACAATATCATGGCCAGTCGGCCTTGCAGGTGGATTTCAGGGAAGTTTAACCGGACGCGAAAACGTAAAATTTGTTGCGCGGTTATACGCGAAGCAAGAAGAACTGAAAGAGAAAATTGAGTTTGTCGAAGAATTTGCCGAGCTCGGTAAGTACTTTGATATGCCGATTAAAACTTACTCATCAGGTATGCGATCTCGCCTGGGCTTTGGTTTAAGCATGGCATTTAAGTTTGATTATTATATCGTCGATGAAGTAACCGCAGTCGGTGATGCCAGGTTTAAAGAAAAATGCGCTCAATTGTTTAAAGAAAGGCATAAAGAATCTAGTTTTTTAATGGTTTCACATAGCTTGAATTCATTGAAAGAGTTTTGTGATGTGGCCATTGTGTTTAAAGATGATAATGCAGTTAGTTTTCATGAGGATGTTCAGGAGGGGATAGAGGAATATGTTGTAGAACAAAAAATATAGCCATTAGATACATTTTTCATAAACCTGTGCGGTTAATAAATAATGCAATTAATTTTTTAATAAATTATCTCTCGTACCATGAATTATATAAATGTGTGTGTGAAATTATATTTTTTTAAAATCAAGGAGCTAAAATGAGTAAGCTAACAAAGTTAATCACGAAACCGAGACTTTTTTTTAGAGATGCGAAAATAAATCGAAGTAATACAGAACCATCTAAACAAGTTGCGAAAAAAAACATGCCGGTACAAAAAAAAGTGGAAAGTAAAAAAGAGAAAGTCGTCACCAAGCCAAAAATAAATAGTCTTGATCATTTTAATATCTTAGATGATATCAGGGTTATTTTACATTCAGGAGAAAGTTTCGATGCAGGTGTGGCACATTTAAAACCCTGGATTGCAGTATTGATGCGCAGTAATGTTAAATTTCTGATATTAGTGCGTAATTTGAATTTATTTGAGTGGGTAAAGACGAACTTTCCATGGACATATGTATCCTATGCGAAAGGAGCTCAGGATATTGAAAATCTTTTAAAAAAAATGCCATATGTTAATACTGTTCTATATCCTTCAAGTACGGGTAACAATATACATCTTGTGCGGTTTAGTTATTTAAATCATATTTTTATTGGGCATGGTGATAGTGATAAGGCCTCTAGTGCGCACAAGGGATTAAGGTTATATGATGAGATATGGACGGCAGGAGAGGCACATATTGATAGATTTCGCAACAGTGATTTTAATACCCAGCATATGATATTCAATAAAGTTGGGAGGCCAAACAGTAAAAAAATTATAGAAGCATGCCAATCAAATTGGAAAGAAAGAAACTATCGCGTACTTTATTTGCCCACCTGGGAAGGTCATTTTGAAGAAAGCAACTATTCCTCTGCTTTGATTTCTGGAGGTATCATACAAACTGTTGCAAATAATCTAAAGCTACATATCGATGCCAAATTTCACCATATAACAGGGTCACGAATTAGTGAGTTAAAAAACCTTGATGCTAATTTATCACAATATAATTCTGATGAGGAAAGCAGAGTTACTATTATTCCGCGAACTATTCCTGTTGATACAATTTTAGCTACTTATAACATATTCATTTGCGATATTTCTGCTGTCATCAGTGAATGTCTCGCTGGTAATGGGCCAATATTTGTATATATTCCTCAAGATAGAGAAATTAATATCTCAAATTCTAATATGGCTTATGGCGATTATTGTTATACTTTTTCTACGCTTAATGAACTGGAAGAGAAGTTAAGCTCTGTATTAGCTGGCAATGACTATCTTGAGGAAAAAAGAAAATTTGCCATGAATTACATTTTAGGTTATGAAGAAACTCTTAATGATAAGTTCGTTAAAGAAATAAAAGAAATTTATGAACAACCTCAAAAAATAACGCAGCTTAAATAAAAGTAAGCATATCGATTAGTGAGAGTGAATAACTGTGCTCGCGAATACTGCTAAAAACGTTAGAGTTCTACACTAATTATTAATTAAAAAATCTTATCAAAACAATATCTGTAATTTATTGTTTTTACTTATTATAGTCTTTAATTATAAGCTTAGAGTTGAAAAATGAAGAATATCGCTGTGATTTTATCTGGAGGTACAGGTTCTCGTTTCGGAGGCACCCTGCCAAAACAATTTACAAAACTAGCTGGAAAAGCTGTTATAGAGTATACGATAGACGCATTCGAAAAATCTACTAATATTGATGAAATAATTATTGTATCTCAACCGGAGCATATGCATTTAACATGGGATATAATCAAAAAAAATAAATGGAAGAAAGTTGTTAAAGTCTTTGCTGGAGGTAAGGAGCGGTTTGATTCAACTTATTCAGCTATTGTTGGATTAGAGGGGTATAATCATGACTGTAATATTCTTATTCATGACGCAGTACGGCCATTAATAAATGAACATATTATAAATGACTGTGTTTTTGCTCTCAAAGAATTTGATGCTGTCGATGTTGTAATTCCTTCATCAGATACTTTAGTCGAAGTTTTTGATGATGAATGTATTTCCAATATACCCAATAGAGCTTTCATGCGTAGAGGGCAAACACCACAAGCTTTTAAACTTGGCACAATAAAAAAAGCTTATCAAAAAGCAATAAAAGAACAGAGATTCACATTTACTTGTGACTGTGGTGTTGTTAGATCAATGATACCGGGTATTAGAGTCGCTACAGTTAAAGGAAATGAAGCTAATATAAAAATTACTCATCCTATAGATCTCTTTATTGCTGAAAAATTATTGCAAGAAGCTAATAAAATTTCTTATAATCCTGAAGATGATTTATCATTTTTAAAAAATAAGAATCTAGTAATTTTCGGAGGGTCAAGTGGCATTGGTTTAGAAATAAAAAATTCAGCAATTTTGTTGGGTGCAAATGTGGATGTTGCAAGTCGCTCTTATAATAATGTAGATATAACTGACATTCATTCTATCAATAAATTTCTGGCTGTGGTTAAAAAAGAACGTGGCACAATCGATTATGTTATCAATACAGCTGGGCTGCTAATAAAAAAACCTATTGATTCTTTATCTCAGTCTGAAATTAATAATTTAATAGGAATAAATTATACAGGCGCAGTAAATGTTGCAATTGCATCTAAAAAATATTTAACTGAAAGTTCAGGTATGCTTGTTAATTTCACGTCAAGTTCATATACTCGTGGACGCTCATTATACGCGCTCTATTCATCATCTAAAGCAGCAATAGTTAACTTCACTCAAGCACTTGCTGAAGAATGGACAACAGAGAACATTCGCGTAAATTGTATTAATCCGGAAAGAACTGCAACACCAATGCGTACAGCTAATTTTGGTCTTGAACCAACTGAACTTTTACTAAATGCAAAAGATGTTGCATTAACAACTATTAAAATATTAGGAACCAGAAATACTGGGTTGATTGTTGATATTCGAAAAGATGGTCGGTAAGAGGTGATGCAAGTGTCTGGAAGTAATTTATATTATATTTATTTGGATACTAAAATAATTGGAGCTTTGGAGCAACTTATTGGTTATTTCCAGACACAAGTTTTTGACTCAAATAAATGTATTGAAGTAATATGTAAATACTATAAAGAGATAGCAGATACATTTAAGAATGTTTTTATTAAACATAATATTCCTTTCAGATTTGTACGCAAACAAGCAGATTATAAACTTGATAAAGGAAAAGTAGTATTATATCTTTTCAATGCACAGTCTAACTGTAGACTAGTCGCCAATAGGAGTTTGGTACATATTTTTGTTACTCATGGTGAAAGTCATAAATTAGCTTCAATTAAACCAATTATAAGAATTTATGATTATGTTGTAACATCAGGAAATGTCGGGATAGATCGTTTTCTTAAATCTGGAATTTTTTCTCCCTATGATGTTCAAAGCGGACGTATAATCACGTTAGGAGACACGTTTTTAGGAAATAATGAGTTTCATTATAATTTTAATAGCAATGCTTTAGTTTATGCTCCTACATGGGAAGGAGGAGTGCCTGAAGAAAATTACTGCTCATTACAAGAGGTAAATGTAAATAAAATAATTGATTTTTGTAAGCGGGAATTAATAAAATATGTATACATTAAGCCTCATCCAAATCTAGGGCACAGAGATAAGATTTATATATCACAATTAAATTTAGCTATTAAAAACATTAGGAAAAATGGGATCTTTGTGTTTGTTTGCACACCAAAAAATAAAAAATTCAATATTTTTAAGTTTTTACTAATTGCAAAAAATGGAGATGTTAAAAAAATTAATGATTGGGGGGCGGTTAAGTTTGCTATTACTGATATTTCTGCAATGGAAATGCAATTTATACGAAAAAAAATACCATGCCTAACGTTAATTGATAGAAAATACACCAATGAATTATACATTCCTAAAAGGCTTAACATGTATACATCAAAAACTTTTTTTGATGTTAATGATTGTTTATCGTATGATTCAGATTCAGAAAAAATCCGAGATGAGTTGTTTGATTATTTTATAACTTATCCTTCAGAGGATATTGCTGGCATGTCATATTCCGAACGTATTCAATGGCTCTGCCAATATACAACGATGCACATGCTGAAAAGAAATAAATTCTTCAAAGAAAATTATTGAGTATAAAATGAATGTTTTATTAATCTTGTCTCAACTTATTTTAATTGATTACAGTTATGCAACACTTCATGACTAAATATTCTCTCATTATGTAAATAACCCGTCTTCGAGTTTAGACGATAAGCGTTCTACTTCTCATTCATATCTATATCTTAGTGACTCACATTACATAGATAAAAATCGTAATGATATTCACTTGATACTTGGCGCGGTTGATGTATCAACACAGTTATTTTGTACTTGAAACTTCTTCTTGGCAGTCAGCTACGATGAATCTTCTTCTGTGGCTTTCACAACCGATCTTTCAGTCTGAAGTGGAATCGTTAACTATCAGTACAAAGTTTAGCAATACAGCATATAATGCTAATTTTCTAATACACTAACCCACAATAATCACTTTTAACGAAGCACAATAAGCTTTATTTTCCACCCGCGATTACCCAACAACTAGAGTAGCAAACACGTCATAACAGGAACCGCAGAATCCAACAGACTTGCCTTTCCTGTACGCTGAAATTAAAACTACCCCACCATGGCATGTTATTTCACTTGCTATGTCCGAATATTTTTATCCAGCGATATTCAGGTTGGACATGTTCACGCGCAATGAAGAATGTACAATCAGCTATAACACAATAGGTCCAATTTCCAGTAAGAAAGCCGACCAGTACCAATGCAACCACAGCACAAAGCACATGAAAATGGGGAGTATTTCTATCATGAATTTCCCTACTGGCCCCAGCATAATTCCATTTGTTATTAAGTTAGATAAAATAGTACACCTACGCAAATATATAATTACTTCACTGTGAATAACATATATGATAAAATCATGACCTAACTATCTGGAATTTAACCATTTCCGCGTTTTATGCCCGCAGCTTCCGCGGGCTTTTTTAGTGAAATTATCCCTAAAAAGAAACTATCATATTCACTTTTACCTCAATGCGGAATAAGATATACAATCACACAATTTGTACTATTAGTTTTGTTTCGTGCCTTCCCCGCTTTCGAAAGAATGTGGGGATTATTATATAACCAGAACTTCACATCCACTATATGTATACATATAATTCGCTGCGTTTAAAGATATTCAAAATGCATTTAGACAGATTTAGATATGCTAAACTCGACTGCCACAAACAATCACCAGTAAAACTGTTATGAATATTAAGTATATTGTGTCATTTTGTAGTAATCTATACAGATGACAACATTAAATTATGTAATAATATTTATATATAATTCTCCATCTTAAGATGGTGGTGTTTTTATACTATTAAATGCTGTTGATGTTAGAGATTGAAAAATGAAAGATGATATTGCTGCTATGACTGAAAATATAGTGAGATTTTTTGAGCAGACATCACTGCGCGAATACATCAAAAAAACATGGTTCTACAATGAAAATTGCTTCGTTGTTGATTTTGAATATAAGAATGTGAAATTCGCATTAGACTTCACCGCCAACCAGACAGTCTTGAACGTGGATTTTGTGCTTCGTACTGACTGTTCTTTTTTTACCATTAAAGGTATTGAAAAAAAAGAAAGAATTTCATCTTGTGTTATTTTAATTGAAGCTCTTCCCTGTGCTTTATATAAAATAATATCCGTTATAAATACTATCGATTCAAATATTAAATTCGACATCTCAGTTATAATTCCTGTTCATAATAGGGAAAATTTAATTGTTGAATGTATAAAGTCCATTAATTCGCAAACGCTAGATAAAAACAGATTTGAAGTGATTTTTATTGACGATGGTTCAACCGATAAAAGTATTTCAGCAATTGAGTATTTTATTGCGTCGGACATAAATTGGCGTGTTATTCGCAGAGAAATTCCTTCTGGAAATGCTTCCGCTCCACGCAATGAAGGAATAAAAGCAGCCAAAGGACGTTATGTTTTCTTTTTAGATTCTGATGATGCAATTCATCCAGAATTACTTTATGATGGACTACATATTGCAGATAAAAATAATAGTGATATTGTATATTTTAAACAAGCCTCATCTACAGGGCGTGGAATACCTATACGGGCATTCAGAAAAAGTGCTAACAAAGCAGATATTATCAAAAATCATTTATTCAGATCACTGAAAATTTTCAAATTATTTAAGAGAAAATTACTTATTGATAATGGGGTTTTATTCAACCCATCAATACCTGTTTACGAAGATATGATTTTTTCATGTCACGCGTTAACTGTTGCTAATACTGTATCAGTTTTAGCAGATAAGGATTATTATATTCTTAACGGGCACGATCAACCACATCTTTCTAAAGTGAGCTTCCCAGTTGAAAATAGAATTTTTGTTTTGCAAAGTGGATTAAACTATATTTTGCTTAGTAAGAATGAAATGATTGAAAAAATAAAAATGTTCAACGCATGGATGATCATATGTTCAGAACATTTAGCAGCCATCATAAGAAACAAAAATCTATCTAATGAGAAAAAAGAATGCTTTTTTAGTCAGATGCATAAATCATTAGCAGCCCATCCAGAACTTACAAACATTGATTTTATTTACAAAAAATTTAAAAATCTTTCACAATACCTTCTGGAGGGAAACTATGAAGATTTTAAACATGATGCTTTAGAATTGAATAAAATAAATAAGAAGCAGGAGAGTAATTGATTTAATAGTCTATTTAGCTGTATAAACATATTTTCACATAAGGAATTCCCATGCGAGATAAAACTAGTTATCCCGCATGGTTTTTTACATGTAAATAGATTTTATATATCTCAAAAATATTGGAAGCAGGACTGTAGTTAATATGTGAAAATTCTAGCGGTTAACTATTGAAAATTATATTTATCTTAATAAATCAAATTGTGAAGCGTAACTTTTCAGCATGTATCTAATAGTTAGTTTTGTTTTTTAATTAACATTCATTGAGACTTAAATTTAAATCACCTATCAATCCATTATGTTTCATACTTGACGCATAATACTACCAAAATCCTTACCCGCCTTAATATTATGTTCAAAATGTCTATCCCCATAATAAACCCCATTAACCTGCGTCTTCACCAATAAATACCCACGAAACTTCTTAAACAGTTTCATATCCGGTTTAAAGTCGGCCTGCCAGAACTGGTGCAAATGCCCTTGATACGTCAAGCCTTTGATGTCGTACAGGGCATTGCCCATCACTTTGAGTGGTTTGTTATGAATCAGTGCAGAGATCCCCGCCGTACTGTTAATTGTCACCACCGCTTTTGCATGGCGTAATAATTCCGGCATCGGGAGATCGTGCACATAAATGACTCGCTCACCTAAGCCATATTCCTTACTCAACCGCTTAATTAATGGTCGATAGAGTCTGTGACCACGATCCATTGGATGATGTTTGATCACCAAATAACTCTCTTTCGGCGCTTTACGCGAAAATGAGTACATGACTTCATTAATATAGTCACGTACATCGTTATAATTGCTGTGGTTACGAATCTGGCTATCGTTATACACTTGCAAAACGGCAAGATAATAACGTTGGTCCAGCTCGGTCATTAACCTCGGCAATACCTTACGCTGCGTTACCTTGTAAAGTTGCTTGCGCCAGTACGCACGAACCCAGCAACGTGCCTCATACCAGGGGGAAAACGATTTGTGATGACGGTAGCGAGGAAACTCATGACGGTAATGCCAGCCCATCAGGTAATACCACATCGCATGGCCAATGCGTTTCATCGTTGAAGGTTTTAAGTTCTCAATGTGCGGAGCAGGGATATCTGGTAACTTACGATAAAAATCCGGATCGCGCGGCAGCGATGAATATGCGTTCACTCCGCCTTCTTCAACGGTTATAAATTGCGGGCGTAAATATCCTTCCTCAAATGCCAGAAAGCGGATCCCTTTCGAATTTGCCCAGCGTTTTGCTTCTTTGTGTAATGGGCGGCAGTCACCAAAGCAGAGGATGGTATCAAAGTCATATTGTCGATGGAGATCTCGCAACCAACCGGGAAACTCTTTTGGCGTTTGGTAATAAGCCAGGTATTGTCGATTGCGGCAGTAAAAACGATCCCCACCGTTGAACACAACATTCACAGCGTTACGGCCTAATGACTCTAACCATTCGGCGACGTCATTGAAAAAAGGTCCCATCGGTCCCTGCAATAGCAGATATTTTTTACCGGATAATAAAATGGTTAGTGCGTTGCCTTGCATAAATAATCTGTGTAATAGTCAATAATGAAATTGTTCAGCCCAACCTGACTTTGCAGAACATAATTAATTTGCGGTAATAACGTATGAGCCGTCCCGCTTTTTTTCGGGTAATAAACATCGGCTTGCGCGGCGTCTGGATTAAATATTCCGCAGCTTCTTCAACCGTAATAGGTTGTAGCCGTGTTGGGTGAATGTATGTTGGGTAAATAATCAACGCCTGATAGATCAGGTCTGCTATCGTTAATCTGCGCTCGCGGCGCGGGCAGTGATGTTCATCAACGGTTAAACCCCAACCGGCATAGAAGGGCAGGCCGTAACAATGAACTTGCTTGCCATGTAATAACGCTTCAAACCCGGACAATGATGTCATGGTGTGCACTTCATCTGCGCGCTGAATACATTGAATAATATCTGCGTCCAGTGCCTGATAATCAGCGAGTTCAGCAATCAGTTCTGCTGGAATATTACCCTTGCGATTTCCCACTAATACATCCGGGTGCGGTTTATAAATAATGTAGGCGTGCGGGTTACGTTCACGTACGGTGCGCAATAACTCAAGGTTACTCTTAATAGAAACGGTGCCGGTTTTTATCGAGGCATCGTCTTCTACCTGACCCGGCACCAGGATGATTTTTTTATCTTTGGCCTCGGCAGGTAGAGAGAAATCGGCCCCCAGGTTGTATTTGCTCAGTTTGCTTTCAACCAGCCGCTGCCGTAACTTCTCAGCTCGCATCTGCTGCGCCAGCGTTAACTGGCTGTGATTAAGCAGCACTTCCAGGTCGCTGGGGCGCGTGGCGTCATAGTAGATCCCGCGTTTATCCAGCACCAACGATAGCGGCGGCAACAGGTCAGAGCCAAGCCCGGATGAACGCAGAAAGCCATCTTCCATCCGCCATAATGGCAGTGATTTTCGCTGCGCTTCGGCTCGCCATTGCTGCTCTCCCTTTACACCCCATACCACGCAAGCCGTCGCCGCAGCACAACGGCGTGAATAACTCAGCCTGTTTGTCGCGGTCCGCAAGAAAGGTTTCAGGATCGCCGACTTCCACAGCGTTAAGCCTGGCGCCCATAAATAGCCATTACGCTGCTGCTGATGGCTGCGCTGTAATTGCAGCCATTGCATTACGGTAAACAGATCACTTGCGGCCCCGGTTAGCGGGTCGATATAGCGACAGTAACGCAGGTATGCTGCGGCAAAAAGTTCTTCCAGCGTGGCAGAACCGCGTCGGGCAGATAACAAAGCCGACTGCGGATGGCGATCGTCGGTTAAGCCCCAGCCTGCATACCAGGGCTGACCGAAGCATGTCACCGGTTTTCCTGCCAGCAAGGCTTCAAAGCCGTATTGGGAGGTCACGACGTAAACCCGGGAAACGTGTCGCAACAGCGACTGCGGGCTGACATTCTCAGCAATCAAACGTACTCGTTGCGTGGCGCGCAGGTCAGCGAAATAACCTGTTTTCTTTCCTTCCAGTACATCAGGATGCACCTTCACCCAAATTTCGGCTTGAGGATTTTCCGCCATCGCAGCTTCGAGCATGGCGGCAAACTCATTCGGACCAGCATTGCCATACGTCACTGACATATCATTAAATGTCTGATCGACAACCAGAATGATGTCTGAATGCTCTGAGTCATCAGCCACAAACGCAGGCGCCAGGTTATATTTCGACAAATCTTCGGCCACGATGGTGTGCATCGCCTCTCTGGCCTGGCTTATCAGAGCGGCATTTCCGGCTTTATCCTGTACCAGTTTCTCCAGTGCTGAAGGCTTGCTGGCATCGTAGTAAATGCCGGAGTCGTCCACCACCAAAGAAAGCGGCGGCGCACCATTGACGCCAAGATCCAGCGAACGCACAAATCCATCTTCCAGACGAATGATGGGTTTTCCCGCTGCTTTGGCGATGGCGACTGGTTTCGCCGCGCTGGGGCGATGTCCCCACACGGCGATAGCATCGACGTTTTGCGGAACAGGACGCAGCAGAGAAAGTTTCTGGCACGGTTGCGCCAGAAATTTCTCCAGATGCGGAATACGCCAGATGCCAGGCGAGTAAATGCCAATCATGCGTTTTCAGCCAGTTCTTGCGCCATCAGAGCGCGCACTTTTTCAAGGCATGCCGGGGTGTCGACGCCCGGACCGGTTGCGGCAACCTCAAATGTGCGAATGTTGATCCCCGCGTTCATCAACCGTAGCTGCTCCAGTGATTCCGCCTGCTCCGGCATGGACTCTGGCAATTGACTGTAGTTTTGCAGCACATCACGGCGATAAGCGTAAATACCAACGTGTTTCAGGTAGCGCGCTTTTTCAGCATTACGCGGATACGGAATCGGCGAACGGCTGAAATAAAGTGCATCCTGGCGGGTATTTACCACCACTTTTACCGTGCTTGGCTCGGTCGCTTCTTCGGCAGTAATCGCGTGGCATAGCGTTGCCACTGGCAACGCGGGATCATCACGCATTCCTTGTAGCAGCGTTTCTACATCCTGCGGGCGAATCATTGGTTCATCGCCCTGCAAGTTAATGTAGATATCTGCTTCCACCGTATGCATCACCTCGACCAGCCGATCGGTGCCGGATTCATGATCGTTGCGCGTCATGATGGCTTTCCCGCCGAACGCCTGCACGGCCTGTTCAACGCGCGGGTCGTCTGTTGCCACCCAAACTTCCGCAACGCCCGCCACCTGTAACGCACGCTCGTAAACATGCTGGATCATTGGTTTGCCAACAATATCGAGCAGTGGCTTACCCGGCAGGCGCGATGAACCGTAGCGGGCCGGAATGACAATAACTGCTTTGCTCATCTCAACTCCTTACAAAGACAGAATCACTTTTGCACCCACCGCCAGCTGATAGAGGATGGTGGAAATACCACGGGTGACTTCAATATTTTTCGATTCATATTTCGGCAGAACCATAATCTCATCGCCCGGCTTGAGTGAATCCACATCTTCCGCGTTGACCGCCGCACCGTTCTGACGAATGACGATAATTCTGGCGTTACCCGATTTCTGCGTCAGGCCACCACATTTCTCGATGTAATCCTCGGTGGTCATCCCTTTCTGCCAGCTCACCGCGTTCGGGAACAGCACCTCACCATGAACCATAACCAGCGATGTTTTCTCCGGAATATTGATGACGTCGCCATCTTCAAGCAGAACAGAATCAATATTGGATTCGTTGAGGATCACTTCGCCTTTCGGGACCACGGTGCGCGCTTTCGCCACAAAGCGGCTAATCAGTTGCGCTTCCTGCATTCGCAGGCTGGCTTCTTCTTTAGTGGATGACTGGGCAGAAAGTGATGCTTCCTCCAGCTTTTGCAGCGAGAGATTCAGCATCTCTTTCTGACGCTGGGCTACTGATGGGCGATAAAGCTGAACCGCGTTCATCTGCGACATGCTATTCGGACGGACTTTTTCCAGAACCGCCCGCATGGTGGAACCATAAGGCAGTACCATGGCATGTTCGCCGGAGTGCGCGCCTTCAACCCGAACCTGAATGGTGCCGGCATAGCGGTCAGTGCTGACGATTAAGGTATCGCCATTTTGCAACATGCGGCCTGGCGCAGAGCTTATCGGATAGTATTCGCTACGTTTTTGCAGCCCTTGTTTACGCATAATCGTAATGTGAGTTGCGCCAGGCTTAGGACGCGCCCAGCTCAACGCTTCCGTTACGGGAATGCTGCTTTCGCGGAACTCAAAATCATAGCTGTTGAAGACATCGCCCTGAACGCTGAAAGTATGCTGACGTGGTCCGACGATGATGGTGTCACCATCGGCAAACTGCGAAAGCCCCAGTTTGCCGTTCAGCAGGAAGTCGTACAGGTTGACGTTGGAGCGCACGCGGTTGCCGCGCTTGACCACAATATCAACGTAACTTCCGCGCTCGGGATCAACGCCGCCAGCTTTGATCAGATAATTGAGTAACGAATCAGACGTCACACCGCCATACAGACCAGGATTACGCACAAATCCGGTCACGTACACTTTTACTGGCTGCGCCTGTAATAAGGAGGCGTAGACGTTGACGTTGGACTGGTACACTTCCTTCACTTTGGATGTGACCAGGGCATTTAACTGACTATTACTGACGCCAGCAACTTTCACCGGACCGACGTTCGGCAGAAAAATATTACCTTTGGGATCAATCTGTAACGCACCATCAAAGGTGAACGCACCCCACAAGCGGACCTGAATGCTATCGCCCGGATTCAGAATATAGTCTGGGTTGAATCCTACCGTCGCACCGCTATCTGCGCTGGTGCCATTAAATAGTTGGGCGCCAAACATACGGCTCATTACCACCGGCGGTGCTGGCGGCGGGGTATTGTCGAAGCCGCTCATGTTTTGCGTATCCGACTTCTGTCCGTTCAGAATACCGGTAAGCGGCGCGGCTCCTGTAAGGTTTGGGTCAGCGTTAATATCAATGGCCGCGCTGGCCTGCGCAGCCTGACAGGCGGCAATCAGTAAAATTGATTTAAATAATTTCATCACAAACTCATTCAGCGACAGCGTTAATCTCGGTGATCTTCAATGACAGCCAGCAACAGTTTCAGTGTGCCGAACAGCAGGCAGCACACCAGTAACCAACAGGCGATCAAATAAGGGATGTTTGGAAAAGATGATTCCTGCGGCAACTGTGGCGAACTGATCACAGACAGCACCTTGAGCTTACGAGCCGCTTCTACACGGGTCTTTTCAATGGAGGTCAGCGTCAGTTTGTAGAGCTCGGTGTTGAACTCTACTTTTGATTTGATTTCTTCAAAATCCACCGCCATCCGGTTTAGCTTGTCACCCTGTGGCGCTGTGATTTTGCTTTTTTCTTCATCGATTTGTGCCTGCAATGACTGAATCGCATTACGCGCACTCACAACTTGTGGGGCGTCTTCACGCAGATATGTCAGCAAGTTACGCAGATCCGCTTCCATCTGGATCTTCTGGCCCATCAGCGTATTCACTAACGTGCTCGCCGCCTGTGCCTGTGCCTGTGGATCCAGAACGTTGTTGTTGTCCTGATAAGAGAGCAGCTCCGCTTTGCTGGCATCCAGACGCTGGCGCGCTTTTTCCATCTCCGTTTCTGCAAAGGCAAGCTGGTCACGCGCAATGCGATGTGACATCTCATTGATAAAGCGCTCTGACTCTTTCAGTACGGTCTGGTTAAACTTAAGCGCAAACTCCGGGCTAAAGCCTTGGGTCTGAATATTGAGCAATCCGGTTTTATCGTCATACGAGACGTTGATACGGTCCTTGTAGTACTTCAGGAAGCCTTCTGCGGTTTCATCCTTGCTAAGATGATTAAGAAAATCGAGCCCGCTGTGGCTAAACGCTTCGCGAAAATTCAGTTGCTTATCTAACGCCGCCAGCATATCTGGAGAGTTGATGTACTCTTTCAGATATAACGCATCCTCTGCGGAACTCGGGTTAGAGGCACCCAATAGCAGACCAAAATTTAAGCTGCCGCTGTTTAAATCATCTGAGCGTTTAATGGCGACTTTCGACTCGCTCATATAGCGAGGCTGGCTGAAGATAGCCAGATAGATCAGCAGCACAGCCATCGGTGCCAGAATGATGATTTTCGCCAGGTGTTTTTGGATATCTGCCAGTGAGATGGCAGACAAACGAGCACGCATCCAGGATACGGCAGACTTCACTTTTATCAACATGTAACGATTATCAGAGTTTCAGTGGGGCGCATATTCAATGAGAGACTTAACTCTCGCGCCCTGTTGCTTAATTAGTCGAAAATGCGCACAAGGCCAGTGACTTTGTTCGCCTTGTTGGTCACCAATAACGTCGAGACGCGGTGTTTTTGCATCTTTTCTTCCGCTTCGATGATCATGGTTTCTTCTGGCAACGTCAGCGGTTCACGCGTCATCATCTGCGCCGCCGTGGCGGATGTCAGAGAATCCTCTTTTTCCATAAAGCGACGCAGGTCACCGTCGGTGATAATTCCCGCCAGCTCGCCTTCTGCGTCTTCTACCATCACCATTCCCTGGCAACCGCTGGTGATACGTTGAATTACCGTTTTAAATGGCGCATCCAGGTGAACCGAAGGGACATCATGCTGCATGACATCTGCAACGCGGGTCAGCAGGCGACGACCTAATGAACCGCCCGGGTGATAGCGCGCAAAATCATTCGGCATAAATTTGCGTTGGTGCATCATGGCAATCGCCAATGCATCGCCGATCGCCATGGTCAGGGTGGTAGACGTTGTTGGTGCAAGATTATTCGGGCAGGTTTCATTCGCCATGTGGAGTTCCAGCACGGCATTAGCATTTTTCGCCAGGGTAGAATTTCCATTATTGGTAATGGCGATAATTCGGTTGCCGAAATTCTTCAGTGACGGGACGAGCTTCAGGATTTCATCTGTTTCGCCGCTGGCAGAAATAAGGATCAGAAGATCGTAAGGCGTAATCATGCCCAGATCGCCATGGAAAGCTTCTGCGGGATGAATAAAGAAACTCGGCGTACCCGTAGAGGCCAGAGTAGCAGACATTTTTCGACCAACATGCCCTGATTTACCCATTCCCGAAAGAATAACGTGTCCTTTACAATTAATTATCAATTCAAGAGCACGCTGGTACTGAGTGTAATCCAGTTGTTTGGACAAATTTTGCAATGCTGCACCTTGCTCTGCCAGAGTCTGGCAAACCGAGGTAATTAAATATGGGTCGATAGTACTGCTCTGGTCATCAGGTAAATGTCTTTCAGACATATCAACTCCTTTGCTCGGAAATAATGCCATAGTCACAACAAGCCCGAACTATTAATTAATTATTGACATTAAATCAATGACTTATGGCGGATAATTTTAGTGAATATAAATTTTATGGGCAGTCCATTTTTTTATCATGGACTGGTCGCCTTCTTATAAAATCGCAATGTCTCATTGAAGTTAGAGGATGCTGCAATATTACAGATGAGAAGGGGAGCCAAATTTTGCCCACCTATTTAACATACCACCACATTATGGACAAGGGATTTGATTCTTTTATTTTTAAAACGGAATGTTTCGCGCTTAACTATTGAGTTAAAAAACAATTTAGCAATTGATTATAACAATGCAAACATGAGGTGTATGACACTGTTATCAATAAATAAAACATATCTACAACGGTGGGCGTTTTGCGATTTACTATTTTAATTGTTCATAGTTAACAGGTTGATTATCCCCCGATAAACCAGACGTAAATAATAAAATTTTTACGAGGAATATTAATCAATATGATAGTTTTGTGGTTGATTATTTATGGTGATAAATATGGATTTGAGTCAAACTGGGATTATATTTTCTCTGGAAACTATTATTAAATTAAAAAATAATGGCGGGGATTATCACGCATTAACCCATAACTGCACGCACTGGTAAGGAAGTGCCTCGTATGAAGGCACTTCCGACCACCAACGAGCCCACTTTAGATTCAGAGTGGTTTGTTAATCGCGTCATAAAGATGGTTCAACGTTGTTAAGCGCTGTCTGTATATTTCTCTCAGGCAGGGCTTGTCACTGCCACAACGGCGTCGTTTAGCCAGCCACTGTGTCTGTGATTCTTGTAGTTCCCCGGCGGCACCCATTGCGTAAAGTCCATGGAGAAATTTGTATTTAACGCTCATCTCCACATCCATGTCGTTCAGGGTACGCGATGCACAAATCGCTTTTTCATCCGCACGGTGGGGCTGTCGACAGTCAAAACTGGCTGCTGTGACAGAGAAAGCAGGCAAAGTGATGATAAGAAATGCCGCAAGTAGATTTTTCACTGGCTGACTCCTTCAGAAAGAATAACTGGTCCTGGCGCCATGGTCAGGGCTCTGTTTCTCGTCAGCCTGAATCCTGTTGCTTCCCCGGTTTTTACTGACAGTTCACATTCGAAGTGAAACGTCGTCCAGCTAATCCCCCTACGGTACTGGCCATTGCCTGTCAGTAGTGCAGGTGAGAGCAGCCGCTGCATATTATGTTTTCCCTGATCGAAAATAACCTTATCTACGTCGGGGTACTGCTTCTGCAGCTCTTTTAGTGCGAGCGGTCGGCAAATAAATTCGGCTACGCGCTGAGCTTCAGTCCATTTGGTGTTGACAAAATTACGGTCATTCTTCCCTTTTACCTCACGATTGATAACACTATTCAGATGTTCTACCTGGACAGAATTCAATGTGACGTTCGTTGCAAATGCAAATCCGGTATACATACAGGATATCGCAGTAATAACAACCAAATACTTACTAATCCGAAATACTCCATTACGCATAAGTACCTACTTTTACTGTGCAATTACAATGTCTACGTGAATATAAGTGGTGAAAATAAATAATATGCTGCGCTGCGTCAATGTTTATGCGTAATCAGAGTATTCCTGAAGCGGCTTGCGGATGTAAAAATGTAAAATTCCGATTACCTTAAATAAAAATATTAATAAATAAAATTTCTTTCTACGGTATTTAACCTAATAGAAACTGGTTTGACTTTAAGTTGGAGCGTGCAAGGAGGAAATGCCAGTGCATGGTGAATATTCACGGTTTACTATGGTGATATATTTTATATACAAACAAACTACTTCGATATTACATCGAAAAAACACTCAGGGTTGCCGCATGAGTATCATGAAGAATGTTGTTATATAATAAGTCAGCGTTTTGCACTTTGTACAATCTGGGTTAGGGTATAAAAAATAAAGTAGTTACGTAATGAAAATATAATTCAGAATATGTATAAAGGCGTTTTTAATTGCTTGATATGTCTACGGTTGTTTTTGTTGTCTGGCAGTATTCTTACTGTTTTTTAATTTCAATTTATTGATCTATATTGTTTTTTTGACCTTAATATTGCCCTAGTATCCGGTTAAGGAAATATTGTTGTTAATTTGACTTTAACTGAATTACGTGAGGGAACTATGAGTGACAGCTTCCAGCGGGAGATACCGAAAGCCCGTATTAATCTAAAATTAGATCTGCATACAGGTGGCGCAAGCAAAAAAATGGAATTACCCCTTAAGTTACTTATTGCGGGTGATTTCAGTAATGGTCAAGAATCCGCACCATTATCAGAACGTAAAAAAGTTAATCTTAACAAAAATAACTTTGATGCAGTCCTTTTTGATTATTCTCCAGAAGTAAATCTTATCGTTAAAAATACGCTTGCTGATGACGATAGCGAAGACAGTATCAAACTGACATTCCGCAGTATAAAGGATTTTTCCCCGGAACAAGTCTCCCGGCAAATACCGCAGCTGAAGGCCATGCTTTCCATGCGTAATTTACTTCGTGATTTAAAAGCAAATCTTCTGGATAACCAGGCTTTCCGCAAAGAACTGGAAAACATTCTGCTGGACCCGGCATTAAGCGCAGAACTCAGAGCCGAACTCTCAGCCCTGGCACCAAAACAGCCATAACGATCATGACGATTTAACGGATTAATAAGGAATATGTTGATGTCTGTAAATAATGAGAATGCCACTTCTGGCGAGAGTGTGGTCCTTGAACGTCCTGTGGCAAGTGGAGTTTATGCGTCCCTGTTTGAAAAAATTAATCTGAGCCCAGTCTCAGAGTTGAGTGCACTGGATATCTGGCAGGATGCACAGGCGATGTCGGATGCGACAGCGGATGAACGTTTAACGGCCGGGATGCAAGTATTCCTGGAATGTCTGACTAAATCCGGCTCTAAAGTTGAAAAGCTCGACAAAAATTTGATTGACCACCATATCGCAGAACTGGATTACCAGATAAGCCGTCAACTTGATGAAGTTATGCATCATGAGGCCTTTCAGGCGGTAGAAAGCCTGTGGCGGGGCGTGAAATCGTTGGTTGATAAAACTGATTTCCGTCAGAACGTGAAAATTGAACTGCTGGATATCTCTAAAGAAGACCTGCGTCAGGATTTTGAAGACAGCCCGGAAATTATCCAGAGTGGTTTGTACAAACACACATACATAGATGAGTATGACACACCGGGTGGCGAGCCGATTGCCGCGCTGATTTCCGCTTACGAGTTTGATGCTTCTGCGCAGGACGTGGCGCTGATGCGTAATTTGTCAAAAGTGTCTGCTGCGGCACATATGCCTTTTATCGGTTCTGCGGGGCCGAAATTTTTCCTGAAAGAGTCAATGGAAGAGGTCGCGGCCATCAAAGATATTGGTAACTACTTTGACCGCGCCGAGTACATTAAATGGAAAAGTTTCAGGGATACGGACGACTCCCGTTACATGGGGCTGGTCATGCCTCGTGTGCTGGGTCGTTTGCCGTATGGCCCGGACACAGTACCGGTACGTAGTTTTAATTATGTTGAAGAAGTGAAAGGCCCGGATCACGATAAATACCTGTGGACCAATGCCACCTTCGCTTTTGCGGCCAACATGGTGAAAAGCTTCATCAACAACGGCTGGTGCGTGCAAATCCGTGGTCCACAGGCCGGTGGTGCAGTGCAGGATCTGCCCATTCATCTGTATGATCTCGGCACGGGTAATCAGGTAAAAATTCCGTCAGAGGTGATGATCCCGGAAACCCGCGAATTTGAGTTCGCAAATCTTGGATTTATTCCCCTGTCGTACTACAAAAACCGCGATTATGCCTGTTTCTTCTCGGCGAACTCCACGCAAAAACCTGCGCTCTACGACACTGCTGATGCCACTGCCAATAGCCGCATCAATGCGCGTTTACCGTACATCTTTCTGCTGTCGCGAATCGCTCATTACCTGAAGCTGATTCAACGGGAAAACATTGGTACAACCAAGGATCGTCGTCTGCTGGAACTGGAGCTTAATACCTGGGTTCGTGGTCTTGTGACAGAAATGACCGATCCGGGCGATGACTTGCAGGCTTCTCACCCGCTGCGTGACGCGAAAGTGCTGGTGGAAGATATCGGGGATAACCCAGGCTTCTTCCGCGTGAAACTCTTTGCCATCCCCCACTTCCAGGTGGAAGGGATGGACATCAACCTATCACTGGTTTCCCAGATGCCAAAAGCCAAGTAGTAAGGCGAGGGGAAAGCAAGGATGAAAATTTTTCGCCAAGTTTGGGAGGACGGGGCTGCACTGGCCCCGCAACAGTTCCAGCAGCAGGCCCGCTGGAATGCGCACATTGCCGATACCGTTGCAAGGATGGGGATTTCCCATCCCTGGGGCGTGGTGAATGCGGAATTTGACACCGCCGCGCTGACGGTGCACTGCTGGATGATTGGCATCGTCGCGGTGAGCCTGTGCGCTATCGCCTCGGACTGTATCAGGGGCTGCGTCTTGTACCTGTTATTGAAGCCGTCATGAATGACCTGGCACCACCGTCGCTCTCTTCGCCTGTTATCCAAAAAATCGTCCCGGGGCAGAAGATTATCCGCCTCGACAGTATGTCGCTATTCGATTCCGGCAAATCGGTGCTGAAAGCAGGGTCTACCAAAAAGTTGGTTAATTCACTGGCGGGGTTCAGAGCAAAACCGGGCTGGCTGATTGTGGTCGCTGGCCACACGGATAACACCGGCAATGCACAACTAAACCAGACGCTTTCACAGAAACGTGCCGAAGCGGTGCGCGGCTGGATGCATGAAACCGGTGACGTGCCGGAAAGCTGTTTTGCGGTACAGGGCTATGGCGCAAGCCGTCCGGTCGCAACCAATGACACCCCGGAGGGCCGTGCGCTCAACCGCCGTGTCGAAATCAGTCTGGTACCGCAGGCTAATGCCTGTCAGATACCAGGACACACCCTGGCGTCATCGCAGGATGATGGCGCATCACAACATAATGGAGAGTAATTCCATGGCAATACCTGTTTATCTTTGGCTGAAGGACGATGGCGGCGCGGACATCAAAGGGTCTGTGGACGTTCAGGATCGTGAAGGCAGCATCGAAGTCGTGGCCCAGGAACACAACCTGTACATCCCGACTGATAACAACACAGGCAAACTGACCGGCACCCGTATCCATACCCCGTTCCTGTTCACCAAGGAAATCGACTCCTCCAGCCCGTACTTGTACAAGGCAGTGACCACCGGGCAGACCCTCAAGTCTGCCGAATTCAAGTGGTACAAAATCAACGACGCGGGCCAGGAAGTGGAGTACTTCAACACCAAACTTGAGAACGTGAAAGTGGTGAAGGTGAATCCTGAAATGTATGACATCAAGGATCCTTCTAAAGAGAAGCACAACCACCTTGAGCGCATTGAACTGCGTTACGAAAAAATCACCTGGACCTACAAAGACGGCAACATCATTCATTCCGATTCCTGGAACGAACGCGCCACCGCGTAACCACAAGCGGGCAGAGCTTCTCTGTCCGTTTTTTTGTTTTTGCTGAACGTCTGAAGCCATCGGGTTTTCAGCAAAGACTCCACAATCTACCAGCACGACCGTATGCGCTTTGGTCTTCTTCACGAGAAACAGCGAGGGGCGGTAGCGTGTTCAGAAACCGAAAAAGAGAGAAATTCATGGAAAATCCAGCCATTTTGCTGCGACGTCTGAACCCTTATTGCGCCCGAGCGATGGAAGGCGCGGCTTCACTCTGTCAGATTCGCGCACATGCGGAAATTTTGCCAGAGCACTGGCTGCTGAAACTTCTTGAGCAGGGCGAGGGTGATCTCACCGTGCTGGCACGCCGCTACGAGTGGGACATGGACATTCTCTGGCAAGATTTGCTTGCCTGGCTCGATAAACAACCTCGCTCGGTGCGCCATCGCCCGCAGCTTTCAGAAAATATCCAGATATTGATGCAACAAGCCTGGCTGATTGCCTCACTGGCGGGAGAAGAACAGATTCGAAGTCACCACCTGCTGATGGCGCTGGTGGCTAAACAGAAGCTGGTGCGCTGCGATGGTCTGTGGCCATTACTGACCCTGGGCCAGAGCCAGTTGGAGTGCCTGCGCCCGCTACTGGATGCTCAGTCAGACGAGCGTGCACAGGTACAGCAGGAAGCCGAACTCACGGGGAGCCATGGTGGGGACGTGGAGTTTATCGGGCGTCCAGTAGGGAGTGAGATGAAAGAAGGGGAAATGAGTCCGGCGCTGCAGAATGCGCTGGATAAATTCACCCATGACGTCACCGCCCAGGCGCGTGAAGGCAAAATTGATCCGGTATTTGGCCGCGATACTGAAATCCGCCAGATGGTGGACATTCTTTCTCGCCGCCGAAAAAACAACCCAATCCTGGTCGGTGAGCCAGGTGTTGGGAAAACCGCACTGGTAGAAGGTCTGGCGCTCAGAATCTCTGAAGGTAATGTCCCTGAATCCCTCAAGCCGGTGGTGCTACGCACTCTTGACCTCGGGCTGCTGCAGGCGGGGGCGGGAGTGAAGGGGGAATTTGAGCAGCGCCTGAAAAATGTGATTAATGCCGTACAGCAGTCTCCGGTACCCATTTTGCTGTTTATTGATGAGGCCCATACCATCATCGGCGCAGGTAATCAGGCTGGTGGTGCTGATGCTGCCAATCTGCTGAAACCTGCCCTGGCGCGCGGTGAGTTGCGAACCATCGCCGCGACGACCTGGTCTGAGTATAAACAATACTTTGAGCGCGATGCCGCACTCGAACGCCGCTTCCAGATGGTGAAAGTTGACGAACCAGACGACGACATGGCTTGTCTGATGTTGCGTGGCCTGAAATCCCGTTATGCCGAACATCATAATGTGCACATCACTGATGATGCGGTGTGCGCTGCCGTTACGTTATCCCGACGTTATCTGACAGGTCGTCAACTCCCGGACAAAGCCGTTGACCTGCTCGACACTGCAAGCGCTCGCGTGCGTATGAGTCTCGACACCGTACCCGAACAGCTGACCCGTATCCGTTCCCGGATTACCTCTCTTGAAATGGAGAGACAAGCTCTACAGGAAGATATTGCCGTCGGTAGTCAAAACCACGGTGAACGCCTGACGGCAATCGAACAGGAAGAGAAAAACGTCATCGTTGAACTCCACGAACTTGAAACCCAGTACGGCCAGGAACTGAAGCTTACTGAACAACTACGGGAAAGCCGTCAGGACATTTCCCGTCAGAGCGAAACGCATGCCCTGCAACAGGAGCTGAACGGTATGCAGCAGGGCAATCCGTTGTTGTCGGTGGATGTGGATGTGCGCACTGTTGCAACAGTGATTGCCGACTGGACCGGCGTGCCGCTTTCTTCGCTGATGAAAGACGAACAGACCGAACTGCTTACCCTGGAAAATGAAATCGGCAAACGTGTAGTCGGTCAGAGTGTTGCGCTTGAAGCCATCGCCCGGCGCCTGCGTGCCGCTAAAACTGGCCTCACCTCTGAGAACGGTCCACAGGGGGTATTCCTGCTGGTTGGCCCAAGTGGTGTAGGAAAAACTGAAACCGCGCTGGCACTGGCGGATGCGCTGTACGGTGGCGAAAAATCGCTGATTACCATTAACCTGTCGGAATACCAGGAGCCACACACAGTTTCCCAGCTGAAAGGTTCTCCACCTGGTTACGTCGGCTACGGCCAGGGCGGCATTCTTACTGAAGCCGTACGCAAGCGTCCGTACAGTGTGGTGCTGCTCGATGAAGTCGAAAAAGCGCACCGTGACGTGATGAATCTGTTCTATCAGGTATTCGATCGTGGTTTTATGCGCGACGGCGAAGGGCGTGAAATCGACTTCCGCAATACCGTTATTTTGATGACCTCCAACCTTGGTAGTGACCACCTGATGCAGTTGCTGGGCGAACAACCGGAAGCCTCCGAGGCAGACCTGCACGAACTGCTGCGCCCGATACTGCGCGACCACTTCCAGCCCGCGCTGCTCGCCCGTTTCCAGACCGTGATTTACCGTCCGCTGGCAGAAGCAGCCATGCACACGATTGTGGAGATGAAACTCTCCCAGGTCAGCAAGCGCTTACAGCGCCACTACGGCCTGACCACGCAGATTGATGAAAGCCTGTACGACGCGCTGACCGCTGCCTGCCTGCTACCGGACACTGGTGCGCGCAATGTTGACAGCTTACTCAACCAACAAATTCTGCCGGTGCTGAGTCAGCAATTACTGGTTCACATGGCGGCGAAAAAGAAACCACACTCCCTGGTGCTCTGCTGGAATGATGAAGAAGGGATTGTGCTGGAGTTTAAATATGACTGAAGGAACCTTATGAGTCTGACAGATACCATCTTCAGCACGGCGAAAGTGGCAGTGACAGACCCGGTCGCCAGCACGAACAGTGAGGCAGCGGAGGTCAATTGATGAGCACGTTAAATGCCCTGGTTAGCGCCTGCCAGACAGAGCCGACAACACTCCTTGACGCTACCCGTGAGCATGTGGCGCAGTGGAATAATTGGCTGCAGCCGTTACCCGGTGAGTCATCAGTGGGGGATGACCCAGGTTATGACGATGGCTTCCAGCAAATGCGTGAGGAGGTCAATAAGCTGTCCGGGGCGGATACTGAGCTTATCTGCCAGCTGGCGGAGAAAGTGCTCACCACCACCGCGAAAGACATTCGTGTGGCGACGTATTACTGCTGGGCCAGGTTGCATCGTGAAGGCGAGCAGGGGCTGGCAGAGGGACTCGAACTGCTGGCGGGGCTGATAGACCGCTTCGGTGTGCAGCTGCATCCACAGCGCAACCGCAGCCGCAAGGCAGCACTGGAATGGCTGGCTGGTTCACGCATGACGGATTCTCTTTCACTGTATCCGGAAGTGGTCAGGGAAGATGCGCAGCGCACCATCGGCGCGCTGCTGTTGATAGCGCAGCTCACCGAAAATGAGCCGGATGAAACCCGCCCAGAACTTAACGCGCTGTATGGTGCGCTGGAAAACCGCCTGCAGAAAGCGGGCGGTGTGGATGCAGTTGTACCGCAGAACGCCAGTACTACTGAGACACTTTCCACGGCAAGCCACAGCGATGCCCCTGCTATCGGGAGAATCACTTCCGGTCAGGATTTGCTGGCGCAGGCGCGCACTCTTAGCGAATACCTGCGCGAACAGCCCGACGGCTGGTTGTCGGCGCATCATCTGATGAAAAGTCTGCGCCACGATACCCTGCAGGCTATTCCGGCTCCAGATGCACAGGGTCGAACTCGCATCGAACCTCCAAGAGCAGACCAGCGTGCGCTGCTCAAACGCCTGTACCTGCAACAAAACTGGGCTGAGATTCTGGAAACGGCGGACAGTACCTTTTCCCGCGGTGCCAACCACCTGTGGCTGGATCTGCAGTGGTATATCCATCAGGCGCTGACGAAGTCCGGTAAAGAGATAGTGGCTGACATTATTGCCGCTGATCTGAAGGGGCTACTGACCCGGTTATCCGGGCTGGAGACGCTGGCATTCAGTGACGGTACGCCGTTTGCTGATGAAGTGACGCTGAACTGGATCCAGCAGAGCGTACTGGATACCACTGCTGGGTGGGGCAAAGAAACGCCTTCCGCCCGTATGACCGAAGTGAATGACGACATTATGGCTCTGGAGCCGGAAGCCGTGGCGCTGGCGGACAGCGAAAGCCCGGATGCAGCACTGAGCTGGTTACAGCATCGACCAGGCATCGCCACTGCGCGGCAGCAGTGGCTGCTGCGCCTGCTAATGGGGCGTATCGCAGAGCAGTACGGAAAAAATGAGCTCGCAGTGCATCTGTTCGCAGAACTGGGTGAGCGTGCCAGAGAAGTGGCCCTTAGCGACTGGGAACCCGAGCTGCTGTTTGAGGTACAGGCCCGTCATCTGAAACTCCTCAGACTGAAAGCCAGTCGCAGTGAGGCTGACAAGATTCGCCTCGGGCCTGCTATGGAAAAATTGCTAGGCGGGCTGATTCAGCTCGATCCGGCGCGGGCCGCGGTGTTATGTGGTTAGAGAAAGTTATTGGCTGGATAAAAGGAGGATGAATAAGTGTGGCTCATAATTTATAGCAAGGTACTTTCTCACATTTTTTCATCTGGTCAGTCATTCAGAAAAATAACTACTGAATTTGAGATTTTAAATGAGGAGATAAAACCTATGTCTCTGACTACTCGCGAAGTGGTGAGATAACTTCCACTTTTGGGGAAGAAAACATTGTTTCCTATATTTTGAGTAACTATTTTATGGAAGATTTAACCCTGCGTTATTACGACGCAGAAATGCGCTACCTGCGTGAAGCCGCGAAAGAGTTTGCACAAAGTCATCCGGACCGGGCAGCGATGTTAGACCTGGATAAGGCCGGCACTCCGGATCAGGTGAATAACACCTGGCGGATCGTGTTGAGCCGTGACGACCTTGACCCGGATTCTGCCAGAATCATTGAAGCAGGGAGCGACCGGTTGACTCTGAAGGCGTTGAAAAATGAATGACACTCCGCGTCCGTCGCTATATGAAACCTTGTTTGGGAATTTTACCGGAGGTCTGGATCTGAATCAGGTTAGCGAGCAGAACCAGATAATCCTCTCAGTACTGGACAATATGCAGCGCATTCTTAACTGTCGTGCCGGCACGTTGGCGCATCTGCCGGACTATGGTCTACCGGATATGACCAAAATTCTCCAGGGAATGCCGGGGACGGCGCATGAAATGATGGGGACGTTATCTACCGTACTGCTCAAATACGAGCCGCGCCTGAAAAAAATAACCGTTGTTCTGCTGGAACAGGTCGTTCCTGGCGAGTTGTGCTATGCCATTGACGCTGAACTTAAAGATGTTGGTCTGGTGCGTTATGGCACTGAATTTATGCCTGAAGGACGAGTCCTGTTGAGGCACCTGAAACAGCAGTATCTCGACACGGTAGCTCGTATTTAAGGCCTGGTTTTAGCGTTTCTCCCTAACCCTGTCAGTATCTGCCACGCCCTGAATATGCAGAACACGAAGCTGCATAAACAATCATCTTCTATAACCGCAAGTACGTCAGATGGATAACTGGTCATGAATGACATTACCCCACGTAGGATCAAAACCGGCGGTGACCCGCGCAGACTACCGGATTACGCCGCTTTGTGTGATGAACTAAATAAGCTAACGCATCCGGCACGCCCGGATGTGAACTGGCGTTATGCCGAAAAACTTTGTCTCTCACTGTTTGAGCAAAATGGTGTTGAGCTGCAGACTGCGGCCTGGTATACGCTGGCCCGTACGCAGCTAGCCGGATTGTTTGGTCTGAATGAAGGGTTGGCAATACTGGAGGCTCTGATAAGCCATCAGTGGGGCGTGCTTTGGCCGCAGCCTGTCCATGTTCGGATTGAGATCCTCAGTAATCTGAGCCAGCGTTTGCAACAACGGATGCGCTCACTCCCGCTGAAATACAGCGACCTTAGCCAACTGTACCGGGCAGAGCAAATTCTTACCCGTTTGGGGGCAGTTTTGCAGCGTCTGGAGCTCAGACATCTCAGTCAGCTGGATACATTGCGTACCCTGATGCATAACAACGCTGTCAGGTTGGAGAACAGCGATGACACAATCTGTACAGGGGCGACAATTCAGTCGGGTATCGTTTCGCATGGTCCGGTCATGAATGACGTGGGTATAACAACAGGTTCCCATACCGGTCGTTCGTTTGAAGCTGATAGTGCAGTGCAATGGGTTTACGTTACGCAGCCGAACGTGGAGGTACTGCCGGCAATACCTGCGCCAGTAAAAAAATGGAAATCTTTTGTCGGCGGGATGTGTACCATGCTGGTGATAGGTGCAGCAACGGTGTGGACCTGGCAGTTTTTTCATCGACCGGACCCGTTACAAACTCAGTTTACTGCCTCTCTGGCACCGTTACCCCCAGTACTCACGCCTGAACAATTGGATTTATTGCGTCAGCAATCTCCGTTGCCACTAGATTTAATTACGCAAACACAGCAGCAGATTACGCTTCTGGATAAGCTACCGCCGGACTGGCTCATAACCCGGGAAAGGCAGCTTGTCGAACAGGCCCGGGCGATATGGCCGGAGCGCGCAAAGCCCCTGATACAGCAGTGGCAGCAACAATTTAATGTTGCTGCATTGCCGACAGGAAATTTGAATGGCTGGCATCAGGGAATGGTTACGCTACAGAAACTGAGTGAACGACTGAACGGGCTGGATGAGCATAAGGGGAAATACATGACGGTCAGTGAGCTGAAGTCAGTGGTGTTTTCAACGATGCAATCTTTTAATCAATCCATACCGGCTGAAGAGCAACTGCGGATACTGGAACAGTCGTCGGCAGGACAACCACTCCCTCCAGCCGCAGGGGCTGAGGCAGAGATGCATCTGAAACAGCTCATCGCCAGATATGCTGACATTAGACAGAATGCTTCGAATATAAAAGGCGCGAATGTTTATGAGTGACTTTGCCCCTTATCGGAATAACCATGCCTTCCGGGATTGGTGGCTGACAGGATATCACTATGAACGCTCGTAATAATCATTGAGCAACCTGATGCGGAAAGAAGGCATCTGATCGGGGGAACTAAAACGGGACGGTGTCATCCCCGAGCTTCTTACTACAACCGATGTAAGCACTGAGGAGAGACCGAAAAAGAAAAAGCCCCGCTTTGCAGCGAGGCCTTATAAATTTGGTGCCCGGACTCGGAATCGAACCAAGGACACGGGGATTTTCAATCCCCTGCTCTACCGACTGAGCTATCCGGGCAACGGGGCGCATTAAACCTGATTCGCCTCGTCTCGTCAATCAAATTTCTTCAATTTACTGCAGACTGCACAATCTATCATCACTTTGCCGTTATTGCACACATTGTCAGGCAAACCAGGCGCTCCAGGCGGCGGAAAGAGGCATTGCCAGTAGCAAAGCGGGTAGCATGTTGACCACCGGAAACATTTTAATGCCGCAGATGCGCAAGCCGGTTGCTAACAACAGTAATCCCCCGACGGCGCTGAAGTCAGCCATCATCGATGGTGTGGTCATGGGGAGTATTAGTGTGGCGCAACTGGCAAGGGCTAACTGGATGATCAATAACGGGATGCTGATTACCGATACTGCAATGCCGAGCGAGCAGGCGAAAATCATTGCAGTAAAGAAATCGAGAAACGACTTGGCGATTAAAATACTCGGATCACCCGTCATCCCTTCGTTCATCGCACCGAAAATACCCGTGCCGCTGGCGCAGAACAGAACAATGATCGCCACAAAATTCTGAATAAACGATTCATGCGCTGTGTTTTTATGTGAGGAGCGAAACAGACTTTGCGCTCGGGTCACTGCGTTATTGATTCCCTTCTCCAACAAACACAACTCGCCAACCAATGCCCCCAGAAGTGTTGCTAATACCATGACGGGAAGATTGGCACATTTCACCACCAGTAAAATACCAATTCCCAGCGATGCCAGCCCAAAAATAGACGTCATCGAGACACGGATCCGCTCCGGTAAACGTTGGCTAAGTAGAGCGCCAAGTACGCCGCCAATAAGTACTGCACTTGCGTTGATAAAAGGGCCGATGACCACAAGAGTTCCTGTTAACTGTATTGTCAGATTTCTCTATTATGAACATATTCGCCGTCAGATGGCTTGTCTGGTCGCAAAGTCCTGGCTTGCACACGCTGGTGAAAGGTGCAATGATTGCGCGAATTTTCTCCTTCCTGTACGGAGTTTGCCTGATGCACGCCGCCTCCTTACATTCTTTCGCTTATCGCCGTTTCGCGCGAAATGTCTCCTGTTCTGTGACGCTGCTTTTTATGCGGTGACGTTAACGCATGCTCACTGCAGGGCAACAGTAAAATCAGAGCGTTTCTGCTTTTACTGATGTCTGGCGGTCGGAGCTGGTGACCAGTTTGACCCACATCTCATGGGGCAGGGTTTTCCACCTTGCCCGGTATTTTTACTTCCCCGAAACGGGTTTTGCGCTTATGAAATCAATGAGTATTGCCGCCAGTGGTGAACTGGTTTCCCGACTTTCTACTCATCGCCGCGTGGTGGCGCTGGAAGATACTGATTTTACGGACGTCGCGGCAGTCGTCATTACCGCTGCGGATAGTCGCAGCGGCATCCTTGCGTTACTTAAGCGCACCGGTTTTCATCTACCGGTGTTTTTGTATTCTGAAGATGCGGTTGAATTGCCCGCGGGTGTTACGGCTATCATCAACGGCAATGAACAGCAGTGGCTGGAGCTGGAATCCGCAGCCTGTCAGTATGAAGAGAATTTGCTGCCGCCATTTTATGACACGCTGACTCAGTACGTTGAGATGGGCAATAGCACCTTTGCTTGTCCAGGGCATCAACATGGCGCGTTCTTTAAAAAACATCCTGCCGGACGTCATTTTTACGATTTCTTTGGTGAGAACGTCTTTCGTGCCGATATGTGCAACGCCGACGTGAAACTGGGCGATTTGCTTATTCATGAAGGTTCCGCGAAGGATGCGCAGAAATTCGCTGCCAAAGTTTTTCATGCCGATAAAACTTATTTTGTCCTTAATGGCACCTCGGCGGCGAATAAGGTTGTGACAAATGCACTGTTAACACGTGGCGATCTGGTGCTATTCGATCGTAACAATCATAAGTCGAATCATCACGGTGCGCTGATTCAGGCGGGGGCGACGCCGGTCTATCTGGAAGCTTCACGTAACCCGTTTGGTTTTATCGGCGGGATTGATGCGCACTGTTTTAATGAAGAATATCTGCGCCAGCAAATTCGCGACGTTGCGCCAGAAAAAGCCGAACTGCCGCGCCCGTTCCGCCTGGCGATTATTCAGCTGGGAACCTATGATGGCACTATCTACAACGCCCGCCAGGTGATCGATACCATTGGCCATCTGTGTGATTACATTCTGTTTGATTCTGCATGGGTGGGGTACGAGCAGTTTATCCCGATGATGGCAGATAGCTCGCCGCTGCTGTTGGAACTTAACCAAAACGATCCGGGGATTTTTGTTACCCAGTCGGTGCACAAACAGCAAGCGGGATTTTCACAGACATCGCAGATTCATAAAAAAGATAACCATATCCGCGGACAGGCGCGTTTTTGCCCGCATAAGCGGTTGAATAATGCCTTTATGCTCCATGCTTCTACCAGCCCGTTCTACCCGCTGTTTGCCGCGCTGGACGTTAACGCCAAAATTCATGAAGGGGAGAGTGGGCGTCGGCTGTGGGCGGAGTGCGTTGAGTTGGGTATTGAGTCGCGCAAGGCGATTCTTGCGCGCTGTAAGCTTTTCCGCCCGTTTATCCCGCCCGTTGTTGATGGCAAATTGTGGCAGGATTATCCGACGTCAGTGTTAGCCAGCGACCGCCGTTTTTTCAGTTTTGAGCCGGGGGCGAAGTGGCACGGCTTTGAGGGATATGCCGCGGACCAGTATTTTGTTGATCCGTGCAAGCTGTTACTCACCACGCCGGGCATCGATGCTGAAACTGGCGAATATAGCGACTTTGGCGTTCCGGCGACGATTCTGGCGCACTATCTGCGTGAGAACGGCATTGTGCCGGAGAAGTGCGATCTCAATTCCATCCTGTTCTTATTAACTCCGGCGGAAAGCCATGAGAAGCTGGCGCAACTAGTGGCGATGCTGGTGCAGTTTGAACAGCATATTGAGGATGACTCGCCGCTGTCTGAGGTGTTGCCAAGCGTTTATAACAAATACCCGGTGCGCTATCGCGACTATACCTTGCGCCAGTTGTGTCAGGAGATGCACGATCTGTATGTCAGTTTTGACGTCAAAGACCTGCAAAAAGCGATGTTCCGCCAGCAGAGTTTCCCGCCAGTGGTGATGAATCCCCAGGATGCACATAACGCCTATATTCGCGGTGAAGTGGAGTTGGTGCGCATTCGTGATGCCGAAGGGCGAATTGCGGCAGAAGGCGCGTTGCCTTATCCACCAGGAGTGCTTTGCGTGGTGCCGGGAGAAGTGTGGGGCGGGGCGGTCCAGCGTTATTTCCTCGCGCTGGAAGAAGGCGTGAATTTGTTGCCGGGATTTTCGCCGGAACTGCAAGGGGTCTATAGCGAAACCGATGCAGATGGCATGAAACGATTGTACGGTTATGTGTTGAAATAAGAATAAAAAAAACGGGGCACCTTCTGGCGCCCCGTTTTTCTTTACGTAATTAGTGGCTAACAGTTTGTGTACCGGCAGGGACACGAACATGTTTGTATTTAAACATCGCCATGAATGCGAAGGCCAGAATCACGGAGTAACCTGCGAAAATCAGCCACACGGTCTGCCAGTCGGTAATGCCGTTTTGGGTATACATCTCAACCACTTTACCGCTCACGATACCGCCGAGGATACAGCCGAAGCCGTTGGTCATCATCAGGAACATCCCCTGCGCACTGGCGCGAATCGCCGGGCTAACTTCTTTTTCGACAAACACCGAACCTGAGATGTTGAAGAAGTCGAACGCACAGCCGTAAACAATCATCGACAGCACCAGCAGTACGGTGCCGAACGGAGTCGGGTCGCCGTAAGCAAACAGCGCAAAACGCAGGATCCACGCCACAATACTGATCATCATTACGTTCTTAATACCGTAGCGGCTTAAGAAGAACGGGATGGTCAGAATGAACAGGGTTTCAGAGATCTGCGAAATCGACATGATGATTGACGCATGCTGCACGATGAAGCTGCTGGCAAACATCGGATCTTTGTCGAAGCTGTGCAGGAAGGTATTACCGAACATGTTGGTAATCTGCAGTTCCGCGCCCAGCAGCATTGAGAAGATGAAGAAGATTGCCATACGCTTGTTTTTAAACAGCGCGAATGCATCGAGGCCCAGCAGGGTTGTCCAGCTCTGATTCGCTTGCTGTTTAGCAACCGGAATATGCGGCAGAGTCAGGGTAAACAGAACCAGAACGGCGGAAAGAGCTGCGCCAATATAGAGCTGCATGTGGCTCAATTCGAAGCCAGACAGGCTCACTACCCACATCGCCATGATAAAGCCGATAGTACCCCAGATACGGATTGGCGGGAAATCAGTCACGATATCCATTCCGGCATTTTGCAGGCGATAGTAGGAGATGGTGTTGATTAACCCAAGCGTTGGCATATAAGCAAACGAGTTAATCAATATCACAAGGAACATCGCCTCCGGAGTGGTAACTTGTGCCGCCAGGAAGAGGGTGATTGCACCGATGGTGTGACAAATAGCATACACCCATTTCGCACTTAACCATTTGTCGGCCACAATCCCCAGCAAAGCAGGCATAAAGACCGCAGCGATACCCAGTGAGCTATAAACTGCGCCAATAGAAGCACCGTCGAACTTCAGGGTAACGAACATATATGAGCCGAGGGTCGTCAGCCAACTTCCCCACAGACAGAACTGCAGAAAAGAGAGGATTTTCAGCTGCAGCTTAAGATTCATGTTAATTTCCTCACATCATGATGCGGATGAGTGTTTCAAAAAGCACATTTGACCGTGCAAGATGATGCGATTCTATCAACTTCGCGGACTGTTTTTTTGTTACCCGTGGCAAATAATTGCAAATAATATCATTTTGCAAAACGAAATTGTGAGGCAGATAACACTTTTGCCCCTGGGCATGGTCAAGGGGCGGTAAGTGGAATTATCGGCGACGGTAAGATTTTTGCGCCGTGTTCACTTTATAAAGATAGCGACGAGACTCCGCAGAAGGATGGCGGGTCGTCAGCGTCTGATAAACATCGCCCGGTGTCATGGTATTAATAATATTAGCAGCCTGAATCTTATCGTTAGAGAAAACGCGTAACACGCTGCCTGCGCCACCGTTATAGGCGGTGATGACGGCATAACGCCGCGACGTTGGGTTATCAATTCCGCCGAGATAGACATTGTTCAGTATCGCCAGATACGCGGTGCCGGTATCAATATTACTGGCAGGATCAAACAAGAAACTGCGGCTCGGCGTACCGGATTTCCCCTGTGAACGGAAAACATCTTTCCCGGCTGTGTGTTGTACCACCTGCATTAATCCCAGCGCATCGGAACGGCTGACCGCATACGGGTTAAAGGAAGATTCGGTCTGCATAATTGCCAGAATCAGCGACTCATCAACGCCATATTTCCGTGATGCCTGGCGGACCATGCCGAGATATTTATGCGCACGTTTATCAAGGTGGTTCGGCACCATGTTAATGGTGACGCTATAGATGATATGCAGCCCGTTGCTGCGGCTTTGCAGACGGTTTTTCAGCAGATAATCCGCGAAGTTGCTCGCGCGACCTTCCCAGCGAATCGGCTGCCCGGTGTTATCTACCACCTGACCGTAAAGGAAAGGTTCTTTCGAAATCGTAATATCATCAACGTCGGAATAGAGATCGACCGAACTCGGATCGTCACCCATCAGCAACGTTTTAATAATTGCCCGACGCAGATGCGCAGCAGGTTCTGTCCCGGCGATAGTTTCGATAGTGATCGTACCGTCATCGAAGTTGATGTGGCTGCGGGTCTGATATTGATCGGTGTATTTCACGTAGTCCTTAGGACCGGCGATCACCACCTCTTTGAATCCCCAGATGTTCTCAATATTGTGGGCAAATTGCCCCATCAGAATATCAAAACCGTTGGTATCTTTGACCCAGGCTTCGTTATAGGTATCGCCTTTTTTGGTCGTCGAACAGGAGATGAGCAACGGCGCAATCAAAGCCAGCGCGAGATATTTTTTCATCATTCCGGGTGCGTGTTGTGTTTGTTTTTATGCAAGTTGCCGGAGGCGTGCTCCGGCACTGTTTTTATTTTTTATCTTCCGGCGTATAGCCCTCGATATGCACCTCTTTACCCTCGAACAGGAAGTTGACCATCTCCTGCTCCAGCAGTTTGCGGTGCTCGGCATTCATCATGTTGAGTTTCTTTTCATTAATCAGCATGGTTTGTTTGTGCTGCCACTGCGCCCAGGCTTCTTTGGAGATCTCGTTATAGATGCGTTTTCCCAGTTCGCCGGGGTACAGCTGAAAATCCTGACCTTCTGCTTCACGTTGCAGGAAAGTACAAAAAATCGTTCTGCTCATAAATCATCCTCTTTATCGACTCACGCGCTAAACCGGCGCGCCAGTGCGTAACTGCTGTAACAAACGCTCCACGGGAGCCGCCAGGCCAACTGACGGCGGTTGCGCTAAGTTATACCAGAGCGCATTGCCTTCATCCATGCAACCGGTGAATGACGACACGGGAAGCCACATAGGCACAATATCTAAATGGAAATGGCTGAAGGTATGACGAAACGCGGTCAGTTGCGTCAGGTTATCGGCAGCAATCTGCCGTTGCGCCAGCCACTGCCGCAAACTGTCTTCGTCGGCAAACTGCGGGAAACAGTATAAACCGCCCCACAATCCACTTGGCGGGCGCTGCGCCAGCAATACTTCATCTTCGTGCTGTAACAGCAAAAAGTAGCCAGTGCGCTCCGGCAGCGTCTGTTTCGGTTTTTTGCCCGGATAAAGCGACCAGCTATTATTAGCGGCGGCAATACAACCGTTTTGTAGCGGGCAGAGCGAACATTTCGGCTTCGAACGCGTGCATATCATCGCGCCTAAATCCATCATCGCCTGATTAAACCGCTCCACGCCGACGGCAGGCGTCACCTGCTCGCTCAGATTCCACAGTTTATTCTCGACCTCTTTTTTCCCTGGCCAGCCGCTTACAGCATAGCAGCGTGCTAACACGCGTTTGACGTTACCGTCGAGAATCGGAAAGTGCTTACCCAGAGAAAGCGAGAGAATCGCGCCTGCAGTGGAACGCCCTACGCCTGGTAACGCCGCAACTTCCTCAAAGGTTTCCGGGAATTTACCGCCGTGTAAGGTGGCAACTTGCTGTGCCGCTTTATGCAGATTGCGCGCGCGGGCGTAATAGCCAAGTCCGGTCCATAAGTGGAGAACTTCATCCAGCGGCGCATTGGCGAGATCGGTCACCGTCGGGAAACGCGCCATAAAGCGTTCAAAATAGGGGATAACGGTCGCAACCTGAGTTTGTTGCAACATCACTTCTGAGAGCCATACTTTGTAGGGCGTCTTGTCAATTTGCCAGGGCAGCGTTTTCCGCCCGTATTTATCGTACCAGTCCAGAACCTGGGCTGAAAATTGCGACGCTTGCATGGTCACCGAATTCACTGTTGTTGGGGGCAAGATTGCAGCACAGCGGCGGCGGGGTGTAAACCGGAACTTTCCGCAGCTACGGCCTTATCATGCTTGCATCCGCCAACTAACTTTGGATAATGCCCGTTTTCAGAACACTTTCACAAGCGACTAAATCTTTATGAAAAACGACGTCATCTCACCGGAATTTGATGAAAACGGCCGCCCACTGCGCCGTATCCGTAGTTTTGTGCGCCGCCAGGGGCGACTGACCAAAGGCCAGGAACATGCGCTGGAAAACTACTGGCCGGTGATGGGCGTTGAGTTCAGCGAAGATATGCTGGATTTCCCTGCGCTTTTTGGCCGTGAAGCGCCGGTGACGCTTGAGATTGGTTTTGGCATGGGCGCTTCGCTGGTGGCAATGGCTAAAGAACGCCCCGAGCAGGACTTCCTCGGCATTGAAGTGCATTCACCGGGCGTTGGTGCATGCCTGGCTTCTGCGCATGAAGAGGGCTTAAGCAACCTGCGCGTGATGTGCCACGACGCGGTTGAAGTGCTGCATAAAATGATTCCTGACAATTCATTGCGCATGGTGCAGCTCTTTTTCCCTGACCCGTGGCACAAAGCGCGCCATAATAAACGCCGTATCGTTCAGGTGCCGTTTGCCGAACTGGTAAAAAGCAAACTGCAGCTGGGGGGCGTATTCCATATGGCGACCGATTGGGAACCTTATGCGGAACATATGCTCGAAGTGATGTCTTCCATTGACGGTTATAAAAACCTGTCAGAGAGCAACGATTACGTACCGCGCCCGGCATCACGTCCGGTGACGAAATTTGAACAACGTGGTCATCGTCTTGGTCACGGAGTATGGGACTTAATGTTCGAGAGGGTGAAATAATGGCAAAGAACCGTAGCCGTCGTCTGCGTAAAAAAATGCACATCGACGAATTCCAGGAATTAGGATTTTCGGTGGCATGGCGATTCCCGGAAGGTACATCGGAAGAACAGATTGATAAAACCGTTGATGACTTTATTAACGAGGTTATCGAACCGAACAAACTGGCCTTTGACGGCAGCGGTTATCTGGCCTGGGAAGGTCTGATCTGTATGCAGGAAATCGGCAAATGCACCGAAGAACATCAGGCGATTGTGCGTAATTGGCTGGAAGAGCGCAAACTGGATGAGGTACGCACCAGCGAACTTTTCGATGTTTGGTGGGACTAATAAAGCATACGGGCGATGACAAATGTAAAACTGCCTGATGCGCTACGCTTATCAGGCCTACAAAGATGCACAATCGAGTAGGCCGGATAAGGCGTTTACGCCGCATCCGGCATGGATAACGTGTACTTTGTCAGCAATCTGGGGCCAGCAAATGCTGGCCTGATTTGTTCTTGAGGGAAGACTATGATGCGCAAAATGCTGCTGGCGGCAGCACTTTCAGTGACGGCAATGACCGCTCACGCCGACTACCAGTGCAGCGTTACGCCGCGTGACGATGTGATTGTCAGCCCGCAAACCGTGCAGGTGAAGGGCGAAAACGGCAACCTGGTGATCACGCCAGACGGCAACGTGATGTACAACGGTAAGCAATATTCCCTGAACGCCGCCCAGCGCGAACAGGCGAAGGATTATCAGGCTGAGCTGCGTAGCACGCTGCCGTGGATTGATGAAGGCGCGAAAAGCCGCGTCGAGAAAGCACGCGTTGCGCTGGATAAAATTATTGTTCAGGAGATGGGCGAAAGCAGCAAAATGCGCAGCCGTCTGACCAAACTTGATGCGCAGCTGAAAGAACAGATGAATCGTATTATCGAAACGCGCAGCGATGGCCTGACGTTCCACTATAAAGCAATTGATCAGGTTCGCGCCGAAGGCCAGCAATTAGTGAATCAGGCGATGGGCGGGATTTTGCAGGACAGCATTAACGAAATGGGCGCGAAAGCGGTGCTGAAAAGTGGCGGTAACCCGTTGCAGAATGTGCTGGGAAGCCTGGGGGGACTGCAATCCTCAATCCAAACCGAGTGGAAAAAACAGGAAAAAGATTTCCAGCAATTTGGCAAAGATGTCTGTAGCCGTGTTGTGACTCTGGAAGACAGCCGTAAAGCCCTGGTCGGGAATTTGAAATAATCCTCTAGTTTAAGACGGCATAATGCTTTTTTATGCCGCTTAATTCTTCATTTTGTTACCTGCCTCTAATTTTTATAGATCTCTAAAATCTATTCATGAAGTTAATTGTTTAACGTCAAATTTCCTATACAAAGCTAAGGGATAATACGTAGCGTTCACGTAACTGGAGGAATGAAATGGAGTTTTTCAAAAAGACGGCACTTGCCGCACTGGTTATGGGTTTTAGTGGCGCAGCATTGGCATTACCGAATATCACTATTTTAGCGACCGGCGGGACTATTGCTGGTGGTGGTGACTCCGCAACCAAATCTAACTACACAGCAGGTAAAGTTGGCGTAGAAAATCTGGTCAATGCGGTGCCGCAACTGAAGGACATTGCGAATGTTAAAGGCGAGCAGGTCGTGAATATCGGCTCCCAGGACATGAACGATAATGTCTGGCTGACACTGGCGAAAAAAATTAACACCGACTGCGATAAAACCGACGGCTTCGTTATTACCCACGGTACTGACACGATGGAAGAGACTGCTTACTTCCTCGACCTGACGGTAAAATGCGACAAGCCCGTGGTGATGGTTGGCGCAATGCGTCCGTCCACCTCCATGAGTGCAGACGGTCCATTCAACCTGTATAACGCGGTAGTAACTGCGGCAGATAAAGCCTCCGCCAACCGTGGCGTTCTGGTAGTGATGAACGACACCGTGCTGGATGGTCGTGACGTCACCAAAACCAACACCACTGATGTAGCGACCTTTAAGTCTGTTAACTACGGTCCGCTGGGATACATTCACAACGGTAAGATTGACTACCAACGTACCCCGGCACGTAAGCACACCAGCGACACGCCGTTTGATGTCTCTAAGTTGAATGAACTGCCGAAAGTCGGCATTGTTTATAACTACGCTAACGCATCCGATCTTCCGGCTAAAGCCCTGGTAGATGCGGGTTATGACGGCATCGTTAGCGCCGGTGTGGGTAACGGTAACCTGTATAAATCCGTGTTCGACACGTTGGCAACCGCCGCGAAAAATGGCACTGCGGTAGTGCGTTCTTCCCGTGTGCCGACGGGAGCTACCACTCAGGATGCCGAAGTGGATGATGCGAAATACGGTTTTGTTGCCTCTGGTACGCTGAACCCGCAAAAAGCGCGCGTCCTGCTGCAACTGGCTCTGACGCAAACCAAAGATCCGCAGCAGATCCAGCAGATCTTCAATCAGTACTAATCACTTCGCCCCGGTATCGCGCCGGGGCTTAATCACTTCAGACTCACGTCCATTGCCAATTGTGATTACGCTAATGATAATCACTTGAATAAATTATTCCGCGTGAGGGTGTTCCGGTGAAAAAGCAATGGATTGTAGGCACTGCGCTGTTTGTGTTGATGTCTGGTAATGTCTGGGCAGATGGCGAACCGCCAACTGAAAATATCTTAAAAGATCAATTCAAAAAGCAGTATCACGGCATTCTCAAGCTTGATGCCATCAGTTTAAAAAACCTTGATGCGAAAGGTAATCAGGCCACCTGGTCAGCAGAAGGCGATGTTTCTTCCAGCGATGATCTCTATACCTGGGTCGGTCAGTTGGCAGATTACGAACTGCTGGAACAGACATGGACGAAAGATAAACCGGTAAAATTCTCGGCGATGTTAACCAGTAAAGGAACGCCCGCGTCTGGCTGGTCGGTGAACTTTTACTCTTTTCAGGCGGCAGCCAGCGATCGTGGTCGGGTGGTCGACGATATCAAAACGAATAATAAATACCTGATCGTGAATAGCGAAGATTTCAATTATCGCTTTAGTCAGCTTGAGTCTGCATTGAATAACCAGAAGAACTCGATTCCTGAGCTGGAAAAGGAAGTGAAAGAGCTTGATAAGAAAATGGTGGCGGCGCAGAAAGCAGCGGATGCATATTGGGGAAAAGATGCAAACGGTAAGCAAATGACCCGCGAAGACGCCTTTAAAAAAATTCACCAACAGCGTGATGAGTTTAATAAACAGAATGATAGCGAGGCGTTCGCGGTTAAATATGACAAAGAGGTTTATCAACCGGCGATTGCGGCATGTCATAAACAGAGTGAAGAGTGTTATGAAGTGCCGATTCAGCAGAAACGAGATTTCGATATCAACGAACAACGGCGACAGACTTTTCTGCAATCACAAAAACTTAGCCGTAAATTGCAGGATGACTGGGTAACGCTCGAAAAAGGGCAATATCCGTTAACGATGAAAGTTTCAGAAATAAACAGTAAAAAAGTCACGATTTTGATGAAAATTGACGATATCAACCAGGCTAATGAACGCTGGAAAAAAGATACCGAACAATTGCGGCGCAATGGGGTGATTAAGTAATTTTTGCGATGACGCATGAGTTGTAGCCGAATGCTGCGTACACGCCGCATCCGGCAATACAAATTTACTCAGCCAGAAAAAGCTCCAGCAGCGAATTTAAAAACAACTTCCCATGTTCCGTTATCTGCCAGTAATCCGCACACTCAGTGAGATAACCCTGAGCGATAGCCTCTTCTAACTGTGGGCGAATAACTTCTTCAGAAAGGCCAGTATACTGGCTAAACTCCATGCGCGGCGCGGCCTCCAGCAACCGGAAGCGATTCATAAAGAACTCAAACGGCTTATCTGCGGCTTCTACATCACGCTGGCTTTCCAGATACCTTCCCTGCATAAAACCACGCGGATGGCGCGTTTTGGTGGTACGCAGAATGCGCCCATCCGGGAAGGTCACTTTGCCGTGTGCGCCGCAACCAATACCGATGTAGTCACCAAAGCGCCAGTAGTTGAGATTGTGCTGGCACTGATAACCGGGTTTGGCGTAAGCGGAAGTTTCATATTGCTGATAACCCGCTGCGGTTAACAACTGATGCCCCTGTTCGAAAATATCCCATAACGCATCATCGTCCGGCAGTACGGGAGGACGCGAGCCAAACAGCGTATTAGGTTCGATGGTCAGTTGATACCAGGAAAGATGCGGCGGATTCAGTTCAATGGCCTGGCGCAGATCGCCAAGCGCCTCTTCCAGTGATTGATCCGGCAGCCCATGCATCAAATCAAGGTTAAAACTACGCAGCCCCAGCCCGCTTGCCAGATTCACAGCTCGTTTCGCTTCTTGCGGGCCATGAATGCGCCCAAGTCGTTTCAGCTTTTCTTCGCTAAAACTCTGTACGCCAATAGAGATGCGGTTCACGCCAGCACGCTGATAATCGACAAAGCGATCGGCTTCTACCGTACCAGGGTTCGCTTCCATAGTAATTTCTGCATCCGCTGCCAGCGGCAAACGCGCACGCACGCCGTCCAGCAGCGTTTGCATCGCTGGGCCGGAAAGCAGGCTCGGCGTACCACCGCCAATAAAAATTGTCTGCACTTCACGGCCCTGAGCGTAAGCCACATCGTTGTCCAGATCGCAAAGAAGATGCTGAACATAATCGTCGTGCGGCACTTCTCCTTTCAACGCGTGAGAGTTGAAATCGCAGTACGGGCATTTCTGCACGCACCACGGGATGTGAATGTAGAGACTCAGCGGCGGTAATTTAACCATTACGTAAAGCGTCCAGCAGCAGTTTCAACGCCTGACCACGGTGGGAAATGGCGCTCTTTTCTTCGCGAGTCAGTTCAGCAGCGGTTTTCCCTTCGGAAGGTACGAAGAAGATTGGATCATAACCAAAGCCGCCAGTACCCGCAGGTTCACGAGTAATCACGCCTGGCCAGCTACCGTGGCACACCAGCGGAGTCGGATCTTCCGCGTGACGCAGATATACCAGCACGCAGTGGAAACGCGCCTGACGTTGGTCGTCCGGTACGTCTTTCAGTGTTTCCAGCAGTTTTTGCAGATTCTTTTGATCAGTCGCGTCTTCACCGGAATAACGCGCGGAGTAAATGCCTGGCGCGCCACCAAGTACATCTACCGCCAGACCGGAGTCGTCGGCAATTGCCGGTAAACCGGTCACTTTTGCCGCATGGCGCGCTTTCAGAATCGCGTTTTCGATAAAGGTCAGGCCGGTTTCTTCAGCGGAATCTACGCCGAGGTCTGTTTGGGCCACGATATCAAGACCGAAGTCGCTAAGCAGCGACGCCAGCTCACGCACTTTACCGGCATTGCCGGTTGCGAGGACAACTTTTTGCATAGGATACCTAATTAATTAACGCCGCGATTTCTGGCGGGATTTGTTGCGGATTAATGATTTTAATTTGTTTGTGGCGGCCAAGTTCGCCTTTCTCAATCACCACCTGGCTTTTGGCAACCCGGAATTGCTTACCGAGAAACTTCACCAGATGGTTGTTGGCCTGACCGTCAACCGGCGGTGCGGTAATGGCGACTTTTACCTCGTCGCCATGTAAACCGACAATAGAATCACGGCTGGCTTTCGGCTGAATATAGAGCCGTAAAACCAGACCGTCATCGTTAACTGTTACGGCACTCATAACGCCATCCACAGCCCCGGCAGCAGCATATTTCCGGTCGCCTGTAATACTTCTGCGACACCCATATTGATGACATACAGCAGCAGAACGAGGATCATCGGCGAGAAGTCAATCCCACCCATTGCCGGTAGCAGGCGGCGAATCGGGCGCAGCAGCGGATCGGCCAGCTGAATCAGCACGTATTCAATTGGGCTACGACCCTGGCTTACCCAGCTCATAATCGCCATCACCAGCAGGACCCAGAAAATCAGCAGGCCGATGGTTTTCAACAGAATCAGCAAACCTGCAATCCAGATGATCGGCAGGAAGGTCACCACTTTGAACAGCACGATGGCTTTGATAAAACTCAAAATGTACGCGACCAGCAGTGAGGCGCTGTCAATCGGCCCCATTGCCGGAATAACGCGGCGCAGTGGCCCGATAATAGGCTGCGTCACCTTCACCACAAACTGTGAGAAGGGGTTGTAAAAATCACAATGAGCCCACTGCATCCAGATGCGTAATAACAGCACCATGGTATACAGCTCAATGACCGTTGAAAGCAGGAAAGTCAACGTATTCATGGCGTTCTTTTAATTCCTTATTTTTTAGAGTAATCACGCGCACCAAAAATTGCAGTGCCGATACGAACCATCGTGCTACCTGCCGCAATGGCGGCTTCCATATCGTCCGACATTCCCAGAGAGAGCGTGTCGATATGCGGGTAGCGTGTTTTCAGTCCGGTAAATGCTACAGCCATTTGGCGTGCAACTTCAAACTGCCTTACATATTCTGACTCAGGCGCAGGGATTGCCATCAACCCGCGCAGACGTAAACGCGGTAGTTCAGCGACCGCAGCGGCCAGCTCGTCCAGTTCAGCCAGTTGAATCCCGGACTTACTGTTTTCATCACTAATATTAATTTGAATCAGTACATTAAGAGGGGGAAGTTCTGCCGGTCGCTGGTCGTTCAGGCGGGTAGCGATACGCAAACGGTCGATGGTATGACACCAGTCGAAATGCTCTGCCACCAGGCGGCTTTTATTAGACTGCAACGGGCCAATAAAATGCCATTCTAATCCTGTTACGCCCAGTTCCTGAAAGTGGCGAATTTTATCTACCCCTTCCTGAACGTAGTTTTCACCAAATTGACGCTGCCCGGCATCAATGGCTTCTGCGATGGCGCTCGCAGGTTTTGTTTTACTGACTGCAAGCAGCGTAATTTCTTCTGGAGAACGGCCGCAACGCGTTGCAGCCGCTGAGATTTTGTCCCGGACCTGTGCCAGGTTATGCGCAATATCGTTCATTTTCCGAGGATCTTAGTATGAATATGGAAGAAATTGTGGCCCTTAGTGTAAAGCATAACGTCTCGGATCTACACCTGTGCAGCGCCTGGCCCGCACGATGGCGCATTCGCGGCAGAATAGAGGCCGCGCCGTTTGACGCGCCGGACGTCGAAGAGTTGCTACGGGAGTGGCTGGATGACGATCAGCGGGCGATGTTGCTTGAGAATGGTCAGCTTGATTTTGCCGTGTCGCTGGCGGAAAACCAGCGATTGCGTGGCAGCGCATTCGCGCAGCGGCAAGGCATTTCTCTGGCGTTACGGCTGTTGCCTTCGCACTGCCCGCAGCTCGAACAGCTTGGCGCACCACCGGTATTGCCGGAATTACTCAAGAGCGAGAATGGCCTGATTCTGGTGACGGGGGCGACGGGGAGTGGAAAATCTACCACGCTGGCGGCGATGGTTGGCTATCTCAATCAACATGCCGATGCGCATATTCTGACGCTGGAAGATCCTGTGGAATATCTCTATGCCAGCCACCGGTGTTTGATCCAGCAGCGGGAAATCGGTTTGCATTGTATGACGTTCGCATCGGGATTGCGGGCTGCATTGCGGGAAGATCCTGATGTGATTTTGCTCGGAGAGCTGCGTGACAGCGAAACGATACGTCTGGCGCTGACGGCGGCAGAAACCGGGCATCTGGTGCTGGCAACCTTACATACACGTGGTGCCGCGCAGGCAGTTGAGCGACTGGTGGATTCATTTCCGGCGCAAGAAAAAGATCCCGTGCGTAATCAACTGGCGGGTAGTTTACGGGCAGTGTTGTCACAAAAGCTGGAAGTGGATAAACAGGAAGGACGCGTGGCGCTGTTTGAATTACTGATTAACACACCCGCGGTGGGGAATTTGATTCGCGAAGGGAAAACCCACCAGTTACCGCATGTTATTCAAACCGGGCAACAAGTGGGGATGTTAACATTTCAGCAGAGTTATCAGCAGCGGATGAAAGAAGGGCGCTTGTGAGGATAAAGTGGTTGATTAGCATCGTAAATATGCCTGATGCGCTACGCTTATCAGGCCTACAAATGTAGTCATTCACGCCGTATCTGGCAATAAATGTCTGATGCGACGCTGACACGTCTTATCAGACCTACAACTGCAGCCACATGTAGGCCGGATAAGGCGTTTACGCCGCATCCGGCAAGACGGAGCGATGACGTTAACGACAATTCGCCATGATTGTAAATCGCTTTAATATCCCTGCTCGAAATAACTTTCGAGAATGATAACCGCAGAGGCAGAGTCGACTTTGCCTTTGTTTAGCGCCCGATAGCCGCCCTGTTCAAACAGACCGGAACGTGCTTCCACGGTACTAAGACGCTCGTCATGGAGCTTCACTTCAACACCGAAACGGCCATGAATACGGTTGGCGAATTTACGCGCCCGAGCAGTTAATGGTTGCTCGGTGCCGTCCATATTCAGCGGTAAACCGACGATGATTTCGTCTGGCTGCCACTCTTTCAGTAAACGTTCGAGGATGTTCCAGTCTGGCGTACCGTCCTGCGCTTTAATCGCGGGTAGCGGACGAGCGGTGCCAGTAATGCGTTGGCCGACCGCTACGCCAATACTTTTAGTGCCGAAGTCGAAGGCGAGTAAGGTTCCACTCATCAGGCGTGCCCCGCAACGCCAGGCATGGTGAGAATATCAACACCAATCAGTTTTGCCGCATCGCGCCAGCGGTCAGCAATCGGCGTTTTGAACAGAATATTCAGATCCGCCGGGGCAGTTAGCCACGCGTTATCGAGAATTTCTTGTTCCAGTTGACCTTTCTCCCAGGAGGAGTAACCAAGCGCTACCATCACGTCAGCAGGTTGTTTATCGGTGCCGAGAGTTTCCAGCACGTCGCGGGAAGTGGTCATCACCGTGTTATCTGAAATGCGAATACTGGACGCAAAATTGGATGGCGGAGTATGCAAAATAAACCCGCGATCTTCAGCCAACGGACCGCCAAGCATAACCGGTTTGTCCAGACGGATTGATTCATCACGCGGCTCCGGCGTGATCTTCAGCTTTTCCAGAATCCCTTCAATTTTGAGATTTTCCAGCGGCTTGTTAATGATGATCCCCATTGCTCCATTGGTATTATGTTCGCAAATGTAGACCACGGAACGACGGAAAATCGGATCCTGGAGAGCAGGCATGGCAATAAGAAAGTGATGCTGTAAATTCATTGTCAGAGGTTCTGTTTCCTGGTTCAAAAAAGCAACAGCGCCCAGTATGCGTGGAAAGTATGGCGCTGTCACTCATAGTCTCAACGAGATCCCTCTCGCTAAACAGGGTTACTGCTGCTGTAAACGAGCTTCAATCGCATCCATTAACATTCCGGTGATAGACACCGGAAACTCTGCTTCAATCTCACGAATACAGGTTGGGCTGGTGACGTTAATTTCTGTCAGACGGTCACCGATAATATCCAGGCCAACAAAAATCAACCCTTTTTCTTTCAGCGTCGGTCCTACCTGACGGGCGATTTTCCAGTCACTTTCAGTTAGCGGACGAGGTTCGCCACGACCACCGGCAGCCAGATTGCCACGGGTTTCGCCGCCTTGCGGAATACGCGCCAGGCAGTACGGTACTGGTTCGCCGTCCACCACCAGCACGCGTTTGTCGCCATCTTTAATAGCTGGCAGATAATTTTGTGCCATGCAGTAGCGAGTGCCGTGTTCGGTCAAGGTTTCGGCAATGACGCCGAGGTTTGGATCGCCTTCTTTCACGCGGAAAATAGATGCGCCACCCATACCGTCCAGCGGCTTAAGAATGATGTCGCTGTGTTTTTCCCAGAACGCTTTCAACTGCGCTTTATTACGCGTGACCAGCGTTTCTGGTGTTAAGTCAGAGAACCAGGCGGTAAACAGTTTTTCGTTACAGTCGCGCAGGCTCTGTGGCTTGTTGACGATCAGCGTTCCTTTCTCTTCGGCGCGTTCCAGAATATAGGTCGCGTAGATAAACTCGGTATCAAACGGCGGATCTTTACGCATCAGGATCACGTCGAGATCGGCCAGTTGCAGATCCTGCTCACCCGTGAACTCGTACCATTTATCGTAGTTCTGTTCGACGCTCAAAGTACGCGTACGAGCGCGAGCCTCACCATTGATCAAATAGAGATCGGCCATCTCCATATAGTGAAGTTCGTAACCACGACGCTGTGCTTCCAGCAACATAGCGAAACTGGAATCTTTCTTGATGTTGATGCTTGCGATGGGGTCCATCACGATGCCGAGCTTGATCATTATTCTTCTCCGTTAGCCCAGATCGCCAAAACGCACTTGTAGCGCGGTAATGGCGGTGAGCGCAGTTGTCTCAGTACGCAGAACGCGAGGTCCCAACAGGATATCAGTAAATTGATAGCGGGCAGTCATGGCAATTTCATCTGCCGACAAACCGCCTTCCGGGCCAATCAGCAGGCGGACGCGTTCAACCGGCAACGGCAATGTGTTGATGCTGTTACTGGCGCGCGGGTGAAGATTGAGTTTCAAGCCTTCATCCTGCTCTGCACACCAGGCTTCCAGATCCATCGCCGGACGGATTTCTGGTACCCGATTACGACCACACTGCTCGCAGGCGGCAATTGCAATTTTCTGCCACTGCTGGAGCTTCTTGTTCAGACGTTCGCTATCCAGTTTAACGCCGCAGCGTTCAGAAAAAAGTGGCGTAATGAGGCTTACGCCAAGTTCTATCGATTTCTGGATAGTGAATTCCATTTTTTCTCCGCGCGACATCACCTGACCGAGGTGAATATGCAAGGGGGATTCACGATCGTCTACCTGGCCTTCCAGCACTTTAACTTCCACGCTTTTTTTGCTGGCGCTGGTGATTTCTGCGTCAAAAACCTGGTTGCTGCCGTCAAATAACTGTAATGCCTGACCCGGCCCCATACGCAGCACGCGCCCGATATGGTTAGCGGCATCTTCACAAAGCGCGATATGCGAATTGCTGGTGAGTGGTTCAGGATGATAAATGCGGGGGATACGCATGGTTAAAAATCCGCGTCGTCTCCCCACGCGGTTGCGCGCGTGGGGTAGGGTTAACAAAAAGAATTTCGCTAGTGTAGGTTAGCTCTTTCGCGCCTGGCAAGCGCGTTGCACATACGGGTTGTGATTGCCTTGCACCTTCGCGATGCGTTCGTCACGCTCACACTCCCAGTCGGTGACCGGATACATCTTGTTCCAGGCGTTAAACAGCTGCGTTTGCTGGCGTGAGAGGGTCAGGTTGTACTGGTCACGCATGTAGAAGTAAATCCGCGCAATGGAGCCACGGGTATGAGCTGGCGGTTCAGCAACTTTTTCTTTGAAATCAACCTTCATGGCACACTGCCCATATTGCCCTTCGCCGCCATTCCACTGGCTGTACATAAAGTTGCCGCGATCGCCGTTCACTTCACCTATCGCGGGCTGCAGGTTATGCATATCGCTTTCCATTTGGCGATAAACCGGATCTTTAGCGCAGTTTTTACGACCGCCTTCCTGCCAGCATTGACGCTGGTGGCCGAACTGCCAGGCGGGAACAACATGTTCCCACTCTACGCGGCTGGCGCGGTTTTCATTTTTGCGAACCTGGTACCCGCACGACTCCAGATCCACGATGCCTTTTTTACCCTGCCAGTTAATTTTACATCCGCAGTAAAATGTTCCCGGCACATCAGCGTAGACTTTTACCGCTGCTGTTTTCGCCTGGGAAAAACTATTGATGCCTTCGGCTAACGCCGTGCCGGATAATGCTGCGCTCAGTACCACCGCAGCCACAGACAAATTACGGTACATCACTTACTCCGTGTTAAAACGAGCGAGCAACGTAGCGAAAGTTTTTTTGGTATGCAATCAGCCAGATCAGTAAAATACCTGATAGTTCTACTGGTTATTGGGCAACCAGTTGTTCGCCGCAGTGAACGCAGCGATAGACGGCTTCGCCTCGTACCACGCGGTTATGACGACGTACGGTAAGCTGATGTTCCTGGCATTTGCAACGGTAGGGGAAAGTGTTACGGCGCACGGATTGCAGTTCAAACTGATGCGTACGACGTGCAGGAACGCCCAGCACGCTTTCCATCATCCACTTCCACTCTTTGCCATGTGGCGCTACGCGACCAAAGTGTTTCCATACCAGCAAATGCGCCAGTTCGTGCGGCACCACTTCTTCTATAAACGCCTCGCAGTTTTCCATCAATAACACCGGATTGAGGCGAATTTCATAGCTTTCCAGCCAGGCCGTTCCTGCGGAGGTTCCGCGCTGAGTGTATGAGAGTTTTGGCTCCGGATAGTTACGCCCCAGCTTCAGGTTGGCCTGGGCGAGCTTTTCCCGCAGGCGACGCATAACAGCCTGTTGGATGGCGATAGGGAGACGGGATGTTTTCATAGCGGCAGAGGATAGAGCGAAGAAAAGATGACTGCAAGAGGTGGCTTCCTCCGCGACGGGAGGAAGCCTGAGGAGATTAATCGTGAGCGCCGATTTCGCGCAGTTTACGACCTTTCATCAGATTACGTTCAATGTGTTCCAGCGAAACGTGTTTGGTTTCTGGCACCAGCCACAGTGTCAGCAGGATAAACAGCACGTTCAGACCCGCGTAAACCCAGAAGGTATTGGCGTTGCCCAGCGTGTTGAGCATGGTCAGGAACGTTGCGCCGACAATCATGTTGGCAATCCAGTTAGTAGCGGTGGAACAGGTGATACCGAAGTCGCGGCCTTTAAGCGGCTGGATTTCAGAACACAGTACCCAAATCAAAGGACCCGCGCTCATGGCAAAACCGACAATAAACATCAGCAGCATGGCGATGGCGAAATACTGCGCCGACGGTGAGTGAATACCGATGTGCATCATTGTACCCAGTACGCCCATGCCCACAGCCATCACCAGGAAGCCCAGCGTCAGCGTCGGTTTACGTCCCCAACGGTCAACAAGGCCAATTGCGATGAAGGTAGCGAGTACGTTGGTCAGGCCGACGATCACGGTCCCCCACATTTGTTCCGTCGTGTTGGTATACCCCGCCAGTTCGAAGATTTTTGGCGCGTAATACATGATGACGTTCATCCCGGTGAATTGCTGCATCACCTGCAACAGTACACCCAGGAACACCGCACGACGGAAGTTACTGTTCTCTTTAAACAGCGCCCAACCGCTCTGTTTTACCTGCAAACTTTCACGGATTTCATCCAGTTCGCGTTTCGCTTCCGTGCTGGTGTCGCGCAGGCGCAGTAGCACGCGTTCGGCATCAACAAAGCGGCGTTTAGCAGCAAACCAACGTGGGCTGTCTGGCAGGAAGAAGACGCCAATCAGTAGCAGAATTGCCGGGATGATAATCACACCCAGCATCCAGCGCCATGCACCGGTGTAGCTGAAGGCGGTATCAGAAAGATAAGCGCCGAGGATCCCGATAGTGATCATCAACTGATACATCGAGATCATACTGCCGCGAATTTTTTCCGGCGCAATCTCAGAGAGGTACAGCGGTGCGGTATAGGAAGCCACACCCACCGCCAGCCCCAGCAGCACGCGGGAAAGAATCAGCACTTCAACGTTCGGCGCAGCGGCAGAGAACAGAGAGCCAGCAACAAACAGGATTGCGCCAATCATCAGGCTCTTTTTGCGCCCGAGTTTAAAGGAGAGCCAGCCGCTGCCTACCGCACCGACCGCCGCACCAAACATCATGGAACTTACGACCCATTCTTGAGTGTGCGAGGTAATCTGGAATTCATCTGCAATAAACGGCAGTGCGCCAGCAATTACACCGATATCCAGGCCAAAGAGTAATCCCGCCAGAGCAGCAAGGAAGCAGACGAAAAACGTCATTGCCTTGTTTGACCGCCCCTGTTTTTTAGCGTCAGGCATGATGCCCTCCAATATGGTTATTTTTTATTGTGAATTAAGATAGGTGAGTACGACATAAAAATATGTGAAGCAAATCACATCAGTGTAATCGATTACACTAACATTTATTATGGTTATAATTTAAGTGCATGAAAATAATTGAGTTATATCATCATAGATTAAGCAGTGTTATCTGCAATTAAGACTTTGCTGAAAAGAAATGTAACAACCGTGAAAGCCGAATAATAATATGAAAATATTACAAATATTTGGCTGTTGTGGTTGGTGTAATCGGTTTCAGTAGTGATGATAATTTGCGGTAAAACGTGTTCAGGAAGAATGATGTTATTGTGCGGGCGGTTTTTTTGCCGGATGCGGCGTGAATGCCTTATCCAGCCTACGAGCGCGGTGATATCTGTAGGTCGGATAAGATGCGGCAGCATCGCATCCGACACAATGCCGAATGCGGCGTGAACGCCTATCCACCGCGGTGAGGTGAAAGAAAAAGGCCAGCGCGAGGCTGGCCTTTGAAAGCATGTGAATAAAGATCACTTCAGACCGGCAGCATCGCGCAGCAGCTGCGCTTTGTCGGTTTTTTCCCACGGGAAATGTTCGCGACCAAAGTGACCGTATGCTGCGGTTTCTTTGTAGATCGGGTGCAGCAGATCCAGCATCTGAATCAGACCGTATGGGCGCAGGTCGAAGAACTCGCGTACCAGCAGAGTCAGCTGTTCAGAAGGCACTTTCTCAGTACCGAAAGTTTCCACCATGATGGAAGTCGGTTCAGCCACGCCGATTGCGTAGGAAACCTGAATTTCGCAACGGTCAGCCAGGCCAGCAGCCACGATATTTTTCGCTACATAACGTGCAGCGTACGCTGCAGAACGGTCCACTTTTGATGGATCTTTACCAGAGAACGCGCCGCCACCGTGACGCGCCATGCCGCCGTAGGTATCAACGATAATTTTACGACCAGTCAGACCGCAGTCACCCATCGGGCCGCCGATAACAAAACGTCCGGTCGGGTTGATGAAGAATTTGGTTGCGGAAGTCAGCCATTCAGCCGGCAGAATCGGCTTGATGATCTCTTCCATTACCGCTTCTTGCAGCGATTTCTGGTCGATATCTTCAGAGTGCTGAGTGGAAAGCACGACAGCATCAATGCCGACGATTTTGCCGTCGTCATACTGGAAAGTCACCTGGCTTTTCGCGTCCGGGCGCAGCCAAGGCAGAGTGCCGTTTTTACGCACTTCAGCCTGACGCTGTACCAGACGGTGTGCATAGGTGATAGGGGCTGGCATCAGCACGTCGGTTTCATTGGTTGCGTAGCCGAACATCAGACCCTGGTCGCCCGCGCCCTGTTCCAGCGGATCGGCACGGTCAACGCCCTGGTTGATGTCAGGAGATTGTTTGCCGATAGCGCTCAGGACCGCACAGGAGTTAGCGTCAAAGCCCATGTCAGAATGCACATAACCAATTTCGCGAACGGTGTTACGGGTGATCTCTTCGATGTCTACCCAGGCACTGGTAGTGATTTCACCGCCAACTAAAACCATGCCGGTTTTTACGTAGGTTTCGCAAGCAACGCGTGCTTTCGGATCCTGTTCGAGGATCGCGTCTAAAACGGCATCAGAGATTTGGTCAGCAATTTTGTCAGGATGCCCTTCAGAGACGGACTCGGACGTAAAAAGGTGTTTTGCCATATTTAATATCGCCTAAAGAGAATTTGGTTAGCTCAAACTGTTGTGTGGATTTTCTGTGGTAGCGGATCCTACCACGACTCGACAGGTTAAAAACACTGGCAGTCTGAGTGTTAATCAGTATGGATGGATTAACATCTGGATGGCTATTTTAGGTCATTCCTTCACCCGATTTCCACTTTTTTTTTAATCGTGTCTCATTCTGTTAAAAACGTGGCTGGAAATTTTTCCTGACAATGCTGGCATTCTGTGTATTTATCTTTTGCAATTTTCTGCCATTGTGGGGTATAAAACGCGGCGCGCGGCTTAAATAAAAAGCACACGACGTTTCTTTCGTGTTGCCACTTCCAGCCGGGTTGAAATCAGAGTTTTGGCTTGTGGGTTCGTCTTAACGGGCGGCCGTGGAGGTGATACGAAATAATGAACCGTTGTCTGCTGCTTAACCTGTCTCACCGTTCTGGTGAAGATTCGTTCCCCGCACTCTGCATCTCTGCTTTGCATACCTGCCGATGTTATACCCATCTCGGCGCTTCTCAGGATTCAAGAGCTGGCAACAGTTATTGAGGACTGAACAAGGGCGCTCTTGTAAAAACAAGAGTTTTCTCGTGGTTTCGCCGAACTGTCACACTTACGTTCGGTTATGTGCTTAATAATGTTATGAAAAAGAAACCGGTTGCGCAGTCGGAGTGTCAGCATATGCTGCTGGAAAATCCGTGTGCTTATGGGTTGTTATCGCAGTTTCAGGCTGCGATAGTGGTTAACTGTTTTACACTTAATAAAATAATTTGAGGTTCGCTATGTCTGACGACATGTCTATAAGTTTGCCTTCGTCAGCGGGCGAACACGGTGTACTACGCTCCATGCAGGAGGTTGCAATGAGCTCCCAGGAAGCCAGCAAGATGCTGCGTACTTACAATATTGCCTGGTGGGGCAATAACTACTATGACGTTAACGAGTTGGGTCACATCAGCGTGTGCCCGGACCCGGACGTCCCGGAAGCTCGCGTCGATCTCGCGCAGTTGGTGAAAACCCGCGAAGCACAGGGCCAGCGTCTGCCTGCACTGTTCTGTTTCCCACAGATCCTGCAGCACCGTTTGCGTTCCATTAACGCCGCGTTCAAACGTGCGCGTGAATCCTACGGCTATAACGGCGATTACTTCCTCGTTTATCCAATCAAAGTTAACCAGCACCGCCGCGTGATTGAGTCCCTGATTCATTCTGGCGAACCGCTGGGACTAGAAGCTGGCTCGAAAGCAGAGTTGATGGCGGTGCTTGCGCATGCTGGCATGACCCGTAGCGTCATCGTCTGTAATGGTTATAAAGACCGCGAATATATCCGCCTGGCGCTGATTGGCGAGAAGATGGGCCACAAGGTCTATCTGGTCATTGAGAAGATGTCAGAAATCGCCATTGTGCTGGATGAAGCCGAACGGCTGAACGTCATCCCGCGTTTGGGTGTGCGTGCACGTCTGGCTTCGCAGGGCTCGGGTAAATGGCAGTCCTCCGGTGGGGAAAAATCGAAGTTCGGTCTGGCGGCAACGCAAGTGCTGCAACTGGTTGAAACATTGCGTGAAGCCGGGCGTCTCGACAGCCTGCAACTGCTGCACTTCCACCTCGGTTCGCAGATGGCGAATATTCGCGATATCGCCACAGGTGTTCGTGAATCCGCTCGTTTCTATGTGGAACTGCACAAGCTGGGCGTCAATATTCAGTGCTTCGACGTCGGCGGCGGTCTGGGTGTCGACTATGAAGGCACCCGTTCGCAGTCTGACTGCTCCGTAAACTATGGCCTCAATGAATACGCCAACAACATCATCTGGGCGATTGGTGATGCGTGTGAAGAAAATGGTCTGCCGCATCCGACGGTAATCACCGAATCGGGTCGTGCGGTGACTGCGCATCACACCGTGCTGGTGTCTAATATCATCGGCGTGGAACGTAACGAATACACGGTGCCGACTGCGCCCGCAGAAGATGCGCCGCGTGCATTGCAAAGCATGTGGGAAACCTGGCAGGAGATGCACGAACCGGGAACTCGCCGTTCTCTGCGTGAATGGTTACACGACAGCCAGATGGATCTACACGATATTCATATTGGCTACTCTTCCGGCACCTTTAGCCTGCAAGAGCGCGCATGGGCTGAGCAGCTTTATCTGAGCATGTGCCATGAAGTGCAGAAGCAACTGGACCCGCAAAACCGTGCGCATCGCCCGATTATCGACGAGCTGCAGGAACGTATGGCGGACAAAATGTACGTAAACTTCTCGTTGTTCCAGTCGATGCCGGATGCGTGGGGGATCGACCAGCTATTCCCGGTTCTGCCGTTGGAAGGGCTGAATCAAGTCCCGGAACGTCGTGCGGTGCTGTTGGATATTACCTGTGACTCTGACGGTGCTATCGATCACTATATCGATGGTGATGGTATTGCCACGACAATGCCAATGCCGGAGTACGATCCGGAGAATCCGCCGATGCTCGGTTTCTTTATGGTCGGCGCATATCAGGAGATCCTCGGCAACATGCACAACCTGTTCGGTGATACCGAAGCGGTTGACGTGTTCGTCTTCCCTGACGGTAGCGTGGAAGTGGAACTGTCTGACGAAGGCGATACCGTGGCGGACATGCTGCAATATGTACAGCTCGATCCGAAAACGCTGTTAACTCAGTTCCGTGATCAAGTAAAGAAAACCGATCTTGATGCTGAACTGCAACAACAGTTCCTGGAAGAGTTCGAGGCAGGTTTGTACGGTTATACCTATCTTGAAGATGAATAATTAAGATTATTCCGCTGGCGGGGCGATTTATTTACGTAAATCGGCCCGCTTTCTTTTTATATATTCTTAAAAATAATCTGGCTGCTTTTCTTATTAAATAATCTCCCTACAATCGCTGCATTAATTAAATGCAGAGGGAACAGTAATGAAAAAATGGAAGCTACGTGGTGCATTGATAGGATTAATTGTGCTGCTGACAGGGTGCGCCAGTAATGCGCAGTATAATAGTAGCGCATCTGGCAATGTCGGCACAGCCTGGGGTGGGGACGTTCACTCAACAGTACAAGGCGTATCTGCTGAACGCGCCTGGCGCGACCCGGCAGAGATGATAGTGATTAACTACTCGACGAACATTCCTTCCGGCTACGATCGCGTTTACAGCATTCGTATTAACGAACTGGAATATGCTATTCGTGATGCTAATTTTAATTCTCTACCTATTACTCGAGTGTATGATTCATCAAATAATGAACCACGCTATATTGTTCATGCCAGAGTGGGGATGAATTATCAATTATATGTCCGTAACTACAGCCGGAACACTAACTACGAGATCGTCGCTACGGTAGATGGGCTGGATGTTCTGAACGGCAAGCAAGGTTCGCTGAATAACAACGGCTATATTGTGAATGCCGGAGATTCGTTAGCGATTAAAGGATTCCGCAAAGATAAACATACCGAAGCGGCTTTTCAGTTCGCCAACGTTGTTGATTCCTACGCAGCCAATTCGGCGCAAGGCGATGTGCGTAATACCGGTGTAATAGGCTTTGCCGCCTTTGAATTACAAGGCCAGGCGCAAAACGCGCTGCCACCGTGCTCTGGACAAGCCTTTCCGGCAGATAACAATGGCTATGCGCCGCCACCGTGTCGGAAATAGCAACCTCGCTTGATGCCTCGCCCATTTAAGGCGATAATTAGCACAAACTTGTGTTTCGCAAATCCAACCCTTCCTCGTCGGGCCTAACGACGCGGAAGGGTTTTTTTATATCGACTTTGTAATAGGAGTCCATCCATGAGCACCTTAGGTCATCAATACGATAACTCACTGGTTTCCAACGCCTTTGGTTTTTTACGCCTGCCGATGAACTTCCAGCCGTATGACAGCGATGCTGACTGGGTGATTACTGGCGTGCCGTTCGATATGGCCACTTCTGGTCGTGCGGGTGGACGCCACGGTCCAGCAGCTATTCGTCAGGTTTCGACGAATCTGGCCTGGGAACACAACCGCTTCCCGTGGAATTTCGACATGCGCGAGCGTCTGAACGTGGTGGACTGCGGCGATCTGGTGTATGCCTTCGGCGATGCCCGTGAAATGAGCGAGAAACTGCAGGCGCACGCCGAGAAGCTGCTGGCTGCCGGTAAGCGTATGCTCTCCTTCGGTGGTGACCATTTTGTTACGCTGCCGCTGCTGCGTGCTCATGCGAAGCATTTCGGCAAAATGGCGCTGGTACACTTTGACGCCCACACCGATACTTACGCGAACGGTTGTGAATTTGACCACGGCACCATGTTCTATACCGCGCCGAAAGAAGGTCTGATCGACCCGAATCATTCCGTGCAGATTGGTATTCGTACCGAGTTTGATAAAGACAACGGCTTTACCGTGCTGGACGCCTGCCAGGTGAACGATCGCAGCGTGGATGACGTTATCGCCCAGGTGAAACAGATTGTGGGTGATATGCCGGTTTACCTGACCTTTGATATCGACTGCCTGGATCCTGCTTTTGCACCAGGCACCGGTACCCCGGTAATTGGCGGCCTGACCTCCGATCGCGCTATTAAACTGGTACGCGGCCTGAAAGATCTCAACATCGTTGGGATGGACGTAGTGGAAGTGGCTCCGGCATACGATCAGTCGGAAATCACCGCTCTGGCTGCGGCGACGCTGGCGCTGGAGATGCTGTATATTCAGGCGGCGAAAAAGGGCGAGTAAGCGCCGGATAAGCAGCGCTCGGGTAAAATGTGCCATTAATGTCGGATGCGGCGTGAGCGCCTTATCCGACCTACGTTCGGCACCCGTAGGCCGGATAAGATGCGCCAGCATCGCATCCGGCAATGCGCACGAGGTAACAAATGTGCCATTAATGTCAGATGCGGCGTGAACGCCTTATCTGACCTACGTTCAGCACCACAAGGCTTTACTTAACTCCGTCCGCGCTCATACGATCGCGAATATGCTGGGCGCGTTCGGCGGATGCTGGATGGTCGTCAAACATTGAGCTTTGGCGACCTTCTTCCAGTTTTGCCAGTTTTTCAAAGCTGGTGGCAAGACCTGCCGGACTGATACCGCGTTGGCGCAGTAAATCGTAGGAGTAATCATCCGCCTCTGCTTCCTGGCGCTGGGAGAATTGCGAATTGACTAATTTCTCGCCCAGATCACCAAGCTGTGATTGCGATAAACTGCCGACGATACCGCCCGCAGAGGCCGCCGCGACTCGCACTGCGTTGGTACCAAGTGCTACCTGCATCCCTTTCTTCACATGCCCCAATGCCACGTGCCCCATTTCGTGACCGATCACCGCTTCGACTTCGTTATCAGTCATCATATCCATTAAGCCGCTATAGACGCGGATGCAACCGTTGGCCATTGCAAAGGCATTTACATCCTTCGCCATATACACTTTGTAATTTACCGGCTGACCGTTGATGTTATTGCCCAGCGCATTAGCAATGGTGGTCAGACGTTTAGCATATTCACTACCGTCTGGCGCAATCGTCGCCTTGCTGTCCATCTCCTGGCATGCCTGATCGCTCAGGGCTTTCACCTGCGCATCGCTCAAACTGTAAGCCTGAAAAGCTTCCGCTCCTGATGAGAGCAGTCCACTGGAGTCCATATTCTGACAACCGGTCAATACCGTTGCCACGCTCATTGCTACCAATAAGGCGCGAATTTTCATGTTTTCTCTTCCGCACAAGGTCAGGATTATTCTAAAAATGCGCCGTTTGCAGGTGAATCGACGCTCGCCCTAAGTATAAGAAAAAGCGCAGCGGACGGGCGAGCAGATTGCGCAACATGCGAGCATGATCCAGAGATTTCTGAAACGGCAAAAGGATGTTCCATGTACATGACGCGCGGCTTGGGGTAAATTGTTGGCAAATTTTCCGGCGTAGCCCAAAACGCGCTGTCGTCAAGTCGTTAAGGGCGTGCCCTTCATCATCCGATCTGGAGTCAAAATGTCCTCACGTAAAGAGCTTGCCAATGCTATTCGTGCGCTGAGCATGGACGCAGTACAGAAAGCCAAATCCGGTCACCCGGGCGCCCCGATGGGTATGGCTGACATTGCCGAAGTCCTGTGGCGTGATTTCCTGAAACACAACCCGCAGAATCCGTCCTGGGCTGACCGTGACCGCTTCGTGCTGTCCAACGGCCACGGCTCCATGCTGATCTATAGCCTGCTGCACCTCACTGGTTATGATCTGCCAATGGAAGAACTGAAAAACTTCCGTCAGCTGCACTCCAAAACTCCGGGTCACCCGGAAGTTGGTTATACCGCAGGTGTAGAAACCACCACTGGTCCGCTGGGTCAGGGGATTGCCAACGCAGTCGGTATGGCGATTGCAGAAAAAACGCTGGCGGCGCAGTTTAACCGTCCGGGTCACGACATTGTCGACCACTACACCTACGCTTTCATGGGCGACGGCTGCATGATGGAAGGCATCTCCCACGAAGTTTGCTCTCTGGCAGGTACGCTGAAGCTGGGTAAACTGATTGCGTTCTACGATGACAACGGTATTTCTATCGATGGTCACGTTGAAGGCTGGTTCACCGACGACACCGCAATGCGCTTCGAAGCCTACGGCTGGCACGTTATTCGCGACATCGACGGTCATGACGCGGCATCCATCAAACGCGCAGTAGAAGAAGCGCGCGCAGTGACTGACAAACCGTCTCTGCTGATGTGCAAAACCATCATCGGTTTCGGTTCCCCGAACAAAGCCGGTACTCATGACTCCCACGGTGCGCCGCTGGGCGACGCTGAAATTGCACTGACCCGCGAACAGCTGGGCTGGAAATACGCGCCGTTCGAAATCCCGTCTGAAATCTATGCTCAGTGGGATGCGAAAGAAGCAGGTCAGGCGAAAGAGTCCGCATGGAACGAGAAATTCGCTGCTTACGCGAAAGCTTATCCGCAGGAAGCCGCTGAATTTACCCGCCGTATGAAAGGCGAAATGCCGTCTGACTTCGACGCCAAAGCGAAAGAGTTTATCGCTAAACTGCAGGCTAATCCGGCGAAAATCGCCAGCCGTAAAGCGTCTCAGAATGCTATCGAAGCGTTCGGTCCGCTGTTGCCTGAATTCCTCGGCGGCTCTGCTGACCTGGCACCGTCTAACCTGACCCTGTGGTCTGGTTCTAAAGCAATCAACGAAGATGCTGCGGGTAACTACATCCACTACGGTGTTCGCGAGTTCGGTATGACCGCGATTGCTAACGGTATCTCCCTGCACGGTGGCTTCCTGCCGTACACCTCCACCTTCCTGATGTTCGTGGAATACGCACGTAACGCCGTACGTATGGCTGCGCTGATGAAACAGCGCCAGGTGATGGTTTACACCCACGACTCCATCGGTCTGGGCGAAGATGGCCCGACTCACCAGCCGGTAGAGCAGGTGGCTTCTCTGCGCGTGACCCCGAACATGTCCACATGGCGTCCGTGTGACCAGGTTGAATCCGCGGTCGCGTGGAAATACGGCGTTGAGCGTCAGGACGGCCCGACCGCGCTGATCCTCTCCCGTCAGAACCTGGCGCAGCAGGAACGTACCGAAGAGCAGTTGGCAAACATCGCGCGCGGTGGCTATGTGCTGAAAGACTGTGCCGGCCAGCCGGAACTGATCTTCATCGCTACTGGTTCTGAAGTTGAACTGGCTGTCGCTGCATACGAAAAACTGACTGCCGAAGGCGTGAAAGCGCGCGTGGTTTCCATGCCGTCTACCGACGCATTCGACAAGCAGGACGCGGCTTACCGTGAGTCTGTACTGCCGAAAGCGGTTACTGCACGCGTTGCGGTGGAAGCGGGTATTGCTGACTACTGGTACAAGTATGTTGGCCTGAATGGCGCTATCATCGGTATGACCACCTTCGGTGAGTCAGCTCCGGCAGAGTTGCTGTTCGAAGAGTTCGGCTTCACCGTCGACAACGTTGTTGCGAAAGCAAAAGAACTGCTGTAATTAGCATTTCGGGTAAAAAGGTCGCTTCGGCGACCTTTTTTATTACCTTGATATGTCCGTTTGCGGACAAGCAATAGATAAAGCGTGTTGTAGATCACAAATATTTATATGCAATAAATATCAATTATGTAATATGCATCACGATATGCGTGTTGACATTTGTTGTTATATTTATAACTCAATGTTATATAAGAAATTAATAATTCACTGTTTTCAAAACACCGGTTTCCCTGCTCAATTGCTTTCATTAAACCGCACGAGTATTTTATTTTTACCGCCGGACGGTACCCTAAAAATAAAATAAGGATAATTTATGCGGCTTAGTGATTATTTTCCAGAATCATCAATCTCAGTTATACATTCAGCAAAAGATTGGCAGGAAGCTATCGATTTCTCGATGGTATCATTGCTGGATAAAAACTATATCAGCGAGAATTACATTCAGGCAATTAAAGATTCCACCATTAACAATGGCCCTTATTATATTCTCGCACCAGGCGTGGCAATGCCTCATGCGCGACCGGAATGTGGGGCGCTTAAAACCGGGATGTCTTTGACATTACTTGAACAAGGTGTTTATTTTCCGGGGAATGACGAACCAATTAAATTACTCATCGGACTCTCTGCTGCCGATGCCGATTCGCACATTGGCGCTATTCAGGCGTTAAGTGAATTACTGTGCGAAGAAGAAATACTCGAACAACTCTTAACAGCATCATCAGAAAAACAATTAGCGGACATTATCAGCCGCGGATAATTACTCTCTCCTCTACAGGATTATACTATGGAAAACAAGTCTGCTCGTGCAAAGGTCCAGGCTTTTGGGGGCTTTTTGACGGCAATGGTCATCCCCAATATCGGTGCTTTTATTGCCTGGGGCTTTATAACTGCGTTATTTATTCCCACCGGTTGGCTGCCGAATGAACATTTCGCCAAAATTGTCGGCCCGATGATTACCTATTTATTGCCCGTGATGATTGGTTCTACTGGTGGTCATCTGGTCGGCGGTAAACGCGGCGCGGTAATGGGGGGAATAGGGACGATTGGCGTTATTGTCGGTGCTGAAATTCCGATGTTCCTTGGCTCAATGATCATGGGGCCGTTAGGTGGGCTGGTCATAAAATATGTCGATAAGGCACTGGAGAAACGCATACCTGCTGGTTTTGAGATGGTAATCAATAACTTCTCATTAGGTATCGCGGGGATGATCCTCTGTCTGTTGGGTTTTGAAGTTATCGGCCCGGCGGTATTAATTGCCAATACTTTCGTCAAAGAGTGTATTGAGGCGCTGGTACATGCGGGCTATCTGCCTTTGCTGTCAGTCATCAATGAACCGGCGAAAGTGCTTTTCCTCAATAACGCGATCGATCAGGGGGTCTATTACCCGTTGGGGATGCAACAGGCATCAGTTAATGGCAAATCCATCTTCTTTATGGTGGCGTCCAACCCTGGGCCTGGCTTAGGGCTGCTGCTGGCATTCACTCTGTTTGGTAAAGGGATGAGTAAGCGCTCTGCACCTGGTGCGATGATTATTCACTTCCTCGGTGGGATCCACGAACTGTATTTCCCGTATGTGCTGATGAAGCCGTTGACTATTATCGCCATGATTGCGGGCGGTATGTCTGGCACCTGGATGTTTAATTTACTGGACGGTGGTCTGGTGGCTGGCCCAAGTCCGGGGTCTATCTTTGCTTACCTGGCACTGACGCCGAAAGGCTCGTTCCTGGCGACAATTGCAGGAGTTACGGTAGGCACGCTGGTGTCCTTTGTCATCACTTCCCTGATACTGAAGATGGAAAAAACAGTGGAGACTGAGAGTGAAGATGAATTTACCGAGTCAGCCAATGCAGTTAAAGCAATGAAGCAGGAAGGTGCATTTTCGTTAAGCCGTGTTAAGCGTATCGCCTTTGTTTGCGATGCGGGGATGGGCTCCAGTGCGATGGGCGCGACCACCTTCCGTAAACGCCTGGAAAAAGCGGGGCTGGCAATTGAAGTAAAACATTACGCGATAGAAAACGTGCCTGCGGATGCGGATATCGTCGTTACTCATGCCAGTCTGGAAGGGCGCGTGAAACGTGTGACGGATAAGCCACTGATATTGATTAATAACTATATCGGTGACCCGAAACTCGACACTTTATTTAATCAATTAACCGCCGAACATAAACACTGATTACAGAGGTAAAAATGAAAACCAAAGTTGCTGCTATTTATGGCAAGCGGGATGTCCGTCTGCGCGAATTTGAATTGCCAGAAATTACTGATAACGAACTGTTGGTCAGTGTTATTTCTGACAGCGTCTGTTTATCGACCTGGAAAGCGGCGTTACTCGGCAGTGAACATAAACGTGTACCCGACGATTTAGAAAATCATCCGGTCATTACCGGGCATGAATGCGCCGGGGTTATTGTCGAAGTGGGTAAAAATCTCACCGACAAATATAAAAAAGGTCAGCGTTTTGTATTGCAACCGGCGATGGGGTTACCAAGCGGATATTCAGCGGGCTACAGCTACGAATATTTTGGCGGTAACGCCACCTATATGATTATTCCCGAGATCGCCATTAATCTGGGCTGCGTATTACCGTATCACGGCTCTTATTTTGCTGCGGCGTCGTTGGCAGAGCCTATGTGCTGCATTATTGGCGCTTACCATGCCAATTATCACACCACGCAATATGTTTATGAGCATCGCATGGGCGTCAAACCTGGCGGCAATATTGCGCTGCTGGCGTGTGCTGGGCCGATGGGGATTGGCGCTATCGATTACGCCATTAACGGCGGTATGCAACCGTCGCGGGTGGTGGTGGTCGATATCGACGACAAACGCCTGGCACAGGTGCAGAAGCTGCTGCCGGTGGAGCTGGCGGCCAGTAAAGGCATTGAGCTGGTGTATGTGAATACTAAAGGAATGGACGATCCGGTACAGAAGCTGCGGGCGCTGACAGGAGATGCCGGGTTCGATGATGTGTTTGTCTATGCAGCGGTGCCTGCTGTCGTTGAGATGGCTGACGAATTACTGGCGGAAGATGGCTGCCTGAACTTCTTTGCCGGGCCAACGGATAAAAACTTCAAAGTGCCGTTTAATTTCTACAACGTTCATTACAACAGCACGCACGTCGTCGGTACGTCCGGCGGTTCAACAGATGATATGAAAGAGGCGATTGCGCTAAGCGCCACGGGGCAGTTGCAGCCGTCCTTTATGGTGACCCATATCGGTGGGCTGGATGCGGTGCCAGAAACCGTGCTCAATTTGCCGGATATCCCTGGCGGCAAAAAGCTCATTTACAACGGCGTCACCATGCCGCTGACCGCCATTGCCGATTTTGCCGAAAAAGGCAAAACCGATCCGCTATTTAAAGAGCTGGCGCGGTTGGTTGAGGAAACGCACGGTATCTGGAATGAGCAGGCCGAGAAATATCTGCTGGCGCAATTTGGCGTTGATATTGGGGAGGCCGCGCAATGATGTCCCTGGCGTGGCCATTATTTCGCGTTACGGAGCAGGCAGCGTTGGCTGCCTGGCCGCAAACCGGATGTGGCGACAAAAACAAAATCGATGGCCTGGCGGTCACCGCGATGCGCCAGGCATTAAACGACGTCGCTTTTCGTGGGCAAGTGGTTATCGGCGAGGGAGAAATTGACCACGCGCCGATGCTGTGGATTGGCGAAGAGGTGGGCAAAGGCGATGGGCCAGAAGTCGATATCGCGGTTGACCCGATTGAAGGCACGCGGATGGTGGCGATGGGGCAGAGTAATGCGCTGGCGGTAATGGCCTTCGCCCCACGAGACAGCCTGCTACACGCGCCCGATATGTATATGAAAAAGCTGGTCGTTAATCGGCTGGCGGCGGGCGCGATTGATCTGTCTTTGCCCCTGGCGGACAACTTGCGTAACGTGGCGAAAGCGTTAGGCAAACCGCTGGACAAGCTGCGCATGGTTACGCTGGATAAACCGCGCCTGAGTGCCGCGATTGAGGAAGCAACACAGCTGGGCGTGAAGGTTTTTGCTCTTCCGGATGGCGATGTTGCGGCCAGCGTGCTGACCTGCTGGCAGGATAATCCTTACGATGTGATGTACACCATCGGTGGCGCGCCGGAGGGGGTTATTTCTGCCTGTGCTGTTAAAGCGTTAGGTGGGGATATGCAGGCCGAGCTGATTGATTTTTGTCAGGCCAAAGGAGATTACACGGAAAATCGCCAGGTGGCAGAACAAGAACGCCAGCGTTGTAAGGAAATGGGCGTTGAAGTTAACCGTGTGTACTCGCTCGACGAACTGGTGAGGGGGAAAGATATCCTCTTTAGCGCGACGGGCGTCACGGGCGGAGATCTGGTGAACGGTATCCAACAGACGGCGAATGGTGTGCGGACGCAGACATTACTAATCGGCGGCGCGGATCAAACGTGTAATATAATAGACTCCCTGCATTGATGGTGATCTATCGGAAGACCAATGGCGACGCTGACAGAAGATGATGTGCTTGAGCAACTGGATGCACAGGACAATTTATTTTCATTTATGAAAACTGCGCATACCATTTTGCTCCAGGGGATACGCCAGTTTCTGCCGTCGCTGTTTGTCGATAACGATGAAGAGATCGTCGAATATGCAGTGAAGCCGTTGCTCGCCCAAAGTGGCCCGCTTGACGATATTGATGTTGCGCTGCGTTTGATTTATGCGCTGGGGAAAATGGATAAATGGCTGTACGCCGATATCACGCATTTTTCCCAGTTCTGGCATTACCTGAACGAACAGGATGAAACGCCAGGATTTACCGATGACATGACCTGGGATTTTATCAGCAACGTCAATAGCATAACCCGCAATGCGACTCTCTATGACGCGTTAAAAGCGATGAAATTCGCCGATTTCGCCGTCTGGTCAGAGGCGCGTTTTACCGGGATGGTCAAAACGGCGCTGACGCTGGCAGTAACGACAACTTTAAAGGAATTAACGCCGTGAAAATCGAACTGACGGTGAATGGACTAAAGGTACAGGCGCAGTACTCTGATGATGAAATTGAGAATGTACATAAACCGCTACTGCGTATGCTGGCGGCCTTACAGGCGGTAAATCCGCAGCGGCGTACGGTGGTATTTCTGTGTGCTCCACCGGGGACGGGTAAATCTACCTTAACTACCTTCTGGGAATATCTCACGCAACAAGACCCTGAATTACCCGCTATTCAGACGCTACCGATGGATGGCTTTCACCATTACAACGCCTGGCTGGATGCGCATCAGCTTCGTCCATACAAAGGCGCACCACAGACGTTTGATGTGGCAAAACTGGCGGAAAATCTACGCCAGGCCGTGCAGGGTAACTGTGCGTGGCCGCAGTATGATCGACAAAAACATGATCCAGTAGAAGATGCGTTGCAGGTTACTGCGCCGCTCGTCATCGTCGAAGGAAACTGGCTATTGCTGGATGACGAGCAGTGGCGCACGTTAGCGCAATTTTGTGATTTCTCGATATTTATCAATGCGCCCGCATCTGCGTTGCGGGAGCGTCTGGTGGGGCGCAAGCTTGCGGGTGGATTATCGCAGGCAGATGCAGAAGCCTTTTATGAACGTACTGACGGGCCGAATGTTCGTCGGGTGCTTGAACAGAGCCTGCCCGCAAATTTAACTTTAATGATGACCGCTACGGGTGAATATCTTCTGGCGGATTAACATCCCTTATTACACCGCCTTCCTGTCGCACAACACGGGAGAAATGACGCTGGGTAAATTCGGCGTCATGGCTGATTGCCACCACGCCTGCACCTCGCTGGCGGCACTTTTCCAGCCAGCTTTCAAACACGCTCAACCAATTTTCGTCAAAATCCCGACTCGGCTCGTCCAGTAGCAATAGTGGCGGGGAGAGAATTTCCAGCCCGGGGAGCAGGCGCAGCGCGTAAAAGCGTGCGGAGGAAGAATAAGGATAGGGCAATGTCATCATTGGAGTACTCCGAAACTCGGACGTATTGCGAATAATATTGACGCTGCATTAGTCATATTCTGATATAAGTCAGGGTTTGTGACGGCACAACGAAAAGATTTTGCTACGCTTATTCGTGATTCTGCAAAGTGGAATAAATTCCAACGCATCAGGCCGGAAAACGTGACGCAAGTCAGATAATTGTCTTCTTTGACTGGACAATCATTCCTTTTATTCCATGTTTCGCTTATCCTAGCTGAAGCGTTTCAGTCGATTAAATGTTCGACAATTAACCAATCAGTCGCAGTTTGCGACAGGTAAGGTTTCCCCGAACGATTTGCTGGATTACTCTGTCTGGCAAATTTGCTCAGGGAAAGCCTTGCAGGAGATCTATGACCGTACGCGTAGCGATAAATGGCTTCGGTCGCATCGGGCGTAATGTGGTTCGTGCTTTGTATGAATCAGGACGTCGGGCGGAAATTACCGTGGTGGCAATCAACGAACTGGCGGATGCTGCGGGCATGGCGCATTTGTTGAAATATGACACCAGCCATGGCCGTTTTGCATGGGAAGTCCGTGAGGAACGTGATCAACTTTTTGTTGGTGATGATGCCATCCGCGTATTGCATGAATGTTCACTGCAATCGCTTCCCTGGCGTGAACTAGGCGTTGATGTGGTTCTCGATTGCACCGGCGTATATGGCACCCGCGAGCATGGCGAAGCGCACATTGCCGCCGGGGCCAAAAAAGTGCTCTTTTCACATCCTGGCAGTAACGATCTCGACGCTACCGTTGTTTATGGCGTCAATCAGGATCAACTTCGTGCGGAACACCGCATCGTTTCTAACGCTTCCTGTACCACGAATTGCATAATTCCCGTCATCAAATTGTTAGATGATGCGTACGGTATTGAGTCCGGCACTGTGACCACAATTCACTCCGCCATGCACGATCAACAGGTTATTGATGCGTACCATCCTGACCTGCGCCGCACCCGGGCAGCCAGCCAGTCGATCATTCCGGTCGATACCAAACTGGCCGCCGGTATCACACGATTTTTTCCGCAATTTAACGATCGTTTTGAAGCGATTGCGGTGCGTGTACCAACCATTAATGTGACGGCAATCGATTTAAGCGTAACGGTGAAGAAACCTGTAAAAGCCAATGAAGTCAACCAGTTGCTGCAAAAAGCAGCACAAGGTGCATTTCATGGTATAGTTGACTATACGGAATTGCCGTTAGTCTCGATAGATTTTAACCACGATCCGCACAGTGCCATTGTCGATGGTACTCAAACCCGGGTCAGTGGCGCACACCTGATCAAAACGTTGGTCTGGTGCGATAACGAATGGGGCTTTGCTAACCGAATGCTCGACACGACGTTAGCCATGGCCGCTGTTGCTTTCAGGTAAGACGCGTGCGCGTCTGCAAAACTTTTAGAATCAACGAGAGGATTCACCATGTCTGTAATTAAGATGACCGATCTGGATCTTGCTGGGAAACGTGTATTTATCCGTGCGGATCTGAACGTACCAGTAAAAGACGGGAAAGTAACCAGCGACGCGCGTATCCGTGCTTCTCTGCCGACCATCGAACTGGCCCTGAAACAAGGCGCAAAAGTGATGGTAACTTCCCACCTGGGTCGTCCTACCGAAGGCGAGTACAACGAAGAATTCTCTCTGCTGCCGGTTGTTAACTACCTGAAAGAAAAACTGTCTAACCCGGTTCGCCTGGTTAAAGATTACCTCGACGGCGTTGACGTTGCTGAGGGTGAACTGGTTGTTCTGGAAAACGTTCGCTTCAACAAAGGCGAGAAGAAAGACGACGAAGCCCTGTCCAAAAAATATGCTGCACTGTGCGACGTGTTCGTAATGGACGCATTCGGTACTGCTCACCGCGCGCAGGCTTCTACTCACGGTATCGGTAAATTTGCTGACGTTGCGTGCGCAGGCCCGCTGCTGGCAGCTGAACTGGACGCGCTGGGTAAAGCACTGAAAGAACCGGCTCGTCCGATGGTGGCTATCGTTGGTGGTTCTAAAGTTTCTACCAAACTGACCGTTCTGGACTCCCTGTCTAAAATCGCTGACCAGCTGATTGTTGGTGGTGGTATCGCTAACACCTTTATCGCGGCACAAGGCCACGATGTGGGTAAATCCCTGTACGAAGCTGACCTGGTTGACGAAGCAAAACGTCTGCTGACCACCTGCAACATCCCGGTTCCGTCTGATGTTCGCGTAGCAACTGAGTTCTCTGAAACTGCTCCGGCTACTCTCAAATCTGTTAACGACGTGAAAGCTGACGAGCAGATCCTGGATATCGGCGACGCTTCCGCACAGGAACTGGCTGAAATTCTGAAGAATGCGAAAACCATTCTGTGGAACGGCCCGGTTGGTGTGTTCGAATTCCCTAACTTCCGTAAAGGTACTGAAATCGTGGCTAACGCTATCGCAGACAGCGAAGCGTTCTCCATCGCTGGTGGCGGTGACACTCTGGCAGCAATCGACCTGTTCGGCATTGCTGACAAAATCTCCTATATTTCCACTGGCGGCGGCGCATTCCTCGAATTCGTGGAAGGTAAAGTACTGCCTGCAGTAGCGATGCTCGAAGAGCGCGCTAAGAAGTAAAAAATCACAGGGCAGGGAAACCTGCCCTTGTTGCAGCGCGCTTTTAAAGCACGCACTTTTTCATACTCTAAATAATTCGAGTTGCAGCACATGCAACTTGAAGTATGACGAGTATAAGGCCCGACGATACAGGACAAGAGACATGTCTAAGATTTTTGATTTCGTAAAACCTGGCGTAATCACTGGTGATGACGTACAGAAAGTTTTCCAGGTAGCAAAAGAAAACAACTTCGCACTGCCAGCAGTAAACTGCGTCGGTACTGACTCCATCAACGCCGTACTGGAAACCGCTGCTAAAGTTAAAGCGCCGGTTATCGTTCAGTTCTCCAACGGTGGTGCTTCCTTTATCGCTGGTAAAGGCGTGAAATCTGACGTTCCGCAGGGTGCTGCTATCCTGGGTGCGATCTCTGGTGCGCATCACGTTCACCAGATGGCTGAACACTATGGTGTTCCGGTTATCCTGCATACCGACCACTGCGCGAAGAAACTGCTGCCGTGGATCGACGGTCTGCTGGACGCGGGTGAAAAACACTTCGCTGCTACCGGTAAGCCGCTGTTCTCTTCTCACATGATCGACCTGTCTGAAGAATCTCTGCAAGAGAACATCGAAATCTGCTCTAAATACCTGGAGCGCATGTCCAAAATCGGCATGACTCTGGAAATCGAACTGGGTTGCACCGGTGGTGAAGAAGACGGCGTGGACAACAGCCACATGGACGCTTCTGCACTGTACACCCAGCCGGAAGACGTTGATTACGCATACACCGAGCTGAGCAAAATCAGCCCGCGCTTCACCATCGCAGCTTCCTTCGGTAACGTACACGGCGTATACAAGCCGGGTAACGTTGTTCTGACTCCGACCATTCTGCGCGACTCTCAGGAATATGTTTCCAAGAAACACAACCTGCCGCACAACAGCCTGAACTTCGTATTCCACGGCGGTTCCGGTTCTACTGCTCAGGAAATCAAAGACTCCGTAAGCTACGGTGTAGTTAAAATGAACATCGATACCGACACCCAATGGGCGACCTGGGAAGGTGTTCTGAACTACTACAAAGCGAACGAAGCTTACCTGCAGGGCCAGCTGGGCAACCCGAAAGGCGAAGATCAGCCGAACAAGAAATACTACGATCCGCGCGTATGGCTGCGTGCCGGTCAGACTTCAATGATCGCTCGTCTGGAAAAAGCATTCCAGGAACTGAACGCGATCGACGTTCTGTAAGATATTCCTTTCTGCTTATCTCAAGGCCCGCTCTGCGGGTCTTTTTTTCGCCAAAAGAAAAATTGCCTGATGCGCTACGCTTATCATGCCTACGTGATCTCTGCAATATATTGAATTTTCATGCTTTTGTAGGTCGGATAAGGCGTTCACGCCGCATCCGGCATGAACAAAGCGCACGTTGTCATCTGTCTGAGAGCCCGCTCTGCGGGGCTTTTTTCGCCAAAAGCAAAATTGCCTGATGCGCTACGCTTATCATGCCTACGTGATCTCTGCAATATATTGAATTTTCATGCTTTTGTAGGTCGGATAAGGCGTTCACGCCGCATCCGGCATGAACAAAGCTCACGTTGTCATCTGTCTGAGGCCCGCTCTGCGGGTCTTTTTTCGCCAAAAGCAAGGTGATGTACCTAAGAAATCTGTGATCTATTTGGCAAAATTATGCTTTATTGTTTACCCTTGTCAGACTGCCCGTCATAAGGCGGCGGAGTGTATTTCTCCATTTTGAGTCAGTTGAAAAGGAATATTGAATGGAAGATTTGAATGTTGTCGATAGCATACACGGTGCCGGTTCCTGGTTGGTGAATAACCAGGCGCTGTTGCTGAGTTATGCTGTAAACATCGTGGCGGCTCTCGCGATTATCATCATTGGTTTGATTGTCGCGCGGATGATCTCCAACGCGGTGAATCGCCTGATGATCTCCCGTAACATAGATGCCACCGTTGCAGATTTTCTTTCTGCATTAATCCGTTACGCAATTATCGCTTTTACGTTAATTGCAGCACTGGGCCGCGTGGGCGTACAAACCGCATCGGTCATTGCCGTACTCGGTGCCGCAGGTTTAGCTGTAGGTCTGGCCTTGCAGGGGTCACTGTCTAACCTGGCCGCTGGCGTGTTGCTGGTGTTGTTCCGCCCGTTCCGTGCCGGTGAATATGTTGACCTCGGCGGCGTTGCCGGTACAGTGCAGAGCGTGCAGATTTTCTCCACCACCATGCGTACCGCAGACGGTAAAATAATTGTTATTCCGAACGGTAAAATTATTGCCGGTAATATTATTAACTTTTCTCGCGAGCCGGCGCGCCGTAACGAATTTATTATTGGCGTAGCGTATGATTCTGATATCGATCAGGTTAAGCAGATCCTGACCGATATTATTCAGTCCGAAGATCGTATTTTAAAAGATCGTGAAATTACCGTACGCCTGAACGAACTTGGCGCATCGTCGATCAATTTCGTCGTTCGTGCCTGGAGCAACAGTGGCGATCTGCAAAACGTGTACTGGGATGTGCTGGAACGTATTAAACGTGAATTTGATGCTGCCGGTATCAGCTTCCCGTATCCGCAAATGGATGTGAACTTTAAGCGGGTGAAAGAGAACAAAGCCGCATAACACTTCCCCAGGCCAGATAATTTTATCTGGCCTTTCTATTATTAGTTATTCTGATTGCCAATTAACATTATCAATTATCTCTAATAACGTTCCTGAGTTATAGTCTCTTTATCAGATAATTAGTTCGGAATGTTCAACGTGTTTTCTTATTATTTTCAAGGTCTTGCGCTTGGGGCGGCTATGATCCTACCGCTCGGTCCACAAAATGCTTTTGTGATGAATCAGGGCATTCGTCGTCAGTACCACATTATGATTGCCTTGCTCTGCGCAATAAGCGATTTGGTCCTGATTTGCGCGGGGATTTTCGGCGGCAGCGCGTTATTGATGCAGTCGCCGTGGTTGCTGGCGCTGGTCACCTGGGGCGGCGTAGCCTTCTTGCTGTGGTATGGCTTTGGTGCGTTTAAAACGGCGATGAGCAGTAATATTGAACTGGTCAGTGCTGAAGTGATGAAGCAGGGACGTTGGAAAATTATTGCTACCATGCTGGCGGTAACCTGGCTGAATCCGCATGTTTACCTGGATACCTTTGTGGTATTGGGCAGCCTGGGCGGGCAACTTGAGCCAGATCCCAAACGTTGGTTTGCGCTCGGGACAATTAGCGCCTCTTTCCTGTGGTTCTTTGGTCTGGCTCTTCTTGCAGCCTGGCTGGCACCGCGTCTGCGTACGGCAAAAGCACAGCGCATTATTAATTTGGTTGTGGGATGTGTTATGTGGTTTATCGCCTTGCAGCTGGCGAGAGACGGTATTGCTCATGCACAAGCCTTGTTCAGTTAGGTGCTATCTGATGGAAAAATAAAACAGAGGCGCTAAGCTTGCCTCCAGAGGTCCTGAATTTTAGGCAAGTCAATTAACACGGAGAGACTAACGTGAAGTTCAAAGTTATCGCCCTGGCGGCATTGATGGGTTTCAGCGGAATGGCTGTGCAGGCCAATGAACTACCGGATGGTCCGCACATTGTCACTTCAGGAACGGCAAGCGTTGATGCGGTGCCAGATATCGCTATTCTTGCTATTGAAGTTAACGTGACGGCGAAGGATGCCGCGTCTGCCAAGAAGCAGGCGGATGAGCGCGTCGCGCAATATATCTCTTTCCTTGAACTCAATCAGATCGCGAAAAAAGATATCAGTTCCGCGAACTTGCGTACCCAGCCAGACTACGATTACCAGGATGGTAAAAGTATTCTGAAAGGCTACCGTGCCGTGAGAACGGTGGAAGTCACGCTTCGTCAGTTAGACAAACTGAATTCCTTGCTGGATGGTGCGCTGAAGGCCGGACTCAACGAAATTCGTTCTGTGTCGTTGGGCGTGGCGCAGCCGGATGCCTATAAAGACAAAGCGCGTAAGGCGGCGATTGATAACGCGATTCATCAGGCTCAGGAGCTGGCGAATGGCTTTAATCGCAAACTGGGGCCGGTATATAGCGTGCGCTACCATGTTTCCAATTATCAGCCCAGCCCAATGGTACGCATGATGAAAGCCGATGCCGCACCGGTTTCCGCCCGGGAAACTTACGAGCAGGCCGCTATTCAGTTTGATGATCAGGTCGATGTGGTCTTCCAGTTAGAACCAGTGGATCAACAACCCGCTAAAACACCTGCTGCACAATAATACTTGTAGCCCGACTCATATGTCGGGCTAATGTCTTTATCTGATATCGCCTCTTTTTTCTGTAATTTTCTGTAAAACCATGACGTAACCACCTATTTTTGCTTGCGATTTCATGAAGGATTAACTGACTGAAACGGTTAAGCGGACAGGGATGTCTGGAGGAAGCGGCGATGGATATTTTTATTTCGAAAAAGATGCGCAATTTTATTTTATTAGCGCAAACCAATAATATTGCCCGGGCGGCAGAAAAGTTACATATGACTGCTTCGCCGTTTGGCAAAAGTATTGCCGCTCTGGAAGAGCAAATTGGTTATACATTATTTACCCGTAAAGATAATAACATCAGCCTTAATAAAGCCGGGCAGGAGCTTTATCAAAAGCTCTTCCCGGTTTACCAACGGCTTTCTGCTATCGATAACGAAATTCATAATTCCGGACGTCGTAATCGTGAAATTGTGATAGGTATCGATAATACCTATCCGACGATTATTTTTGATCAGTTAATTAGCCTGGGTGATAAGTATGAAGGCGTGACGGCCCAGCCGGTTGAATTCAGCGAAAATGAGGTTATCGACAATCTCTTCTATCGTCAGCTTGATTTTATTATCTCTCCGCAGCATGTTTCCGCTCGTGTACACGGGTTGGATAATCTAGCCATGAGTGAACTGCCGCCGCTGCGACTGGGGTTTCTCGTTTCTCGGCGTTATGAAGAGCGTCAGGAGCAGGAGTTGTTACAGGAGCTGCCCTGGTTACAGATGCGCTTTCAAAACCGTGCTAATTATGAAGCGATGATAGATGCGAACATGCGCCCTTGTGGGATCAATCCAACAATTATTTATCGCCCATACAGTTTTATGGCCAAAATCAGCGCCGTTGAGCACGGACATTTTCTTACGGTGATCCCACATTTTGCATGGCGACTGGTGAACCCGGCTAAGTTGAAATATTTTGATGCACCGCAAAAGCCAATGTATATGCAGGAATACCTTTATTCATTGAAAAATCATCGCTATACCGCCACGCTGCTACAGCAAATTGCTGAAGATCGTGACGGTACGAGCGATTAACCCAGCATTGAGCCAGTTTCGATCAAATTACGATGCAGATCGAAAACGTGGCTAAGATCGTGGTGAATATGCCCGCCGGGCGCATTCTCCAGATAGCGATGCAGATAGTCACGGTACATCGGATGCGCGCAGTTATCGATGATAGTGCGCGCGCGCTGAAGTGGAGAGAGGCCACGCAAGTCGGCGATCCCTTGTTCTGTGATGATCACTTTCACGCTGTGTTCGCTGTGATCAACATGGCTGCACATAGGCACGACGGTTGAGATCTTGCCTTCTTTAGCAATCGACGGTGCCATAAAGATCGACAGATACGCGTTGCGTTCAAAATCGCCGCTGCCGCCGATACCATTCATTAAATTAACGCCGACTACGTGCGTTGAGTTGGCGTGTCCGTAAATATCAAACTCCAGGCCGACGTTCAGAGCGATAACACCAAGGCGGCGGATGATTTCTGGATTATTGGAAATCTCCTGCGGACGCAACACGATGCGGCTGGCGAAGTAATCCATATTGGCGTAAATCTTGCGCAGTGAATCGGCAGAAATTGTCAGACTGGAGGCGCTAGCGCCGGTAATTTTGCCGCTTTCCAGAAGATGAACCACAGACTCCTGTAGCACTTCCGAATACATCATAAACGGAGGAATATCCGGGTTTTCCCCCAGACGCGCCATTACCGCATTATTGATGTTGCCTACCCCACTTTGCAGTGGCAGAAATTCCCGCGGAATGCGCCCCTGCGCCATTTCACGCAACAAGAAGGTGACCACATTGTCGGCGATTTGCTGGCACATGGGATTTTGTTTATCCAGCGAGTTACCTGCATCAGGTAAGTTGGTTTCCACGACGGCGACAATTTTTTTCGGATCGATTTGTACATAACGCGTACCGACGCGATCCATTGCATGGAAGATTGACACGCTATTGCGCCGTGGTGGTGCGCCAGGAGTCACAATATCCGCCAGTTCTGCGACGCGAGGATCGTGATAATGATTGAGTTCAATGATCACTTTCTTTGCACGCAGCAACCAGGTCGGCGCATTACCAATCCCACTGGTTAACCAGACGCGACCATCCGGAGCGAGGGCTGAGGCTTCAATTACCGCAACATCGATGTCGCCGAAAAAGCCGTAGTTGACCATTTGCGCAACTTCGCTCAAATGCAGATCAACAAAACTAACCGACCCTTGATTGATTTTTTTACGTAATCCCGATGATGTCTGATATGGCGCGCGCCATGAAACGGCGTCAGCTTCAGAGAGTATGTCATCGGCGGCGGCGCTAATTGACGCTCCGGTCAGCAGGCGAATTTGATACGGTTTTTTCGCCTCATGTTGTTCATTGGCGCGACGGGCAATGGCGACGGGAAGAGCCTTGGGCGAACCCGCAGGGGTAAAACCACTGAATGCCACCATATCGTTGTGCTGGATAATTTCCGCCGCTTCATCGGCGGTCATCCTTGTCCGGGTAATATTCATCCTTTGCTCCTTAGTTCGCGGATCATTAATGACCGACGAAATTAGGTTTACGTTTTTCCAAGAAGGCGTTCATACCCTCCTGATAATCTTCGCTGTCATAAACTGCCCGGCGCATCCCTTGAATACGCTCAAATTCATCTGAATTCATGGTGTGCGCTTCACCCAGCACGCGCAGCTCTTCCTTGATTACTGCAATGGCTAACGGTGCTTTTTCGGAAATGTGGTGAGCCAGTTGTAAGGTGAAATCTTCCAGTTCGTCGGCCTCAACAACGTGGTTGAGAATGCCAACAGCCAGCGCGCGTTGGGCGGTGATTGGCGAAGCGGTAAAAATCAGCTCTTTGACGATGTGGAAGCCCGCGTCGCGAGTCAGGTTGTGGATCCCCACCAGGTTATACGGTACGCCCAGGTTGACTGGCGTCATTGAGAAGGTAGAGGTACTGGCGGCGATGATCAGATCAGAACTCATAATCATTTCAAATGCGCCACCCCAGACGCTACCTTCGACCATCGAAATTACCGGTTTGGGGCTTTTTTGGATCACGCGGGTAATTTGACGTAGCGGATCATCGTAAGAGAGCGGATCTCGACCTCCTGACGGCAACTCATGAATGTCGTGACCTGCGGAAAAAACTTTGGAACCACTTGGGGCGCGCAGAATGATGCAACGGATTTCTGGACGGTTGAGATCGTTTAATGCCTGAATAAGGTCATCAATAAAGACTTTACTTAACGCATTGAGTTTGCGGGCATAGTTAAACTCAATGACCGCCACTTTGTTGATGATGGTTACATTAACATACTGATAAGACATAAAAATTCCCTTAATTAAAATACTGAGTCTGGATAAAATCACTGAGCTGCCGCAAACCTGTGCGCGGCGAGAGCATATTATTTTTGACCGCTAGTAGCGTTTGGCTGTAATAGCGATCGAAATCTTCATTAGTGAACAGGTGGTGTAGCACCTCTTCTTCGGTCTGTTTACGCAGCCATTCCACCGATTGTTGTTGTCGCACCTGTTGTAAACGACCGCTGGTGGTCAGTGCGGTTTTGAAATCGATAATTGCGCGCCATATTTCATCGATACCGCATTTTTCCAGTGCACTACAGGTGAGGACCTGTGGCTGCCATTCGTCATATTTGCGACGCAGAATATGCAGAGCGCTTTCGTACATATGGCGGGCAATGGCGACATTCGTGTGGTTATCACCATCATCCTTGTTGATGACAATCAGATCTGCCATCTCCATCAAACCCTTTTTAATGCCCTGGAGATCATCGCCACCACCGGCAATCTGTAGCGAGATAAAGCAGTCCACCATGCGGGCGACTTCTGTTTCTGACTGCCCGACGCCGACGGTTTCAACGATCACCACGTCATAACCTGCTGCTTCACATAACAGCATTAACTCCCGCGCCCGCTGACTGGCGCCGCCAAGGTGACCAGATGACGGAACCGGGCGAATAAACGCTGCATCGGCACGCGCCAGTTCGGTCATGCGAGTCTTATCCCCAAGGATGCTGCCACCGGTCACAGGGCTGCTGGGATCGACGGCAATTACTGCGACCTTAAGTCCCTGGCGAATCAGTAACATGCCAAAGGCTTCAAGAAAGGTACTTTTTCCTGCTCCTGGCGTGCCGGTAACGCCCAGTCGCAGGGCGTTACCACAAAACGGCATGATGGTATCAAGCAGTTGAGTGCTGAGTGCCTGATGGCGAGGGTGACGGCTTTCAACCAGCGTCATGGCCTGGGCGAGCGTGGCTCGCTCCCCCAGACGTAGGCGTCGAATGCTGTCTGCCAGCGTGGTTTCGTTAATCATGATGTTGGCTAATCCGGTTCAGCACATCACGCACGCTGTCGAGCATGGGAGTGCCAGGACCGTAAATCGCCGCCACGCCACGCTCTTGCAGGAAGGCATAATCTTGCGGCGGAATAACGCCACCGGCGACCACGCAAATATCTTCGCGTCCCCATTTTTTCAGGGCTTCAACCAGTTCCGGGATTAGTGTTTTATGTCCTGCTGCAAGCGAGGACGCGCCCACCACATGAACGTCGTTTTCGACTGCCAGGCGGGCGATCTCTTCCGGCGTGGAGAACATGGGGCTTAAATCAACGTCGAAACCAAGATCGGAATAGGCACTGGCAATGACCTTAGCTCCGCGATCGTGTCCATCTTGTCCCATTTTGGCGATCAGAATGCGTGGGCGACGGCCATTATCCGCGAGGAATTGCTCCGTTTGCGCAACAATTGCATCAAACTCAAAGGCTGATTTTTCCGACTGATGATAGCTTTGCGCAATAACGCCGGTAACACACTGGCTCGGTACCAGATAACGGTCAAAAGCGGCTTCCAGCGCATCGGATATTTCACCCAGCGTCGCGCGAACGCGAGCCGCATTAACAGCGGCAGCCAGCAGGTTTTCGTTATGCTGTGCAGCGTGAGTCAGAGCGTTCAGTGCGGTAGTTACGGCGGCATCATCACGGGTGGCGCGAATGCGTTCCAGCGAAGCAATTTGCTCGTTACGCACCATCACGTTGTCGATTTCAAGGACATCAGTTTCGTCTTCGTGATCCAGTTTGTACTTGTTGACGCCGACGATCACGCGTTTGCCCTGGTCGATCAACGATTGTTCACGGGCAGACGCTTCTTCGATCATCCGTTTTGGCAGACCTGCTTCGATCGCCTTCGCCATGCCTCCGGCTTCGTCGATCTGATCGATGATGGCTCTGGCCTGTTTCACGATCTGATCGGTTAGTGACTCAACGTAATAAGAACCGGCTAGCGGATCGACGGTGCGACAGAGTTCTGACTCTTCCTGGATAATGATCTGGGTGTTACGGGCAATACGTGCCGAAAAATCGGTCGGCAAACCGAGCGCTTCGTCAAAGGCATTTGTATGCAGCGACTGGGTTCCGCCAAGGGTGGCTGCCAACGCTTCAATAGTGGTGCGGATAACGTTGTTATACGGATCCTGTTCGGTGAGACTCCAGCCAGAGGTTTGACAGTGGGTGCGTAGTGCCAGCGATTTCGGATCTTTGGCACCAAATCCGCTTACTGCTTCGCTCCAGAGATAGCGTGCGGCGCGCAGCATGGCGACGTTCATAAACAGGTCCATGCCGATACCAAAGAAGAACGACAGGCGCGGGGCGAAGTCATCAATTTTTAAGCCAGCAGAGAGAGCTGCTTTGATGTACTCAATCCCATCGGCGAGAGTAAATGCCACCTGTTGCACGCAGTTCGCACCAGCTTCGCCCATGTGGTAGCCGCTGATACTAATGGTATTGAAGCGCGGCATATTGCCGGAACACCAGGCGATAATGTCAGCGATAATGCGCATAGACGGTTTCGGTGGGTAAATATAGGTATTGCGGCAGAGGTACTCTTTGAGGATATCGTTCTGAATTGTTCCCGTCAGTTTATCGGGGGGAACGCCTTGCTCCTCTGCCGCCACGATATAAAAGGCCAGCACTGGCAGGACTGCGCCGTTCATGGTCATTGAAACCGACATTTTATCCAGCGGGATTTGGTCGAATAGCACCTTCATATCTTCTACGGTGTCGATAGCGACGCCCGCTTTACCAACATCGCCCGCCACACGCGGGTTGTCGGAGTCATAGCCACGGTGGGTAGCAAGGTCAAACGCCACGGAAAGACCTTTTTGCCCGGCTGCCAGGTTACGACGATAAAAAGCGTTGGACTCTTTGGCTGTCGAGAAACCGGCATACTGACGGATGGTCCACGGTTGGGCGGTATACATGGTGGCGCGGGGACCACGAACGTAGGGCGGCAAGCCAGGAAGGGTACCGGTCACTTCCAGATTGTCGAGATCGGCTTCGGTATACAGTGGCTTGATGGCGATCCCTTCCGCCGTTTGCTGAACCAGTGAGTCGACGGTTTTCTCCCGACGGCTCAACTCCTTGTTGGCAAGCTGTTGCCACTCTTGCACGTTTGACATTATTTGCTCCATAAAACGCAATAAAAATGAGGGTGTTTGCGCTTACGGTGAGCTTTTTATACGGGTTTGTCGCCAGCAAAAAAAATGGAATGGGGCGTCGTTTTTTGCCGTGTGAGATTTGTCTGTTTTGTGATGTTATTCAAAGAATAAAAAATAAAAAAAGAAAAACGCCTGATATGTGCTACCCGGCGTTAACTGATTGATTAATCCTGACGAAGCACTTTGTGACCATAGTCGAGCAAAGCATCAGTGACTTTACGCATCATGCGGCTTTCTGGGGCAAAGCGATGCCAGTAGAGCATTCGCCGTTGGAATAGCCCAGGTGTCAGATCAATCAATTCGCCGCTGGCCAATTCTTTTTCAATTTGCAGGTGTGGGATCATACAGCAGGTTGTTCCCTGGCGAGCGAGCTGAACGAAGGCTTCGGACGAGTTAACGATATGGCACGGTACGCTACCAGGTGGCAGATCGAAGTTTTGCTGTAAAAATGCCTGGTGCATATCGTCAAGATGGTCAAATGCGACTACCGGTGCTTTGAGCAGCGCAGAGCGGCTTACTCCGTTGGGGAAGTATTTCTCGGCAAACGGTTTGGAGCTGACGAACAGATAGTCGAGCGCGCCAAGTTTATCGACCAGGCAACTAGGCAGCGCCTGATGTTGAATACTCACCGCGCCGACCACTTCACCACGTCGCAGGCGTTCCTGGGTGCGGGTTTCATCTTCCACCTGTAAGTTCAGACGAATAGGCGAATCAGCCAGTACAGGAGCCAGTGCCGGAAGCAACCAGGTTGCCAGACTGTCGGCGTTGACTGCCAGTGAGAGCAGTAGTGGGGTAGAACCGGTTTGTTCATCGCCCAGCCACTCTTCTTCCAGCAGCTCGACCTGGCGAAGCAGTGCCAGTAATTTTTGCCCTTGTTCTGTCGGGCGCGGGGGAACTGTACGCACCAACAGCGGCTGCCCGAACATATTTTCCAGCTGCTTAATGCGTTGTGAGACGGCTGATTGCGTAATGCACAACTTTTGTGCCGCGCGCTCAAATCCTCGTTCACGTATCACCGCATCCAGTGCCTGTAATGTCCTGTAGTCCGGGCGTTTCATTTCTCTAACCTGCTCCTCAAATATTCTTATGCCGAACTATGACATAATTTTGCTTTGGGTACAGAGTATTTAACGCATACAAAAGCGGTCGTAGTGGAATTTTTGGTTGGCAATCCCATTTTCACGTAAACCGTTGCTGAGCGCTTTGGTCAAACTCTGTGGGCCGAAAAACCAGAAATGGAGGTTACATTTCTCTACTATTTTATCAGTAAGATTTTGCGCCTGTAGGTACTCATCTTTATGCGCATTAAGCAAGTGAGGTAAGTTTATCAACATACCAGGAATCCTCGCTTCGGCTGACGCAATACCAAAGATCCACAAGAACAGGGGACGTACCATGCTGGCTCAGATACTCAAGCTGGGCTATAAAGGGGGGAATGCTGATGCCTCCTGCTATCCAGACCTGGAGGGAGGAAGGGATAGTAAAATCAAACTTTCCCCATGGCCCTTCACGATGGCAGACTGGCCGATTTTTATCGAGGATGCAAGGGTAGAGGTATAATCCCCTAAATTTTTGATGGCAAAGCGCAACGTGTCCTTTTCTTTTGCATACACATGAAAGGTAATAGCCAGATAAAAATCAGGGAACAAACGGGGAACAATATGAAATAAATGATAGGGAACTCTTTACTAAGAGAGACGAAAACCATAGCCATCATAATAAACATTGCACATTCGCCGGCTAACAGTTCCGCATGAAGCCAATTCTCTTGTACTGATGTCAGGTTAAGCGCAACAAGCTTACCGGGATGAGTAATCCAGCCAAAGATTGGGGTAAATTTTCATCCAGCCAGTGGGGGAAAGCAAAAGCTATGGCGCATTCTCCTGCCCACTTATGTAATCGCCATGCTTTATCCAGACTGTTATCCAGACTGTCCAGCACTTTGTTAAGCCATGATGAACGTAACGATAAACACATCGTCAGCGTCATTAGACACCATGCAATTGCCCCTGTAAAAAAGAGCATGTTTTGTCGCAAGAACCATACTGGTGAGAGCGGCTTTTCACGAAAAATATCACCGGACGACAAAAAATAAGGCATGCGGCAAAGCAGACCAACGTACCTATAAGAATAGCTTTTTTTCATTTTGGTAGCGGAGCATAGAATAGTTCCATGCTCCCGTTAAACAGAGTGTTATTTATAGAAAATTACACTGGCATGGATATAATTTTTACCGGCAAAAGAACTAATGTAATAATTGCTGGCTTGTAACTCTTCTGCCTTCTCTTTGATCTGACTTTCAACGCCCGCTGGATTGCTATTGTGTGTGGATATACTCACTTTTGATATCTGCTCAAGGTTGTTGCCCGGTTTTTGTATCTCGGTTGCGGCAAATGCGTGTCCAGTGAGAGAGCAAAGAAACAACGCAGAAAATAAGTTTTGCTTAATAGACATAATAACTCCTTTTATATTAAATATGATGATTAAATACTTGTGTTATGAGATCAGGGATTTGCGCTAATGCATTTCGCTCCGCAAGTTCGCGCCCTGGCTGGGTTTTGTCGACGCCTTCCGCGCGCAAAATGTGTGTATTGGTAATTCCCATTAATTTCAGCGTGGCTTGCAGATAGCTTTCCTGATGATCCAGCGCCAGATGTGCCTCGTCGCAATAGATACCGCCGCGCGTCGAGACAATAAACGTCGGTTTATCCGTCAGCAACCCAACGGCGCCTGCAGAGCTAAAACGAAACGTTAAACCAGCCAGACAGACCTGATCGATCCAGGTTTTGAGACCGGATGAAACGCTGTGATTAATCATCGGCGCGCCAATAATGAGCACATCGCACGATGCCAGTTCTTCAATAGCGGCGTGAATACCATTCACCTCCTGCTGAATTTGTGCGTTCCCGCACTCCGCTTTACCGCAAAGCGCCAGAAAGGTTTCTTCACGCAAATGGGGCGGCGGCGTCAGGCCAACGTCGCGATGAATAATTGTGGCTTGTGCGAAGCGTTGGCAAAGCGCTTCTACCAGCGCCTGGCTTAATTTCCGCGAACTTGAATGCTTAAGCATTGGGCTGCTGTCGATATGGAGAATTTTCATGAGCTTGCTCTCGTTTCTGCGATGAGAGAAGTTTAACTGTTGTTTATATGGTGATTAAATAGACACAACTGAACTTCATTGTTGTGAAAATAGAACAATCATGATCGACTGGAATGATTACTACTACTTTGCCCTGATTGCCGATGAAGGCAGTTACAGCCAGGCGGCGCTGCGTGCGGGCGTGTCGAAATCGGTATTAAGCCGACGAATGGCAGCGCTGGAAGAGCGCCTCGGCGTGCGGCTTATTCAGCGAACTACTCGGCGTCTGACCCTGACGGCGGCAGGCGAACAGTTTGCCATCGAATGTCGAGCGCTGATGGCGCAGGAGAAACAGGCCAGAGCGGTGGTTATGGCTGCTCAGGAAAGCCCACAGGGAATGCTGCGCGTCAGCGCGCCGGTATTTATGGCTGAAACATGGTTTGGTGAGTTTGTCAGTGAGTTTATCGCCCGCTGGCCCCTGGCAAAGGTGCAGCTGCTGGCTATTAATCGCCCGGTGGATATGGTCGCTGAAGGCATTGATATTGCGCTGGTTACGGCTTCCGGCGCACTTGCGGACTCGACGCTGCATTATAAAAAATTACATACCCAGGCCGATATTTTAGTTGCCAGTTCGCAGTGGCTGGCCCGCCATCCGCAGGTGAAAGTTATTGAAGATCTTAACCACGTCGACGGGATCCTTCGGCTGGCGAACAATGGCGGGAGCCAGTGGCAGTTAATGAATGGCGAACAGCAGATTACGCTGCAACCTGAGGCGCGTTTGCAGTCAAATAACCTTCGCGTCATGCTGCAGGCAGTGCTTGGCGGGAATGGCGTGGCGCTATTACCTGAGTTTGCCTGTAAACAGGGGCTGGAGGATGGAGAGCTGGTGCGCCTGTTTGCACCATGGAGCGGCATACCCAGACCTTTGTATGCTTTGTTTGCGGGGCGGAAGGGGATGCCCGCCATTGCACGATATTTTATGGATGAGTTAACCACGCGGCTTGCTAACGGGGTCTGAATCGCTTTTTTTGTATATAATGCGTGTGAAATTTCATACCACAGGCGAAACGATCATGACGCAGGATGAATTGAAAAAAGCAGTAGGATGGGCGGCACTTCAGTATGTTCAGCCCGGCACCATTGTTGGTGTGGGTACAGGTTCCACCGCCGCACACTTTATTGACGCACTCGGCACGATGAAAGGCCAGATTGAGGGGGCCGTTTCCAGTTCAGATGCTTCCACTGAAAAACTGAAAAGCCTCGGCATTCACGTTTTTGATCTCAACGAAGTAGACAGCCTCGGCATCTACGTTGATGGCGCAGATGAAATCAACGGCCACATGCAGATGATCAAAGGCGGCGGCGCGGCGCTGACCCGTGAAAAAATCATTGCTTCGGTTGCGGAAAAATTTATCTGTATTGCAGACGCTTCCAAGCAGGTTGATATTCTGGGCAAATTCCCGCTGCCAGTAGAAGTTATCCCGATGGCACGTAGTGCAGTGGCGCGCCAGCTGGTGAAACTGGGCGGTCTTCCGGAATACCGTCAGGGCGTGGTGACCGATAACGGCAACGTGATCCTCGACGTCCACGGCATGGAAATCCTTGACCCGATTGCGATGGAAAACGCCATAAATGCGATTCCTGGCGTGGTGACTGTTGGCTTGTTTGCTAACCGTGGCGCGGATGTTGCGCTGATTGGCACACCTGACGGTGTCAAAACCATTGTGAAATGATCTGACGGGGGAACCTCCCCCGTTAAAAAAATTCTCTTCATTAAATTTGGTGACATGTGTCACGTTTTTACCTGACTATTGTCGATTGCTCTAAATAAACCCTCTAAACCAGCATATTCATCCAAGAAATACCTTTGCGTGATATTTCCTCAACATCGCGACGCAAACGTTCATATTGCCGCAATATTATTTTTTGATATGTTGAAAGGCGGATGCAAATCCGCACACAACATTTCAAAGACAGGATTGGGTAAATGGCAAAGGTATCGCTGGAGAAAGACAAGATTAAGTTTCTGCTGGTAGAAGGCGTGCACCAAAAGGCGCTGGAAAGCCTTCGTGCAGCTGGTTACACCAACATCGAATTTCACAAAGGCGCGCTGGATGATGAACAATTAAAAGAATCCATCCGCGATGCCCACTTCATCGGCCTGCGATCCCGTACCCATCTGACTGAAGACGTGATCAACGCCGCAGAAAAACTGGTCGCTATTGGCTGTTTCTGTATCGGAACAAACCAGGTTGATCTGGATGCGGCGGCAAAACGTGGTATCCCAGTATTTAATGCCCCGTTTTCAAATACGCGTTCCGTTGCTGAGCTGGTGATTGGCGAACTGCTGCTGCTATTGCGTGGAGTGCCGGAAGCCAACGCCAAAGCGCACCGTGGCGTGTGGAACAAACTGGCCGCAGGTTCTTTTGAAGCACGCGGCAAAAAGCTGGGCATTATTGGTTATGGTCATATTGGTACGCAGTTGGGCATTCTGGCGGAATCGCTGGGGATGTATGTTTACTTCTATGATATTGAAAACAAACTGCCGCTGGGCAACGCCACTCAGGTACAGCATCTTTCTGACCTGCTGAATATGAGCGATGTGGTGAGTCTGCATGTGCCAGAGAATCCGTCCACCAAAAATATGATGGGTGCGAAAGAGATTTCGCTAATGAAGCCCGGCTCGCTGCTGATTAATGCCTCGCGCGGTACAGTGGTGGATATTCCGGCGCTGTGTGATGCGCTGGCGAGTAAACATCTGGCAGGGGCGGCAATCGACGTATTCCCGACGGAACCGGCGACCAACAGCGATCCTTTTACCTCTCCGCTGTGTGAATTCGACAACGTCCTTCTGACGCCACACATTGGCGGTTCGACTCAGGAAGCGCAAGAGAATATAGGCCTGGAAGTTGCGGGTAAATTGATCAAGTATTCAGACAATGGCTCAACGCTCTCTGCGGTGAACTTCCCGGAAGTCTCGCTGCCGCTGCACGGTGGACGTCGTCTGATGCACATCCACGAAAACCGTCCGGGCGTGCTGACTGCGCTGAACAAAATCTTCGCCGAGCAGGGGGTCAACATCGCCGCGCAATATCTGCAAACTTCTGCCCAGATGGGTTATGTGGTTATTGATATTGAAGCTGATGAAGACGTTGCCGAAAAAGCGCTGCAGGCAATGAAAGCTATTCCGGGTACCATTCGCGCCCGTCTACTGTACTAATTCCCTTCTCTGACAATCAACGGGCAGGTCACTGACTTGCCCGTTTTTTTATCCCTTCTCCCGCGCATGTCGCTGCCATTTGTAGTGCGCTGCAATCGCCTTTGCGAGTCTGCTCGAAGAAATAAAGCAAAGTCAGATCAATGCGTTGTCTTTGTATGCGGAGGATTTACGATGGCGGGGCAGCATGGGGCTGTAACGGTAAAGCCCTCACCGAAGCGAGGGCTTGAAGGAGAAGGGTTATGATGCGACTCGTCATCATACTGATTGTACTGTTACTGATAAGTTTGCCAGCTTATTAACAGTCAGTCACAGGGGAGGAGTAATCCTCCTTTACCCTTACTCACTAAATTAGGTCAAAGAATCAACGATGTCAATCAGGGCGATGCGGGATGTATCGCCCTTACCATTCCCAGACTTTCGACGGTGTAACCACCGCAGGCAGTGGGATATCCCACTCTTCAACGGGGAGTTTTTCTACTAACTGGCAATCATGCGCATAACCCACCGGTTGCATTTTATAGTGCTGCCAGTTTTGCAACGTCCGATCATAAAAACCGCCCCCCATTCCCAGGCGTTGACCGTATTCATCAAAAGCCACCAGCGGCGTGATCAATACATCTAACCGGGAAAGGGGAAGCACATCGCGCACGTCCAGTTTTGGCTCGTGGATCTTCAGCCTGTTCATCACCAGTTCACTTTGCGGATGGTAATTCAGGAACAGTAAATTACCGACACTAAAGGGATGCAAAACGGGAAGATACACGCGCTTACCGGCGCGCCAGAGTTGTTCTATGAGCGGCTGGGTGTCGAGCTCGCCATCAAAAGAGAGAAATACAGCGACCGTATGCGCCATCACAACAGGGGGATAACTCATCATCCGCGTGGCAGCCTGTTGGCCCATTTCACGCTGTTGCTCCGGCGTTAACGCACGACGACGTTGCCGAATCATTTTACGGATTTCTTGTCGGGATAATGTCAGTGGGAGTTTTGGTAGTTGTGTCATGGCTGGTGCCAGATAAGAAGGGAATCTCCGAGATGCCGCCGCAGGCTGTAACCCTTGAACCCTTGGTTCAAGGTGAATGTGTCGTCGCAGTTTTAAGGCTTCTCGGACGGACCGAGCATGCTCACCAACCACGGAGCGCCACATTCTTGTGGTATGAAATATCGGCTCAGGGGACTGGCCCGCTTGCGAACATCTCAGAGAAATTTTGTCTTCACGGTTACTCTACCACAGTAAACCGGAAAGTGTCATTCAAAGTTTTGGTTCGTTTTTTCGGTGACGCGACCTTGTTCAAGTAACGCTTGTTCTATGGTCTGTTGCAGCATCCGAATACGCTGTTCCATACTTGCCGCGTAGTCACGAGTCTTCGCTTTTTCTTGCGCTAACTCGTAGCTGATATTCAATGCGGCAATGAAGACCAACTGTTCAGTATTTGTGACTCTAGTGCGTTCTTTCAGATCTTGCAACCGTTGGTTCAGATCGTCCGCAGCCTGATTCAACGCATCCCTTTGGTCAGGCGGGCAGTTCACACGCAGTGAACGGCCAAAAATTTGGATATCGACGGGTTGTGCAGACATGCCACCTTCCTGCTGATTGACTGCGCTGCCTTCGCCTTCAGACCTTTGGTCTGCGAAGGGGCGAAACTATAGCTACCCTGGTGCAATGAGACAAGCCCTTTTCTGGTCCACCAGGGTCCAAAGTGATAGCATATCATGAATCTTCCTCCCTTTGATGCCGAATGCTTATGTCAATACAGAACGAAATGCCTGGTTACAATGAAATGAACCAGTATCTGAACCAACAAGGGACAGGTCTGACCCCTGCTGAAATGCATGGTTTAATCAGCGGGATGATATGTGGCGGTAATGACGACAGCTCCTGGCTGCCGCTGCTTCACGACCTGACGAACGAAGGTATGGCTTTCGGGCATGAACTTGCCCAGGCATTGCGCAAAATGCACTCTGCCACCAGCGATGCCCTGCAAGATGATGGCTTCCTTTTTCAGCTTTATCTGCCTGATGGCGATGACGTTAGCGTTTTCGACCGCGCGGATGCGTTAGCAGGCTGGGTAAACCACTTCCTGCTCGGTCTTGGCGTTACGCAACCGAAGCTGGATAAAGTGACTGGCGAAACCGGTGAAGCTATCGACGATCTGCGTAACATCGCGCAGTTGGGCTACGACGAAGACGAAGATCAGGAAGAGCTGGAAATGTCGCTTGAAGAGATCATCGAATACGTTCGTGTTGCCGCGCTGTTATGCCACGATACCTTTACTCATCCGCAACCGACCGCACCAGAAGTACAAAAACCAACTCTACACTAAAAACAAAAAACGTAAGGAGAGTGTTATGAGTGAGATATCTCAGCAGGAATTTCAGCGCCGCCGTCAGGCCCTGGTGGAGCAAATGCAACCCGGCAGCGCCGCGCTGATTTTTGCGGCACCTGAAGTGACCCGAAGCGCCGACAGCGAATACCCTTATCGTCAGAACAGCGACTTTTGGTACTTCACCGGCTTTAATGAACCGGAAGCGGTGCTGGTGCTGATTAAAAGCGATGACACTCATAACCACAGCGTTTTGTTTAACCGCGTGCGCGACCTGACGGCGGAGATCTGGTTTGGCCGTCGTTTAGGTCAGGATGCCGCGCCAGAGAAACTGTGCGTTGACCGCGCACTGGCGTTCAGTGAAATCAATCAGCAACTTTATCAACTGCTTAATGGTCTGGATGTGGTTTACCACGCTCAGGGCGAATATGCCTATGCTGATGAGATCGTGAACAGCGCGCTGGAAAAGCTGCGTAAAGGCTCGCGACAAAATCTCACCGCACCGGCAACGATGATCGACTGGCGTCCCATTGTTCATGAAATGCGCCTGTTCAAATCACCGGAAGAGATTGCCGTACTTCGCCGCGCGGGTGAAATCACCGCACTGGCGCATACACGGGCGATGGAAAAATGCCGTCCGGGGATGTTCGAGTACCATCTGGAAGGCGAAATTCACCACGAATTTAACCGCCACGGTGCGCGTTACCCTTCCTATAACACCATTGTTGGCAGCGGTGAAAACGGCTGCATTCTGCATTACACCGAAAACGAGTGTGAAATGCGCGACGGCGACCTGGTGTTGATTGATGCTGGTTGTGAATACAAAGGTTACGCTGGCGATATCACCCGCACCTTCCCGGTCAATGGCAAATTCACCCAGGCCCAGCGTGAAATCTACGATATTGTGCTGGAATCTCTCGAAACCAGCTTGCGCCTGTATCGTCCGGGAACATCCATTCAGGAAGTCACCGGTGAAGTTGTGCGCATCATGATTAACGGCCTGGTAAAACTCGGGATCCTGAAAGGTGATGTTGATGAACTGATCGCTCAGAACGCACATCGTCCTTTCTTTATGCATGGCCTTAGCCACTGGTTAGGTCTGGATGTTCATGACGTTGGCGTTTATGGCCAGGATCGCTCGCGCATTCTTGAACCGGGCATGGCTCTGACCGTAGAGCCGGGGCTGTATATTGCGCCGGATGCGGATGTGCCAGAACAATATCGCGGTATCGGCATTCGTATTGAAGATGACATTGTGATTACCGAAACCGGCAACGAAAATCTCACTGCCAGCGTGGTGAAAAAGCCGGAAGAAATCGAAGCATTGATGGCAGCTGCGAGAAAGCAATGAGCGTAATCATCATCGGTGGCGGCATGGCGGGCGCGACGCTGGCGCTGGCTATTTCCCGATTAAGTCACGGGGCGCTGTCGGTACATCTGATTGAAGCGACCGCACCAGAGTCACATGCCCATCCAGGCTTTGATGGCCGGGCTATTGCGCTGGCAGCAGGCACTTGTCAGCAACTGGCGCGCATCGGTGTCTGGCAATCTCTGGCCGATTGCGCAACCGCCATCACCACCGTTCATGTCAGCGATCGCGGCCATGCCGGATTCGTCACTCTTGCCGCAGAAGATTATCAACTGGCGGCGCTAGGGCAGGTTGTCGAATTGCACAATGTTGGGCAACGGCTGTTTGCGCTGTTGCGTAAAGCACCAGGCGTCACGCTGCATTGTCCTGATCGCGTGGCTAACGTTTCCCGTACTCAGAGTCACGTTGAAGTGACGCTGGAGAGCGGCGAGATGCTGACGGGCCGTGTGCTGGTAGCCGCTGACGGCACCCGTTCAGCGTTAGCGACTACCTGTGGCGTTGACTGGCAGCAGGAGCCTTACGAACAACTGGCTGTGATTGCTAACGTTGCGACTTCCGTTGCGCATGAAGGGCGCGCTTTTGAACGCTTTACGCAACATGGCCCGCTGGCGATGTTGCCGATGTCTGAAGGACGCTGTTCTCTGGTCTGGTGTCATCCACTGGAACGGCGCGAAGAAGTGTTGGCGTGGAGCGACGAGAAGTTTTGCCGTGAACTCCAGTCTGCCTTTGGCTGGCGACTTGGGAAAATTACCCACGCCGGAAAACGCAGTGCTTATCCGCTGACGTTAACCCGTGCTGCCAAACCTATTACCCATCGCACCTTGCTGGTGGGTAATGCGGCGCAAACTCTGCACCCGATTGCCGGGCAAGGGTTCAACCTCGGTATGCGTGATGTCATGAGCCTTGCGGAAACCCTGACTCAGGCACAGGAGCGCGGAGATGACATTGGTGATTACGGCGTCTTGTGCCGTTATCAGCAGCGTCGACAGAGCGATCGCGAAGCAACCATCGGCGTCACGGACAGTCTGGTGCATCTTTTTGCCAACCGTTGGGCGCCGCTGGTTGTTGGGCGCAACATCGGGCTGATGGCGATGGAATTATTCACTCCGGCACGAGATGTGCTGGCGCAGCGCACCCTCGGTTGGGTGGCGCGTTGAAGGCGGTTTTAAGGAATAAACAATGCAAAGTGTTGATGTAGCCATTGTTGGCGGCGGCATGGTGGGGCTGGCGGTTGCCTGCGGCTTACAGGGTAGCGGCTTACGCGTTGCCGTACTGGAGCAGCGCGTACCGGAACCTCTGGCGGCGGATGCACCACCACAACTGCGCGTTTCGGCTATCAATGCCGCCAGCGAAAAATTACTCACTCGTCTTGGCGTCTGGCAGGACATTCTCTCTCGTAGGGCCAGTTGCTATCACGGCATGGAAGTGTGGGACAAAGACAGTTTTGGTCACATTTCGTTTGACGATCAAAGCATGGGCTATAGCCATCTTGGGCATATCGTTGAAAACTCAGTGATTCACTACGCGCTGTGGAACAAAGCGCTGCAGTCGTCAGATATCACCCTGCTGGCCCCCGCAGAATTACAGCAGGTCGCCTGGGGAGAAAATGAAACCTTCCTGACGCTGAAAGACGGCAGCATGTTAACGGCGCGTCTGGTGATTGGCGCAGACGGCGCTAATTCCTGGTTGCGCAACAAAGCCGATATCCCGCTGACTTTCTGGGATTATCAGCATCACGCACTGGTCGCGACCATTCGCACTGAAGAACCGCATGAAGCTGTGGCGCGGCAGGTTTTCCACGGCGAAGGTATTCTGGCCTTTTTGCCGCTTAGTGATCCGCACCTTTGCTCGATTGTCTGGTCCCTATCGCCAGAGGAAGCGCAGCGGATGCAGCAGGCAGGTGAAGACGAATTTAATCGCGCGTTAAATATCGCTTTTGATAATCGCCTTGGCTTATGCAAGGTTGAGAGCGCGCGTCAGGTGTTCCCACTGACGGGGCGTTATGCGCGCCAGTTTGCCGCGCACCGTCTGGCGCTGGTGGGCGACGCCGCGCATACCATTCATCCGCTGGCGGGGCAGGGGGTAAATCTCGGCTTTATGGACGCCGCAGAGTTGATCGCTGAACTGAAACGGTTGCATCGTCAGGGTAAAGACATCGGGCAGTACATTTACCTGCGTCGCTATGAACGTAGCCGCAAGCATAGTGCGGCGCTGATGCTGGCAGGTATGCAGGGCTTTCGTGATCTCTTTTCCGGGGCTAATCCGGCGAAAAAACTGCTGCGCGATATTGGCCTGAAACTGGCTGACACGCTTCCTGGCGTAAAGCCGCAACTCATTCGTCAGGCAATGGGATTAAATGATTTGCCTGAATGGCTGCGTTAAAAATTTCTCCTCTTTTGTTTATTTGATACCCATCACACTTTCGTCTCCCGGTTTTTTAACCGGGGGATTCTCCTCATTTGAAATAAACTAATTTCACCTGCGTTTTCGCATTATATTTTCTAATGTCACTAATTTTTGATTTAGTGATTTTAGACAATTTTTTAGTTCTTAATATTGGTTTATTCAAAATCGATTTATTAATTCGTCATATTCGTTCATTGGTAAAATATTTTTTGGTTTTTTATTCTGTTGTCATTTTTGCGTTTTTAAACCATAAGCTAATGTGATGATCAATTTTACCTTATGGTTAACCGTCTGTTTCGGTGGTAAGTTCAGGGAAAAGAGAACGATTGCGTTGGGGACCGGGAGTGGCTCCGATGCTGGGTTTCGTGGTGACAATTTCACCACGAAAAGTTGTCAGCCCCGCTTATTCAATGAGGACAAGATGGCACAACAGACTCCTTTGTACGAACAACACACGCTTTGCGGCGCTCGCATGGTGGATTTCCACGGCTGGATGATGCCGCTGCATTACGGTTCGCAAATCGACGAACATCATGCGGTACGTACCGATGCTGGAATGTTTGATGTGTCACATATGACCATCGTCGATCTTCGCGGCAGTCGCACCCGGGAGTTTCTGCGTTATCTACTGGCGAACGATGTAGCGAAGCTCACCAAAAGCGGCAAAGCCCTCTACTCGGGGATGTTGAATGCCTCTGGCGGTGTGATAGATGACCTGATCGTCTACTACTTCACTGAAGATTTCTTCCGCCTCGTTGTTAACTCCGCCACCCGCGAAAAAGACCTCTCCTGGATTACCCAACACGCTGAACCTTTCGGCATCGAAATTACTGTTCGTGATGACCTTTCCATGATTGCTGTACAAGGGCCGAATGCGCAGGCAAAAGCTGCCACACTGTTTAATGACGCCCAGCGTCAGGCAGTGGAAGGGATGAAACCGTTCTTTGGTGTGCAGGCGGGCGATCTGTTTATTGCCACTACCGGTTACACCGGTGAAGCGGGCTATGAAATTGCGCTGCCCAATGAAAAAGCGGCGGATTTCTGGCGGGCGCTGGTGGAAGCGGGCGTTAAACCCTGCGGTCTGGGGGCGCGTGACACGCTGCGTCTGGAAGCGGGTATGAATCTGTATAGCCAGGAGATGGACGAAACCATCTCTCCTTTAGCCGCCAATATGGGCTGGACTATCGCCTGGGAACCGGCAGATCGTGACTTCATCGGTCGTGAAGCCCTGGAAGTGCAGCGTGAGCATGGCACAGAAAAATTAGTTGGCCTGGTGATGACCGAAAAAGGCGTGCTGCGTAGTGAACTGCCGGTACGTTTTACCGACGCACAGGGCAACCAGCAAGAAGGCATTATCACCAGCGGTACTTTCTCCCCGACGCTGGGCTACAGCATTGCGCTGGCGCGTGTGCCGGAAGGCATTGGCGAAACAGCGATTGTGCAAATTCGCAACCGTGAAATGCCGGTAAAAGTGACTAAACCTGTTTTTGTGCGTAACGGCAAAGCCGTCGCGTGATTTACTTTTTTGGAGATTGATTGATGAGCAACGTACCAGCAGAACTGAAATACAGCAAAGAACACGAATGGCTGCGTAAAGAAACCGACGGCACTTACACCGTTGGCATCACCGAACACGCTCAGGAGCTGTTAGGCGATATGGTGTTTGTTGACCTGCCGGAAGTGGGCGCAACGGTTAGCGCGGGCGATGACTGCGCGGTTGCCGAATCAGTAAAAGCGGCATCAGACATTTATGCGCCAGTAAGCGGCGAAATCGTGGCGGTGAATGACGTACTGAGCGATTCCCCGGAACTGGTGAACAGCGAACCGTATGCAGGCGGCTGGATCTTTAAAATCAAAGCCAGCGATGAAAGCGAACTGGAATCACTGCTGGATGCAACCGCATACGAAGCATTGTTAGAAGACGAGTAACGGCTTTATTCCTCTTCTGCGGGAGAGGATCAGGGTGAGGCGAATTTACGCCTCACCCTCACTCTCTTCGCAAGGAGAGAGGATCACCATTCACTGCACGTTTCAGGAACCATCGCTCATGACACAGACGTTAAGCCAGCTTGAAAACAGCGGCGCTTTTATTGAACGCCATATCGGACCGGACGCCGCGCAACAGCAAGAAATGCTGAATGCCGTTGGCGCACAATCGTTAAACGCGCTGACCGGCCAGATTGTGCCGAAAGATATTCAGCTTGCGACTCCGCCGCAGGTTGGCGCACCGGCGACCGAATATGCCGCGTTGGCGGAACTCAAGGCTATTGCCAGTCGCAATAAACGCTTCACGTCTTACATCGGCATGGGTTACACCGCCGTGCAGCTACCGCCGGTTATCCTGCGTAACATGCTGGAAAATCCGGGCTGGTATACCGCGTATACTCCGTATCAACCTGAAGTCTCCCAGGGCCGCCTTGAAGCACTGCTCAACTTCCAGCAGGTAACGCTGGATTTAACCGGGCTGGATATGGCCTCTGCTTCTCTTCTTGACGAAGCCACTGCTGCCGCCGAAGCAATGGCGATGGCGAAACGCGTCAGCAAACTGAAAAATGCCAACCGCTTCTTCGTTGCTTCTGACGTTCATCCGCAAACGCTCGATGTGGTTCGCACCCGCGCAGAAACCTTTGGTTTTGAAGTGATTGTCGATGACGCGCAAAAAGTGCTCGATCATCAGGACGTGTTCGGCGTGCTGTTACAGCAGGTCGGTACTACTGGTGAAATTCACGACTACACTGCGCTTATCAGCGAACTGAAATCACGCAAAATTGTGGTCAGCGTCGCCGCCGATATTATGGCGCTGGTGCTGTTAACTGCGCCGGGCAAACAGGGCGCGGATATTGTCTTTGGTTCAGCGCAACGCTTTGGCGTACCGATGGGCTACGGTGGCCCACACGCGGCATTCTTTGCAGCGAAAGACGAATATAAACGCTCAATGCCGGGCCGTATTATCGGCGTATCGAAAGATGCCGCGGGCAATACCGCGCTGCGCATGGCGATGCAGACTCGCGAGCAACATATTCGCCGTGAGAAAGCGAACTCCAACATTTGTACTTCCCAGGTACTACTGGCAAACATTGCCAGTCTGTATGCCGTTTACCACGGTCCGGTTGGCCTGAAACGTATCGCTAACCGTATTCATCGTCTGACCGATATCCTGGCGACGGGCCTGCAACAAAAAGGTCTGAAACTGCGTCATGAGCACTATTTCGACACCTTGTGTGTGGAAGTGGCAGACAAAGCTGGCGTACTGGCGCGTGCCGAAGCGGCTGAAATCAACCTGCGGAGCGATATTCTGAACGCCGTGGGGATCACCCTTGATGAAACCACCACGCGTGAAAACGTGATGCAGCTTTTCAGCGTGTTACTGGGCGATAACCACGGGCTGGAGATCGACACGCTGGACAAAGACGTGGCTCACGACAGCCGCTCGATTCAACCTGCGATGCTGCGCGACGACGAAATCCTCACCCATCCGGTGTTTAATCGCTACCACAGCGAAACCGAAATGATGCGCTATATGCACTCGCTGGAGCGTAAAGATCTGGCGCTGAATCAGGCGATGATCCCGCTGGGTTCCTGCACCATGAAACTGAATGCCGCCGCCGAGATGATCCCAATCACCTGGCCGGAATTTGCCGAACTGCACCCGTTCTGCCCGCCGGAACAGGCCGAGGGTTATCAGCAGATGATCGCGCAACTAGCTGACTGGCTGGTGAAACTGACCGGTTACGACGCTGTGTGTATGCAGCCGAACTCTGGCGCTCAGGGCGAATACGCGGGCCTGCTGGCGATTCGTCATTATCATGAAAGCCGCAACGAAGGGCATCGCGATATCTGCCTGATCCCGGCCTCTGCGCACGGCACTAACCCGGCTTCCGCGCATATGGCAGGAATGCAGGTGGTGGTTGTGGCGTGTGATAAAAATGGCAACATCGATCTGGCAGACCTGCGCGCGAAAGCAGAGCAGGCGGGCGATAATCTCTCCTGCATCATGGTGACCTATCCTTCCACGCACGGCGTGTATGAAGAAACGATCCGTGAAGTATGTGAAATCGTGCATCAGTTCGGCGGTCAGGTTTATCTTGATGGTGCGAACATGAACGCTCAGGTCGGCATTACCTCACCGGGCTTTATTGGCGCGGACGTTTCACACCTTAACCTGCATAAAACCTTCTGCATTCCGCACGGCGGTGGCGGCCCTGGTATGGGACCGATCGGCGTGAAAGCGCATCTGGCACCGTTTGTACCGGGTCATAGCGTGGTGCAAATCGAAGGTATGTTAACCCGTCAGGGCGCGGTTTCTGCGGCACCGTTCGGTAGCGCATCCATTCTGCCAATCAGCTGGATGTACATCCGCATGATGGGCGCTGAAGGGCTGAAAAAAGCAAGCCAGGTGGCAATCCTCAACGCCAACTATATTGCCAGCCGCCTGCAGGATGCCTTCCCGGTGCTGTATACCGGTCGTGACGGTCGCGTGGCGCACGAATGTATTCTCGATATTCGTCCGTTGAAAGAAGAAATCGGCATCAGCGAGCTGGATATTGCCAAGCGCCTGATCGACTACGGTTTCCACGCACCGACCATGTCGTTCCCGGTGGCGGGTACACTGATGGTTGAACCGACTGAATCTGAAAGCAAAGTAGAACTGGATCGCTTTATCGACGCGATGCTGGCTATCCGTACGGAAATTGACCAGGTGAAAGCTGGTGTCTGGCCGCTGGAAGATAACCCGCTGGTGAACGCACCGCACATTCAGAACGAACTGGTCGCCGAGTGGGCGCATCCGTATAGCCGTGAAGTTGCGGTATTCCCGGCAGGCGTGGCAGACAAATACTGGCCGACGGTGAAACGTCTGGATGATGTTTACGGCGATCGTAACCTGTTCTGCTCCTGCGTACCGATTAGCGAATACCAGTAATTTTCTAATTCGACTATCTTTTAAAGGCGCTTCGGCGCTTTGACACTGATGTCAAACTCAACATTGCCTGATGCACTTCGTTTATCAGGCCTACATAGTCTGTGCAATGTATTGAATTTGCACGATCTTGTAGGGTGGATAAGGTGTTCACGCCGCATCCGGCATAATAAAAGCACTTTGTCATCAATAATTTGAAAGGCGCTTCGGCGCCTTTGACACTGATGTCAAACTCAACATTGCCTGATGCACTTCGTTTATCAGGCCTACATAGTCTGTGCAATATATTGAATTTGCACGATCTTGTAGGCTGGATAAGGCGTTCACGCCGCATCCGGCATAATAAAACCACTTTGTCATCAATAATTTGAAAGGCGCTTTGGCGTCTTTATTTTTTGGGAAAAACAAATGGCTATAGCACTTGTGACTGGTGGCAGTCGCGGCATCGGGCGGGCTACCGCGCTACAGTTGGCGCAAGAAGGATATACGGTGGCGGTTAATTATCAGCAAAACCGCCACGCGGCGCAGGAAGTGGTGAACTTAATAACGCAAGCCGGTGGCAAGGCATTCGTGCTCCAGGCGGATATCAGCGACGAAAACCAGGTGGTAGCGATGTTTGCGGCAATCGACCAGCGCGATGAACCGCTGGCCGCACTGGTCAATAACGCAGGAATTTTGTTTACCCAATGCTCAGTGGAAAATCTCACCGCAGAGCGAATCAACCGAGTACTATCCACCAATGTGACGGGATATTTTCTCTGCTGCCGCGAGGCGGTAAAGCGCATGGCGCTTAAGAACGGCGGTAATGGCGGCGCTATCGTCAATGTCTCTTCAGTGGCCTCACGGCTGGGATCGCCGGGGGAATACGTTGATTATGCGGCATCGAAAGGGGCGATCGATACGTTAACCACCGGACTATCGCTGGAAGTCGCCGCGCAGGGGATCCGCGTTAACTGCGTACGGCCAGGGTTTATTTATACCGAAATGCACGCCAGCGGCGGCGAGCCTGGACGCGTCGATCGCGTGAAGTCGAACATCCCCATGCAGCGCGGTGGCCAGGCGGAAGAGGTCGCGCAGGCCATTGTCTGGCTGCTCAGTGATAAAGCCTCTTATGTCACGGGAAGTTTTATCGATTTGGCAGGCGGGAAATAAGATGGGAAAGTTATCTGGGCGGATGCAACGCAATTGGCGTTGCATCCGGCACATCAGCTAATCACAGATTCTCGCCGTTGCTGGCAATTACCTCTTTGTACCAGTTAAAGCTCTTCTTACGTGAACGCGACATATCGCCAGTACCGTCGTCATGTTTATTCACATAGATAAAGCCGTAGCGTTTGCTGTACTGCCCGGTGGTGAACGACACGCAGTCGATGCAGCCCCACGGCGTGTAGCCCATCAGATCTACGCCATCGTAAGTCACTGCTTTTTTCATCTCTTCAATATGGGCGCGCAGGTAGTCAATGCGGTAGTCGTCGTTGATGCTGCCATCTTCTTCCACTTTGTCGTAAGCGCCAAAACCGTTTTCGACAATAAACAGCGGTTTCTGGTAACGCTCATACAGTTCGCAAAGTGCGTAACGCAGACCCACAGGATCAATCTGCCAGCCCCAGTCCGACGCTTTAACATAGGGGTTCGGTACGCTGCCTTCAAACCCAGAGATCGCATCACCGGTGCCGCCTTCGGCCTTCACCGCGTTGGTCATGTAATAGCTGAAACCGAGATAATCGCAGGTGCCTTCGCGCAGTACATCGAGATCGCCGTCTTCAATTTTGATGTTAAATCCGCGACGCTCCCACTCGTTCAACACATAGGATGGGTAATGGCCACGCAGTTGCACATCGGTAAAGACGTAGCGTTCGCGCATCGACTCCTGGGCGAACATCACATCGTCCGGGTTACAGGAGTAAGGGTAAAGTGGCACCATCGCCAGCATACAGCCGACTTTCATCTCCGGGTTAATGCGACGCGCGGCTTTCACCGCCAGGGCGCTGGCGACAAACTGGTGATGCAGCACCTGGTACATGGTTTCTTCCGGGTTTTCATGCTCGGTATAAACTACGCCAGAGCAGCAGTAACCGAACAGCGGCGCACGCCAGTTACGCTGATTGTTAATTTCGTTGAAGGTCATCCAGTATTTGACTTTGTGCTTATAGCGTTCAAATACCACTTCCGCGAAACGCACAAAGAAATCAACCACTTTACGGTTGGTCCAGCTGCCGTATTGCTGCACCAGATGTAACGGCATTTCAAAGTGGGAGAGAGTGATCACCGGTTCGATGTTGTATTTCAGCAGTTCATCGAACATATCATCGTAGAACTTCAGCCCTTCTTCGTTTGGCTGTGTTTCATCGCCTTTTGGAAAAATGCGCGTCCAGGCGATGGAAGTACGAAAACATTTGAAGCCCATTTCAGCAAATAGCTTGATGTCTTCTTTGTAGTGACCATAAAAATCAACGGCTTCATGGTTCGGATAGTATTTGCCTGGCAAAACCTCTTTGGTGATTTCGCGCGGAACGCCGTGTGCGCCACCGGTTAGTACGTCACAAATACTCGGCCCTTTGCCGCCTTTGTTCCAGCCGCCTTCGACCTGATGAGCGGCAACGGCGCCACCCCATAAGAAATCTTTCGGTAAGGTGAGTTTTTTCACTATCATAGGCTCCAAATGAGTCAATTCTTACAGGAAATAGTACCATGCAGCCAAACGACATCACTTTTTTTCAACGTTTCCAGGATGACATTCTGGCTGGGCGTAAAACCATCACTATTCGCGACGAGTCTGAATCGCACTTTAACCCGGGCGATGTGCTGCGAGTTGGGCGTTTTGAAGATGACGGCTATTTTTGCACCATTGAAGTCACCGCAACTTCAACCGTAACGCTGGATACTCTCACAGAAAAACATGCACAACAGGAAAATATGACTCTGGCTGAACTGAAAAAGGTCATTACCGATATCTATCCTGGTCAGACACAGTTTTATGTAATTGAATTTAAATGCCTTTAAGTTGAACTCACGCCTGTTAGTTGAAATTTCACATTTAATTTCATGATTTTTCGGAGATTACTCTCAAATCAGAATTTATTTTAGCTAACAGGTGTTCACTGGAACTATTCTCAGTTACGCTGGAGAAGTGTTCACGTGCGTGTACGTTTCTCCGGAGTAAGTTATGGTTCAGAAGCCTCTCATTAAGCAGGGATATTCGCTGGCAGAGGAAATTGCCAACAGCATCAGTCACGGCATTGGGCTGGTGTTCGGTATAGTTGGGTTGGTGTTGCTACTGGTTCAGGCGGTGGATCTTAATGCCAGCGCCACGGCGATAACCAGTTACAGCCTCTATGGCGGCAGTATGATCCTGCTGTTCCTCGCTTCGACGCTCTATCACGCCATTCCTCATCAACGGGCAAAAATGTGGCTGAAGAAATTTGACCATTGCGCCATTTACCTGTTGATTGCCGGAACCTACACGCCATTTTTGTTGGTGGGGTTAGATTCTCCGCTAGCGCGCGGGTTGATGATTGTTATCTGGAGCCTGGCGCTGCTGGGGATCCTGTTCAAGCTTACTATTGCGCACCGATTTAAAGCCTTATCGCTGGTGACCTATCTGGCGATGGGCTGGCTGTCGCTGGTGGTGATTTATGAAATGGCAGTTAAGCTCGCGGCGGGCAGCGTTACCTTACTGGCGGTAGGCGGAGTGGTTTACTCGCTTGGGGTGATTTTCTACGTCTGCAAACGCATCCCATACAACCACGCCATCTGGCACGGCTTTGTGCTCGGCGGCAGTGTGTGCCATTTCCTGGCGATCTATTTGTATATTGGGCAGCCGTAATTGCTGTGCATTGGTAGGCCTGAAAAGACGCGTCAGCGTCGCATCAGGCATCGGAGCGTAACTGCCGGATGCGGCGTGAACGCCTTATCCGGCCTACGGGCCGCGTCCCTATTGTGATAAAGGCATCAAATCCCAGGCATGATAAGACGCGTCAGCGCCGCTTCAGGCAATAGATGCCCGAAGCGATACAGAGATTTACTCTTCCAGCGAATAAGGCAGTGGTTCGATACGCAGCGTATTCGCATCGTCACGCACGCGGAAGATGCTGTCCGGTTCCATATCGTTATTCATCACTACCTGAACTACGACCTGACCATCTTCCAGTTTTACTGCGGCCAGCACCGTACCAGTACGACGCCAGTTTTCGCCCATTTTCAGCTCTAGGTCTTCACCTGCTTCCGGCAACCGGCTGGCGCTACCTGCCAGCAACCAGAGCGCGCGTTTGTTGGCGCCGCGGAACTTAGCTCGTGCCACCATTTCTTGCCCGGTGTAACAGCCTTTTTTAAAGCTGATGCCACCGAGCGCCTGAAGATTGGTTGCTTGCGGGATAAACTGCCCGCTGTTGGCGGCATCAATCACCGGGAAACCCGCTTCAATGTTTAATGCCAGCCACTGTTGGCTATTGTTCAACTCCGCTTCACCGCGCAGTTTATCGGTCAATGTATTGGCGGTAGCTGCATCGGTTACGATCAGAAAACGTTCCGCCGGATGTTCAAACCATAGCAGAGTAGTCGCACCTTCTCTGATTACCTGTTTTTCTTTCGAAGGCAGTTCGCTAAAGAGATTTGCCAGGGCGGCGCGCGCCTGAAAACCGGCAACACCGAGCAGCACACGCTCGTCGTCTGGCGCGATGGTCACTTTAGAGAACACCGCATATTTTTTCAGTTCAGTCAGCTGTGAATCACGCACGCTGCGGCGTTCAATCCACGCAAAGCCATCGCCGTCGCGGAACAGACGCAAATTGCTCCACATTTTACCTTTGGCGTCGCAATGGGCGGCGAGCAAATGCTGGTCTTCTGACATCTGACTGACATCTGCTGTTACCTGGCCCTGCATATATTTTTCGCTGTCCGCGCCAGAAATGGTAGCAAGCGCCCAGTCATCAAGCGTCATCAGCGTCAGTGGTAAACGGGCAGAAGCCGTAGGCTGACGGGGAGGAAAAGGTGTAAAAGCCATAATGGAGTCCTGTGTAACAAACGGCGTATTAATGACTAATGGTAAAAGAGCTATGAGGCAATGCAAGTGCTTTCACTACGCGATCTGTGCCTTCTGATATGCTTTGCGAGGAGACATCCAAAAAAATGAAGCCATTGAATTGTTGCGGATTAATTTCGCGATCGCGATTGTGTTTACCGATATTCCCGCAAAAGAAGTCGAAAAACACGTTACAATAGCCAGGTACTGGATTTTCGTGAGACAGGAAGAAGATGGACATTAACAACAAAGCCCGCATTCATTGGGCATGCCGCCGTGGTATGCGCGAACTCGATATTTCAATCATGCCGTTTTTCGAACATGAGTACGACAGCTTAAGCGATGACGAAAAACGCATCTTTATTCGTCTGCTGGAATGTGACGATCCCGATCTGTTCAACTGGCTGATGAATCACGGTAAACCGGCCGATGCAGAACTGGAAATGATGGTCCGACTCATCCAGACACGGAACCGGGAACGTGGTCCTGTGGCAATCTGATCTGCGCGTCTCCTGGCGCGCGCAGTGGCTTTCCTTGCTGATTCATGGGCTGGTTGCCGCTGTTATTTTACTCATGCCCTGGCCGCTAAGTTACACCCCGTTATGGATGGTGTTGCTTTCGCTGGTGGTGTTTGATTGCGTTCGCAGCCAGCGGCGCATTAATGCTCGCCAGGGGGAGATTCGCCTGTTGATGGACGGGCGATTACGTTGGCAAGGGCAGGAGTGGAGCATCGTCAAAGCGCCGTGGATGATTAAAAGCGGCATGATGTTGCGTTTACGCTCTGATAGCGGTAAACGTCAGCATTTGTGGCTGGCAGCAGACAGCATGGACGAAGCCGAATGGCGGGATTTACGGCGAATTTTGTTGCAACAAGAGACGCAAAGGTAAACATGACGGCAACGCTAATGCGCAAAGCCGTCAGTCACATCAGGCGTAATGCTCTGCCATTTCGTTAAGGATTTGCTCACACCAACTCTGAATACGCTCGTCGCTAAGGTCATACTGGTTAGTTTCATCCAGCGCCAGACCTACGAACAGCTGCCCGTCAGCAATCACCGGTTTCGGGCTGGTAAACTCATATCCTTCCGTTGGCCAGTAGCCGACGAACTTAACGCCTTTGGTCGAGAGTTTGTCATGCAGCATGCCGAGCGCATCAAGGAACCACTCGCCGTATCCCAGCTGATCGCCAAGCCCATATAACGCAACAATTTTATCGTCGAGATTCAGGTCGTCGAGCTGATCCCAGACGGCTTCCCAGTCTTCCTGGATTTCGCCAAAATCCCAGGTCGGGATACCCAGAATGAGCACATCGTACTGCTCCATTAATTTTGGGGAGTCGTCCTTGAGGTTATGTAAGGTCACCAGTTCTGGGCCGATAATATCGCGGATTTTTTCCGCCGCCATTTCGGTGTAACAGGTGCTGGAACCGTAAAAAAGACCTATATTCATAACGTAAGCTTCTCGATTCTGCTGTGGCTTTTGCGGCTAGTGTATCAGAATCGCTTTAGTCACGGCACAATAAGGCATAATGGATCAAACGAGTAACGATAAGGGGCGCAAGTGAAACAAGATCTGGCACGCATCGAGCAGTTTCTGGATGCCCTGTGGCTGGAAAAAAATCTCGCCGAAAATACTTTGAACGCATATCGTCGCGATCTGTCAATGATGGTGGAGTGGTTGCATCATCGGGGGCTGACGCTGGCAACGGCGCAAAGTGATGATTTGCAGGCATTACTGGCAGAACGGCTGGAGGGCGGGTATAAAGCCACCAGTTCAGCACGTTTGCTGAGTGCGGTGCGCCGATTGTTCCAGTATCTTTATCGCGAAAAATTTCGTGAAGACGATCCCAGTGCGCATCTGGCTTCGCCGAAATTGCCCCAGCGTTTGCCGAAAGATTTAAGCGAAGCGCAGGTTGAAAGATTATTACAGGCACCGTTAGTCGATCAGCCTCTGGAGCTTCGCGATAAAGCGATGCTCGAAGTGCTGTATGCTACCGGGCTGCGTGTCTCGGAACTGGTTGGGCTGACAATGAGCGACATTAGTCTGCGCCAGGGCGTGGTACGGGTCATTGGTAAAGGCAACAAAGAGCGCCTTGTGCCGTTAGGTGAAGAGGCGGTCTACTGGCTGGAAAACTATCTGGAACACGGACGACCATGGCTATTGAACGGTGTGTCGATTGACGTGCTGTTTCCCAGCCAGCGCGCGCAGCAGATGACGCGCCAGACCTTTTGGCACCGCATTAAACATTATGCCGTGCTGGCGGGTATCGATAGCGAAAAGCTGTCACCGCATGTGTTGCGTCATGCCTTTGCCACTCATTTGTTAAATCATGGTGCGGATTTACGCGTGGTACAGATGCTACTGGGCCACAGCGATCTCTCCACAACGCAAATTTATACGCATGTCGCTACCGAGCGTCTGCGGCAACTTCATCAACAGCATCACCCGCGGGCGTGATGTCTGAAAAGAACGGGAAGATTTATGAAGAAAGGTTTTATGTTGTTTACTTTGTTAGCGGCGTTTTCAGGCTTTGTTCAGGCGGATGACGCGGCAATTCAACAAACCTTAGCCAAAATGGGCATCAAAAGCAGCGATATTCAACCTGCGCCTGTTGCTGGTATGAAGACAGTTCTGACCAACAGCGGTGTGTTGTATATCACCGATGACGGCAAACATATCATTCAGGGGCCGATGTATGACGTTAGCGGCACAGCTCCGGTCAACGTCACCAATAAGATGCTGTTAAAGCAACTGAACGCGCTTGAAAAAGAGATGATTGTTTATAAAGCGCCGCAAGAGAAGCATGTTATCACTGTGTTCACCGATATTACTTGTGGCTACTGCCACAAGCTGCATGAGCAGATGGCCGACTACAACGCGCTGGGGATCACCGTGCGTTATCTCGCTTTCCCACGCCAGGGGCTGGACAGCGATGCAGAGAAAGAAATGAAAGCTATCTGGTGTGCGAAAGATAAAAACAAAGCGTTTGATGATGTGATGGCGGGTAAAAGCGTCGCACCAGCCAGCTGCGACGTGGATATTGCCGACCATTACGCACTTGGCGTCCAGCTTGGCGTTAGCGGTACTCCGGCAGTTGTACTGAGCAATGGCACACTTGTTCCAGGTTACCAGCCGCCGAAAGACATGAAAGAATTCCTCGACGAACATCAAAAAATGACCAGCGGTAAATAATTCGCGTGAAACAACAGATAAAACTTCGTCGCCGTGAAATCGATGAAACGGCAGACCTGCCTGCTGAACTGCCGCCCTTGCTGCGTCGTTTATACGCCAGCCGGGGCGTGCGTAGTGCGCAGGAACTGGAACGCGGTGTTAAAGGCATGCTGCCCTGGCAGCAACTGAGCGGCGTCGAAAAGGCCGTCGAGATCCTTTACAACGCTTTTCGCGAAGGAACGCGGATAATTGTGGTCGGAGATTTCGACGCCGACGGCGCCACCAGCACCGCCCTTAGCGTGCTGGCGATGCGTTCGCTTGGCTGCGCCAACATCGACTTCCTGGTGCCGAACCGTTTTGAAGACGGTTATGGCTTAAGCCCGGAAGTGGTTGATCAGGCGCATGCCCGTGGCGCGCAGTTGATTGTGACGGTGGATAACGGCATTTCCTCTCACGCGGGCGTTGAACACGCTCGCACGCTGGGCATTCCGGTTATTGTTACCGATCACCATTTGCCGGGCGATACGTTACCCGCGGCGGAAGCCATCATTAACCCTAACTTGCGCGACTGTAATTTCCCGTCGAAATCACTGGCAGGCGTGGGTGTGGCGTTTTATCTGATGCTGGCGCTGCGCACCTTTTTGCGCGATAAGGGCTGGTTTGATGAGCGTAACATCGCAATTCCTAACCTGGCAGAACTGCTGGATCTGGTCGCGCTGGGGACAGTGGCGGACGTCGTGCCGCTGGACGCTAATAATCGCATTCTGACCTGGCAGGGGATGAGTCGCATCCGAGCCGGAAAGTGCCGTCCGGGGATTAAAGCGCTGCTGGAAGTGGCCAATCGCGATGCACAAAAACTCGCCGCCAGCGATTTAGGTTTTGCGCTGGGGCCACGTCTCAATGCTGCCGGACGACTGGACGATATGTCCGTCGGTGTGGCGCTGTTGCTGTGCGACAACATCGGCGAAGCGCGTGTGCTGGCAAATGAACTCGACGCCCTAAACCAGACGCGCAAAGAGATTGAACAGGGAATGCAGGTTGAGGCGCTGACTCTGTGCGAGAAACTGGAGCGCAGCCGCGACACACTGCCCGGCGGGCTGGCAATGTATCATCCTGAATGGCATCAGGGGGTTGTCGGAATTCTGGCTTCGCGTATTAAAGAGCGTTTTCATCGTCCGGTTATTGCATTTGCGCCAGCGGGAGACGGTACGTTAAAAGGTTCTGGACGCTCCATTCAGGGGCTGCATATGCGCGATGCGCTGGAGCGCTTAGATACGCTCTATCCAGGCATGATGCTCAAGTTTGGCGGCCATGCGATGGCGGCAGGCCTGTCGCTGGAAGAGGATAAATTCGAACTTTTTCAGCAACGCTTTGGTGAACTGGTTACCGAGTGGCTGGACCCTGCATTATTACAGGGTGAGGTTGTCTCCGATGGCCCGTTAAGCGTTGACGAGATGACCATGGAAGTGGCGCAGCTGCTGCGTGATGCTGGCCCGTGGGGACAGATGTTCCCGGAACCGCTGTTTGATGGCCATTTCCGCCTGCTGCAACAGCGGCTGGTAGGCGAGCGTCATCTGAAAGTGATGGTCGAACCCGTCGGTGGTGGCCCGCTGCTGGATGGTATTGCGTTTAACGTTGATACGGCCCTCTGGCCGGATAACGGTGTGCGTGAAGTACAACTAGCCTATAAACTGGATATCAACGAGTTTCGCGGCAACCGCAATGTGCAGATTATCATTGATAATATCTGGCCAATTTAACGTCATCCTCTCTATAAAAAAGAGCGTGGATTCGGTACAATCCCGCTCTTATCACCGCATTTTGACTAGCTCAAGAAAAGAAATCAGACCATGTTTGAAATTAATCCGGTAAATAATCGCATTCAGGACCTCACGGAACGCTCCGACGTTCTTAGGGGGTATCTTTGACTATGACGCTAAGAAAGAGCGTCTGGAAGAAGTAAACGCCGAGCTGGAACAGCCGGATGTCTGGAACGAACCCGAACGCGCACAGGCGCTGGGTAAAGAGCGTTCCTCCCTCGAAGCTGTTGTCGACACCCTCGACCAAATGAAACAGGGGCTGGAAGATGTTTCTGGTCTGCTGGAACTGGCTGTAGAAGCTGACGACGAAGAAACCTTTAACGAAGCCGTTGCTGAACTCGACGCCCTGGAAGAAAAACTGGCGCAGCTTGAGTTCCGCCGTATGTTCTCTGGCGAATATGACAGCGCCGACTGCTACCTCGATATTCAGGCGGGGTCTGGCGGTACGGAAGCACAGGACTGGGCGAGCATGCTTGAGCGTATGTATCTGCGCTGGGCGGAATCGCGCGGCTTCAAAACTGAAATTATTGAAGAGTCGGAAGGTGAAGTGGCGGGTATCAAATCCGTGACTATCAAGATTTCCGGCGATTATGCTTATGGTTGGCTGCGCACAGAAACTGGCGTTCACCGCCTGGTGCGTAAGAGCCCGTTCGATTCCGGCGGTCGTCGCCATACGTCGTTCAGTTCAGCATTTGTTTACCCCGAAGTGGATGACGATATCGATATCGAAATCAACCCGGCTGATCTGCGCATCGACGTCTATCGTGCATCCGGCGCGGGTGGCCAGCACGTTAACCGTACCGAATCTGCGGTGCGTATTACTCACATCCCGACCGGGATTGTGACTCAGTGCCAGAACGACCGTTCCCAGCACAAGAACAAAGACCAGGCCATGAAGCAGATGAAAGCGAAGCTTTATGAACTGGAGATGCAGAAGAAGAATGCTGAGAAACAGGCGATGGAAGACAACAAATCTGATATCGGCTGGGGCAGCCAGATTCGTTCTTATGTCCTTGATGACTCCCGCATTAAAGATTTGCGTACAGGGGTTGAAACCCGCAACACGCAGGCAGTGCTGGATGGCAGCCTGGATCAATTTATCGAAGCAAGTTTGAAAGCTGGGTTATAAGGAACCAACATGTCTGAACAACACGTACAAGGCACTGACGCGGTAACCGATCTTAACAATGAACTGAAAACTCGTCGCGAAAAGCTGGCGAACCTGCGTGAGCAGGGGATTGCCTTCCCGAACGATTTCCGTCGCGACCATACTTCTGACCAACTGCATGCAGACTTCGACGCGAAAGAGAACGAAGAGCTGGAAGAGCTGAACATCGAAGTGGCTGTTGCTGGCCGCATGATGACCCGTCGTATCATGGGTAAAGCCTCCTTCGTTACCTTGCAGGACGTCGGTGGCCGCATTCAGCTGTATGTGGCTCGTGATGATCTGCCGGAAGGCGTTTATAACGATCAGTTCAAGAAATGGGATCTTGGCGACATTCTCGGCGCAAAAGGTAAGCTGTTTAAAACCAAAACCGGCGAACTGTCTATCCACTGTACCGAACTGCGTCTGCTGACCAAAGCTCTGCGTCCGCTGCCAGACAAATTCCACGGTTTGCAGGATCAGGAAGCGCGCTATCGTCAGCGTTACCTGGATCTCATCTCTAACGATGAATCCCGCAACACTTTTAAAGTGCGTTCGCAAATTCTTTCCGGTATTCGCCAGTTCATGGTGAATCGTGGCTTTATGGAAGTTGAAACCCCGATGATGCAGGTGATCCCGGGCGGTGCAGCTGCACGTCCATTTATCACCCATCACAACGCGCTGGATCTCGACATGTACCTGCGTATTGCGCCGGAACTGTACCTCAAGCGTCTGGTGGTTGGCGGCTTTGAGCGTGTGTTCGAAATCAACCGTAACTTCCGTAACGAAGGTATTTCCGTGCGTCATAACCCAGAGTTCACCATGATGGAACTCTATATGGCTTACGCGGATTACAAAGATCTGATTGAACTGACCGAATCGCTGTTCCGTACTCTGGCTCAGGATATTCTCGGTAAGACCGAAGTGACCTACGGCGACGTGGTACTGGACTTCGGCAAGCCGTTCGAAAAACTGACCATGCGTGAAGCTATCAAGAAATATCGCCCGGAAACCGACATGGCGGATCTGGACAACTTCGACTCTGCGAAAGCGATTGCTGAATCTCTCGGCATTCACGTTGAGAAGAGCTGGGGCCTGGGCCGTATCATCACCGAGATTTTCGACGAAGTAGCAGAAGCACATCTGATTCAGCCGACCTTTATTACTGAATACCCGGCTGAAGTTTCTCCGCTGGCGCGCCGTAACGACGTTAACCCGGAAATCACCGATCGCTTTGAGTTCTTCATTGGTGGTCGTGAAATCGGTAACGGCTTTAGCGAGCTGAACGATGCAGAAGATCAGGCTCAGCGCTTCCTGGATCAGGTCGCAGCGAAAGATGCAGGCGACGACGAAGCAATGTTCTACGACGAAGACTACGTCACCGCACTGGAACATGGTTTGCCGCCGACAGCAGGTCTGGGGATTGGTATCGACCGTATGGTTATGCTATTCACCAACAGCCATACCATCCGCGACGTTATTCTGTTCCCGGCAATGCGTCCGGTAAAATAAGCATTACGTTATGCTCACAACCCCGGCAAATGTCGGGGTTATGACTTTTGGCAAATGCAAAATTGCCTGATGCGCTACGCTTATCAGGCCTACATCGCCTCTGCAATATATTGCATTTTCACGACTTTGTAGGCCGGATAAGGCGTTCACGCCGCATCCGGCATAAAACAGCGAGCACATTGTCAGCAATCTGTTACCTCGGCAACCGTCGGAGTTTTTCATTTAATCTGTGTAAATGCAGACAATCGTTTTCTGGCTTCGCGATTTGTCGCCTGCATCACCATCCACGGACTAAACGCCCACGGTGTGGCATCAATAGCGCGTAAAGCATCTGATAAATCACACCATTGATAATCCATCACTTCATCACCGTTGGGCTGTAACGCGCTGGTAATTCGAGCGGCAAAGACTGGACATATTTCATTTTCGACAATGCCATTCGGGTCAGTGGCGCGATAGTGGAAGTCTGGATAAACCGGTTCGGGGGGCGTTATTTCCACGCCAAGTTCATAGAGGCAACGGCGGATCACCGCCTCTTCATTGCTTTCGCCCAGTTGCGGATGACCGCACACCGAGTTAGTCCACACGCCTGGCCACGCTTTTTTGCTTAGTGCGCGCCGGGTAACCAGCAGTTGTCCCTTAGCATTAAACAGCCAGCAGGAGAACGCGAGATGTAAGAGGGTATTTGCCGTGTGTGCGGCATACTTTTCCAGTGTACCCGAGGGGACTCCCTGTGCATTCAGTAAAATGACGTGTTCCGTTTGCATAATTTCTCACATGTAATTCTAATCACTCGTCATTATAGATAACTGAAGAGTAAAATGATTAACCAAGTGAGTGTTTATCGGCATCCGCCCGTTTTGAGCGGATGCTGACAGAGTAAGGCCATTTAAAAAAGCAGCATCATATATTTGAAGCGACTTTCAATAGCCATTGCCACACAGTCAGAAATGACAGGAATGGAGATCATTAAGAGTAATAACAGACTGAATATAGTGCGCATCAATAGGTTCATATCATTCACCATGCTCATTTTTCTTTAGCTTGCGCATCAAAAGCCACATACGCACTGTTCTGACTTTTAAATCTTTATCAGAGACAGATTCTTTCACCAGATCGGCATGATGCTGATAACCATTGAAAAAGACGTTCAGTACCACCGCGCTGATAGTCGCCAACATAATGCCGCTATGTAACAACGGTTGCAGTACCGCCGGTAACTTAGAAAAGAAATCATGAGAAAGCGTCGGGGTCATACCCACGCCAAGGCTAATAGCCACGATATACAGGTTGTAGCGGTTGGTGGTGTAGTTACAGCGCGACAGAATACGGATCCCCGTCGCCAGCACCATACCGAACATTACCAATCCTGCGCCGCCTAGTACAAATTGCGGAATGGATGCCACCAGCACCGCCATTTTGGGCACCATCCCAAACAGAATTAATATAATCCCGGAAGAGATACACACCCAGCGACTGTGAACGCGCGTCACGCTGACCAGGCCAACGTTTTGCGAAAAGGAAGTATGCGGGAAGCTGTTAAACGTGCCGCCGATCATTGTCCCTATGCCATCTACGCGTAACCCGCGAATAATGTCTTGTGAAGAAAGTTTTCTACCGACAATTTCCCCCAATGCCAGGAACATCCCCATCGACTCAATAAATACGATGATTAACACTGCGGTCATGGTCAGAATGGAAACCGGATCGAAAACTGGCGTACCAAACGACATTGGCGTGACAATGGCGAACCACGAAGCATCATTCAGTCCAGACAGATTCACTTCATTCATCATCCACGACAGCAAGAAGCCAAATACAATCCCCAGTAATACGGCGACATTGGACATAAATCCTTTGGCGTAACGGGTGATAAGCAAGATGAAAATTAAGACGGCGAAGGAAATGGTTAAATAGACCGGATTGCCATATTGTGGATTGCCTTTACCGCCAGCAGCCCAGTCAATGCCTACCTGAATAATACTCAGGCCGATAGAGGTAATAACCACACCGGTAACTAACGGCGGGAATAACGGCATTAAGCGACCAATAAGTGGTGCTAATAGCGTGGTGATAAAACCGGCCGCAATGGTTGCGCCAAAAATCCCCAGCAGACCGATATCCGGGTTCATCCCAATGGCAATCATTGGCGTTACAGCCGCAAAGGTCACCGACATAATCACCGGCAGGCGAATCCCCATAAAGCGGCCAATGCCGATACATTGCAATAATGTGACGATACCGCAGCAAAAGAGATCGGAGCTAATCAGCATTGCGATAGCTTCTTTCGAGAGTCCGAGTCTGTCACCAATCATAAGTGGGACGGCGACTGCGCCTGCGTACATAACAAGGACGTGTTGCAGACCGAGTATGATCAGCTTTCCTGGTGATAATATGCGGTCCACCTCATCCGTTGGGCGGTCTTGCCCTGAAGATGAGGGAATTTGAGAATCTATGGCGCTCATCAGTCTTTCTCCTTTCGCTCGCCAGAGTAAAAAGCAACCGTTTACGTTCACTAAAACTCTTTAATGACATGCTCGTGGGATGCCAGTTTTCACAAGGAGGGGACGTTACAAGATGGAAATGCGGGGGCAATCACATAATTGGGATTAAACCGAGAAAATGAGAATAAAAATAGACAATGAAATTATCTTTAATTTTCTCATATTGATATTTCATTAATCATTCTGGCATGTCGCACTCTCGTATTTAATACTTTTTATCTGGATGGCACTCTTTTGAACGACGATGTTTAAATATTGAAAGCGGCACAGATTGAGGGTTAATAATTTGATATCAGTCACATAATTATAATTAAAACTGGCTCGTTTCCTCATATATGCCCGTTTATTGCATTGCGACATTTGAGAAGACATAACTCATCAAATGAAAGGGATGCATATGAACAAGTTTATCGCTGCTGATGCTGCGGAATGTATAGGCTGTCATGCCTGTGAAATTGCCTGTGCGGTGGCCCACAATCAAGAAAACTGGCCGCAGAGTCACGGTGATTTTCGACCCCGTATCCACGTTGTTGGCAAAGGTCTGGCTGCAAATCCAGTGGCTTGCCATCATTGCAACAATGCCCCCTGCGTTACGGTTTGCCCGGTAAATGCTCTGACTTTCCAGCCTGATAGCGTACAACTGGATGAACAAAAATGCATTGGTTGTAAAAGATGCGCAATCGCTTGCCCCTTTGGGGTCATTGAGATGGTCGATGCTATTGCGCAGAAATGTGACCTTTGTAACCAGCGCAGTTCCGGGACGCAGGCCTGTATTGAAGTCTGCCCAACCCAGGCGTTGCGGCTGATGGATGAGAACGGCTTGCAGCAGATAAAAACGCTGCGACAACGCAGGACGGCGGAGGGAAAAGCATCGGAAAAACCACAATCATCTCGTCGCGAGGCATTGCTCCCCATCACTCTGCGCAAAGGGGCTGATAAAGTTGCTGCGAGCGAGCGAAAGACCCACTTTGGCGAAATTTATTGCGGCCTTGATCAAAAACAGGCGGCGTATGAAAGCGACCGTTGTGTCTATTGCGCCGAAAAAGCCAACTGTAACTGGCATTGCCCGCTGCATAACGCTATCCCTGATTACGTCCGCCTGGTGCGGGAAGGGAAGATTATTGAAGCAGCAGAACTCTGCCACCAGACCAGCTCCTTACCGGAAATTTGCGGTAGGGTATGTCCGCAGGACAGGCTTTGTGAAGGCGCATGTACTTTAAAAGATCACTCTGGCGCTGTCTCTATCGGTAATCTGGAACGCTATATTACTGATACCGCACTGGCGATGGGCTGGCGTCCTGGTGTCACCCAGGTTGTTCCTCGCATAGAAAAAGTGGCGGTGATTGGCGCAGGACCCGCGGGACTGGGATGTGCCGACATTCTGGCGAGGGCGGGTGTACATGTTGATGTGTTTGATCGCCATCCAGAAATTGGCGGTATGCTGACTTTTGGCATTCCTCCGTTCAAGCTCGATAAAATGGTATTAAGCCAGCGGCGGGAGATATTCACCGCAATGGGAATCGACTTCCATCTCAACTGTGAGGTTGGCCGCGATATCTCTTTCAACGAGTTAACGGCGGAATATGATGCCGTTTTCCTCGGTGTGGGGACTTACGGCATGATGCGTGCAGATTTGCCGCATGAAGATGCGCCTGGCGTCATTCAGGCGCTACCGTTCCTGACTGCCCATACCCGCCAGCTTATGGGACTGCCGGAGTCTGAAGAGTATCCGCTGACGGATGTTGAAGGTAAACGAGTCGTGGTTTTGGGCGGCGGCGACACGACAATGGATTGTTTGCGCACTTCCATCCGCCTGAATGCCGCCAGTGTGACCTGTGCGTATCGCCGTGATGAAGTCAGTATGCCCGGTTCGCGCAAAGAGGTGGTCAACGCGCGCGAGGAAGGCGTTGAGTTTCAGTTCAATGTTCAGCCGCAATATATTGCTTGTGATGATGATGGACGTTTAACTGCGGTGGGCCTGATCCGTACCGCAATGGGCGAGCCGGGACCAGATGGGCGCCGTCGTCCACGTCCGGTCGCAGGTTCAGAGTTTGAGCTGCCCGCCGATGTTCTGATTATGGCCTTTGGTTTCCAGGCGCATGCCATGCCGTGGTTGCAGGGCAGCGGAATTAAACTCGATAAATGGGGCCTGATTCAAACCGGCGACGTCGGGTATTTACCTACCCAGACGCATCTGAAAAAAGTCTTTGCTGGTGGTGATGCAGTTCATGGCGCGGATCTGGTCGTCACTGCAATGGCCGCAGGAAGGCAGGCGGCGCGCGATATGTTAACTCTGTTTGATACGAAGGCATCGTGATGAAATCGTTAATTATTGTTAATCCGGTTGACTGTATTGGCTGCCGTACTTGTGAAGTGGCCTGTGTGGTCGCTCACCCTTCAGAACAGGAGTTGACTGCCGATGTCTTTTTGCCTCGACTGAAGGTACAGCGTTTGGATCGAATTAGCGCGCCGGTGATGTGTCACCAGTGCGAAAATGCGCCTTGCGTTGGGGCCTGCCCCGTACAGGCGCTGACGATGGGCAAGCAGGTGGTGCAGGCAAATTCTGCCCGTTGTATCGGCTGCCAGAGTTGCGTCAGTGCGTGTCCGTTTGGGATGATCACCATTCACATATTGCCGGGAAATGTTCGGTCAGAAATCGTGAAATGTGACCTTTGCGAACAGCGGGAAGAGGGGCCGGCTTGCGTTGCATCTTGCCCGACGCAGGCGTTGCAGTTGTTAACCGAAGGAGAACTCAGGCGGGTCCGCCAGCTGCGTATTGCTGCCAGCGGCAAGAGTCCTCTCTGAAAAAACTCCGCGCTGTATGGCGCGGAGGTTCTTCTAGATAGCCCAACCACCCGCGTAAAACGCGACCAGGGCGGCAGTTATGATGACAGTACCAATATTGAGTTTGTTCCATTCGCGAGCAAAAACGCGACCCACTACGAGTGTCACAAAGCCCAGCATAATACCGGTGACGATATTACAGGTCAGGACGATAAAGACAGCGCAAACCAGGCCTGCCATCGCATCAATAAAGTCATTGAAGTCCAGTTTTGAGACGTTACTTAACATCAGCAGACCCACGTACATCAGTGCGGGCGCAGTGGCGTAACCGGGGATCAGAAACGATAACGGTGATAAAAACAGAATTAACAGGAACAGTAAGCCAACAATCGTCGCTGTCAGACCTGTTTTGCCACCAGCGGCGGTTCCTGCCGCAGATTCGATATAGACCGCCGCAGGTGCAGCACCCACCAGCCCAGAAAATATTGAGCTGACGGAATCGCTGGTCAGGGCTTTACCACCGTTGATTATCTGGTTGTCTTTATCCAGGAGATTCGCCTGGCCGGCTACTGCGCGGATGGTGCCGGTAGCATCAAATACGGCGGTCATCACCAGTGCCAGTACACTCGGGAGAACGGTTGGCTGGAGTGCACCCATAATGTCGAGGCTGAAAATTAGCGACTTACCATCTTCGCCAGTCAGACTCGGCATCGCCACCAGACCGTGGTATTTCACCTCAGGATCAAAGAATAAGCCGATTATTGAGATGGCGATAATTACCAGCAAGATCCCACCAGGTACGCGGCACTTTTCCAGTCCGAAAATCACCGCTAGTCCCAGCAAGCTCATCATCACAGGGAAAGAGGTAAATGCCCCGAGCGCAACTGGTAAGCCTTCAATCGGGTTTTTGATAACCATACCAACGCCGTTAGCAGCAATCAGCAGCAGGAACAGACCGATACCGATACCTGTACCGTGGGCTATGCCCATCGGTAAATTGCGCAAGATCCAGGTTCGTACTCCGGTCACGGAGATGGCGGTGAAGATGAGGCCCATCAGGAAGACCGCGCCCAGCGCGACAGGAACGCTAATTTGTTGCCCGAGGACCAGACTGAATGCGGTAAATGCCGTCAAGGAGATGGCGCAGCCGATCGCCATTGGCAAATTAGCCCACAGCCCCATTAGCAGCGATCCGAAGCCCGCGACCAGACAAGTAGCGACAAAGACCGCAGCAGGGGGGAAACCAGCTTTGCCCAGCATACCGGGAACCACGATTACAGAATAAACCATGGCCAGAAAGGTGGTTAAGCCCGCCAGAACTTCCTGGCGAACGGTACTGCCACGAGCGGTTATTTTAAAATAACTATCCAGCGCGCCCTGTGGCTTTGGTGCGACCGGTGTTTGTAGGATGTCTCCAGACATAATGATGTCCTCACGAGGATATTAAGGTTTTATTATTAGTTGCGTTCGTACACCAGACGACCATCAACGTAGGTGCGGTAGATCGAACGGTCATCGCCCAACGTCATCATCACGAACAATTTGTCGACTAAAGAAACTGAGTTGTCATAGCGCAGCTGCTGTAGTGGTGTGGCAGTGGGTTCCATCACCACAAAATCAGCCTCTTTGCCGGGTAAGAAGTTGCCGATAAGGTCGTCAAGGCCCAGAGATTTCGCGCCACCAAGGGTGGCAAGGTAAAGTGCTTCATACGCGGAGAGGCGGTATCCCTGTAACTGCAATACTTTGTAGGCTTCATTCAACGTTTGCAGCATGTTGAAGGTGGTTCCGGCTCCAATGTCAGTTCCCATGCCCACTTTGACTTTTTTCTTCCAGGCTTTTTGTAAGTTGAATAGACCACTGCCCAGGTAGAGGTTTGAAGTTGGGCAGAAAGCGATGCTGGATTTGGTTTCGCTAAGGCGATCCCACTCTTTTTCTTCGAGATGGACGCAGTGAGCAAAGACGCAGTTTTTACCTGTCAGGCCGTACTGATGGTAAACATCCAGATAACCATCATGTTCAGGATAGAGTGATTTCACCCAGGCAATTTCATCTTTGTTTTCACAGAGATGGGTATGTACCCACGTGTCTGGATACTCTTCTTTCAGGCGTTGTGCCATCGCCATCTGTTCAGGTGACGATGTTGGTGCGAAGCGTGGTGTAATGGCATATAACAGACGGCCATTTTTATGCCAGCGTTCGATCAGTTCTTTGCTTTGGTGATAGCTACTTTCCGCGGTGTCGAGCAGATAATCTGGCGCATTGCGGTCCATCATCACTTTACCGGCAATCATTCGCATATTGATATGACTGGCGGCTTCAAACAACGCATCCACAGATTGTGGATGAACCGTACCAAATACCAGTGCCGTAGTCGTACCGTTACGTAAAAGCTGCTTGATGAAGAACGCCGACATTTCGCGGGCGTACTCTAAATCCTCATAACGGCGCTCAGTAGGGAAGGTGTGTTTATTCAGCCATTCCAGTAACTGCTCGCCATAGGCACCGACCATTTCACTCTGCGGATAATGGATATGCGTATCGACAAAGCCCGGTACAATTAGTTTGCCGCGATAGTCGCGAACGCGAATAGTGTCAGGAATTTGATGTTTTCCGTCTTCCCATTCGCCAAACCATGCTACTTTCCCCTGTTTAATGAGTAATAAACCATCCTCAATAAATCGTAGCGCAGAAGCGATCTCTTCCGGGTGATCGACCGTACGGATGACATCAATAAAACTGCCTCGTACTGCTTTTAACGTGTGTTCTCCTGACATCATTGACTCCTTTACTGTTAATCCATTTCTTCCGCTGAGGTAATACCTAGCAGAACCTTTTCCTGTCGGTAGCCTCCAGGGAGGATGATATTTAATAAAATCGCAGTTAACCCTCCAGCACAAATAGGGTTTTCAACTAATACATAGATAGAGGCAGGTAATATTTTAAAAATTTCAGGATCGTAGGAAACACCAAGACCCAAACCTAATGAGGTGGCGACAATCAGCGTTTCACGGCGCTTTAAGCCGTTAGTGATAATGATGCGGATACCGGCAATGGCAATCATAGAAAACATTAACGTCATTGCGCCCCCCAGAACTGCCGAGGGAATAGTGGTGAAGAAGCCGCCGATCATCGGAAATAACCCAAGGATAACCAGCATTACCGCGATGGTTCGCCCGATATAACGTGAAGCGACGCCAGTCATCTGTATTACGCCATTATTTTGTGCAAAAGTGGTTAATGGTAATGAACCGACTGCGGAGGCGATAACTGAAACCAGGCCATCTGCCAGCACTCCGCCTTTCAGACGGGATTGATATTCTTCACCCTGAATAGGGCGGCGGGAAACCATCGCAGTGGCGGTGATATCGCCTACAGCTTCCAGCACGCTAAGTAAGTAAATAGTGCCGACGACAAGGAACTGATGAAAATTGAAACTAAACCCGTATTTGAAAGGGTGGGGGATAGTAATGAGGGGGAGATTGCGCAAACTGCTGAAGTCTACCATGCCAAGGCATAATGAAACTGCATAACCCACGCACAAACCAATGGCGATTCCGCCCATACGTAGTAGCGGACTGCGACAACAGTTAAAGCCAATAACCACAATCAGCACCAGTAAACCAACGCCAAGATGCTCGTAGCTGCCGAACGTGCCACTGCTCTTGGCGGCAAAACCACCGCCAAAATCAATAATGCCGACTTTAATCAGGCTTAAGCCGATCATCAGTACAACAATACCGCTGACAGTGGGAGTAATTACTCTGCGTAAATAAGGAAGAATAAAAGAGGCTCCGACCACCAGAAAGGCACCAACGAAGGAGACGCCGAGTAGCGATGACATGATTAATTCTTCATGGAAACCGTCACTTTTCATGCTGCTACCCAGTGCAATCATGACTGTCACAAATGAAAAATTGACTGACTGAATTGAGAGCAGACCAGAACCGACGATGCCATAACGATTTACCTGCAACCAGGTACCAATGCCAGAAGCGATCATCGCCATGGAAACCAGGTAGGCAGTGGTTTCTGCGGAAAGTTGTAAGGCCGCCCCCACAATTAGCGCGGGTGTTACCATTGGGACGAAAATTGCCAATAGATGGGTAATGGCACCCACGATAGCCTGATGAAAGGGAGGGCGATCCTCCAGTTCAAATATAAGGTCAGAACCTGCATGATTTATATCAGACATCCCTTCACTCCTTATAAAGTAAATTTGATCATCTGAATCAGTAAAATAAATTCCCACGAATTTGGGGCGCAGGACGCCTTGAGAACGGCTTATCTCATTTTCGCAGTCACTATCTGGTTATCTATAAAACAGAGAATCTGGCCGCCGAAGCGGCCATTAATTATTTATATTTTTTTCAGTTCGGTGAGTATTTTCTCCGGGGTGAAATGCCATTTGCGCAACCATATGCCGCAAGCATCGTGAATTGCGGTAGCAATTGCCGGTGCAGCGCCGTTCACGCCGATCTCCGAGATTGATTTCGCTCCGAATGGGCCGACTTTATCGTCACTTGGTACCAGCACAGCGCGGAAATCACGCGGAATATCGCCAATTTTCGGCGCGCCATAGCTGCGTAAATCACGCGTTAATGGGTGTCCTTTGGCGTCATAAATGATCTCTTCGCTCATGCTGTGGCCGATAGCTCGGAGGGTAGCGCCGTAGATCTGCCCCAACGCTAACTCCGGGTTGACCGGAGTACCGCAATCCAGCAAGGCGTAGAATTTATCCAGGCGGATTTCACCGGTACGTGTATTGACGGCCACTTCAGCGAAGTTTGCCCCATACGGGAAGGCGAAATCAGGCGTGATGTAACTGGCTGTTCCAACCAGCGAACCAAAGCCAGTACCGGTTTCGCCTTTATGGGCAATATCTCCGAAACTGACTTCGCCTTTCTTGCCGCGAACGACACCCGGCGTTGCCAGTTGAACATCTTCCAAGGGCTCACCCAACATCTGCGCGCCGTGAAAAAGGATTTTCTCGCGTAAATTTTCCGCGGCCATACGCGCGGCGTTGCCTGAGAAGCAAGTGCCAGAGGACGCATACGCGCCTTTATCAAACAACGCATGGTCGGTATCACCGGAGATAACATGCACGTCCTGCGGTGGGCAGTGCAGCACTTCCGCTGCCAGTTTAGTGACTACAGTATCCAGACCCGTACCGATGTCAGCACCGCCAGAATGGACGATAAATGTACCGTCTGATTCCAGTTTGATCATACAGTTAGCCTGATCGATATCCGGGATCCCCGACTTCTGCATGATAATGGCGACGCCACGACCCACGCGCCAGTCACCTTTCTGCGCTTTAGGTGAAGACCACTGGATCATTTCACGCCCCTGACGCAGGATCTCTTCCAGTGCGCAGCTGGCGGCGGAAGGAACGGAGGTCGGCGCTTTACCTTCGCCAATAGCGCCGAGAATTTTCAGCTCTTGCCCTTCGTGTACCCGGTTACGTTCGATAATTTCCAGCTGATCGATCTGCAACTGTTCAGCCAGTTCCGCTAATGCCATGGTGATAGCGAAGTTACCTTTCGGTGCGCCATAACCCTGATAAGCACCATTTGGGCAGATGTTGCTGTAGTAGGTGGTGACCTGGAAATCGACGTTATCGCACGGATATAACGGCAGTGATAGCGCCGGTCCGTTACACGGTACGGTGAGTGAGTGGTTGCCGTAAGGGCCTGTGTTGGCGCGGAAATCCATCTTCACTGCCGTCAGGCGACCATCTTTTTTGGCCCCCAGTTTGACGGTGACTTTCGCGACGTGACGAGAGGTGTTAGCAATAAACTCTTCTTCACGGGTGTAGCGGAACAGTACCGGACGCCCGGTCACGCAGGTTGCCCAGGCGCACACTTCTTCCAGCAGAATGTCCTGTTTAGACCCAAAACCGCCGCCTACGCGTTCTTTAATGACATGAACTTTATGCTGTTTCATACCCACGAGACGCGCAACCTGGCGGCGCAGGTGCCACGGTACTTGAGTGGACGCGTGGATAACCAGACGATCGCCGTCCATGCGGGTAAAGCAGATATGTGTTTCAGTCGGGCATTGCTGCGCCTGAGTGGAGTTATAGGTTCTTTCAATGATCACATCGGCGTCGGCAAAGCCTTTGTCCATATCACCAATATGACCATGAATACTGGCGGCGATATTTTTGCGAGGGCGAGAACCGATAGGGAAGTTAATGATCATATGCTCGCCGCGCTGGGCTGCATGGCTGTTATCGTCTTCCAGAGTATCTGGCGCACCAGCAACATACACCACCGGTTCATCGTGTACGACAGGCGCATCTTCCGCCATTGCCTCGTCAATCGACATTACTGGCTTAAGCACTTCATATTCAACGTCAATGAGCTCAAGTGCCGCGAGCGCGATCTCTTCACTCTCGGCAACAACCGCAGCAACGCGATCGCCGACGTGGCGCATTTTCTTACCAAACATGCGACGGTCTAACGGAGAAGGTTCCGGTGCGCTCTGACCACCTGGCGTGTAGTAGATATCCGGGCAATTCAGGTGAGTAATCACATGAACAACGCCCGGTAAGGCCTCGGCTTTGCTGACATCCAGACGGGTAATCAGTGCGTGAGCGTGTGGGCTACGTAACATTTTAATGACGCAGGCGTCAGCGGTTACGCGGTCTTCAACATAGCAGGGTTTAGCCTGCACCATTTTGGCAGCGTCGGTTTTTGGGTAATGTTTACCAATAACTTTAAGGTCATCGCGGAAAGTCGGGGCGATATCAATCGTGGCCTGTGGGTTATTCTTACGTGCAACAGCCAGTTCAATGACCTGGTAGTATTGCTGCCAGCCAGCATCGCGGCTGAACAGGCCAGAAAGCGCGTCGTCGATCTCTTCGCGAGTTGGTGTGGCGATGCGATCGAGAAGATCGGTGATAATCAGAGCCGCAGCCGGATCGTTATAACCGGACTGCACCACGCCGACATCAACCATTGCCTGTTGAACCAGACTTAATTCATTCCATTTTCCTAAGGATTCAGCGGTGAGAATGTCTGCGTTTTCTAACTGTGCTGCAATCAACAGGGAGGCGTTAAGGATATTACCGTTAAAAAGAATCGCATCAGAACCGGCAAAACCGAAGCCATCATCACTGTTGCGCACAGAGTGCATGCCCATGCCAAACAACAGCTTTTGCACGTTCTCGCCAGGATTGGCCTTTAGCTCCTGGGGCGCGCCATTTAAAGTAAAGTGGATATTCATACGGCTTCCTCCCCAGCCTGTTGGCAGTCGGCATACAGGTCGGCTACCAGAACTCCCGTGATATAGCGTTTATACGCTACGCTACCCCGCAAATCTTCCTGGGGGAAAATGGCGTTGGCGACGGCTTGTTCCAGCGCGTAGCCTTCCAGATTTTGTTTTTCAACATCATGTAGACGCAGTGCTTTACTGGTTACGCCATCCAGTGCAATTCGCATACCGTCGTGGTCTGTTATTGCAACGGCTGCCGTCACGACGGTTAAACCTGCCTGAGAACGGCTAATTTTGCGGGTCGCACAGGTGCGATACGGATCTTTAATGATAATTTCGGTTAGCAGGCGATCGCATGGGCAGGTCAGGTAGTCCTCGATTGACAGCGTTTCGCCGTTGCCAAAAACCAGTTCAGCATCCAGTGCCAGCAGGACGGGAAGCAGCACCGACTCTTCCTGCCGGGCGGCGATTTCACCACCAATGGTCGACTGATTACGAACATGGCGTGAGTAAACAAAACCGAGGGCTTCACGCAGTGCTGCAGGAATAAATCGCGCATCACGCAGTGGCTGCAAGCGAGACATTGCACCAATCCGCAGTGCACCGTTATCCCAGTCAACCCAGTCCAGTTCCAGATCCTGTAAGGAAATGGCAATCTTTTTATCGGTACGGGTTGGTGTAGCGTTGAGTTTGCTGCCCCCGGCGAACCAGACGGCTTCATCCTGGTAGCGGCGCTTCAGTTCCAGCGCCTGTTCGACAGAGTCGGGCCTGAAAAATTGTTCAATCATCTTCTTTCCTTATTTAACCCTCTTCCCGGAAGGAAGAGGGTTTTTGTCATTTATGCCAATGCATCCATACGACGCCACATACTGGCAGCGGCTTTTCTGGCTTGCGCATAAATGGAATCGCAATCGAAGTTAAACTGACGGTCTTCATAGACCATCACGCCATTGACCATCACGCTGTGAACGCAGCCAGACCCCATGCCAAAAGCGATATGTCCGGCGATATTGTCTGCCAGTAGCGGCGTCGGCGAGTTGTAATCGCAAATGGTTAAATCTGCTTTATAACCGGCTTCCAGGAGGCCAAATTTCGCGCCAAAGTTGCGGCTTATCAGTTCGTTGCCGTTAGCAAGAGCTTTGGCAAAACTGTCAGGCCACAGCGGACCACCCGCATCACGATGTTTAAAGAAGGCAAATTTCATCTCTTCAAACATGTCTGAACCAATGCCGTCGGTTCCCAACGCCAGATTGCGAATATCACTAAGGTGATGGTTGTAGCCGACATGGTTGTTCATGTTCGAACGAGCGTTATGCACCAGGAACGCATCGCGCTGATTGAGCAGAGCAATATCTTCTTTTGACAAATACAGACCGTGAGCAACCAGCGTTTTGCTGTCGATAAGATCGTATTCCGCCAGCCGTACCAACAGATCTTTTCCGTGCCAGTGATGGCTGTGAGAAACGTCGTAAAGGTCTTCAGCGGCGTGAATGTGTAAACCACGCCCGGTAGCTTTCACTGCTTCGCGCAGCATTTCCAGCCCGGCATCCGGCACGGTAAACGGGGCGTGAGCGCCGATATGCGCTTCCACCAGATACGGTTCGGTTGCCGCTTTCTTCGCATTATCAATCTGACGGGCGAAGCGGATATTTTCTTCTACCCCTTCCTGTAATTCTTTAATGCCGTTGTTACGGTCAGTGGTTTCAAAACAGGTCATCGCGCGCAGGCCAACTTTTAAAAATGCGTTGCGTAGCGTTGAGAGCGACCCGCCGATATACGCCGGAGAGGCATGGTGATCAATAACCGATGTACATCCGTTCTTGATCGCTTCCAGTGAACAAATCAGTCCGCTGTAGTAGAGAGATTCTTCGTCAAGGGCGCGATCGAGCCGCCACCAGAGATTTTTCAGCGTTGAGATGAAGTCAGGGCAGGGGGCGATGTTCGCCATAATCCCGCGGGAAAGCCCCGAGTAAAAATGGTTATGCGAGCAGACAATCCCTGGCATGACTATCCGACCGTGCATCTCTTTGAAGCTAGCTTCAGGAAAGCGTTGTGTCAGGGCATCACCGATCGCGACAATCACATCATTTTCGATGGCAATATCGACGCCTTCCTGCACTTTTGCCGGGTGCAACTGAACTGCGGTGACATTCTTCAGAATCAACATGATTACGCCTCCACGCGGCCCAACAGATAATGATGGTGCTGGTGGACATGGCTGATAATGCGGCACATATCGTTCAGCTCTGGCGGTACGTTGTTGAACTGGCCTTCGCTGTCGATGTTTAACACCCAGCTTTGGTTATTCAGACGCACGCGTACCCGACAATCTTCCACCAGGAAGCCTGGGTTACTGCTGTTATCAAAGTCTTGCGACAGGCTGAAGACGGTGATTTTGTCTTTGTACGGTTTACCGTTCCACGGGCAGAACTGAGCGCAGTTGCCGCATTCGTTACAGTAAGCGTCGAGGTGCAGCGTCTGGAAACGGTTCTGGAAGCCAGGGACCGCAATGGAGACGTTGGCGCGGTTCGGGCAGACATCAACACACTTGCTGCAAACGTAGTTACATTCAAGACAACGTGCGGCTTCCTGAGCGACAAATGCGTCACGATCATCGCTGTTCACCAGGGTGACAGAGATATCGCCTTTGCGTTGGTAGATTTCCGCCGGATTGACGTTGTTCCAGTATTTATCGCTTTGGTGTGAACGGATATTTTCCCGGCTAAGGATGGCATCCGATGCCCGACGAGCTGTGCCGACTGCCGCGACAATGGAGGATGGTCCGCGCTGTACGTCGCCGATCATAAAGACGTCAGTCAGACGAGTTTCGCCATTATGGTCGACGTCTGGCCAGCCGTTTTTGTCCAGCGGCACGCCCATCGCATTCAGGGCTTCAGTGTCCTGCTGTTCGCCAATGGCGGTAATCAGACTGTCTACATGCAGTGTTACCGTTTCGTTGGTTTCTACCGGGCGGCGACGACCTTTCTCGTCAGGTTCGCCAAGTGACATGACGCGCAACGTTAAGGTGCCATCAGCATCGAAACGTTCAGGATTGTTCAGAAAACGGAACTCTACGCCATCGTGCAGTGCTTCTTCATACTCTTCGCGCCACGCAGGCATCTCTTGCAATGAACGACGGTAAACGATAGTTGCTTTTTTTACGCCTGGAACGCGTAACGCCGCACGAGCGCAGTCCATTGCGGTGTTACCCGCTCCGACAACGACCACATGTTTGCCCAGCTTGAGCGCTGTGCCCTTGTTGTATTCACGCAGGAAGGGGAGTGATTTCCAGACATTTTGGTTGTCGCCCGCCAGTTTCACACCGCTATTTTTATCGGTGCCGGTGGCAATCAGAACATAATGGAAGCCCTGATTTTTTAACTGTTCAACGGTCAAATCGGGTGAGCAGCCATACTCAAATTTCACGCCGTGAGCGGCAACAAAATCGATATCGTGCTGAATTAACTCTGCAGGAATACGGAACTGAGGGATGATATTTTTCACCACGCCGCCCGCATTGGCTTCGCGTTCAAACAGCGTAACCGGATGGCCCGCTCTGGCAAGGAAGTAACCTGCTGCCAGACCCGCCGGACCTGCACCAATCACGGCAACCGGATGGCGTGAACCAGAACCGGCTGGTTTGTGCCAACGTTGCTTATATTCATCCCAACCTTTTTCCAGCGCGACTTTTTTCAGTACGCGGATATTCAGTGCACTGTCGTAATCCAGGCGGGTACAGTTGTATTGGCACTGGTGATCGCAAATATGACCGGTAATGGCGGGCAGGGCGTTGCGTTGGTAGATAAGTTCCAGCGCGTCGGCATAGCGGTGTTCGCCAAGCAGACGAATATATTCCGGAATGTCCTGTTTGATGGCACAAGCAGTAACACAGGGGGCAACGTAGCAGTCGGTTAGCGGCAGGTCTTCCGCCACTTCAACACGCTCTTCTGGCTTCCAGTGTTTCTGGGTGTATTCCATGGTTAGCGCGTCTGCTGCCAGTCTGTTCAGTCGTTCGACGTCAACATGGTCAAGTCCCCAGGCGTCGGAGCCTTCCAGCTCGCGCATGCAGGCACTTAAGCGCAGATAGCCACCAGGTTTCAGCAGGTCGGTTGCCATGGTGATAGGGCGAATACCAGTATCAAAAATATCGCGGATAGTCAGCTGACTGGCACCACCGGAATAAGAAATGGGCAGTTTGCCGTCAAAGGCGCGAGAGAGAACTGCTGCAACATTGATGGAGAGCGGGAACAGCGCACGGCCTGACATATACATCTCTTCACCAGGCAGTGCGCCTTTATTGTTGATGGTGCCGAGAGTGTTAGTCAGTTTTACGCCAAAGCCGAGTGATTTTTCTTTTGCCAGCGCCATCAGGCGTTCCAGCATTTCCAGTGCTTGCGTCAGCTTGAGGTCGTGATCAAATGACTCTTCTTTTAAGTCTATGTAACCGAAACCGCAGACATCGAGGATCTCACGAACACGCGCGTAACCCAATAATGTTGGGTTGAGTTTCACGAAGGTATTAAGCTCTTTTTCTTCCAGCATGTAACGGCAAATGGCTTCGATTTCATGTGGAGGGCAGCCGTGCATCGTTGAGAGGGTAACGCCTTGTACCATGCTGGTGGGGATGCGAGCGGGTAAGGCTTGCAAGCTTTCGCGTTTTTCCTGCAATCCGTGGCGGGCTAAAAATGCGTCATCCTGGAGTAATTTATTCAGCGTATCGCGATATTGAGCGAATTTCGGATGGTCAGATGCGTCCATCATATTGTCGATGAACTGTTGCATCGGCGGTTGCTTAATACCTTCGAGGTTGTAACCGACGCTCATATTAAAGATGAACGATTTACCGGAATCAGAAGGCTGGAACATCGCTTCGAGAAGGTGCAGGGCAAACCAGGCTTTGAGGTATTCATCCCAGGCTTTAAGCAGGGTAAATTCGGTAGACCATTCGGTGTTAAAGCACTCGTCTTCGGCATCGATACAGGGCTTTTCCAGCTCCAGGCGGTCAAGAATTTGGACGGTTTTTAGTTCGATGAAGCGTCCGCCAGTCAGCCAGGATGTGACGATGTTTTGTGCGAGTTGCGTGTGCGGACCTGCGGCAGGGCCGACCGGTGTTGCACAGGTTTCACCGAAAACACTGACGGATTTGCCTTTTGCGGGTGAGTAAAACTGTTGCTCGGGAATACCAAAGATTGAGCGTTGTTGTTGGTATTCATCAAATATGCGCGTCAAAAGTTCCTCAAACGGAATGGGACGCATAATATCCCCCATAACCCTCTCCTTAGCTTATACAGATATCATTGAGTGACCGGTGTTGAGACATCCGGTGGTTTAGGGGGATAGAGCAACAATCGCACCACTCTTGCCAGGTTAGGCGGGAAATATAAAAAAATGTGAGGCGGCTCGAAACTTAAGTGCTTTTTGTGAATGAACTCACAGGTGCCAAATGAGAATTAAAATCACTCCTGAAAATTATTATTGCTAGCCCATTTATCACTTTTTCTCTTTTCTCAAAATCAGTGATTCCTTATCATTATGATAAAGAGTATTGGGGGGGGTAATATTTGAACGCAATCGTTTAACTACGTTTTCTAAATTTCAATAAACCTTTTCTTCGCTGTAATAAAGTCATCAGGAGTATCAATATCTAAAATTATTTCTGCATTTTCTATTTCGACGGAATAATGTTCTCCCATAAGGAGTGCCTGACGCATATTGGAGACATTGGGTCGCTGAATTGCCTGCATCAGGCATGGCTTTGACACTAAAATCGGATGGCCGGGGATGCCATTATGGAGTGGCAGTATTGCGCCATAATTACGTAACGACCAGATTTTTCTAAAAATATCGATGGTGAGGGTTGGCATGTCACCGTGGGTGAGAAAACAATGTTCTGTTTGCACCGCGGGTACTGCAGCCTTTACTGATGTCAGTAACCCCTGCGCATAATCTGGGTTGTGGATAATAGTGATATTGCTCTGGTTCGCATAGCGTTCGTGCAGTTCATTACCACGATAGCCGGTGACTAAAATTATTCGGCTACAAAACTGCAACGCATTTTTGATACTTGTATCAAGAATTGTTCCCTGTTGCCAGGGTAACATCATTTTCCATTGCCCCATTCTTGATGATAATCCAGCAGCAGTAATTATACAGTCGATGGCTGACATAGTGGTTCCATTATTTATAGGAGCTAATAACGTCTGAAAATACGTTACTCCCTGATTAATGCGTATTTACCCCAGAGAGGTCCATGAAGATTCGTGAAAAGTATAATTGACCCATCGGCGTTATTCATTGATTTAGGCGCGCAGAAACACCCCACTGTGATTTCTGTTGTTGGCGCCGGGGGGAAAACCAGTCTGCTTTTTTGGCTGGCACAGTTATTTCAGTCTATCGGTAGGCGCGTGTTAATCACTACGACCACACATATGTTTATGCCAGATTCTCACTGGCCCGTGGTTTTCTGCCGTGATCCCGCAATGCTTCCTCACTCGTCTCTCAAATTCCCCATTTCATTTTGTTTTCACCGCTGGAAAGCGAATCAAGGAAAAGCGCAGGGGTTTGCGCCAGATGCCATTGATGCACTGGCGCAACGGCCAGAATGTGACGTAATTCTCATTGAGGCAGACGGCTCACGTGGAATGCCATTAAAAGCGCCGGGTGAGCATGAACCTTGCATACCCAAAAGCAGTTGCTGCGTGATTGCTGTGATGGGAGGACATATTTTGGGCGCTAAAGTGAGCGCAGAAAATGTCCATCGCTGGTCGCAGTTTGCTGATATTACCGGGTTAAAACCTGAAGTAACCTTGCAACTGAGCGATCTCGTTGCGCTGGTTCGTCACCCGCAGGGCGCGTTTAAAAACGTACCGCAAGGCTGTCGGCGAGTCTGGTTCATTAACCGTTTTTCTCAATGTGAGAATGCGATTGCGCAAAGCGAGCTACTTCAACCACTGCAACAACATGACGTAGAGGCAATCTGGCTGGGCGATATACAAGAACATCCTGCAATCGCGCGCAGATTTGTGAATTAGCGGCCCGGGCATTCCGGGGTACTGAAAGGATACCCATTGAGGTTGGTATGAATATTTTCACAGAGGCTGCAAAACTCGAAGAGCAAAATAGTCCGTTTGCGATGGCGCAAATTGTTGATAGCCGAGGCTCTACTCCCCGCCATTCTGCACAAATGTTAGTGCGCGCCGATGGTTCAATCGTCGGCACAATTGGCGGGGGAATGGTTGAGCGTAAGGTGATTGAAGAGTCGCTACAGGCATTGCAGGAACGTAAACCGCGATTATTCCATGGGCGCATGGCGCGTAACGGCGCGGATGCCGTCGGCTCAGATTGCGGAGGCGCAATGTCAGTGTTTATCAGCGTACATGGTATGAGACCCCGGCTGGTGTTGATCGGTGCGGGACATGTTAACCGGGCGATAGCCCAAAGCGCAGCATTGTTGGGGTTTGATATTGCTGTTGCCGATATTTATCGCGAAAGCCTGAATCCTGAACTTTTCCCACCATCAACTGCGCTTGTTCATGCCGATTCGTTTGGTGCAGCAGTGGAAGCACTGGAGATTCGCCCTGATAATTTTGTCCTGATTGCCACGAATAATCAGGATCGTGAAGCCCTCGATAAACTCATTGAACAGCCCATTGCATGGTTGGGGTTGCTGGCAAGTCGCCGCAAGGTTCAGCTATTCCTGCGTCAGTTGCGTGAGAAAGGCGTGGCTGAAGACCATATTGCTCGTTTGCATGCACCAGTGGGCTACAACATTGGTGCCGAAACACCGCAGGAGATCGCTATCAGCGTACTGGCAGAAATATTACAGGTGAAAAATAACGCGCCGGGTGGGCTGATGATGAAACCTTCGCACCCTTCCGGGCATCAACTGGTAGTGATTCGCGGCGCAGGGGATATTGCCAGTGGTGTGGCGCTGCGTTTGTATCATGCGGGATTCAAAGTGATCATGCTGGAAGTGGAAAAACCGACGGTGATTCGCTGTACCGTGGCGTTTGCCCAGGCAGTTTTCGACGACGAAATGACGGTTGAAGGTGTCACCGCCCGACTGGCAACCAGCTCTGCAGAGGCGATGAAACTGACTGAGCGTGGGTTTATTCCCGTGATGGTAGACCCCGACTGTTCATTGCTTGATGAGCTGAAACCACTTTGCGTGGTGGACGCTATTCTGGCGAAACAGAATTTGGGTACGCGTGCAGATATGGCACCAGTAACAATCGCGCTTGGGCCGGGCTTTACCGCAGGTAAAGATTGTCATGCGGTAATTGAAACAAATCGCGGGCACTGGCTCGGTCAGGTGATTTACTCCGGTTGTGCACAGGAGAACACTGGTGTTCCCGGCAATATTATGGGACATACCACCCGGCGAGTTATTCGCGCTCCGGCGGCAGGTATCATGTGTTCCAACGTGAAGCTAGGCGATCTGGTGCAGGAGGGCGATGTTATTGCCTGGATTGGCGAGCATGAAATAAAAGCGCCGCTGACGGGAATGGTGCGTGGTTTACTTAACGACGGGCTGGCGGTGGTCGGTGGCTTTAAAATTGGTGATATCGATCCCCGTGGTGAAACGGCTGATTTCACCAGCGTTTCTGATAAAGCCCGGGCGATTGGCGGCGGCGTACTTGAGGCGTTAATGATGTTGATGCATCAGGGCGTTAAAGCGACAAAAGAAGTGCTGGAAGTGGCTTAAATGAAAATGGCCGGATGGTATTACCCATCCGGCCTTTAAATTACTGGCAAATCACCGTTCCGGTTTTGCCTTCAATCCCTTCTTTTGCTTTGCTCAACACAGTAATCAGAGCTTCACGACCAGCGCGAGAGCGGGCAAATGATGCGGCGGCTTCAACTTTCGGTAGCATAGAACCTTTCGCAAAATGCCCTTCTTCGATAAAGCGTTCTGCATCGGCCAATGACAGACGGTCAAGCCATTGTTCATTCTCTTTGCCGAAGTTAATGGCCACTTTTTCTACAGCAGTCAGAATAATCAGCATATCGGCATCGATCATTTCTGCTAAACGGGCGCTGGCCCAGTCTTTATCGATAACCGCACTGGCACCGCGCAGATGGTTACCTTCACGAATTACAGGAATACCACCACCACCAACGGTGATCACAACCTGGCCTGCATCTACTAGCGCTTTAACTGTCTCTTTTTCAACAATATCTACCGGCTTAGGCGAAGCAACGACACGACGATAGCCGCGACCCGCATCTTCTTTCAGGGTGTAGCCCTGTTTTGTCAGTTGCTCTGCTTCTTGCTCGGTAAAGAACGAACCGATCGGCTTGGTCGGGTTGAGGAATGCCGGATCGTTAGCGTCGACTTCGACCTGGGTAACCAGCGTTGCTACAGGTTTATTAATGCCCCGAGAAAGCAGTTCTTCTCTTAAGGCGTTTTGCAGATCGTAACCAATATATCCCTGACTCAACGCAACACAGACAGACATTGGTAGCATCGGCGAGTGCGCTTCAGTTTTTGCAGCGGCTTCGAATGCCTGGTTAATCATGCCTACCTGCGGCCCATTACCATGAGTGACGATAACTTCATGTCCCTGGGCAATTAAATCAACAATTGCCTGAGACGTAATTTTTACCGCTTTCATTTGCCCGGCCAGATCGTCGCCCAGCGCATTCCCGCCGAGGGCGAGAACAATTTTCTTACTCATTTTTCCTCACTCATCATTCTTGATTGTGTATAGATCCCTGGCAGTGGTTAGAGCACGGGAGGGACAAACGGTTTGCGTCGCAGGAAACGTCCTCGTCCGGCTTTGCCTGTAAAGGTGCCGTCACAGAAAATCGTTTCACCACGGGATAAGGTTCTGACAATTGCGCCCTGACAGGTAAAGCCCTCCCAGGGAGAGTAGTCGGCGTTGTCGTGGAGATGGCGGTGCTGAATTTGTTGACTCTGACGTGGGTCGATAATTACCACATCACCATCTGAGCCGGGTGCTAATAATCCTTTTTGTGGCCACAGGCCAAACAGCCTGGCGGGCATTGCACTGGTTAATTCAACAAAACGTTCCGGTGTGATACGTCCCGTCATCACGCCACTGGAGAACAGCAACTGCATGCGATTTTCCACACCGGGTAAGCCATTTGGACAGCGGCTGAAATCACCTTTAGAAATCTGCTGGCGCTGGGCCATCGAGAAGGTGCAGTGATCTGTCGCCACCACGTCGATGGCACCATCGCTGATGCCACACCACAGCTTGTCCTGCTCGCGTACGTTGCGCAGCGGTGGGCTAAGAATGAACTTCATGCCGTCTTCTGTATCGTAACTGCGTTCGTCCAGCAGGAGATATTGCGGGCAGGTTTCCACCCAGACAGGCTGGTGGTTCGCGCGGGCAAGGCGCAGATAATCCAGACCTAAGCCGTTAGACAGATGCACAATATAGAGCGGGGCGTTACCGGCAATTTGTGCCAGGTTAATCATTCTGGCGATGGCTTCGGCTTCGCATTCCAGAGGGCGACTCAAGGCGTGGTAGCGCGGCGCGGTTAACCCAGCGGCGATAAACTCCGCTCGCTTACTGGCGATTGCGGCGTCATTTTCCGGGTGTACAGTGGTCAGCGCGCCGGACTCATGCAGGCGGTGTAACGCCTGCAACACCTCGTCATCGTTGAGTTTGTATTGATAGGTTAAATAGAGTTTAAAACTGCTCAGCCCTTCTTCGACCATCATCGGAATTTCGTCGAGGATGGCGTGATTAATATGCTGGATAACACCATGAAAGCTGTAGTCGATGACCGCTTTATGGGCTGCATAACCACGGTAAACTTCCAGTTGATGGCGTAAGCGGCAGCCATTTGGGCCAAATCCCATATGGTCAATAATGGTTGTTGTACCGCCACACGCAGCGGCGCGGGTACCGGTAAAAAAATCATCACAACTGCGCGCGATGCCAACATCAATATTAAAATGCGTATGGACATCCACGCCGCCTGGGAAAACGTAGCAGCCAGTGGCATCAATCTCTTCATAAGGGAGCTGTGGCGAAATATCTGTGCCTAACTGGCGAACAATTCCGCTTTCAATCAGCAAATCCTGCTTTGCTTGTCCATCTGCGTTAACGACAGTGCCGTTTTTGATCAATACGCGCATAGCAAACTCCAGAAAACCCTCCGGCGAACCGGAGGGAAATAGGTGAAGAGCGAACAGAATGCTGACAAATCGACTTAATCTTCAGCACGGGTACGGTTTTTTTATGCGAGAGATAGGGGATGATTTCCCACCAGTGCAGGCCTGTTCCCCTCACCCTAACCCTCTCCCCGAAGGGGAGAGGGGGCCGCCCGAGTGCTTTTTTGGCTTTGTCATCAGTCTGAGATTTATTACTCTGTTGCCAGCCAGCTTAACGGGATTGCAGCGTACATAGCGGCACAGGTCACCAGGTGAGATTTCCAGGTTTTTTCATTTGGCGCGTGTGCTTCAGGTTCCTTACCCGGGCCAAAGCCGATGACCGGAATGCCATGACGGCCCATGATGGATACGCCGTTAGTTGAGAACGTCCACTTATCAACGACCGGAGCTTTGCCAAACAGACCTTCGTAGGCATTCACCAGCGTTTTAACGGTGAAATGATCTTCTTCCACTTTCCAGGTCGGGAAGTAGCATTCGGTTGGGTAAACCAGGCCAGTCCAGGACGGACGGTCGTAGTTGTACATAGAAACGACAGCATTAGCTTTTTGTACGGCTGGCAGAGCGCGGATTTCATCCAGCGCGCCTTCCCAGGTTTCGCCCCAGGTCAGGCGACGGTCGATAGAAACGGCACAGCTGTCTGCTACTGCGCAACGGCTTGGTGAGGTGAAGAAAATTTCGGAAACCGTCAGAGTTCCTTTGCCGAGGAATTCGTCATAGCCCAAACGTTGGGACAGTTCTTGTAACTCGCCAAGAATCGGGCCCATTTTGAAAATGGCGTTATCACCGCGTTCTGGTGCAGAACCGTGGCAGCTAACGCCCTGAACATCAATGCGAATTTCCATACGACCGCGCTGACCACGATATACCTGGCAGTCGGTTGGTTCGGTACTGACCACAAATTCCGGGCGAATACCAGATTGTTCAATAATGTACTGCCAGCACAGACCGTCGCAGTCTTCTTCCTGCACCGTACCGGTAACCAGCAGGGTGTATTCATCTTCCAGACCGAGGTCTTTAATGATCTTACCGGCATAAACCATTGATGCCATGCCGCCTTCCTGGTCGGAAGTACCACGTCCACCGATCAGCTCGTCGGTTTCCATGCCTTCGTACGGATCGAATTCCCAGTTTTTGATGTTACCAATGCCTACGGTGTCGATGTGAGCGTCCATCGCAACCAGACGCGGGCCGTGGCCGATATAGCCGAGAACGTTACCCATCGGGTCGATTTCAACTTTATCGAAGCCGACTTTTTCCATCTCTTCTTTAATACGATGCACTACGCGTTTTTCGTCGCAGCTTTCGCTGGGAATCGCCACCATATCGCGCAGGAAGCGAGTCATGTCTGCCTGGTAATCTTTTGCTTTTTCAAGAATCAGTTTGAATGGAATATTCTTAGCCATTATTTTTCTCCAGATTTTTTACTCCCCGTTTGGCGGGGAGTTGTTCCAATAGGGTGATTAAGGTGCTACAGAGTGTTTGCCTTCCCAGACAACTTCGCGGTAGTGCTTCACGTCGGTGTCGCCTTCGGTGCTGATAACCAGGACGACGGCATCTTTGTTCAGCGCCAGTTTTTCCATCAGGCTTTGACGTTGCGGGTGATAATGAACAGCCGCGAGAACGCCCAAACCGACAGCGCCAGATTCACCGGAGATGATGCGCGGGTCGTTGCCGTACGGATTACCCAGCACGCGCATACCTAATGCGGCAACGCTGTCCTGGCAGGAGATAAATTGGGTGGCACAGTTACGTAAGATTTCCCAGCCCAGAGGGTTAGGTTCACCGCAAGCCAGGCCCGCCATAATAGTGGCCATATCACCGCCAACGTTGACGATGTCGCCTTTGACGCCAGAGCGATAAATACAGTCAGCTTTGTCAGGTTCAACAATGATGCTGTGCAGATTTTGTGGGGTGTAAACATCCACCAGATAACCCAGTACGCCGCCGGCCATCGCGCCGACACCGGCTTGCAGCAGAACGTGAGTTGGGGTTACGCCCTTTTCACGCATTTGCTCGACGGCTTCATCTGCCAGAGTGGCGTAGCCCTGCATGATCCAGGTTGGGATTTTGGTGTAACCTTCCCAGGCGGTATCTTGCACCACTTCCCAGCCGTGTTGCTGCGCGTGTTGCATGGTCAGGCGAACGGTATCGTCATAGTTCATATCAGTGACGATGCACTCGGCTCCGAGGTTCAGAATGGCGTCAACGCGTTCCTGAGCGGAACCTTTCGGCATGTAAATTACCGCGTTCTGACCGAGTTGCTGTGCTGCCCAGGCAACACCGCGCCCGTGGTTGCCGTCGGTCGTTGTAGCAAATGTCATTTTTTCGCCGATGGCATTTTTCAGATGCTCGAATGACAGTGTTTCGATATCAAGATGATATTTTTCGCACAACAACTGAGCGATGGCGTATGCGCCGCCGAGCATTTTGAATGCGTTCAGACCGAATCGTTTTGATTCGTCCTTAACGAGAATTTTCTTCACACCAAAAAGGTTTGCGAGATCGTCCAGCGCACAAAGCGGTGTTGGGCGATAGCCAGCAATTTTCTGGTGGAACTGGCGCGCCAGTTTTGCCTGGCTTTGCGAAAAGAGCGGTGATGTTTCGCCGTTGAAAAATTTGTTATCGGCGATATCAATCTTCAATGAGAAAACGGACATATCCTATCCTTTTGGCCTCTGGAAAAAGAGAGCCGACCTGTCGATCGGCCCGAGGGGGTTATTTCACGCGTTCTTGCGCTTCTTTCAGCAGTTGTTCGAGCAGTGCGCCTGGTTTGGAATATTTACGGGAAAGGATCATCGCTGCGATGATGTATGGCTTCCAGCTGGCTTCTTTGTAGGTCGCAATACGGTATTTTTCGAATACGCCTTCAGTAACTTCACCTTCTTTGCAGGATACGCCGCTGATATCGGCTGGCAGGCAGTGCATATACAGGGCTTCGCCATCACGGGTCAGCTCCATCATCTCTTCAGTACAATGCCAGTCTTTGTGCTGTGCGTTCTGTGCCAGACACTGTTTTTCCAGCGCTTTCAGTCCTTCGTGATCATTAGCGCGCAGCAGTTCAGTACGCTCTTCCATCACTTTGTAAGGTGCCCAGGACTTCGGATAAACGATGTCTGCGTCTTTGAATGCTTCTTCCATGCTTGTTACCTGACGGAAGCTACCGCCGGATGCTTTAGCATTGTTTTTAGCGACTTCAACGACATCTGGGATCAGGTCGTAACCTTCTGGATGGGCGAGGGTGACATCCATACCGAAGCGGGTCATCAGACCGATGATGCCTTGTGGTACAGACAGCGGTTTGCCATAGCTTGGGGAGTATGCCCATGTCATGGCGATTTTTTTACCTTTCAGGTTTTCCAGTGAGCCAAAGTGTTCACGCAACCATGCCAGGTCAGCCATTGACTGAGTCGGGTGGTCGATATCGCATTGCAGGTTAACTAAAGCCGGACGCTGCGGCAGTACGCCTTGCTTGTAGCCATCGTCGAGCGCCGCGCCAACTTCACGCATATAGGCGTTACCCGCACCCAAATACATATCGTCACGAATACCGATAGCGTCAGCGCAGAAGGAGATCATATTAGCGGTTTCACGGACGGTTTCGCCGTGCGCGATTTGTGATTTACCTTCGTCGAGATCCTGCTGTGCAAGGCCGAGCAGGTTAAGCGCGGAAGCATAAGAGAAACGGGTACGGGTGGAGTTATCGCGGAATACGGAAATACCTAATCCACTATTAAAGACTTTGGTAGAGATGTTTTCGGCACGCAGTGCTTTTAACGCTGCGGCAACGTCCAGTACTTGTTTCAGTTCATCTGGCGTCTGTTCCCACGTTAACAAAAAATCTTTCTCGTGCAGGTGAGAGGTCAGCGAATTGATATCCTTAATCAGCTCATTAACAGTTTTCATCATAAAGTCCCGGTAGTGGAATGACAGGCAAAGTGGTTTATTTCACTGTGACTTGCCAAAGTGATTGGTGTTTTCACAGCTATACCAGGGACTAACAATAAACATGCCAGAGTTATCAACGCGGTCACGAAACGCTAATCTGACAGGGGATATGTGGGATTGATCACAAATTATCGCCACAATACGGAAGTTAAAAATATACGAAAACGTTTGGCTTTTTTAACGCTGTTATTTATTTGCTGCTAAGTATCAGAAATAAGATAAAGGGACAGGTGAAACCTCGTCAGTTTGATAAACTCACTCCCGTAATTCTCATATTGATATAGAAATGTGATATCACTTCCATAATTTCATTAGAAAGTGATAAAAATCTTATGTTTTTAGCAAAGCGATTTTTGCCTGAGTTAATATCGTTATGATCTGTGAACCATCAACGTCTTCAATGATCGACTTTTAAGTGATTCTGGAAGGTAAAGCTATGGAGCTTGCTAATACGCAGTCAGTTTTGATGCAAATTCAACCAACAATTCAGCGTTTTGCCAGAATGCTAGCCAGCGTTTTGCAGCTTGAGGTTGAGATCGTTGATGAAAACTTGTGTCGCGTCGCTGGAACCGGCGCATATGGGAAATTTCTTGGCCGCCAGTTGAGTGGCAACTCACGCTTGCTCCGCTATGTCCTCGAAACAAAAACCGAAAAGGTCGTGACACAATCTCGCTTCGATCCCCTTTGTGAAGGCTGCGACAGTAAAGAGAGTTGTCGTGAGAAGGCGTTCCTGGGGACGCCCGTTATTCTGCAGGATCGTTGTGTCGGAGTGATAAGTTTGATTGCTGTTACTCATGAGCAACAAGAACATATCAGTGATAATTTACGCGAGTTTTCAGATTACGTTCGCCATATATCGACTATTTTTGTCTCGAAACTCCTGGAAGATCAGGGGCCGGGAGATAACATCAGTAAAATATTTGCTACCATGATCGATAATATGGATCAAGGTGTATTAGTTATTGATGAGGACAATCGCGTTCAGTTCGTTAACCAGACTGCATTAAAAACACTTGGCGTTGTACAAAATAATATGGTTGGGAAACTTATTCGTTTCAGGCCATTAACATTTGAGAGTAATTTTACTCATGGACATATGCAACATATTGTCTCGTGGGATGATAAAAGTGAATTGATAATTGGTCAGTTGCATAACATTCAGGGACGACAGCTTTTTTTAATGGCGTTTCACCAATCCCATACCAGTTTTTCCGTGGCAAATGCATCTGATGAACCGCATATTGAACAATTGGTTGGCGAGTGTCGTGTTATGCGGCAATTAAAACGGCTTATTAGTCGCATCGCACCTAGCCCATCCAGCGTCATGGTCGTTGGTGAAAGTGGGACAGGGAAAGAAGTGGTGGCCCGCGCTATTCATAAGTTGAGTGGGCGACGGAACAAACCATTTATCGCTATTAACTGCGCGGCGATTCCGGAGCAACTTCTGGAGAGCGAGTTGTTCGGTTATGTTAAAGGCGCATTTACTGGTGCTTCTGCCAACGGTAAAACAGGGCTGATTCAGGCAGCAAACACGGGAACGCTGTTTCTTGATGAAATTGGCGATATGCCTTTAATGCTTCAGGCAAAACTGCTGCGGGCGATTGAAGCACGTGAGATCCTGCCTATTGGCGCCAGTAGTCCAATACAGGTCGACATCCGCATCATTTCTGCAACTAACCAGAATCTGGCTCAGTTCATAGTCGAAGGTAAATTCCGCGAAGATCTTTTCTACCGACTTAACGTTATTCCCATCACTCTGCCACCGCTACGTGAGCGTCAGGAAGATATTGAACTATTGGTGCATTACTTTTTACATCTCCATACTCGTCGCCTGGGATCGGTTTACCCTGGTATTGCTCCCGATGTTGTTGAGTTACTGCGTAAGCATCGTTGGCCAGGAAACCTGCGAGAGTTAAGTAATTTGATGGAATATCTGGTTAACGTCGTTCCTTCGGGCGAAGTCATCGACAGTACGCTACTACCACCAAATCTGGTTAATAACGGTACGACGGAGCAAAGTGAGACGCCAGAAGCCGGCGAGGCACATTTGGCTCTCGATGATGCTGGCGGCACAGCGCTGGAGGAGATGGAAAAGCAGATGATTCGCGAGGCGCTCTCACGGCATAACAGTAAGAAGCAAGTCGCTGATGAGCTGGGAATTGGCATCGCCACGCTTTATCGTAAAATTAAGAAATATGAATTGTTAAGCGCATAGACATCAAAAAATCCGGCCTGAATTCAGGCCGGATTGCGTTTTACTTCGTTTCTTCACAGTCCAGAACAGTATTCACGATCATTTGATATCCGGTACAGCGACACAAATTCCCGGCCAAGCCACGGCGAATTTCCGTAATGGTTAACGGTTTCTCTCGAGGTTTTGCCAGCATTGCCGTAGTGGCCATAATAAGCCCCGGCGTACAAAAACCACACTGTACAGCGCCAGATTTCGCATAAGCCTGTTGTACATGAGAAAGTTTGCCGCCTTTTGCCTCTCCTTCCAGCGTGCGAATCTGTTTTCCTTCAGCCCATGCGGCCAGGTACAAGCAGCTGTCTATCGCGGTTCCGTCAACCAGCACCGTACAGGCACCGCATTCACCCACGCAGCATCCTTGTTTGACACTAAGCAGCCCTTGTTCGCGGAGCAGTTCCGAGAGCGGCATGCCTGGCGCGGCGTGAAGCTGAAAAGGCATACCGTTAATGATGCATTCAATAGTAATACTTTCGTTGTGATTCATTGCAATTTTCCCCCCGCCGCAGCGACGGCTTCGCTAATCACTTTTTTGGTCATCGTCTGGATGAGATGCAGACGGAACTCTTTACTTGCTCGCCATGAAGAACGCGGTGCGACATCCTGCAGGACAGATTCGCAGATGGCCTCCAGCGTTTGCAGGTTTAATGGCGCATTTTGCGCAGCCTGTTCGGCGTGCTGGCAGCGGATCGGCGTAGGCGCAGCAACGCCAAATGCCAGACGCAACTCGCTGAAGTAGCCGTTGTCCAATCGACAGTGAGCGGCACACCCGATTGTTGAAATATCCATCGCATCGCGCATGGCATATTTATAATGTGCGCTACCTGCGTGTTCTTTTGGCTGCGGAGGAAAATGAAACGCGACCAGAATTTCATCATGCTCAAGGGAAACCTTGCCTGGTCCGGTATGAAAACCATTAATCGAGACGAAACGGACCCCTCGCGGTGAATGGATTTCCAGCTTCGCATCATAAATCAGCGTTGGCGTGGCTGAATCTGCACTGGTGGCGCCGTTGCAAATATTTCCGCCGTAGGTAGCGACGTTACGGATTTGCGGGCCGGCAATAGACGAAGCCGCAGCGCATAACGCCGGGAGGTGATGTTGCGTTAACTGATTTTCTATTAACTGAGTAAAGGTCGTCGCAGAGCCGATGCGTAGTGCACCATCCTCTGCCAGCGTAATTCCCCGAAGCTCCGCCAGATTGTGGATATCAACAATATGGCGATAGCGATCATTGTGATGGTGGAGTTGAATCAATACATCAGTGCCACCGGCGAGCAGTTTTGCCTGCGGATCTTGAGCCAGCAGGTTGGTTGCATCGGCAACGGTCGTTGCGCGATGGTAAGAAGCAAAATCAAACATGATGTTATCCTCAAATCAATCCTGCCAGATGGAACTCTTCATATAACCGTTTTGGCGTCAGCGGCAGCGTATTGATTGCGACGCCGGTAGCCATCTTCACCGCATTACGAATTGCAGCGGCGACAGGAATAATTGGCGGCTCACCCAGTGACTTATGTCCGTATGCGGATTGTGGTTCATTAATTTCGACAAACGCACTTTCCAGTTGTGGCAGGTCCGGCATGGTCGGCATTTTGTAATCCAGTAAATTTGGGTTACGCACCACGCCACTTTTCGCGTCGATAATCATCTCTTCAAAAAGCGCCCAGCCGATGCCCATCCCCATCCCGCCGTGTACCTGACCTTCAGCCAACAGCGGATTAAGAATATGGCCCGAATCATGAACGTTGAGGATGCGGTTGATGGTGACCTTACACAGCGCGATATCGACCGTCAGATCAACAAAGGTACAGCCAAACGCAGGTGGGTTCGTGGTAGTTTTGATTGAGCTTTCTGCAGAAAGCTGTCCGCCACGCTCGGGATGATAAAATGCATCCATTGCCAGATCTTTTAACGACAGTAACGCTTCTTCCGGTCTTTCAACCAGTACGATATGGCCTTTTATCAGGGTTAGATTCATCGCCGACTGATGCAGCATTACTGCAGCGTGAGCGATAATTTTCTCTCTTAGCAATAGCGCTGCACTGCGTAGCGCCGGAGCTGCGACATAGCTCTGACGTGAAGCAAACGCGCCTGGATCGAATGGCGTAATATCGGTATCTTGCGTCGAAATTACGCGTACATCACTGACCGGAACGCCCACGGTTTCAGCCACCATTTGCGAGAACACAGTATCGGCACCCTGACCGATTTCCGTCGCGCCGCTTTGCACGTTGATGGTCCCATCCTGATTCATCAACAGGCGCGCGCCAGCGATTTCCACACCGACAGGCCAGGTATTCGAGGTGTAACTAAAACAGGCAACGCCAACGCCGCGGCGCAGATTACCTTGTTGCTTCTGGCACTCCACACGGCGCTTTTCCCATTCAAAAATTTCCCGCCCTTTTTCCAGACATTCTGGTAATCCGGCACTGTAAATGCGTTTGCCAGTGAGCGGATTTGCATCGCCTTCACGAGCAGCGTTGCGTAAACGAATTTCGATAGGGTCGATACCCAGTGCTTCGGCAGCGTCATCCAGCATGGATTCAACAGCAAAAACCACCTGCGGCGCGCCATAACCACGCATCGCACCCGCTGAGGGCAGGTTGGTATAGCAGGTCTTTGAGCTATAAGAATAGGCACAGCGCGGGTAGAGATAAGCAACTTTATTGCCGCCTGCAGAAGCGATGGAATGTCCGTGTGAAGCGTAAGCGCCGGTGTTAGACAGAACATCCAGACTATAGCCTTTCAGTGTACCATCGCGGTTTACGCCCATTTGTCCGTCAATGGTAAAAGCGTGGCGAGTGCGGGTCGCCAGAAAACATTCTTCGCGGCTTAGGGAAACTTTCACCGGAATTCCGCCGAGTTTACTGGTCAGGAATGCCGCCATCGGCTCTTCCAGTACATCTTGTTTATTACCAAAACCACCGCCAACAAAGGGCTTGATGACTCGCACGCACGACCAGGGAATATCCAGCGCCTGACCGACAACGCGGCGGACAATGTGCGGGATTTGGGTGCTGGAAACGATGGTAATTCGTGAATCGTCTTCCATCCACGCCAATGAGGTCACACTTTCCATATGACAATGTTGAATGACCGGCGTTTGATAATGCCCCTGCACCTGGTAATCGGCGGCATCGATTGCTTGTTGGACATTACCTGTCGACATTGTGCTTTGTTTCAGTAAATTGCCACCGCTATGGATTGGCGCAGCGTCTTCTGCCAGTGCCGCTTCTGGCGTGGTAATGACGGGTAATTCCTGCCATTCGATGTGAACAAGTTGTGCTGCTTTTTCCGCTGTGAGTTCATCACGGGCAACGACAATAGCAACCGCATCGCCATGATGGCGGACGTGGCGTGTTAACAGGGCGCGATCGGCGGTATCGCGCTTATTCTCATCCAGAGTCCAGGCATGGCCCGCCGTGGCAAAGGAAATATCAGGGACATCCTCCCAGGTAAATACGGCCAGTACGCCAGGAAAACTTCTGGCTTGTTCATCGTTAATGTTCACCGCATAACCATGCGCAATTGGGCTGCGTACATATTTCGCGTAACACATGCCCGCCATAACATAATCGTCAGTATATCGTGCTCGCCCGGTGACCTTCGCAATGGCATCGACGCGCATGCATGATTCACCTGTAGCGGTTGCTTCCCGCGCTTCCATAGAAATCCCCTTGATTTGAACATTTGGTTCTTATGGCAATGATTAAGTCTTTGCAGGCAAGAATTACGCCAGAAACGACTATAAGCACGAGGGGAGGGGGGAAGTGTGATGTCGTTAAAAAAACACTATGGATGATGCATTTTTATCAGCAAAGAAAGTGAGTGCAGTTTATCAATATGAGTGTGATAAAAATCATTGTGATAAATGAGTATTAGAGGTCAGTCAGGATGGTTCAGATTTCGTCATGGTTTGCTAACGGTGCGAATAGATTTTTTAGCAGTTATTGATTCGTACATACCTGTTTCCACGCAATGGATTGGGGATCTGACAGGGGGCTGCTATGATATAGCGTCTTGTTTTTTAGCGAGGAAAGATTTTGAGCGCAGGACGCCTGAATAAAAAAACTCTGGGTATCGTGATGCTGTTATCGGTAGGGCTGCTTCTGGCTGGCTGTTCGGGTAACAAATCATCAGATACAGGGACGTATTCTGGCTCCGTTTACACCGTGAAACGGGGGGATACGCTTTATCGTATTTCACGCACCACGGGAACCAGCGTAAAAGAGCTAGCCCGACTCAACGACATTTCACCCCCCTATACCATAGAAATCGGTCAAAAGTTGAAACTTGGTGGGGCGAAAAAAAGTAGTAACGGCACGCGTAAATCCACCGGCAAATCGACGACAAAAACAGCGTCAGTGACACCGTCTTCGGCCGTTTCGAAATCTTCATGGCCGCCGGTTGGGCAACGTTGCTGGCTATGGCCAACGAGCGGAAAGGTTATTATGCCTTACTCAATGGCAGATGGCGGCAATAAAGGGATTGATATTGCGGCGGCGCGCGGGACGCCAATATACGCTGCAGGTGCCGGTAAAGTGGTATATGTGGGTAATCAGCTACGTGGCTACGGTAATCTCATCATGATTAAACACAGTGAAGATTACATTACTGCTTATGCCCATAACGACACAATGCTGGTGAACAATGGGCAAAGTGTTAAAGCCGGGCAAAAGATAGCGACTATGGGGAGTACAGATGCGGAATCAGTGCGACTACATTTCCAGATTCGCTACCGTGCTACGGCAATAGATCCTTTGCGCTACTTGCCGCCACAGGGCAGCAAGCCAAAGTGCTGATGGCGAATTAATCAGCAGTCAGTAGCAAGGCACTTGCTAAGGAGAGCGTAAGGTTTATAATGCCTTACGCATCTCGAAGCGGGCGTAGTTCAATGGTAGAACGAGAGCTTCCCAAGCTCTATACGAGGGTTCGATTCCCTTCGCCCGCTCCAGCTTCTTAATTTTTCTCTTTCTCTGTTTTTTCCGTAGTCATCAAATTCTTCCGTTATTGTTGATACATTCACGTAAGATGTAGATAAATCCAACATCCCCAACAAAAATAGAGTGTATAGCTCAAAATATAGAGCGTTATTCTTTTTATGATGTTTATTACAGCTCAAGCAACCTCATATTGAGAATTAAAATCAATAATGTTGTTAATTTTTGTCAATTGCTTCAGTTTTTGAATGTTATTGATAATAACTAAATGATCTTCTTTCTCAGTTACGTGATAAGAGAATGCGTTTCTTTCATTTTGTATTGTAGAAACATATACATCAATGCATTTTTTTATTATGGCGGATTTATGTCTTTTGGGTTCAAGTAGCAGTGACTGGTCTATACAGGCGATAGCATCTTCAATTCTTTCGTTATATATGTTTACCAGTGTCTTGTAGTAATATAAGGAGGCTACATCTAATACTTGTGTCTGGGCATGGTCAAAAAAAATGCGTGATGCAGTCGTTTGTCCGGAAAGACCGGTTATCAGACCCATAATTCCTAAAATATTTCCATCAAAAATATTTTTGTCAGATACCTTATCTATAAAGGCCAATGCTTTTTGAGTTGCATGTTTAAGTTCATATAGCCCATGAAGAGCCATAGACATATGGCATTCAGCCAACAGGCAATAGCATTCATTGGTTATTGCCTGAGCATTAGATTTATTTTTAACACTTTCAAATATAGTGATTGCATTGGCAATGCTTTCAGGCGTGAATTTATTCAATTCATTTTTTCCGGCAGACATTTCTGCTGATAAAATACTTTCATCAGAAGGTATGTGTCGGGCCATAAACCCTGGTTCTGCTTTAGGTTTCTTCATTGCCAGATATAAGTTACTAATTATAAAGTGTGAGATTTTTTGTATGTCATCCGCTTGAAGATGTGTGCTGGCAATAAGATAATAACTTTTTGCATCGATTACTTCAATATATAAACTGTTTGCAGCATTATATTGGCTGATTCTTCCTGTTACAAAAAAATCGGGTTTGAATCTGGCAAGGAAGGCTGTCTGAGATTTATTATCTATGCAATACTGGGTTGCAGCCATTGGATATATATAGAGGTCATCAGTTCTTTTATTTGAGATGAGTTGTACCAGTTCCTGGTTAAGTGCTAATGGATCCTGATTGCTGTGAGATATTGCAAATGGAAATAAAGCAATAGTGCTACCCACATCATTATCTTGATTTTCTTTTATCTTGAATACTTGTCCACTGAATCGATAACCTTTTCTATATATGGTTTCAATGCAACGGTTGTAGCCAATTCTTTCAAAAATACATCTTAAAGAATAGATGCATCGTGTAAGGGACTCATCACTTACAATCACATTTTTCCATACTGATTCGATGATCGTATCTTTGGATACAACATTTCCCGCTGATTCAAGCAATACAAGTAATACACCGAGTTCTTTCGGTGGGATGTAAAATTCCTCATTCCCTTTTGTAAGAATGCCATCTTCTGTGAGTATGATTCCATCAGGGAAATGATATGAGAACTTATTTTCTAAATCCATTAGCTCACCTCTATTAAGTTTGTGGTTTTTTACATCCTGCATGAGTAACAGATATAACTGATATTCATATGTTTAATTTAATGTTTCTATTTACGAAATTCATCATGATTGTTTAAGTTAATTTATATTAGCCTGATGTGATTGTAATCTGAAATATTCTTATTTAATGCTGGTTAATCATGTAAGCGCATAACTTATTGAAAAGTATTGATAAAGTTATGATAATTACATTTCTTAATTTAATGTAATTATTCATTTAAGATAAAATGATATGCTATGAGGAATGGTTTATGTCGAATGGCAATCTGATGTGCAAGGATTATTTCAATAGTTATTTTATTTATTGGTAACTATTGTGTTCGTTTGCTCTATAAAATATCTCTGTGTGAAACATAAGTTATTTTTACACCATTATCTGCATAGTGGAGTGTGGAAGGTGTTATTAATGATGGATGTAAATTGAATGGGTGAGGGGATTGCCGTATGAACTGTCAGATATCAAAATAAATAAAGGTTATTTTTTAGCGCCAGAAATATTACATTTGTTATTTTGGCTTTTAATTATAGATGCAACATCAAGTTGTTTTTTACCTTGCACAATACATAATTGCTCTATTGCCAATGCTTAAAAGAAAATCATGATTGTTCTGTTTTTGAACATTATAGCTTATCATTTTTCCAGGGAATATATAAAAATCAGGTAGGAGTTGTGCCAGATTAGCATCTGAAATTTGATCAATAATATCAAACTTATTTATTTTAGTAGAGGTAAGATGCAAAGTGTCATAATTTTCAATCCATGTGTACTCAATATCTCGGCGAAATGATTTATAAGTGTTAGTGTTTTGTTTCCAGGTGCCACTGAGTGCAACAGTTCCTGTCTTTTTATTTTTATTATACATAAAGTCAATCGTGAGATTAGCCCTTCCCTGGTCATTAAAAATAACCCAATTGGCCGTGCATTTCTCATTGTATACTATTTGTTCTTTTGAATAATGATAGGCAATAAAAAAAATGAAGCCACTGATAAAGCATAAAATAATAAACAGCATTTTTTTATAACTAATCATGGTTAACTCCACGATACGATAGAGTTAAACAGTCTGCAACTGTGTTATTACTATACTTTTTTTTGCATGCCATAACAATCAATCCAGGAGACGACTTATCGAGAGGAAAATATAGCCAGGGATACTTTTTACAATCAATTCCAGAACCTAATATACGATTCTTATATTTATCGAGATCTTTCAAGCCATCAATGCTATCTTCTGTAACATTGAAATGACAACCATTTATTTGTGCAACGGTTTTGTAATCTTTAAAGAATGATTTGGGCTGACTATTGTGCCAGAGGAAAAATGCGGTAAGCAAACCTACAGCAAATGCACTTAGCATGGGGAAATAATTTTTAAATAGCCTGACTATATTTCTGCGGTAATTATAAGGATGAGCACTTGTCTCTTTAAACTCATCTTTCACGTTCAAGCATTGGGGAGATATGGTCTTTTGAGCATCTGCAGAAGGGATTATTACATGATTTTCTATTTTTATATCATTACTGAGCTTAAACCCTTTTCTCGGCACGGTTGCAATAAGCGAATGGTTGGTTTCACCAACCGTGCGAAACCCGCGTCTGATAATCGATATATTTTGATATAACGTATTGACCGGTACTCGCATGCCTTCTTCTTCCCAGACTTTAGAGAAAAAATCTTGTTGTGCAACCACATCAGGAAAGGCTTCGAGTAGCAGCGATAAGCACCTGCTTGCCGGCGTTGTCAGAACGGCGTTAAGCTCGGCGTCATGTACCGAAATTAATTTTCTGTGCTCTGGCCAGAACTCAATATTATCGTTAATAATCCAGTACATACGTCAATGAAACACAAAATTAAGCAAATTGAAATTATATAGTTTGATAAGTATATTAGTATTCATGAAATAAATATATATTAATTTTATATTTATCATGCAAACTATAATTATAACATATCAATGCAACTTAAAATTCCATGCGGGTTAACAAATTTAACACTCTTAACAGTTGTTTTTATACCTTTTTCTATCGCAATATCTCTTCATTTTTGCGGTAGTATGCAAAGATGACATAATTAAATAAGCACTCTAATAAACTGAGTTAAAAGTTCGTGTGATAAAATACGGGCATCTTTATAAGTGCCCGTATATACAATGCTTATTATTATCGATAGTTACGTTTCAGTGCTGAACGGAATGTGAGCGGATAAACAATTCGTTTATTTTACCGCCCATTCTTTTTTCAATTCTTTGCTTGTAGGCGTAGATGCTACGGATATCCATATCAAGAACCTCTGCAATCTGATATGGATTATAACCAGAAACCATATGTCCCATAATGGTGAATTCCATTTGAGTTAACGTATTGCCTCTTGTAAATGACAAATAACGACCAATGAATAGTTGCCTGATCTTTTCGTTGGCAACATCCAGTCCATCGTCATTATATATAATGGCTGATATCGCAGAGTTGTGTTTTCTCCAGTAATTAGCAAGAGATTGCATATTTCGGTCGCTTACTAGCACAATTCCCATCTCAGTACTCGTAAGATAGTCGATCCAGTCACTTTCTAAAAAAAGACGTAAAAAACTTACTGAAAAATCTACAAAAATATATCCGCTTAATCGAGCATTGTGGTTTTTACTTAATATACCTTCAACCACGCCACGATTAAAATACGAACTCTCTTCGGGCCACATACAAAAACAGGCATTTGCACAATACTGCAAACGTGGTGATTTTTCTGGCATTATTTGGCAATGCATTGAGCAACTATTGCATGTAAGACTTTTATAGCGACTACAAAGCCTCATGTTAATAACCTCCCTATTCATAGATAATTGCATAATTTCATTGGTTATTGATGATGTCAATACACTCTGATTTAGTAAGCTTTTTATGAAAAATTGTGTTTAATCCGTATTTGTCATTATTCTTAATGGTATATTTTATCGCGCATCATTAAGCTTTAAATATGATTGGATTTCACTCAGTTAATCATATTGACCTTATTGCAAATCAGACAAGTGCCTAATGTATTAAGAATATCTATACTGCAAATTGTTTTCGAATGACCAGAAGATATCTTGTAAATCTAAGAGATGCATCTTAAATAGTCTTAATTAAGATGTTCAGATTTTTATTTAGGATAACAGCTTGATAATGCTTGTTTAAGTTATGGAGCGTTTGGCGAGGGTGAACAATGCAAGATATGCATTGTAAGAACTGGAATGGTTCAAAACAGTGGCTATTTTGAACCATTCACATCAGTGATTAGCTAAAGAACATTACCGATACGCACAGGATACCGACGATCAACGTAATAAGATTTCCGATAGAACGCCAGGGCTTAAGTACCGGGATGAGATATGTTGACAGCGTTGGCATGATAAAAAGAATCATGGCAATAAGTGGACCACTGATCGCGTAAATCATCGAAATTGCATTAGGGTTGATGCAGCAAACGATGAAAGTAATCAGCGATACTAACATAATTGACAGCGCGCGGTTAAAGGCACGGCTTTTTTTTACGCCTGCCTGCTGTAGCGTTGTTTTGACTAATTCCGTTGCTCCTTCAATAACACCAAAGTAGGTACCTAAAAACGATTTGGACATTGCTACAACCGCGACAATAATTCCAGATATCGACAACCATGCAGGGGCATTTGGCAGCATAGAAAGTGCCGATAAAATGGTAACTCCCTCCTCTTTAGCTGTTTCAATATAAGAAGGTGGTATTGATAACAGGCAGCTAAAGACGAAGAAAAGCACACTCACACAGATGATGAGATAAGCGACTTTCATAATTTTTTTGCATTTATCCATAGCGTGTTCGCCATATTTCTCACGTCTATCAATAGCAAACGTAGAAATAATGGGCGTATGGCTAAAGGCGAAAACCATCACGGGAATCGATATCCATATCTGGTGAAGGGTGTTCTGATTGAACTCTACCTGGGTAGTTAATAGGGCTGGCTGCCAGCTACCGACGAGATAGAAAGAAAGAAATAAGAAATAGGCAATCAGTGGAAATACCAAAAATCCCATTACCCGAATTGTGGCATGGCGACCCATTAGAAAAATGAAATTCAGAATTAACACAACACCCAGACTCACCAGCATACGAATGCGCAGGTCGATTACCATATGCTTTGCCAGCTGTTCTGTCAGCGAATTGGTTATTGCCACTGCATATATCAACACGACGACAAAAAAAGCAATGAAGTAAAGAGTGGTAATCAGATTGCCGATCTTCTTGCCATAGTAATGAGTTACCGCGCCAGTAATCCCTTCGCCTGCCGATGTTTTTGAAGAAAGGATGAACTGGCACAGGGCCTTATGTGGCCAATATGTTAAAGGCCATGCGACCAGTGCTGTAATAAACAGGACTACCGCTCCCGCTGAACCTAGCTGAATAGGGAGAAAGAGCGTGCCTGCACCAACGGCTGTGCCGTACAGAGCGAAGCTCCAGAGAGTTTCTTCTTTTGACCAAATTTTAGACATTATTTGAACGTATCATCTACAAATTAAGAAAAATGGAGGGCAATTTACCATAAACCAGGTCAGAAATGGGAGATTAACGCTATATCGCCTCATGGATTCATGGGTTAGTAGATGCAAACCTTGCGTGCCAGTTGGGTATCCATCCCTCATTCCGGTGAATTTCCTTTGTGATAAAAATCACCATTTTTAAACATTTAAAATAATTTTCATTAACAATCATTTACTATTGCGCTGTTAATCTGTGCGAGGTTGTGATGAAAGACGTTGTGATTGTCGGTGCGTTACGAACACCTATCGGCTGCTATCGTGGAGCGTTGGCTGGTCATTCTGCTGTGGAACTTGGTAGCCTGGTCGTGAAAGCGTTATTAGAACGCACTGGCGTTGCTGCACATGCGGTGGATGAAGTGATTCTGGGGCAGGTTCTGACCGCAGGAGCTGGGCAGAATCCAGCACGGCAATCGGCCATTAAAGGTGGTCTACCCAACAGTGTTTCGGCCATAACGATTAATGATGTTTGTGGTTCCGGGCTAAAAGCACTGCATCTTGCCACGCAAGCGATCCAGTGTGGCGAGGCTGATATTGTCATCGCCGGTGGTCAGGAAAACATGAGTCGTGCACCACATGTATTGACTGATAGTCGTACCGGGGCACAGCTTGGCGATAGCCAACTGGTTGATAGTCTGGTGCATGATGGCTTATGGGACGCGTTCAATGATTACCATATTGGTGTCACTGCCGAAAATCTGGCGCGTGAATATGGTATCAGCCGTCAATTACAAGATGCCTATGCACTTAGTTCACAACAAAAAGCGCGGGCGGCCATTGATGCTGGACGATTCAAAGATGAGATTGTCCCGGTGAGAACGCAAAACAATGGGCAGCTACTGGTTGTTGATACCGATGAACAGCCGCGTACGGATGCCAGTGCAGAAGGGCTGGCTAGCTTAAATCCGTCATTTGATAGTCACGGTTCTGTTACTGCAGGTAATGCTTCATCGATTAATGATGGTGCTGCTGCAGTAATGATGATGAGCGAAGCCAAAGCCCGAGCGTTGAATCTACCCGTGCTGGCACGTATTCGCGCCTTTGCCAGTGTTGGTGTCGATCCTGCGCTGATGGGTATTGCTCCGGTATATGCGACTCGCCGTTGCCTTGAGCGTGTGGGCTGGCAGCTTTCTGATGTCGATCTTATTGAGGCTAATGAAGCGTTTGCCGCGCAGGCGCTTTCCGTTGGCAAAATGCTCGAATGGGATGAACGTCGGGTCAATGTTAATGGTGGCGCAATTGCGTTGGGTCACCCGATTGGCGCATCCGGTTGCCGCATTCTGGTTTCTTTGGTCCATGAAATGGTAAAACGCAACGCGCGTAAAGGACTGGCTACACTTTGTATTGGTGGCGGCCAGGGCGTGGCGTTAACTATCGAACGTGACGACCAGATCTAAATTCCTTTCTATCCGTTAAACATCTGCCGCCATCAAACCATTTCATGATGATGGTTGGCACATCTGTACACATACCCTATAGACTCTGAGTTTTTCCTTCACCTGACTTATTCGTGATCGACGCGACACTTTTCTCAATCCCTTGCTAAAAAATGAAACAATGTTTTATTTTTGATTGAAAAGCGCATTATGCAGGCATATCATCCTTTAAAGAATAAAACGAAACGATGTTTCACAATCGTTGTGATTTTACAGTTCAATGATTATCGGAGGTTGATGTGGACGTAAGACAGAGCATCCACAGTGCGCATGCAAAAACGCTGGATACCCAGGGGCTGCGTAATGAATTTTTGGTTGAAAAGGTATTCGTCGCGGATGAGTACACGATGGTTTACAGCCACATTGACCGCATTATTGTTGGCGGCATTATGCCGGTAGCAAAAACGGTTTCCGTTGGCGGGGAAGTTGGAAAACAACTGGGCGTGAGCTACTTCCTGGAGCGTCGCGAGCTGGGCGTAATTAATATTGGCGGCGCTGGTACGATTACCGTCGATGGTCAATGTTACGAAATCGGTCACCGCGACGCTCTCTATGTTGGCAAAGGTGCAAAAGAAGTGGTCTTTGCCAGCATTGATAGTGCCACTCCGGCGAAGTTTTATTACAACTGCGCACCTGCCCATACGACGTATCCCACTAAAAAAGTGACCCCTGCTGAAGTCGCTCCGGTTACGCTGGGCGATAACATCACCAGTAACCGTCGCACAATTAACAAATATTTTGTGCCAGATGTGCTGGAAACCTGCCAGTTGAGCATGGGGCTGACGGAACTGGCTCCGGGAAACCTGTGGAATACCATGCCGTGCCACACTCACGAGCGTCGGATGGAAGTTTACTTCTATTTCAACATGGATGATGACGCCTGCGTTTTCCACATGATGGGGCAACCGCAAGAAACGCGTCACATTGTGATGCATAACGAGCAGGCAGTAATTTCCCCGAGTTGGTCTATCCATTCCGGCGTAGGGACCAAAGCTTATACCTTTATCTGGGGCATGGTCGGTGAAAACCAGGTCTTCGATGATATGGACCACGTTGCCGTTAAAGATCTGCGCTAATTGCGGGCAAAATGAATAAGGTATTATTATGATTTTAAAAGCATTTTCTCTCGAAGGTAAAGTCGCGGTAGTCACCGGTTGTGACACTGGGCTGGGGCAGGGGATGGCGCTGGGACTAGCGCAAGCGGGCTGTGATATCGTCGGTATTAATATCGTTGAACCGACCGAAACTATTGAACAGGTCACGGCGCTGGGCCGTCGTTTTCTAAGCCTGACCGCCGATCTGCGTCAGATTGATGGCATTCCTGCACTGCTGGATCGTGCGGTAGCAGAGTTCGGCCATATTGATATCCTGGTGAATAACGCCGGATTGATTCGCCGTGAAGATGCTCTCGATTTCAGTGAAAAAGACTGGGACGATGTGATGAATCTGAACATCAAAAGTGTGTTCTTCATGTCTCAGGCGGCGGCGAAACATTTCATCGCACAGGGCAACGGCGGCAAGATTATCAATATCGCGTCGATGCTCTCATTTCAGGGCGGGATTCGCGTACCTTCGTATACCGCATCAAAAAGCGGCGTGATGGGCGTGACTCGCCTGATGGCGAACGAATGGGCAAAACATAACATCAACGTTAATGCGATTGCTCCGGGCTATATGGCGACCAACAATACCCAACAACTGCGGGCTGATGAACAGCGTAGTGCGGAAATTCTTGACCGTATCCCGGCAGGGCGTTGGGGATTGCCAAGCGATCTAATGGGGCCAGTGGTGTTCCTTGCCTCCAGTGCTTCAGACTATGTGAATGGTTATACCATCGCCGTAGATGGCGGCTGGCTGGCGCGTTAAGTTATTCATTTCATTTTTATTACCCTGCCATATGGCAGGGTTTTTTATACCTGCAGATCATCATAATCCATATCTCTGTTATGAAATAATCCATATCAATTATCAATTAATAAATTTTATGAGTTTTATCTACTTTAAAATTATGTAGTTAATAATAACGTCAATAATTTTACTTAATTTGAAAATTGGAATGTCCATCACATAACCGCATGTAGTAGCAGTTTAATCCATATTTATGCTAATTCCGACCTGACACCTGTATGAGTTGTTCACGTATTTTTTCACTATGTCTTATTCTCTGCTGGCAGGAAAAAATGGTTACTATCAATACGGAATCTGCTTTAACGCCGCGTCCTCTGCGAGATACGCGTCGTATGAATATGTTTGTTTCGGTAGCTGCTGCGGTCGCAGGATTGTTATTTGGTCTTGATATCGGGGTTATCGCCGGAGCGTTGCCGTTCATTACCGATCACTTTGTGCTAACCAGTCGATTGCAGGAATGGGTGGTCAGTAGCATGATGCTCGGCGCGGCAATTGGTGCGCTGTTTAATGGTTGGCTGTCGTTCCGTCTGGGGCGTAAATACAGTCTGATGGCAGGGGCTATCCTGTTTGTACTCGGTTCGATAGGGTCAGCTTTTGCGACCAGCGTAGAGATGTTAATTGCCGCTCGTGTGGTGCTTGGGATTGCCGTGGGGATTGCCTCTTATACCGCTCCACTGTACCTCTCTGAAATGGCGAGTGAAAACGTACGTGGCAAGATGATCAGTATGTATCAGTTGATGGTCACACTGGGCATCGTGCTGGCGTTTTTATCCGACACGGCATTCAGCTATAGCGGCAACTGGCGTGCAATGTTAGGTGTTCTAGCCCTACCGGCAGTCCTGTTGATTATTCTGGTCGTTTTCCTGCCAAATAGCCCGCGCTGGCTGGCGGAGAAAGGGCGTCATATCGAGGCGGAAGAAGTGTTGCGTATGCTGCGCGATACATCAGAAAAAGCGCGAGAAGAACTGAACGAAATTCGTGAAAGCCTGAAATTAAAACAAGGTGGTTGGGCGCTGTTTAAAATCAACCGTAACGTACGTCGTGCGGTGTTCCTCGGTATGTTGTTGCAGGCGATGCAACAATTTACCGGTATGAACATCATCATGTATTACGCGCCGCGTATCTTCAAAATGGCGGGCTTTACGACGACTGAACAGCAGATGATTGCGACTCTGGTCGTAGGGCTGACTTTTATGTTTGCCACTTTTATTGCGGTGTTTACGGTAGATAAAGCCGGGCGTAAACCGGCTCTGAAAATTGGTTTCAGCGTGATGGCGTTGGGGACCCTGGTGTTGGGCTATTGCCTGATGCAGTTTGATAACGGTACGGCTTCCAGCGGCTTGTCCTGGCTCTCTGTTGGCATGACGATGATGTGTATTGCCGGTTATGCAATGAGTGCTGCGCCAGTAGTGTGGATCCTGTGCTCTGAAATTCAACCGCTGAAATGCCGCGATTTTGGTATTACCTGTTCGACCACCACGAACTGGGTGTCGAACATGATTATCGGCGCGACCTTCCTGACACTGCTCGATAGCATTGGTGCTGCCGGTACGTTCTGGCTCTACACCGCGCTGAATATTGCGTTTGTGGGTATTACCTTCTGGCTCATTCCGGAAACCAAGAATGTCACGCTGGAGCATATCGAACGCAAACTGATGTCAGGCGAAAAATTGAGAAATATCGGCGTCTGATTTCACAGGCCGGATGTGCTGTACATCCGGCCTTTTTTTCGCTAATAGAGATCGGGCGCCAGGCCGTTGAGTTCCTTATTCAGCCTTGCTGCACTAACTCACAAGTCAGGAGAAAGGAATGAAAACAATTGGTCTGCTGGGTGGGATGAGCTGGGAATCCACTATTCCTTACTATCGTCTGATAAATGAAGGCATTAAACAGCGACTTGGTAGGCTTCACTCTGCGCAAGTGCTGCTACATAGCGTCGATTTTCATGAAATAGAAGAGTGCCAGCGTCGCGGGGAATGGGACAAAACCGGGGACATTTTAGCTGAGGCGGCGCTTGGCTTACAGCGGGCGGGGGCTGAAGGCATTGTGTTATGTACTAATACGATGCACAAAGTGGCGGATACTATCGAATCCCGTTGTTCACTGCCTTTCTTACATATTGCGGATGCTACCGGACGTGCAATTACCCGTGCCGGAATGACTCGCGTGGCGCTGCTGGGGACGCGCTACACCATGGAACAGGATTTTTATCGTGGGCGACTGGCGGAGCAATTTGCCATCGACTGTTTGATCCCTGAAGCGGATGAACGGGCGAAAATTAATCAGATTATTTTTGAAGAACTGTGTCTTGGGCAATTTAGCGAAACATCACGCGCTTATTATGCGCAAGTGATTGCTCGCCTCGCAGAGCAGGGCGCGCAGGGCGTCATTTTTGGCTGTACGGAAATTGGTTTACTGGTGCCAGAAGAGCGCAGTGTTCTGCCTGTGTTTGATACTGCGGCTATTCATGCCGAGGATGCTGTCGCTTTTATGCTGTCGTAATTCGCTACAAAATAGCCTCAAGAGCGGCAACCAGTTTTGGTAAACCGGTCTGTAAATGCTCGCTGAATGCCTGCACTAGTGCTGATGACGGACGATGCAGAGGGCGAATCAGGCTGACGGTGAAGGGAACCGCAATACTGAATCGCCGAACCACTAATCCGCTTGCCGCATAATCCAGAGCGGTGAGCGGGTTAACCACCGAAACTCCCGCCCCCGCCCGTACCATTGCGCAGACTGACGCGGCGCTGTGGGTTTCTACTATCATGCGTCGTTTAATCTGATTCTCAGTAAACAATTGATCCAGCAACTGGCGATAGCTGTCAGTACGGGAAAGGCTGATGTAGTTCTCACCCTGAAAATCTTCCGGCGTTAATACCTTTTTTACCGCCAGCGGATGACCCGGCGGTAAAACACACACTTCATCTAAAGACAGTAATTCGGTGCGTTCCGTACCCGCAGGTGTATGCAGCGTTTCGGTGAGTCCTAAATCATGACGCTGGGCCGAAAGCCACTCTTCAAGTAGCGGCGATTCCTGCGGCACAATGTTTAAGCTGACTTCAGGATAACGGGCCAGAAAGGGTTGCAGCAGCGGCGGCAAAAAAGACTGCGAAAAGACCGGCAGGCAGGCAATAGACAGTTCGCCCTGGCGAAACTCGCGCAGACTTTCGGCGGCACTGACGATGCGATCCAGCCCGTACCAGGAGCGCTGCACCTCTTCAAATAAACGCAGCCCTTGAACTGTTGGGTGTAATCGACCGCGTACGCGTTCAAACAGTTTCAGTCCGATCACCTTTTCAAAGCGTGCCAGTTCGCGGCTGACGGTTGGCTGTGAAGTATGCAGCAGTTGTGCCGCCTCAGTCAGGCTGCCGGCGGTCATAACCGCATGAAAAATTTCAATATGACGTAAGTTAACGGCGGCCATTGGCGCTCTCTCGTAATCCGGTAATCCATATCATTTTTGCATAGAGTCGGCATAAATCGATATTTTTTATTCTTTTTATGATGTGGCGTAATCATAAAAAAGCACTTATTCGGAGTTTGTTATGCCACATTCACTGTTCAGCACTGATACCGATCTCACCGCCGAAAATCTGCTGCGCTTGCCAGCAGAATTCGGTTGCCCGGTGTGGGTCTACGATGCACAAATTATCCGTCGGCAGATTGCAGCGCTGAAACAATTTGATGTGGTGCGCTTCGCGCAGAAAGCCTGTTCCAATATTCATATTTTGCGCTTAATGCGCGAGCAGGGCGTGAAAGTGGATTCCGTCTCATTGGGGGAAATCGAACGCGCGTTGGCGGCGGGATATAATCCGCAGACGCATCCCGATGACATTGTTTTTACTGCGGATGTTATCGATCAGGCGACCCTCGAGCGCGTCAGTGAATTGAAAATTCCAGTGAACGCTGGCTCAGTTGATATGCTCGACCAACTTGGCCAGGTTTCGCCAGGGCATCAGGTATGGCTGCGCGTTAATCCGGGCTTTGGTCACGGTCATAGCCAAAAAACCAATACCGGTGGCGAAAACAGCAAGCACGGCATCTGGTATACCGATCTTCCGGCCGCGCTGGAAGTCATACAACGTCATCATCTGCAACTGGTCGGCATTCATATGCACATCGGTTCTGGTGTTGATTATGCGCATCTGGAGCAGGTGTGTGGCGCGATGGTGCGTCAGGTTGTCGATTTTGGTCAGGATTTACAGGCTATTTCTGCGGGGGGCGGGCTTTCTGTTCCGTATCAGCAGGGAGAAGAGGCGGTTGATACTGAACATTATTATGGTCTGTGGAATGCCGCGCGTGAGCAAATCGCCCGCCATCTCGGTCACCATGTGAAACTGGAAATCGAACCGGGCCGCTTCCTGGTAGCGCAGTCTGGTGTGTTAATTACCCAAGTGCGGAGCGTCAAACAAATGGGGAGTCGCCACTTTGTGCTGGTTGACGCTGGATTTAATGATCTGATGCGCCCGGCAATGTACGGCAGTTATCACCATATTAGCGCGCTGGCGGCTGATGGTCGCTCTCTTGAACATGCGCCAACGGTGGAAACCGTTGTCGCAGGGCCATTGTGTGAATCGGGCGATGTCTTTACCCAGCAGGAAGGGGGAAATGTCGAAACCCGCGCCTTACCGGAAGTGAAGACCGGCGATTATCTGGTGCTACATGATACCGGCGCATATGGTGCATCAATGTCATCTAACTACAACAGTCGTCCACTGTTGCCAGAAGTTCTGTTTGATAATGGTCAGGCACGGTTGATTCGCCGCCGCCAGACCATTGAGGAATTACTGGCGCTCGAGTTGCTTTAATCGCGGCTAGTCGCTGGCTGCGTTATGACTTGCATCCAGCGACGGTGTTGAAACTGAATGGCGACGTACCAGCGTAGGACTAAAGACGTTGGTGATTTCCGGCAGGGGGCGATTATCCGCCAGCGCCAATGCCAGTTCGGCAGCCTGGGTCGCCATTGTCACTATTGGATAACGGACCGTGGTCAGCCGTGGGCGCACATAGCGTGACACCAGCACATCATCAAAACCAATCAGCGAAATTTCACTCGGTACATCAATCCCATTGTCATTGAGCACGCCCATCGCACCTGCCGCCATTGAGTCGTTATAACAAGCCACGGCGGTGAAATTTTTGCCTCTTCCCAACAGTTCAGTCATCGCCTGTTCGCCACCGCTTTCATCCGGTTCGCCGAAAGTCACCAGCCGATCATTAGCCGGAATACCGCTTTCGGCAAGGGCATCGTAATATCCTTGCAGGCGATCTTCGGCATCAGAAATAGAGTGGTTAGAGCAGAGGTAACCAATGCGCGTATGACCTTGTTGAATTAAATGGCGTGTCGCCAGCCAGGCACCGTAGCGATCGTCCAGAGCGATACAACGATTCTCAAAACCTGGAAGGATCCGGTTGATTAACACCATACCGGGTATTTGCTTCATCAATGAGGCCAAATCGGCGTCCGGGATCATTTTTGCATGGACGACCAGCGCGGCGCAGCGATGGCGAATCAACTGCTCAATGGCCTGGCGCTCTTTTTGTTCGTTGTGGTAACCGTTGCCAATTAATAAGAAATTACCGGTATGGTAAGCCACCTGTTCGACCGCTTTCACCATTGCACCGAAAAACGGATCGGAAACATCACCAACGACCAGTCCGACTGTTTCAGTGGTCTGTTGCGCCAACGCGCGGGCGTTAGCGTTCGGGTGATAGCTCAGAGATTCCATTGCGCTATGCACAGCCAGACGAGAAGCTTCGCTGGCTTTTGGAGAGTTATTAATGACGCGGGAAACGGTGGCGACTGAAACGCCTGCCAGTCGGGCTACATCCTTAATGGTCGCCATGAAAATACCTTTGTGGGTAAACGCTTACATTCTGCCAGTGTTACGGAAAACGCCCGTTGGTTCAAGGGGCGTTGTGATTTCAGCGTGAGGAGTGTGCGCGAAACGGTAATAAGTAAGAAAAAAAAGAGATTGCAAACCTTTGGTTACACTTTGCGAAACGCTGTTGCGATTGACTGCTGGTGGCATTTGTCTACAGGTTGATAAAGTGGTGATCCCAGAGGTATTGATAGGTGAAGTCAACTTCGGGTTGAGCACATGAATTACACCAGCCTGCGCAGATGCGCAGGTTTTTTTTGCCTGTCGCAAATCTGTAACAGTAACCGACAATTTACACACCTCGTTGCATTTCCCTTCATTCCTTTGCTTTTTCTCGCTGGCGAAGCGTCGTCGTGCGGACCACAATCAAGATCCCAGAGGTATTGATTGGTGAGATTATTCGGTACGCTCTTCGTACCCTGTCTCTTGCACCAACCTGCGCGGATGCGCAGGTTTTTTTTCGCACCGACTTTACTGTCGCTCGATCTCTTCATCTCGTGTAATCTCACCGCATTCGCATTTAATGAATAATGAGCAAAGGGAGTTGAAATGCTTTTTAGCTTTTTTCGAAATTTGTGCCTTGCTCTGTACCGCGTTCGCGTGACAGGTGACACCCAGGCGCTGAAGGGCGAGCGCGTTCTTATTACGCCCAATCACGTCTCTTTTATTGATGGCATTCTGCTGGCGCTATTTTTACCCGTTCGCCCGGTGTTTGCTGTTTACACCTCCATCAGCCAGCAGTGGTATATGCGTTGGTTGAAATCATTTATCGACTTCGTTCCTCTCGATCCGACTCAGCCGATGGCCATCAAACACCTGGTTCGTTTGGTGGAACAAGGCCGTCCGGTAGTGATTTTCCCGGAGGGTCGCATCACAACCACCGGCTCGCTGATGAAAATCTACGATGGCGCCGGTTTTGTGGCGGCGAAGTCAGGCGCGACGGTCATTCCGGTACGAATTGAAGGGGCGGAGCTTACGCACTTTAGTCGCCTGAAAGGTCTGGTTAAACGGCGCTTGTTCCCGCAAATTCATCTGCATATTTTGCCTCCCACGCAGGTGCCGATGCCGGATGCGCCGCGCGCCCGCGACCGCCGTAAAATCGCTGGTGAAATGCTGCATCAAATTATGATGGAAGCGCGAATGGCGGTGCGCCCGCGTGAAACGCTGTACGAATCTTTACTGAGCGCAATGTATCGCTTTGGAGCCGGGAAGAAATGTGTCGAAGACGTCAACTTTACCCCAGACTCCTATCGCAAATTGCTTACTAAAACACTGTTTGTTGGTCGCATCCTCGAAAAATATAGCGTTGAAGGGGAAAGAATCGGCTTAATGCTGCCCAATGCGGGCATTAGCGCGGCGGTGATTTTTGGGGCCATCGCCCGTCGCCGTATTCCGGCAATGATGAACTACACCGCCGGGGTAAAAGGGCTGACCAGTGCTATTACTGCCGCCGAAATCAAAACAATCTTCACTTCCCGCCAGTTCCTCGACAAAGGCAAACTCTGGCATCTGCCGGAGCAGCTGACTCAGGTGCGCTGGGTGTATCTGGAAGATTTAAAAGCGGACGTCACCACTATCGACAAAGTGTGGATCTTCGCCCATCTGTTGATGCCGCGTCTGGCACAGGTAAAACAGCAGCCAGAAGAAGAGGCGCTGATCCTCTTTACTTCCGGTTCTGAAGGCCATCCGAAAGGCGTTGTCCATAGCCATAAAAGCATTCTGGCGAACGTCGAGCAGATTAAAACTATCGCCGACTTCACTACCAACGATCGCTTTATGTCGGCGTTACCGCTGTTTCACTCTTTTGGTTTAACTGTTGGCCTGTTTACGCCACTCCTGACGGGCGCAGAAGTCTTCCTTTACCCCAGCCCATTGCATTACCGCATTGTGCCTGAACTGGTGTATGACCGCAGTTGTACGGTGCTTTTCGGCACTTCGACCTTCCTGGGCCATTACGCGCGCTTCGCCAACCCGTATGACTTCTATCGTCTACGCTATGTGGTGGCTGGCGCGGAGAAGCTGCAAGAAAGCACCAAACGACTTTGGCAGGATAAGTTTGGCCTGCGTATTCTTGAAGGCTACGGCGTGACTGAATGCGCGCCAGTAGTGTCCATCAACGTACCGATGGCAGCGAAACCTGGCACTGTCGGGCGTATTTTGCCGGGGATGGATGCTCGTCTGCTGGCGGTTCCGGGTATTGAAGAAGGCGGTCGCCTGCAACTAAAAGGGCCGAACATAATGAACGGCTACCTGCGGGTAGAGAAACCAGGCGTGCTGGAAGTGCCAACGGCTGAGAACATCCACGGTGAGATGGAGCGCGGCTGGTATGACACTGGCGATATTGTGCGTTTTGACGAGCAGGGCTTTGTGCAGATTCAGGGCCGCGCAAAACGCTTCGCCAAAATTGCCGGAGAGATGGTTTCACTGGAAATGGTGGAACAACTGGCACTTGGTGTTTCGCCAGATAAAGTCCATGCCACCGCGATTAAGAGCGACGCCAGTAAAGGCGAGGCGCTGGTACTATTCACTACAGACGGCGAACTGACGCGCGATAAACTACAGCAATACGCCCGCGAGCACGGCGTACCGGAACTTGCCGTACCGCGTGACATTCGCTATCTGAAACAGATGCCATTACTGGGCAGCGGTAAGCCAGACTTTGTCACGTTGAAAAGTTGGGTAGACGAAGCGGAAAAACACGATGAGTGAGTCAGTGCACACTAATACTTCGCTATGGTCGAAGGGAATGAAAGCGGTTATCGCCGCGCAGTTTCTCTCTGCCTTTGGCGATAACGCGCTGCTGTTTGCCACTCTGGCGTTACTGAAAGCGCAGTTCTACCCGGACTGGAGTCAACCAATCCTGCAAATGGTGTTTGTGGGTGCTTACATTCTCTTTGCGCCGTTTGTCGGTCAGGTGGCGGATAGCTTTGCGAAAGGCCGGGTAATGATGTTTGCCAACGGCCTTAAGTTGCTGGGCGCTGCCAGTATTTGTTTTGGCATTAATCCGTTTCTCGGTTATACGCTGGTGGGCGTTGGTGCAGCGGCTTATTCTCCGGCGAAATACGGTATTCTTGGCGAGCTAACTACTGGCAATCAGTTAGTGAAAGCTAACGGTTTGATGGAAGCCTCCACCATTGCGGCGATTTTGCTCGGCTCCGTAGCCGGTGGCGTGCTGGCGGACTGGCATGTTCTTGCTGCGCTGGCGGCCTGTGCACTGGCTTATGCTGGCGCGGTAGCGGCAAATCTCTACATTCCAAAACTGGCGGCGGCACGTCCGGGACAGTCGTGGAATCTCATCAACATGGCCCGCAGCTTTATCTCTGCTTGCGCCGTATTATGGCGCAACGGTGAAACTCGATTTTCGCTGGTGGGCACCAGTTTATTCTGGGGGGCGGGCGTCACGCTGCGTTTCCTGTTGGTGCTGTGGGTGCCAGTGGCGCTGGGCATTACCGATAACGCGACCCCGACCTACCTCAACGCGATGGTGGCGATTGGTATCGTGGTTGGTGCAGGGGCGGCAGCAAAACTGGTCACTCTGGAAACCGTATCTCGCTGCATGCCAGCCGGCATTTTGATTGGCGTGGTGGTGCTGATTTTCTCCCTGCAACACGAACTGTTGCCAGCCTATGCCTTGCTGATGTTGATTGGCGTGCTGGGCGGCTTTTTTGTTGTACCGCTTAATGCGTTGCTACAGGAGCGAGGCAAAAAAAGCGTCGGGGCGGGGAATGCGATTGCCGTACAAAACCTTGGCGAAAACAGCGCCATGCTGCTGATGTTGGGAATTTACTCGCTGGCGGTAATGGTGGGTATTCCGGTTGTGCCAATTGGTATTGGCTTTGGTGCACTGTTTGCGCTGGCAATAACGGCGCTGTGGATTTGGCAACGCCGTCATTAATATTTAACGCCGGTTTTACCCGGCGTTAATTTTTACGGTGCCGGATAAGTATAAACCTGATGTACCGCTTCAATTTCTGCCAACACGTCTTCGCTTAACTCCAGATGCAAACTTTCGACGTTAGTTTTCAGCTGCTCCATCGTTGTTGCGCCCAGCAGAGTGCTGGCAACAAACGGTTGACGGCGCACAAAGGCCAGCGCCATTTGAGCAGGATCCAGACCATGACGTTTGGCTATATCAACATACGCCGCGACGGCTTTTTGCGTTTGCTCACCGCTGTAGCGAGTGAAGCGGCTAAAGAGCGTATTGCGCGCGCCAGCCGGTTTTGCGCCGTTGAGATATTTCCCGCTCAACGTGCCAAACCCCAGACACGAATAGGCCAGTAACTCGACGCCTTCATACTGGCTGACTTCTGCCAGGCCCACTTCAAAGCTGCGATTTAACAAGCTGTAGGGGTTTTGAATGGTGACGATACGCGGCAGGTCGTGTTTATCCGCGAGATGTAAATAGCGCATTACGCCAAATGCGGTTTCATTCGACACGCCGATATAACGAATTTTCCCCGCGCGTTGGTACTCTGCCAGTGCGTCCAGCGTATCCAGCAGCGAAACTGCAGGCGCAGAATCTGTCCAGCTATAACCGAGCTTGCCAAAACAGTTGGTGGGCCGCTGTGGCCAGTGCACCTGATAGAGATCGAGATAATCAGTCTGCAAACGCTTGAGGCTGTCATGCAGAGCTTCGCGAATATTCTTCCGGTCCAGTGCCTGATCCGGGCGGATCCCCTTGTCATTATTACGCGACGGTCCGCTCACTTTAGAGGCGATAATTAACTTTTCGCGATTGCCATGTTTTGCCAGCCAGTTACCGACATAGGTTTCGGTTAACCCTTGAGTTTCGGGACGTGGTGGTACCGGGTACATCTCGGCAACGTCGATAAGGTTAATGCCCTGAGCAACGGCATAGTCGAGTTGTGCGTGGGCGTCGGCTTCGCTGTTCTGTTCACCAAACGTCATCGTGCCAAGCCCCAGCGTGCTGACTTCCAGCGAGCTGTGGGGTATACGGTGATATTGCATAGCCGTTTCCTTTTTATAATCACGACATAAGGAATATAAAAATGGCAGAGGGAAGGGAAAAGGGAAAGAGAAAAATCTTAAGGCCAGCCGGATGCTGACCTTATTTTTTAACGTTCAATAATTTGCGAGACATCATCACGGTTTATTTGCATAGCGTTACCTTGCTGATCGTGATAACTCACCAGCCCGGTATCATCATCAATTTCCGGTTTTCCATCTGTCAAAATCATACGACCATCTTTGGTCGCCATGACGTAATCACTGGAACAGCCGGAAACGGCAAATGCCAGTCCGACTGCAGAAATTAATACTGCCCATCTTTTCATCCGGTCATCCTCACCTATTTTGCCCATTAATGATAATAGACTGTTTATAATCTGACGTTATATATCATGAAAGCAGGAAAATCTTAAACTGTGAGGAAGAGAGCTGGGCGAACGCTCTCCCGCAGGAGAGCGAACGGAATATCAGAGCGGATTCTTTTTGTTGCGAATCAGGTTGAGGCTTTCAACCGCAATAGAGAAGAACATCGCGAAGTAGATGTAACCTTTCGGAACGTGGATGTCGAAACTTTCCAGAATCAGGGTAAAGCCCACCAGAATCAGGAAAGAGAGCGCCAGCATTTTTACCGAAGGGTGGCGTTCGACAAAATCACCAATTGAGCGCGCGGCGAACATCATCACGCCTACAGCAATCACCACTGCTGCCATCATTATGAATAAGTGATCTGACAGGCCTACAGCGGTAATTACCGAATCGAGGCTGAAAATAATATCCAGCAGCATAATCTGCACGATAGCGCCGAGGAATGATGAAACGCGAGTTTTCAGCCCTTCTTCTTCGCCTTCAATGGACTCGTGGATTTCCTTGCTGGCTTTCCAGATAAGGAACAGGCCGCCGAGTAACAAAATTAAATCGCGTGCGGAAATTTCCTGACTGAAAATTGTAAAAAGCGGATTCGTCAGACGCGTCACCCAGGCAATAGACGCCAGTAGTGCCAGACGCATGACCATCGCCGCTGCCAAACCCAGACGTCGCGCGTGGCCACGTTGTGCTGTAGGTAGTTTTGCCACCACCAGCGAGAGGAAAATAATATTATCGATCCCAAGAACGATCTCCAGCAGCGTCAGCGTACCGAGCGCAAGCCAGGCGTTAGGATCGGTTACCCATGCAAATAACATCAAAAAAGCCCTGCCAAAAAAATGAAGCGGTAATTATATGCCCGGAACGCGGCAGGTCAAAGCGATGGGTGCTGGATCAAAAAATGACGAGCCAATAGCGCACTGGTGAAATTCTTCTTTAAATAAAAGCCGCGCGGCAGTGTCAGAATCGGTTCACCTCGGGAGCCAATGGCTTCGGTGAGCGCTTTCGCATTCGCCGCTTTAGGTCTTATCTGTAAATATTCCCCGTGACGAGCGGTAATCCTTTCAACCTGACCGAGGACAATCATATCCATCAATTCTTCCCAGTCTTCGCGTAACTGCCGTTCCTCTTCTTCATTCGGACTCCACAGTAATGGTGACCCTACGCGCCGCTGCGCCAGAGGAATACTGCGCTCGCCTTCCACAGGAATCCACAGCACGCGTTTTAATTTGTGACGTACATGGCTGGTTTCCCAGGTAACGCCGCTATTGCCGGTTAAAGGTGCCACGCAAACGAAAGTGGTTTCCAGAGGACGGCCAAGACTATCCACAGGAATCGTTTTTAGCTCTACGCCGAGGGCCGCAAAATCTTGTTCAGGTTTACTGCCTGCGCTTGCGCCAAGCCAAATTTCCAGCAACACGCCTATCCAGCCTTTATCGCGCTTCAAATTCTCCGGTGCAACCAGCCCGGCAAGTGCCGCCAGCTCACCCAGTGTGTAACCGGAAAGTTGCTGTGCTTGCGCAAATAACTGCGCTTCAGTTTCTGGCGGAGAGAGCAATGGGCGGGGCTGGAGCATGGTGTTACACCTTGATTAAAAATTGAGCAGCAATTTTATACCGGATATACCAAGTGTAACTTTTTCCACGCGTGGTATTCAATTTCATGATTTATATTGCTTTTTAGGCTTAAGATGACCACGTTGCGCAACGTATGGGCAGGTTTTCCAAATCTGGTCACTGAAAATAAACAGGATCTTACACCATGTTATCCACAGAAAGCTGGGATAACTGTGAAAAACCCTCACTACTGTTTCCATTTACAGCCTTGACGTGCGACGAAACTCCAATTTTTGGTGGTGCGGTGCTTAACTTATTGGCACATTCTGTGGATAAATACGACATTGGTTGATCTTTCACCACCTTGTATGTGGCGAGTGTGATGCAGGTCACGAATTTACCTGTTTGGTAGCGAATTAAGCTTATAATTCATTGATTATTAATTATTATTTTGTATTGCCTGAATTAAGCTTGTTCAGAATGCTCTGGGTTTTCCCGCAGTAATTCCGTACTTCTTCACAACTCTATCCACAGAAAAGGTGAATAAAAACGGTGATGTTCCCCCTCTGCTGTTTATAACTCTGCACTTAACTGTGAGTTATTCAATTGTTATTAGTGTGTAATGCCTTGCAGAGAGTGGTTTACCGCCTTCCAGGAGTATGAAACAATCATTCGCATATAAAGTTTTATTTTGAGGTAGTCCGGTGATTGATGACGATGGCTACCGCCCAAACGTAGGTATCGTGATTTGTAATCGTCAGGGGCAAGTAATGTGGGCCCGTCGATTTGGTCAGCACTCCTGGCAATTTCCGCAAGGCGGAATTAACCCCGGAGAATCCGCAGAACAGGCGATGTACCGTGAATTGTTTGAAGAAGTAGGATTAAGCCGCAAAGACGTTCGAATCCTTGCTTCAACGCGTAACTGGTTGCGCTACAAATTACCAAAACGTTTGGTGCGTTGGGACACGAAGCCGGTGTGTATCGGCCAAAAACAAAAATGGTTTCTCTTGCAGCTGGTGAGCGGCGATGCGGAAATCAATATGCAAACCAGCAGTACACCAGAGTTTGACGGCTGGCGTTGGGTAAGTTACTGGTACCCGGTCAGACAGGTGGTGTCATTTAAACGTGATGTCTACCGCAGGGTAATGAAAGAGTTTGCGAGTGTTGTGATGGCGCTACAGGACAATACGCCTAAACCACAAAACGCATCTACTTATCGACGTAAAAGAGGTTAAGTCACGCCAATTATGCTCACTCGCCTGCGCGAAATAGTCGAAAAGGTAGCCAGTGCTCCCCGCCTTAACGAGGCGTTGAATATTCTGGTTACCGACATCTGTCTTGCGATGGATACCGAGGTCTGTTCGGTCTACCTTGCCGATCACGACCGACGTTGTTACTACCTGATGGCGACCCGGGGGTTAAAAAAACCGCGAGGTCGCACTGTAACGCTTGCGTTTGATGAAGGGATCGTCGGCCTGGTTGGCAGGCTGGCGGAACCGATAAACCTTGCGGATGCGCAAAAACACCCCAGCTTCAAATATGTCCCCTCCGTAAAAGAAGAGCGTTTTCGTGCCTTCTTAGGTGTTCCGATTATTCAGCGTCGCCAATTGCTTGGCGTGTTGGTGGTCCAGCAACGAGAGCTGCGCCAGTACGATGAAAGCGAAGAATCCTTTCTGGTGACGCTCGCCACCCAGATGGCGGCCATTCTTTCCCAGTCGCAGTTGACTGCCTTATTCGGGCAATACCGCCAGACGCGAATCCGCGCATTACCGGCCGCACCCGGCGTGGCTATTGCCGAAGGTTGGCAGGATGCCACTTTACCTTTAATGGAACAGGTGTATCAGGCATCAACGCTGGATCCGGCTCTGGAACGCGAACGACTGACCGGAGCGCTGGAAGAGGCAGCCAACGAATTTCGTCGCTACAGCAAACGCTTTGCTGCTGGGGCACAGAAAGAAACTGCGGCCATTTTCGATCTTTACTCACACCTGCTTTCCGACACCCGTTTGCGTCGTGAACTGTTTGCCGAGGTGGATAAAGGCTCGGTCGCAGAGTGGGCTGTGAAAACGGTAATTGAAAAATTTGCTGAACAGTTTGCCGCGCTAAGTGATAACTATCTTAAAGAGCGCGCTGGCGATTTACGTGCGCTGGGGCAGCGGTTGCTGTTTCACCTTGATGATGCGAATCAGGGGGCAAACGCCTGGCCAGAACGTTTCATTCTGGTGGCAGATGAATTGTCGGCGACAACCCTTGCGGAGTTGCCCCAGGATCGCTTAGTCGGCGTTGTTGTGCGCGATGGTGCGGCCAACTCTCATGCTGCGATTATGGTACGAGCGCTGGGTATTCCTACCGTTATGGGGGCGGACATTCAACCTTCAGTACTGCATCATCGGACGCTGATTGTTGATGGTTATCGCGGCGAATTACTGGTCGACCCGGAACCGGTGCTGCAGCAAGAATACCAACGGCTAATTAGCGAAGAAAATGAGCTAAGCCGTCTGGCGGAAGATGACGTCAATTTACCCGCACAGTTAAAAAGCGGTGAGCGCATTAAAGTCATGCTCAATGCGGGTTTAAGCCCGGAACATGAAGAAAAACTGGGCAGCCGCATTGATGGCATCGGCCTTTATCGCACTGAAATTCCTTTCATGCTGCAAAGCGGTTTCCCGTCGGAAGAAGAGCAGGTGGCGCAATATCAGGGCATGTTGCAAATGTTCAATGATAAGCCTGTCACGCTGCGCACGCTGGATGTTGGTGCTGATAAGCAACTGCCTTACATGCCGATCAGCGAAGAGAATCCATGTCTGGGTTGGCGTGGGATCCGCATTACGCTCGATCAGCCGGAGATCTTTTTGATCCAGGTGCGGGCGATGCTGCGTGCCAATGCAGCAACGGGCAACCTGAACATCTTATTGCCGATGGTCACAAGCCTCGATGAAGTTGACGAAGCACGCCGCCTGATTGAACGTGCCGGACGTGAAGTCGAGGAGATGATCGGCTATGCGATCCCGAAACCGCGTATCGGTATCATGCTGGAAGTGCCATCGATGGTGTTTATGCTGCCGCATCTGGCAAACCGGGTCGATTTTATCTCTGTTGGCACCAACGATCTGACTCAATACATCCTGGCTGTTGATCGTAACAACACGCGAGTTGCGAACATTTATGACAGCCTGCATCCAGCGATGTTGCGCGCGCTGGCAATGATCGCCCGGGAAGCGGAAACGCAAGGGATAGATCTCCGTTTGTGTGGCGAAATGGCGGGAGATCCCATGTGCGTAGCGATCCTCATTGGGCTTGGATACCGCCATTTGTCTATGAACGGGCGTTCTGTCGCGCGCGTAAAATATTTGCTGCGGCGAATTGATTTTGCCGAAGCGGAAAACCTTGCGCAGCGTAGTCTGGAAGCGCAACTGGCGACCGAAGTTCGTCATCAGGTTGCAGCATTTATGGAGCGTCGCGGTATGGGCGGGCTGATCCGCGGGGGGCTATAGCGCGGATCGTATACATATCTTTTAACGGTATCCGGCAACCAGCCTGGTCCCCTTGTGCTATTATTCGCACCTTTGGAGCGCCTGGAACCTGCGGCGCGCATTTCAATCGCTGTTGTCTTTCAGCGAAATAACAAGAACTTGTGGTGACAGATGACCAGTAGCTATCTGCATTTTCCGGAATTCGATCCGGTCATTTTCTCAATAGGACCCGTTGCGCTTCACTGGTACGGCCTGATGTATCTGGTGGGTTTCATTTTTGCTATGTGGCTGGCAACTCGTCGGGCGAATCGTCCGGGCAGCGGCTGGACCAAAAATGAAGTTGAAAACTTACTCTATGCGGGCTTCCTTGGCGTTTTCCTTGGCGGACGTATTGGGTATGTTCTGTTCTACAACTTCCCGCAGTTTATGGCCGATCCGCTGTATCTGTTTCGCGTCTGGGACGGCGGCATGTCCTTCCACGGCGGCCTGATTGGCGTAATTGTGGTGATGATTATCTTCGCCCGCCGCACCAAACGTTCCTTCTTCCAGGTATCTGATTTTATAGCACCGCTCATTCCGTTTGGTCTTGGCGCCGGGCGTCTGGGCAACTTTATTAACGGTGAACTGTGGGGCCGCGTTGACCCGAACTTCCCGTTTGCCATGCTGTTCCCGGGCTCCCGTACTGAAGATATTCTGTTGCTGCAAAACAATCCGCAGTGGCAATCCATTTTTGATACTTACGGCGTGCTGCCTCGCCACCCGTCACAGTTGTACGAACTGCTGCTGGAAGGTGTGGTGCTGTTTATTATCCTCAACCTGTATATTCGTAAACCGCGCCCGATGGGAGCCGTGTCTGGCTTGTTCCTGATTGGCTACGGCGCGTTTCGCATCATTGTTGAGTTTTTCCGCCAGCCCGACGCGCAGTTTACCGGTGCCTGGGTGCAGTACATCAGCATGGGGCAAATTCTTTCCATCCCGATGATCGTCGCGGGTGTGATCATGATGGTCTGGGCATATCGTCGCAGCCCACAGCAACACGTTTCCTGAGGAACCATGAAACAGTATTTAGAACTGATGCAAAAAGTGCTCGACGAAGGCACACAGAAAAACGACCGTACCGGAACCGGAACGCTTTCCATTTTTGGTCATCAGATGCGTTTTAACCTGCAGGATGGATTCCCGCTGGTGACAACCAAACGTTGCCACCTGCGTTCCATCATCCACGAACTGCTGTGGTTCCTGCAGGGCGACACCAACATTGCTTATCTGCATGAAAACAATGTCACCATCTGGGACGAATGGGCTGATGAAAACGGCGACCTCGGCCCGGTATATGGCAAACAGTGGCGCGCCTGGCCAACACCGGATGGACGTCATATTGACCAGATAACCACAGTGCTGAACCAGCTGAAAAACGACCCGGACTCCCGCCGCATTATTGTTTCGGCGTGGAACGTGGGGGAACTGGATAAAATGGCGCTGGCTCCATGCCATGCGTTCTTCCAGTTCTATGTCGCAGACGGCAAACTCTCTTGTCAGCTTTATCAACGCTCCTGTGACGTCTTCCTGGGGCTGCCGTTTAACATCGCCAGCTACGCGTTACTGGTGCATATGATGGCGCAACAGTGCGATCTTGAAGTGGGTGATTTTGTCTGGACCGGTGGCGACACGCACCTGTACAGCAACCATATGGATCAAACTCATCTGCAATTAAGCCGTGAACCGCGTCCGTTGCCGAAGCTGATTATCAAACGTAAACCCGAATCCATCTTCGACTACCGTTTCGAAGACTTTGAGATTGAAGGCTACGATCCGCATCCGGGCATTAAAGCGCCGGTGGCTATCTAATTACGAAACATCCTGCCAGAGCCGACGCCAGTGTGCGTCGGTTTTTTTTATCCTCAGTTTAATTCTTCGAGACGTCTTCCCGAAATTTTGCAACACCCTGCAACAGAGTAAATAGTCCGGAAGACGCGCCGAAGAAATAGAAACTGGCACTCGTCTTTTTTTCTCCCCGCTCCATACTGCCGGCATGAAAAAACAACGTGGTTATACGCTGATTGAAACGCTGGTCGCGATGCTGATTTTGGTCATGCTTAGTGCAAGTGGACTCTATGGCTGGCAGTACTGGCAGCAATCGCAACGGCTATGGCAAACCGCCAGCCAGGCGCGGGACTATTTGCTCTATTTACGTGAGGATGCCAACTGGCATAACCGCGACCACAGTATCAGTGTCATCAGGGAGGGCGCGTCATGGTGTCTTGTGAGTGCCGCCGCTGGGGCGAATACCTGTCATGGCAGTTCACCACTAGTCTTTGTGCCTCGCTGGCCCGAAGTCGAAATGAGCGACCTGACGCCTTCGCTTGCTTTCTTTGGCCTACGCAATACTGCATGGCTGGACATATTCGCTTCAAAAATTCAGCGGGCGAGTGGTGGTTGGTGGTTTCGCCATGGGGAAGGCTCCGGCTTTGTCAGCAAGGAGAAACAGAAGGATGCTTATAAAAGAGCAAGGGTTTTCCTTGCTGGAAGTGTTGATTGCTATGGCAATCAGTAGCGTACTGCTACTGGGAGCTGCGCGATTTCTGCCTGCATTACAGCGTGAAAGTTTGATTACCACTCGCAAGCTGGCGCTGGAAGATGAAATCTGGCTGCGGGTATTTACCGTCGCGAAGCATCTCCAGAGAGCAGGTTATTGTCATGGAACCTGCCCTGGTGAAGGGCTGAAAATTGTTGGGCAGGGTGACTGCATCATTGTGCAGTGGGATGCGAACAGTAACGGCATCTGGGAGCATGAGCCGGGAAAAGAATCCGACCAGATTGGATTTCGTCTAAAAGACAATGTCCTGGAAACACTACGCGGCACGACATCCTGTGAAGGTAAAGGCTGGGATAAATTGACCAACCCGGATGCCGTCGTTATCGACACTTTTCAGGTTACCCGACAGGATAACAGCGGTTTCGCACCGGTGCTGACGGTTAATATGCACGCTGCCAGCAAGGCTGATTCGCAAACCGTGGTGGATGCCAGCTATAGCGTGACAGGATTCAACTTGTGAACCGCGAAAAGGGTGTTTCATCGTTGGCACTGGTCCTGATGCTGCTGGTTTTAGGCAGCGTACTGTTACAAGGAATGAGCCAGCAGGATCGTAGTTTTGCCTCTCGCGTGACTATGGAAAGCCAGTCATTGCGCCGTCAGGCCATTGTGCAGTCGGCGCTTGAGTGGGGGAAAATGCATGTCTGGCAGGTACAGCAAGCTGTTCAGTGTTCGCAATACGCCGCAACTGGTGCTCGAGCTTGCCTGCGAATACTTGAGGATAATGGGGCATTGCTAATAGCCGGTTATGAGGGCGTTTCATTATGGCGAATGGGTGAAGTTATCGATGGGAATATCGTTTTTTCGCCACATGGCTGGAGTGATTTTTGTCCGCTGAAAGAGGAGGCGTTATGTCAGTTCCCCTGAAGAATCAGCAAGGTTTTAGCCTGCCAGAGGTGATGTTGGCAATGGTACTGATGGTGATGATTGTCACTGCGTTATCTGGTTACCAGCGAACATTAAGCACCAGTCTCGCCAGCAGAAACCAGTACCAACAACTCTGGCGGCACGCCTGGCAGCAAACACAACTGCGCGCGATTTCGCCACCTGCAAACTGGCAGCTCAACCGAATGCAGACATCGCAGGCGGGATGTGTCAGCATCAGCGTTACGCTAGTTTCACCCGGGGGCAGAGAAGGCGAGATGACCCGCCTGCATTGCCCGAATCGTCAGTAGTCAGGAGCCGCTATGTTAAGGGTCTACCATTCCAATCGTCTGGACGTACTGGAAGCGTTGATGGAGTTTATTGTCGAACGCGAACGGCTGGACGATCCTTTCGAGCCAGAAATGATTCTGGTGCAAAGTACCGGTATGGCGCAGTGGCTGCAAATGACCCTGTCGCAGAAGTTCGGCATTGCGGCAAACATTGATTTTCCGCTGCCTGCAAGCTTTATCTGGGATATGTTTGTCCGTGTATTACCGGAGATCCCCAAAGAGAGTGCCTTTAACAAGCGGAGTATGAGCTGGAAACTGATGACTCTGCTGCCGCAGCTGCTGGATCGCGAAGATTTTACACTATTGCGTCATTACCTGACTGACGATAGCGACAAGCGAAAACTGTTTCAGCTTTCCTCAAAAGCGGCTGACCTGTTTGACCAATATCTGGTCTATCGTCCGGACTGGCTGGCGCAGTGGGAAGCGGGACATTTGGTAGAGGGGCCTGGAGAAGCTCAGGCCTGGCAAGCGCCGTTGTGGAAGGCGCTGGTGGAATATACCCATGAACTCGGGCAACCGCGCTGGCACCGTGCCAATCTCTATCAACGCTTTATCGAAACACTGGAGTCTGCGACGACCTGTCCACCTGGCTTACCTTCGCGCGTCTTTATATGCGGTATTTCCGCGTTACCGCCAGTTTATCTACAGGCGCTACAAGCGCTGGGTAAACATATTGAAATCCATCTCCTGTTTACCAACCCTTGCCGTTATTACTGGGGCGATATTAAAGATCCTGCTTATCTGGCGAAACTGCTGACCCGCCAGCGTCGACACAGTTTTGAAGATCGCGAATTGCCGCTGTTTCGTGATAGCGAAAATGCCGAACAGCTCTTTAACAGCGACGGTGAACAGGATGTCGGCAACCCGCTGCTGGCCTCCTGGGGTAAGCTGGGGCGCGACTACATCTATCTTCTTTCCGATCTGGAGAACAGTCAGGAGCTGGACGCCTTTGTCGACGTCACGCCAGACAATCTGCTGCATAACATACAGTCCGACATTCTGGAACTGGAAAACCGCGCCGTTGCGGGCGTAAACCTCGAAGAGTTTTCCCGTAGTGATAACAAACGCCCGCTTGACCCGCAGGATAGCAGCATAACCTTCCATGTTTGCCACAGCCCACAACGTGAAGTTGAAGTTTTGCACGATCGCCTGCTGGCGATGCTGGAAGAAGATCCGACACTCACTCCGCGCGACATCATCGTGATGGTGGCCGACATCGACAACTACAGTCCGTTTATTCAGGCCGTGTTTGGCAGTGCGCCAGCGGATCGATATCTGCCATATGCTATTTCCGACCGTCGGGCGCGGCAGTCGCATCCTGTACTTGAAGCGTTTATCAGCCTGTTATCGTTGCCTGACAGCCGCTTTGTGTCGGAAGACGTGCTGGCATTACTGGATGTGCCGGTGCTGGCGGCGAGGTTTGACATTACCGAAGAAGGGCTGCGTTACTTGCGCCAGTGGGTCAACGAATCCGGCATTCGTTGGGGCATAGATGACGACAACGTTCGCGAGCTGGAACTCCCCGCCACCGGACAACACACCTGGCGATTTGGCCTGACGCGCATGTTGCTGGGCTACGCGATGGAGAGCGCGCAGGGCGAGTGGCAATCGGTTCTACCTTATGATGAATCGAGCGGCTTAATTGCAGAACTGGTAGGGCACCTGGCGTCACTGCTAATGCAACTAAACATCTGGCGTCGCGGGCTGGCGCAGGAGCGTCCGCTGGAAGAGTGGCTGCCGGTTTGCCGCGATATGCTCAATGCCTTCTTCCTGCCGGATGCGGAAACCGAAGCGGCGATGACGCTGATCGAACAACAATGGCAGGCGATTATCGCCGAAGGTTTAGGTGCGCAGTATAGAGACGCAGTGCCGCTATCGCTGTTGCGTGATGAACTGGCACAACGCCTGGATCAAGAACGTATCAGCCAGCGTTTTCTCGCAGGTCCAGTCAACATTTGTACTCTGATGCCGATGCGCTCCATCCCATTCAAAGTGGTTTGCCTGCTGGGAATGAACGATGGAGTTTACCCACGCCAGCTTGCACCATTGGGCTTTGACCTGATGAGCCAGAAACCGAAGCGTGGTGACCGCAGCCGTCGTGATGACGACCGTTATCTGTTCCTGGAAGCGTTAATATCCGCGCAACAAAAACTCTATATCAGCTATATCGGCCGCTCTATTCAGGATAACAGCGAACGATTCCCGTCGGTTCTGGTGCAGGAACTGATCGACTACATCGGGCAAAGCCATTATTTACCGGGCGATGAAACGCTTAACTGTGATGAAAGCGAGGCAAAGGTAAAAGCGCATCTTACTTGCCTCCATACCCGGATGCCGTTTGACCCGCAAAACTACCAGCCCGGTAATTTACAAAGCTATGCGCGCGAGTGGCTACCTGCGGCCAGCCAGGCTGGTAAGGCGCATTCTGAATTTGTTCAGCCGCTGCCGTTTACCTTGCCGGAAACCGTGCCGCTGGAGACGCTACAACGATTCTGGGCGCATCCGGTGCGGGCATTTTTCCAGATGCGTTTGCAGGTGAACTTCCGTACCGAAGACAGCGAAATCCCCGACACCGAGCCATTTATTCTGGAAGGGCTTAGCCGTTATCAAATCAATCAGCAGTTATTGAATGCACTGGTTGAGCAGGATGATGCCGAACGTTTGTTCCGCCGCTTCCGGGCGGCAGGGGATTTACCGTACGGCGCTTTTGGTGAAATTTTCTGGGAAACGCAGTGCCAGGAGATGCAGCAGCTTGCCGACAGAGTCATTGCCTGTCGCCAGCCGGGGCAGAGTATGGAAATTGATCTCGCCTGCAACGGTGTGCAGATAACTGGCTGGTTGCCGCAGGTGCAGCCGGATGGCCTGTTGCGCTGGCGTCCCTCTTTATTAAGTGTGGCGCAGGGAATGCAACTTTGGCTGGAACACCTTGTCTACTGTGCCAGCGGTGGCAATGGTGAAAGTCGCCTTTTTCTACGCAAAGACGGCGAGTGGCGTTTTCCGCCGCTTGCAGCCGAACAGGCTTTGCATTACCTCTCACAACTGATTGAGGGGTATCGTGAAGGAATGTCCGCGCCGTTGCTGGTGTTACCTGAAAGTGGCGGCGCGTGGCTAAAAACCTGTTATGACGCGCAAAACGATGCCATGCTGGATGACGATTCCACTTTGCAAAAAGCCCGTACGAAATTCCTTCAGGCTTACGAAGGCAACATGATGGTGCGTGGAGAAGGTGACGATATCTGGTATCAACGGCTCTGGCGGCAATTAACGCCAGAGACAATGGAGGCAATCGTTGAACAGTCGCAACGTTTCCTGTTACCGCTGTTTCGCTTTAATCAGTCATGAGTGCTGTATAAAAATTGCGCAATCCATTCGCTTACTTTATGATGCGCACCAGTCACGGACTGATGGATATATAGACATAGGCTGACTCGTTCAGCACAAGATTAAATTCTACCGGATGATTTACGTTAACGTGTTGAATCTGGTCGGAAAATAAAGTTGATAATGAGGTCCGTGAATGCCCCGCAGCACCTGGTTCAAAGCATTATTGTTGTTTGTTGCCCTCTGGGCACCCTTAAGTCAGGCAGAAACGGGATGGCAGCCGATTCAGGAAACCATCCGTAAAAGTGATAAAGATAACCGCCAGTATCAGGCCGTGCGTCTGGAGAACGGTATGGTGGTCTTGCTGGTTTCTGACCGGCAGGCAGTTAAATCGCTATCGGCGCTGGTGGTGCCCGTTGGGTCGCTGGAAGATCCCGAGGCTTATCAGGGGCTGGCGCATTACCTTGAACACATGAGTCTGATGGGGTCGAAAAAATACCCGCAGGCTGACAGTCTGGCCGAATATCTCAAAATGCACGGTGGTAGTCACAATGCCAGCACTGCGCCGTATCGCACGGCTTTCTATCTGGAAGTTGAGAACGACGCCTTGCCCGGTGCGGTAGACCGCCTGGCCGATGCTATTGCAGAACCCTTGCTCGACAAGAAATACGCCGAACGTGAGCGTAATGCGGTGAACGCTGAATTAACCATGGCGCGTACGCGTGACGGGATGCGCATGGCACAGGTCAGCGCAGAAACCATTAACCCGGCACACCCCGGTTCAAAGTTTTCTGGTGGTAACCTCGAAACTTTAAGCGACAAACCTGGTAATCCGGTGCAGCAGGCGCTGAAAGATTTCCACGAGAAGTACTATTCCGCCAATCTGATGAAGGCGGTTATTTACAGCAATAAACCGCTGCCGGAGTTGGCAAAAATGGCGGCGGACACCTTCGGTCGCGTGCCGAACAAAGAAAGCAAAAAACCGGAAATCACCGTGCCGGTAGTCACCGACGCGCAAAAGGGCATTATCATTCATTATGTTCCAGCGTTGCCGCGTAAAGTGCTGCGCGTCGAGTTTCGTATTGATAACAACTCGGCGAAATTCCGTAGTAAAACCGATGAATTGATTACCTATCTGATTGGTAATCGCAGTCCAGGTACACTTTCTGACTGGCTGCAAAAACAGGGATTAGTTGAGGGCATTAGCGCCAACTCCGATCCTATCGTCAACGGCAACAGCGGCGTTTTAGCGATCTCTGCCTCTTTAACCGATAAAGGTCTGGCTAATCGCGATCAGGTTGTGGCAGCAATTTTTAGCTATCTCAATCTGTTACGTGAAAAAGGCATTGATAAACAGTACTTCGATGAACTGGCGAATGTGCTGGATATCGACTTCCGTTATCCGTCAATCACCCGTGATATGGATTACGTCGAATGGCTGGCGGATACCATGATTCGCGTTCCTGTTGAGCATACGCTGGATGCGGTCAATATTGCCGATCGGTACGATGCTAAAGCAGTAAAAGAACGTCTGGCGATGATGACGCCGCAGAATGCGCGTATTTGGTATATCAGCCCGAAAGAGCCGCATAACAAAACGGCTTACTTTGTCGATGCGCCGTATCAGGTCGATAAAATCAGCGCACAAACTTTCGCTGACTGGCAGAAAAAAGCCGCCAATATTGCGCTCTCCTTACCGGAGCTTAACCCCTATATTCCTGACGATTTCTCGCTGATTAAGTCAGAGAAGAAATATGACCATCCAGAGTTGATTGTGGATGAATCGAACCTGCGTGTGGTATATGCGCCAAGCCGTTATTTTGCCAGCGAGCCAAAAGCCGATGTCAGCCTGATTTTGCGTAATCCGAAAGCAATGGACAGTGCACGTAATCAGGTGATGTTTGCGCTCAATGATTATCTTGCCGGGCTGGCGCTTGATCAGTTAAGTAACCAGGCGTCGGTTGGTGGCATAAGTTTTTCCACCAACGCTAACAACGGCCTTATGGTTAATGCTAATGGCTACACCCAGCGCCTGCCGCAGCTGTTCCAGGCATTGCTCGATGGGTACTTTAGCTATACCGCTACGGAAGATCAGCTTGAGCAGGCAAAGTCCTGGTATAACCAGATGATGGATTCCGCAGAAAAGGGCAAAGCGTTCGAGCAGGCGATTATGCCCGCGCAGATGCTCTCCCAGGTACCTTACTTCTCGCGAGATGAACGGCGCAAAATTTTGCCCTCCATTACGTTGAAAGAGGTGCTGGCCTATCGCGACGCCTTAAAATCAGGGGCTCGACCAGAGTTTATGGTTATCGGCAACATGACCGAGGCCCAGGCAACAACGCTGGCACGCGATGTGCAAAAACAGTTGGGCGCTGATGGTTCAGAGTGGTGTCGTAACAAAGATGTAGTGGTCGATAAAAAACAATCCGTCATCTTTGAAAAAGCCGGTAACAGCACCGACTCCGCACTGGCAGCGGTATTTGTACCGACTGGCTACGATGAATACACCAGCTCAGCCTATAGCTCTCTGTTGGGGCAGATCGTACAGCCGTGGTTCTACAATCAGTTGCGTACCGAAGAACAATTGGGCTATGCCGTGTTTGCGTTTCCAATGAGCGTGGGGCGTCAGTGGGGCATGGGCTTCCTTTTGCAAAGCAATGATAAACAGCCTTCATTCTTGTGGGAGCGTTACAAGGCGTTTTTCCCAACCGCAGAGGCAAAATTGCGGGCGATGAAGCCAGAAGAGTTTGCGCAAATCCAGCAGGCGGTAATTACCCAGATGCTGCAGGCACCGCAAACGCTCGGCGAAGAAGCATCGAAGTTAAGTAAAGATTTCGATCGCGGCAATATGCGCTTCGATTCGCGTGATAAAATCGTGGCCCAGATAAAACTGCTGACGCCGCAAAAACTTGCTGATTTCTTCCATCAGGCGGTAGTCGAGCCGCAAGGCATGGCTATTCTGTCGCAGATTTCCGGCAGCCAGAACGGGAAAGCCGAATATGTGCATCCTGAAGGCTGGAAAGTGTGGGAGAACGTCAGCGCGTTGCAGCAAACAATGCCCCTGATGAGTGAAAAGAATGAGTGATGTCGCCGAGACACTAGATCCTTTGCGCTTGCCCTTACAGGGCGAGCGCCTGATTGAAGCCTCTGCCGGCACAGGCAAAACCTTTACGATTGCGGCGCTCTATTTGCGCCTGTTACTTGGACTAGGCGGTTCCGCCGCCTTTCCCCGCCCGCTGACCGTTGAAGAACTGCTGGTGGTCACCTTTACCGAGGCTGCCACGGCAGAATTGCGCGGTCGTATCCGTAGCAATATCCACGAGTTGCGCATCGCCTGTCTGCGTGAAACCACCGACAATCCACTGTACGAACGCCTGCTGGAAGAGATCGACGATAAAGCGCAAGCCGCGCAGTGGTTGTTGTTAGCCGAACGGCAGATGGATGAAGCGTCAGTCTTTACTATTCACGGCTTTTGCCAGCGCATGCTCAACCTGAATGCCTTTGAATCCGGCATGCTGTTTGAGCAGCAGCTGATTGAAGATGAGTCTCTGCTACGCTACCAGGCCTGCGCCGATTTCTGGCGTCGCCACTGCTACCCGCTGCCGCGTGAAATAGCCCAGGTCGTCTTCGAAACCTGGAAAGGGCCGCAGGCGTTGCTGCGCGATATTAATCGTTATCTGCAAGGCGAAGCGCCGGTTATCAAAGCACCGCCGCCCGATGATGAAACGCTGGCTTCCCGTCACGCGCAAATTGTGGCGCGTATTGATACGGTAAAACAGCAGTGGCGCGACGCAGTGGGTGAACTGGATGCGCTGATCGAATCTTCTGGTATTGATCGACGCAAGTTTAACCGTAGCAATCAGGCTAAATGGATCGACAAGATCAGCGCCTGGGCAGAAGAAGAGACAAACAGTTATCAGTTGCCGGAGTCGCTGGAAAAATTCTCCCAGCGTTTCTTAGAAGATCGCACGAAGGCCGGGGGGGAAACCCCGCGACATCCACTGTTTGAGGCGATCGATCAACTGCTTGCAGAACCATTGTCGATCCGCGATCTGGTGATCACCCGCGCATTGGCTGAGATCCGCGAAACAGTAGCGCGTGAAAAACGCCGCCGTGGCGAATTGGGTTTTGATGACATGTTAAGTCGGCTCGATTCCGCGCTGCGTAGCGAAAGCGGTGAGGTGTTGGCAGCGGCGATCCGTACGCGATTCCCGGTGGCAATGATCGATGAATTTCAGGATACCGACCCCCAGCAGTACCGAATTTTTCGCCGTATCTGGCACCATCAGCCGGAAACCGCATTGTTGCTAATTGGCGACCCGAAGCAGGCCATATATGCATTCCGGGGTGCGGATATCTTCACTTATATGAAGGCGCGTAGCGAAGTTCACGCCCACTACACTTTAGACACCAACTGGCGTTCCGCACCAGGAATGGTGAACAGCGTGAACAAGCTTTTCAGCCAGACTGATGACGCGTTCATGTTTCGCGAAATACCGTTTATTCCAGTGAAATCAGCCTGGAAAAATCAGGCGTTACGTTTTGTATTTAAAGGTGAAACGCAGCCTGCGATGAAAATGTGGCTGATGGAAGGCGAAAGCTGCGGCGTTGGCGACTATCAAAGTACCATGGCGCAGGTATGTGCTGCACAAATCCGCGACTGGCTACAAGCCGGACAGCGGGGCGAAGCGTTGCTGATGAACGGCGACGAAGCGCGTCCGGTGCGTGCTTCGGACATCAGCGTGCTGGTGCGCAGCCGCCAGGAGGCCGCTCAGGTGCGCGATGCCTTAACGCTGCTGGAAATCCCTTCCGTTTACCTTTCGAACCGCGACAGTGTTTTTGAAACTCTGGAAGCGCAGGAAATGCTTTGGTTGTTGCAGGCGGTGATGACGCCCGAACGTGAGAACACCCTGCGCAGTGCGCTGGCAACGTCAATGATGGGGCTGAATGCGCTGGATATTGAAACGCTGAACAATGACGAACATGCGTGGGATGCGGTAGTTGAAGAGTTCGATGGTTATCGGCAAATCTGGCGCAAACGTGGCGTTATGCCGATGCTGCGGGCGCTGATGTCGGCGCGTAACATTGCAGAAAACTTGCTGGCAACGGCAGGTGGTGAGCGCCGTCTTACTGACATTTTGCATATCAGCGAACTGCTACAAGAAGCCGGGACGCAGCTGGAAAGTGAACATGCGCTGGTACGCTGGTTATCGCAACATATCCTCGAGCCAGACAGTAATGCCTCCAGCCAACAAATGCGCCTCGAAAGTGATAAACATCTGGTGCAGATTGTAACGATCCATAAATCAAAAGGGCTGGAATATCCGCTGGTCTGGTTGCCGTTTATCACCAATTTCCGCGTCCAGGATCAGGCGTTTTATCACGATCGCCACTCGTTTGAGGCTGTTCTGGATCTTAACGCTGCGCCAGAAAGTGTCGATCTCGCGGAGGCCGAACGTCTGGCGGAAGATCTGCGTTTGCTTTACGTGGCGCTGACGCGTTCGGTTTGGCATTGCAGTCTCGGCGTTGCACCGCTGGTGCGCCGTCGTGGCGATAAAAAAGGTGACACCGACGTTCACCAAAGTGCGCTCGGGCGTTTGCTGCAAAAAGGGGAACCGCAAGATGCGGCAGGGCTTCGCACCTGTATTGAAGCGTTATGCGATGATGATATTGCCTGGCAAACGGCACAAACTGGTGATAACCAGCCATGGCAGGTTAATGATGCTTTAACTGCAGAATTGAATGCCAGGACATTACAACGATTGCCCGGCGATAACTGGCGCGTCACCAGCTACTCAGGTTTACAACAGCGTGGTCACGGAATCGCTCAGGATCTGATGCCACGGCTGGATGTCGATGCCGCAGGCGTTGCCAGCATCGTTGAAGAACCGACGTTAACACCGCATCAGTTCCCGCGCGGTGCGTCACCGGGGACGTTTTTGCACAGTTTGTTTGAAGACCTGGATTTTACCCAGCCGGTTGAACCGAACTGGGTGCGGGAAAAACTGGAACTTGGCGGTTTTGAAGCGCACTGGGAACCTGTATTAACCGAATGGATCACCGCTATTCTTCAGGCGCCGCTCAATGAAACTGGTGTTAGACTGAGTCAACTTTCCGCTCGTAATAAACAGGTGGAGATGGAGTTTTATCTGCCGATTAGTGAACCACTTGTCGCCAGTCAGCTTGATACGTTAATCCGCCAGTTTGACCCGCTATCAGCAGGCTGCCCGCCGCTGGAGTTCATGCAGGTGCGCGGCATGTTAAAAGGCTTTATCGACCTGGTGTTTCGCCACGAAGGGCGTTATTACCTGCTTGACTATAAATCCAACTGGTTGGGTGAAGACAGTTCGGCTTACACCCAACAGGCTATGGCAGCGGCGATGCAGGCACACCGCTATGATCTGCAATATCAGCTTTATACCCTGGCGCTGCACCGTTATCTGCGCCATCGCATTGCTGATTACGACTATGAGCGCCACTTTGGCGGCGTTATCTATCTGTTCCTGCGTGGCGTTGATAAAGAGCATCCGCAACAAGGGATCTACGCGACCCGACCCAACGCCGAGTTGATTGCCCTGATGGATGAGATGTTTGCCGGTATGACCCTGGAGGAGGCGTAATGAAATTGCAAAAGCAATTACTGGAAGCTGTGGAGCACAAACAGCTACGCCCGCTGGACGTGCAGTTTGCCCTGACTGTGGCGGGAGATGAACATCCCGCCGTCACCCTCGCGGCGGCACTGTTAAGTCATGATGCCGGAGAGGGACACGTCTGTTTGCCGCTTTCACGACTGGAAAATAACGAGGAGTCGCATCCGCTGTTGGCGACCTGTGTCAGTGAAATCGGTGAGCTACAAAATTGGGAAGAATGCTTGCTGGCTTCACAAGCGGTCAGCCGGGGAGATGAACCCACGCCGATGATCCTCTGTGGCGATCGTCTTTATTTGAATCGCATGTGGTGTAACGAGCGTACGGTGGCGCGCTTCTTCAATGAGGTGAATCATGCCATTGAAGTGGATGAAGAGTTGCTGGCGCAAACGCTGGATAAACTCTTTCCGCCTGGTGATGAAATTAACTGGCAAAAAGTGGCGGCGGCAGTGGCGCTGACGCGGCGGATCTCGGTGATTTCCGGCGGCCCTGGCACCGGTAAAACGACCACTGTGGCGAAGTTGCTGGCTGCGTTAATTCAAATGGCAGACGGCGAACGCTGTCGTATTCGCCTGGCTGCACCAACGGGGAAAGCTGCCGCACGCTTAACAGAATCTCTCGGCAAGGCTCTGCGCCAGTTACCGCTGACCGATGAACAAAAGAAACGCATACCGGAAGACGCCAGCACCTTGCATCGCCTCTTGGGCGCGCAGCCAGGTAGCCAGCGTTTACGCCATCATGCCGGTAACCCGCTGCATCTTGATGTGCTGGTGGTGGATGAAGCGTCAATGATCGATCTACCGATGATGTCTCGGCTGATCGACGCCTTGCCCGATCATGCGCGAGTGATCTTTCTCGGCGATCGTGATCAACTGGCCTCGGTTGAGGCTGGGGCTGTGCTGGGCGATATCTGCGCTTATGCTAATGCCGGCTTTACCGCAGAGCGTGCCGGGCAGTTGAGCCGCCTGACGGGAACTCACGTTCCGGCAGGAACTGGCACAGAAGCGGCATCTTTGCGCGATAGTCTCTGCCTGCTGCAAAAGAGTTACCGTTTCGGCAGCGATTCTGGCATTGGTCAGCTTGCTGCGGCTATCAATCGCGGCGATAAAATGGCGGTTAAAACCGTTTTTCAGCAGGATTTTACTGATATCGAAAAACGGCTTTTACAGAGCGGCGAAGATTATGTTGCGATGCTTGAGGAAGCACTTGCAGGTTACGGACGCTACCTCGATCTGCTGCAAGCGCGTGCCGAGCCGGATTTAATCATTCAGGCGTTCAATGAGTACCAGCTTTTGTGCGCCCTGCGTGAAGGGCCGTTTGGCGTAGCTGGACTGAATGATCGAATTGAACAGTTTATGCAACAGAAGCGCAAAATTCATCGGCATCCGCACTCGCGCTGGTACGAAGGCCGGCCGGTGATGATTGCCCGTAATGACAGCGCGCTTGGATTGTTTAATGGTGATATCGGTATCGCTCTGGATCGCGGGCAAGGGACGCGCGTCTGGTTTGCAATGCCTGATGGCAATATTAAGTCTGTGCAACCGAGTCGCTTGCCGGAGCACGAAACCACGTGGGCGATGACGGTACATAAATCGCAGGGATCGGAGTTCGACCATGCGGCGTTGATTTTACCGAGCCAACGCACACCGGTAGTAACGCGAGAGCTGGTTTACACCGCGGTGACCCGCGCGCGTCGGCGTTTATCGTTGTATGCCGATGAACGCATCTTAAGTGCGGCAATCGCCACGCGCACCGAGCGGCGTAGCGGGCTGGCTGCATTGTTTGGTGCGCGGGTATAAACGTGATTGCCTGATGCGACGCATGCGCGTCTTATCATGCCTGGGGCATCGCGCATGCCGCATCCGGCGATTTTCATTACTTACCCCAAATCCGCCATCAACACTTTGGATTTACGCTGGTAGTTGTACAACTGTTTTTTGCTCTCGGGCAGTAAATCAATATCCACCGGGGTAAACCCACGTTCCTGGAACCAGTGAATACTGCGCGTGGTCAGCACAAACAATTTGCTTAAGCCGCTCTGTTTCGCCTGGGCTGCAATGCGTTCCAGCAAAACTTCGCCCCTTGATGAACTGCGGTAATCCGGATGAACTGCCACACAGGCCATTTCCCCAATCTTCTCTTCCGGGAATGGATAAAGCGCGGCGCAGGCAATAGTTGTGTTATCGCGCTGAATAATAGTGAATTTGTCGATTTCCATCTCCAGTTGTTCGCGAGAACGACGTACCAGAATACCCTGCTGCTCAAGTGGACGGATCAACTCCAGAATACCGCCGATATCGTTGATTGTTGCGCGACGAATCTGTTCGGCGCTTTCCATCACAATCTGCGTACCGATACCGTCGCGTGAGAACAGCTCTTGCAACAGCGCGCCGTCTTCCTGATAACTGATTAAATGACAGCGACGTACGCCGCTGCGGCAGGCTTTCACCGAACCACGCAAAAAACGCACCGTACCAGAGTTGTAATCGCCTTTCTCTTCCTGGGCTTCTACCCGTGCTTGCGCCTCGTTAGGGAAAAGTTCGGAGACAATATCGCCATCGTCATTGGTGACACCCTGCGAAGAGCAAAAACCTATCATCTTCTCGGCTTTCAGTTTGATGGCCAGTTGAGTGGCAATCTCTTCCGAGGTCAGGTTAAAGCTCTCGCCAGTGACCGAAACCGCTACCGGCCCCATCAGCACAATCGCACCGCTGTCCAGTTGACGATGAATCGCTTCCTCATCAATCCGCCGGATGCGCCCGCTATGGCAGTAATCCACGCCATCATCCACGCCCAGCGGCTGGGCAATAATAAAATTGCCGCTGACGACGTTGATATGCGCACCCTGCAGCGGCGTATTGTTGAGGCTCATTGACAGGCGAGCGGTAATATCCAGTTGTAACGTACCCGCAGCCTGCTTCACCAGCTCCAGCGTTTTGCCGTCGGTCACACGCGTATTCTTGTGATATAGCGGCTCGTGGTGATGCGCTGCCAGATTCGCGTCGATCTGGGGACGTGCGCCATAAACTACCACCAGACGGATGCCGAGGCTGTGCAACAACCCAATATCGCTGACAATACTGGAGAAATTTTCATGCTCAATGGCTTCTCCGCCGAGCATGATGACAAATGTTTTTCCCCGGTGGGTATTGATATAGGGAACCGAATGGCGGAATCCCTCGACCAGCTCGGTTTTACGTTCCTTTACCACGGCACACCTCTTTGCATGATTATTCGAAATTATTGTATTTTTATTCTGTTTTTTCGCCGTGTGCAAGTGCAAATTTTATGCGAGAGCGACTTTTTTATCAGTAATACCGTGAATATAAATAGAATGTTTACCGTTTTATAGATGACAGATTATGCGTCTTTCGCTAAAGTTTCCGGTCAAATTGGTCGTTTACTTGTTACACAGCTTAGATTTCTTTTGCTCGGGAGAGGCATGTCAGGATCCAACACTGCAATCAGCCGTCGTCGTTTACTGCAAGGCGCGGGAGCCATGTGGCTATTGAGCGTAAGCCAGGTGAGTCTGGCAGCGGTCAGTCAGGTCGTGGCGGTGCGCGTCTGGCCAGCGTCCAGCTATACCCGTGTGACGGTAGAATCAAATCGTCAGCTGAAATATAAGCAGTTCGCGCTGAGTAACCCTGAACGCGTGGTGGTGGATATCGAAGATGTAAACCTGAACTCAGTGCTTAAGGGGATGGCTGCGCAAATCCGCGCTGACGACCCGTTCATCAAGTCGGCACGCGTCGGCCAATTTGATCCGCAAACCGTGCGGATGGTTTTTGAGTTAAAGCAAAATGTAAAACCGCAGATGTTTGCCCTCGCGCCGGTCGCCGGGTTTAAAGAACGTCTGGTGATGGACCTTTATCCGGCCAATGCTCAGGACATGCAAGACCCATTGCTGGCATTGTTGGAGGATTACAATAAAGGCGACCTCGAAAAGCAGGTGCCGCCTGCGCAGAGTGGCCCGCAGCCTGGCAAGGCTGGGCGCGATCGCCCGATTGTCATTATGCTTGACCCTGGCCACGGCGGCGAAGACTCCGGCGCGGTGGGGAAATACAAAACGCGCGAAAAAGACGTGGTATTGCAAATAGCGCGCCGTCTGCGCTCTCTGATCGAGAAAGAGGGCAATATGAAGGTTTACATGACGCGTAATGAAGACATCTTCATTCCGTTGCAAGTGCGCGTAGCAAAAGCACAGAAACAGCGTGCTGACTTGTTTGTCTCTATTCATGCCGACGCCTTTACCAGTCGCCAGCCGAGTGGTTCCTCGGTGTTTGCGCTCTCTACCAAAGGCGCAACCAGTACTGCGGCAAAATATCTGGCGCAAACCCAGAACGCCTCGGACTTGATTGGTGGCGTGAGCAAAAGTGGCGATCGCTATGTAGATCACACCATGTTCGATATGGTGCAGTCGCTGACCATTGCCGACAGCCTGAAGTTTGGTAAGGCCGTGCTAAATAAGCTGGCGAAAATCAACAAGCTGCATAAGAATCAGGTTGAGCAGGCCGGGTTTGCCGTACTGAAAGCGCCAGATATTCCATCTATTCTGGTCGAAACGGCGTTTATCAGTAACGTTGAGGAAGAGCGCAAATTGAAAACGGCGACTTTCCAGCAGGAAGTTGCGGAGTCTATTCTTGCGGGAATTAAAGCCTATTTTGCCGATGGGGCGACGTTGGCGCGAAGGGGATGATAAAAAGGCGCTGAATGGCGCCTTTTTTATGGGAGAGCAGAAACAAAAAAAACACCCGTTAGGGTGTTCAATAATTGGTTGCGGGGGCCGGA
>NZ_RHJI01000016.1 GCF_004211955.1 Escherichia sp. E1V33
ATGCGGGATACTTACATATGCACCCAGGTCAGCTTTGTTAGCTGCAGAGAAGGTAGCATTGCTGTTTTTATCGTTAACGTAGATCAGCTCGTTGCCGTTGTAGTCAGCGATAGAACCAGCACCAGTAGCGTTGTCGATACGAACTTTATAGTTACCGGTTGCAGCTGCAACATGGTCACCATTGTTATCAACTTCGTTCTGACCAGCTTCGATAGAAGCAGTGTTATCGTTATCGCCGTTACCGTTAATGGTCAGGTGACCATCAGAGTTCATTGCGATTACGCCATAACCGTAGTTAGCCTGAGTAGTATCGTTGGTACGATCGTTGACCAGATCGGTATCCATTACGTAATCACTGCTATGGATATCGAATACACCAGCGTGAATATTGCCGTTAGTATCAGTGGTACTGGTCAGATTCAGGGTATCAGCCTGGAACGGGTTAGCATCGAACTGATCAACGTTAACATCCAACAGACCGTCGTTAGTTACGGTGATGGTATTTGCGTACAGCGCAGCATCTTCTAAACCCCAGCCCGCAGAAACATCATCAGACATTTTAACGGTACTATTGTCGATGGTCAGGGTATTAGTCGCTACATGACCGTCTTCACCGATGTTCAGGTTAGAACCGCCAGTCAGAGAGATAGTGTCAGAGATCAGACGAGAGTCTGCAACATTAACCTGGGAACCGCTGTTAATACTTAAAGTATCAATCAGAGAAGATTTTGTTGTATCCCACTCTGAACCACCGTTCAAAGTCACATTAAACAAACCGCTCTGGTAAACTTCGTTTCCTACGATATGGCCATTTTCGTCATATTGAGTATTGATGTTATCAACACCGACAGTTGATGAAGGCCACAGGCTGTTAGCTGCAATATCGAGCAGAGTTGCAGTTGCTTCAGTACCAACAGCATATCCGTCGTAAGAACCATCACCATCTTCATCAACCATATGAACAGACATTGCAGCGCCAACCCACTTGCTGCCGTTGTTCAGAGTCACATCCATACGGTCTGTGCCATCCCAACCGTTGGTATCTACATCACCATCAGCATCGCGATAGCTGTCAGCACCTTGCGGGAAGAAGTTTTCATCGAAATTACTGGAGAAAACAACATCACCCATCAGTGTTGAGTTGTCTAAAGTTACTGTAGTCTGCATCGCATTATCAGCATACGGATTTGCGATTGCGGCAATTGCAACATCGTCTGCAGTCAGCGTGTTGCTATAGTTGCTGGCATTACCAGTATGGCCAAACCAACCAGTAGTACCTTCATCAGTCCATGAACCAGAGGTCACAGTAGAATCTTTAACAGTAATAGTGTTATTAAACACTTCGCTGCTGTTTACGCCAGTGCTGACTGTGTTGTCGTCAATATCTTCCCACTCATAACCCTGAGTCAGCGTAATACCTGCTACATGAGAGTTATTAGTGATGGACAGATCAACTTCCTGATCCAGTGTAATAGCAGTACCCATATCGTAAACATCTACAACATGAGTGTCAGCGGCATTATTATAGGTACCGTTGTAAGTATAATGCTCGTAGTTGTCATCGATCGTTGAATTATCAACGCTCAGTGTCAGACGATCATAAACATAACCAGTAGCACGGTCATCAGCACAATCAGTAGTCATGCACTCAGAGGTAATCATACCGTGAATAGTGCTGTTACTGATTGTCAGACTATTGGCGTTAGTATTAGTAGAAATACCGTCGTCCAGATAGTAGGTAGAAATCACGCCGTTAACGGTAGCATTATTAATGACCGGGTAGATATCGCCGTTGTAATAGCTATCAGCGGCATAGTTGTTCCAGCCTACATAACCATCATAGTAAACGTCATCAGCATAGGTGGCGTCGTTGTAGTGATGGAAAGTATTGTAAGTTTGACCAGAAATATCGTTGGTCGCTGCATTAGCCTGAGAGGTGATAGCCAGAGTGCAAGCCAATGCTAATTGTGATACTACAAGTTTCTTTTTCCAGGAGTGCATTTGTCATCCCTCCTCAGGGACGTAATAAGTTGATCCATCAATTATCAATGCATAGAAAACATCTTATGTTTCGCGTTTACGATTATGCGGCGTTATAGAGGAATGGTTCAATTATTCTTTCCCCTAAGTCCGATTGTGGACATATATAAAAACATCTATACGCACAAAGAAGAAGTTGACAAAAACGCTGTATTTCAACATGTTAATGAAACCATTAATTTTGAAGTATAGATCCTGAAAATATCAAAACAACAAATCAGATAAATAATGTATCAATAAACAATGAACTTTAAGCAATTCAATTCTTGGCAGTTCAACCAAATCAGCAAAAATAATAACCAGCATCTATAAATAAAAATTAAAAATTTTTACAGTGAATATAATATTATTGCTATTTCTATTACAAAGATGTCGTGGTCTCTCTTTCATTCTCTTCTTGTCAACATCGCGACAACTTTCGTAAAACACTCCTGCCCCGCTTCAGGTATACTGTGCACCTTAATTCCACAAACATCAGGCAGACCATGACAGACTTAATCCAACGCCCTCGTCGCCTGCGCAAATCTCCTGCGCTGCGCGCTATGTTTGAAGAGACAACACTTAGCCTTAACGACCTGGTGTTGCCGATCTTTGTTGAAGAAGAAATTGACGACTACAAAGCCGTTGAAGCCATGCCAGGCGTGATGCGCATTCCAGAGAAACATCTGGCACGCGAAATTGAACGCATCGCCAATGCTGGTATTCGTTCCGTGATGACTTTCGGCATCTCTCACCATACCGATGAAACCGGCAGTGATGCCTGGCGGGAAGATGGTCTGGTGGCGCGTATGTCACGCATCTGTAAGCAGACCGTGCCTGAAATGGTCGTCATGTCAGACACCTGCTTCTGTGAATACACTTCTCACGGTCACTGCGGTGTGCTGTGCGAGCATGGCGTCGACAACGACGCGACTCTGGAAAATTTAGGCAAGCAAGCCGTGGTTGCAGCTGCTGCAGGCGCAGACTTCATCGCCCCTTCCGCCGCGATGGACGGTCAGGTGCAGGCGATTCGCCAGGCGCTGGACGCTGCGGGCTTTAAAGATACGGCGATTATGTCGTATTCGACCAAGTTCGCCTCCTCCTTTTATGGTCCGTTCCGTGAAGCTGCCGGAAGCGCATTAAAAGGCGACCGCAAAAGCTATCAGATGAACCCAATGAACCGTCGTGAGGCGATTCGTGAGTCACTGCTGGATGAAGCCCAGGGCGCAGACTGCCTGATGGTTAAACCTGCTGGAGCGTACCTCGACATCGTGCGTGAGCTGCGTGAACGTACTGAATTGCCGATTGGCGCGTATCAGGTGAGCGGTGAGTACGCGATGATTAAGTTCGCCGCGCTGGCGGGTGCTATAGATGAAGAGAAAGTGGTGCTCGAAAGCTTAGGTTCGATTAAGCGTGCAGGTGCGGATCTGATTTTCAGCTACTTTGCGCTGGATTTGGCTGAGAAGAAGATACTGCGTTAATACTTTTACGCCTTCCGGTGGGGGGAGTTAACCTGTTGAAAGTACAGTGAACTCCCCCTAACCCTCTCCCCAAGGGGGCGAGGGGACCGTCCGCACTCGTTTCATCTATATCACCGTTCTTTCGCCGCTTGAGGGGACCGTCCGCGCTCGTATCATCTAAATCATCGTTCTTTCGCCGCCCGAGGGGACCTTCCGCACTCGTTTCACCCCGCCCGATAAAACGGTTTATCCCCAAGAATCGTCGCGCGATGCATAATCCGCCGCTGTGGCAGGTAATCCGCATTGGCATAGTGCTGAGTCACACGGTTATCCCAAATAGCAATATCATTCGGTTGCCAGCGCCAACGCACCTGAAACTCCGGTTTAGTGATATGGGCGAATAAAAAACCTAACAAGGCTTCGCTCTCTTTCTCGCTGACATCGACAATTCGCGTGGTAAAACCTTCGTTCACAAATAGCGCCTGTTTACCGCTCACCGGATGCGTTCGCACCACCGGATGGAGCAACGGTGGATTTTTCGCGACCGCCTCGCGCCAGCGTTGATGCTCCTCCTCCGTTTTGCGGTACTTGTATTCCGGGAACGATTTACGGAAATCATGCTCCGCGCGCAGCCCGCTCAAAAGCTGGCGGAAAGGAACAGAAAGTGCCTCATACGCCGCAATACCGCTGGTCCAGAGCGTGTCGCCGCCGGTCGAGGGTAACTCTTTCGCCGCCAGAATCGCCCCTGCGGGTGGCGTTTCAATAAATGTCACATCGGTATGCCAGTTGTCGTTATCCGGCGGATTATCGTTATGGGTATCCAGCACGATGATCTCGTCAACCCCTTCGGCATGCGGGTAAACAGGATGAATATGCAGTTCGCCAAAACGCTGGGCCAGCGCGCGTTGCTGCTGCGGCGTAATGGCTTGATCGCGCAGAAACACCACCTGATGGCGCAGCACCGCATGGTAAAGCTGTTCAAACTGGTTATCGCTTAACGGGCGCGTCAGGTCGGCACCCGAAATATGTGCGCCAATATACGGCCCCAGCGGGGTAATGCTCAGACGTTCACTCATTGTACTTCTCCATGCCAGGGCGTCAGACGGCGCTGTAACGCGCGCAGACCCAGTTCTAAAAGAAAGGCGATAATCGCAATCACCGCGATCCCCGCCAGCACCACGTCAGTCGCGAGAAATTCACCCGCTGACTGAACCATAAATCCCAAACCGCGCGTTGCGGCAATCAGCTCCGCCGCCACCAGCGTAGACCAGCCCACACCCAGACCAATGCGTAATCCGGTGAGGATTTCCGGCAGCGCACCGGGAAAAATGACAAACCACAGCACCTGCGCACGGCTGGCACCCAGCGACTGGGCGGCACGAATGCGAACCTGCTGCGCGCTTTTCACCCCCGCCAGCGCCGACATCGCCACCGGTGCAAAAATCGCTAAATAGATCAGTAAAATCTTCGAGGTTTCACCAATACCAAACCAGATCACCATCAGCGGCAAATAGGCCAGCGGCGGTACCGGGCGATAAAGTTCGATTACCGGATCCAGAATACCGCGCACCGTCGGGCTTAGCCCCATGGCGATCCCAACTGGAATGCCGATCAACACCGCCGCAAGTAGCGCCAGCACAATGCGCGTCAGGCTGGCAGCCAGATGCTGCCATAGCGTGGCGTCCATAAATCCCTGCGGTCCGGCAATGGTGAGCAGTTTTGCCAGTACCTGTTGCGGTGGCGGCAAAAACAGCGGGCTAATCAGTTGCAGCGCCGCCACCGTCCACCATACAGTGAGTAAAACCGCTAACGTGCCAATGCTTAAGGTCACCTGACGCGAGAGCGGCCAGCGCCATTTCAGCCGCCGCGAATGCAGTTTTTCATTAATGAGCACACTCATGAGAACGCCTCCCGTTGCTCAAATACGCGGCTTAAAACATATTCGCGCATGGCGATGAATTGTGGATCGGACTTGATGCTGCGGCTCGACTCTCCCGCAACAAAGCGGCGAGCAAAGTTGAGCGGCAGCCGCTCCAGCACACGTCCAGGGCCGGATGAAAGCAGAACCAGTTCAGTCGCCATAAACACCGCTTCTTCTATATCGTGGGTAATCAACAGCACCTGCTTGCCCGTCTCCTGCCAGAGTTTCAGCAGCAGGGTTTGCATCTGGTCGCGGGTGAAGGCGTCCAGCGCACCAAACGGTTCGTCGAGTAATAACAGCTGGGGATTCGCCGCCAGCGCGCGGGCAATGCCCACCCGCTGACGTTGACCACCGGAAAGCTGCCAGATGTAGCGTTTTTCTGCGCCTTCCAGCCCCACTTTTTTCAGCATCTGGTGCGCGATTTCCAGTCGCTGCATTTTCTCTATACCTGCCAATTGCAGGCCGAACGCCACGTTGTCCTGTACATTGCGCCACGGTAGTAGCCCTTCATTCTGAAAAACTACGCCACGCTCTGCTCCCGGTCCCTCAATATGCTTACCCGCCAGTTGAATGCTGCCATGCTGATAAGGCACAAAACCGGCAATCAGATTCAGCAGGGTGGTTTTACCGCAGCCGGACGGCCCCAGCACCACCAGTAGCTCGCCGCTTTCCAGCGTCAGGTTGATATCTTCCAGTGCCGGTTTGCCGCCATAATCGGCGTAAAGATGAGAGATTTGCAGCATCTGCGCCTCCTTTTATTGCACGAAGCGCGAGGTAACGTACTGGCTGTAATCATTCGCTACAGCCGGGACCTTGCCCTGCTCTTTCAAAAACTGCGCGGTGTCGATGATCGCTTTGTTCACCGGTCCGGTCAGTTCTGCCGTTTGTTGCTGCGGCGTCAGATAGGTATTCCCCTTCACCAGCCCCGGAACGTCACCTTCAGGTACGCCGCTTAAACGCGCCAGTTTGCTGATGTTTTCCGGCTGTTTCAGCCACACGTCTGGGTTAGCAATGTACGGTTGCTGAGCATCGATGGCGCTTTTAGCGAACGCTTTCACGACCTCAGGATGTTTCTCGGCAAAATCTTTTCGTACTACCCAAACGTCCAGCGTTGGCGCGCCCCACTGCCCGACCTGTTCAGAATCGGTCAGCACCTTGCCGTCTTTTTCCAGCGCGTTAACCGCCGGTGCCCAGACATAAGCACCATCAATGTCTCCCCGTTGCCATGCGGCGATAATCGCGGGCGGCTGCAGGTTCACAATCTCTACTTGCCCTGGTTTAATGCCCCAGTGTTTCAGCGCCGCCAGCAGGCTGTAGTGGGTGGTGGAGATAAACGGCACGGCGATGCGTTTACCAATCAAGTCTTCCGGTTTGCTGATGGTTTTCTTCACCACCAGCGCCTCAGAGTTGCCCAATTTTGACGCCAGCAAGAAGACTTCAATCGGCACCTGTTGGCTGGCTGCAACCGCTAACGGGCTGGAACCGAGGTTGCCGATTTGCACGTCGCCTGAAGCCAGCGCCCGCACGATGCTGGCTCCGCTGTCAAACTTGCGCCAGTCCACGTTCGCCCCGCTCTCTTTGGCAAAGGTGTTATCAGCCTGAGCCACTTTCGCCGGTTCGGCGGAAGTCTGATACGCAACGGTGACATTCACCGCCTGCGCCTGAAAAGCGATGAATGCCATTGCGGCAAGAAGTGTGTTACGCGATGAAACTGCCATGATTGTCTGCTCCCCTGTCTTGTTATGGGTGCAGTATTTCGTTGCGGGTAAGTTTGATAAAGGAATTAAAACGTCTTGTTAATAACAAAGCGTTTTTAGAAAAAAATCGGCAATGGTTAGCGAATATGCGCATTTTGCTACTTTTAACAAACATCGCCTGATGTGGCGCTCACGCCTCTTATCATGCCTACAAATACTGGGGCCGGATAAATTTTATTCTCCAGTGTTATATACTATAGGGGGGTATGCATTGACACATAGCATACCCCCCTATAGTATATTGCGTGCAGATGATGAGGTGCGAAATGCCCAGTACTCCGGAAGAGAAGAAAAAGGTCCTTACTCGAGTTCGTCGTATTCGGGGGCAGATTGATGCTCTGGAACGGTCACTGGAGGGTGATGCCGAATGCCGTGCCATACTCCAACAGATAGCCGCCGTTCGGGGCGCGGCTAACGGGCTGATGGCAGAAGTGCTTGAAAGCCATATCCGGGAAACGTTTGACCGAAATGACTGCTACAGCCGCGAAGTCAGCCAATCCGTTGACGACACTATTGAACTGGTTCGTGCCTATCTTAAATAGCTGAATCTATTACCATATTGAGGAAGAGCGAGAGATGAAATCACGTGCTGCCGTTGCATTTGCTCCCGGTAAACCGCTAGAAATCGTTGAAATTGACGTTGCACCGCCGAAAAAAGGTGAAGTGCTGATTAAAGTCACCCATACCGGCGTTTGCCATACCGACGCATTTACCCTCTCCGGCGATGACCCGGAAGGTGTATTCCCGGTGGTTCTCGGTCACGAAGGGGCTGGCGTTGTCGTTGAAGTCGGTGAAGGCGTAACCAGCGTCAAACCAGGCGACCATGTGATCCCGCTTTACACCGCAGAGTGCGGCGAGTGTGAGTTCTGTCGTTCTGGCAAAACTAACCTCTGTGTTGCGGTTCGCGAAACCCAGGGTAAAGGCCTGATGCCAGACGGCACCACCCGTTTTTCTTACAACGGGCAGCCGCTTTATCACTACATGGGATGCTCAACATTCAGTGAATACACCGTGGTCGCGGAAGTTTCTCTGGCAAAAATTAATCCAGAAGCAAACCACGAACACGTCTGCCTGCTGGGCTGTGGCGTAACCACTGGTATTGGTGCGGTGCATAACACCGCTAAAGTCCAGCCAGGTGATTCTGTTGCCGTGTTTGGTCTTGGCGCGATTGGTCTGGCAGTGGTTCAGGGCGCGCGTCAGGCGAAGGCGGGACGGATTATCGCTATCGACACTAACCCGAAGAAATTCGATCTGGCGCGTCGCTTCGGTGCCACCGACTGCATTAACCCGAATGACTACGACAAACCGATTAAAGATGTCCTGCTGGATATCAACAAATGGGGTATCGACCATACCTTTGAATGCATCGGTAACGTCAACGTAATGCGTGCGGCGCTGGAAAGTGCTCACCGTGGCTGGGGTCAGTCGGTGATCATCGGGGTAGCAGGTTCCGGTCAGGAAATCTCCACCCGTCCATTCCAGTTGGTCACCGGTCGCGTATGGAAAGGTTCCGCGTTTGGCGGCGTGAAAGGTCGTTCCCAGTTACCGGGTATGGTTGAAGATGCGATGAAAGGTGATATCGATCTGGAACCGTTTGTCACGCATACCATGAGCCTGGATGAAATTAATGACGCCTTCGACCTGATGCATGAAGGCAAATCCATTCGAACCGTAATTCGTTACTGATTTCCCGCAGGTTTTACCTCGTCCAGTTCAGGCGGGGTTCTTAATACTCTCCTCGGGCAGCCGCCCGGGGAATTAACCATGAGATAATGGCTGATGGAACTCATTGAAAAACATGCCAGCTTTGGCGGCTGGCAAAATGTGTATCGGCATTATTCCCAATCACTGAAATGTGAAATGAATGTCGGCGTCTATCTCCCACCTAAAGCCGCAAGTGAAAAATTGCCGGTGCTGTACTGGCTTTCGGGCCTGACCTGCAACGAGCAGAATTTCATTACTAAATCGGGGATGCAGCGTTACGCGGCTGAGCACAACATTATTATTGTTGCGCCGGACACCAGTCCGCGAGGCAGTCATGTCGCAGATGCCGACCGTTACGATCTCGGGCAAGGTGCCGGATTTTATCTGAACGCGACGCAAGCGCCGTGGAATGAACATTACAAAATGTATGACTATATCCGCAACGAGCTGCCGGATTTAGTGATGCAACATTTTCCGGCAACGACCAGAAAGTCTATCTCAGGTCATTCTATGGGCGGGCTGGGCGCGCTGGTGCTGGCGTTACGTAACCCAGATGAATATGTCAGCGTCTCGGCGTTTTCGCCCATTGTCTCCCCATCGCAAGTACCGTGGGGACAGCAAGCCTTTGCCGCATATCTTGGTGAAAATAAAGATGCCTGGTTGGATTACGATCCGGTGAGTCTTATTTCACAAGGTCAACGCGTTGCGGAAATCATGGTTGATCAGGGGTTGAGTGATGATTTTTACGCGGAACAGCTGCGGACTCAAAATCTTGAAAAGATCTGCCAGGAGACGAATATCAAGACGTTAATCCGTTATCACGAGGGTTACGACCACAGCTATTATTTTGTCTCCAGTTTTATTGGCGAGCATATTGCCTACCACGCCAATAAACTGAATATGCGTTGATAATAGTGCACGACTGCCGGATGCGGCGTGAACACCTTATCCGGCCTACACTTCGCCCATAAACCGTAGGCCTGATAAGACGCGAAAAGCGTCGCATCAGGCATTTGCGCACGACTGCCGGATGCGGCGTGAACGCCTTATCCGGTCTACACTTCGCCCATAAACCGTAGCAGGCCGTAGGCATGATAAGACGCGCATAGCGTCGCATCAGGCATTTGCGCACGACTTATCTATGTTTACCACATCAAATCATCAGGCACTTTGAAGTCGGCATACGGATCGTCTTCATCCTGCTCTTCGGCACTGAGCGCGCTGTGCAACACAATACTGCTGGCATCACGCTGAGCAATTTTATCGGCAACGCTGGCGGGAATAATGGCGTATTCACCTTCGCTATTGTTATCGACCAACAAGCGGGCAATCGCCAGACGACCATTAATCAACTGCGCCTGTGTGAGCTTATCGACAAAAATCTTCTTAATCAGATTGCCGTCAGTGAAGTTAAAACCAATATCGCCATTGGCAATGGTGATTCGGTTCATTTCAATGAGCTGCTTCACCTGGGCTTTATATTCTTTCGCCAACGCCGCTTGTTTTTGCTGTTCGCTAAGCTGTTTATCACGCTCAAGCTGTGCCTTTTTATTTTCTTCTACCGCCGCCCGAGCTTCACGCGCCTGAACACGCGATTTTTTCGCCGTTCTCTCGACCTTCGCCGCTTTTTTGCTGGTGACTAATCCTGCTTTGAGCAACTGCTCTTGTAAGGTAAGTTTTGCCATCTTTGTTTCCAAACCCGCTGAATAATTTTTAGCGAGTATACCTGTAAACGCCGTGGGTGTATTGGGGGCAAGTCCCTTTCGCCCCTGCTTAATAAGGCGCGTCAGGCATCGGCACACGGCTGCATTCTTGATCTCCGACTCATCAAAATAAACACCGCCAACCCAGCAACAAGAATACCCGGTGCAGAAGCGGCCATTACGCCGACCGTGCCAGTGCCTAATGCCAGCATTTTCCCGGCCAGTAACGGACCGCTCATAGCCCCCAGACGCCCTACCGCCACGGCTGTTCCCACACCTGTTGCGCGGATCTGCGAACTGTAAAACAACGTTGCCAGGGCATACAAAACGCTTTGCCCACCTGTCGCAAACAACCCCGCGACAAATCCCGCCAGCAACATACCGTTAAATGACGACACCGTTCCAAGCGCCAGCAGCGAAGCTAACATGCCGCTATAAATCAGTAGCGACATGGTCACTGGACGCAGCTTATCCATCAATGCGCCCAACATTAACGTCCCGCTCGCCGCACCCATTTGCAGTGCAAACATCACCCCTGCCGCCTGCGATGGCTGGAATCCTTGCTCCACCAAAAGCAGCGGTAGCCAGTTGATCAACATGTAAACCACCAGCAGAGTGAAGAAATAACACAGCCACAGCAGCAGCGTCGCGGTTGCCGTTTCTGGCGCAAATAACGCACGCAGTGGTGGCGCAGCCTGTTTTTCGCCAGCGAAAACCGCCGACTCCGGCAACCAGCGCATTAATAGCGGCACCAGAATCAACGGCACCACACCACCTACCCAAAACACCGTTTGCCAGGCTAAGTTTGCCCCCGCGAAACCCAGCGTCGCCGCCAGCGCCGCGCCAATGGGAACACCGCAATACATCAGGCTCACTGCCGTCCCACGAAAACGTGGACCCGCGGCTTCAGACGTCAGGGCGATAAGATTCGGCAACGCCGCCCCCAGCCCGACACCGGTCATCAGCCGCGCAAAGACCAGTGAGGGGAAATCCCAGGCAATCGCCGTTGCCAGTGAGAACAAACCAAACAGCGCAACTGAGCCAATCAAAATTCGCTTACGCCCATAACGGTCTGCCAGCATTCCGCCAACCAGCGCGCCGGGTAGCAAACCGAGTATTCCGGCGCTGAATATCCAGCCCATTTGCATTTTATCGAGTGCGAAAGCCTGGGCGATGCCACCCGCCGCAATGCCAGCCGCCTGAAGATCCAGTCCTTCCATCAGAGCGACCAAAAAACAAAGCCCGATGGTCAGCATCAGGCGGGATGAAGATGATGAAGGGGTACGAGTCGACATAAGATGAACCTCGTTGCGAGTGCAGATGAATCGCGACTGATACATTGTCAGCCGCGTAATCAGAACTATTTAATGACTGCCTACGGGCGAAATGTAGGCCGGACAAGACGTTTGCGCCACATCCGACAGTCATGCGCAGATTGCCTGATGCGACGCTAATGCGTCTTATCAGGCCTATAAATTCCCGCGCCATCCGTAG
>NZ_RHJI01000017.1 GCF_004211955.1 Escherichia sp. E1V33
AAATTTACTATGCCACTACAGGCTTAATGCGGAAGGGTTGTAACCGTGCCTGTATAACCGACATATTCTCTTCAGATGAGAACCAAGACCAGATCACTTCCTTTGCGTCCTTGAGAGTGATAAGCCCTGCACCAACGGCAACTATAAGGGCTAATGATGGGGTAACGATTTTCCATTTAGTTTTCAGGTATTGAATAATATCCGAAGACATCCTGCGTATGGTCCTAAGATCTCAATGAGAAATATCCAAGATATACAGAATAATCACCGCTCGCAACTTCGTCTTGTCCAAGACTAGAGTTCATCTCAGGTTAACGGTGTCATTACATCCTCTATCCATAAGGTCATCAGCAAAATAAGACTTAGCGGCTCAAAAATTTGTGCATGTATGAGGGTGTACCTGACCTGCCCCCAAAGAATTATTGCAGCATAGACTAGTAATGGCCGCTTCTGACACAGAACTGCCTGTCAGATTAGGTTTGGCTCTATGCAATAGATGTATCAGGTAAAATCTGAGCTAATACGGCTGAATAGTTTGTATACCACACGCAAAATAACTGCCCTACCCCAGATCAATGCTCTCCTCTGAACACCTCTTTCCTGTGCCATTCCATAAACTGCTCGCCCGGATAATTTTCTTTAACCGGCGGCAACGCAATCGCTTTTCCCGCAAAATCCCAGAACAACCGCTGTACCACCCCACCACCATTTACCGCGCCGGAAACCATCACACGCATATTTTCATCCAAACAAATCGAACCACGATCAAACGCTTTATGATGGATTGCGCACAATGCCAGGCCATTAGGTACTTCACAAGGGCCATGGTGCTGCTTCCATCTGATATGGGCAGCTTCCAGAGCAATCGGCGCATTGTCGTGGCGCATGTTAAAACCGCAGATAGCGCACTGATAATTGTAAGCACGTAGCACAATATGGCGGAACTTCGGATCGCGTTGTCGGAGTGAGGTGCGAATATCAAAACCCATCTCGTCAGCGATGTCTTCCTGAATACTGGCCGGGAAATGCGCTTCCAAGAGCTGCTGCGCCAACGTATCAATTAACCTGTGATTTTTTGCCACCAACGTAAAATTATCGGCATCAAATCCACCCGCGACATTATATTCGATGAGTTCACGTCGGGGCGGCTGGCGGCTACCATTGGTTGAGCACAGTTCCGCATTTTGTAGTTCCCAGAAGCCATCGCCCTTCAGACGCCAGAACGGCATATCCGGGCGCTGGTCACGGCGCTGCGGTCCATAACGTTCCAGGAGATCCAACAGGGGTTCGTAGATTTCAGAACCATAGTTAAACAGGCGATCATGACCCTGCCGATAGTGTGAGAGGACGTGCAGTAGCAATAATGGCTTATGTGGCGCACGCTGTTCACCTTTGCGCCAAATAGTAATATTTGATATCGCTTGCTTTAGGGTTTTGTCAGAGGTCATTGCAATGAAGAATCCATGAGCACATGTTTGCGATGATGCTCGCAACTATATGTACATTCAAGGCATTATTGCAGACATCTTTTTCGTCTGGCGGCTCTGTACCTGGCAGATGGAATGCTGATAGCAACGGTAAAAAATACAGCGACCAACCAGACCTAAGCGGGCTGGTTGGTCTTTTTAATTTAAACATCAACCGAGAAATAAAGGCATTCAACTCACACGCCATTACCTCGGTTGATCTTCGCATAGTCGAACGGCGTAATTCCTCTCTCCCGATTGGCATCCAGAAAATCAGCCCACCACTGCAACATCAACTTGCGCTCATCCAGATGTTCCGCTTTATGGATATATGCCGCCCTCACCGAATTGCGTTCCATATGGCTCATCTGGCGCTCCACGGCATCCTTCGACCATAGCCCTGACTCAATTAACGAACTACAGGCCATTGTACGGAAGCCATGGCCGCAAACCTCAACCTTAGTATCATATCCCATGACCCGTAGCGCACCGTTTACGGTGTTTTCACTCATTGGCTTACGCGGATCATGATCGCCAATGAAGATCAGCTCATGTTCGCCACAGAACTGTTTTATCTGCTTCAGGATCGCCAGTGCCTGTTTTGAAAGCGGCACCAGATGCGGTGTGCGCATCTTTGAACCTCGCTGAGAATGTTTCACATCAGGAATAGGCTCTCGCTCAGGCGGGATGGTCCACATTGACGTTTCAAAATCGATTTCTGACCAGCGAGCAAAACGCAGCTCACTGGACCGAATAAAGATAAGCAAAGTGAGTTCTGTTGCCCAGCGGGTTAGGGGTCTGCCGGTATAGCTGTCTATTTTCTCAAGTAACTCAGGGATGCGCTTTAATTCCAGCGCCGGACGATGTTGTCGATTACTGGAAGCTACCGCCCCAGCCATCTCTTGTGCCGGGTTATAATCAATTAACCCACTTTGTACTGCATAACGCATGATAGCGGTAGTGCGCTGTTGAAGACGCGCAGCAACCTCAAGGCGTCCAGACATCTCTACGGCTTTAATAGGTGCTAATAAATCGCGAGTTTTTAACTCAGCGATATTACGCTCACCAAGTGCTGCGAAGAGATTATCTTCCAAGCTTTTTAGCACACGATGGGCGTGATCTTCAGACCACTTTTTATTGGTGCCATGCCACTCGATCGCCATCTCTTTGAAGGTTCGTGCTTTACTCTGTTCAACCTTATCATTTTTCTTTTTGTCTCCCGGATCGACGCCATTCGCTAGCAGCTTACGCGCTTCGTCACGACGTGCTCTGGCATCCGCCAGTGTGATTTCTGGATAAACCCCAAGTGCCAGCATCTTTTGCTTGCCGTCATAACGGTACTGCAAACGCCAGTACTTCGAACCATTTGGATGGACAAGTAGGTGCATACCGCTGCCATCAGTCAGCTTATATTGCTTATCCGTTGGCTTGGCTGTTCTGACTTTGATATCTGTTAACGCCATATTTATCCCCTCCCTGTTGGTACAAGCATTATCGAACCGGAAATACCATCATCTATACCAACATGTGTTGGTAGATGTACGTTGATGTCGGTTGACCTTGAGAGAGTTAATGTAGCTGGAAAGGTAGATAAATACTGGATTTTAGACATAAAAAAAGACCTCAGTTGAGGTCCATTTACATGCTTTTGGTGCCGAAGGCCGGACTCGAACCGGCACGTATTTCTACGGTTGATTTTGAATCAACTGCGTCTACCGATTTCGCCACTTCGGCACTGAAGAGGTATGCGGAAAACGTTGTGGATTATACCTGTCGCACGCCACCATGCAAGCGCCAGCTTGCTCGCACCTCGCTAAGTGCTGAAATTTTCAGCATTGCATACAGCGATGTGTAACCTTTGTCACACTCCAGGCACCCCGCCCTGCCATGCTCTACACTTCCCGGGCAATACCAGAGAAGGACAAAAGCATGTCGATGATCGATAACGAATAGGGATTTCGCAATATCCGTTGCTTGCCGGACATAAGGCGATTGGCCGCGTGGTTGCCTTGGGTAGCGCCGCGCAGAATAAAGGTTTGCAGGTAGGTCAAAGGACGGCGCGTGGCAGTGGCTATTGTGACACCTTTATTCGCTGTAATCAGCTCAACTTCAGGCAAGGTGCGGCGCCGACAATTATGAATCGAGGAGGCTTTGCCGGGTCGCTTCTGCCAGGCCTTTAAGATATCTCGCAATCGGCTGAATTTAGTGGTGAAAACTTTTTAACCGTGCCTATACTCCAGACAGGGAACTGGAGGAAATCTCATGAGCGAACCACGTTTAATTGCCCGCACGCCGGACACAGAACTGTTTTTACTACCCGCTATGGCTAACCGTCACGGACTGATTACTGGCGCAACGGGGACAGGTAAAACTGTCACGCTGCAAAAACTGGCGGAATCTCTGTCAGAAATCGGCGTTCCGGTGTTTATGGCCGATGTAAAAGGTGATTTGACCGGGGTTGCGGCAGAAGGTACTACCTCGGAAAAACTGCTCGCTCGGTTGAAAAATATCGGCGTCAACGACTGGCAACCACATGCGAATCCAGTGGTGGTATGGGATATTTTTGGTGAGAAAGGTCACCCAGTGCGAGCAACGGTATCGGATCTCGGGCCGTTGTTGCTGGCGCGTTTGTTGAATCTCAACGATGTGCAATCTGGAGTCCTGAATATCATTTTCCGTATTGCTGACGATCAGGGATTGTTGCTTCTCGACTTTAAAGATTTGCGGGCGATTACCCAATACATCGGTGATAACGCCAAATCATTCCAGAATCAGTACGGTAATATCAGTAGCGCATCGGTTGGCGCCATCCAGCGCGGATTACTGACGCTGGAACAGCAAGGGGCAACGCATTTCTTTGGCGAGCCGATGCTGGATATCAAAGACTGGATGCGTACCGATGCCAACGGTAAGGGTGTTATCAATATCCTTAGCGCCGAAAAACTCTACCAGATGCCTAAACTGTACGCCGCCAGCCTGTTGTGGATGCTTTCAGAGTTATATGAACAATTGCCGGAAGCGGGCGATTTGGAAAAACCGAAACTGGTGTTTTTCTTCGATGAAGCGCATCTGTTGTTTAACGATGCCCCGCAGGTGCTGCTGGATAAGATTGAACAGGTAATAAGGCTTATCCGTTCAAAAGGGGTAGGCGTCTGGTTTGTTTCGCAAAACCCTTCTGATATCCCGGACAATGTGCTTGGGCAGTTGGGAAATCGCGTTCAGCACGCTCTGCGCGCCTTTACACCGAAAGACCAGAAAGCGGTGAAGACGGCAGCGCAAACCATGCGACCTAATCCTGCATTTGATACGGAAAAGGCGATTCAGGAACTAGGAACCGGCGAAGCGTTGATCTCTTTTCTGGATGCGAAAGGAAGCCCTTCTGTGGTAGAGCGAGCGATGGTGATCGCACCTTGTTCACGGATGGGGCCGGTGACAGAAGATGAGCGTAATGGCTTGATTAATCACTCCCCGGTGTACGGCAAGTATGAAGATGACGTGGACCGGGAATCCGCCTATGAGATGTTGCAAAAAGGCGTACAGGCAAGTACCGAGCAGCAAAATACCCCTCCGGCCAAAGGAAAAGAGATAAGTGAAGATGACGGCATTCTTGGTGGGTTGAAGGATATTTTGTTTGGCACTACCGGACCACGCGGCGGGAAGAAAGATGGCGTGGTGCAAACAATGGCGAAAAGCGCCGCCCGCCAGGTGACGAATCAGATTGTACGCGGTGTGCTGGGGAGTTTGCTTGGTGGGAGAAAAAGGTAAGTCAGGTGCTGTCTGTGCCCCTCACCCTGGCCCTCTCCCCAAAGGCGCGAGGGGACAGTTTGGTGCGGTTTGTGTTCTCTCACACCAGCTTGCCTTTGCCTGATGCACTACGCTTATCAGGCCTACGCTACTAACAATAAGAAAGGGAGCTTTCGCTCCCTTTCTTCACTCGCCTGGTTACGATTTTCTCATTAACAGCCACAGGCTGATTAAGAAGAAGCTGGCGCTTGGCAACAATGCGCCGATGATCGGCGGAATCCCGTAAACCAGCGTCAATGGGCCGAAGATCTGGTCCAGTACGTAGAACACAAAACCGAAGCTAATACCGGTGACCACGCGCACGCCCATCGGCACGCTACGCAGCGGGCCGAAGATAAACGACAGCGCCATCAGCATCATCACCGCAACAGAAAGCGGCTGGAAGATTTTGCTCCACATGTTGAGCTGGTAGCGCCCAGCATCCTGACCACTCGATTTCAGATACTTCACGTAGTTGTGCAAACCACTGATGGAGAGCGCATCCGGGTCCAGCGCCACCACGCCCAGTTTGTCCGGCGTGAGGTTGGTTTTCCAGGTACCGCTCACAGTCTGCGAGCCGGTTATCTGTTTTGGATTGGTCAGGTCAGATTCATCAACCTGCGACAGACGCCAGACTTTATGTTCAGGGTCAAACTTCGCGGAAGCGGCATAGCGAACGGATTGCAGACGGCGATTCTCGTTAAAGGCATAAATACTGATACCGCCTAACTCTTCGTCACCTTTTACTCGCTCAATATAGACAAAGTTGTCACCATCTTTGGCCCATAAACCTTGCTGAGTAGAGAGCAACGAACCACCGTACATCGCCTGCGCGCGGTAGTTACGCGCCATCTGTTCGCCCTGCGGCGCGACCCATTCGCCAATCGCCATCGTCAGCAAAACCAGCGGAATGGCGGTTTTCATTACTGACAACGCGACTTGCATGCGGGTAAAACCAGAAGCCTGCATCACCACCAGTTCGCTGCGCTGTGCCAGCATCCCCAGCCCGAGCAACGCGCCCAGCAGGGCCGCCATCGGGAAGAATATTTGCACATCTTTCGGCACGCTCAGCAGTGTATACATCCCTGCGCCTAACGCGTCGTAACTCCCCTGCCCGGCTTTTTTCAGCTGATCGACAAACTTGATAATGCCCGACAGCGACACCAGCATGAACAGCGTCATCATGATGGTTGTGAAAATGGTTTTACCGATATAGCGGTCAAGTACACCAAAAGGTTGCATCACACCGCTCCTTTACGCGAAAAACTGGCGCGCAGGCGGCGGACCGGCACGGTGTCCCAAAGGTTGAGAACAATCGCCAAAGCCAGATAAATCAGGTTAACGGTCCACATCCACAGCGTCGGGTCCAGCTTACCTTTACCGCCGTTCGATTTCAGGGAGGTCTGGATCAAGAAAAAAAGCAGATATAACAGCATGGCTGGCAGCATCGACAGGACACGTCCCTGACGTGGGTTAACCACGCTCAGAGGCACAACCATGAGCGCCATCATAAACACGGTGAATACCAGCGTGATACGCCAGTTCAGTTCTGCGCGAGCACGATCGGTGTCGGTGTTCCACAATGTGCGCATGTCCATCTGGTCGGTATCATTCGGATCCAGCGCCACCGCCTGGTGACCAATGATCGCCTGATAATCCTGGAAGTCCGTAATGCGGAAATCACGTAGCAGTGCCGTGCCTTCGAAGCGCGTTCCCTGGTTGAGAGTGACGACCTGGGAGCCGTCGCGCAGCTGGGTTAAATGTCCGGAATCGGCCACCACCACAGAAGGACGTGCATTACCTTTTGGTCGAATTTGCGCGAGGAACACATCTTTGAAATCACTGCCGTCAACGCTTTCGATGAACAGCACCGAGCTGCCATTAGTCGCTTGCTGGAATTGCCCTTGCGCCAGCGCCGCCATGCCAGGGTTCGCTTTCGCTTCTGCTAACACTTCATCCTGATGACGCGATGACCACGGTCCCGCCCACATCACGTTAACCGCCGCGACAATCGCCGTGAACACCGCGAGGATCATCGCCGCTTTCACCAGAACCGCTTTGCTCAGGCCGCAGGCATGCATTACCGTAATTTCACTTTCGGTATACAGTTTGCCCAGCGTCATCAGCAGCCCGAGGAACAGGCTTAATGGCAGGATAAGCTGCGCCATTTCCGGCACGCCCAGCCCCAACAGGGAGAGCACCAGATTCGCCGGAATATCGCCGTCAACCGCTGCGCCGAGGATCCTCACTAACTTTTGACAGAAGAAGATCAAAAGCAAGATGAAGAGTATCGCCAGCTGGCTTTTGAGCGTCTCCCGCACCAGATATCTTATGATTATCACTTTAAATACGCCCGTAAAAACTCGTCTTTTGCAGGATTTTAGCTTGTTTCATGGCTTAAACGTCATTTATTCTCTTGAGTCGTCGAAATCGTCGCTAAGATAATTATACTCAACGGAACCACCTCTCAGATTTTGTTCTGACGTGCCAATGCCGTAATAACGTTAAGATTAACACGAAGTCATCGCAACAGCGGACATGAGTTACGAAAGCTTGCAATTCTATCTGTAGCCACCGCCGTTGTCTTTAAGATTCAGGAGCGTAGTGCATGGAGTTTAGTGTAAAAAGCGGTAGCCCGGAGAAACAGCGGAGTGCCTGCATCGTCGTGGGCGTCTTCGAACCACGTCGCCTTTCTCCGATTGCAGAACAGCTCGATAAAATCAGCGATGGGTACATCAGCGCCCTGCTGCGCCGAGGCGAACTGGAAGGAAAGCCGGGGCAGACGCTGTTGCTGCACCATGTGCCGAACGTACTTTCTGAGCGCATTCTTCTTATTGGTTGTGGCAAAGAACGTGAGCTGGATGAGCGCCAGTACAAGCAGGTTATTCAGAAAACCATTAATACGCTGAATGATACTGGCTCGATGGAAGCGGTCTGCTTCCTGACTGAACTGCACGTTAAAGGCCGTAACAACTACTGGAAAGTGCGTCAGGCTGTCGAGACAGCAAAAGAGACGCTGTACAGTTTTGATCAGCTGAAAACGAATAAGAGCGAACCGCGTCGTCCGCTGCGTAAAATGGTCTTCAACGTGCCGACCCGCCGTGAACTGACCAGCGGTGAGCGCGCGATCCAGCACGGTCTGGCGATTGCCGCAGGGATTAAAGCAGCAAAAGATCTCGGCAATATGCCGCCGAATATCTGTAACGCCGCTTACCTTGCTTCACAAGCGCGCCAGCTGGCTGACAGCTACAGCAAGAATGTCATCACCCGCGTTATCGGCGAACAGCAGATGAAAGAGTTGGGGATGCATTCCTATCTGGCGGTCGGTCAGGGTTCGCAGAACGAATCGCTGATGTCGGTGATTGAGTACAAAGGCAACGCCTCGGAAGATGCGCGCCCGATCGTGCTGGTGGGTAAGGGTTTAACCTTCGACTCCGGCGGTATCTCAATTAAGCCTTCCGAAGGCATGGATGAGATGAAGTACGATATGTGCGGCGCGGCGGCGGTTTACGGCGTGATGCGGATGGTCGCAGAGCTGCAACTGCCGATTAACGTTATCGGCGTGCTGGCAGGTTGTGAAAACATGCCAGGCGGTCGGGCGTATCGTCCGGGTGATGTGTTAACCACCATGTCCGGTCAAACCGTTGAAGTGCTGAACACCGACGCCGAAGGCCGCCTGGTGCTGTGCGATGTGTTAACTTACGTTGAGCGTTTTGAGCCGGAAGCGGTGATTGACGTGGCGACGCTTACCGGTGCCTGCGTTATCGCGCTGGGACATCACATTACCGGTCTGATGGCGAACCATAACCCGCTGGCCCATGAGCTGATTGCTGCGTCTGAACAATCCGGTGACCGCGCATGGCGTTTACCGCTGGGTGACGAGTATCAGGAACAACTGGAGTCCAATTTTGCCGATATGGCGAACATTGGCGGTCGTCCTGGTGGAGCGATTACCGCAGGTTGCTTCCTGTCGCGCTTTACCCGTAAGTACAACTGGGCACACCTGGATATCGCGGGAACTGCCTGGCGTTCTGGTAAGGCAAAAGGCGCAACCGGTCGTCCGGTAGCGTTGCTGGCACAGTTCCTGTTAAACCGCGCCGGGTTTAACGGCGAAGAGTAATTGCATCAGACAAAGTTGTTAATGTCGGATGCGGCGTGAACGCCTTATCCGACCTACACAGCACCGGACTCGTAGGCCTGATAAGACGCGTAAGCGTCGCATCAGGCAAGGCTGTTATTGTCGGATGCGGCGTGAACGCCTTATCCGACCTACAAACAGAACTGAACTCGTAGGCCTGATAAGACGCGACAGCGTCGCATCAGGCGCTGCGGTGTATACCAGATGCATATTTAAATCCACCACAAGAAGCCCCATATATGAAAAACGCAACGTTCTACCTTCTGGACAATGACACCACCGTCGATGGCTTAAGTGCCGTTGAGCAACTGGTGTGTGAAATTGCCGCAGAACGTTGGCGCAGCGGTAAGCGCGTGCTCATCGCCTGTGAAGATGAAAAGCAGGCTTACCGGCTGGATGAAGCCCTGTGGGCGCGTCCGGCAGAAAGCTTTGTTCCGCATAATTTAGCGGGAGAAGGACCGCGCGGCGGTGCGCCGGTGGAGATCGCCTGGCCGCAAAAGCGTAGCAGCAGCCCGCGCGATATATTGATTAGTCTGCGAACAAGCTTTGCAGATTTTGCCACCGCTTTCACAGAAGTGGTAGACTTCGTTCCTTATGAAGATTCTCTGAAACAACTGGCGCGCGAACGCTATAAAGCCTACCGCGTGGCTGGTTTCAACCTGAATACGGCAACCTGGAAATAATGGAAAAGACATACAACCCACAAGATATCGAACAGCCGCTTTACGAGCACTGGGAAAAGCAGGGCTACTTTAAGCCTAATGGCGATGAAAGCCAGGAAAGTTTCTGCATCATGATCCCGCCGCCGAACGTCACCGGCAGTTTGCATATGGGTCACGCCTTCCAGCAAACCATCATGGATACCATGATCCGCTATCAGCGCATGCAGGGCAAAAACACCCTGTGGCAGGTCGGTACTGACCACGCCGGGATCGCTACCCAGATGGTCGTTGAGCGCAAGATTGCCGCAGAAGAAGGTAAAACCCGTCACGATTACGGCCGCGAAGCTTTCATCGACAAAATCTGGGAATGGAAAGCGGAATCCGGCGGCACCATTACCCGTCAGATGCGCCGTCTCGGCAACTCCGTGGACTGGGAGCGTGAACGCTTCACCATGGACGAAGGCCTGTCCAATGCGGTGAAAGAAGTTTTCGTTCGTCTGTATAAAGAAGACCTGATTTACCGAGGCAAGCGCCTGGTAAACTGGGACCCGAAACTGCGTACCGCTATTTCTGACCTGGAAGTAGAAAACCGCGAATCGAAAGGTTCGATGTGGCACATCCGCTATCCGCTGGCTGATGGCGCGAAAACCGCAGACGGTAAAGATTATCTGGTGGTTGCGACCACCCGTCCGGAAACCCTGCTGGGCGATACCGGCGTAGCCGTTAACCCGGAAGATCCGCGTTACAAAGATCTGATTGGCAAATATGTCATTCTGCCGCTGGTTAACCGTCGTATTCCGATCGTTGGCGACGAACACGCCGACATGGAAAAAGGCACCGGCTGCGTGAAGATCACCCCGGCACACGATTTTAACGACTATGAAGTCGGTAAACGTCACGCCCTGCCGATGATCAACATCCTGACCTTTGACGGCGATATCCGTGAAAGTGCCCAGGTGTTCGATACCAAAGGTAACGAATCTGACGTTTATTCCAGCGAGATCCCGGCGGAGTTCCAGAAACTCGAGCGTTTTGCTGCACGTAAAGCAGTCGTTGCTGCGGTTGACGCGCTCGGCTTGCTGGAAGAAATTAAACCACACGACCTGACCGTTCCTTACGGCGACCGTGGCGGCGTAGTTATCGAACCAATGCTGACCGACCAGTGGTACGTGCGTGCCGACGTGCTGGCGAAACCGGCGGTTGAAGCGGTTGAGAACGGCGACATTCAGTTCGTACCGAAGCAGTACGAAAACATGTACTTCTCCTGGATGCGCGATATTCAGGACTGGTGTATCTCTCGTCAGCTGTGGTGGGGTCACCGTATCCCGGCATGGTACGACGAAGCGGGTAATGTTTATGTTGGCCGCAATGAAGACGAAGTGCGTAAAGAAAATAACCTCGGTGCCGACGTTGCCCTGCGTCAGGACGAAGACGTTCTCGATACCTGGTTCTCCTCTGCACTGTGGACCTTCTCCACGCTCGGCTGGCCGGAAAACACCGACGCTCTTCGTCAGTTCCACCCGACCAGCGTAATGGTCTCTGGTTTCGACATCATCTTCTTCTGGATTGCCCGCATGATCATGATGACCATGCACTTCATCAAAGATGAAAATGGCAAGCCGCAGGTGCCGTTCCACACCGTTTACATGACCGGTCTGATTCGTGACGACGAAGGCCAGAAAATGTCCAAATCCAAGGGTAACGTTATCGACCCGCTGGATATGGTTGACGGTATTTCGCTGCCAGAACTGCTGGAAAAACGTACCGGCAATATGATGCAGCCGCAATTGGCGGATAAAATCCGTAAGCGCACCGAGAAGCAGTTCCCGAACGGTATTGAGCCGCACGGTACTGACGCGCTGCGCTTCACCCTGGCGGCACTGGCTTCTACCGGTCGTGACATCAACTGGGATATGAAGCGTCTGGAAGGTTACCGTAACTTCTGTAACAAGCTGTGGAACGCCAGCCGCTTTGTGCTGATGAACACAGAAGGTCAGGATTGCGGCTTCAACGGCGGCGAAATGACGCTATCGCTGGCGGACCGCTGGATTCTGGCGGAGTTCAACCAGACCATCAAAGCGTACCGCGAAGCGCTGGACAGCTTCCGCTTCGATATCGCCGCAGGCATTCTGTATGAGTTCACCTGGAACCAGTTCTGCGACTGGTATCTGGAGCTGACCAAGCCGGTAATGAACGGTGGCACCGAAGCCGAACTGCGCGGTACTCGCCATACGCTGGTGACCGTGCTGGAAGGTCTGCTGCGCCTCGCGCATCCGATCATTCCGTTCATCACCGAAACCATCTGGCAGCGGGTGAAAGTACTTTGTGGCATCACTGCCGACACTATCATGCTGCAACCGTTCCCGCAGTACGATGCGTCTCAGGTTGATGAAGCTGCACTGGCCGACACCGAGTGGCTGAAACAGGCGATCGTTGCGGTACGTAACATCCGTGCAGAAATGAACATCGCGCCGGGCAAACCGCTGGAGCTGCTGCTGCGTGGTTGCAGCGCGGATGCAGAACGTCGCGTAAATGAAAACCGTGGCTTCCTGCAAACGCTGGCGCGTCTGGAAAGCATCACCGTGCTGCCTGCCGATGACAAAGGTCCAGTTTCCGTTACTAAGATCGTCGACGGCGCAGAGCTGCTGATCCCGATGGCTGGCCTCATCAACAAAGAAGATGAGCTGGCGCGTCTGGCGAAAGAAGTAGCGAAGATTGAAGGTGAAATCAGCCGCATCGAGAACAAGCTGGCAAACGAAGGCTTTGTAGCCCGCGCACCGGAAGCGGTCATCGCGAAAGAGCGTGAGAAGCTGGAAGGCTATGCAGAAGCGAAAGCGAAGCTGATTGAACAGCAGGCTGTTATCGCCGCGCTGTAATCAACACAGTGAAGAAAACGAAGGCCGGAGCATGCTCCGGCCTTTTTACTTAGATAAACGGAACATACGGCATAATACCGCGAGAAATCCACATTAACGGACCGCTATCCTGCGGTTTGTCATCATTGGTTAACTCCAGCGAATCAAGATCGCCCTGAACATGGGTATTGTTAGCAATCCAGCTAACCATCCACATTTTCAGCCAGGGATAAGCCAGACCACAGGTGATTGAGGAACCCATTAATACCGCAAACATGTGCAGAAGCATACCGATTGCGGTAACGGATGAATGAAAACGAATAGTGCCATTTGCCAGCGTCAGATTATTCAAAAACAGATTGCGTAACGTGGCATAGAGATAACTGGCAAAAACAAGAATCGCAACAAAATAAAGGAAATAAGAAGCCGTAATCTGTGGGTAATATTGTAATACAAGCTCACCACCTGCATCAGAACGCCCCAACATGCTCATCATCATTAACTGCTGGAATACTGGTGCAATCATAATACCAATCACAATGATGAAAGGAGCCATGGTTAATATTGCGAGTATACATCCTTTAATGCATTCTTTTACATTTACCTGAAGAGAAAACTTATGAATGCCAAAAGTTGCATTGTTACCCAGCAATGGCATCCATTTACTATAGGTTATGCCATGGACAACGCCCAGCCCGATGGCAGAAAGCAAACTTAACGCGACTAAGTTAAAGAATAACCCTCCTATCGATGTCACCACTTGCGCAATAAGATACAATGCGAACCAGAAAACCAACGCCAACAGAACAGGCAGTCCTAGCATAACCCACCATGCACGGAGCATTGAGCAGTTAAAGCCAAAGCGAATGCCGTTCAGTGAAGTCATATTCGCCTGATACTGCAGACTCTTCACTGCCATGCAAGGAATACCGCAGATCAAGAGAACAAACAGGAATAAACCGAGCGCAAAGTGTTGGCCTGCAAAACAAGAAATACTGAGAAGATAAACCGCCACAATAAGTAACATGCTAACAAAAATGGCACCACCTGTTCCCTTATAACTAAATGGTTGCCCCTTGAGTGTCACATGTTGATAAATATAACGACGGCATTTTATCAATGCCCACGGCCCATATATTCCCAGAGTAATAATTGTCAGTAAAAAATTCACAAGACAAATAAGAAAATACTCACCACCTTTGCCTGTGAAAACAAACGAGTGTCGAGAATTATCTTTCCCGATGTTTACATCATTCATGAACTATATCCCTAAAATAAATTCCATTCATACAGGTAATAATTCCAGTAAATTGATACTGGCCCACCTAGAATACGCTTTATCTAAGAGACATATGCTTAATATTTTCTGATTTATCTTCTTCTTGCACCACATAAGCGAGGGTGGTATTAAAGGGAGCTATAAATCATACATTTGAAATTGAGCTATGCTATGAATGTTGTCGTTTCGCCCGCACTCCGTTTGCGCAAACTTACTGCCGCCGATAATGCTGCTATTGCCAGCGTCATCCGTCAGGTTTCTGCAGAGTATGGTCTTACCGCCGATAAAGGCTACACCGTTGCCGATCCGAATCTCGACGAACTGTATCAAGTGTACAGCCAACCTGGCCATGCTTATTGGGTGGTTGAATACAATGGCGAAGTGGTCGGCGGCGGCGGGATTGCGCCATTAACAGGTAGTGAAGCGGACATTTGCGAACTGCAGAAAATGTACTTTCTTCCCGCCATTCGCGGTAAAGGGTTGGCAAAAAAACTGGCCTTAATGGCGATGGAGCAGGCGCGAGAAATGGGTTTCAAACGCTGCTATCTTGAAACCACTGCTTTTTTGAAAGAAGCGATTGGTTTGTATGAACATTTAGGTTTTCAACATATCGACTATGCACTTGGCTGCACGGGCCATGTTGATTGTGAAGTGCGGATGTTGCGCGAACTCTAAAAAAATGCCCGTTAGCTCACACTAGCGGGCATCAGATTGCTGACAAAGTACATTTTTAATTTATACCTGAGCAACCATGCAGGACTGATAAGCATAGCGCATCAGGCAATTTGGCATTTGTCGTCAACACTTAATTAGTGGCGAACGCCGTCATCGTCTTCGTCGACGTAATCTTCATCGTCGCCGTCTTCGCCATTAGGATCTTCGAAGTAAGTACCCCAACCGTCGTATTCAACGTCGAATTTTTCTGCCAGATTCATCAGTTGTTCAACCTGAGCGTCGATCAGATCGGCATTCAACGCGCATTCGCTGAGAATGTCACAGCAAATCACGATATCACCATCTTCCACTTCCAACTCTTCTGGATCGGTCACTTCGTAGCCGAGTTTAAATGCTTCAACCGCGGCTTTTTCCAGGGTTTCCAGATCGTCTGCGGACAGATGGTGCTCAATGGTGTACAGCGCGTCTGGATCGCTGCCATCTTCCAGTAATTCTTCAATAATCAAACGTGTTTCTTCACGCTGTTCTTCGAGTTGTTCCGGGTTTGCCATGACTTATTCCTCTTAATGTCCTGCTGATACTCTTATTGTCACACACCACTGACATTGCCTCCACCTTTGTGACATAGTTTTATGCTTTAGGCTTGCAAATGAATATTCATACATATAAATTGAATTTTAATTCATTATGGCGTAAGCCACAGGAGGGATCTATGTCCGGGTTTTATCATAAGCATTTCCTGAAATTACTTGATTTCACGCCAGCTGAACTCAACACCTTGCTCCAGCTCGCCGCTAAACTAAAAGCAGATAAAAAAAGCGGTAAAGAAGAAGCCAGACTCACCGGTAAAAACATCGCGCTCATCTTCGAAAAAGACTCGACCCGCACCCGATGCTCTTTCGAAGTTGCCGCATATGACCAGGGCGCTCGCGTCACTTATCTCGGCCCAAGCGGCAGCCAGATTGGCCATAAAGAGTCAATTAAAGATACCGCCCGCGTGCTTGGCCGCATGTATGACGGTATTCAGTATCGCGGCTATGGTCAGGAGATTGTCGAAACACTGGCGGAATACGCTGGCGTCCCGGTATGGAACGGGCTGACCAATGAGTTCCACCCCACGCAACTGCTGGCAGATCTGCTGACCATGCAAGAACATTTGCCGGGTAAAGCGTTTAATGAGATGACGCTGGTCTACGCCGGAGATGCCCGCAATAACATGGGCAACTCGATGCTGGAAGCGGCCGCGCTTACCGGTCTGGATTTGCGTCTGGTGGCACCAACGGCGTGCTGGCCGGAAGCCTCGCTGGTTGCTGAATGCCGCGCGCTGGCGCAGCAAAATGGCGGAAATATTACGCTGACAGAAGATGTCGCGACTGGCGTTAAAAGTGCTGACTTTATCTATACCGATGTATGGGTGTCGATGGGGGAAGCGAAAGAGAAATGGGCAGAACGGATTGCATTGCTGCGTGATTATCAGGTGAATCGCAAGATGATGCAGTTGACTGGTAATCCCGAAGTCAAATTCCTCCACTGCCTGCCTGCGTTTCATGATGACCAAACGACGCTTGGCAAAAAGATGGCAGAAGAGTTTGGCCTACATGGTGGGATGGAAGTGACTGATGAGGTCTTCGAATCTGCCGCCAGCATTGTATTTGATCAGGCGGAAAACCGTATGCATACTATCAAAGCGGTAATGGTTGCGACGCTTGCCAAATAATTTCAGTACCGGAGGCGGCTTCACGTCGCCACCGGCAGGTACTCGCTTAAGCCATCAGCATTTTCACAACCGCTTTGCGAACCTGAGCAGGCTCACCCATTGCGCACAGCGGTTTATGCACTTCCCCCGGATAAAACACAACAAAATCACCTTCATTAAGGATAACTGTTTTCTCATCAACGCCTTCCGGCAAAAATGCGATGTCTTTGTCTGCTAACCAGTCGGTATCCGGCGTACCTGCAGGTTGTGTGCTGAAGGTCATGCCTTCCTGACCTTTTAACACAATCTGAATGTCGAGATAGCGGGCATGGTACTCCGCACGGCGAGCTTCGTAAGGCTCGGTCATATCTTCCGAGATAAGATAAAACAGACGATTGCCTTCGATATCGTGCTTGCCCTTTGGCGTTTCTGCCGTAACGTGTGCTTTGATATGCTCAATCGCCTGGCGTAACTCCTGGGGTAGCCACGGCTGGAGATTATGAATATTTCCGATGATCATCTTTTTCATTCCTCAATTAAAACAATGTTTCATTTCTCTCGTTATACGTAATTCCTTACTGCCATACCAGCATTTTTTACCGTCCTATTGCGCCAGAGCATGTTTTTCAGCTCGCTTGCCACAAAAATAAATGTTGTTAAAAACTCAATTTTAAAGCATATAAATTCACTACAATCGTTTACCTGAGTAATTTTTTACATTAATCGCTTGATCCCATTTTCTGTCTGAGTATAATGCCGGACAATTTGCCGGGAGGATGTATGGTTCAGTGTGTTCGACATTTTGTCTTACCGCGTCTGAAAAAAGACGCTGGCCTGCCGTTTTTCTTCCCGTTGTTCACCTATTCCCAGCCCCTCAATCGAGGGGCTTTTTTTTGCCCAGGCGTCAGGAGATAAAAGATGGCTAATCCGCTATATCAAAAACATATCATTTCCATAAACGACCTTAGTCGCGATGACCTTAATCTGGTGCTGGCGACAGCGGCGAAACTGAAAGCTAACCCGCAGCCAGAGCTGTTGAAGCATAAAGTGATTGCCAGCTGCTTCTTCGAAGCCTCTACTCGTACCCGCCTCTCTTTCGAAACCTCAATGCACCGCCTGGGCGCCAGCGTGGTGGGCTTCTCCGACAGCGCTAACACTTCACTGGGTAAAAAAGGCGAAACGCTGGCCGACACCATTTCGGTTATCAGCACCTATGTCGATGCGATTGTGATGCGCCATCCGCAGGAGGGTGCGGCGCGCCTGGCTACCGAGTTTTCTGGCAATGTACCGGTGCTAAATGCGGGTGATGGCTCCAACCAACATCCGACCCAAACCTTGCTGGATCTGTTCACCATTCAGGAAACTCAGGGGCGTCTCGATAATCTCCACGTCGCGATGGTCGGCGACCTGAAATATGGCCGTACCGTTCACTCCCTGACTCAGGCGCTGGCGAAGTTCGACGGCAACCGTTTTTACTTCATCGCCCCGGATGCGCTGGCAATGCCACAGTACATTCTGGATATGCTCGATGAAAAAGGTATCGCCTGGAGTCTGCATAGTTCCATTGAAGAAGTGATGGCGGAAGTGGACATTCTGTATATGACTCGCGTGCAAAAAGAACGTCTGGACCCGTCCGAGTACGCCAACGTGAAAGCACAGTTTGTCCTGCGCGCCAGCGATCTCCACAACGCCAAAGCCAATATGAAAGTGCTGCATCCGCTGCCACGCGTTGATGAGATTGCCACCGATGTGGATAAAACGCCGCACGCCTGGTACTTCCAGCAAGCAGGCAACGGAATTTTCGCTCGCCAGGCGTTACTGGCACTGGTTCTGAATCGCGATCTGGTACTGTAAGGGGAAATAGAGATGACACACGATAATAAATTGCAGGTTGAAGCTATTAAACGCGGCACGGTAATTGACCATATCCCCGCCCAGATCGGTTTTAAGCTGTTGAGTCTGTTCAAGCTGACCGAAACGGATCAGCGCATCACCATTGGTCTGAACCTGCCTTCTGGCGAGATGGGACGCAAGGATCTGATCAAAATCGAAAATACCTTTTTAAGTGAAGATCAGGTAGACCAACTGGCACTGTATGCGCCGCAAGCCACGGTAAACCGTATCGACAACTATGAAGTGGTCGGCAAATCGCGCCCCAGCCTGCCGGAACGTATTGATAATGTGCTGGTCTGCCCGAACAGCAACTGTATCAGCCATGCAGAACCGGTTTCTTCCAGCTTTGCCGTGAGAAAACGCACCAATGATATTGCGCTCAAATGCAAATACTGTGAAAAAGAGTTTTCGCATAATGTGGTGCTGGCCAATTAATTGCGGTTGGTAATAAATGTCAGGCTCCCTATAATGAGCCAGACTTTTTACCGCTGTAATAAAGGAGAAATCATGAGCAAAACTATCGCGACGGAAAATGCACCCGCAGCTATCGGTCCGTATGTTCAGGGCGTTGATCTGGGTAGTATGATCATCACTTCCGGTCAGATCCCGGTAAACCCGAAAACTGGCGAAGTACCGGCAGACGTCGCTGCACAGGCGCGTCAGTCGCTGGATAACGTAAAAGCGATCGTGGAAGCGGCTGGCCTGAAAGTGGGCGATATCGTTAAAACCACCGTGTTTGTGAAAGATCTGAACGACTTCGCAACCGTAAACGCCACTTACGAAGCGTTCTTCACCGAGCACAATGCCACCTTCCCGGCACGTTCTTGCGTTGAAGTTGCACGTCTGCCGAAAGACGTGAAGATTGAGATCGAAGCGATCGCTGTTCGTCGCTAATCTTGATGGAAATCCGGGCTATCATGCCCGGATTAAGTCTGATGACAAACGCAAAATCGCCTGATGCGCTACGCTTATCAGGCCTACGTGATTCCTGCAAGTTATTGAATTTGTAGACCGGATTAGGCATTTACGCCGCATCCGGCATGAACAAAGCTTACTTTGTCTGTAATCTGAATCCGGGCCACCATGCCCAGTTTATTCTTTACTGCCAGCCGTAACGACGGCTATAAACCCCTTTCACCAACTGGGTTAACGTCATATACCCTGCCAGAATCGCAACCAGCCACGGGAAATAGCTTAACGGCAGCGCCTGCAGTTGCAAATAACCAGCCAGCGGCGAAAACGGCAACCCGATCCCGACAATCATCACGATCAATGTCATGACCATTAACGGCCACGACGCGCGGCTTTGAATAAACGGCACACGACGAGTGCGGATCATATGCACAACCAGCGTTTGCGACAGTAATCCCACCACAAACCAGCCCGACTGGAATAACGTTTGCGTTTCCGGCGTGTTGGCATGAAATACCCACCACATCAGGCAAAACGTCAGAATATCGAAGATCGAGCTGATTGGTCCGAAGAAGATCATAAAGCGGCCAAGATCCGCCGGATTCCAACGCTGCGGCTTTTGAATTTGCTCGTCATCAACGTTATCAAACGGGATCGCTACCTGCGATACATCGTACAGTAAGTTCTGGATCAGTAAGTGCAATGGCAACATCGGCAGGAAGGGCAAGAAAGCACTCGCCACCAGCACGCTGAACACATTACCGAAGTTAGAACTCGCCGTCATTTTGATGTATTTCAGCATGTTGGCGAAAGTTCGGCGTCCTTCAATGACCCCCTCTTCCAGTACCATCAGGCTTTTTTCCAGCAAAATGATATCCGCCGCTTCGCGGGCAATATCTACCGCGCCGTCCACAGAAATGCCGATATCCGCAGCGCGTAAGGCAGGCGCATCATTAATACCATCGCCCATAAAGCCAACCACATGCCCTTCGCGCTTTAGCAAGGTCACGATGCGTTCTTTATGCATCGGCGTCAGGCGGGCAAACAGCGTGGTACGCTGCGCGAGATTTGCCAGTTCATCGTCAGATAGTGTTTCGATATCACTACCAATTACCACATCTCCCGCGTCCAGCCCCACTTCATGGCACACTTTTGCCGCCACCAGTTCGCTATCGCCAGTAAGGATTTTTACGGTGATCCCACTCGCCTTTAACGCCTGCAGCGCCGGAGCGGTTGTCTCTTTTGGCGGATCAAGAAAAGCGATATACCCTTCAAGGATCAGGTCAGATTCATCAATCCGTTGGTAATCCCCTTCACGCGCTGGCAGGTATTTCGTCGCCACCGCAACCACGCGCAGCCCCTGACGATTCAGCGTATCGGTTACCCGCTTAATCTTACGCAGCATGGTGTCATCAAGCGGCACAATCGCGCCATTGTGACGCACCTGCGAACACACATTGAGGATTTCCTGCAATGCGCCTTTGCACACCAGTTGATGGCGTTCGGCATTTTCTGCCACGACCACCGACATCCGACGACGCTCGAAATCAAAAGGAATTTCATCCACTTTCTGCCAACGGCTGGCCAGCGAGCGCGCTGACTCTTCATCTATACCTTCCAGCACCGCCGTATCAAGCAGGTTTTTAAGTCCAGTCTGGTAATGGCTGTTCAACCACGCGCTATGCAGCACGCGATCACTGGTTTTACCGGAGATATCAGTATGATTCTCCAGCACAATTTTATCTTGCGTCAGGGTGCCTGTTTTATCAGTGCACAGAATATCCATTGCACCAAAGTTCTGAATAGCATCCAGATGTTTGACGATCACTTTCTGTTTCGACAGTTTTACCGCACCACGCGCCAGCGTCGAGGTAACAATCATCGGCAACATTTCCGGCGTTAAGCCCACCGCTACTGAAAGCGCAAATAGTGCAGCTTCCCACCAGTCGCCTTTGGTGTAACCGTTGATGAACAGCACCACGGGCGCCATCACCAGCATAAAGCGAATCAGCAGCATACTGACGCGGCTGATCCCTTGCTGAAAAGCATTCGGCTCGCTTTCCTGCTCGCTGACACGTCCTGCCAGTTGACCAAACCAGGTGTTAGCGCCAGTGGCAATCACCATTGCTTGCGCCGTGCCGCTCACCACGGTGGTCCCCATATAACACAGGGTATCGCACTCCAGCGGATTGCTGTGCTCTGGCTGGCGAGTGATTGCTGTTTTTTCAACGGGCAGAGACTCGCCGGTTAACGACGCCTGGGCGACGAACAGATCCCGCGCCTGCAAAATACGTAAATCTGCCGGGATCATATCTCCCGCAGCCAGTTTTATAATATCGCCGGGCACCAGCTGGTCGATCGGGATCTCCAGCCAGCCATTTTCGCCTTTGTCGTTAATTACGCGCAGCACCGTCGCAGTATTGCAGACCATCGCTTTCAGGGCATCTGCCGCTTTAGTGGAACGTGCTTCCTGAATAAAGTTCAGCAACGTAGAAATAGCGACCATTAGCGCGATAACGCCCGCGGCAAATAAATCTTCCGTGGCGTAAGAAATAGCGCCGAGGATCGTGAGCAAAATATTAAAGGGATTGCGATAGCAGACCCACAAATGTACCCACCACGGCGACGGTTGTTGTGCGGGTAATTTATTTTCACCATGTTGTTCGCGGGCAGATTCCACTTCCGCCTGATTTAACCCTTCCGGATGGGTGTCGAAGGTTTTCCATAGTTCCTTTTCTGGCAACACCGCCATTTTCAGACAATGCGTACTTAAGGACGGCGGGACCGCGGTATTCACTGTCTGCTGCGCGCCAGGCAATGGATCGCGATGGACCAGACGGGAAGGTAAATGGCGAATTAGTCGGGTAAAAATTTCTTTAAACATAGGGAGTCCCTCCGCACTGCCTGGAACAGTGCAGAAATGTCTTCAGGCGTGGCAAAGCCTTACCTGACGGTAATAAATCTGAGCGAGGACGTTAAAACGTCACGGCCTTACACATCCGGTAATGCCGTGCAAAGACAGGCTTACCGGAAAAGTTTTAATCTCCAACGAGGGAGAGGCGTGGGATCAGGTTCCATATAACCTCCGGTAAGTGAAAAAAAGCGCCGCAAATAATAAGGAGAATCCAATAATATTCGTAGCATTTATGCCGATATAATATCTGAAAGCAACTAAACCAACGATAAACCAGACTTTACCCATTGCTGAATGCGTGGGTAAAGTTAGGCTCAAATAATTAAACGCAAATTACGGAACAACAGGATGCAAAATCGGCTGACCATCAAAGACATCGCTCGCTTAAGCGGCGTAGGGAAATCCACGGTTTCCCGAGTGCTGAATAACGAAAGCGGCGTGAGTCAGCACACGCGCGAGCGTGTGGAAGCCGTGATGAATCAGCATGGATTTTCCCCTTCCCGCTCCGCGCGCGCTATGCGTGGGCAAAGCGATAAAGTGGTTGCTATTATCGTCACCCGTCTGGATTCGTTATCAGAAAACCTCGCCGTTCAGACGATGCTGCCTGCATTCTATGAACAGGGTTATGATCCGATCATGATGGAAAGCCAGTTTTCGCCGCAACTGGTTGCTGAACATTTGGGCGTTCTGAAACGTCGCAATATTGACGGAGTAGTGCTGTTCGGTTTTACCGGTATAACGGAAGAAATGTTAGCCCACTGGCAATCATCACTGGTGCTTCTGGCGCATGACGCAAAAGGTTTTGCTTCGGTCTGTTATGACGACGAAGGGGCGATTAAAATCCTGATGCAACGGCTATATGACCAGGGACATCGTAATATCAGTTATCTTGGCGTACCGCACAGCGACGTTACCACCGGTAAACGGCGTCACGAGGCTTATCTGGCATTCTGCAAAGCACATAAACTACATCCCGTCGCTGCCCTGCCCGGCCTCGCCATGAAGCAAGGTTACGAGAACGTGGCAAAAGTGATTACTCCTGAAACCACCGCGTTACTGTGCGCAACCGACACACTGGCGATCGGGGCATGTAAGTACCTGCAAGAGCAACGCGTCGACACCTTACAGTTGGCGAGCATCGGTAATACTCCATTGATGAAGTTCCTGCATCCGGAAATCGTCACCGTTGATCCAGGCTACGCCGAAGCCGGACGCCAGGCGGCCTGTCAGTTAATCGAGCAGATAAGCGGACGCAGCAAGCCTCAACAAATCATCATCCCAGCAGCCCTTTCCTGAGCGGTTCCTTCTACCAGATTTATCCAAAGAGTATTGAGAACACTACTGGCAGCTACTGATGCATAGCTTTGAAGAAGCCTAACCAAAACTCTGTGCCATGACATTATGGTCTTTTGAAGCTGTCTGGCGGTTTCAGAAATAATTCTTCTCCAGACCACGCTAAAGCGAGTATTTCCGGGGACTTACCGGGTAGCATATTGTTTTTGTTGATTTTATAACCAGAAAATCATTAAAAAATTTACACATCGCTCTAGCGCCCGCCATCCGTACTCTCTGCTTTTTACTTTGAGCTAAATCAAAAAAATCGCAAACATCCTTAATGCAAAGCACTATATATAGACTTTAAAATGCATCTCAACCCAATATGTTGTATCCATCGTCTAAACTTGCAACAAGATACACACCAACAAAGCCGACACAATTGTGGATAAAGCGAATTGGGATTGCAGTAAATCCCCGTAACAAGAGCTGAATAAACCGGGGCGCACTTCCCAACTTTCTGTGGATAACCTGTTCTTAAAAATATGGAGCGATCATGACACCGCATGTGATGAAACGAGACGGCTGCAAAGTGCCGTTTAAATCAGAGCGCATCAAAGAAGCTATTCTGCGTGCAGCTAAAGCAGCGGAAGTCGATGATGCAGATTATTGTGCCACTGTTGCCGCTATCGTCAGCGAGCAAATGCAGGGGCGTAACCAGGTAGATATCAACGAAATCCAGACTGCCGTTGAAAACCAGCTGATGTCTGGCCCGTACAAACAACTGGCCCGTGCATATATTGAGTACCGTCACGATCGCGACATTGAACGCGAAAAACGCGGCCGTCTGAACCAGGAGATCCGTGGTCTGGTCGAGCAGACTAATTCCTCGCTGCTCAATGAAAACGCGAATAAAGACAGTAAAGTCATTCCGACCCAGCGTGACCTGCTGGCCGGGATTGTGGCTAAACACTATGCACGTCAGCACCTGCTGCCGCGTGACGTGGTGCAGGCACATGAACGTGGTGATATCCACTACCACGATCTCGATTACTCGCCGTTCTTCCCGATGTTCAACTGCATGTTGATCGACCTGAAAGGCATGCTGACTCAAGGCTTTAAGATGGGGAATGCCGAGATTGAACCGCCGAAGTCGATCTCTACAGCTACCGCAGTAACTGCGCAGATTATTGCTCAGGTCGCCAGTCATATTTATGGCGGTACCACCATTAACCGTATCGACGAAGTTCTGGCGCCGTTTGTCACCGCCAGCTACAACAAGCACCGTAAAACTGCGGAAGAGTGGAGCATTCCTGACGTCGAAGGTTACGCCAACTCTCGTACCATCAAAGAGTGCTACGACGCATTCCAGTCGCTGGAATATGAAGTAAATACCCTGCACACCGCCAACGGTCAGACGCCGTTTGTGACCTTTGGCTTTGGTCTGGGTACCAGCTGGGAATCGCGCCTGATTCAGGAATCTATCCTGCGTAACCGTATCGCGGGCCTCGGTAAAAACCGTAAAACTGCAGTATTCCCGAAACTGGTTTTTGCGATTCGCGATGGCCTGAACCATAAAAAAGGCGATCCGAACTACGACATCAAACAGCTGGCGCTGGAGTGCGCGAGCAAGCGCATGTATCCGGATATCCTGAACTACGATCAGGTAGTGAAAGTCACCGGTTCGTTTAAAACTCCAATGGGTTGCCGGAGCTTCCTCGGCGTGTGGGAAGACGAAAACGGTGAGCAGATCCACGATGGTCGTAACAACCTCGGTGTGATCAGCCTGAACCTGCCACGTATTGCTCTGGAAGCGAAAGGCGATGAAGCCACCTTCTGGAAGCTGCTGGATGAACGTCTGGTGCTGGCGCGTAAGGCGCTGATGACCCGTATCGCCCGTCTGGAAGGCGTGAAAGCGCGCGTAGCGCCGATCCTCTATATGGAAGGTGCCTGCGGCGTACGTTTGAATGCCGACGATGACGTGTCTGAAATCTTCAAAAATGGTCGAGCGTCTATTTCGCTGGGTTATATCGGTATCCACGAAACCATTAACGCGCTGTTCGGCGGCGAGCATGTTTACGACAACGAGCAGCTGCGTGCGAAGGGTATCGCGATTGTTGAGCGTCTGCGTCAGGCGGTGGATCAGTGGAAAGAAGAAACCGGTTACGGTTTCAGTCTCTACAGCACGCCGAGTGAGAACCTGTGCGACCGCTTCTGCCGTCTCGATACCGCTGAGTTTGGCGTGGTGCCTGGCGTGACCGATAAAGGTTACTACACCAACAGTTTCCACCTCGATGTGGAGAAGAAGGTGAACCCGTACGACAAGATCGACTTTGAAGCGCCTTACCCGCCGCTGGCGAATGGTGGTTTCATTTGCTACGGCGAGTATCCAAACATTCAGCACAACCTGAAGGCGCTGGAAGATGTCTGGGATTACAGCTATCAGCATGTACCGTATTACGGCACCAACACGCCGATTGATGAATGCTACGAATGTGGCTTTACCGGCGAGTTTGAGTGCACCAGCAAAGGCTTCACTTGTCCGAAATGTGGTAACCATGACACCTCCCGTGTGTCGGTGACTCGCCGCGTGTGCGGATATTTAGGTAGCCCGGATGCGCGTCCGTTTAACGCCGGCAAGCAGGAAGAAGTTAAGCGCCGCGTTAAACATTTGGGAAATGGGCAGATAGGTTGATCTGCACTAAGCAAATGCCGGATGTGATGTGAAAGCGTCGCATCCCGCGTTGATTGCCGGATGCGGCGTAAACGCCTTATCCGGCCTACATTTGGCAACGGCTGTAGGCCTGATAAGACGCGACAGCGTCGCATCAGGCGTTGATTGCCTGATACAGCCTACACGCGGACTGATAAGCCAGGCGAAATAATGAATTATCATCAGTACTATCCTGTCGACATCGTCAACGGCCCCGGCACTCGTTGCACCCTGTTTGTCTCCGGGTGTGTTCATGAATGCCCCGGTTGCTATAACAAAAGCACCTGGCGGGTAAATTCCGGTCAGCCATTTACCAAAGAAATGGAAGACCAGATCATCAACGATCTGAACGACACTCGCATCAAACGCCAGGGTATTTCCCTCTCTGGCGGCGATCCGCTGCATCCGCAAAACGTGCCGGATATTCTGAAGCTGGTACAACGCATCCGCGCCGAGTGCCCTGGTAAAGACATCTGGGTATGGACAGGCTATAAACTCGACGAACTCAACGCTGCGCAAATGCAGATTGTTGATTTGATTAACGTGCTAGTCGACGGCAAATTTGTGCAGGATTTAAAAGACCCTTCCCTGATCTGGCGCGGCAGCAGCAATCAGGTGGTGCATCATTTGCGTTAATCACTCATCCAGTCGGACCTTAATGGCCTCTTGTGGGTTGGCCAGTCGTTCCCTGACAGTGCGTAACAAGGCTTCTTCACTATCACTGACAGTGAGCGTTTTTACCGGCATTCGTCCATTTTCCGCAACGTACTGAAACAGCAGCCGTACGGCTTCAGTAGGCGTGATATTTAATTTTTCCAGCACCGCATAAGCCTCATTTTTCAGTTTGTCATCCAGGCGGACGTTAAGTGTGGCCATTATGCCTCCGGTAATTATGAAAAGTGTAATGCATTATAGCATTACATATGCATTACATTCATTTCTGGAAAACGCCTCGCAAAAATGGCGCCGACACGCAGGAATATGCCGTAGTGAAAAGAGATTTTGCGGTGATTTTACGAAGGGAGACGAGAGCGTTGGGCGGCGATGCTTCACCGCCCAATGAGGAATTAACGATACTTCTTGTGATATGAATTGCGGGTCGTTTTCAGTTGCTCTGCGGCGGCCTGCGCTTCTTTCACTTTGCCTTCATTAGCCAGTTTCAGCGCGTCGTCAATCTGACCAACCAGAATGTCGAAACCGTGACGGAAGTCTTTCATCTCCGGGCTGTCTGGTGATTTGCCTTCCAGCTTCGGCGGCGTCGCTTTTTGCGCATCCAGCGCTGCGGCGCGCATCTTCGTTAACGCGTCTTTGACTTGTGCCGCGTTATCGGCTTTTTCGACCACTTTTAAATTGTCGTTGAGGGTTTCCATATTGTCTTCAAGATCAGCGGCAAACGACGCCGAACTGAATACCAACGAGGAGACTGCAAGAATAGCTAACAGGCTTTTACGCATTGCTCACTTCCTTTTTTATTTACACTTCATCCTTCACACTGCCTCATCGACGGCTACGCTCATTCGCCCGAGTCACGTACTACGAGTACGCTCCCCGGCTCTCATTCACTTTCCGTCTCGATGCAGCGCGAATGATTTTGTGTAATTTTTTAGTTTATAGCGCGGCAGGTCGCGCCAGTTTTTTTACTGCCCGGCGATTTTCATCTCCGGCAACAGCACAGAACCACACTGTATATTGCTGCGTGTTTCAATATCGTTACCGACGGTCACAATATTGCGCCACATATCTTTTAAATTACCAGCGATGGTGATTTCGCTAACCGGATACTGAATTTCGCCATTCTCTACCCAGAAGCCCGCTGCACCACGGGAATAATCACCGGTAATGGCACTCACGCCCTGGCCCATCAATTCCGTCACCACCAGTCCAGTACCCATCTCTTTGAGCATTTGTTCGAAGCTTAGACCTTGTCCGGCAATGCGCCAGTTGTGAATACCGCCCGCGTGTCCGGTGCTTTTTAGCCCCAGTTTCCGCGCCGAGTAACTGGTCAACAGCCACTGAGTCAGGATGCCATCTTTAATAATATCGCGACGTTCGGTACGCACACCTTCGCTGTCGAATGGCGTAGATGCAAGCCCCTTCAGCAGGTGCGGATGTTCTTCAATAGTCAGCCAGTCCGGTAGAATTTGTTTACCCAGCGAATCGAGCAGGAAGGTGGATTTACGGTAGACCGCACCACCAGCAATCGCCCCCACCAGATGACCGAACAGCCCGGTTGCCACTTCATTGGCAAAAATGACTGGCGCTTTCATAGTAGAGAGTTTACGCGGTGACAGGCGCGATAAGGTACGGCGAGCGCAGTCTGCGCCAACCCATTCTGGCGTTTGCAAATCGCCCATCGCACGACCAATGGTGTAAGCGTAATCACGCTCCATATCGCCATTTTCTTCGGCAATGACACAACTGGAGAGTGAATGACGCGTTGAGCAGTAGCCTTGCAACATACCGTGGCTATTGCCGAAAACTTTGACGCCGTAATGGCTGTTAAAACTGCCGCCTTCGGTGTTGGTAATGCGTTTATCCGCCTGTAATGCCGCCTGTTCAGCACGGGCCGCCAGTTCAATGGCTTCGTCCGGAGAAACTTCTGCGGGGTGGAATAAGTCAAGATCCGGCGCGTCGAAAGCCAGCAGTTCTTTGTCTGCCACGCATGCATACGGATCTGGCGAAGTGTAACGCGCAATATCCAGCGCCGCCTGTACAGTGCGGGCAATGGCTTGCGGACTTAGATCGGTGGACGATGCACTACCTTTACGGTTCTGATGATAAACGGTTATCCCCAGTGCGCCATCGCTATTGAATTCGACATTCTCCACTTCGCCATATCGCGTGCTAACGCTAATGCCGGTGGTCTTGCTGACGGCAACTTCCGCACCGTCCGATTTGCCTGAGGCCAACTCCAGCGCAGTCGAAACTGCTTCTTCCAGAATCTTGCGCTGCGCTTCAACTTGAGAGATTACTTTCATTGCAAGTGCCATAATGTAGAGAGTTTCTCTGAAGTCTAACAGAGAACCGTTTTTCAGTGCGCATCTTAACTGGTAACATTAGCCTCTTTTTTTTAAGGAGCCTGACATGACTAAGCAGCCCGAAGACTGGCTCGACGACGTTCCCGGTGATGACATCGAAGACGAAGACGATGAAATTATCTGGGTCAGTAAAAGTGAAATTAAACGTGACGCCGAGGAGCTAAAACGCCTGGGCGCAGAAATTGTTGATCTGGGGAAAAACGCGCTGGATAAGATCCCGTTAGATGCGGATCTGCGTGCGGCTATTGAGTTAGCCCAGCGTATTAAGATGGAAGGTCGCCGCCGTCAGTTGCAGCTCATTGGTAAGATGCTGCGCCAGCGCGACGTAGAACCTATTCGTCAGGCGCTGGATAAGCTGAAAAACCGCCACAACCAGCAGGTGGTGTTGTTCCATAAACTGGAAAACCTGCGCGATCGTCTGATCGATCAAGGTGATGACGCCATCGCTGAAGTATTGAACCTGTGGCCCGATGCCGATCGTCAGCAACTGCGTACTCTGATCCGCAACGCGAAGAAAGAGAAAGAAGGGAATAAACCGCCGAAATCCGCGCGACAGATTTTCCAGTATCTGCGCGAGTTAGCGGAGAACGAAGGGTAATTTGTTGTTGTTGATATGAGTATGGTTTGCCGGATGCGGTGCACCTCCAGGCCTGATAAGACGCATCAACGTCGCATCAGGCACTATGCTCAAATGCCGGATGCGGCGTGAACGCCTTATCCGGCCTACAAAAGCACATTGCCCCTGTAGGCCTGATAAAACGTCTCAGGATTACTGCGCGGCTTCCGCTTTCTTCGCCAGGCCATCCAGCAGTTTCTGATGAATACCACCAAAACCGCCGTTACTCATCACCAGAATATGGTCGCCTGGCTGGGCGGTTTTCACCACCATTTCTGCCAGCGCATCAACATCTCCGCTCCAGTGCGCAGGCTGAATACATGCTTCCGCCACTTCTGCTACCTGCCACGGAATATGCGACGGTTGCAGCAGGAAGACTTCATCGGCACGACCTAATGACGGTGCCAAATCATCTTTGCAGACTCCCATCTTCATGGTGTTTGAACGCGGCTCAAGCACGGCAATAATACGCGCCGTACCGCCAACTTTGCCGCGCAGCGCCGCCAGCGTTGCCAGAATTGCCGTTGGGTGATGGGCAAAATCGTCATACACCGTCACGCCGTTAGCTTCGCCACGCAGTTCCAGGCGGCGACGGGCATTGATAAACAAACCCAGCGCGTTAGCTGCATCAGCCGGTGCGATGCCAACATGACGGGCCGCAGCAATCGCCATCAGTCCGTTGTGCATATTATGTTCGCCCACCAGCGACCATTTCACTTCGCCCACTTTTTCGCCATCCAGCAAGACTTCCCATTCGGAAGCGTCAGTGGTCAGCTTTTTCGCCTGCCAGTGACCTTGCTCGCCCACCAGCTCCTGCTCGCTCCAGCAGCCCATTGCCAGAGTTTGTTTCAGGTTGATGTCGTTTTCCGGCCAGATAATACGCCCCTGACCAGGGACAATACGCACCAGATGGTGGAATTGTTTCTGAATCGCTTTCAGGTCGTCGAAGATATCGGCGTGGTCGAACTCAAGGTTGTTGAGGATCAGTGTTCGCGGGCAGTAATGGACAAACTTAGAACGTTTGTCGAAGAAGGCACAGTCATACTCGTCTGCTTCGATAACAAAGAAGTCGCTTTCGCCCAGGCGCGCAGAAACGTCAAAGTTCCCCGGAACTCCACCGATCACAAAACCTGGTTTATAGCCGCACTGTTCCAGAATCCAGGTCGCCATGCCCGCCGTGGTGGTTTTGCCGTGTGTACCGGCAACGGCCAGCACCCAGCGGTCGCGCAGCACAAAATCATGCAACCACTGCGGACCTGACATATATGGAATGTTTTTTTCCAGTACCGCTTCCACACACGGATTTCCACGGGTCATGGCATTGCCAATAATCACCAGATCCGGCTGAGGGTCGAGCTGGCTGGCATCGTAACCCTGAATCAGTTCAATGCCTTGCTTCTCAAGTAAGGTGCTCATCGGCGGATACACATTGGCGTCCGAACCCGTTACTTCATGGCCCAACTGGCGCGCCAGAATCGCCAGACCGCCCATAAACGTGCCACAAATTCCTAATATATGAATGCGCATACGTCACTATCCTTTTTTAATCTGCCGTTCATTTTACGCATATGTCGGGCAACAGAGAAACGCATTTCAGGATAATCCGTAATTTGCTGGCGCGATTCACCTGAGCGCAACATTGAGATTATTTGTTAAGATTGTTGCGGTCGCTTTACTCCATAAACATTGCAGGGAAAGTTTTATGAAAACGTTAGGTGAATTTATTGTCGAAAAGCAGCACGAGTTTTCTCATGCTACCGGTGAGCTCACTGCTTTGCTGTCGGCAATAAAACTGGGCGCCAAGATTATCCATCGCGATATCAACAAAGCTGGACTGGTTGATATCCTGGGTGCCAGCGGTGCTGAGAACGTGCAGGGCGAGGTTCAACAAAAACTCGACTTGTTCGCTAATGAAAAACTGAAAGCCGCACTGAAAGCGCGCGATATCGTTGCGGGCATTGCATCCGAAGAAGAAGATGAGATTGTCGTTTTTGAAGGCTGTGAACACGCAAAATACGTTGTGCTGATGGATCCACTGGATGGCTCGTCCAACATCGATGTTAACGTCTCTGTCGGTACCATTTTCTCCATTTACCGCCGCGTTACACCGGTCGGCACGCCGGTAACGGAAGAAGATTTCCTCCAGCCTGGTAACAAACAGGTTGCTGCAGGTTACGTGGTATACGGCTCCTCTACCATGCTGGTTTACACCACGGGATGCGGTGTTCACGCCTTTACTTACGATCCTTCGCTCGGCGTTTTCTGCCTGTGCCAGGAACGGATGCGCTTCCCGGAGAAAGGAAAAACCTACTCCATCAACGAAGGGAACTACATTAAGTTTCCGAACGGGGTGAAGAAGTACATTAAATTCTGCCAGGAAGAAGATAAGTCAACCAACCGTCCGTATACCTCACGTTATATCGGTTCACTGGTCGCGGATTTCCACCGTAATCTGCTGAAAGGCGGTATTTATCTCTACCCAAGCACCGCCAGCCACCCGGACGGTAAACTGCGTTTACTGTATGAGTGCAACCCGATGGCATTCCTGGCGGAACAAGCGGGCGGTAAAGCGAGCGATGGCAAAGAGCGTATTCTGGATATCATCCCGGAAACCCTGCACCAGCGCCGTTCGTTCTTCGTCGGCAACGACCATATGGTTGAAGATGTCGAACGCTTTATCCGTGAGTTCCCGGACGCGTAAATGAGTAAACGCCGGAGCAGTCCGGCGTTTTCAAGCCTCAATTAACAAAGGTTAATTTGACGCGTTTAGATACGCAAAAATAGGGGATCCAGATTGTAAGCTGGATGATACTTTTCAGAAGCTCCACTGCATCTGTCAATTCAAACGAGGCATTAAGAAAGTGCATTGTTCCCCAAATATCAGCCACAATGAATGCAAATAGTGACAGAAGAAGGGCGATATAATACTGTGGAAGCTGACGTTTCTTGTTAAAAAACAAATAAGTAGTATAAATCACCAGCAGAAGCAAAACGGCATATACGGCGGTTTCCAGAAAAAGCGCTGTCCTGAGCGGTTCTTCATAAATTACGTGAGTAAGCCCCCAAGTATGTATAACTGAATACGCATTCACAAGAATACCAAGCACTAAACCAATTGCCGGCAAAAATAGCCAACCGCCAATTCCCGTAAGCTTTTTATCAGCACAGCCTTTACAATAATCGTCAGGTGGTAAAACAGCCACTCCACAACTTTTACATGTTGTACTTAAATCCTCGCCTTCCTTTGCCCACATAAAAATATCCTTGTATATCAGTAAATTTACTCTTTTATTGTATTTTCCGGACTCACTCTTATTACTGGCGAACTCTGACGATTCTCCCACAGCACCGTTAACCCACGCTGTAATGCAATAAAAATGAATAACAAAATGCCGATGGCGATTTTCGTCCACCATGAACTCAGCGTGCCGTCAAAGTTTATGTAAGTCTGAATGAGTCCCTGAATCGCCACGCCAAAAAGCGTTCCTAATACTGTCCCAACACCGCCGCTTAAAAGTGTACCGCCAATCACCACCGACGCGATAGCGTCCAGTTCCACACCTACGCCTGCCAGCGCGTATCCGGCCTGGGTGTAAATAGAGAAAACAATCCCCGCCAGTGTTGCCAGCCCGGTGGAGAGCATATAAATGCGAATAGTGGTGCTGCGAGTAGAAATTCCCATCAGGTTTGCCGACGTCGCGTTGCCACCAATGGCATATACCTGATTACCAAAACGGGTACGATGCGCGAGGAATATGCCGATAACTACCACCGCCAGCATCAGCAGCCCCATCGCACTTAAGCGACCGCCGCCGGGGATTCTCCACGCAAGGCTTGAGAGCGTGTCATAAATGGGATGGTTAATCGGGATCGATTCTTCCGAAACGAGATAGCTAACGCCACGCAAAAAGAACATCCCTGCCAGGGTAATGATGAACGCGGGGATCTTCAGCGCGTCGATCAGAAGCCCCATAAATGCACCGAAGGTACATCCCATCACCATTACCAGCGGAAACGCCAGCAGCGGCGAGAGACCGAAATCGCCAATCACTTTTGCCAGAAACACGCCGGTAAAGGCGATCACCGAACCGACGGAGAGATCGATCCCACCGGAGAGGATCACAAAGGTCATGCCAACGGCGATGATCCCAAGAAAAGCGTTATCGGTCAGGATATTGCAGATCACTCTTGTGGAAGCAAAACCGGGAAACTGCGTCAGGCAGTAGAGATAGCCCAGCACAAAGACGCCAATGGTGATCATCAGTGGCAAGTTACGTTTTATCACGGCTACGCACTCCTTTAATCAGACTGATAAAGCGTTGCGACTGAACAATCAGCACACAAAGCACCACCACTGCTTTCACCACCTGATTCATCTCTGGCGGAAAACCTGAAAGCAAGATCCCAGTGTTCATTCCCTGAATAATCAGCGCCCCTACCACTGAGAGCAGCAGGTTAAAGCGCCCGCCCATCAGCGATCCACCACCAATCACCACCGCGAGAATGGCATCCAGCTCCAGCCATAATCCGGCATTGTTGGCATCGGCACCGCGAATATCCGCTGCCACGATAATGCCCGCAATCGCCGCACATAGCCCGCTCAACACGTAGGTGAGCATAACGATGATTCGTGTGTTAACTCCGGCATTTTTTGCCGCCCGAATGTTGATACCAACAGCTTCGATAAACATCCCCAGTGCCGTTTTGCGGGTCAACAGCCAGAAGAAGAGAAGCGTCAGCACCGCAATAATGACTGGCGTTGGCAGGAACAACAGCGATCCGCTGCCGAACCATGAGAGATCCGGCGAGTTAAACGTGACGATCTGCCCGGAGGTGATCAGTTGCGCCACGCCGCGCCCGGCAACCATCAGGATCAGAGTGGCGACAAAAGGCTGAATTTTAAGGATCGCCACCAGAATGCCGTTCCACAATCCCGCCAGGATGCCGGTGCCCAGGGCGCTTAACAAAATAATCGGCAGGCTAAATCCCGCGACCGTCATCGCAGCGGTAGTCGCTCCGGCGATAGCCATCACTGCCCCCACAGAGAGATCGATGCCGCCGGTGGCGATCACCAGCGTCATGCCAATCGCCAGTAGCGCTACAGGGGCGGCGCGATTGAGAATATCAATGGGGCTACCGAACAGGCGGCCATCCTGAAGCACCACCTGCCAGAAATGCGGGGCCACCAGGCTGTCGATTACTAGCACCAGTAACAGTGCCACCACCTGCGGCATCCCCGTCGGCCAGCGAAAGCGCTTTTTCGGCGGTGCGGTGTCCGGGAGAGATTGAGGCATCACACTGTTCTCCTTACGCCGCAATGGCGTTCATGATCGCCGGAACGGAAAGCTCTGCCAGCGGGATCTCCGCCACCTGTTTGCGATCGCGCATGATAATCACCCGATCGGCATAACCCACCAGTTCTTCCAGTTCGGAAGAGATCACCAGCAGTGCCAGACCATCGGCGCATAGCGTTTCAATCAGGCGGATGATCTCGGCGTGGGCACCAACGTCAATTCCGCGCGTTGGCTCGTCGAGGATCAGAAATTGCGGACGAGTGAGCAACCAGCGTGAGAGCAACACTTTTTGCTGATTACCGCCGGAGAGAAACTCAATCGGTTGTTCGGTGGAAGGAGTGCGAATGCCAAGCTGGCGGATAAAGCGTTCGGCAATTTCTTGCTGTTCCTTACGGGAAATCGGCCGTAGCCAGCCGCGCTGGGCCTGGAGAGCAAGGATGATGTTTTCCCGCACCGAAGCGGCGGCAATGATACCGTCGGTTTTCCTGTCTTCCGGGCAGAAGCCGATGCCAAGTACCGAAGCCTGATGTGGCGATCGTAGCGTTTGCGATTTGCCTTTGATCAGCGCCGTGCCGCTATCGGCAGGTTTGATGCCGAAGATTACTTCGGCGGTTTCGGTACGTCCGGATCCCAGCAAGCCTGCCAGTCCGACGATCTCACCAGGACGTACTTCCAGATCAAACGGCGCGATCGTTCCTTTCTTGCCGTAATCTTTAAACGCTGCAACGGGATTGTCACTCAGCAATGTTCGCCCGGCACGCTGTAGTGCATGGGTATCCAGCTCGCGCCCCAGCATCATTTTCACCAGTTCGATTTGTGGTAGCTCACGAGTTTCCCGACAGCCAACGAAACTGCCGTTGCGTAATACGGTGATCCGATCGCTTACCTGATAAACCTGATCGAGAAAGTGAGTGACGAAGATCAAGCTGACACCGCGATCGCGAAGCTGGCGCATCAAGCCAAATAGCAACTCTACTTCCTGGGTATCGAGGCTGGCGGTGGGTTCATCGAGGATCAACACTTTGGCAGAGAGATCGATGGCTCGGCAAATAGCGACAATTTGCTGCATCGCGACTGAAAAGCGGTTAAGTGGTTCGCGTACGTCAAGGGAGAAACCGTAAGATGCCATCAGCGCGGTAGCGCGCTTTTCCATCTCTTTGCGCCGTAGCAGACCGAAACGCCTGGGTTCGCGGCCTATGAATAGATTATCAGCAACCGACATATTGGGTAGCAGGTTGACTTCCTGATAGACGGTTCCGATGCCGAGTTGTTGTGCATGGGCGGTGTTTTTTGGTGAGATGGTCTGGCCTTCCAGCCAGATGGTGCCGCGATCGGCGTGGTATACACCGGTTAATGCTTTGATTAGCGTCGATTTTCCCGCCCCGTTTTCACCGAGCAGCGCCATGATTTCGCCACGGCGCAGGCTGAAATCAACGTTATCTAACGCTTTGACGCCGGGGAAAAATTTGCTTAATCCTTCGGTGCGGAGGATTTCCTGGTGTTGGTCGGTCGTCATGGTTTCCCCCTTAGCCACGCTCTAAAAGTCTGGGAATAGATCGTGCCTGATGTTAAGAGCTGCGCCGTTTGTCCCCCTCACCCTAACCCTCTCCCGAAGGGGCGAGGGGACAGATTGTGCACGGTGTTAAGTCCGGTGCTGTACAACCGCCGGATGCGGCGTGAACGCCTTATCCGACACAGAGTATCGAACTCGTAGGCATGATAAGACGCGCCAGCGTCGCATCAGGCATCCATGCACCACTGCCGAATGCGGCGTAAACGCCTTATCTGGCCTACGAATCGGAATCAGACATTGGTATCCCTCAATACCCCATGTTTTTCTTCTTCTCTAACTCTTCTTTTGCGGTATCAGGCAGGTAAAGGGTGGACTTGGTCAGCGTCAGCTTTTCAGGCATGGTGCCGTCTTTTTTATATTTCTCCAGCGCGTCAAATGCCGGACCTGCCATGTTTGGCGTCAGTTCAACACTGGCGTTCGCTTCGCCATCAATCATCGCTTTGTAGATGTCCGGTACGCCGTCGATAGAGCCTGTCAGAATATCTTTGCCTGGTTTCAGGCCCGCTTCTTTAATTGCCTGAATCGCGCCAATTACCATGTCGTCGTTATGGGCGTATACCATGCAGATGTTTTTGCCGTTGTTTTCCGCTTTGATAAAGCTCTCCATCACTTCTTTGCCTTTACTACGGGTAAAGTCACCGGATTGTGAGCGGATAATTTTGATATTTGGCGCATTCTTAATGGCTTCGGCAAAGCCTTTCTTACGGTCAATGGCGACGCTGGCCCCAACGGTGCCCTGTAACTCAACCACGTTACACGGTTTGCCATTGACCTCTTTGACCAGCCAGTCACCGATCAACTTGCCTTCGAGGATGTTGTCTGCTGTAACGGTGGTCATATAGAGAGATTTGTCTTTCACGTCGATGGAACGGTCAAGCAAAAAGACCGGAATTTCGGCTTCCTTTGCCTCTTTCAAAACGGGTTCCCAACCGGTTGCAACCACCGGGGCGATAAAGATGGCATCTACCCCTTGCGCGACAAAGGAACGTACCGCTTTAATCTGGTTTTCCTGCTTTTGCTGACCATCGGCAATTTTCAGCGTGATACCGCGTTTTTCGGCCTCGCTTTTCGCCACATTAGTTTCTGCTGCGCGCCAGCCGGATTCGGAGCCGACCTGCGAAAATCCTACGGTTAAAGGAGCGGCCAACGCCATAGACGACATGGCTGCCGAGACTGCAGAGACTACAAGTAAGCGTTTCCACATAGGGTTGTCCTCGTCGGGGTGATTATTATTGGTGAAAAGATGTTCGCGAAAAAACTATAGACAATCGGTGATGTAACAGATTGCGTTACATCACACTTCAAAAAAGTAAATTCATTGTTAATCACAAGTTTGTAATCGCTTTCATATCACTATGAAAAATGCGGCTACGGTTATGGATTTTCCAGCTCTGTGAACCGTCTTAAAACTGGCGAAAAAGGAAAATGAGGACGAAAACAAGCGAAGACATTCGGCGCGAGTTGGCTATAATACTCGGCACTTGTTTGCCACATATTTTAAAGGAAACAGACATGAGCTTACTCAACGTTCCTGCGGGTAAAGATCTGCCGGAAGACATCTACGTTGTTATCGAAATCCCGGCTAACGCTGATCCGATCAAATACGAAATCGACAAAGAGAGCGGCGCACTGTTCGTTGACCGCTTCATGTCCACCGCGATGTTCTATCCGTGCAACTACGGCTACATCAACCACACCTTGTCTCTGGACGGTGACCCGGTTGACGTACTGGTCCCGACTCCGTACCCGCTGCAGCCGGGTTCTGTGATCCGTTGCCGTCCGGTTGGCGTTCTGAAAATGACCGACGAAGCCGGTGAAGATGCGAAACTGGTTGCTGTTCCGCACACCAAACTGAGCAAAGAATACGATCACATCAAAGACGTTAACGATCTGCCGGAGCTGCTGAAAGCTCAGATCGCTCACTTCTTCGAGCACTACAAAGACCTCGAAAAAGGCAAGTGGGTGAAAGTTGAAGGTTGGGAAAACGCAGAAGCCGCTAAAGATGAAATCGTTGCTTCCTTCGAGCGCGCAAAGAATAAATAAGTTCTTCTAGCGCAATAACCCTGAACGCCGGACTTCGGTTAGTAAGGGTTTTTTTATGCCCGCAATATATAAACATTTATTCCACCACCGCCTGCAAACGTAATAACGCTTCTTCCACCACCTCGTCCGCAGCCAGACCAATACGCTTTGCCTGGCGGGCGCGTAAATCCATCATTCGCACCTGATTCACCAATACCACGCCATACACATCGCCTTCTTCGCAATGTAACGGAACGCTAAATCCGGCATAACGGGCAAAATTTCCGCCCTGAGTAATGGGTGCCACCAACGTCATTCCCAGTTGATTAAAGGCTTGAACGGAGAGTACAAGCGCAGGTCGGCCAGCACCTTGCTGTTCATGGCCGCTTGCTGGATCAAAGCCGACCAGCACAATGTCTCCCCGTTCAAATTCGCTTCGCTTTACCATATTTCGTCACCCGTAGGGGTGGATTTACCCCAGACATCCTGCTCGCTAATCTCCGGTGCGTTCATGTCGCATTGCGCCAGCAGTTCTTCAAGCGAGTAGCGCTTCGAGACGGGGGTCAAAATCAGTTGGTTATTGCTCACCTGCGCCTCCACGCTCTGCCCCGGCTGTAAGTTAAGTTCTTTCATTACGATATTGGGAATGATCATACCTGCACTGTTCCCCCATCTTTTTATGGTAATACGCATCTGCACCTCCTTAAGTTATACAAAGTATAACTCACGGTGCTACAGGAAACGTTTTACCCCTGCGCATTTGTGAACACCAGCAGAGATTTTTATGCGTTAACGGATATGGAAAGCGGCTCGGAGAGAAAAGAAACTGGTGGGAAAGTTACAAAACTGATTGCGAGGGGCATCGCAAAAAACAACGCCACCCGAAGGTGGCGCGTTTATATCATGACTTATCCCTGTCTAACCAGTCGCCGCTAGCTATCAGCTTTAATCCATCGACGGGTCGTTGATATACGTACATCCATGCACTCCCATACGGCGTCTGAATCAACTGGCGCGCGTATTCACCGCCCCTGGTGCGCAAGGCATCAAGTTCGGCCAGCGTGGCGTTGTCAATACGATAAACTTCACCATGTACCGTTCCGTTTCCCGGAACTGCGCCTGGATAGTGGCCCAGGCTATACAACTGGTAGTTATCGATACTGAAGTCGCCCAGCAACTGAGCATTAGTCATCCAGTGGCTGTTGCCTTGTTTGTGGCGTAAACTGCCGTAGACAAATATTCGCATAGCTAAAACTCGAACTGATAGAGCAAATCCAGTGCCTGATCTACACCAGACACGGCTTCCAGATATAGCTTAGGCATCAGGCGATAACGTAACGTGAGTGTTGCTATAGAGTCAAATATCCCCACGCCGTATTTCACTTGTAAGCCTGGTAATACATAGCCGCTGACCACCACCTGGGAAGAATCACCTACTCCCTCGGTGTCGAGCGCTAAATTACTTACGCCAAATGTCTCGCCGATTTTACCCACAATCTGGCAACTTTGCGCAACCCCCAGGCCAATCAGCATCGAAGTCATCGCCGCGCTGTCACTCTGATCGCTCTCCAGACCTTGTCCACGTAGCAAATAAGACAATGCTGCCTGTTGTGACATCGCCGGGTCAGAGAAAATCTCCGCTTTCGGTTCGTCCGCCAGACCAGTGACGCGAACTCCGGCGATTACGTCGTCTTCTGTAGCATCCGGGTTACGAATAGCTTCGATATTGAGATACGGCTGGTCCGGTGGACCAGAGAACAGCAGCTCGCCCTTACGCACAATCAGATCCTGGCCATAAGCATGGAAGCGGCCTTCAGGGATGTTGATTTGCCCGTTCAGGCCCAGACCTTGTTTGTCCTGTACGACATTGAGATCGCCCGTCAGCCGCGCCTTCAGGCCAAAAGCATCAATGCGCACGTTGTTGCCAACGTGAACAATCAGGTTGCTGTTGATCGGAATTGACGCGGTTTTCGTCTCCTCCGGTTGCAGGTTATCGTTGAGCATCACAACATCGCTGGAAACACCCACCGCACTTTCCGGCAGATCGTGTACCACAATGCGCGCCCACGGTACATCCACGCGACCATCGAGGGTAAACAGGCTTGGTGTCGCTTCGAACACGATATCAGGCGACACGTCCATTCGCACCATCGGCGGTACGGTTATCCGTACCTTACTGCCTTTCGCCGTTACCCTCGCCCGCCAGTTTTCAATCTGGCTCCAGTCAGCATCACCGTTCAGGTAGATGTCGCCCTGCTGAGTCCTCACGGTCCCCGCAAGCGTCGATCGCATACCGTTAAAATTAACCGCAAGCTGGCTCGGCTGCATATCAAATGGCATAAAGTTGCCGTCAATATCCACGCCCGTGACCTGTAGCTGACCAAACAATTGCGGACTTTGCACATCACCGCCCAGACGTAGGTTAGCGCTCACCATCCCCGCCGCTTTTTCACCACGTGTAAAGATGGGGTTCACCATCGCGAGGTTAAAGTTACGGATGTTGACGTTGCCGCCAAGATTCCGGCGGCCTTGCGGATCGGTCACCTGCACCTGACCATCAAACTGACCGTTATTGGTCAGACGGATGGTCCAGCCCAGCTCGGCCCGGTTGTTACGCAACTCCGCCGTCAGATTCAGCGTCTGAAACGCCACCGGTAGCGCCGCATCGTTGACGGTTTGCGTCACCTGCACGTTACGTCCAGAAAGGGTGATACTGCCCTGTGGCAGCCCCTCTTTGGTGGTGTCCCAGGCAACGTCTGCTTTACCCGTGAAGATACCGCTTGCCTGAGTAGTTTCCGGCATAAACGGTTTCAGCATTGCCAGATCGAAGCGGTTGAGATTCACTACCGCACGGCCTTCAGCCCCGGCATCAATGGTTTGCGGCACGCACAGTTCCGCATTCGGGTTAAGCCAACAGTGTGGCCCGATGCTGATTTTTTGCTCCTGATTGCGGTAGTCCAGCGCAATATCGCGGGTCAGCGACCACGGTCCGACCGGCGTCTGGAAGCGCGTATTACTCAGTGTTCCCTTCCAGCGTTCTTCTTTGCGATCAAAGCTACCCGCCAGGTTCAGTTGACCGGACACCGGCTCGCCCTGAATCCGCAGTTGCAACTCGTGCTGCTTTTCGCTGCCTTTCGCGTTCAGAGTAACAAGGTTGATATTCACATCCGGTTGCGAGATTTGCTCAACGCGCACGTCGAGTTTACCCGCAATCTGATCGGTGGATTTGATGTCGCCTTCTACGCGAACCTGCGCCACAGAGAGTTCCTGCCAGCGCAAGCCGCGCGCGGTGATATCCGCCAGCAACTGCGGCGCTTCCACCGTACCGCGAACTTTCACCAGCCCTTTCGCTGTACCGCCAAGTCCTGGCAGCGCGTTATCCAGCCCTGGCGCGTTGATAGTGGCGTCAAGATTGAGATCTTTCACCCCCAACTCGCCTTTCACTTCGGCACTGTTTGGCCCCAGTTCCAGATGCAGACCAGGGATCATCCACTGCATATAACTATTGCCTTTCAGCGTGCCCTCAACGTTCACTTTGTTATGTTTAACGTTGCCGGTCAGCTTCAACTCCGGCACGTCCATCTGCCAGGTCCCGCCGTACAGGCTACCGCGCGTTTTGATCAAACCATTGAGTTTCGATGGCCAATCCGGGAACTCTTTCGCCGTATTAATGCCGTTGAACGTCAATTCGCCGCGCCAACTAATTGCCTGCTGCCAGTCGAGCAGCGCCTTCAGCTCGGTTTTTCCTTCCAGCGCCGCAACGGTGAGTTTGTCGAGATTTACCTGCTGTTCATTCCCTTTCGCATCAAGGGTAATGGTCGCTGGCGGGACCTCCTGCCCTTTCACCGCCGTACGCATAGACAGCGTGTAATCGGTCATTTTGCCGGTGAGTTTCAGTTTCAGGTCATCCGCCTGATACTGTTTCTCACCAGTGAACGGCCAGTAAAGCTGTTTGCTGTTCACTTCCACGTTGAGCGGTAGTCCAGCTTCCGCCAACCGCGTCTGGGCGCGTAAATCCATATCCACCGGACCGGAAAGGTTAACGCCTAACTCCAGTTGTTCGCGCAGCGCGCCGCCCACTTTCAGCTTCACTTTTTCACCTTTCAACGGCTCCACGTTCAGCGTGCTGTTGAGAGTGATATCTACCGGCCAGTTGTTGGACAATTGTGCCGTACCGCTGGCATTGACGATCCCCTGGTTAGAGTCAATATCCAGCGCATCCAGTTTGGTATTGCCGTCGATGCTGCTCACTTTCAGCAGCATGGTGCTCACGGTGATATCCGTGTCGCCTGTCACGCGCAGTTGCTCGCCTTTAAACTCTTCAATGTTCAGGTTAAGCGGCAAATGCACGTCGGTCATTTCCGGCAATACCGGGCGAGAAAAGAGATCTTTCAGCGTTTCACCGAGCGGTTTTTCATCAGGCTGCGGATTTTCAATCTTCGGTTCGACCACTTCTTCCTGTGCCACCTCCGCCACTTTCGGCAAGGCAATCAGCAAGCCTTTCAGCGACGTCGGTTTCAGGGTCAGGGTTTTCTCCTGCCAGTTCAGGCCGGAAGTGAAGTCCATCACCGAAACAGTCGTGTCATCAATCTTGATGTTGACGTTATCCAGTGCCACCCGTGTCAGGGTGATGGGATACGGCGTGGAGAGATCCAGCGGACCGCTATCTTCCTCTTCTTCAACCTGTTCAGAAGGAGGCATTTTTTTACTGTCGATATTGACCTGAATGTCTTTCAACGCCAGGTCATTAATGCAAACGCTGCTGTTCCACAGACAATCCAGCCCAACGGCCAGGTGCAGATTGCCCGCTTTTACCGCCACGCCGGGCTGCTCATAACGAACGTCAGACAGGGTAAGGTCACGCCAGCCGCCAGTGACCTTGCCAATGTCCAGTCCTGGTACCCAGCGGTCCGCCGCTTTAAATACCAGATGCAGGCCGCTGGTGGTGCCAACCAGAAATGCCACCGAGCCCAACAGTAGTAAGATGACGATAACCGCGCCGAGGCTGATTTTTTTCCATAAACTCATAATTCTGGCCCCAGACCGATGTAAAACTGTAACCCGTGCTCGTCTTTATCCGCGACCGGTACGGCGAAATCGAGCTTGATCGGCCCGACCGGCGACTCCCAGCGCACGCCGACCCCGGTGCCGGTTTTGAAGTCGCTGCGGCGGATATCACTCACCGCTTCACCGCTATCGACAAACACTGCGCCCCACCATTTTCCCGTCACGTTGTACTGGTACTCCAGCGATCCGGTAATTAGCTTTGATGCCCCTTTCAGGTCACCATTGTCATATTTCGGCGCAATAGATTTGTATTTATAGCCGCGAATACTGCGGTCGCCCCCGGCGAAGAAACGCAGATCCGGCGGTACTTTGTCGAAGTCACCGGTTTCAATCCAGCCCAACGTGCCGCGCGTAACAAAGCGATGGCGATCGTACAGTGTGCGGATCCAGACGTTCTGTGCCTGGAAAACGGAGAAATCGACATCCGATCCCCAGGCCGTGTTGGAGTAGTCGATAGAGTAACGCTGCGAATCGCCCCAGGTCGGCATCAGGCCGCCACGCGATCGCGTCCGGCTAATCATCACCCCTGGATAAAACAGCATTGTGGTGTTAGTAATTTCACCCTGAGTAAAGTGGTCGAGACTCCAGCGCAGGTTAATGGCGCGCTGCCAGCCGCTGGAAAGATCCCAGTACCGGGAAGCGACCAGGGTAGTGGAATCGGATTCGGTGTCATTAAGATCGGTACGCTTAAAGCCACCCTGTACCAGATAATATTGCTCCAGCGGATTTTTCAGCAGCGGCATTTTATAGCTGAAGTCGAGGGTTTGTTCTGGCGCAGAAATACTGGTACTGGTGGTCAGGCTGTGGCCATACGAGTTCATCCACGGCTTTTTCCACGTCGCTTTAACGCGTGGCCCAACGTCCGTTGAGTACCCCACACCTGTTTCAATGGTGTTTTCCGTGCGTGGCGAAACGACACCCGTCAACGGCAATACTTTTGTTTCTCGCGCTTTATCAAATTGCGGCGCCACTACCACCGAATTAAACCAGCCAGTCGCAGAAAGGCGACGGTTCAGTTCCGCCAGATCTTTTGACTCGTATTCATCGCCTTCTTTGAACGGTACCAGGTTTTGCAGGTACTCGTCGCGAATTTGCGAACCTTCAAAAGTGACATGCCCAAAGCGGTAACGTTCACCACTGTTGTAATCAATATCCCAGTAAGCTTTATGCAGGCCGAGCGCTATGCCTAACTGAGCTTTGGTAAATTCGCTATCGAAATAGCCTTTACGCAGCGCAATACTGGTTAAGGACTTTTTGAAATTTTCATAATCGCCCTGATTTAGCACCGTACCTATAGCCGGGCGAGTATCGAGCAATTTCAAATAGTCTTTATCGGTCCGCGCGCCGCCGCGCAATACCACATCGGTGCCGCCAATTAACACCGGCACGCCTGGCGTGACTTTGGCGATCAATACCTGCCGCCCCTTCTTTGGCGGTGGCTGGAGATCAAATTCAATTGTTGGCTGGTAATAGCCCAGTGCTTTTAGGCCTTCCCGGATGGCATCATCAACACGTGCGCGAAAGCGCCGGTCTGGCGTTACTTCATCACTTTGAATCGTAGAAAGCTGTGCACGAACGTTTTTTTCCAGCTGTCCCGATAACCCTTCCACCTGTAGACGGACATTCGCGGCGATGGCAGAACCACTAAAGCAGAGTAAGCTTACACAGCATAACTGTCGGATATAGCGCACATTTTCTCCTGAATATCCTTTATTCCTGCCCCTGGAACTCCGTTAAACGGCTTAACAATAATCCAGCAATATGGATTAAAAAGCAGACTAAACCCAAAATATTACTTATGTTTTACTTTAGACCCATTCACGGGGGTTATTGTGTGCAAATACGTCTCTTGTTACAACCTAAACCCCTATGACCGACTTTCGGGAGAACGACACCATGAGTTTATTTGATAAAAAGCATCTGGTTTCCCCCGCCGATGCCCTTCCTGGACGTAATACCCCGATGCCCGTCGCTACGCTGCATGCGGTCAACGGTCACTCAATGACAAATGTGCCTGACGGAATGGAGATCGCCATTTTTGCGATGGGCTGTTTCTGGGGCGTTGAACGCCTTTTCTGGCAACTTCCCGGTGTTTACAGTACCGCCGCAGGCTACACCGGCGGTTACACGCCAAACCCGACTTATCGGGAAGTGTGTTCCGGTGATACCGGCCACGCCGAAGCGGTGCGAGTGGTTTACGATCCGTCGGTAATCAGCTATGAACAACTGTTGCAGGTGTTCTGGGAAAACCACGATCCTGCACAAGGGATGCGTCAAGGTAATGATCACGGCACGCAGTACCGTTCCGCAATTTACCCGCTGACGCCAGAACAGGATGCCGCCGCCCGCGCCAGTCTGGAACGTTTTCAGGCCGCAATGCTCACCGCCAATGACGATCGCCAGATAACCACCGAGATTGCTAACGCCACACCGTTCTATTATGCCGAAGATGACCACCAACAGTATCTACATAAAAACCCTTATGGCTATTGCGGAATTGGCGGAATAGGCGTTTGTCTGCCGCCTGAAGTGTAGTATTAAAAGGTAGAGCCAAAGTGAAATGAGACAAAAATTTAACCCTCTGGCGACTTTACAGTACCTTACGCTATACTAGCCTCTGAAAATGCCGGTTCACTCTCTTCGAATCGGCTTTCAATGTGTATTTCACACAAATTAATCAACTTCCCCTTCCGAGGATCTGACCTGAACGGTTAGATAAGATATGTTAAACAGTATTTTAGTCATACTCTGCTTGATCGCTGTAAGTGCGTTCTTCTCGATGTCCGAGATCTCGCTTGCCGCCTCACGCAAAATCAAACTTAAACTGCTGGCTGATGAAGGCAATATAAATGCCCAACGCGTTATGAATATGCAGGAAAATCCCGGCATGTTCTTTACCGTGGTACAAATCGGTCTGAACGCAGTGGCGATTCTCGGCGGTATCGTCGGTGATGCAGCGTTCTCCCCGGCTTTTAACAGCCTTTTCTCCCGCTATATGTCGGCGGAACTCTCTGAGCAACTGAGCTTTATTCTCTCTTTCTCGTTAGTGACTGGCATGTTTATCCTGTTTGCGGATTTAACCCCGAAACGCATCGGTATGATTGCGCCAGAAGCTGTTGCTTTGCGTATCATCAACCCGATGCGCTTCTGCCTGTTCATCTGCACCCCGCTGGTGTGGTTCTTCAACGGCCTCGCAAATATGATTTTCCGCATCTTTAAACTGCCGATGGTGCGTAAGGATGACATCACTTCCGATGATATTTACGCGGTAGTAGAAGCAGGGGCGCTGGCGGGGGTATTACGGAAACAAGAGCATGAACTGATTGAAAACGTGTTCGAGCTTGAATCCCGTACTGTCCCGTCTTCTATGACTCCGCGTGAGAACGTTATCTGGTTCGATCTCCACGAAGACGAGCAAAGTCTGAAGAATAAAGTGGCGGAACATCCGCACTCAAAATTCCTCGTCTGTAATGAAGATATCGACCACATCATCGGCTATGTGGATTCGAAAGATCTGCTTAACCGCGTGCTGGCCAATCAAAGCCTGGCGCTGAATAGTGGCGTACAAATTCGCAATACACTGATCGTGCCAGACACACTGACCCTTTCTGAGGCGCTGGAGAGTTTTAAAACTGCGGGTGAAGACTTTGCTGTAATCATGAATGAATACGCGCTGGTTGTGGGGATCATCACCCTCAACGACGTGATGACCACACTGATGGGCGATCTGGTGGGTCAGGGTCTGGAAGAGCAGATTGTGGCGCGTGATGAGAACTCATGGCTAATCGATGGTGGAACACCGATTGATGACGTGATGCGTGTACTGGATATTGACGAGTTCCCGCAGTCAGGCAATTACGAAACCATTGGCGGCTTTATGATGTTTATGCTGCGTAAGATCCCCAAACGCACTGATGCGGTGAAGTTCTCCGGCTACAAATTTGAAGTGGTGGATATTGATAACTACCGTATCGACCAGTTACTGGTAACGCGGATCGATAGCAAAGCCACCGCCCTTTCACCAAAGTTATCTGACGCTAAAGATAAAGAAGAAAGCGTCGCATAACCTCAGAAACATCAACGGCTCCTGAATCAGGAGCCGTCTTATTACTGCATAGCACGTTGGTTAAGCCATCTCTGTTTGCAGACGCATAACCTGACGGTTAACTTCGGACATCACTGACAAATGCAGTTTATCCTTCACTTTTGGGATAAGAATCTTACCCTTATCAAATTCAAAAGCGCCAACATCCTTGATGTATAACCGCCCACGAAACAGGATCTTCACGTACTTCGCCACTTGCAGTGGGTTGTACCGTTGGAAAATTTTCATTGTTGTCTCCTGCTGAGTATTACGCCTTTGCGGTACCACAATCGGTCCAACTATTATGAGGCGCAAATTTTAATGCCTAATGACTATAGACTACTGCGGTAATGTTTCCAGCCTGTATTAGTTTTTTTACCGTAACGTTACAATTATTCAGAATTATCTTTTCGCCTAATCAGAATCTTTAGTATAAGCATTCATTTTTCATATGATTTGTGCGCTTGTCCGCAAACTGGCATCACGCTTGCGGGATTTTCGATAAATAGCACATATGATTAAAAGTCAGACCCAAGTGGTCGGATCACCTGCATATCATAAGAAGGAAACACCATGACTCTACGCAAGATTCTGGCCCTCACCTGTCTGCTACTGCCGATGATGGCCTCCGCACATCAGTTCGAAACCGGTCAGCGAGTACCGCCGATTGGCATTACCGATCGTGGCGAGTTGGTGCTTGATAAAGATCAGTTTAGCTACAAAACCTGGAACAGCGCGCAGTTAGCAGGAAAAGTGCGAGTGCTACAACATATTGCCGGTCGCACGTCAGCCAAAGAGAAAAATGCGACGCTGATAGAAGCGATTAAATCGGCGAATTTGCCGCACGATCGCTACCAGACCACCACCATTGTCAACACTGATGACGCCATTCCAGGTTCCGGCATGTTTGTCCGCAGCAGTCTGGAAAGTAATAAAAAGCTTTATCCGTGGTCGCAGTTTATTGTCGATAGCAACGGCGTCGCGCGCGGTGCCTGGCAGTTGGATGAGGAGAGTTCTGCCATTGCAGTGCTCGATAAAGACGGCCGTGTGCAATGGGCGAAGGACGGGGCGCTCACCCAGGAAGAGGTGCAGCAAGTGATGGCCTTGCTGCATAAGTTGCTCAATAAATAGAAACTCTGAATCCTGGATTCAGAAACGATTCACGCGGGGTATAATCCAGCGGTTTACCCTGCCAATCATGAACGTGCGCTCCGGCTGCGGCAGCAACAGCGTGGCCGGCGGCAGTGTCCCAAATATTGGTTGGTCCGAAACGTGGATAGAGCTGCGCCTGCCCTTCCGCCACCAGACAGAATTTCAGCGAAGAGCCAATGGACGTCGTCTGATGTTCGCCAAGCTGTTGCAGATATTCTTTCAGCTCTGCATCCGCATGGGATCGGCTAATAACGACCAGTGGCGGGCGAGCATCGCGTACCTGAATCTGTTTGCGTACACCACACTCTTCTTTCCAGGCTTTGCCTTCCGCCGCACTGTACATAACGTTCATTACTGGCGCATACACCACACCTAAAATCGGTTTTCCGTGGTCGATGAGCGCAATATTAACGGTGAATTCACCGTTACGTTTAATAAACTCTTTCGTGCCATCCAGCGGGTCCACCAGCCAGTAACGCTGCCAGTGCTGACGGACTTCCCAGCCGGGAGGATCTTCTTCAGACAGAATCGGAATATCCGGCGTCAGCGTACGTAAACCGTCCATGATTACGGTATGCGCGGCAATGTCCGCCGCCGTCACCGGTGAGTTATCCGCTTTGCTGACGACGTCCATCGGCTTCGTCCCGTCGTAGACCTGCATAATGGCATCGCCCGCAATCCGTGCGAGTTGACATACTTGTTCTAACATTCTCCACCTCTTTTGTTTCAGTGGTGTTAACTCGTTGTTTTACTTATACCCTATCGTTAAAGAATCCGCCAACTGTGATGGCGTCATCGTTTCCTGATTTATTATTTATGGCATCCTTCAACGCTCTGTATGAAAGACGTTTCATCTACTCGTTCATAAAAGGATGCCCAGATGGTTAAGTTTAGTGCAACGCTCCTTGCTACGCTGATTGCCGCCAGTGTGAATGCGGCAACAGTCGATCTCCGCATAATGGAAACCTCTGATTTGCATAGCAATATGATGGATTTCGATTATTACAAAGACTCCGCCACAGAAAAATTCGGACTGGTTCGTACTGCAAGCTTGATAAACGATGCACGCAATGAAGTAAAAAACAGTGTGCTGGTCGATAACGGCGATTTGATTCAGGGGAGTCCGCTGGCAGATTACATGTCAGCGAAAGGCTTAAAAGCAGGTGAAATCCATCCGGTCTATAAAGCGTTGAATACGCTGGATTATACGGTCGGTACGCTTGGCAACCATGAATTCAACTATGGCCTGGATTACCTGAAAAATGCGCTGGCAGGGGCGAAATTCCCTTATATAAACGCCAACGTCATTGACGCTAAAACCAAACAGCCGATGTTTACGCCGTATTTAATTAAAGACACCGAAGTGGTCGATAAAGACGGAAAAAAACAGACGCTGAAGATTGGCTACATCGGCGTCGTGCCACCGCAGATTATGAGCTGGGATAAAGCCAATTTATCCGGCAAAGTTACCGTTAACGATATTACTGAAACTGTGCGCAAGTACGTACCTGAAATGCGCGAGAAAGGGGCCGATGTTGTTATCGTCCTGGCACATTCTGGGTTGTCTGCCGATCCGTATAAAGTGATGGCGGAAAACTCGGTTTATTATCTCAGTGAAATTCCGGGCGTTGACGCCATTATGTTTGGTCATGCTCACGCAGTCTTCCCGAGTAAAGATTTTGCCGATATTAAAGGCGCGGATATTGCCAGGGGTACGCTGAACGGCGTTCCGGCAGTAATGCCGGGCATGTGGGGGGATCATCTCGGCGTGGTCGATCTGCAACTCAATAATGACAGCGGGAAATGGCAGGTGACGCAGGCGAAAGCGGAAGCTCGCCCGATTTACGACATCGCCAATAAAAAATCCCTTGCAGCGGAAGATAGCAAACTGGTCGATACCCTTAAAGCCGATCACGACGCCACACGCCAGTTTGTCAGCAAGCCAATCGGTAAATCCGCCGACAATATGTATAGCTATCTGGCGCTGGTGCAGGACGATCCGACTGTGCAGGTGGTGAACAACGCACAAAAAGCGTATGTCGAGCATTACATTCAGGGCGATCCCGATCTGGCAAAACTGCCGGTGCTCTCTGCTGCCGCACCGTTTAAAGTCGGTGGGCGCAAAAACGACCCGGCCAGCTATGTGGAAGTAGAAAAAGGTCAACTAACTTTCCGTAATGCCGCCGATCTGTATCTCTATCCCAATACGCTGATTGTGGTGAAAGCCAGCGGTAAAGAGGTGAAAGAGTGGCTGGAGTGCTCCGCCGGGCAGTTTAATCAGATAGACCCCAACAGCACTAAACCACAGTCACTCATCAACTGGGACGGTTTCCGCACCTATAACTTTGATGTTATTGATGGTGTGAATTATCAGATTGATGTTACCCAGCCAGCCCGCTATGACGGCGAATGTCAGGTGATTAATGCCAATGCGGAAAGGATTAAGAACCTGACCTTTAATGGCAAACCGATTGATCCGAACGCCATGTTCCTGGTTGCCACCAATAACTATCGCGCTTACGGCGGCAAATTTGCCGGTACGGGCGACAGCCATATCGCTTTTGCTTCACCGGATGAAAACCGCTCGGTACTGGCAGCGTGGATTGCTGAAGAGTCGAAGCGTGCGGGGGAAGTTCACCCGGCGGCAGATAACAACTGGCGTTTAGCGCCGATTGCTGGCGATAAGAAACTGGATATCCGTTTCGAAACATCCCCGTCAGATAAAGCCGCAGCGTTTATCAAAGAGAAAGGGCAGTATCCGATGAATAAAGTCGCGACCGATGATATCGGGTTTGCGATTTATCAGGTGGATTTGAGTAAGTAATACACATCTTTCTCGGCCTATAAATCATCAACCGCATCCGGCATTTATTGGCGGATGCGATGCTGGCGCATCTTATCCGCCCTACAAGCCATGAACCGTAGGCCGAATAAGCGCAGCGCATCTGGCTCTTTCTGGCGGATGCGATGCTGACGTATCTTATCCGCCCTACAAGCCATGAACCGTAGGCCGAATAAGCGCAGCGCATCTGGCAGTTATGCCGCACGTTCATCCCGCACCGCTAGCACCTCGGGCAAATTCAACTCAATCCAGTCCGCCAGTGCAGCAACCTTTTCACTGACCTGCTCGCCCAGCGGCGTGAGGCTGTATTCCACATGCGGCGGCACTACCGGATACGCGATACGGTTAAGAAAACCATCCTGTTCTAACGCCTGTAACGACTGCGCCAACATCTTTTCACTCACCCCGCCGATTTTGCGCCGCAGGTCGCTAAAGCGATGAGTACCTTCGCGTAGCGCCACCAGAATCAATACGCCCCAACGGCTGGTGACGTGTTTCAACACCTCGCGCGACGGGCACTGTTCAGCGAAGAGATTTCCCTCTTTCAGTTGTTGCGACAGGCTAACCTGACTCATCTCATACTTACCTTTTTGTGCGTACTTACTAAAAGTAAGTTTAGGTGTTAGCGTATTTAAACACAAGACAAAACGATGGAGACTTCCCATGATCGCTATTACTGGTGCCACTGGCCAACTTGGTCACTATGTTATTGAATCCTTGATGAAAACGGTTCCTGCCAGCCAAATAGTGGCTATCGTTCGTAATCCGGCAAAAGCCCAGGCCCTGTCAGCACAAGGCATTACCGTGCGTCAGGCTGACTACGGCGATGAAGCCGCACTGACATCTGCACTTCAGGGAGTGGAAAAACTACTGCTGATCTCTTCCAGCGAAGTGGGTCAACGTGCCCCGCAGCATCGTAATGTTATTAATGCCGCAAAGACGGCTGGCGTGAAATTTATCGCTTATACCAGCCTGCTACATGCAGATACCTCCCCGCTCGGCCTCGCCGATGAGCACATTGAGACGGAGAAAATGTTGGCTGATTCTGGCATCGTTTACACCCTGCTGCGCAACGGCTGGTACAGCGAAAACTACCTCGCCAGCGCCCCGGCAGCACTGGAACACGGCGTATTTATCGGTGCGGCGGGCGATGGCAAAATCGCCTCAGCAACGCGGGCAGATTATGCGGCAGCTGCGGCACGCGTGATTAGCGAAGCCGGTCACGAAGGCAAGGTTTACGAACTGGCGGGCGATAGTGCCTGGACGTTGACACAGTTAGCGGCAGAGCTGACCAAACAGAGCGGCAAACAGGTTACCTATCAAAATCTGAGCGAAGCCGATTTCGCCGCGGCACTGAAAAGCGTCGGACTGCCCGACGGACTGGCGGATATGCTGGCGGATTCTGACGTTGGCGCATCGAAAGGCGGTCTGTTTGATGACAGCAAAACACTTAGCAAATTGATTGGCCACCCAACGACAACGTTAGCCGAAAGCGTAAGCCACCTTTTTAATGTTAATAACTAGTTAATTAAAGTGGCATCCTCCCGCATCCTCTCTGATAATGACGGGATGCCGGGAGCAATCATGTCTGCTTCCTGAACTTTCTTCTGACAGACCAATGGATGCCAGTAATGATTAGCGGCGTGCTGTACGCCCTGTTAGCAGGGTTGATGTGGGGGCTTATTTTTGTCGGGCCGTTGATCGTACCGGAATACCCGGCGATGTTGCAGTCGATGGGGCGCTATCTGGCGTTAGGGTTAATTGCACTGCCCATTGCCTGGCTGGGGCGCGTGCGTCTGCGCCAGTTAGCACGCCGCGACTGGTATACCGCCTTGATGCTCACCATGATGGGCAACCTGATCTATTACTTCTGCCTTGCCAGTGCCATTCAACGTACTGGCGCACCTGTTTCCACGATGATTATCGGCACCCTGCCGGTGGTGATTCCTGTCTTTGCCAATCTGCTTTATAGCCAGCGCGACGGCAAACTAGCGTGGGGAAAGCTCGCCCCGGCACTGATTTGTATTGGCATCGGCCTGGCGTGTGTGAATATTGCTGAGTTAAACCACGGACTCCCCGATTTTGACTGGGCACGTTATACCTCAGGCATCGTGCTGGCGTTAGTTTCCGTGGTCTGCTGGGCGTGGTATGCCTTGCGCAACGCCCGCTGGTTACGAGAAAACCCAGACAAACATCCAATGATGTGGGCAACGGCGCAGGCGTTGGTTACGCTGCCGGTTTCATTCATAGGCTATCTTGTCGCTTGTTACTGGCTGAATACGCAAACGCCGGACTTCTCTCTCCCCTTTGGCCCTCATCCGCTGGTGTTTATTAGCCTGATGATTGCTATTGCCGTGCTTTGCTCATGGGTCGGCGCACTTTGCTGGAACGTCGCCAGCCAGCGATTACCGACAGTGATTCTCGGGCCGCTGATTGTTTTCGAAACGCTGGCAGGTTTGCTGTACACCTTTTTGTTACGCCAGCAAATGCCGCCGCTGATGACGCTGAGCGGTATCGCGCTGTTAGTGGTTGGCGTGGTCATTGCGGTCAGAGCAAAACCGGAAAAGCCTTTAACTGAACCTGTCTCTGAAAGTTGACACACTGGCAGTGAGTTAAATAATCCTCTGCTACGTAAGGGTTATAGCTTTTACCTTAAAGATGCATTTAAAATACATCTTATCTTATTAAGAATGAGGTATCAGCTATGGCTTATCGCGACCAACCTTTAGGTGAACTGGCGCTCTCTATTCCTCGCGCTTCGGCTCTGTTTCGTAAATATGATATGGATTACTGCTGCGGCGGTAAGCAGACGCTGGCGCGCGCGGCGGCACGTAAAGAGCTGGATGTTGAGATCATTGAAGCCGAGCTGGCAAAGCTTGCTGAACAACCGATTGAGAAAGACTGGCGTAGCGCGCCACTGGCGGAAATCATCGACCATATCATCGTGCGCTACCACGATCGTCACCGCGAGCAGCTGCCGGAGCTGATCCTGCAAGCGACTAAAGTCGAGCGCGTTCACGCCGACAAACCGAGCGTGCCAAAAGGGCTGACAAAATACCTGACCATGCTGCATGAAGAGCTTTCCAGCCACATGATGAAAGAAGAGCAAATTCTCTTCCCGATGATTAAACAAGGCATGGGCAGCCAGGCGATGGGGCCAATCAGCGTAATGGAAAGCGAGCACGATGAAGCGGGCGAACTGCTGGAAGTGATTAAACACACCACCAATAACGTCACGCCGCCGCCAGAAGCCTGCACCACCTGGAAAGCGATGTATAACGGTATTAATGAATTGATTGATGACCTGATGGATCACATCAGTCTGGAAAACAATGTACTGTTCCCACGCGCGCTGGCGGGTGAGTGATCTAAAAGCTGGATGGCATTGCGCCATCCAGCATGATAATGCGGTTATTTCCGCAGTTCAGCAGCCCGTTTCTTACCAATAAACAGCCAGCCCAACCCCAGCGCGATAAACCACAGCGGAGTGACCAGCAGCGCCTGGCGAGTGTCATCTTCCAGTGTCAGCAACACGACCACGAACACAAAGAACGCCATACATACCCAGCACATCAGCTTGCCGAGCGGCATCTTGTAGATCGACTTCTCATGCAGATGAGGACGCTGTTTGCGGTACACCAGGTACGAGCAAAGGATAATTGTCCAGACGAACATAAACAGAATCGCGGAAACGGTTGTAATCATCGTGAACGCGCCAATCACACTAGGATTCACATACAACATCACCACGCCGCCGAGCAGACAGATACACGAGAACGTCAGCCCTTTCGCGGGTACTGCGCGCTTAGAAAGTTTAGCGAACGCTTTCGGCGCAACACCTTCCTGCGCCAGACCAAACAGCATACGGCTGGTAGAGAAGACGCCGCTGTTAGCGGAAGACGCCGCAGAGGTCAGCACCACAAAGTTGATCACGCTGGCAGCCGCAGGCAAACCTACCAACACAAACAGTTCAACAAACGGGCTTTTCTCCGGGACTACCGAACTCCACGGCGTCACGGACATAATCACAATCAGCGCGAAGACGTAGAACATAATGATACGGATCGGAATGGAGTTAATCGCGCGTGGCAGTGATTTCTCCGGATCTTTGGTTTCCGCAGCTGTTGTACCTACCAGCTCAATCCCCACGAAAGCGAAAACCGCTATCTGGAATCCGGCAAAGAAGCCACTTAAACCTTTCGGGAACCAGCCGCCGTCATTCCACAAATGCGCGAATGACGCTTCCACACCGGTCGGTGACTGAAAGTGCATCGCCACCATGACCAGGCCGACGACAATCAGCGACACAATGGCGACGATTTTGATCATCGCAAACCAGAACTCCATCTCACCGAACATTTTCACGGTGGCGAGGTTAAGCGTCAGCAGCAGCACTATCACCGCCAGCGAGGCGACCCAGTCGGAGAGATCGGGGAACCAGAACTGAGCATAAGCCGTGATCGCCACCACGTCTGCCATACCGGTTACAACCCAGCAGAACCAGTAAGTCCAGCCGGTGAAATATCCTGCCCACGGCCCGAGTAAATCGGAAGCGAAGTCACTAAAAGATTTGTATTCCAGATTCGAAAGCAGCAATTCCCCCATTGCCCGCATCACGAAAAAGAGCATAAAACCAATGATCATATAAACGAAAATGATCGACGGCCCGGCAAGGCTAATCGTTTTGCCAGACCCCATAAACAACCCCGTACCAATGGCACCGCCAATGGCAATAAGCTGAATATGTCGGTTTGTGAGATTGCGCCGTAGCGACTGTTCAGCCGGAGCCTGATCATCGGCAACGACTTTTACCTGATCTACCATGTTTTTTTCTTCCTGTACCTGTCTGTGTTGTTCAGGCTCTACGGCCTTTAGTCAGTCTATGATACGACGAATCTGTATCGGGACTCATCGATATTAGGTAACAATACGCGGGATGAATACTAAGATTTAGATCTAATGTTAATTTTATGTTTAAAGTGAGTGTCATATCACGGTGATAACGCGAAACAGCTCACAAAAATACACGCTTACGGGGTCTTTGCAACACAAAATAGCGCCGTTTGGCAAACTGAAGGGTTTATTGCTGAATACCGGCTCCCCTCTGGTTCGAGGGGAACAGAATGCGCTGCTTAGAGGATTTCCAGCAGTTCGACTTCAAACACCAGGGTGCTGAACGGAGGGATGGATGCGCCTGCGCCGCGCTCGCCATATGCCAGTTCCTGCGGGATAGTCAGTTCCCATTTAGAACCTACCGGCATCAGAGTCAGTGCTTCAATCCAGCCAGGGATCACGCCATTAACCGGGAATTCAGCGGGTTCACCACGAGCAACAGAGCTGTCAAACACGGTGCCGTCGATCAGTTTACCGGTGTAATGAACGCGAACGCGGTCGGTACGGGCAGGAATTGCGCCTTCGCCCTGGTTGATCACGCGGAATTGCAGGCCGGATTCGGTGCTGTTTACGCCTTCTTTTTTAGCGTTTTCTTCAAGATATTTAACACCTTCAGCAGCCATCGACTGGAAACGCTGACGACGAACAGCATCGGCACGTTCATGGATTTCACGCAGCGCGCGGTGCACCACATCAACCGGAACAGCCGGATGTTTGCCTTCCAGTGCGTCGGCAATACCTGCAACCAGCGCTTCTGGCAGCAGCCCTTCCAGACCAGATTCACTCAGTTGTTGCCCTACCTGCAAACCAATGCCGTAGCTTGCTTGCGCTTCGATGGTGTCAAAAGTTGGGGTGGTCATCGTATTTCCTTCCTCAGGGTATAAAGTAACGGGCAGCATATCAGCCACACTTCCTTGGGTAAAACTTTGTCGCGAGAGTGATGACAAATCCCGGGGAAAAAGAAACAATAGCAATATCCCGTATGAATATAATAAAGGCGGGTTTACCACGGACATCATAGCGTTAGCTTATTCATAGGCTATGATTGAGGAACAAGACGCGGAGCAGGAGGAAACCATGCCCGGGCGCTTTGAACTAAAACCAACCCTGGAGAAGGTCTGGCACGCGCCGGACAACTTTCGCTTCATGGATCCGCTACCACCGATGCATCGTCGGGGGATTATTATTGCCGCCATTATTTTGGTGGTCGGTTTTCTACTTCCGTCTGAGGATGCGCCCGACGCCCCCGTCGTGACGCGTGAAGCGCAGCTGGATATTCAGTCGCAATCCCAGCCGCCGACAGAAGAACAGCTTCGGGCGCAGCTAGTTACGCCGCAGAACGATCCGGATCAAGTTGCTCCGGTCGCTCCAGAACCAATACAGGAAGGCCAACCGGAAGAGCAGCCGCAAGCTACGCAAACGCAACCTTTCCAGCCAGATAGCGGCATTGACAATCAATGGCGCTCTTACCGTGTCGAAGCCGGCAAAACGATGGCACAGCTGTTCCGTGACCACGGTCTGCCTCCTACCGATGTATACGCAATGGCGCAGGTAGAAGGCGCAGGTAAACCATTAAGTAATTTGCAAAATGGACAGATGGTGAAAATCCGCCAGAACGCCAGCGGCGTGGTGACGGGCTTAACCATTGATACGGGGAATAATCAACAGGTCTTGTTTACCCGCCAGCCAGATGGCAGTTTTATTCGCGCGCGGTAGATGAAGGGTCAACCAGAAGCCAGCTAAGGATCGTCTCTTTGATGACCTTACGTCTGGCTTCCAGTGCCTGGGGTGAAACCATGCTGATGTGATAAACCTGGCCAAGCGTATGCTGGTTGATCAAATAATATCCCCCAAGCGCAGCAATATTAATATTCACCTGCAACGGATCGATATCTGGCTTAAAAATATTGAGTTTCTTCCCTTCAGCCAGCAAGGATTCTATCAACTGCCAGTGCGCATGGTTAATATTCTGAAGGCGCAGCGATTTTGCATAATGAACACCTTTACTCTGGTTTTCACTATGCACAATTTTTAAAAACCAGGGGTTAGAAATATAATAATCCCAGGTAAAATCAATGATTTTTTCAATTGCTTTTTGTAGCTGGTTTAACCTGCTGATTAACGATCGCCCCGATGCCGACAACGTAGAATAATCACATGCCACACAACAAGAACGTTTGGTGGAAGGCGTGGAAATCATTTACTCCCTGGTGCTTCGTTATATCCATGATGTGTGATTTTTGATATTAATATCTATCCCCATCCACTATTGTCACCACTTCAGAAAACAAACTTATTTTTATTAAAATTGATTCTTTTTTCTGTGCACATTCAACTAATAGAAAGCAAAACGCCGACACAAGGTCGGCGTTTTTACGTCTCGTTGAATAACGAATTATTCAGCTACTACGTTTACGATCACTTTCGCGAATACTTCGCTGTGAACCTGGAAGCTCACTTCGTGTTCGCCAGTGGTACGCAGAACGCCGTTCGGCAGACGAACTTCGCTCTTAGCCACTTCAACGCCAGCTGCAGTTACAGCGTCAGCGATGTCGCGAGTACCGATGGAACCGAACAGTTTACCTTCGTCGCCAGCTTTAGACGCGATGGTAACAGTTTCCAGTGCATTGATTTTCTCAGCGCGAGCATTAGCTGCTGCCAGAACTTCAGCCAGTTTAGCTTCCAGTTCAGCGCGACGTGCTTCGAAGAATTCAATGTTTTTCTTGGTAGCTGGAACAGCTTTACCCTGCGGTACCAGGAAGTTACGAGCATAGCCCGCTTTAACGTTTACCTGATCACCCAGGCTACCCAGGTTTGCTACTTTATCAAGCAGAATAACTTGCATTACCTTATCCTCTCAAAGTCGTATTAATGGACCGTGACCGATTACTGATGGCGATCAGTGTACGGCAGCAGGGACAGGTAGCGAGCGCGTTTGATAGCGCGAGCCAGCTGACGCTGGTATTTTGCACGGGTACCGGTGATACGGCTTGGGACAATCTTACCGCTTTCGGTGATGTAGTTTTTCAGCGTAGCGATATCTTTATAGTCGATCTCTTGAACGCCTTCCGCGGTGAAACGGCAGAACTTGCGACGACGGAAATAACGTGCCATATGGCTAGTCTCCAGAATCTATCAATTCAATCTGCTCGGCATGCAAAACCATTTTGCTCAGTCCGTTCTTTGCCTTGTGGCATGAAATGAACCCCTGAACGGTTATGCGACTGCCGACCGTTATACTGTGAGTAATGGCCTGGTTTTCGTGTCCGCTAACAATAACGGGCATTTGGCACCACGCCTGCCGGTGAAAACCGGCTTCCTCCTGCACAGAACGATGCTCAAGCACGAACTGGCAGTGAGGAATTCCTGATGGACTGACCTTTCGAAGGGGAGCCCTGCACACGGTGCCGGACAACACCAGACGGTTGGTCATCAGAAATTACTCTTCAGAATCCCCAGCTTCAGCATCATCAGCGGTTTCGTTTGCGAAATCATCGCGACGCTCACGGCGCTCGTCTTTCGCTTTAACCATCGGAGATGCTTCGGTAACAGCGTGCTTGGTACGCATAACCATGCTGCGGATAACGGCATCGTTGAAGCGGAAGGTAGTTTCCAGCTCATCGATCACTTCCTGCGGAGCTTCAACGTTCATCAGAACGTAGTGAGCTTTGTGCAGTTTGTTGATCGGGTAAGCCAGCTGACGGCGGCCCCAGTCTTCCAGACGGTGGATCTTGCCTTCTGCACCAGTGATGGCAGCAGTGTAGCGCTCGATCATGCCCGGAACCTGTTCGCTCTGGTCAGGATGGACCATAAAAACGATTTCGTAATGACGCATCGAATTGCTCCTTACGGATTATTCAGCCTCCTGTCTGGGTCAGCCGAATCCCGGGGAGGCAAGGAACGTGTTAAAGGTCGGCTGAAAAATGACGCGTTATAGTACTGACATACCCCGCCAAACTCAAGGCCAGCCGACAAATAAATCTCATCTTTCGCTCAAAAGGACTAACTCGCTGATTTGAAGTTCATCACATTCCGTCACAGTGTTTTTTCGAACAACTGCATCAGAAATGGTCACCATCAAATTCTTTATCATTGATTAAAATTAAATCAGAAGATCATCACAGAGGAGAGCACACAAAGTCAGCCGTCGAGGAGGTATCTATGTTCAGTCGTGTTTTAGCCCTTCTGGCTGTGCTTTTGCTAAGTGCAAATACATGGGCAGCCATTGAAATTAATAACCACCAGGCCAGAAATATGGACGATGTGCAAAGCTTAGGCGTGATTTATATCAATCATAACTTCGCCACTGAAAGTGAAGCACGTCAGGCATTAAATGAAGAGACAGATGCGCAAGGCGCAACGTACTACCACGTAATTCTGATGCGAGAACCGGGGAGTAACGGCAATATGCACGCCAGCGCGGATATTTATCGCTAGCACCAGGTATAACCAACGAAACATTGCCATAGTTTGCTTTGCCCCCTTCTCCGGGGGCATTTTTTTGAAAAACGGCTGCGGAATCAGACCAGTTATCTCCCGAATAAGGAAATTTCCGCAGCGCGTGTTTTACTTCTGCCCGTAATAGGCGTTGGGACCATGCTTACGCATGAAGTGTTTATTCATGAGGTAGCTGTCGATGTGACTCAGTTGTGGGTTAATGCCGCGGGCAATCCACGCCATTTTCGCCACTTCTTCCATCACCACCGCGTTATGCACCGCATCGTGAGCATCTTTCCCCCAGGCGAACGGCCCGTGCTGATACACCACAATCCCCGGTGTGTACAGCGGTTCGGCGTTGCCCAGCGTTTCGATAATCACTTTGCCAGTGTTCAGTTCGTACTCACCCTGCACCTCTTCTTCGCTTAACCCGCGCGTACACGGGATGTCGCCAAAGAAGTAGTCGGCGTGCGTGGTGCCTAACGCCGGGATCGCCAGCCCCGCCTGCGCCCATGCGGTAGCATGAGTGGAGTGGGTATGGACAATGCCGCCAAGCGACGGGTAACGACGGTAGAGTTCGAGATGCGTCGCAGTATCGGAAGACGGGCGATACTCCCCTTCCACCACCTTGCCGCTCATATCAACCACCACCATATCGTCCGCTTTCATGGTTTCGTAGGCGACACCGCTGGGCTTGATCACCACCAGCCCGCGTTCGCGGTCAATGGCGCTGACGTTGCCCCAGGTAAAGGTCACCAGCCCGTAGCGCGGCAGATCCATGTTGGCTTCAAACACTTGCTGTTTTAGCTTTTGCATTATGCCGCCTCCACCATGCCAGCTTTGGCCATGCGCGCTTTCACCCAATCACGCGCTTTTGCCACTTCTGCCGCCGGGTCTTCCGCCGTTTCGCTCCACATCTCAATCAGGTACGGCCCGCAATAGCCACTCTGTTTGAGCGTTTCAAAGCAACGTTCGAAATCCACTATACCTTCGCCAAACGGCACGTTTTTAAAGACGCCCGGTTTGGTGTCTTTAACATGCACCGCGACGATATGCCCGATTCCGGCCTGCAACTCCATCTGCACGTCGTTGTCCCACGCCGACAGGTTACCGATATCCGGGTAGAGCTGGAACCACGGGTTGTTGAGATAGTGCGCGTAGCCCAGCGCCTTGCTGATGGAGTTCATCAACGGATAATCCATGATCTCCATCGCCAGCGTCACCTGCGCGCGGCTTGCCATCTCAACGCTCTCTTTCAGCCCGTCACGGAAACGACGACGCGTTTCGTTATTGGCTTCCTGATAGTAAACGTCATAGCCCGCCAGCTGGATCACGCGAATACCAACGTCCTGGGCGAACTGGATGGCTTTACGCATAATCTCCAGCCCCTGCGCCCGCACCGCGTCATCTTCGCTACCCAGCGGGAAACGACGATGAGCAGAAAGGCACATTGACGGTACGCGTACGCCGGTTTCAACAATCGCGTTGACCAGTGCCAGACGCTGTTCGCGGCTCCAGTCGAGGCGCGACAGGCGATCGTCAGTTTCATCTACCGACATTTCGACAAAATCGAAGCCTAACGTTTTTGCCAGTTGCAGCCGTTCCAGCCAGCACTCCCCGGCGGGGAGCGCTTTTTCATAGATGCCAAGCGGGATTTGTTTGGACAACATATCCGCTCCTTAGCCCCACAGTTCAGCGATGGAACGTTTGAACTGACGCGCGGCTTCCACCGGAGAAGCGGCATCACGGATGCTACGACCCGCGATAAATACATGAATCGGAATGCCTTTGAACAGCGGCAGATCTTCCAGCGCCAGGCCACCGGTGACGGTTACTTTGAAGCCCATATCGGAAAGACGTTTGATCGCGGTAATGTCCGCTTCACCCCATGCCACGCCTGCGGCCTGCGCATCACGGCTGCGGTGATAAACCACCTGCCCAATGCCTGCGTCGCGCCACTGCTGCGCCTGTTCCCAGGTCCAGTAACCGGTCAGTTCGATCTGCACGTCGCCGTTAAACTCTTTTGCCACATCCAGCGCGCCTTTGGCGGTGTTGATATCCGCACAGCAAATCACGGTCACCCAGTCAGCGTTGGCTTCGAAGCACATACGAGAGAGGATTTTGCCTGCATCGGCAATTTTGGCGTCTGCCAGTACGATTTTGTGCGGGTAAAGCGCTTTCAGATCGCGAACCGCACGCACGCCTTCGCCCACGCACAGAATGGTACCCACTTCGATAATGTCGACTTCTTCGGCAATCAGGCGAGTGGTTTCGTAGGCGCTATCCATAGTCTGGTTGTCCAGCGCGACTTGCAACATTGGTAATGACATGTTCAATTCCTTCTTAAGCTGCCGCGTTGGTGCGGTCAATTAAATCCAGTACTTCCTGCTCGGTACGGCAGGCGCGTAAACGGTCGAAATTCTCTTCATCTTCAAACAGGTTGACGATCTGCATGATGCCCACTTCCTGGTGAGTGTTGGCATCGACCGCCGCCATGGTGATGAGGATATCCACCGGATCGTTATCTTCGTGGTTAAATTCCAGCGGCTTTTTCAGCGTTACCAGAGAGAAACCGGTTTTCTTCACGCCCTCTTCCGGACGCCCATGCGGCATCGCCAGCCCCGGAGCGATAACGAAATAAGGGCCAAACTGTTCCACGCCATCCAGAATCGCCTGGTAATAGCGCGGCTCGACAACGTCCGCCGCCACCAGCAGATCGACGCCGATTTTCACCGCGTCCTGCCAGGTTTCAGCTTCAGCCTGCAGGCGGATGGATTTATTTTCAGCCAGCGAATCACGTAATTTCATGGCGCGTCCTTACTTCACATCCTGCGGGAAATGCTCTTTGATCACTTCCAGCAGTTTCGGGCCAAAATCGGCAGGAGAGAGCATGTTGCGCACGCCAACCACATATTTGTTGCCAGTAACGGTGATTTCGCCCGCGATGTGCGTAGAAGCGATGATGATATCCGCACCGTTCAGCTCACTTTTGTATTCGCCAACCGCGCAGCTATTTACCGTGTGGTCAATATTTGATTGGGTTAAAAACTGGTCCACTTTCATTTTCATGATCATGGAACTGCCTTGTCCGTTGCCACACACAGCCAGAATACGTACGGTCATAATCAAAACTCCTTATTAAGCAGACTGTTCTGCCAGTTGTTTTTCTGCATCTTCTTCTGCGCGCAGCGCGCGGCCAGCGAAGAACATATAAGCCAGTGCAATTACAATGATGACGGCCATAAAGGCGATACCGATGGAGAAGAAGCCCTGCATCATCGGCGGTGCCAGAATCGACCAGTCCGCCATACCCATCCAGGCACTCATACCGGTGAGTTTCACCGCCCAGACACAGCCAAAGATTTCGATCATCCCCATCACCAGACAAATCTTCAGCGCCGCACGCCAGCCGCCGAAGTGGTTAGCGAACACGCCGATGGTGGCGTTGGAGAAGAACATCGGGATAAAGCCTGGGATAATCAGGATCGAGGAACCGCAGGCGACCAGAATACCAACTGCAATCAGCTGACCGATGGTGCCCCACATAAAGCCCCAGACCACGGCGTTCGGCGCGAAGCTATAGATAGCCGCACAGTCAATCGCCAGAACCGCACCTGGGATCAGGCGCTGGGAGATACCGTTAAACGCTTCAGAGAGTTCCGCCACAAACATGCGCACGCCCTGAGTGATGATGAAGATCGCCACCGCAAAAGCAAAACCGGTTTGCAGGATGTAGATAGTCCAGTGCAATTTCTCACCGGCCATTGCCTGCACGGTGTCGATACCGAAGGAGAGCAGAATGGCGCCAAAGAAGATGGTCATCACAATCGCCGTGGAGACGATGTTGTCGTGGAAAATGTTCAGCCAGCCAGGCAATTTGAGGTCTTCAACACTCTCCTCTTTTTTGCCCAGGAACGGCGCAACTTTATAAGCAATCCACGCCGCAAACTGTTGCTGGTGACCGATGGAGAAGCCGCAACCATCGGTGACGATTTGTGTCGGCTTGTACATCATGTTGGAAGTGATGCCCCAGTAGAGCGAAACCAGAATCGCGGTACAGATAATGGTGGTCCACATGGAGTAGCCGAAGATAAACAGCGTAACGGCAATCAACCCGGCCTGCTGGAACATGATGTGGCCGGTCAACATGATGGTGCGAATGCCGGTAATGCGACGCAACAGCACGTAACAGATGTTCAGCGCCAGCGCTAACAATACGGCGTAACCCACCCAGCTATAGGCATCACCCATGCGGTCGATGGTTGCCATCATCGAAGCGTAAGTATCGGAAATTGCGCCGTTAATGCCGTAGACTTCGGACATTTTCGCCACCACCGGTTTGAAGGTGCTGGTGAGGATGCCGGACCCTGCCTGCAACAACATGAAACCAATTATGGTTTTAATCGTGCCTTTAATAATAACGCTGACACTTTTGCGCAGTAGGATGTAGCCCAGACAGGTCACAATACCCAGCAACAACGGGGCATTGGTCATGACCTGGTTAAAAAACACGGTAAAGATGTTGTAGAGGATCTCCATAACGATCTCCTGAAGAAGAGGTAACCGGGTATTCCTCACACCCGGAATGTTGTGCACTCACTCTAATTTTCAAAAGTAATCACAACAAGATTATTTATGATTAAATGTGACGCGACACACAAATAATTCCATAACGAAAATATGGGATTCACACAACGAAACAATTAATCATTTAAATTCATTAAGTTAATTGAATTACACATTCCATTAAATCTTTCCACACTCCAAATTCACAACAACTCCACTGGCAAAAAGTCAAAAAATGGTCATTGCCTTCCTGAAAAAATAGTGTCAGGATTAATCAAAACAAATCACATGTTGATTCGAATTGAACTATCATGAAGGTAAATGGCGATGAGTAAAGTGAAAAGTATTACCCGTGAATCCTGGATCCTGAGCACTTTCCCGGAGTGGGGTAGCTGGCTGAATGAAGAAATTGAACAAGAGCAGGTAGCTCCTGGTACATTCGCGATGTGGTGGCTCGGTTGTACCGGGATCTGGCTGAAATCGGAAGGCGGCACCAACGTCTGCGTCGATTTTTGGTGCGGTACTGGCAAACAAAGTCACGGTAACCCGCTGATGAAACAGGGTCACCAGATGCAGCGTATGGCTGGCGTGAAAAAACTACAGCCGAACCTGCGCACTACGCCGTTTGTTCTTGATCCATTTGCTATTCGCCAGATCGACGCCGTCCTGGCCACTCACGATCACAACGATCATATCGACGTAAACGTCGCTGCTGCCGTGATGCAGAACTGCGCTGATGATGTACCGTTTATCGGACCGAAAACCTGCGTGGATTTATGGATCGGCTGGGGCGTGCCGAAAGAACGTTGCATCGTGGTTAAACCGGGCGACGTGGTGAAAGTGAAAGACATTGAAATTCATGCGCTTGACGCCTTCGACCGTACTGCACTGATTACCCTGCCTGCGGATCAAAAAGCGGCAGGCGTGCTGCCAGACGGCATGGACGATCGCGCAGTAAACTACCTGTTCAAAACGCCGGGCGGTTCGCTGTATCACAGCGGCGACTCCCACTACTCCAACTACTATGCAAAACATGGTAACGAATATCAGATCGACGTGGCTTTAGGATCTTACGGTGAAAACCCGCGCGGTATTACCGATAAAATGACCAGTGCCGATATGTTACGTATGGGTGAAGCGTTGAATGCTAAAGTGGTGATCCCATTCCACCATGATATCTGGTCAAACTTCCAGGCCGATCCGCAGGAGATCCGCGTGCTGTGGGAGATGAAAAAAGATCGTCTGAAATATGGCTTTAAGCCATTTATCTGGCAGGTGGGCGGCAAGTTCACCTGGCCGCTGGATAAAGACAACTTCGAGTACCACTATCCGCGTGGTTTTGACGATTGCTTCACTATTGAACCGGATCTGCCGTTCAAATCGTTCCTGTAATCTGTCATTGATACCGGATAGCGTGAAGATGTTCGCGCTATCCGGCGTAGTATTTCCTGGCTATTTCAAATATCATCTAAAAAAATCAAATTTTATCGGAATAGCTCATGACTGAAGCACAAAGACATCAAATCCTCCTGGAAATGCTCGCACAATTGGGCTTTGTGACCGTAGAGAAAGTCGTTGAGCGTCTGGGGATTTCGCCTGCCACTGCGCGACGCGATATCAATAAACTCGACGAAAGCGGCAAACTGAAAAAAGTGCGCAATGGCGCAGAAGCTATTACCCAACAGCGCCCGCGTTGGACGCCGATGAATCTGCACCAGGCGCAAAATCACGATGAAAAAGTACGTATCGCCAAAGCGGCATCACAGTTGGTCAATCCGGGCGAGAGCGTGGTCATCAACTGCGGCTCTACCGCATTTCTGCTCGGGCGGGAAATGTGTGGCAAGCCAGTGCAAATCATCACTAATTATCTACCGTTGGCTAATTACCTGATCGATCAGGAACATGACAGCGTGATTATCATGGGCGGGCAGTACAACAAAAGCCAGTCAATCACCTTAAGCCCGCAAGGCAGCGAAAATAGTCTTTATGCCGGACACTGGATGTTTACCAGCGGTAAAGGGCTGACGGCGGAAGGTTTGTATAAAACCGATATGCTGACGGCGATGGCAGAACAGAAGATGTTGAGTGTGGTGGGTAAACTGGTAGTGCTGGTCGATAGCAGTAAGATTGGTGAACGCGCGGGTATGCTCTTTAGCCGCGCGGATCAAATCGATATGCTGATCACCGGCAAGAATGCTAACCCGGAGATCCTACAACAGCTGGAAGCACAAGGGGTCAGCATTCTGCGTGTCTAAAGGTGCTGGCAGAAAAAAGTTACGGCGGCATCTACCGCCTCGGGTGTAATACGGTGGCGCACGCCTGGCTGCCATGAACAGATTAACTGTTTATCTCGCCCCGTTTCTCTTAATGCCTGCTGCAAACGTAGTGATTCCTCGGCAGGCACGACATCATCGTCAAGGCCATGCCATAACAGCAGTGGCCTGTTTCCCAGTTCATCCAGGTGGTTTGTCGCTTCCCACTCTGCCAGTGGAGCAATAATGTTATTAAATTCGTTTTGCTGTGCTGGCGTTTCAGGCTGCAATGGTGGAAACAACGTTCGGGCAAGCGAGGTGAAATAGCCTGATCCCATCATACTGGCAGTACATTTCACTCCAGGATGGCGGGCCGCAATCCCTAGCGCGGTCATTGCACCCATCGACGCGCCACCAACCGCCAGGCGTTCATCAAGCAGCCACTTTTCTTCGGCTATTGCCGCACGTAAGGTAGTGAATTCCTGCATACTTTGTAGCAAGATTTGCCAGAATTGATTTAACCGTCGCGGTGCGTCGCCACTAAAACGGCTACCGTGATTGGGCGCATCCGGCATGATCACCCGTAAACCAGCCTGCGCCAGCGCGACGGCAAAATAGCTATAAACCAGGCTGGATGAAGTAAATCCGTGATAAAAAATCACACACGGTAACGGGATTTCTTTTTGCCCTACGGGATAAGCGTGCAGAACGGGAATATTTGCCAGCACGCGTGATTCTAATTCAATCATCTGTTTCTCCTTTGGGTCTGGTATGACATGAAGAAATCCTTAGCACAAGTTTCTGCTGGCAGTATTAGTTCATAATGTTGAGATGTGGGTTACGCTTTCACAACGTTTTCATTCGAAAATCGCGTACCAGGTAACAATTCGGGAACATTCCCCTCAAGTTAAATAAATAAGGCACTACACTATGGTTAGCAGGAAACGTAATAGCGTTATTTACCGGTTTGCCAGTTTATTATTGGTGTTGATGCTAAGTGCCTGTAGCGTACTGCAAGGCACGCCACAACCCGCACCGCCAGTAACGGACCATCCGCAAGAGATTCGCCGCGACCAGACGCAAGGGTTACAGCGAATAGGTAGCGTAAGCACGATGGTACGGGGTTCTCCGGATGACGCATTAGCAGAAATCAGAGCGAAAGCTGTCGCTGCAAAAGCTGATTATTACGTTGTCGTAATGGTGGATGAAACCATCGTGACAGGACAGTGGTATTCACAAGCCATTTTATACTCTAAATAATTCGAGTTGCAGGACAAAACGGCAGGGGCGTTTTGAACAACGCTTGCGTTGGCCCTGAAAGGGCGAGGCCTCAGGCCGAGTAACGCGACAAGCGAGTGGATCCCCAGGAGCTTACATAAGTAAGTGACTGGGGTGAGCGACAAATCCGCATGGAGCGGATTTGAACGCTGCTTGCAGCGGCCCCGTAAGGGGTGAGGCCCATGGATGGGCCGAATAACCCGCAGACGCAGCACATGCAACTTGAAGTATGACGAGTATATACCGTAAATAAATCAGACAACTTATACAGCCAGCTTTACATTGCTTTGCGTCCCTATGCGTTTACCTGTGCACAATAAATTACCGGCGGGAAGCTCGGGCGTTTATTACCGCGATGGAATGCCCTGCAACATGTGGGGAAACGAAAAATGGAGCTGACGATGAAACAATTACTTGCCTCACCCTCGCTGCAATTAGTGACTTGTCCTGCGAGCGCCACGGCACAGTCTGCAGAATTCGCCAGTGCTGACTGCGTGACGGGCCTGAATGAAATAGGTCAGATCTCGGTTAGCAATATTTCAGGGGATCCGCAGGACGTGGAACGTATCGTGGCGTTAAAGGCCGATGAACAAGGGGCGTCATGGTATCGAATTATTACCATGTATGAAGATCAGCAGCCCGATAACTGGCGTGTACAGGCGATACTGTATGCGTGAGTGTTATCTACAGCGAATGAACAATGCCGGATGCGGCGCGAGCGCCTTGTCCGGCCTACAATTTTCACATATTTCATTTAGCTAATCGAAACCAGCGTCGCATCAGTCGTATACGCTTACAAGCACACTCCCCCTGTCGCCCGCAGCAATAAATCATTCTGGATCTGCTCTGACAACCGCACGCCGCCGCGCGTATCTAGCATCACCTGACACCACGCCTGCGCCATTGGCGGAGAGGCATATTTCAACATTTGCGCGCCGCAGCCCAGCAAAAATAATTGATGTGTTATCTCGCGTCCCAATTCTTCAGCCGGTTTGCGCAGTTGCTGTTGTAAGCGACGAACCGCACGGTCAAAATAGCGATCTTGCCCTTTCACTTCCACAAATGCTTCCGACAATAAGTCGTATACGCCCGCTTGCTTATTGAGAACGCGCAGCACATCAAGGCACATAATATTGCCAGAACCTTCCCAGATGCTGTTCACTGGCATCTCCCGATAAAGTCGCGGTAGTTCGCTCTCTTCGCAATAGCCAATACCGCCCAGTACCTCCATCGCTTCAGCCACAAATGGAATGCCACGTTTGCAGATCACAAATTTCGCCGCAGGCGTAAATAAGCGCGCCCACAGGGCTTCTTTGGCATCGGCACGTCGATCCCAGGCCCGCGCCAGACGAAACAACAACGCCGTTTGCCCTTCAAGCTGAAGCGCCATGCGACTTAAGACATGGCGCATAAGGGGCTGTTCGATTAACGGATTACCAAATACATGGCGTTGATGAGCGTGATAAATCGCCAGCGAGAACGCACGGCGCATCATGGAGTGGCTACCCAGAGCACAATCAAAACGCGTCATCCCGCCCATTTTCAGGATCAGGCGAATCCCTTCCCCTTCCTGCCCCAACAACCAGCCAATGGCGTCCTGAAACTCCACTTCGCAACTGGCGTTAGAGCGATTACCCAGCTTATCTTTCAGTCGTTCCAGGCGAATTGCATTCCGTTGGCCGTCAGGCAAAAATCTCGGCACAAAAAAGCAGGACAAACCGCCCGTGGTCTGCGCCAGCACCAGATGCGCGTCGCTTTGTGGCACCGAGAAAAACCATTTATGCCCCACCAGCCGATAAGAACCATCGTCCAGACGTTCGGCGCGAGTGGTGTTGCTCATGACATCGGAACCGCCCTGCTTTTCCGTCATTCCCATGCCAATCAACAAGCCGCGTTTTTGCCCACCTGGCAATAAGTGGGAATCGTAGCGATCGCTCAACAGCGGCGTGGTCCAGTCCTGAAACGGCGCAGGTAGCATCTGTAACAGTAATGGCGTAGCGGCAAAGGTCATGGTTATCGGGCATAACGACCCTGCCTCAACCTGTGCGTGCAACATAAAACGCGCCGCCCGCGCCACAAATGCGCCGGAGCGAGCGTCTTCTTCCCAGGCCAGATTATGTACCCGATTGGTACATAACGCCTGCATCAGCAGGTGCCAGGCGGGGTGAAAACGCACATCGTCCAGACGCTGCCCCTGGGCATCGTAGCGCAATAATTCAGGCGGATTCACATTCGCCAGCCGCCCCAGTTCAAGGGATTCAGCCGTTCCTAACTGCTGACCAATACTGGCTAGAAAATCGCTATCCCAGCCAGCACCTTCACGCGTTACCGCTTCGCAGAGCGCGCCATCAGACAGGTATAAATTACTGTTATTTAAGGGTATAGGTTGATTAAAAACAGTGTGAGTTTGCCAGTGCACTGTGTCTCCCTCCATCAATGGCAGTCACCATTAGTATGGTCACTGCCACGGATTCCTGACAGAAAGAGATTGCTAAAACATTCTTAGCCAGCAATGTAATGCGGAACAAAACGCGAAGTGTCTTTAGTGATCAGCGTGTTATCTTCGCGGATACCCATACCGCACGCTTCATCATCGACAATCCAGCTACCAATCAGCGTATAACTATCGCCAAATCGCGGTAGCGGTTGAAACGCCTGGTAGATCATCGGTTCATCGGCGTAATCACCATCAGCGTGGTCAACAACGTTATTCTTGCCGTCAAAAATGGTGACGTTACCACCCTCACGCGAATAGATTGGTTTACGCACATAGCTTTCGCCAGCGGCAATCTGCGGTTTTTCACCCTCAAACCAGGATGCAAGAAGGTTAGGATGACCAGGAAAGAAGCGCCAAAGCAGCGGCATTAGCCCTTTGTTACTCAAGATACTTTTCCATAACGGTTCCACCCACTGCTCACGACGTTTGCGCAGCAGCGGACCGTTATCGTCACGCATCATCCACTCCAGCGGATAAAGCTTAAATGCTCGCTGGATGACGTTATCATCAAGATCGGTCAGTACGCCGCCGACGCCCAAACCGAGATCTTCAATGTAGATAAACCGAGACTCCTGCCCTGCCTGCTGGGCGCAGTCCTGCAAATACAGCACGGTAGTCCTGTCTTCGTCGGTATCCTGACAGCAGCAGAAATAAAACGGCTCCCGGCTATAAAGCTCGCTAAAGCGTGAAATCAGGCGTTCCTGAATGGCATTGTACTGATCGGCGTCACGTGGAATAACACCGCTGCGCCGGGCATCTTCCAGCCACAACCACTGGAAATAAGCCGACTCATACAACGAGGTCGGCGTATCAGCGTTGTACTCCAGCAGCTTCACCGGCGCATTGCCACACCAGGCAAAATCCATACGACCATACAGCGAAGGATCGCGGGCGCGCCAGCTTTCAGCGATCACATCCCAGTACAACGGCGGGATCGCCAGTTGCGTCAGGATCTGTTCATCTTTAACCGCACGATCCACCACATCGAGGCACATCTGGTGCAGTTCCGCAGTGGGCTTTTCGATCAGCTCTTCAATCTGGCGCAGGGTAAATCGGTAGGCCCGACTCTCATCCCAATAGATTTCATTGTCGATGATATGAAAGTCGAAACCGTTGTCAGCGGCGATCTGGTCCAGATCCCGCCGCACAGGAACGTTGTGTCTCAGCATGATTAGCCTCCCCAATGCCCACGGGCGCTGGAAGAACGACCATAGCCGCCGCGAGAAACGGTTGACGCTTTCCTGGTGGTAAAGCCGCCCGAAGAGTAAGACTCTTTTTTGCCAGAACCGGAGCGCCAGGAGTAATCACCGGAAGTGTTGCGCCAGACGGGGCGGGAAGCAAATGAGGATCCGCCGCTGTTATAGACGAACGGCTCATCGCGATCTTTACGAATAACCCGGCTTAACAAAAATCCAGAAACGACCGGGATCCAACTCTGTTCAATATTGTCGTAGTAGCAATTTTCGTACTTAGACTGACAATTTTGCTGAGTCATATTCTTCGGAACATCGGCATAAAATGCCGCTTTGGCGTTGTTCCAGCCACGCGCGCAAATGTCGGCATTATTACCGTCATCAATACAATCCTGCACTGTCGAATAAAACGTTCCGTCGCCGTCGTTATCGACATCGCCACTATCGCCACAACCTTTCAATACAAAAAAAGCGGCACCGCCCATTAGCGCCAACGTTAAGTATTTTTGTGAGTAGCGATTGCGACGCGGTTCAAAAGGATTATTCGGTCTACCAATGCGACTGATCGCTCCGTGACCAATTTTACTGTTATTTCTTGATTTGCGTTTTCTGGCCATGATCGTCCATTACCATGTCATACAAGCTGCGTTAAAAATACCGCCAGCCAGCGCGGCGGTTCCCATAAACATTCCTGCTGCGGTATTGTGATTAATAATTTTTTCGCTTAATGCGGGCATATAAAGTCTGACACCAGCAAAAACGAGTAACTGAATCACCAGTGCAATCCCGCCCCAGGCGAAATAGTCTGGAATACTCACCGCATTGATTGCCGCACTGGATAAGGGGATCACGTAACCCAACAATGTACCGCTGAACGCCAGTGACGCTGCGGTATTATTGTTTTTGATTAATTGCCATTCATTGTGCGGTGTAATTTTGGAGTAGATAAACAGAAAAATAATCACCATAGCCACGCCAATAAAAAAATAGGCACTAAAGGCAAGAAGTGAATCCAGTATATGCATTGTAAACGTCCTTGTAATTAACCAATAATATGAAGTGATGTCAGCGGGATATCGACACCCAACGCGCGCGAAAATAACCACTCTGGCTCGCCGAGATCGTTAAAAGATTCCTCACCATTTAGCAGCAAATATTCGTAAGTATCTTCGGTCACTTGCCGCTGGTAGCCCATGGTAAAATTATGGACTTCCCATTTAGCATGATTTTGATTTTCTACTTTTTCCAGCATGTAGACGGGTTCGATATTTCCCGGTTCTTCGCTGTTAAAAAATCGCTGCCAGCGTTTTTCCTGCCAGTTTAAGGTCATCCCCCCCATCGCTTTGGCGTTGATCGCCTCGCGCCAGTGACTCTCTTTACTGATACCGTAGCTCTCTTCATAGACAAAGAGCTTGATATCATCAATGTCTTCAATATCTTCGCCGCCGGTTGTATTGATTTGCAGAAATTCATCGCCCGAAGTGTAGTAGCGGAAAATCTGGCTACCGCCGCCCAGATCGATGTGGCTGACGGCGGCCACTGTGTATTCTTCCCCTGGCAACGCAATCAGCAATTCATCTTCCAGCAAACGAAACGCTAACGTGTCGAGCGTAAAGCCACTATTGAGATGAAGTCCCAGCGGACCGCGAGCGATAGCAGGCTTATTATCCTTGCCAAACAGACGCTGGAAAAAACCAGACATATTTTATCCTTAAAATAGTTGCCAGCCTTGCAGTGAGGCTGGCAAAAAAATTACTCGCCCTGTTGGCGTTGCAGTCTTGCTAATACATCCTGGGCGCTACTTTTATTGCTACCGCCAATTCCGGCTTCCGCCAGCTTTTCGTCAAGGTCGCGACCGTCTGCGACTTTCTCCAACTGTGCGGCAGCATCCAGGCGAGCCTGACGTTCGGCCTGACGCGTTTGCAGGCGTTTTAAGGATTCTGCCGCTGTCGAAACGCTGGAAGATGCGCCAACGGTAGAGGTTGTTACAGCCTGTTGTGCACGCTGCATGGCTTCAGTGGCTTTAACGACTTCCATTTGCTGCTCAAACTGAGCGATACGCTGCGCTGTCGCTGTAACTGCTTTTTCCACGCCATCACGGGAGACTTCCAGATTCGACAACACTTGCTCTTCAGCGGTAATGAGATTCTCAAGGCGCGCGATTTCTTCAGCAACTTCGTTAATCAACGACGGATTAACGTTCTTGCTTAACGCTTCCAGCGCACGGGCTTCCAGACTGGCTTTGCGCTCACGTAAATCTTTCAGCTTATCGTGACTTAATTTCACCCGCGCCAGCAGATCAACGCGAGATTTTCCGGCTTTATCGAGTTCAGCTTTAGCGTCACGAATATGCTGTTCCAGCATGCGCACACCCTGGGTTTCTTCAATGGACTCTTCCGCCTGGGAGATAAGCGATTTCCCCAGCGTAAATAAACTTTTTAAAATTCCCATAAATACCCGTCCTTGTAATTAGTGTGAATATTCTTCTGTAATTTCAGCCAGATCCAATGCGTTATCTACCAGCGAGGTTATCTCAAGCAGGATATCTTCAAGAGAAGATTTAAGCGATAACGCCCCGAAAACAATGTAATACTCTTCCTGTTGCACGCTGGAGATTCCTACCGATGACAACGGCATCATCTTCTGATTTCTTAATAAGAAGGTATTAAATTCATCTGGATTGCTGATACTACTTACCGGACAAATAAAGGTTTCGATAATCATTTGGCGGGAAGTAAAAAGAATATTGATTTGCAAATCGCCATAATCATTCATTTTAATAATTAATGCGTTCTCGCTATTTGTTACATCAATATTTTGTTCAGGTACAGTTTGCAGCGCCGTCGCCAGCGCCAACGGATTCCATGTCATATATTATTCCATATAGATTTAGTTTAAATATTAATAAAATGAATATTTACAGTACGTAATTATCTTACCAGCTATAGACAAAAAAAAACCATCCAAATCTGGATGGCTTTTCATAATTCAGAGGAACTAGCTGCGCTGACGCACCGCTTCAAATAAGCAAATTCCGGTTGCAACCGAAACGTTCAGGGAAGAAACACTTCCTGCCATTGGGATGCTGATCAACTCATCGCAATGTTCACGGGTCAGGCGACGCATACCTTCACCTTCCGCGCCCATCACCAGCGCCAGGCGTCTGGTCATTTTGCTCTGATAGAGTGTATGATCCGCCTCACCTGCCGTACCGACGATCCAGATATTCTCTTCCTGCAACATACGCATGGTGCGCGCAAGGTTAGTCACCCGAATCAGTGGAACGCTTTCTGCCGCGCCGCAGGCTACTTTTTTCGCCGTAGCGTTGAGCTGTGCGGAGCGATCTTTCGGCACAATCACCGCGTGAACGCCAGCAGCGTCCGCGCTACGCAGGCACGCGCCGAGGTTGTGCGGATCGGTTACACCGTCGAGGATCAGCAGGAACGGCTGATCGAGCGAAGCGATCAGATCCGGCAGATCGTTTTCCTGATACTGACGTCCTGGCTTCACGCGGGCGATAATGCCCTGATGCACGGCACCGTCGCTTTTCTCGTCGAGATATTGGCGGTTTGCCAGCTGGATAACCACGCCCTGAGACTCAAGGGCGTGAATCAGCGGTAACAGACGTTTATCTTCACGGCCTTTTAAAATAAAGACTTCCTGAAAACGTTCAGGGGCGCGCTCCAGCAGGGCCTGCACTGCGTGGATGCCGTAAATCATTTCGCTCATTAATGTACTCGTTGTTTACGTTTTGCCTGATGCACTACGTTTATCCGGCCTACATGATCCCTGCAATATATTGAATTTGCGTGATTATGTAGGCCGGATAAGGCGTTCACGCCGCATCCGGCATGAACAAAGCGCATTTTGTCAGCAATCTAACCCTCTTCTGTTTGAAGAGGGTATTGATCACTCTGCCACTTTTTTCTTCGCCGCACGCTTCGCTTTGGTCGCTGCAGCTATTTTCTGCGTTTTCGCCGATGGCTTTTTCGCTTTTCTCGCGTCTTTCTTCGCTGCTTTCGGCTTCGTTTTTTTCTCACCGCGGAAGGCGCTGTCTGGCTCAAAGTTTACCTTTTTACCGACCTGACGATGCTTGCCGCCTTTTTTGCCTGCATCACCTTTTTTCGCTTTCTCGCGCGCTGTTTTACCGACGTTGCGCGGTGCACGTTCGCTGGAGATCAGGCTAAAGTCGATTTTGCGCTCGTCCATATTAACCGCTTCGACGCGAACTTCTACACGGTCGCCCAGGCGATAAGTCTGGCCGCTGGATTCACCCATCAGGCGTTGCCCTACCTGGTCAAAGCGATAGTAGTCATTGTCCAGCGAAGAGACATGGACCAGCCCATCAATGAACAAGTCGTCCAGACGGACGAAGAAGCCAAAGCCAGTGACGCTGGAAATTACGCCTTTAAAGACGTTACCTACCTGGTCGAGCATGAAGTCACACTTCAGCCAGTCAGCCACATCGCGCGTTGCTTCGTCGGCACGACGTTCCGCCATCGAACAGTGCTGACCCAGTTGCAGCATCTCTTCCATCGAATAATGGTAGCCACCGGTTTCAGTGGTGTTGCCCTGATGCCCCTGCTCTTTCGCCAGCAGATACTTAATGGCGCGATGCAGCGTCAGGTCAGGATAACGACGAATCGGCGAAGTAAAGTGCGCATAGGACTGCAATGCCAGACCGAAGTGACCACGGTTTTCCGGATCGTAAATAGCCTGTTTCATCGAGCGCAGCAGCATGGTTTGCAGCATTTCTGCGTCAGGGCGGTCGGCAACCGACTCCAGCAGCTCCGCGTAGTCACGCGGTTCCGGCTTATTACCACCCGGCAGTTCCAGCCCCAGCTCCGCCAGAACAGAACGGAAAGAGGTAATAGCTTCGGTGCTCGGCTTGTCGTGAATACGGAACAGTGCCGGTTCTTTCGCTTTCTCAACGAAACGCGCCGCCGAGATATTCGCCAGAATCATACACTCTTCAATTAACTTGTGTGCGTCGTTACGCTGGGTCTGTTCGATACGCTCAATACGACGTTCAGCGTTGAAAATAAACTTCGCTTCTTCGCTCTCAAACGAGATCCCGCCGCGTTCTTCACGGGCTTTATCCAGCACTTTATAGAGGTTATGCAGCTCTTCGAGATGCTTAACCAGCGGCGCATACTGTTCGCGCAGATCCTGATCACCTTGCAGAATGTGCCAGACTTTGGTGTAGGTCAGACGCGCGTGAGAACTCATCACCGCTTCGTAGAATTTGTAGCCAGTCAGGCGGCCCTTCGACGAAATCGTCATCTCGCACACCATACACAGGCGGTCAACCTGCGGGTTGAGCGAACACAGACCGTTAGAGAGCACTTCCGGCAGCATCGGGATAACCTGCGAAGGGAAATAGACCGACGTACCACGGTTACGCGCTTCGCTGTCCAGTGGTGTTGGCGGACGCACATAGTAACTGACGTCGGCAATCGCGACCCATAAACGCCAGCCGCCGCCGCGTTTTTTCTCGCAGTAAACTGCATCGTCAAAGTCACGAGCATCTTCGCCATCAATGGTGACCAGCGGTAAATCGCGCAGATCGACACGACCCGCTTTTGCTTCTTCCGGCACTTCTTCTTTCAGCCCGGCAACCTGTTGCTCAACAGCATGCGGCCAGATGTACGGAATTTCATGGGTACGCAGGGCGATATCAACCGCCATGCCGGTGCCCATATTATCGCCCAGCACTTCGACGATTTTACCCACCGCTTTGGTACGACGAGTCGGGCGTTGGGTCAGTTCAACCACCACCACAAAGCCCATCCGAGCGCCCATGATCTGATCGGGCGGGATTAAAATATCGAAGCTCAGACGGCTGTCGTCAGGAACCACAAAGCCGACGCCCGCTTCGGTAAAGTAGCGGCCAACAATCTGGCTGGTTTTTGGCACCAGTACGCGGACAATACGCGCTTCACGACGACCTTTACGGTCAGCGCCCAGCGGCTGCGCCAGCACCTGATCGCCATGAATGCAGGTTTTCATCTGCTCGCTGGAGAGATACAAATCATCTTTACGCCCTTCAACCCGCAGAAAGCCGTAGCCATCACGGTGGCCAATAACGGTACCTTTCACCAGGTCGAGGCGTTCCGGCAGCGCATAGCACTGACGGCGAGTGAAGACCAGTTGACCATCGCGCTCCATCGCGCGCAGGCGGCGACGCAGGCCTTCAAGCTGCTCTTCGCCTTCAATGTGCAGTTCTACCGCCAGCTCATCACGGCTGGCCGGTTTTTCACGTTTGGTTAAATGTTCGAGGATAAATTCCCGACTAGGGATGGGATTCGCGTATTTTTCAGCTTCGCGTTCCTGGAAAGGATCTTGTGACATCTCGGTTCCTCCGTTGTCATCTCTGATGAAGATTTTCGTCACTCCACCAGCAATAATTTATAAAGCGGTTGATTCTCTTCAACCAAATCGGCAAGCGTGTAGTTATCCAGTTCCGTAAGAAAACTTTGCACGGCCTTAGAAAGTGCCTGTTTCAACCGACAGGCAGGTGTAATGTGGCAAAACTCACTGCTGCAATTCACCAGCGATAAAGGTTCCAGCTCGCGCACCACATCACCAATACGTATCGCACTCGCCGGTTTACCCAGGCGAATGCCGCCATTTTTTCCACGAACAGCAGTCACGTAGCCGGCACGACTAAGTTGATTGATTATTTTGACCATATGATTACGGGAGACGCCGTAGACGTCAGTCACTTCAGAAATACTGGTCATCCGCCCTTCTGGCAATGATGCCATGTAGATCAGCGCACGTAATCCGTAATCAGTGAAACTCGTTAACTGCACATCAACCTCAAAAAAGGGAAATCGGGAAAAAATACATTTATATTGATGATAAACCAGCCACAAGCTGTGTCGCTAATTTATTTCAGTTTGGGGAAGGAAAAAAGCGAGGATTTAACACTGTGTCGGATAGCGTAATGGCTTACCCGACACAGCAATGTATCACACTGTTAGCCCAGCAGGCAAAATATCTGCCGGGCGTACCAGAATTACGCGTCGAACGGGTCGCGCAGAATCATGGTTTCAGTACGATCCGGGCCGGTAGAGATGATATCGATCGGCACACCGGTCAGCTCTTCAATGCGCTTGATGTAGTTCAGCGCCGCCTGCGGCAGGCCGCTACGATCTTTCACGCCGAAGGTGGATTCAGACCAGCCCGGCATGGTTTCGTAAATCGGCTCTACACCTTTCCAGTCGTCAGCTGCCAGCGGAGTGGTCGTCACTTCGCGGCCATCTGGCATACGGTAAGCCACGCAGAGTTTCACCTCTTTCAGGCCATCCAGAACGTCCAGTTTAGTCAGGCAGAAGCCAGACAGGGAGTTCAGCTGTACCGCACGACGCACGGCAACGGTGTCCAGCCAGCCGGTACGACGACGACGGCCCGTAGTTGCGCCGAATTCGTTACCCTGCTTGCAGAGGAACTCACCGGTTTCATCAAACAGTTCGGTCGGGAACGGACCTGCACCAACACGAGTGGAGTAAGCTTTGAGGATACCCAGAACGTAATCAACATAACGCGGGCCCAGGCCGGAACCGGTCGCCACGCCACCAGCAGTGGTGTTGGAAGAAGTTACGTACGGATAAGTACCGTGGTCGATATCCAGCAGCGTACCCTGCGCACCTTCGAACATGACGAAATCGCCACGCTGACGCGCCTGGTCGAGCAGGTCAGAAACATCAACCACCATAGAAGTCAGGATGTCGGCAACAGCCATCGTATCATCCAGAACTTTCTGGTAATCAACCGCTTCAACTTTGTAGTAGTTAACCAACTGGAAGTTGTGATATTCCATCACTTCTTTCAGTTTTTCAGCGAAGGTTTCTTTGTCGAAAAGGTCGCCAACACGCAGACCGCGACGTGCTACTTTGTCTTCATAAGCAGGCCCGATACCACGACCGGTGGTGCCGATCGCTTTCGCGCCACGCGCTTTCTCACGCGCGTTATCCAGCGCAACGTGATAATCAAGGATCAGTGGACATGCTTCAGACAGCAGCAGACGCTCACGAACGGGGATGCCACGGTCTTCCAGTTCTTTCATCTCTTTCATCAGCGCGGCCGGAGACAGCACAACACCGTTACCGATGATGCTGGTTACATTCTCGCGGAGAATACCTGATGGAATAAGATGGAGAACGGTTTTTTCACCGTTGATTACGAGAGTATGGCCTGCGTTGTGACCGCCCTGGTAGCGTACAACATATTTAGCCCGTTCAGTCAGAAGATCGACGATCTTACCTTTACCTTCGTCACCCCATTGGGTGCCCAGTACGACGACGTTGTTACCCATTTTTCAAAATCACCGTTTGCTTAAAAATGGATTCTACCATCGCTTTTTCAGAGTTACAGCACTTTTTGCATCCAAAAATGACCTTAGTCAGTCTATTTTTTGCTCAGCCAATCGTTTTCCTCAACATGTAGTAGACCACAACGCCCGCAACCACAAGTCCACCGCCAAAACGACGTAAAATATTATCGGGCAAATTGGTCATCGCAGAGATCATCTTCTTCCATGCCTTCGGGTAAAGCATCGGCCCTAAACCTTCCAGTACCAAAACCAGGGCAAGCGCCAGCCAGATTGTCGAATTCATTCATTATCCTTATAGAAAAAGAAAACCACCGACATCCCTGAGGATGCGGTGGCTTTATTGACCTGTACCGCAGTCGTTATATTAACGCGTTGCGGAAGTCGGCGTCTTCATGTAGCGGAAGAAATCGCTATCCGGGCTCATGACCATCACGTCCTGATTGCCAGAGAAGCTGTTCTCATAAGCACGCAGGCTACGGATGAATGCGTAGAAGTCCGGATCTTTACTGAATGCATCAGCAAACAGTTTGGCTGCTTCGGCATCGCCTTCACCACGCATGATGCGGCCCTGACGCTCAGCTTCTGCCAGCGTTCTGGTCACTTCATAGTCGGCAGTCGCGCGCAGTTTTTCCGCTTCTTCCTGACCTTGTGAACGGTGACGACGCGCTACCGCTTCACGCTCGGCGCGCATACGGTTGTAGATCGCTTCAGACACTTCGGTCGGCAGGTTGATCTGCTTAATTCGCACATCGACAACTTCAATACCCAGCGCCGCCATACTGTTCGGGTTGATGACCGGAACTTTGCCCTTCGTCTCAGCCGTTACGCGCTCTGCCGCTTCGGCAATGGCGTTATCTGCCGCCGGGGTAGTCACTTCATCTTCTGTACCCGCAGAACCGGAGTTCAGCGCGTCACGCACTTCCAGGGTCAGACGACCACGGGAATCGGTGACGATGTCTTTCACGTCCAGGCGACCAATTTCAGAACGCAGACGGTCAGAGAACTTACGTTTCAACAGCACTTCCGCTTGCGAAATGTCGCCACCGCCCGTTGCCAGGTAGTAACGGCTGAAATCGCTGATGCGCCATTTGATGTAAGAGTCGACGATCAGGTCTTTCTTCTCTTTGGTCACAAAGCGGTCGGCCTGGTTGTCCATGGTCTGAATACGCGCGTCGAGCATTTTCACCGTTTCAATAAACGGTATCTTGAAATGCAGACCCGGCTCATAAACCAGAGGTTTATTGTCATCGTCACGCAGTACCTTACCAAAACGCAGCGTAATACCGCGCTCACCTTCTTTGACGACAAAGACAGACATGTAAAGCACTACCAGCACGATGATGATAATCGCGATAACTGACTTACGCATCGTTATTCCCCCTGACGCTGGTAGTCGTTACGCTGCGCGTTGGCGCGGCGTTGGTCCATAATATCGCCCTGACTGGTGGACGACGTGTTGCTTGCCCCACTGGTTGTGGAGGAAGAGGCTGGCGGCAGACGCAGCAGATTGCTGGCACCGTTATCGCTCTTCGCTGCAGGGGCGTTACCACCTTTCAGCATCTGGTCTAACGGCAGAACCATCAGGTTGCCACCTTTATCGTTAACCAGCACTTTGCGGGTGTTGCCCAACACTTTTTCCATCGTCTCGATATACAGACGCTCGCGAGTAATTTCCGGCGCGGCTTTATATTCCGGCAGAAGTTTAGCAAAGCGCGCCACTTCACCCTGGGCTTCCAGGATGGTCTGGGCCTTGTACGCACGCGCCTCTTCGAGGATACGTTGCGCCTGACCGTTCGCACGCGGCTGAACTTCGTTGGTATATGCTTCTGCTTCACGAATGTATTGCTGTTCGTTTTCACGCGCGGCGATCGCATCGTCAAACGCCGCTTTTACTTCTTCCGGCGGACGAGCTGCCTGGAAGTTGACGTCCAGCAGAGTGATACCCATGTCATACGGACGAATCGTCTCTTCCAGTTCGCGCTGAGTATCGCTACGAATCACGGTACGACCTTCCGTCAGAATGCGGTCCATGGTGTATTTACCGATAACCCCGCGCAGGGCGCTGTCGGTAGCCTGACGCAGGCTGTCATCCGGACTCGTCACGCTATACAGATATTTTTCCGGATTGGTTACGCGGTACTGCACGTTCATCTCAACGCGCACTACGTTCTCGTCCGACGTCAGCATCACACCGGAAGCGGCCAGTTCACGCACGGCTTCCACGTTCACCGGTTTGACTTCGTCAATAAACGTCGGTTTCCAGTTCAGACCCGGCTCAACCAGATGGCTGAATTTACCAAAGCGTGTTACCACGCCGCGTTCGGCTTCTTTAATGGTATAGAAACCACTGGCCGCCCAGATAATGACAATCGCTGCCGCTGCGATGGTAACGACACGACCGCCAAGCTGCGGGCGCGGGCCTTGCGATGAACTGCCACCGCCAGATCCGGTGCCTTTACCGCCGCCCAGACCACCGAGCTTTTTGCTCAGTTTGCGGAAGATATCATCTAAATCAGGTGGCCCTTGATCGCGACCGCCTTTGTTTCCATTTCCCTCAGAGTTGCCGCCAGGTTTGCTGCTTCCCCACGGGTCGCGGTCTTGTCCGTTATTACCGGGCTGATTCCACGCCATGTTTGTGCTCCATATTTGTTATGCGGTGATCCCTGTTGTCTTTCGACGCCAGAGGATATGACTCCACGCTTCAGACGCTACGCCGTTAGATCAGGTAATCGATCAACGCCGGTTCTTGTTTACAGAGGCGACGCCAGTCAACGATCGGCATACGAACTTGCAGACTTACGCTGCCGTCCTCCTCCATCCACTCTTTTTCTATTGCCTGAAGCTGATAAAAACGACTTCTCAGACGCCCTTCCTGCGGCGGCAAACGCAATGTATGCTGCGCCACCTCACCGGAAAGCCGCTCCGTCAAAGCCTGAAAAAGCTGTGGTATCCCCGCTCCGGTCTGTGCGGAAAGCCAGACACGGATCGGTTTGTTCTCTTCGTCCCGATCGATACGCGGTTCGAAATCTTCCAGCATATCGATCTTGTTCATCACCAGCAGGGTTGGGATCTCGTGAGCGTCGATCTCTTCAAGAACCGTATTCACCGCTTCGATGTTTTCTTGTACACGCACATCCGCCGCGTCAATGACGTGCAGCAGTAATGTGGCTTGCCGCGTCTCTTGCAGCGTGGCTTTAAATGCCGCCACAAGATCGTGCGGCAGGTGGCGAATAAACCCTACGGTATCTGCCAACACGGTTTCACCGACATCTGCGACGTCAATACGCCGCAACGTCGGGTCCAGGGTGGCAAACAACTGGTCTGCCGCGTAGACCCGCGCTTCGGTGATGCGATTGAAAAGGGTAGATTTACCGGCGTTGGTATATCCCACCAGCGAAACAGTAGGAACGTCGGCTTTGATACGCGATTGCCGCCCTTGCTCACGCTGCTTTTCAACTCTTTCCAGGCGCGACTGTATCTGCACGATGCGATTACGCAACAAACGACGGTCGGTTTCGAGCTGGGTTTCACCCGGACCACGCAAACCGATCCCGCCTTTCTGTCTTTCAAGGTGGGTCCAGCCACGCACCAGGCGCGTAGCCAGATGGCGCAGCTGCGCCAGCTCAACCTGCAACTTACCCTCATGGGTACGTGCACGTTGGGCGAAAATATCTAAAATAAGGCCGGTGCGGTCGATAACACGACACTCGCACAAACGCTCCAGGTTACGCTCCTGCGCCGGGCTCAGGGCATGGTCAAAAAGAACGACCGAAGCACCCGTCGCTTTGACAGCTTCCGCAATTTCAACTGCTTTACCTTCACCTACAAAATACTTTGGGTGCGGCGCTTTACGGCTACCGGTAATCACCTGCAATGCTTCGACACCGGCGGAAGAGACCAGAGATTCAAACTCCTGGAGGTCTTCCATATCTTTGTCTTGCGTAAAATAGATGTGTACCAGTACCGCCTGCTCACCAGCATCATAACGGTCAAACAAGCGTATAACCCTCTAAATAGATCAGCGGGGAACGCAGGATCGCTGGCTCCCCGTGTAAAAAAAACAGCCCGAAACCTTATTCGGTTTCTTCGCTGTCCTGTTGCGCGGAAGTATTCTGCGCGCTGCTACCATGATGGTAGTTACTGCTGGTACCGCCACCGGCGTTGTTACTGTGATGAGAAACCGGACGAGACGGAACAACAGTAGAAATCGCGTGCTTATAAACCATCTGGCTGACCGTGTTTTTCAACAGGATCACGAACTGATCAAAAGACTCGATTTGCCCTTGCAGCTTAATACCATTCACCAAATAAATAGAAACTGGAACACGTTCCCGACGCAGTGCGTTCAGGAACGGATCTTGTAAAGATTGCCCCTTAGCCATTCTCTCTTTTCCTTATATGCTTATTTGTACTTTGAATCTTTCGATTCTGAAAAAATTGCGCACGATACGTCTCAATTGTACACATTCAGCCTGCGATAGCACCAACAACCTGTAATACTTCGTCACGCGCCTGCTCTGGTTTTTCACTGTCAAGCCAGTGAACCCCTTTCCAACCACGCAGCCAGGTTATTTGCCGCTTCGCCAACTGTCTCGTGGCGCAAACACCTCGATAAACCATTTCATCGTATGAGATTTCGCCTTCAAGGTAGGACCACATCTGGCGATAACCCACGCAACGAATGGAAGGCAAATCCGTATGCAAATCTCCTCGGGCAAAAAGCGCCCGGACTTCTGCTTCAAAACCTGAAGCCAACATCTGATGAAAACGCTGCTCAATTCGTTGATGGAGCAGTTCACGGCTCGCCGGGGCGATGGCGAACTGATGCACCTGATACGGTAGAGCGTCTCCTGACGTTTGCGTCAGTTCCGTTAAAGTTTTACCCGAAATGAAAAAAACTTCCAGTGCTCGGGAAAGCCTTTGTGGATCATTTGGATGAATCCTTGCTGCCGCAACCGGATCTACCTCCTGAAGTTGACGATGCAATGACTCCCAACCTTGCTCTGCCGCCTGTTGCTCAATTCTGGCCCGTACTTCCGGGTCCGCCGACGGTAGTGGCGACAACCCTTCCAGCAACGCCTTGAAATACAACATCGTACCGCCCACTAACAGCGGGATCCGCCCCGCCGCCGTGATATCGGCCATCTCCGCCAGCGCATCGCGGCGAAAATCAGCGGCCGAGTAAGCCTGCGACGGATCGCGAATATCCAGCAATCGGTGCGGCGCGGCGAGTAACTCTTCAGCGTTCGGCTTCGCCGTCCCGATATCCATCCCTTTGTAAATAAGGGCAGAATCAACGCTTATCAACTCTACTGGTAAAATTTTACGCAGCTCAATGGCTAACGCCGTTTTACCGGAGGCCGTCGGCCCCATCAAAAAAATCGCCTTAGGCAGGCTCGCCTTACTGATATCACTCATCTTTCAGGGCTTTTATCGCCGGATGTAAATCAACAGATTGTAACAGACCACCCGGTGGCGTTTTCACAAGCTGCGGACATAACCGTTCTACGTCCGCCAGCAGGGTAATGGCCTGTGCCATCGACCACTGCGCATGTTCGCTCATCAGATTTCGTGCAATCCACTGCGCAATATTGCCAGGTTCGAATACGGACTGCTTCGCCAGGTAGCCTATCAGTTCAGGAATCAAGATTTGTAAATTTTGTTGGCGTAAGGGTAAAGGCACGGCCCTGATGGTCACATGCTGCGCATCGGACTGAAATTCAATACCCAATTCCGCCAGTGCGGGCTGCGCTTTTTCTAAGGCCGATCTTTCTTCACCTGAGACTTTTAGCCGCAGCGGAATAAGCAGCGGCTGAGCGCAGACCGGCGCATCTCCCGGCGTTAACTGCGCCTGACGTAACCAGCGTTCCGCCACCGGCAGGGCTAAAAGTGAAATATTGCCGTCACGTTCCAGCAGCGCACAGTCCGAATGGACGATAGTCAGCACCCGACCAAAGCTTTGACCATTCGCAGCCAGCGTAAGTTCCTGCGATTCTTGCACTTTTGGTTTGTGCATCGGTGCAGGCGTTTGCAACAGCTGGCGATACACTTCGCCTTGCTGTTTCTGGTAGCCCGGTTGCGCGTTCGGCCACGGGGCAGCCTGACGGCTACCGCTACTTGCAGCAGGCGCAGGAGATGAAGACGAAGAGTAACGCGGAGCCACTGGCTCACGAACTGCCGGTTCAGCAAAGTGATTACGCCCTGCTGCCACGCGGTTTTCCGGTATATGGCGCGGTGCTGCTGACTGGGCGTTATCTTCCAACGGCAAAAGAGTTTCCAGCTGCTGTTGCAGCACGCTCAGCACGCCCTGATAGATAAAATCATGCACCAGTCGCGACTGATGAAAGCGCACTTCGTGTTTGGCGGGGTGCACGTTGACGTCCACCTGATGCGGGTCGATCTCTAAGTACAACACAAATGCCGGTTGCTGATCGGCGCCCAATTTGTCTTCACAGGCCTGGCGGATCGCATGATTGATCAGGCGATCGCGCATCATGCGACCATTCACGTAGCAATACTGAATTTCCGCCAGTGCGGGCGTGATGTGATTCGGATCAGCCACCCAGCCGCGCAGCGTGAGATCGCCGTGTTGCCATTCGATCGCCAGCGCATGTTCGAGAAAAGCGGTGCCGCAAATCGCGCCTAAGCGCCGTTCTTTTTGCCCGCCTTCCGGCACTGCACGGTACTGGCGTACGATTTTGCCGTTGTGCGACAGGTTGATAGTGACGTCGAAACGCGCCAGTGCGATGCGGCGGATGATTTCATCAATATGGTTAAATTCGGTTTTCTCGGTGCGCAGGAATTTGCGCCGTGCCGGAGTATTGTAGAACAGGTCCAGCACTTCCAGCGTCGTTCCCACAGGATGGGCCGCCGGTTTAACCGTCACGTCCATATCGCGCCCTTCGGCATAAGCCTGCCAGGCTTCCTGCTGCTCCGCGGTACGTGAAGTGAGCGTCAGGCGGGAAACTGAACTGATACTCGCCAGCGCCTCACCGCGAAAGCCCAGGCTGATAATAGCTTCGAGATCGTCCAGAGAGGCAATTTTACTGGTGGCATGACGCGCCAGCGCCAGCGCCAGCTCGTCTTTTTTGATACCGCAGCCGTTATCACGAATGCGGATAAGTTTCGCCCCGCCACGTTCGATATCAATATCAATGCGCGTCGCACCCGCATCGAGGCTGTTTTCCACCAGTTCTTTGACTACCGACGCAGGTCGCTCGACCACCTCACCTGCGGCAATCTGGTTCGCCAGTTGTGGCGGTAAGACCTGAATTGGCATCAATCGTCCTTAGTTTGGCAGCGTGCGATCTGACGTCGTCACCGTGCTGGCAGTTTGTGCCGTTGCACCCTGCGGCGCAGACTGCATTGGATGCGCAAGGAAGTAATTGCGCAGGCCGTTGTAAATGGCTTCTGCCAGCTGTTGTTGGTAATCGTCGCTCGCCAGCAAACGTTCTTCACTGTTATTGCTGATAAAACCAGTTTCGACCAGTACTGACGGGATATCCGGCGAACGCAGAACGCCAAGGCTAGCGTGTTCTGGTCGGCGTTTATGAATTTCGCCAATGCGTTGCAACTGACTGATCATATTGGTCGCCACATCATACCCCACCCGCTGGGAATGACCGAATTGTAAATCCAGCACCGCCTGGCTTAGGTACGGGTCTGCCTGACTATTGGCCAGCACATCGCCCGCCCCGCCCAGCAACTCCGACTGTTTCTCATGCTGTTCCAGCCAGCTTGCCATCTCGCTGTTTGCACGACGGTTTGAGAGCACCCATACGGAAGCGCCGGTGGCACTACGGTTTGGTGCGGCATCAGCATGAATCGACACGAGGAAATTGGCGTTTTGCTTACGTGCCACATCACTGCGCCCCATCACCGAGATAAAGTAATCCCCGTCACGGGTTAAAACGCCCTTAAACATCGGATCGTCGTTGAGCAAGGTACGTAATTTACGCGCAATGGCGATGGTGACATTTTTCTCCCGCGTGCCGCCGGGGCCGATAGCGCCAGGGTCCTGACCGCCGTGTCCGGCATCAATAGCGATGACAATTTTATCGCCAGTGTTAGCCGTCGCGCGGGCTGCCGGACGCGTAACCGTATTGCTGCTGATAACGCCCGTGGTACGGTTGCTTTCTGTTTTAAACGGATTGCGCGCCGGTTCACTGGCACGCGGTGCGACAACCGCAGGCGTTTCAACGCGTTTCGCAACCACAGGCGGCGGAGGAGGCGGTGGCGGCGCATCGGCGTTAATCGTAAAAACGACAGTGTAATTGCTACCATTCTGCCGCTTCACCGCTTCGGTTTTACCGTTTTCGGTAAGATCGACCACCAGCCGTAGCGTTTGTGCATCTTTAGGCGTTCCAGAGCGAATCGCCTTCACCAGATTATTGCCGCTGAACAACAACGGCAGCCCCTGAATCACGCCCGTTTGTTTGATATCGAGCGCCACGGTGCGTTTGCTTTGATGGCTAAACGCATAATCAGGATCGCCAATAAAACTCAACGTTATCCGCGCCTGTTGATTGCCGTTAGAAACCTGAATATCAGAGAGCGTAGCGGCGCCAGCCTGCGCGCACAGCAGCACCAACGTCGCTACCAACCAATTTCTGATGCGATACATCATCCCGCCACCTTTCAAAGGTTAACCGGCTAAACGCGCCAGCAACAATTCACCCGCAGAGGAGACAGCACTCACGCGCGCCTCACGGCCTTGTGCCTGATAATCAATGTGTATTTCGACGTCCGGGTCAGGAAGAACACCTGTACCTTGTTGTGGCCACTCCACCAGGCAGATGGCATCGTTGGCAAAATAATCGCGGATCCCCATAAACTCCAGCTCCTCGGGATCGGCAAGACGATACAAATCAAAGTGATAAACCATTAAGTTGTCGAGCGTATAGGGTTCGACCAGCGTATAAGTAGGGCTTTTGACATTACCCTGATGACCCAGAGCCTGTAAAAAGCCCCGGCTGAAGGTGGTTTTACCTGCGCCTAAATCGCCGTACAGATAGATTACGGTTGCACCTTCGCAGGCTTTGGCCACCCGCTCACCCAGCTCTAATGTTGCCTGCTCATCAGGGAGCGCTATTACTCGATTCATCATGGTTTTTATAAGTCACTTCCGGGTTAACAATACGCTGTAGCGTGGAAAAGAGATCGGTTGCCAGCATGCCGCGCGTACCAAAACGCGCCGCCAGTACGTCAGCTGCCGCACCGTGTGCGACACAGCCCGCGCACGCTGCATCATACGGCGACAGTTTTTGCCCAAGCAATGCGCCAATAATACCAGAGAGCACATCGCCCATGCCGCCGCTGGCCATGCCTGCATTTCCAGCGTCAATAATGCTTAAGGCGTCAGGATGCGCGGCAACCACGGTTCCGGCACCTTTCAGCACCGCTACGCCGCCATAACGTTTTACCAGACGTTGGGCGCAATGTAAGCGGTCACTTTCAATTTCAGCGACGGAACAGCCCAACAACCGTGCAGCCTCGCCAGGATGCGGCGTGATCACGCGATTGTGACGCTTATCGGGATTGATTGCCAGCAGGTTCAATGCATCGGCATCCCACAACATCGGTTTGCGAAAGTTCTCAACTTTTTGCAGGGCTTTTTTCCCCCACTCTTGCTGACCCAGACCAGGGCCAATCACCACCACATCGGCCCATTCCAGGCTTTCGGTAAGGGAGTCCATAGTCAGTTCATGCACCATCAATTCCGGGCGTGCAGTCAGCAGTGGCGCAATGTTTTCACTGCGGGTCAGCACTCGGACTAAACCAGCACCAGCACGTAGCGCCGCTTCGCCCGTCATACGGATAGCGCCCGCCGTACCGTGATCGCCGCCGATAATCACCAGTCGCCCGTGATCGCCTTTATGCGATGTCGGGCGACGCGGTTTCAGCCAGTGAGAAAGTTGTTCAGCTGAAAACCGTTGAATTTTCGTCTCCTGACCTGCCAGCCACCTATCCAGCCCCAGAGAGTCAAAATGCAGTTGTCCGGTAACATCCCGCGCTTTCCCGGTGAGCAAGCCAGGTTTCAGCGCAATAAAGGTAATAGTGTGAGAAGCGTTGATCACCGCACCTGGCGTGGCGCCGGTTTCTGCCAGCAGACCGGAAGGCATATCAACCGCCACAATTGGCGCAGGATGGGAATTAGCGTGGTCGATTAACTGGCTAATGGATTCGCGCGGCGCTTGCTGCAATCCGGTGCCGAGCAGCGCATCAACAATCAGATCCACCGACTCGGGCCAGACAATATTCGTCGCATGGATCTCGCCTCCCGCGTTTAACCATGCCTCGCGTGCCAGCGCGGCCTCTTCTGGTAACGGTTTGTCGCTCTCCTGAGCCAGCAGCGTGACCTCAATGCCGACCGCTTTTGCCAGCCGCGCGACCACGTAGCCATCGCCGCCGTTATTGCCGTGACCGCACAGCACCAGCCAGTGGCGGGCGTCAGGATAAGCCGAACGACACACCTGAAATGCGGCTTCGCCAGCGCGAAGCATCAGCTCATAGAGCGTTAGCCCCAGCGCATCGGCCGCCTCGCGCTCGCCGCGGCGGATATCATCGGCGTGCCAGACAGTGTGTGGTATACTTACGGGGTTTTTCTTCATTGTATGGTCCGTCATGTCAGAGCCCCTCGATCTCAATCAGTTAGCGCAAAAAATTAAACAGTGGGGGCTGGAACTGGGCTTTCAGCAGGTAGGTATTACCGATACCGATCTCAGCGAGTCCGAGCCAAAACTGCAAGCATGGCTGGACAAACAATACCACGGCGAAATGGACTGGATGGCGCGTCACGGTATGCTGCGCGCCCGCCCTCACGAATTATTGCCCGGTACGCTGCGCGTAATTAGCGTACGGATGAATTATCTGCCTGCCAACGCCGCATTTGCCAGCACGCTGAAAAATCCCAAACTCGGCTATGTTAGCCGTTATGCGCTGGGCCGTGACTATCACAAACTTCTGCGCAACCGACTCAAAAAGCTGGGCGAGATGATTCAGCAACATTGTGTTTCGCTGAATTTTAGACCGTTTGTCGATTCTGCGCCTGTTCTTGAGCGCCCGTTAGCTGAAAAAGCGGGGCTTGGCTGGACAGGTAAGCACTCACTTATCCTCAATCGCGAGGCCGGTTCGTTCTTCTTTTTAGGCGAATTGCTGGTAGATATCCCGCTACCTGTGGATCAACCGGTCGAGGAAGGATGTGGTAAATGCGTGGCCTGTATGACGATTTGCCCGACCGGGGCCATCGTCGAGCCATATACCGTCGATGCTCGCCGCTGTATTTCTTATCTCACCATTGAACTGGAAGGGGCTATCCCGGAAGAGTTGCGACCGTTAATGGGAAACCGTATTTACGGCTGCGATGACTGCCAGCTTATTTGTCCGTGGAATCGCTATTCACAACTGACAACTGAAGACGATTTCAGCCCGCGTAAGCCGCTACACGCACCGGAACTCATTGAGCTTTTTGCCTGGAGCGAAGAGAAGTTTTTAAAAGTCACAGAAGGATCGGCGATTCGCCGTATAGGTCATCTGCGTTGGCTGCGTAATATCGCCGTAGCATTAGGCAATGCTCCCTGGGATGAAGCAATTCTGACGGCGCTGGAAAGTCGTAAAGGTGAGCACCCACTTCTTGATGAGCATATAGCGTGGGCGATTGCGCAGCAAATAGAGAGACGAAATACCTGCGTGGTCGAAGTGCAATTACCGAAAAAACAGCGCCTGGTTCGTGTAATTGAAAAGGGACTACCACGTGACGCCTGATTCATCCACAGCTTGTGAATAAAAATAAAAACGCATTGCAATTCAAGACGAATATCATCGTCAAGTGATCGATACGACAAAACACAATCTTATTTTCCAACTTATATATCAACAAGTTAAAAAATTACTATTCACCGTGCGAAGTTTTTCTGAAATTAAGATTACAGCCCGGACCTGTGGATAACTCTGTTTACAAGAGTTTGTCAGAGACAATAAAAACCAGCAATAACGCATCGCGTCGCTGTGGATATTTTATTGGGAGAAGAATTTGGAGCGGGAAACGAGACTCGAACTCGCGACCCCGACCTTGGCAAGGTCGTGCTCTACCAACTGAGCTATTCCCGCTTGGGTGGTCTGTGCTTTTCAGCACTTTCAAATTTTGGAGCGGGAAACGAGACTCGAACTCGCGACCCCGACCTTGGCAAGGTCGTGCTCTACCAACTGAGCTATTCCCGCTTAATCTTCGTCTTTCGAACCGCTACTGCCTTGGCTGCCTTCACTCACCTTAGTCACTTACTTTTTTAAGTTCCCAAGGATTCGTTCAGTTGCCGCCTTGTCGCAATTCGAAATACTGCGATTGGGTGGTCTGTGCCTTTCAGCACTTTTCAAATTTTGGAGCGGGAAACGAGACTCGAACTCGCGACCCCGACCTTGGCAAGGTCGTGCTCTACCAACTGAGCTATTCCCGCGTACTACTTAATTTTTGCTTTCGTAATTTCGCATTACTGCGTCGTTACGGGAGGCGCATTATACGAGAAATCTTTCCCTCTGCAACCCCCCTAAAAAAAATTTTTGAAATTTTTATCTCAAGTGCTGAAATTATCAGCAAGGCGTTCAATTTAGCGTCAAAACCACGCCGCCGCAAGTGGATTCCGGCGGTTACGTGACCAGAACAAATTTTACAGCTTGATGAAATGCTCGCGGTAGTAAGCCAGTTCCGCAACTGATTCGCGAATATCATCCATCGCCTGATGCGTTCCCTGCTTGGTAAAGCCGTCGAGAATTTCCGGCTTCCAGCGGCGCGCCAGCTCTTTCAGCGTGCTGACATCAAGATAGCGGTAGTGGAAGTACGACTCCAGTTCCGGCATGTATTTAAACAGGAAACGACGATCCTGACCGATGCTGTTACCGCAGATAGGTGATTTTCCCGCAGGCACCCACTGTTTTAAAAATTCGAGCGTCGCCAGTTCTGCTTCTCGATCGCCCATCGTGCTCGCTTTCACGCGCTCTACCAACCCGCTGGCGGTATGAGTACGCACGTTCCAGTCATCCATCAGCGCCAGCTGTTCATCAGACTGGTGTACTGCAATGGTCGGCCCTTCTGCCAGAATATTCAGGTTGGCATCGGTCACCAGCGTGGCAATCTCAATAATGCGATCGCGCTCGGGATCCAGACCGGTCATCTCAAGATCGATCCAAATCAGGTTGTTTTCATTGGCACTCATGCTATTTTCCACCCATTCACAGTGACTATATTGATCCACAATTGCGTGTATCATAGATGTTTTGCCCATCAGGGGCGACCAGGAGTCTGTACGATTGAGTAAAAATAAACTCTCCAAAGGCCAGCAGCGCCGTGTGAACGCCAATCACCAGCGTCGTCTTAAAACGTCTAAGGAGAAGCCCGACTACGACGACAATCTGTTTGGCGAGCCTGATGAAGGAATCGTCATCAGCCGCTTTGGCATGCACGCTGATGTGGAATCCGCCGATGGCGACGTTCACCGCTGCAATATTCGCCGTACCATCCGTTCGCTGGTGACCGGCGACCGCGTAGTCTGGCGTCCGGGTAAACCGGCGGCGGAAGGCGTAAATGTCAAAGGGATCGTGGAAGCGGTGCATGAGCGCACCTCAGTGTTGACGCGTCCGGATTTCTACGACGGTGTGAAACCCATCGCCGCCAACATCGACCAGATTGTCATTGTCTCCGCCATTTTGCCGGAGCTGTCGCTCAATATTATCGACCGTTACCTGGTGGCCTGCGAAACCTTGCAGATTGAGCCGATTATTGTGCTCAACAAGATAGACCTGCTGGACGACGATGGCATGGCGTTCGTCAACGAGCAGATGGATATCTACCGCAATATCGGTTATCGCGTATTGATGGTTTCCAGCCATACTCAGGATGGGCTGAAACCGCTGGAAGAGGCGTTGACCGGGCGCATCAGCATTTTTGCCGGGCAGTCTGGCGTCGGCAAATCCAGCCTGCTGAACGCGTTGCTGGGGCTGCAAAAAGAGATCCTGACCAACGATGTGTCTGACAACTCGGGTCTCGGTCAGCACACCACGACTGCCGCTCGGCTGTATCACTTCCCGCACGGCGGTGATGTTATTGATTCCCCTGGTGTGCGTGAGTTCGGCCTCTGGCACCTGGAGCCGGAACAAATCACTCAGGGCTTTGTCGAATTCCATGACTATTTAGGTCTGTGTAAATATCGCGATTGCAAACACGATACCGATCCGGGCTGCGCTATCCGGGAAGCGGTTGAGGAAGGGAAAATCGCGGAAACCCGTTTCGAAAACTATCACCGTATTCTGGAAAGCATGGCGCAGGTAAAAACGCGTAAAAACTTTTCTGATACGGATGACTGACAATTAAGCTAACCGTCGTTAGAATCGTCCCCTTTTTTTCAGGATCCGGCATGTAGGCCGGATCAGGAACGACAAAACAATGGCCTGGAGGCTACCTTGTTAAATTCATTTAAACTTTCGCTACAGTACATTCTGCCGAAACTATGGCTTACTCGTCTGGCGGGTTGGGGCGCAAGCAAGCGGGCAGGATGGCTGACAAAACTGGTTATCGATCTGTTCGTTAAATACTACAAGGTCGACATGCAAGAGGCGCAAAAGCCGGACACCGCCAGCTACCGCACCTTTAACGAATTCTTTGTCCGTCCGCTGCGTGACGAAGTACGCCCAATCGATACCGATCCGAATGTACTTGTCATGCCTGCCGATGGCGTTATCAGCCAGTTGGGTAAAATCGAAGAAAATAAAATCCTGCAAGCCAAAGGCCACAACTATAGCCTCGAAGCCCTGCTGGCAGGTAACTACCTGATGGCGGACCTGTTCCGCAACGGTACGTTTGTGACCACTTACCTCTCCCCGCGTGACTACCACCGCGTACACATGCCGTGCAACGGTATTCTTCGTGAGATGATCTACGTGCCGGGCGATCTCTTCTCCGTTAACCATCTCACTGCTCAGAACGTGCCGAATCTGTTTGCCCGTAACGAACGCGTGATCTGCCTGTTCGATACCGAATTTGGCCCAATGGCGCAAATTCTGGTCGGGGCGACGATTGTTGGCAGCATTGAGACTGTCTGGGCGGGCACCATTACGCCGCCGCGCGAAGGCATCATCAAGCGCTGGACCTGGCCTGCCGGGGAAAACGACGGTTCTGTGGCGCTGCTGAAAGGCCAGGAAATGGGTCGCTTTAAACTTGGCTCTACCGTTATCAACCTGTTTGCACCGGGTAAAGTGGATCTGGTTGAGCAACTGGAAAGCCTGTCTGTCACGAAAATTGGCCAGCCGCTGGCAGTATCTACCGAAACTTTTGTTACGCCAGACGCTGAACCGGCCCCGCTTCCTGCTGAAGAGATCGAAGCAGAACAAGACGCCAGCCCATTGGTTGACGACAAAAAAGACCAGGTCTAATCCATCAAAGGAAACGCTGACGTGCGCCTGATTATCACTTTTCTGATGGCCTGGTGCCTCAGTTGGGGGGCGTACGCCGCGACGGCCCCCGATAGCAAACAAATCACCCAGGAACTGGAGCAGGCAAAAGCGGCAAAACCCGCGCAGCCGGAAATCGTAGAGGCTCTCCAGTCTGCATTAAATGCGCTTGAGGAACGAAAAGGTTCCCTTGAGCGCATCAAGCAATATCAAGAAGTCATTGATAACTACCCGAAACTCTCCGCTACTCTGCGCGCGCAATTAAACAACATGCGTGACGAGCCGCGCAGTGTGTCGCCGGGAATGTCTACCGACGCGCTGAATCAGGAAATTCTCCAGGTCAGCAGTCAGTTGCTGGATAAAAGCCGTCAGGCCCAGCAAGAGCAGGAACGCGCCCGCGAGATTGCCGATTCACTGAATCAACTGCCGCAACAGCAAACCGACGCCCGCCGTCAGTTAAATGAAATCGAGCGCCGCCTGGGAACGCTTACCGGCAATACTCCGCTTAATCAGGCACAAAATTTCGCGTTGCAGTCTGACTCCGCACGCCTGAAAGCGCTCGTTGATGAACTGGAGCTGGCGCAGCTGTCTGCCAATAACCGTCAGGAATTAGCGCGCTTGCGCTCTGAGCTGGCGGAAAAAGAGAGCCAGCAACTGGATGCATATTTGCAGGCCTTGCGTAATCAGTTAAACAGCCAGCGTCAGCTGGAGGCGGAGCGGGCGCTGGAAAGCACCGAGTTGTTGGCAGAAAACAGTGCCGATTTGCCGAAAGACATCGTCGCGCAATTCAAAATTAACCGCGAACTGTCGGCGGCGCTAAATCAGCAGGCGCAGCGGATGGATCTCGTCGCTTCACAACAGCGTCAGGCTGCCAGCCAGACGTTACAGGTCCGGCAGGCGCTGAATACCCTGCGTGAGCAGTCACAATGGCTGGGATCGTCCAACCTGCTCGGCGAAGCGTTGCGGGCGCAGGTGGCACGACTGCCAGAAATGCCGAAACCGCAACAGCTTGATACCGAAATGGCGCAGTTGCGCGTGCAACGGTTACGTTATGAGGATCTGCTTAATAAACAACCGCAACTGCGACAAATCCTTCAGGCTGACGGTCAGCCGCTGACCGCCGAACAAAACCGTATTCTCGAAGCACAGCTGCGTACTCAGCGTGAGTTGCTTAACTCATTGTTGCAGGGCGGCGACACGCTACTGCTTGAACTGACCAAGCTGAAAGTTTCCAACGGGCAACTGGAAGATGCGCTGAAAGAGGTCAACGAAGCGACGCACCGCTACCTGTTCTGGACCTCCGACGTGCGCCCAATGACCATCGCCTGGCCACTGGAGATCGCCCAGGATCTGCGCCGCCTCATTTCGCTGGATACCTTCAGCCAGTTAGGTAAAGCCAGCATCATGATGCTGACCAGCAAAGAAACGATTTTGCCGCTGTTTGGCGCGTTGATTCTGGTCGGTTGCAGTATCTACTCGCGCCGCTATTTTACCCGTTTTCTCGAACGTTCGGCGGCGAAAGTCGGCAAAGTGACTCAGGATCACTTCTGGCTGACGTTGCGCACTCTTTTCTGGTCGATTCTCGTCGCGTCACCGCTGCCGGTGCTGTGGATGACGCTGGGTTACGGCTTGCGCGAGGCGTGGCCTTATCCGCTGGCGGTAGCGATTGGTGATGGCGTAACAGCCACCGTGCCGCTGCTGTGGGTAGTGATGATTTGCGCTACCTTTGCCCGCCCGAACGGCTTGTTTATCGCCCATTTTGGCTGGCCGCGCGAACGTGTTTCCCGCGGGATGCGCTACTACCTGATGAGCATCGGGCTTATCGTGCCGCTGATTATGGCGCTGATGATGTTCGATAATCTCGACGACCGCGAGTTTTCCGGTTCGCTGGGACGGCTTTGCTTTATCCTCATTTGCGGTGCACTGGCGGTAGTCACCCTCAGTCTGAAAAAAGCGGGGATCCCGCTGTACCTCAACAAAGAGGGTAGCGGCGACAACATTACCAACCATATGTTATGGAACTTGATGATTGGCGCGCCGCTGGTCGCTATTCTGGCAGCGGCAGTCGGTTACCTGGCAACGGCACAGGCGCTGTTAGCGAGGCTTGAAACCTCGGTCGCCATCTGGTTCCTGCTGTTGGTGGTTTATCACGTTATCCGCCGCTGGATGCTAATCCAGCGGCGCAGACTGGCATTTGACCGGGCAAAGCATCGCCGGGCCGAGATGTTAGCGCAACGTGCGCGTGGCGAAGAGGAAGCGCATCATCACAGTAGCCCGGAAGGGGCACTTGAAGTGGATGAAAGCGAAGTCGATCTCGATGCTATCAGTGCGCAGTCCTTGCGGCTGGTGCGCTCAATCCTGATGCTGATCGCCCTGCTTTCGGTCATCGTGCTATGGTCAGAAATCCATTCCGCTTTCGGCTTCCTCGAAAATATTTCGCTGTGGGACGTCACATCCACGGTACAGGGCGTGGAAAGTCTGGAGCCGATTACCCTCGGTGCGGTGCTGATAGCCATTCTGGTGTTTATCATCACCACGCAGCTGGTGCGCAACCTACCCGCGCTGCTGGAACTGGCAATCTTGCAACATCTCGATTTAACGCCGGGTACGGGCTACGCCATCACCACCATCACCAAATACCTGTTGATGCTGATTGGCGGGCTGGTCGGCTTCTCGATGATTGGTATTGAGTGGTCGAAATTACAGTGGCTGGTCGCCGCGCTCGGTGTTGGTCTCGGTTTTGGTTTGCAGGAAATTTTCGCCAACTTTATCTCTGGCCTGATTATCCTGTTCGAAAAACCGATTCGTATTGGCGATACGGTAACGATCCGCGATCTTACCGGCAGCGTGACGAAAATTAACACCCGCGCCACCACCATCAGCGACTGGGACCGTAAAGAGATTATCGTGCCAAACAAGGCGTTTATTACTGAGCAGTTTATCAACTGGTCGCTCTCTGACTCGGTCACGCGCGTGGTGCTGACGATTCCGGCCCCTGCCGATGCTAACAGTGAAGAAGTGACGGAAATCCTGCTAACCGCAGCGCGTCGCTGCTCGCTGGTGATCGACAACCCGGCACCGGAAGTCTTCCTGGTGGATCTACAGCAAGGGATCCAGATTTTCGAGCTGCGTATTTACGCCGCAGAAATGGGCCACCGCATGCCGCTGCGCCATGAAATCCATCAACTGATTCTGGCGGGCTTCCACGCCCACGGTATCGATATGCCATTCCCGCCCTTCCAGATGCGTCTGGAAAGCCTCAACGGTAAACAAACGGGGAGAACGCTGACTTCTGCGGGTAAAGGTCGTCAGGCAGGAAGTTTGTAAGGTTTTTGTGGCCGGATGACCCCATCCGGCTCACAAACAAAACTGATAGCGCAGGAAAAACTGCCACAGCCAGTAACCGAAAATCACCAGCGCAGTGACGTACATAAACCAGCCGCGTTTTTTTCGCCACAGCGCGAACCAGAGAAAGGGGAAAAAGAGCGGCAACGTTAATATCACACCGACATCACGGGTATCGTCATTTTCCAGATACTCCAGCACATGGCAGATATTTTTAACCCCACCTTCATCAATCATCCACTCTTTGTCCAGCGTGGAAGTGATGACTATCCAGGGGATCGCCACAACAAACCAGATGCAGCACAAGACAAACATACGCGCACTCATGAGGTAATCGGTCGCTTAATTTCGCTAAAACGCATACAAAATAAATCGCCGTATCCCACTAATTCTCCGCGAAAAACCAGACATCTAATAAGATAAGCGCAATAGATATCCGGCAGGTTTCCCCACCGATTCCCGTCGCGATCTTTGAGGGTATTAATGGTATTACCGACCACCATCGCCACTTTACGGGTGTAGCGAACATCGGCAAAAGAAAGGATAACGTGCTCTATTTCTGCAACGTCCTGTGCAGAAAATTGCAGCGCCCTGATTTCATCTTCGGTTATTGCCGGATCCCGGCTGTTGTCATCCATAACATTCCCTGTATTTACGCCCTATCGTCAGACCGACGATAGGGCATCTGATTACTCAGCCACCCACTGCGGACTTTTTGCCACTCTGCTGCAATAGTTCTGGTAAATCGCCATCGCTAACAGCGAGAAGAAGACAGGGCCGCCAACCATCCACAATGTGCTATCCCAGTCTCCGGCTTCAACCACCGGCTGGATGATGGTGAAAACGTTCGCAAACGTCACCACCAGTACCACCACCACTGTCGCGATCGTTGCCGACATGTGTGTTTTGAAAATCACAAATGGTCTGTCGAGATCCTGACGAGCTTTAAAGAATGGGAAAGCCAACGCGAGGAACAGATAGGGAAGCGTCATAGAAACGTTCGCCATCAGCGTCAGCTTGTTAAAGAACGCCGATGCTGTACCACCGCCAAACGAAACCAGCAGGATGAAGACAGTAACCAGCCCACACTGCATCCACATGGCGATAGACGGCATGCCCATGGCGTTCAGTCGCGTCATCGGCTCCGGCCATAACGCTTTCGGCGTACCCTGGATGATCGCTTTTAGTGGCGAGTAGCAAAGTGTAAAAAACGCGCCGGTGTAAGCCAGGAACATCGAAAGCCCGGTAATACGCGCAAACCATACGCCCAGCGACAATGACGCTTCAGGTGACAAATGCAGCACGTTACCCAGCGTCATCCCCAGGCTTTTCATCAACACATAGGTGATATTGCCGAGATTAACGGAACCATTACTTAATACCTGCTGCCAGTTAGTGCTGACGCCCCATAAAAATATCGCCAGCGAATAGCCGATTGAAATAACAATAGCGGCAAAAACAATACCTTTGGCAAAGTTCTTTTCTGGGTTTTCTGTTTTATCTACCAGACCACCAACAGCTTCAATTCCGCCGTAAGCGAAAATGGCAAATACCACAAACGATAACATCGCCAGACCGGATTGATATCCTGGATTCGGCGATACCACAAAATCAATATCCTGCGCAAAATGGCCACCATTTAATAACAAAATGGCAATGCTCACTAACAGTAATACTAAATTAAGACACATTACTGCAATACCACCTACCGCAGTAATACGGGCAATTTTATTAATCCCTTTTGAGGCAACCACGGTAACCAGAATCATCCATGCCACCGCCAGCAGACCCACTACCTGCGTTGGCTCCAGGCCAGCAATGCGCCAGTGCTGAGTCATGTCGGTACCGTAGAGGAACGTAGAAAATGGTACCCAAACTTTAGCTGAGGTACTCACCATCCAGATGATATAAGAGGAAAACCACATAAATGTGCCGATAAACGCGAAACGTGGTCCAACACTATTATTCATCCAGGAATAGATGCCGCCTTCTTCTTTGCGATAGGCCGCGCCCATTTCTGCCATCATTAAGGCAAATGGTATAAAAAATAATAATGCAGAAAATATATAAAAGGGAATCGCACTATACCCCATTAAATAATAAGCTGCCGGGCTATTGGCAAACCCAAATACTGAAGTAAAGATCATCAATATGAGCCCTATCAGACTCATCTTTTTTATCGTGTGAGGCATGAAATTATCCTTCGTTTTAGCACATGTATAAAACGCGCGCATTGAACTGCACTACCCATCAATTAACGGGCCGCAATAAAAAACTATACAGAATTGATACCTGGATGATAGCAAATATCCAGTCTTAAATTGTGGCCTTTAGCAGAAAAATGAAAACATCTGCTACAGAATGGCGTTACAACGCCATTCTGTGTGGTTAATTAGATGATTTTTCAGAATTATGCCCGGTCAACGCTAAAGGCTATAACTTCCGCAAGAGTCTCCGCGCCCAGCGCCAGCATCACCAAACGATCAACGCCCAGAGCCACGCCGGAGCAGTCTGGCATACCGACTTTCAGAGCTTCTATGAGGTTTTGGTCGATTGGATGCTGCGGTAAACCACGCGCCGCACGCTTACGGTTATCCTGCTCAAAGCGTTGTTGCTGTTCACGAGCGTCCGTTAATTCGTGGAAACCATTCGCCAGCTCAATACCTTTGTAGTAGACCTCGAAGCGCTCTGCGACCCGATGATCTTCGGTACTGATTTGCGCCAGTGATGCCTGACTGGCCGGGAAATGATAAACAAAGGTCGGTTTTTCTTTACCAATGTTCGGTTCCACACCAAAGGTAAACAGCAACTGCAATAGCGTATCGCGGTCTTCTTCGGTATCGGCAACGTTGCTCAGATCCAGTTTCGCCGCCACTTCCCGCAGCTGCGTTTTATCTGCTGAGAGCGGATCAATATCCAGATAACGTAAGAAAGCTTGCTGATAAGAAAGGCTTTCTGCCGCAGGACAATCCAGTACTTGTTGAAGAAGATCGTCAACTTCGTTCATCAACCGGTACATATCATAATGCGGCCGATACCACTCCAGCATCGTGAACTCAGGGTTGTGATAACGCCCCATCTCTTCATTACGGAAGCTGCGGCATAGCTGGAATACTGGGCCACAACCGGCAACCAGCAGGCGTTTCATGTGATATTCAGGGCTGGTCATTAACCAGAGATTCATCCCCTGAGAGTGTCCGGGGCCAACGAAACGTGTCTCAAACGGGACCAAGTGAATATCGGTTACCGTCGCCTGGCTCATACAAGGCGTCTCCACCTCCAGCACTCCACGATCGGCAAAGAAACGACGGATCTCCGCCATAATCGCCGCGCGTTTTAATAAGTTAGGAATGGATGCGCTCGGCTGCCAGGATGCCGTTTCGCTCATAGTGAAATCTCCAGTTTTTAACAAGGGCACGAAGTCTACTCGCAACGCGACGGCGAGACAAATTTTACGCAGGAATCATTCAGTGAGGGAGAGTGACTAAAAAAACCACAATCTGATGGTTTAGTAATTAAATTAATCATCTTCAGTGATAATTTAGCCCTCTTGCGCACTAAAAAAATCGATCTCGTCAAATTTCAGACTTATCCATCAGACTATACTGTTGTACCTATAAAGGAGCAGTGGAATAGCGTTCGCAGACCGTACTTTCAGGCACTTACCCTGAAATACGTGGCTGTGGGATAAAAACAATCTGGAGGAATGTCGTGCAAACCTTTCAAGCCGATCTTGCCATTGTAGGTGCCGGTGGCGCGGGATTACGTGCTGCAATTGCTGCCGCGCAGGCAAATCCGAATGCAAAAATCGCACTAATCTCAAAAGTATACCCAATGCGCAGCCATACCGTTGCTGCAGAAGGGGGCTCCGCCGCTGTCGCGCAGGATCATGACAGCTTCGATTATCACTTTAACGATACAGTAGCGGGTGGCGACTGGTTATGTGAGCAGGATGTTGTGGATTATTTCGTCCACCACTGCCCAACCGAAATGACCCAACTGGAACTGTGGGGATGCCCGTGGAGCCGTCGCCCGGATGGTAGCGTGAACGTACGTCGCTTCGGCGGCATGAAAATCGAGCGTACCTGGTTCGCCGCCGATAAGACCGGCTTCCATATGCTTCACACTCTGTTCCAGACCTCTCTGCAATTCCCGCAGATCCAGCGTTTTGACGAACACTTCGTGCTGGATATTCTGGTTGATGATGGTCATGTTCGCGGCCTGGTGGCAATGAACATGATGGAAGGTACGCTGGTTCAGATCCGTGCTAACGCAGTGGTGATGGCAACCGGCGGCGCTGGCCGTGTTTATCGTTATAACACCAACGGCGGCATCGTTACTGGCGACGGTATGGGTATGGCGCTGAGCCACGGTGTTCCGCTGCGTGATATGGAGTTCGTTCAGTATCACCCGACCGGCCTACCGGGTTCCGGTATCCTGATGACCGAAGGTTGCCGTGGTGAAGGCGGTATTCTGGTCAACAAAAATGGCTACCGTTATCTGCAAGACTACGGCATGGGTCCAGAAACTCCGCTCGGCGAGCCGAAAAACAAATACATGGAACTGGGTCCACGCGACAAGGTTTCTCAGGCCTTCTGGCACGAATGGCGTAAAGGCAACACCATCTCCACTCCGCGTGGCGATGTGGTATACCTCGACCTGCGTCACCTGGGCGAGAAAAAACTGCACGAACGTCTGCCGTTCATCTGTGAACTGGCGAAAGCTTACGTTGGCGTCGATCCGGTTAAAGAGCCGATTCCGGTACGTCCAACCGCGCACTACACCATGGGCGGTATCGAAACCGATCAGAACTGTGAAACCCGCATTAAGGGCCTGTTCGCAGTGGGTGAATGTTCCTCTGTAGGTCTGCACGGCGCAAACCGTCTGGGTTCCAACTCCCTGGCGGAACTGGTGGTCTTTGGTCGTCTGGCTGGTGAGCAAGCGATGGAGCGTGCATCTACTGCCGGTAATGGCAACGATGCAGCAATCAATGCACAGGTTGCTGGCGTTGAACAGCGTCTGAAAGATCTGGTTAACCAGGACGGCGGCGAAAACTGGGCGAAGATCCGCGACGAAATGGGCATGGCCATGGAAGAAGGCTGCGGTATCTACCGTACGCCAGAACTGATGCAGAAAACCATCGACAAGCTGGCGGAACTGCAGGAACGCTTCAAGCGCGTGCGTATCACCGACACTTCCAGCGTGTTTAACACCGACCTGCTTTACACCATTGAGTTGGGCCACGGTCTGAACGTTGCCGAATGTATGGCGCACTCCGCAATGGCGCGTAAAGAGTCCCGCGGCGCGCACCAGCGTCTGGACGAAGGTTGCACTGAACGTGACGACATCAACTTCCTCAAACACACTCTCGCCTTCCGCGATGCTGATGGCACTACTCGCCTGGAGTACAGCGACGTGAAGATTACTAAGCTGCCGCCGGCCAAACGCATGTACGGTGGCGAAGCGGATGCAGCCGATAAGGCGGAAGCAGCCAATAAGAAGGAGAAGGCGAATGGCTGAGATGAAAAACCTGAAAATTGAGGTGGTGCGTTATAACCCGGAAGTCGATACCGCACCGCATAGCGCATTCTATGAAGTGCCTTATGATGAAACCACCTCATTGCTGGATGCGCTGGGCTATATCAAAGACAACCTTGCGCCGGACCTGAGCTACCGCTGGTCCTGCCGTATGGCGATTTGTGGCTCCTGCGGCATGATGGTTAACAACGTGCCGAAACTGGCATGTAAAACCTTCCTGCGTGACTACACCAACGGCATGAAGGTTGAAGCGTTAGCTAACTTCCCGATCGAACGCGATCTGGTGGTCGATATGACCCACTTCATCGAAAGTCTGGAAGCGATCAAACCGTACATCATCGGCAACTCCCGCACTGCAGACCAGGGGACTAACATCCAGACCCCAGCGCAGATGGCGAAGTATCACCAGTTCTCCGGTTGCATCAACTGTGGTCTGTGCTATGCCGCATGCCCGCAGTTCGGCCTGAACCCAGAGTTCATCGGTCCGGCTGCCATTACGCTGGCACATCGTTATAACGAAGATAGCCGCGACCACGGTAAGAAGGAGCGTATGGCGCAGTTGAACAGCCAGAACGGCGTATGGAGCTGTACTTTCGTGGGCTACTGCTCCGAAGTCTGCCCGAAACACGTCGATCCGGCTGCGGCCATTCAGCAGGGCAAAGTAGAAAGTTCGAAAGACTTTCTTATCGCTACCCTGAAACCACGCTAAGGAGTGCAACATGACGACTAAACGTAAACCGTATGTACGGCCAATGACGTCCACCTGGTGGAAAAAATTGCCGTTTTATCGCTTTTACATGCTGCGCGAAGGCACGGCGGTTCCGGCTGTGTGGTTCAGCATTGAACTGATTTTCGGGCTGTTTGCCCTGAAAAATGGCCCGGAAACCTGGGCGGGATTCGTCGACTTTTTACAAAATCCGGTGATTGTGATCATTAACCTGATTACTCTGGCTGCAGCCCTGCTGCACACCAAAACCTGGTTTGAGCTGGCGCCAAAAGCCGCCAATATCATTGTAAAAGACGAAAAAATGGGACCAGAGCCAATTATCAAAAGTCTCTGGGCGGTAACCGTGGTTGCCACCATCGTAATCCTGTTTGTTGCCCTGTACTGGTAAGGAGCCTGAGATGATTAATCCAAATCCAAAGCGTTCTGACGAACCGGTATTCTGGGGCCTCTTCGGGGCCGGTGGTATGTGGAGTGCGATCATTGCGCCGGTAATGATCCTGCTGGTTGGTATTCTGCTGCCGCTGGGTCTGTTCCCGGGTGATGCACTGAGCTACGAACGCATTCTGGCATTCGCGCAGAGCTTCATTGGTCGTGTATTCCTGTTCCTGATGATCGTTCTGCCGCTGTGGTGTGGCTTACACCGTATGCACCACGCAATGCACGACCTGAAAATTCACGTGCCTGCGGGCAAATGGGTATTCTACGGTCTGGCTGCTATCCTGACAGTTGTCACGCTGATTGGTATCGTTACAATCTAACGTATCGCCAATGTAAATCCGGCCCGCCTATGGCGGGCCGTTTTGTATGGAAACCAGACCTTATGCTCAAAACGACGCTTTGCGCCTTACTGATTACCGTCTCTTGCTCCACACTTGCCGCCCCCCACAGTGAACAACAAATCAACGATATTGTGCATCGCACGATTACCCCACTTGTTGAGCAACAAAAAATCCCCGGCATGGCCGTTGCAGTGATTTATCAGGGCAAGCCTTATTACTTTACCTGGGGCTACGCGGATGTGGCAAAAAAGCGGCCCGTCACGCGGCAAACGTTGTTTGAGCTAGGCTCGGTCAGCAAAACATTCACGGGCGTGCTCGGTGGCGACGCTATTGCTCGAGGGGAAATCAATCTAAACGATCCCGTCACAAAATACTGGCCTGAACTTACGGCTAAACAGTGGAATGGGATCACACTATTACATCTCGCAACCTACACCGCTGGCGGCCTGCCATTGCAGGTGCCGGATGACGTTAAATCCGCAACTGACCTGCTACGTTTCTATCAAAACTGGCAGCCTGAATGGGCGCCAGGAACACAACGTTTGTACGCGAATTCCAGTATTGGTTTGTTCGGCGCACTGGCTGTGAAGCCGTCTGGTTTGAGTTTTGATCAGGCGATGGACACCCGTGTCTTCCAGCCACTCAAACTCAACCATACGTGGATTAATGTACCGCCTGAAGAAGAAAAGAATTACGCCTGGGGATATCGCAAAGGTAAGCCAGTGCATGTTTCACCTGGGGCGCTGGATGCTGAAGCTTACGGTGTGAAATCGACGATTGAAGATATGGCTCGCTGGGTACGAAGCAATATGAATCCCCGTGATATCAATGACAAAACACTTCAGCAAGGTATCCATCTGGCGCAATCTCGCTACTGGCAAACCGGCGATATGTATCAGGGCCTGGGCTGGGAAATGCTCGACTGGCCGCTAAATCCTGACAGCATCATTAACGGCAGTGACAATAAAATCGCGCTGGCGACACGCCCAGTAAAAGCGATTACCCCCCCAACTCCTGCTGTACGTGCATCATGGGTACATAAAACAGGCGCGACCGGTGGTTTTGGCAGCTACGTCGCGTTTATCCCAGAAAAAGAGCTGGGTATTGTGATGCTGGCTAACAAAAATTATCCCAATCCAGCGAGAGTCGCTGCCGCCTGGCAGATTCTCAACGCTCTGCAGTAAAATTTCATCGGGTCCGAATTTTCGGACCTTTTCTTCGCATTTTCTTGCTGTCATCTACACTTAGAAAAAACCAGTAAGGAAACATCTATGCGCCTGCTTCCCTTCGTTGTCGCAGCGACGGCTGCATTTCTGGTCGTTGCCTGTAGTTCTCCTACGCCACCGCGTGGCGTGACCGTAGTGAATAATTTCGACGCTAAACGCTATCTCGGCACCTGGTATGAGATTGCTCGTTTTGATCACCGATTTGAGCGCGGGCTGGAGAAAGTCACCGCAACATACAGTCTGCGAGATGATGGCGGCCTGAATGTCATCAATAAAGGCTATAACCCTGACAGAGAAATGTGGCAACAGAGTGAAGGGAAAGCGTACTTTACCGGCGCGCCGACCCGCGCTGCGCTGAAAGTGTCATTCTTTGGCCCTTTCTATGGCGGTTATAACGTGATTGCACTCGATCGGGAGTACCGCCATGCGCTGGTTTGCGGCCCGGACCGCGACTACCTGTGGATACTCTCCCGCACGCCAACCATTTCTGACGAAGTTAAACAGGAGATGCTGGCAGTCGCGACCCGGGAAGGGTTTGATGTCAGTAAGTTTATTTGGGTACAGCAGCCCGGTAGTTAGTGAGTGCTGAGTTTCAGACCAATAATACCCAATACAATTAACGCCAGACTCGCCAGGCGCATCGGGTTAGCGGACTCGCCGAGCAGCACAATGCCGGTGATAGCCGCGCCGACTGCGCCAATCCCCGTCCACACGGCATAAGCCGTCCCTACAGGTAATGACTTCATCGCCCAGGCAAGTAGCGCCATACTGACAATCATCGCCGTCACGGTAATAACACTTGGCGTCAAACGACTAAAGCCGTGGGTATATTTCAGGCCAACGGCCCATACCACTTCGAGCAGACCAGCAATAACTAAGATAATCCAGGACATATCAGGCTCCGGAGAATTGGGGCCGTCCCCGGTGAAAAGAGGCGTTTGCAGGTCGTCCTGCAAAGCTGATGGTTGAACGGATATTTTGCCAGGTGGCAGGGGAATTTCAACTATTACCTTAGTGACTATCGCAGAAAAAACAAACGGCACGACACAGCTGTCGTACCGTTATTGCTTATTGCTGCGCTTTCGTCGCTGCGCCAGAAATCGCGTTACCGCCATCAGAAATGTCTTCACCAACGCCACGCGTGGTGTTGCAGGCAGTTAATACAGTTGAAAGCACCAGAACAGAAAAGATCGCTGCAATTGTCTTCTTCACCATAACGTCTTCCTTTTAGGTAATGTTATTTGTGTTTGCCTATAGCAAATTAATAATAGACAACATCGCCAAAAATGACGGAAATCTGATGATTTTTCTGAAGAGAAGAAAAATTAGCTGGCAGCGCGGGAGATGGAATTACCGAGATGTTTAATGTCTTCACCAAAACCGCGAGCGGTGTTACAGCCCGTGAGCAGCGCACTGGCAAGCAAAACAAGAAGGATAAGGTGTTTCATCATCTCTGACCTGAATAAGTGATGGTGCAGCCTGCAGGCCGCACCACAACCGCATTACTTCACGCGAGAGACGTATTCACCAGAGCGGGTATCCACTTTGATGACTTCGCCGATCTGTACGAACAGCGGAACTTTAACCACAGCGCCAGTAGACAGGGTAGCTGGTTTGCCGCCAGTACCTGCGGTATCACCTTTCAGACCTGGATCGGTATCAACGATTTCCAGTTCAACAAAGTTCGGCGGAGTTACGGAGATTGGCTGGCCGTTCCACAGAGTTACGATGCACTCTGCCTGATCCAGCAGCCATTTAGCGTTGTCGCCAATTGCTTTCGCATCAGCAGACAGCTGTTCGAAGGTTTCGTTGTTCATGAAGTGCCAGAACTCACCGTCGTTGTACAGGTAAGTCAGGTTCATATCGACAACATCAGCGCCTTCAGCGGAATCGGTAGATTTGAAGGTTTTTTCTACGCGAGTACCGGTCAGCAGGCGACGCAGTTTAACGCGAGCGAATGCCTGACCTTTACCCGGTTTCACGAATTCACTGGCTTCAACCGCGTAAGGTTCGCCATCTAACATGATTTTAAGACCAGCACGAAAATCGTTGCTATAGTACGTTGCCATAAGGCCCTCTGAAATTTATTAATTGGTAGCTAAGCCACAAAATGGCGCATATTGTAACCCTAAATACCCCATCCAGAGAAGATTGGTTAACGCAACTTGCCGATGTTGTGACCGATCCTGATGAACTTCTACGTCTTTTGAATATAGACGCAGACGAAAAACTGTTGGCCGGACGCGGTGCTAAAAAGCTGTTTGCCCTGCGTGTGCCTCGATCATTTATTGAACGCATGGAGAAAGGCAATCCAGACGATCCACTTTTGCGTCAGGTACTTACCTCGCAAGATGAGTTTGTCGTCGCGCCCGGATTCTCCACCGACCCGCTGGAAGAACAGCACAGCGTAGTGCCTGGTTTGTTGCATAAATACCACAACCGGGCGCTATTGCTGGTAAAAGGCGGCTGCGCGGTAAATTGCCGCTATTGCTTCCGTCGCCACTTCCCGTATGCCGAAAATCAGGGCAACAAGCGTAACTGGCAGACTGCACTTGACTATGTTGCTGCGCATCCAGAACTGGACGAGATGATTTTCTCCGGCGGCGATCCGCTGATGGCGAAAGATCACGAACTGGACTGGTTGCTCACACAACTGGAAGCCGTCCCGCATATCAAACGTCTGCGGATTCACAGCCGTCTGCCGATTGTGATCCCGGCACGCATCACAGATGCGCTGGTTGAACGCTTTGCTCGTTCTACGCTGCAAATCTTGCTAGTGAATCACATCAACCATGCCAATGAGGTAGATGAAACGTTCCGTCAGGCGATGGCTAAATTGCGCCGTGTCGGCGTCACCCTGCTTAATCAAAGCGTTCTGTTACGTGGCGTGAACGATAACGCGCAAACGCTGGCAAATCTGAGTAATGCACTGTTTGACGCTGGTGTGATGCCCTACTACCTGCATGTGCTCGATAAAGTGCAGGGCGCGGCGCATTTCATGGTGAGCGATGATGAAGCACGGCAGATTATGCGTGAGCTTCTGACGTTAGTATCGGGATATCTGGTGCCAAAACTGGCGCGCGAGATTGGTGGCGAACCCAGCAAAACACCGCTGGATCTCCAGCTACGCCAGCAGTAACTGATTAAACAGGGAAGTTAAACATTAAAATTGCCTGATGCGCTACGCTTATCAGGCCTACATCGTGCATTGAAATTTCAATGAACTGTAGGCCAGATAAGGCATTTACGCCGCATCCGGCAAGAGCAACAAACGCAAGTACACCAACCTGTCATTAAACTGGGAAATTTAATCTTTGCCCGTTGCATAACCTTTAATTATTCATATGCATTGCTGTTGTTACTCTTTATATAACCAACACCAATAATTAACCTTTCTTTTCTGTTTATATAGAGTGAGCACGGCTATTTATGTTATTTTAACAACTATTACTACCAAGCCCATTCATCTGGCTTATAAATTAAAATTAATTATTTAATTGAGAAATGGTTAGGGAGAACCTACATGGCCATAAGCATCAAGGGTGTTAATACTGGTGTTATTCGCAAGAGTAATAATTTCATTGCGCTGGCGCTGAAAATAAAAGAGCCTCGCAATAAAGAATCGTTGTTCTTCATGTCTGTCATGGAACTGCGCGACCTGCTGATTGCGCTGGAAAGTCGTCTGCATCAAAAGCATAAACTGGATGCTGCTGCACGCCTTCAGTATGAGCAAGCTCGCGATAAAGTCATTAAGAAAATGGCAGAAAATATCCCAGAAATTCTGGTTGATGAGCTTAAAAATGCCGATATTAATCGTCGGGTTAACACGCTGGAACTTACTGATAATCAGCGCGAAAATCTTACCTTCGTATTAACGCTACATGACGGCAGCAAATGCGAATTAGTGGTCAATGAGTTGCAGATTGAAATGCTGGCACGAGCAATCATTCATGCAATTAATAATGCAGAAATGCGTGAACTGGCGTTACGTATTACATCGTTGTTAGATTTTCTGCCGTTATATGATGTCGACTGCCAGAATGATGGCAATCTGGAATATGACACCTATTCCCAACCAGAATGGAAACATAATCTGTTTAGTCATTATCTTGCGGTACTTTATCGCTTTAAAGATGAAAGTGGCAAAGAGCAATTTAGCGGCGCAGTAGTGAAAACGCGTGAAGCAACACCGGGTAAAGAAGTGGAGGCTATCACTCGCCGGATGCTTGATTTCAGCCCACGATTGAAAAAGCTCGCTGGAGTGCCGTGTCAGGTCTACGTTCGTACCGTGGCAGCAAATAACGCCCAACCACTGACCCAGGATCAATGCCTACGCGCACTGCATCACCTACGCGTTCAGTCCATCAGCAAAACTGCACCACGGGCGAAATAATCTCATCTGTTTTACTACGAGGCTGGAATCATCCAGCCTCAGATTGCTGACAAAGTGCTCGTTTCTCTTGCCGGATGTGGCATAAACGCCTTATCTGGCCTACAAATTTTCGAACATTCAATCAACTGCAATGCCAAATGTAGGCCTGATAAGCGAAGCGCATCAGGCAATTACACGCTCGTCATCCAATCTCTGAATCACATCAGTTCGGGCACTTATAAACCTGACCGATAATCTGGCTATCCGTCGGGACAAAGCTGGACAACATGCCCTGCGACGGGCTGCTGATACCATAAATCACGTTACCGCCCATTGCTGCCGCCTGGTTGCGCAGATCGTTTGCTGCGCCGCGCATAGAACCGCCTTCTTCGCCGTGTTGCCCGGAAAGCCAGTTACTTTGTTTACCAGTAGCTGTACCAATCAGCTGGCACTCTGCACCAGGTTGCTCGTCCACGATGCGAACGCTCTGTCCGGCAGCACTCAATTCGTTGCTGGAGCTACAACCCGCCATCAGTAGCGCGGCACCGACAATCCCTGCTAAGTATTTTACGTGCATGTTATTCCCCATAATCAATGAGCTGGACGCAACTCGCGTCGTCCGTGTCTGAATCTTATACTAGAAAGATGACCAAAAGAAAAACCCCCAGGCATTTCTGCCCGGGGGTTTCTTTATTTCTGCGAGGTGCAGGGCAATTACATCATGCCGCCCATGCCACCCATGCCGCCCATACCGCCAGCAGCACCTAAGTCAGCTGCATCGTTTTTCGGCAGGTCGGTAACCATGCACTCGGTGGTGATCATCAGGCCAGCCACAGAAGCTGCGTACTGCAGAGCAGAACGAGTTACTTTGGTTGGATCCAGGATACCCATGTCGATCATGTTGCCATATTCTTCGGTTGCTGCGTTGTAACCGTAGTTGCCGTCGCCAGCTTTAACAGTGTTAGCAACAACAGACGGCTCTTCGCCGCAGTTCAGTACGATCTGACGCAGCGGAGCTTCCATTGCACGCAGTGCAACTTTGATACCCACGTTCTGCTCTTCGTTCTGACCACGCAGGTCAGCCAGTTTAGACGCTACGCGGATCAGCGCAACACCACCACCAGCAACCACGCCTTCTTCTACCGCAGCACGGGTCGCGTGCAGGGCGTCTTCAACGCGTGCTTTTTTCTCTTTCATTTCAACTTCGGTAGCAGCACCAACTTTGATAACTGCAACGCCGCCTGCCAGTTTCGCTACGCGCTCCTGCAGTTTTTCACGGTCGTAGTCAGAAGTTGCTTCTTCAATCTGCTGACGGATCTGAGCAACACGGCCCTGGATTGCAGCTTCTTCACCCACGCCATCGATGATGGTGGTGGTGTCTTTGTTGATTACAACACGTTTAGCCTGACCCAGGTCTTCCAGGGTTGCTTTTTCCAGCTCCATACCGATCTCTTCAGAGATTACGGTACCGCCGGTCAGGGTTGCGATATCCTGCAGCATAGCTTTACGACGATCGCCGAAGCCCGGTGCTTTAACCGCAGCGACTTTCACGATGCCACGCATGGTGTTAACAACCAGAGTTGCCAGCGCTTCGCCTTCAACATCTTCAGCGATGATCAGCAGCGGTTTGCCTGCTTTTGCAACGGCTTCCAGAACTGGCAGCATTTCGCGGATGTTGGAGATTTTCTTGTCAGCCAGCAGGATGAACGGGCTTTCCAGTTCTACTGCGCCAGTTTCCGGCTTGTTGATGAAGTAAGGAGATAGGTAGCCACGGTCGAACTGCATACCTTCAACCACGTCCAGTTCGTCCTGCAGACCAGTACCGTCTTCAACGGTGATAACGCCTTCTTTACCGACTTTGTCCATCGCTTCAGCGATCAGTTTACCTACGGTTTCGTCGGAGTTAGCGGAGATAGTACCAACCTGAGCAATCGCTTTAGAGTCGGAGCACGGTACGGACAGCGCTTTCAGTTCTTCAACTGCAGCGGTAACGGCTTTGTCGATACCACGTTTCAGGTCCATCGGGTTCATGCCCGCAGCAACAGCTTTCAGACCTTCAGTGATGATAGCCTGAGCCAGTACGGTTGCGGTGGTGGTACCGTCGCCTGCAGTGTCGTTCGCTTTAGAGGCAACTTCTTTCACCATCTGCGCACCCATGTTTTCGAACTTGTCTTCCAGTTCGATTTCACGAGCAACGGAAACACCATCTTTGGTGATGGTCGGTGCACCGAAAGATTTATCCAGAACTACGTTACGGCCTTTCGGACCGAGGGTAACTTTCACTGCATCTGCCAGTACGTTTACGCCGCGCAGCATTTTCACACGAGCGTCGTTACCGAATTTTACGTCTTTAGCTGCCATTATCTTTATTCCTTAAATTCGTATGTTCAGTGTCGTGCGCGGATTACGCTTCAACAATTGCCAGAATGTCGCTTTCGGACATGATCAACACTTCTTCATTGTCGATCTTCTCAGACTTCACACCGTAGCCATCATTGAAAATTACGATGTCGCCAACTTTCACGTCCAGCGGTTTCACTTCGCCATTTTCAAGGATGCGGCCATTGCCAACAGCCAGCACTTCGCCACGGGTAGATTTTGCCGCTGCAGAGCCGGTCAGAACGATGCCGCCAGCAGATTTAGTTTCAACTTCTTTACGCTTGACGATCACGCGATCATGCAATGGACGAATATTCATTGATAACTCTCCTTTGAGAAAGTCCGTATCTGTTATGGGTGACGCCGGACCTTACGTGGTTTCCCGGCTGGTGACCAGTGAAATGGGGATGGGCTTCTCCCCCTTCAAGGGGGCAAATGAAAAAAAATTCTGATCAGTACAAAATCGGGTAAAAATCCTGATTCACATCACATTTCATCGCAATTTCTCCATCGCCGCCATACGCGAATCTGATTGTGCTACCATCGAAAACCTGCGCAGTTGCCCAAAATTTGGGCACAATTGGACATTAACCCATGAGTGGACTCAAACAAGAACTGGGATTAGCCCAGGGGATCGGCCTGTTATCAACCTCATTATTAGGCACGGGTGTGTTTGCCGTTCCCGCATTAGCCGCCCTGCTAGCGGACAATACCAGCCTGTGGGCCTGGCCCGTTTTGATTATCTTAGTGTTCCCGATTGCTATCGTCTTTGCTCTGCTGGGACGCCACTATCCCAGCGCGGGTGGCGTCGCGCATTTCGTTGGCATGGCGTTTGGCTCGCGGCTTGAGCGAGTTACTGGCTGGCTATTTTTATCGGTCATTCCCGTGGGCCTGCCCGCTGCGCTACAAATTGCCGCCGGCTTTGGCCAGGCAATGTTTGGTTGGCATAGCTGGCAGCTGTTGTTGGCAGAACTCGGTACGCTGGCGCTGGTGTGGTACATCGGTACTCGCGGTGCCAGTTCCAGTGCTAATCTACAAACGGTCATTGCCGGGCTTATCGTTGCGCTGATTGTCGCTCTCTGGTGGGCGGGCGATATCAAACCTGCAAATATCTCCTTCCCTGCGCCTGATAATATCGAACTTACCGGATTATTTGCTGCGTTATCGGTGATGTTCTGGTGCTTTGTCGGTCTGGAGGCATTTGCCCATCTCGCCTCGGAATTTAAAAATCCGGAGCGTGATTTTCCCCGCGCTCTGATGATTGGTCTGCTGCTGGCAGGATTAGTGTATTGGGGCTGTACGGTGGTGGTATTACACTTCAACGCCTACGGTGAAAAAATGGCGGCAGCAGCATCGCTTCCAAAAATTGTGGTGCAGCTGTTTGGTGTAGGAGCGTTGTGGATTGCCTGTGTTATCGGTTATCTGGCCTGCTTTGCCAGCCTCAACATTTATATACAGAGTTTCGCCCGATTAGTCTGGTCGCAGGCACAACATAATCCTGACCACTACCTGGCACGCCTCTCTTCTCGCCATATCCCGACTAATGCCCTTAATGCCGTGCTCGGCTGTTGCGTGGTGAGCACGTCGGCGATCCATATGTTAGATATCAATCTGGACGCACTTATCATCTATGCCAACGGCATCTTTATTATGATCTATCTGCTGTGCATGCTGGCAGGCTGTAAATTATTGCAAGGACGTTATCGGCTACTGGCGGTAATTGGCGGGCTGTTATGCGTTCTGTTACTGGCGATGGTCGGCTGGAAAAGTTTATATGCACTGATCATGCTGGCGGGGTTATGGCTGTTTCTGCCAAAACGAAAAACGCCGGAAAATGGCATAACCACATAATCCGGCGTTTCGTCATTAATCCTTGCGATCGTCTTTATGATCAAGGCGCTCGCGGTCATCATCCTTACGCTGATACTCACCATCAAAAGTATTACCGCCACCGGTTCCGGCGCTAAAACCACCGCCCGGCATACGGGAAAAGCGCAAATGCGGCATCAGCTTCACCGTCAGGTGCTTTTGCACTGGCGGTAATAACAGAAGAAGACCGAGGAAATCGGTAAAAAAGCCCGGTAATAAAAGCAGCAAACCGGCAATGATCAACGAAACGCTTTTAATCATTTCCGCCGCCGGGTTTTCACCCGCCGCCATTTTTTGTTGCATCAGAACAAAATTCTTAAAGCCCTGATTACGTACCAGTGACATACCGATAACTGATGTGAATATAACCAATATAAGAGTTAGCAATACACCTAATACATGAGCAACCTGAATAAAGATTGAAATCTCAATATAGACATAAAGGAAAACGGCAATTAAAGGTAACCAGCGCAAAGGTTTCTCCTGTAATAGCAACCGGTTAAATCCGGCCGCCTGAATGGGTTGCGAATCGCGTTCAGCTTATATTGTGGTCATTAGCAAAATTTCAAGATGTTTGCGCAACTATTTTTGGTAGTAATCCCAAAGCGGTGATCTATTTCACAAATTAATAATTAAGGGGTAAAAACCGACACTTAAAGTGATCCAGATTACGGTAGAAATCCTCAAGCAGCATATGATCTCGAGTATTCGACCGATGCAGGGGATAATCGTCGGTCGAAAAACATTCGAAACCACATATATTCTGTGTGTTTAAAGCAAATCATTGGCAGCTTGAAAAAGAAGGTTCACATGTCAAACAACATTCGTATCGAAGAAGATCTGTTGGGTACCAGGGAAGTTCCAGCTGATGCCTACTATGGTGTTCACACTCTGAGAGCGATTGAAAACTTCTATATCAGCAACAACAAAATCAGCGATATTCCTGAATTTGTTCGCGGTATGGTAATGGTTAAAAAAGCCGCAGCTATGGCAAACAAAGAGCTGCAAACCATTCCTAAAAGTGTAGCGAATGCAATCATTGCCGCATGTGATGAAGTCCTGAACAACGGAAAATGCATGGATCAGTTCCCGGTAGACGTCTACCAGGGCGGCGCAGGTACTTCCGTAAACATGAACACCAACGAAGTGCTGGCCAATATCGGTCTGGAACTGATGGGTCACCAGAAAGGTGAATATCAGTACCTGAACCCGAACGACCACGTTAACAAATGTCAGTCCACTAACGACGCCTACCCGACCGGTTTCCGCATCGCGGTTTACTCTTCTCTGATTAAACTGGTAGATGCTATTAACCAACTGCGTGAAGGCTTTGAACGTAAAGCTGTCGAATTCCAGGACATCCTGAAAATGGGTCGTACCCAGCTGCAGGACGCAGTACCGATGACCCTCGGTCAGGAATTCCGCGCTTTCAGCATCCTGCTGAAAGAAGAAGTGAAAAACATCGAACGTACCGCTGAGCTGCTGCTGGAAGTTAACCTCGGCGCAACTGCAATCGGTACTGGCCTGAACACGCCAAAAGAGTACTCTCCGCTGGCAGTGAAAAAACTGGCTGAAGTTACTGGCTTCCCATGCGTACCTGCCGAAGACCTGATCGAAGCGACCTCTGACTGCGGCGCTTACGTTATGGTTCATGGCGCGCTGAAACGCATGGCTGTGAAGATGTCCAAAATCTGTAACGACCTGCGCTTGCTCTCTTCTGGCCCACGTGCCGGCCTGAACGAGATCAACCTGCCGGAACTGCAGGCGGGCTCTTCCATCATGCCAGCTAAAGTAAACCCAGTTGTTCCGGAAGTGGTTAACCAGGTTTGCTTCAAAGTCATCGGTAACGACACCACTGTTACCATGGCGGCAGAAGCAGGTCAGCTGCAGCTGAACGTCATGGAGCCGGTCATTGGCCAGGCCATGTTTGAATCCGTTCACATTCTGACCAACGCTTGCTACAACCTGCTGGAAAAATGCGTTAACGGCATCACTGCTAACAAAGAAGTGTGCGAAGGTTACGTTTACAACTCTATCGGTATCGTCACTTACCTGAACCCATTCATCGGCCACCACAACGGTGACATCGTGGGTAAAATCTGTGCCGAAACCGGCAAGAGCGTACGTGAAGTCGTTCTGGAGCGCGGTCTGTTGACTGAAGCAGAACTAGACGATATTTTCTCCGTACAGAATCTGATGCACCCGGCTTACAAAGCAAAACGCTATACTGATGAAAGCGAACAGTAATCGTACAGGGTAGTACAAATAAAAAAGGCACGTCAGACGACGTGCCTTTTTTCTTGTGTGTAGTAACTTAAAAATAACAACCTTATATCAACTTGTTAAAAAACAAGGAAGGCTAATATGCTAGTTGTAGAACTCATCATAGTTTTGCTGGCGATCTTCTTGGGCGCCAGACTGGGGGGAATTGGTATTGGTTTTGCAGGTGGATTGGGGGTGCTGGTTCTTGCCGCTATCGGCGTCAAGCCTGGTAACATCCCATTCGATGTAATTTCCATTATCATGGCGGTTATCGCTGCTATTTCTGCCATGCAGGTTGCTGGCGGTCTGGACTATCTGGTTCACCAGACAGAAAAGCTGCTGCGCCGTAACCCGAAATACATTACGATCCTTGCACCGATCGTGACCTATTTCCTGACCATCTTTGCTGGTACCGGCAACATCTCTCTGGCAACACTGCCAGTTATCGCTGAAGTTGCGAAAGAACAAGGTGTTAAACCTTGCCGTCCACTATCAACAGCGGTAGTTTCCGCGCAGATTGCGATCACCGCATCGCCAATCTCTGCGGCGGTGGTTTACATGTCTTCCGTGATGGAAGGTCATGGCATCAGCTACCTGCATCTGCTCTCTGTGGTCATCCCGTCTACCCTGCTGGCAGTTCTGGTGATGTCCTTCCTGGTAACCATGCTTTTCAACTCCAAACTGTCTGACGATCCGATTTATCGCAAGCGTCTGGAAGAAGGTCTGGTTGAACTGCGCGGTGAGAAGCAGATTGAAATCAAACAAGGCGCGAAAGCATCCGTCTGGCTGTTCCTGCTGGGCGTAGTTGGCGTGGTTATCTATGCGATTATCAACAGCCCGAGCATGGGCCTGGTTGAAAAACCGCTGATGAACACCACCAACGCTATCCTGATTATCATGCTGAGCGTTGCAACCCTGACCACTGTTCTTTGCAAAGTGGACACCGACAACATCCTCAACTCCAGCACCTTCAAAGCAGGTATGAGCGCCTGTATTTGTATCCTGGGTGTTGCATGGCTGGGCGATACTTTCGTTTCCAACAACATCGACTGGATCAAAGATACCGCTGGTGAAGTCATTCAGGGTCATCCGTGGCTGCTGGCTGTCATCTTCTTCTTTGCTTCTGCTCTGCTGTACTCTCAGGCTGCAACTGCAAAAGCACTGATGCCAATGGCTCTGGCGCTGAACGTTTCTCCGCTGACCGCTGTAGCTTCTTTCGCAGCCGTGTCTGGTCTGTTCATTCTGCCGACCTACCCGACGCTGGTTGCTGCGGTACAGATGGATGACACAGGTACCACTCGTATCGGTAAATTCGTCTTCAACCATCCGTTCTTCATCCCGGGCACTCTGGGTGTTGCCCTGGCCGTTTGCTTCGGCTTCTTGCTGGGCAGCGTGATGCTGTAATGACAAATCGCGGGGCGTTCACGCCCCGCTTTCTTTCCCGCCGACTAACATCCTTTCCCCGTCCGTTGTATAGTGACCTCTCTCTTGCGGTTCCATCTGTTCTTGCGAGGTGTTTATGCTTGATGAAAAAAGTTCGAATACCGCGTCTGTCGTGGTGTTGTGCACCGCGCCGGATGAAGCGACGGCCCAGGAATTAGCCGCCAAAGTATTGGCGGAAAAACTGGCGGCCTGCGCGACCTTGATTCCTGGCGCTACCTCTCTCTATTACTGGGAGGGAAAACTGGAACAAGAATACGAAGTGCAGATGATTTTAAAAACCACCGTATCTCACCAGCAAGCACTGCTGGAATGCCTGAAGTCTCACCATCCGTATCAAACCCCGGAGCTTCTGGTTTTACCTGTTACACACGGAGACACAGATTACCTCTCATGGCTCAACGCATCTTTACGCTGATCCTGCTACTTTGCAGCACTTCCGTTTTTGCCGGATTATTCGACGCGCCGGGACGCTCACAATTTGTCCCCGCAGATCAGGCCTTTGCTTTTGATTTTCAGCAAAACCAACATGACCTTAATCTGAGCTGGCAGATCAAAGACGGTTACTATCTTTACCGTAAACAGATCCGCATTACGCCGGAACAGGCGAAAATTGCCGACGTGCAGCTGCCGCAAGGCGTCTGGCATGAAGATGAGTTTTACGGCAAAAGCGAGATTTACCGCGATCGACTGACGCTTCCTGTGATCATCAACCAGGCAAGTGCTGGTGCGACATTGACTGTCACTTACCAGGGCTGTGCTGACGCCGGTTTTTGTTATCCACCAGAAACCAAAACCGTTCCGTTAAGCGAAGTGGTCGCCAACAACGCAGCGCCACAGCCTGTGTCTGTTCCGCAGCAAGAGCAGCCCGCCGCGCAATTGCCCTTTTCCGCGCTCTGGGCGTTGTTGATTGGTATCGGTATCGCCTTCACGCCATGCGTGCTGCCAATGTACCCACTAATTTCCGGCATCGTGCTGGGTGGTAAACAGCGCCTCTCCACCGCCAGAGCATTATTGCTGACCTTTATTTATGTGCAGGGGATGGCGCTGACCTACACGGCGCTGGGCCTGGTAGTTGCCGCCGCAGGATTACAGTTCCAGGCGGCGCTACAACATCCTTACGTGCTTATCGGCCTCGCTATCGTCTTTACCTTGCTGGCGATGTCGATGTTTGGTCTATTCACCCTGCAACTTCCCTCTTCGTTGCAAACGCGCCTCACGCTAATGAGCAATCGCCAACAAGGTGGCTCGCCCGGTGGTGTGTTTGTTATGGGGGCGATTGCCGGGCTAATCTGTTCACCATGTACCACCGCGCCACTTAGCGCGATTCTGCTGTACATCGCCCAAAGCGGGAACATGTGGCTGGGCGGCGGCACGCTTTATCTCTATGCGCTGGGCATGGGCCTGCCGTTGATGCTAATTACCGTCTTTGGCAACCGTCTGCTACCGAAAAGCGGTCCGTGGATGGAACAAGTTAAAACCGCGTTTGGTTTTGTTATCCTCGCACTGCCGGTGTTCCTGCTGGAGCGAGTAGTTGGTGATGTCTGGGGATTACGCTTGTGGTCGGCGCTTGGTGTCGCATTCTTTAGCTGGGCCTTTGTCACCAGCCTACAGGCCAAACGCAGCTGGATGCGCATTGTACAAATTATTCTGCTGGCGGCGGCGCTGGTTAGCGTGCGTCCATTACAGGATTGGGCATTTGGCGCAACTAACATTGCGCAAACTCAGGCCCATCTCAACTTTACGCAAATCAAAACGGTGGATGAATTAAATCAGGCACTCGCCGAAGCCAAAGGCAAATCGGTAATGTTGGATCTCTATGCCGACTGGTGCGTCGCCTGTAAAGAGTTCGAGAAATACACCTTCAGCGACCCGCAGGTGCAAAAAGCGTTAGCAGACACGGTCTTACTTCAAGCCAACGTCACTGCCAACGACGCCCAGGATGTGGCGCTGTTAAAACATCTAAATGTCCTTGGCCTACCGACAATTCTGTTTTTTGACCGACAAGGTCAGGAGCATCCACAAGCACGCGTCACGGGCTTTATGGATGCAGAAACCTTCAGCGCACATTTGCGCGATCGCCAACCGTGAACGACACTTCAGTGGGAAAGACGGAGGAAAATAGCGTGCAACGTGAAGATGTTCTGGGAGAAGCCCTGAAATTATTAGAGTTACAAGGGATTGCCAACACCACGCTGGAGATGGTTGCTGAACGTGTGGATTATCCACTGGACGAGCTGCGCCGCTTCTGGCCAGACAAAGAGGCAATCCTCTACGATGCGCTGCGCTATCTTAGCCAACAGATAGATGTCTGGCGTCGTCAGCTGATGCTGGACGAAACGCAATCCGCCGAGCAAAAGCTGCTGGCGCGTTATCAGGCACTGTCGGAGTGCGTTAAGAACAACCGCTATCCGGGCTGTCTGTTTATCGCCGCCTGTACGTTTTATCCCGATCCAGGCCACCCTATTCATCAACTGGCCGATCAGCAAAAAAGCGCAGCCTACGATTTTACCCACGAACTGTTAACCACGCTGGAAGTTGACGATCCGGCGATGGTAGCAAAGCAGATGGAACTGGTACTGGAAGGGTGTTTAAGCCGAATGCTGGTGAATCGTAGCCAGGCGGATGTCGATACCGCACATCGGCTGGCGGAAGATATCCTGCGCTTCGCCCGCTGCCGCCAGGGTGGTGCACTGACGTAATTCGGATTTCTGGCCCTTTCGTATACGCATATAATTCCGCCAACACGGATATGTTAAAGGGAATTATATGCGCCTGCTTCACCACGCCACACTCGCCAGTCTTTTCGTTATACCATTTTTTGCCAATGCCATAAGTGGCCTTACTTTCAGCCATAAAAACTGGGAACTCGCCTGCGACAACACAGGTACCTGCCGCGCTGCGGGCTATGGTGATAACGTCAGTGCATTACTGACGCGTCGAGCGGGTATATCCCCTGATACCAGAATAGAGGTAACTTTTTCCCAACGAGAACAAGGACATTCCCCCATCTCCACTGCCGTGCTTTTTATTAATAATCAAAAAAAAAGGCCGCTTATTCCTGTTTCGGATGGCTATTTTTTGCTGGGAAGTGACATCCGGTCTGCCTTTATTCGGGCATTACAACATAATGACGTGATTGAATTTGAAGCCGACGGCGAACGTAAAATGCTCTCTCTGGCAGGATCAGATGCCGTACTACTGAAAATGGATGCGTTCCAAAAACGTATCAATACCGCAAGCGCCCTGCTTAAGCCAGGACCTGACAACATTTTCGAAGCACTCCCCGAATCTCCCACACCGCTTATCGCGACACGCCCCGTTATCTCATCGCCGAAAAGGACACCATTATCGGAAATACAGCTTCAAAATATCCAGTCACAGCTTCAACTGACACCAGAGATGAACTGTAGCGGGCCGACAGAGGGGGGCAAAAACCGCTATTACGCCATTCCGGTTGATAAAAGTCATACGTTAATTCAAACAGCGTGTTTCGATATCTCCCGTTACGCTATGTGGCTAACTAACTCCACACTAACAGCCCCTCCGCAGTTGATTACCAACGATGCAAGCGGCTATAAGGACGGAGAGATAAGAAAATTTGCCGAGCCGATACAAATCTGGCGCTGGACCGGAAAAAAGTTTGCATTAACCGATGAATACCGCAGCGGTGGCCGGGGAACTTTCTCTGTTAATGGAGTCTGGACGCTGCCCACGTTCGTGAGCCATGTCCGCACGCAACAAGACATCGACAAAGATAATGCCGCGCTAAAGTCCCTTCTTGATGCTATCAATAAAGAAAAAGCGATTAACCCAGAACTGAATCTGAAGAAAGTTTCCGACCAGTTTCCACTAATGGGGCAGTCTACGGATTTCTCAGTGCAAAGCGTCGATGAACAAGATAATCCATTACCCGATCAAAAACCCTCAGCCGAAATCAGTGACGATGAATGGCAGGCCTTTAAACAATCACCTGTCGAAGGAGTTTCCGAAAATGGACGAACTGACTATGTGTTGGTTGATTTAGATGGTGACGGGAAACGTGATCTTATTATTAACTGTTATGTTGGTGGTACGGGGCTTTTCAGCTACACGGGCGTACTAAAACGCGGAGATAAGACGTTTTATGCGGTTAATAGCACTGACGATGAAATCGTCGACGTAGCAGGTGCGTTGTTCTCGGAACCCGGACGTGGTGCTAACCAGTGGAGCCAATGGGTTCGCATAAACGGCCAGGTTTATGCGCTCTGGTATAACGGCCAGTTTGGCGAAGATAACCTTTATTTACTGCGACCTTTTATCAACACAGACAAAGTTCCTGTTGTGACGATTCGTTACCGCTATGCATTAGAAATAATGAAAGCCGACAGCAAAGAACTCCCGGCAATCAGTGATAAAGACCGCAAAGGCCTGTTGAAATCTCTCGCCCGGATGCAGGACCATCTCATTAAAGATATGCCCTCAAATCAACCTCCTGCTGCTATATGCCCAATTCCATCAAACACGTCTGCCGCAGATGCTAATAACTACCGCTTTGGAGAGCCACTGCATTACACCTTTGAACGTGTTGCCGTCATTCCTGTCTGGTTGAATAACAACTGTTACATAGGCACCGTTGCCAGCCATCACGGTTACTACCAAAAAGGTGTAGATGCAGAAATAATTATCAACTCCCCGAGACAAGAAGACGGTTTTATATCAGGCTATTTGCTTACAGGTAAACGGCATGTCACCGCCATCCAAAGCGGCTGGAAAAAGCGGGAAGGTGATATGGGAGTGATGTAATTTTCCACAATAATGGTCCAGAACTGCACAAACTGCCGTAAAGATAAGCAACCAGACAGCAAAACGTGAAATTGAGTTGACGAGATGTGCAGATTACGGTTTAATGCGCCCCGTTGCCCGGATAGCTCAGTCGGTAGAGCAGGGGATTGAAAATCCCCGTGTCCTTGGTTCGATTCCGAGTCCGGGCACCAAATTCATATAAGCGGACCTCCACGGAGGTCCGTTTTTCGTTTCAGGACGCCACGATTTAAGCATTCTGCCTCCAGTACAATTCTACCGAACTCAACCAGATTTTCCCCACATCACCAGCATTTTGCGGGCATACCCTTGTTTGAGAAAATTTGTCCCTGAGCTATGACACTGACTGACGCGAAATGTCGTGCGGCCCCGCTATGCTGTTGAACGTTAAATGACGTCATCAGGAGCGTAACGCATCCATAAAGCACAACATCAGTCTGAACGCCGCCTGATGGGATATCCTGGATGCGAACAAAGAGAAATGTATCAGTCCGTTTGATCATGTAAAGACTAACAATCCATTAAAATAGCAAGCATTCCGGGCAATTTTCCGGGGATTATTCTCTGAACGTTTTCTTTGCCAAAGATGATAAGTTTTGATGGTAAGGAAAATTACTTCTGGTTCTTAGTAAAATCCTTTCGTAATACTATGTAATCAAGAAGTTTATGGCTGGTAAAAATAACGTCTTACATTCACCAATAATATGTAAATAAACCATTCTATAGATGGTAAAAATAGGTTATGGCAATTATCATTGCACCATTCCCTTTTCGAATGAGTTTCTATTATGCAACAACCTGTAGTTCGCGTTGGCGAATGGCTTGTTACTCCGTCCATAAACCAAATTAGCCGCAATGGGCGTCAACTTACCCTTGAGCCGAGATTAATCGATCTTCTGGTTTTCTTTGCTCAACACAGTGGCGAAGTACTTAGCAGGGATGAACTTATCGATAATGTCTGGAAGAGAAGTATTGTCACCAATCACGTTGTGACGCAGAGTATCTCAGAACTACGTAAGTCATTAAAAGATAATGATGAAGATAGTCCTGTCTATATCGCTACGGTACCAAAGCGCGGCTATAAATTAATGGTGCCAGTTATCTGGTACAGCGAAGAGGAAGGAGAAGAAATAATGCTATCTTCGCCTCCCCCTATACCAGAGGCGGTTCCTGACACAGATTCTCCCTCCCACAGTCTTAACATTCCAAACACCGCCACGCCACCTGAACAATCCCCAGTAAAATGCAAACGATTCACTACCTTTTGGGTATGGTTTTTTTTCCTGTTGTCATTAGGTATCTGTGTAGCACTGGTCGCATTTTCAAGTCTTGAAACACGTCTTCCTATGAGTAAATCGCGTATTTTGCTCAATCCACGCGATATTGACATTAATATGGTGAATAAGAGTTGTAACAGCTGGACTTCCCCATATCAGCTCTCCTATGCAATAGGCGTGGGTGATTTGGTAGCGACTTCACTTAATACCTTCTCCACCTTTATGGTTCATGACAAAATCAACTACAACATTGATGAACCTAGCAGCTCCGGTAAAACATTATCTATTGCGTTTGTTAATCAGCGCCAATACCGCGCTCAACAGTGCTTTATGTCAGTGAAATTGGTAGACAATGCAGATGGTTCAACCATGCTGGATAAACGTTATGTCATCACTAACGGTAATCAGCTGGCGATTCAAAATGATTTACTGGAGAGTTTGTCAAAAGCGTTAAATCAACCGTGGCCACAACGAATGCAGGAGATGCTCCAACAAATTTTGCCTCATCGTGGTGCGTTATTAACTAACTTTTATCAAGCACATGATTATTTAATGCATGGCGATGACAAATCATTGAATCGTGCCAGTGAGTTATTAGGTGAGATTATTCAATCCTCCCCCGAATTTACCTATGCGAGAGCAGAGAAAGCATTAGTTGATATAGTGCGTCATTCTCAGCATCCTTTAGATGAAAAACAATTAGCAGCACTGAACACAGAAATTGATAACATTGCTACACTGCCAGAAATGAATAATCTTGCCATTATCTATCAAATAAAAGCCGTCAGTGCTTTGACAAAAGGTAAAACAGACGAATCTTATCAGGCTATAAATACTGGCATTGATCTTGAAATGTCCTGGCTAAATTATGTGTTGCTTGGCAAAGTTTATGAGATGAAGGGGATGAACCGAGAAGCAGCTGATGCATATCTCACCGCTTTTAATTTACGCCCAGGAGCAAACACCCTTTACTGGATTGAAAATGGCATATTCCAGACTTCTGCTTCTTATGTTGTTCCTTATCTCGACAAATTTCTCGCTTCAGAATAAGAAAATCCTGGGTTGATTCATTCACGGGATTTTTGAGTGTTGAGTTTTTGTATGTCTTTATTGGTATGATGTGTTGCGGCAATTTATTTGCCGCAACACCTTTTATTACATAAATTTAACCAACAAACATCTCGTAATTCATTGTAAACATTGAATATTTATCTTTTCATGATATCAACTTGCAATCCTGATATGTTAATAAAAAACCTCAAGTTCTCACTTACAGAAACTTTTGTGTTATTTCACCTAATCTTTAGGATTAATCCTTTTTTCGTGAGTAATCTTATCGCCAGTTTGGTCTGGTCAGGAAATAGTTATACATCATGACCCGGACTCCAAATTCTAAAATGAAATTAGGAGAAGAGCATGAGTTCTGCCAAGAAGATCGGGCTATTTGCCTGTACCGGTGTTGTTGCCGGTAATATGATGGGGAGCGGTATTGCATTATTACCTGCGAACCTTGCAAGTATCGGTGGTATTGCTATCTGGGGTTGGATCATCTCTATTATTGGTGCAATGTCGCTGGCTTACGTATATGCCCGACTGGCAACCAAAAACCCGCAACAAGGTGGCCCAATTGCTTATGCCGGAGAAATTTCCCCTGCATTTGGTTTTCAGACAGGTGTTCTTTATTACCATGCTAACTGGATTGGTAACCTGGCGATTGGTATTACCGCTGTATCTTATCTTTCCACCTTCTTCCCAGTATTAAATGATCCTGTTCCGGCAGGTATTGCCTGTATTGCTATCGTCTGGGTATTTACCTTTGTAAATATGCTCGGCGGTACCTGGGTAAGCCGTTTAACCACTATTGGCCTGGTGCTGGTTCTTATTCCTGTGGTTATGACTGCTATTGTTGGCTGGCATTGGTTTGATGCTGCAACTTATGCTGCTAACTGGAATACCGCAGGAACCACTGATGGTCATGCGATCATTAAAAGTATTCTGCTCTGCCTGTGGGCTTTCGTGGGTGTGGAATCCGCAGCTGTAAGTACTGGTATGGTTAAAAACCCGAAACGTACCGTTCCACTGGCAACCATGCTGGGTACTGGTTTAGCAGGTATTGTTTACATTGCTGCGACTCAGGTGCTTTCCGGTATGTATCCGTCTTCTGTAATGGCAGCTTCCGGTGCTCCGTTTGCAATCAGTGCTTCTACTATCCTGGGTAACTGGGCTGCGCCGCTGGTTTCTGCATTCACCGCCTTTGCGTGCCTGACTTCTCTGGGCTCCTGGATGATGCTGGTAGGCCAGGCAGGTGTGCGTGCCGCTAACGACGGTAACTTCCCGAAAGTTTATGGTGAAGTCGATAGCAACGGTATTCCGAAAAAAGGTCTGCTGCTGGCTGCAGTGAAAATGACGGCCCTGATGATCCTCATCACTCTGATGAACTCTGCTGGTGGTAAAGCATCTGACCTGTTCGGTGAACTGACCGGTATCGCAGTACTGCTGACTATGCTGCCGTACTTCTACTCTTGCGTTGACCTGATTCGTTTTGAAGGCGTTAACATCCGCAACTTTGTCAGCCTGATCTGCTCTGTACTGGGTTGCGTGTTCTGCTTCATCGCTCTGATGGGCGCAAGCTCCTTCGAGCTGGCAGGTACCTTCATCGTCAGCCTGATTATCCTGATGTTCTACGCTCGCAAAATGCACGAGCGCCAGAGCCACTCAATGGATAACCACACAGCATCTAACGCACATTAATTAAAAGTATTTTCCGAGGCTCCTCCTTTCATTTTGTCCCATGTGTTGGGAGGGGCCTTTTTTACCTGGAGATATGACTATGAACGTTATTGCAATATTGAATCACATGGGGGTTTATTTTAAAGAAGAACCCATCCGTGAACTTCATCGCGCGCTTGAACGTCTGAACTTCCAGATTGTTTACCCGAACGACCGTGACGACTTATTAAAACTGATCGAAAACAATGCGCGTCTGTGCGGCGTTATTTTTGACTGGGATAAATATAATCTCGAGCTGTGCGAAGAAATTAGCAAAATGAACGAGAACCTGCCATTGTACGCGTTCGCTAATACGTATTCCACACTCGATGTAAGCCTGAATGACCTGCGTTTACAGATTAGCTTCTTTGAATATGCGCTGGGTGCTGCTGATGATATTGCTAACAAGATCAAGCAGACCACTGACGAATATATCAATACTATTCTGCCTCCGCTGACCAAAGCACTGTTTAAATATGTTCGTGAAGGTAAATATACTTTCTGTACTCCTGGCCACATGGGCGGTACCGCATTCCAGAAAAGCCCGGTAGGTAGCCTGTTCTATGATTTCTTTGGTCCGAACACCATGAAATCTGATATTTCCATTTCAGTATCTGAACTGGGTTCTCTGCTGGATCACAGTGGTCCACACAAAGAAGCAGAACAGTATATCGCTCGCGTCTTTAACGCAGACCGCAGCTACATGGTGACCAACGGTACTTCCACTGCGAACAAAATTGTTGGTATGTACTCTGCTCCGGCAGGCAGCACCATTCTGATTGACCGTAACTGCCACAAATCGCTGACCCACCTGATGATGATGAGCGATGTTACGCCAATCTATTTCCGCCCGACCCGTAACGCTTACGGTATTCTTGGTGGTATCCCACAGAGTGAATTCCAGCACGCTACCATTGCTAAGCGCGTGAAGGAAACACCAAACGCAACCTGGCCGGTACATGCTGTAATTACTAACTCTACCTATGATGGTCTGCTGTACAACACCGACTTCATCAAGAAAACACTGGATGTGAAATCCATCCACTTTGACTCCGCGTGGGTGCCTTACACCAACTTCTCACCGATTTACGAAGGTAAATGCGGTATGAGCGGTGGCCGTGTAGAAGGGAAAGTGATTTACGAAACCCAGTCCACTCACAAACTGCTGGCGGCGTTCTCTCAGGCTTCCATGATCCACGTTAAAGGTGACGTAAACGAAGAAACCTTTAACGAAGCCTACATGATGCACACCACCACTTCTCCGCACTACGGTATCGTGGCGTCCACTGAAACCGCTGCGGCGATGATGAAAGGCAATGCAGGTAAACGTCTGATCAACGGTTCCATTGAACGTGCGATCAAATTCCGTAAAGAGATCAAACGTCTGAGAACGGAATCTGATGGCTGGTTCTTTGATGTATGGCAGCCGGATCATATCGATACGACTGAATGCTGGCCGCTGCGTTCTGACAGCACCTGGCACGGCTTCAAAAACATCGATAACGAGCACATGTATCTTGACCCGATCAAAGTCACCCTGCTGACTCCGGGGATGGAAAAAGACGGCACCATGAGCGACTTTGGTATTCCTGCCAGCATCGTGGCGAAATACCTCGACGAACATGGCATCGTTGTTGAGAAAACCGGTCCGTATAACCTGCTGTTCCTGTTCAGCATCGGTATCGATAAGACCAAAGCACTGAGCCTGCTGCGTGCTCTGACTGACTTCAAACGTGCGTTCGACCTGAACCTGCGTGTGAAAAACATGCTGCCGTCTCTGTATCGTGAAGATCCTGAATTCTATGAAAACATGCGTATTCAGGAACTGGCTCAGAATATCCACAAACTGATTGTTCACCACAATCTGCCGGATCTGATGTATCGCGCATTTGAAGTGCTGCCGACGATGGTAATGACTCCGTATGCTGCGTTCCAGAAAGAGCTGCACGGTATGACCGAAGAAGTTTACATCGACGAAATGGTAGGTCGTATTAACGCCAATATGATCCTTCCGTATCCGCCGGGAGTTCCTCTGGTAATGCCGGGTGAAATGATCACCGAAGAAAGCCGCCCGGTTCTGGAGTTCCTGCAGATGCTGTGTGAAATCGGCGCTCACTATCCGGGCTTTGAAACCGATATTCACGGTGCATACCGTCAGGCTGATGGCCGCTATACCGTTAAGGTATTGAAAGAAGAAAGCAAAAAATAATTAGCTCGTACAAGGGAAGTGGCTTGCCACTTCCCTTTTTTGCTCATAAGGAGAACACATGAAAACACCCTCACAGCCGCGCGCGATATACTATATCGTGGCGATCCAGATCTGGGAGTACTTCAGTTTTTACGGCATGCGTGCCTTACTCATTCTCTATCTCACCCATCAGCTTGGTTTTGATGATAACCATGCCATCAGCCTGTTCAGCGCATACGCTTCTTTGGTTTACGTTACCCCTATTCTCGGCGGCTGGCTTGCCGACCGCCTGCTCGGCAACCGCACTGCAGTGATTGCCGGCGCGCTGTTAATGACTCTTGGCCATGTGGTGCTGGGCATTGATACAAATTCAACCTTTAGCCTGTATCTGGCGCTGGCAATCATTATTTGTGGCTACGGTTTATTCAAATCAAACATCAGCTGTTTGCTTGGCGAGCTCTACGACGAGAACGATCATCGACGTGATGGCGGTTTTTCGCTGCTGTATGCCGCGGGCAATATCGGTTCTATCGCAGCCCCCATCGCCTGCGGCCTGGCTGCACAATGGTATGGATGGCATGTTGGTTTTGCTCTTGCGGGTGGCGGCATGTTTATCGGGTTGTTGATTTTCTTAAGCGGTCATCGTCATTTCCAGTCCACGCGTAGTATGGATAAAAAAGCGCTCACTAGCGTGAAATTTGCCTTACCGGTATGGAGCTGGTTAGTGGTGATGCTCTGTTTAGCCCCAGTATTTTTTACCCTATTGCTGGAGAACGACTGGTCCGGATATTTGCTGGCGATCGTTTGCCTTATTGCCGCACAAATCATTGCCCGCATGATGATCAAATTCCCCGAACACCGCCGTGCTCTTTGGCAAATTGTATTGTTGATGTTTGTCGGGACGTTGTTCTGGGTACTGGCACAACAGGGCGGCAGTACCATCAGCTTGTTTATCGATCGCTTTGTGAATCGTCAGGCATTCAATATTGAAGTACCTACAGCACTATTCCAGTCGGTGAACGCAATTGCGGTGATGCTCGCTGGGGTTGTACTTGCCTGGCTGGCGTCGCCAGAAAGCCACGGCAACTCAACATTGCGCGTCTGGCTGAAGTTTGCCTTTGGCTTACTGCTGATGGCTTGTGGCTTTATGTTGCTGGCATTTGATGCCCGGCATGCAGCGGCTGGCGGTCAAGCGTCAATGGGCGTGATGATATCCGGGCTGGCGCTAATGGGCTTTGCCGAACTCTTTATTGACCCGGTGGCGATTGCGCAAATCACGCGTCTGAAAATGTCTGGCGTATTAACCGGTATTTATATGCTGGCAACAGGCGCGGTCGCCAACTGGCTGGCAGGCGTAGTGGCACAACAGACGACAGAGTCGCAAATTAGCGGCATGGCAATTGCAGCTTACCAGCGATTCTTTTCTCAGATGGGGGAGTGGACGCTGGCTTGTGTCGCGTTCATCGTGGTATTGGCCTTTGCTAGCCGATTTCTGTTTAACACGCCGACTAATATGATACAGGAAAGCAACGATTAACTGCCGTAAAAACAATTAGTTATGAATCAATTAGCTTTCAGTTAATCACACTAGCAAATCAATATTAATAAGATATTTAAACCATTTTTATGGTTATTTATTAGTGATATCAACTTGAGGTAAGCGTTGGTTTAGATAAGATAACCTGAGTTATTAATAGTCGAGGCAGATAATACAGTGTACCGATCTGTCTCTTTATCTACGCTAAATTGAAAGCTGGATTTAGAGGAACCAAAATGTCTGAACAAGAAACACAGGGAGCCAATGAGGCTATTGATTTTAACGATGAACTGAGAAATCGTCGCGAAAAACTGGCAGCACTGCGTCAGCAAGGTGTGGCATTTCCCAATGATTTTCGCCGCGACCATACCTCTGACCAGTTGCACGAAGAGTTTGATGCGAAGGATAACCAGGAACTTGAATCCTTAAACATCGAAGTTTCGGTTGCTGGTCGAATGATGACCCGTCGCATCATGGGGAAAGCCTCCTTTGTAACGTTGCAGGATGTCGGCGGACGTATTCAACTGTACGTTGCGCGGGATAGCCTGCCAGAAGGTGTTTATAACGATCAGTTCAAAAAATGGGACCTGGGTGACATTATCGGTGCCCGCGGTACGCTGTTTAAGACGCAAACTGGTGAGCTTTCCATTCACTGTACTGAGTTACGCCTACTGACTAAAGCACTACGTCCTTTACCAGATAAATTCCATGGTCTGCAGGATCAGGAAGTCCGTTATCGTCAACGTTATCTGGACCTCATCGCTAACGATAAATCCCGTCAAACGTTTGTTGTCCGTTCAAAAATTCTGGCCGCTATCCGCCAGTTCATGGTCGCGCGCGGCTTTATGGAAGTAGAAACCCCGATGATGCAGGTAATTCCAGGTGGGGCATCTGCTCGCCCGTTTATTACCCATCATAATGCTCTGGATTTAGATATGTATCTGCGTATCGCGCCAGAGCTGTATCTGAAACGTCTGGTTGTAGGCGGTTTTGAACGGGTATTCGAAATCAACCGTAACTTCCGTAATGAAGGTATTTCTGTTCGTCATAATCCTGAGTTCACGATGATGGAACTCTACATGGCGTATGCGGATTACCACGATTTGATTGAACTGACGGAGTCACTGTTCCGCACCCTGGCACAAGATGTACTGGGTACCACTAAAGTCACTTATGGCGAGCATGTGTTTGATTTCGGCAAACCGTTTGAAAAACTCACCATGCGCGAAGCAATCAAAAAATATCGTCCAGAAACCGATATGGCCGATCTGGATAATTTTGATGCCGCTAAAGCATTAGCTGAATCTATCGGTATTACAGTAGAGAAAAGCTGGGGGCTGGGACGTATTGTCACCGAAATCTTTGATGAAGTGGCAGAAGCACATCTGATTCAGCCAACCTTTATTACTGAGTATCCGGCAGAAGTGTCACCGCTGGCGCGCCGTAATGATGTTAACCCGGAAATCACCGACCGTTTTGAATTCTTCATCGGTGGTCGTGAAATCGGTAATGGTTTTAGCGAATTAAACGACGCAGAAGATCAGGCTGAACGTTTCCAGGAACAGGTTAACGCCAAAGCTGCAGGTGACGACGAAGCTATGTTCTACGACGAAGATTACGTGACTGCGCTGGAATATGGTCTGCCGCCAACCGCTGGTCTGGGTATTGGTATCGACCGAATGATTATGCTGTTTACTAACAGTCATACTATTCGCGACGTTATTCTCTTCCCGGCGATGCGTCCACAGAAATAAGTTTCACTTTAATGAACGAAGCAGCCAGGCGACTGCTTCGTTCGTCATTCCGCAAATCCAGTTTTGAGGAGAGACGCTTCGTTTCAAGATAACCAGCGGGTCCACTCAACCACAGCTCCTAAAAGAGAGAAAAAAGTAATGCCACAGGTAGACTCATTGGCCAGGTTATTCCTACCAGGAATGCACTAAGTAAACGAATATGTGTTTTCTCATGTGAGATAAACCAGATAATGACAAAGGATATGTTCACACCAATCACATAAAAAATTAATATTTTAGAGAAGAGTGTCATTTTGAATAACTTCTTATCCTTTCCATCTATTTGTAAAACTGACGGAAATAGTCATCAACTATCATAATGTTGAGGTCAAAATCAATATCTGGCAAGTCTAAGCATTTGATCCTGATTAAATCTTCGATTTCACTTGCGGCTAATGATGTCGTTATTGCGAAAGAATTCTCATTCAATTGTCGTGGTATTCCATATTCATCAGCCACTATAGAGGAGAAATTCATATCATACATCAATGTTCTTAACCTTAAGAAGACTGAGGAATAAGATGATGGATAATCAAAAGAAACGACATAAGTATTGAACGTTTTTTTACCTTCCATAATATGACTCCTATCAATATTAAATGCCCTGGGGGTGCAAATTTTATTAACCACGATTGATCCTTCTCATATAGGAGATATTATTTTTTTTTGCTCAGTAGAGGGGATGACTTGGGACAACAAAACGCTCTCTCTGAACATTCTTTGTGCATCCCCCTACCCTTCAGATACTCCTCTGCATCACACCACGGAGCGCATAAAAAATATCGTCACCCCGAACTCCTCCATCAACTACGAATATCATCATACTCGCGCGTTTTATCAAATTCGTGTTTCGCAAACGGGCATAGTGGGATAATTTTCCGTTTCTCCCGGCGCATTTTTTCCACCACTTTCGCCACCAGTTGTTTACCAATCCCCTGCCCTTTGAGACTTTCATCAACATCGGTATGTTCGATAATTGCTAAACTTTCCCCTGTAGGCACAAAGACAATTTCAGCAATTTGCTTTCCCTGTTCGTCATTAATGTAAAACTTATTATGGCCTTCGCGTATTTCCATTTTCCCCTCACTTATTTATGACGGTATTTCAGCGCGCCGCTCGGGCATGTATCAATCACTTTCACCACGGTGGCGACATCAACTTCATCCGGCATAATCCACGGCTTACGTTTGAGATTAAACAACTTGCCATTACCACGTACGCAATTGCCGGAATGCTGACATATTGCGGAGTTAAAATAGACATCAATTTTTTCGCCGGTATAGCAGCGATAACCACCGTCCAGTAGCTCCTGATCCATGACCTTCCCCCTCTCATCAGTATGGTTTTCGCAATAAGCATAGCCCGGAATCTTCATCCAGCACTGGCAGTTTCGTTGCCAGAGCCTCTTCACCTATATAGCCAATTATTCTTACTCCCTTTGAATTACCTGCCTCATCAGAGATAATGCTTAAGAAATTTGTCATACAAGGAAGATGATGAGACATTCACGGCCCTACCGCATGTTGCGCAAACATCCGATGAAATTGAGTACTACGGTGATCTTAATGGTCAGCGCAGTACTGTTCTCGGTGCTGCTGGTGGTGCATCTGATTTACTTCTCGCAAATCAGTGACATGACGCGTGACGGACTAGCCAACAAGGCGCTGGCAGTGGCACGTACCCTTGCCGATTCGCCGGAAATCCGTCAGGGCTTGCAGAAAAAACCACAGGACAGCAATATCCAGACCATCGCGGAAGCCGTGCGCAAACGTAACGATCTGCTGTTTATTGTCGTTACAGATATGCAAAGCCTTCGCTACTCGCATCCTGAACCCCAGCGTATTGGTCAGCCATTTAAAGGTGATGACATCCTTAAAGCGCTGAATGGTGAAGAAAATGTTGCTATCAACCGCGGCTTCCTTGCGCAGGCCTTGCGCGTATTTACCCCCATCTATGATGAAAATAATAAACAGATTGGCGTGGTGGCGATCGGTCTTGAATTAAGCCGCGTAACTCAACAGATCAACGACAGCCGCTGGAGTATCATCTGGTCGGTGTTATTTGGCATGCTGGTAGGGCTGATCGGCACCTGCATTCTGGTTAACGTGCTGAAAAAAATGCTTTTCGGTCTGGAACCCTATGAGATCTCCACCCTGTTTGAACAACGCCAGGCCATGTTGCAGTCAATAAAAGAAGGCGTTGTGGCCGTGGACGATCGCGGCGAAGTCACGCTAATCAACGATGCCGCGCAGGAGTTGCTTAACTACCACAAATCGCAGGATGACGAGAGTCTCTCAACGCTAAGTCAGGCATGGTCGCAGGTGGTGGATGTCTCGGAAGTGTTACGCAACGGTACGTCGCGCCGTGACGAAGAGATTACCGTCAAAGATCGGCTATTACTAATCAACACCGCTCCGGTGCGCAGTAATGGGGTTATCATCGGTGCCATTTCAACCTTCAGGGACAAAACTGAAGTACGTAAACTGATGCAGCGACTGGATGGTCTGGTCAACTATGCCGACGCACTTCGTGAACGCTCCCACGAATTTATGAATAAATTGCACGTGATTCTCGGATTATTGCATCTGAAGAGTTATAAGCAGTTGGAAGATTACATTCTCAAAACAGCCAATAACTATCAGGAAGAGATTGGCTCTCTGCTGGGCAAGATCAAATCGCCGGTTATCGCTGGTTTTTTAATCAGCAAACTTAACCGCGCGACCGATTTAGGCCATACGCTGATTTTAAACAGCGAAAGCCAATTGCCAGACAGCGGCAGTGAAGACCAGGTCGCGACGCTGATTACCACGCTGGGAAACCTGATAGAAAACGCGCTGGAAGCATTAGGACCGGAACCCGGTGGCGAAATCAGCGTAACATTGCACTACCGCCACGGCTGGCTGCACTGTGAAGTTAATGATGATGGACCGGGGATCGCCCCCGAAAAAATCGCTCACATTTTTGACAAGGGTGTCTCGACAAAAGGAAGCGAACGAGGCGTCGGTTTAGCACTTGTCAAACAACAGGTAGAAAATCTCGGCGGCAGTATCGCCGTAGAATCGGAACCCGGGATTTTCACACAATTTTTTGTCCAGATACCCTGGGACGGGGAGAAGTCGAGCAAATGATCAATGTATTAATTATCGATGACGACGCAATGGTGGCGGAGCTGAATCGCCGATACGTGGCGCAGATCCCGGGCTTTCAATGCTGCGGAACGGCCTCGACACTGGAAAAAGCCAAAGAGATTATTTTCAACAGCGACACGCCTATTGACCTGATATTGCTCGATATCTATATGCAGAAAGAGAACGGGCTAGATTTACTTCCGGTACTGCATAATGCTCGCTGCAAAAGCGATGTGATTGTCATTTCTTCCGCTGCGGATGCCGCGACGATTAAAGATTCGTTGCATTACGGCGTTGTTGATTACCTGATCAAACCCTTCCAGGCATCACGCTTTGAAGAGGCGCTCACCGGCTGGCGACAAAAGAAAATGGCGCTGGAGAAGCATCAATATTATGACCAGGCCGAGCTGGACCAGCTGATCCACGGCAGTAGCTCCAACGAACAGGACACCCGTCGCCTGCCGAAAGGACTAACGCCGCAGACCCTACGCACGCTGTGCCAGTGGATCGACGCGCATCAGGATTATGAGTTTTCAACCGACGAGTTAGCCAACGAGGTGAACATCTCGCGCGTTTCCTGCCGCAAGTACCTGATCTGGCTGGTCAACTGCCACATCTTATTTACCAGCATCCATTATGGCGTCACTGGTCGTCCGGTTTACCGTTACCGTATTCAAGCGGAACATTACTCATTGCTGAAACAATATTGCCAATAACGCACCATTGGTTATCCGCAAGTAACAATTATTGCAGTAATGCAAAAGAGCACTGGCACAAGTTACATCGTCCATCAGTAAAACTTGTGCCAGATCAAATATAATTATCCCCCTCTCATCCCAGCGATTTAATATTCTTTAGGATAAATAGTGTTTTTAATTTCAAAACGCTAACAAAAGTTAATTAACTATTATGTCAACCGCATTATGTGTATTTTTACCCACAAATGGGTAGATCAGAATAGTCTATAACCTAAATGACAGCCGCCCATAGAACAAAAAATATACTGATAAATATCAATAAGATAGTAGAAAACAAACCATTAACATCTGCGCAAAACAAACTATAACCCCATCGCCAGAGAGTATTTTTCTCTGAAAAAGTCGCTTATCACAGTGTATTAATTTATCGCTGCCTGAATCAGCCAATATTCACTGTGAAGTAATTACTCAGGCCAGTAACGACCAAAAGGATATTTAGTCAGGCTCTGAAAAAAGTTCATACAAAACAGAACGAGACTGCGTTCTATTCAGTAGAAATTTAAATGGGATTATCGTGAGGGGTCACAAATGTTATTTACTATCCAACTTATCATAATATTGATATGTCTGTTCTATGGCGCCAGAAAGGGCGGTATCGCGCTAGGTTTATTAGGCGGTATCGGCCTCGTCATTCTGGTATTCGTATTCCACCTTCAGCCGGGTAAACCACCGGTTGATGTTATGCTGGTTATCATCGCGGTGGTGGCGGCATCGGCCACGTTGCAAGCCTCGGGCGGCCTTGACGTCATGCTGCAAATTGCCGAGAAACTGCTACGCCGCAATCCGAAATATGTCTCTATTGTCGCGCCGTTTGTTACCTGTACGCTGACCATTCTTTGCGGTACAGGTCACGTGGTTTACACCATCCTGCCAATCATCTACGACGTGGCAATTAAGAACAATATCCGTCCGGAACGTCCGATGGCGGCAAGTTCTATCGGTGCACAGATGGGGATCATCGCCAGTCCGGTGTCGGTTGCGGTCGTGTCTCTGGTTGCGATGCTGGGTAATGTCACCTTTGATGGCCGTCATCTTGAGTTCCTCGACCTGCTTGCTATCACCATTCCATCTACTTTGTTAGGTATCCTGGCGATCGGTATCTTCAGTTGGTTCCGCGGTAAAGATCTGGATAAAGACGAAGAGTTCCAGAAATTCATCTCCGTACCTGAAAACCGTGAATACGTTTACGGTGATACCGCGACGCTGCTGGATAAAAAGCTGCCGAAAAGTAACTGGCTGGCTATGTGGATCTTCCTCGGGGCAATTGCCGTGGTCGCACTCCTCGGTGCTGATTCGGACCTGCGTCCGTCCTTCGGCGGCAAACCGCTGTCGATGGTACTGGTTATTCAGATGTTTATGCTGCTGACCGGGGCGCTGATTATTATCCTGACCAAAACCAATCCCGCGTCTATCTCAAAAAACGAAGTCTTCCGTTCCGGTATGATCGCCATCGTGGCGGTGTACGGTATTGCATGGATGGCGGAAACCATGTTCGGTGCGCATATGTCTGAAATTCAGGGCGTACTGGGCGAAATGGTGAAAGAGTATCCGTGGGCCTATGCCATTGTTCTGCTGCTGGTTTCCAAGTTTGTAAACTCCCAGGCCGCGGCGCTGGCGGCGATTGTTCCTGTCGCACTGGCGATTGGCGTTGACCCGGCTTACATCGTGGCTTCAGCACCGGCTTGCTACGGTTATTACATCCTGCCAACTTATCCGAGCGATCTGGCAGCGATTCAGTTTGACCGTTCCGGCACCACCCACATCGGTCGCTTCGTCATCAACCACAGCTTTATTCTGCCAGGATTGATTGGCGTGAGCGTATCCTGCGTCTTTGGCTGGATCTTCGCCGCGATGTACGGGTTCTTGTAATTGCACTCTGCGTGCTGCCCGTCGCTGTGCGGCACGCCATTTTCGTATAACAAATACAGAGTTACAGGCTGGAAGCTATGTCAAACAAACCATTTATCTATCAGGCACCTTTCCCGATGGGGAAAGACAATACCGAATACTATCTGCTCACTTCCGATTACGTCAGCGTTGCCGAATTCGACGGCGAAACCATCCTGAAAGTGGAACCAGAAGCCCTGACCCTGCTGGCGCAGCAAGCCTTTCACGACGCTTCTTTCATGCTCCGCCCGGCACACCAGAAACAGGTTGCTGCTATTCTTCACGACCCAGAAGCCAGCGAGAACGATAAGTACGTAGCACTGCAATTCTTGAGAAACTCCGAAATCGCCGCCAAAGGCGTGCTGCCGACCTGCCAGGATACCGGCACCGCGATCATTGTTGGTAAAAAAGGTCAGCGCGTATGGACCGGCGGTGGTGATGAAGAAGCGCTGTCGAAAGGCGTGTACAACACCTATATCGAAGATAACCTGCGCTATTCACAAAACGCGGCGCTGGACATGTACAAAGAGGTCAACACCGGTACTAACCTGCCTGCGCAAATCGACCTGTACGCGGTAGATGGCGATGAGTACAAATTCCTTTGCGTCGCGAAAGGCGGCGGCTCTGCCAACAAAACCTATCTCTACCAGGAAACCAAAGCCCTGCTGACTCCCGGCAAACTGAAAAACTTCCTCGTCGAGAAAATGCGTACCCTCGGTACTGCAGCCTGCCCGCCGTACCATATCGCGTTTGTGATTGGCGGTACGTCTGCGGAAACCAACCTGAAAACCGTCAAGTTAGCAAGCGCTCACTATTACGATGAACTGCCGACGGAAGGGAACGAACATGGTCAGGCGTTCCGCGATGTCCAGCTGGAACAGGAACTGCTGGAAGAGGCCCAGAAACTCGGTCTTGGCGCGCAGTTTGGCGGTAAATACTTCGCGCACGACATTCGCGTTATCCGTCTGCCACGTCACGGCGCATCCTGCCCGGTAGGCATGGGCGTCTCCTGCTCCGCTGACCGTAACATTAAAGCGAAAATCAACCGCGAAGGTATCTGGATTGAAAAACTGGAACACAATCCAGGCCAGTACATTCCACAAGAACTGCGCCAGGCTGGTGAAGGCGAAGCGGTGAAAGTCGACCTTAACCGCCCAATGAAAGAGATCCTCGCCCAGCTTTCGCAATATCCGGTTTCCACTCGTTTGTCGCTCACCGGCACCATTATCGTGGGTCGTGATATTGCGCACGCCAAGCTGAAAGAGCTGATCGACGCAGGTAAAGAACTGCCGCAGTACATCAAAGATCACCCGATCTACTACGCGGGTCCGGCGAAAACGCCTGCCGGTTATCCATCAGGTTCACTTGGCCCAACCACCGCAGGTCGTATGGACTCCTACGTGGATCTGCTGCAATCCCACGGCGGCAGCATGATCATGCTAGCGAAAGGTAACCGCAGTCAGCAGGTTACCGACGCGTGTCATAAACACGGCGGCTTCTACCTCGGTAGCATCGGCGGTCCGGCGGCGGTACTGGCGCAGCAGAGCATCAAGCATCTGGAATGCGTCGCTTATCCGGAGCTGGGTATGGAAGCTATCTGGAAAATCGAAGTAGAAGATTTCCCGGCGTTTATCCTGGTCGATGACAAAGGTAACGACTTCTTCCAGCAAATCGTCAACAAACAGTGCGCGAACTGCACTAAGTAACCTCTTCGGCCCAGCGCCTGGCAGCATGCTGCCAGGTGATCCCCCTGGGCCACCTCTTTTGCGATTGTAATTTCACGCTTGCTGGTGAATAGTCAGTATTTTCCCTGACTTGCGAACTCACCATGACCCGCACACTCAAGCCGTTAATTCTTAACACCGGCGCACTGACGCTAACGTTAATCCTGATTTATACCGGCATTTCGGCCCATGACAAACTCACCTGGCTGATGGAAGTGACACCGGTGATTATTGTCGTGCCGCTACTCCTTGCCACCGCGAAACGTTATCCGTTAACGCCGCTGCTTTATACGCTGATTTTTTTTCACGCCATCATCCTGATGGTCGGTGGGCAGTACACCTACGCGAAAGTCCCCATCGGTTTTGACGTGCAGGAATGGTTAGGGTTGAGCCGTAATCCGTATGACAAGCTGGGGCATTTTTTCCAGGGGCTGGTGCCTGCACTGGTGGCACGAGAGATCCTTGTTCGCGGGATGTACGTTCGCGGACGTAAAATGGTGGCGTTTCTGGTCTGTTGCGTGGCGCTGGCGATAAGCGCAATGTATGAATTAATCGAGTGGTGGGCGGCGCTGGCAATGGGCCAGGGAGCGGATGATTTTCTCGGCACCCAGGGCGACCAGTGGGACACGCAATCCGATATGTTCTGCGCGCTGCTGGGCGCATTAACGACGGTGATATTCCTCGCTCGCTTTCATTGCCGCCAGCTACGGCGCTTTGGCCTTATCACCAGAGCGCCGGAAGCGACTACACCTTAGCGGTGCAACCAGCCAGGCAGCCAGTCGCCGTGGGCGGCAATCAGGTCGTCAACAAGGGCATAAATTTCGTCAATGCCCAGCACGGCGGCGGTGTGTGGGTCCATCATTGCAGCGTGGTAAACACGGTCACGATTTTCGGTGAGAATGGCTTCGGTCAGCAGCGTCTGTACGTTGATGTTAGTTTGCATCAGGGCGGCCAGATGCGAAGGTAGCGTACCGACTTTGGTTGGCTGAATACCATTGGCGTCAACCAGACAGGCCACCTCCACACTGCATCCTTGCGGCAGGTTATCAATCAAACCATCGTTACGGACGTTGCCGTAAATCACACTCGGTTCACCGGTCCAGATAGCGTTCATAATCGTGCTGGCATATTCCCGCGACGGTTTAATATCAATCCGGGAGGCGTTCTTATACTCCTCCAGCTCTTTATTCCAGTTCGCCAACTGTTCAACACAGCGTTTCGGATACTCATCTAACGGCACTTTATAACGCTCAATCAAATCCTCGCGACCAGGCTTAATAAACCACGGCGTGTATTCGGCAAAGTGTTCTGAGGATTCCGTGACGAAGTAGCCCAGCTTTTTGAACATCTCATAGCGCACAATATTCTGGCAGCGAGTATTACCATGAATATTCGGCTTCGGTGCCTGCCCTGCTTCATAAGCCGCCAGCAATTCCGGGTAGAGATTCACGTAACTGCCGTCTGCGGTTTTGCGCTCCAGCTCCAGGTAAAACGCCATATGGTTGATACCTGCGCAACGATAACGCAGCGTGGATGGATCGATATTCAGGTCACGCGCCAGCTCTTCCGCCGTTCCCTGCACCGAGTGGCACAGCCCCACCTGTTTGATATGCGGATAACGGGCATACATCGCCCAGGTATTCATCGCCATTGGGTTAACGTAGTTGAGCATGGTGGCATCGGGGCAGACTTCCGTCATGTCCTCGCAAATTTGCCACAGGTGCGGAATGGTACGTAGCGCGCGCATAATACCGCCCGGTCCCAACGTATCGGCAATGGTTTGTTCCAGACCGTGGCGCTTACAGACTTCGAAATCAGTCACCGTGCAGGGTTCATAACCGCCAATCTGAAATGCCACCACCACAAAATCGGCATCCTGTAAGGCTTCTTTCTGTTGGGTGTGGCAGGTGATTTTGCCGCTGGCCCCTGCTGAATCCATCAGCTTACGCACCACAATATGCGACTCTTCCAGGCGGGTGGGATCAATGTCCATCAGGGCAATATGCGCCGTTTTCAGCGCCTCGCGATGGAACACATCACCAAGAATATTTTTAACGAAAATTGTCGAACCAGCGCCGATAAATGTAATTTTAGGTGCAGACATCATGCAGATCTCCTGGCTTGCTTGAATGTCTTCATCATGGCAGGCGAATCTGCAGAAAACCTCCGGCTTCCAGGTTGAGCATTCCCATAAACTCAGATCCTGCGTGAAGCATCGTTAAATCTGAGTTTATGGGAATAAATTACCTGAAAAGCAGAGTTTTCGGCCTCCTGATGCTCGGACGGTCCCCAGCCCCCTCTGGGAAGAGGGTGAAAACCGTGCTCCCATTCGCAGTCATCCTCACCTACTCATGTCATAATTCTGATAATCCAGGAAAGAGAGTCATCCATGAATACTGATACCTTTATGTGCAGCAGCGATGAAAAGCAGACCCGCAGCCCGCTATCTCTGTACTCGGAATATCAGCGAATGGAGATTGAGTTTCGCGCACCACATGTCATGCCCACCAGCCACTGGCATGGTCAGGTCGAAGTGAATGTGCCTTTCGATGGTGATGTGGAATACCTGATCAACAATGAAAAAGTGAATATCAATCAGGGGCATATCACGCTGTTCTGGGCCTGTACGCCGCACCAACTAACAGATACCGGAACTTGTCAGAGCATGGCGATTTTTAATTTACCGATGCATCTGTTTCTCTCCTGGCCGCTGGATAAAGACCTTATAAACCACGTCACTCACGGTATGGTGATCAAATCACTGGCGACACAGCAGCTTAGTCCGTTTGAAGTGCGTCGCTGGCAGCAGGAGCTCAACAGTCCAAACGAGCAAATCCGCCAGCTCGCCATTGATGAAATTGGCCTGATGCTCAAGCGATTTAGCCTCTCTGGTTGGGAGCCGATTCTGGTCAATAAAACCTCGCGTACGCACAAAAACAGCGTCTCGCGCCATGCGCAATTTTATGTCAGCCAGATGCTGGGCTTTATTGCCGAAAACTATGATCAAGCGCTAACCATCAACGACGTAGCCGAGCACGCCAAACTTAACGCCAACTATGCAATGGGGATCTTCCAGCGGGTAATGCAACTGACGATGAAACAGTACATTACGGCGATGCGCATTAACCACGTTCGCGCGTTACTGAGCGATACCGATAAAAGTATTCTCGATATTGCCCTGACTGCAGGCTTTCGTTCGAGCAGTCGCTTTTACAGCACGTTCGGCAAATATGTCGGCATGTCGCCACAAAAATACCGCAAACTTAGCCAACAACGCCGCCAGACGCATCCCGATTAAAGATGATATCAGTATCAGCCAAAAAAATAGTTTAGCTGTCGATAATAAGCAGTGAAAACAACTTTAAAAATCAATGTAATCACTTGTTTATAAAAATAAAAAAACAAAAGCGCCTGTTTTTTACTCGCTTTACAGCCTGAAATACCCAGAAGATACTTGCCCGCAGCGAAGATTCCTTCATAACCGGGTAAGCAATGATGAAAGTATTAATTGTTGAAAGCGAGTTTCTCCATCAGGACACCTGGGTTGGTAACGCCGTTGAGCGTCTGGCAAATGCTTTAAGCCAGCAAAATGTTACCGTGATTAAATCCACCTCCTTTGATGATGGTTTTGCCATTCTCTCTTCAAATGAGGCCATAGATTGTCTGATGTTCAGCTATCAAATGGAACATCCGGACGAACATCAAAACGTCAGAGAATTGATCGGTAAGCTTCATGAGCGCCAGCAAAATGTGCCGGTATTCCTGTTAGGCGATCGGGAAAAAGCCCTCGCCGCAATGGATCGCGACCTGCTGGAGCTTGTCGATGAATTCGCCTGGATTCTGGAAGATACCGCCGACTTTATCGCCGGACGCGCCGTTGCCGCGATGACCCGCTACCGCCAGCAGCTGTTGCCGCCACTGTTCAGCGCGCTGATGAAATATAGCGACATCCATGAATATTCCTGGGCAGCGCCAGGCCACCAGGGCGGCGTCGGCTTCACCAAAACGCCAGCCGGACGTTTCTACCATGACTATTATGGTGAAAATCTGTTCCGTACCGACATGGGCATCGAAAGAACTTCCCTCGGTTCTTTACTCGACCATACTGGCGCATTTGGCGAAAGCGAAAAATATGCCGCGCGCGTATTTGGCGCCGATCGCTCCTGGTCAGTAGTCGTCGGGACTTCCGGCTCTAACCGCACCATCATGCAAGCTTGCATGACCGATAACGATGTGGTGGTCGTTGACCGTAACTGCCACAAATCCATCGAACAAGGCTTAATGCTGACTGGCGCGAAACCGGTCTACATGGTGCCAAGCCGCAACCGCTACGGCATTATCGGGCCAATCTATCCGCAGGAAATGCAGCCTGAAACTTTACAGAAGAAAATCAGCGAAAGCCCGCTGACCAAAGATAAAGTTGGGCAAAAACCCTCTTACTGCGTGGTAACCAACTGCACCTACGACGGCGTATGCTACAACGCCAAAGAAGCACAGGATCTGCTGGAAAAAACCTCCGATCGTCTGCACTTCGACGAAGCCTGGTACGGTTATGCGCGCTTTAATCCGATCTATGCCGATCACTATGCCATGCGCGGTGAACCGGGCGATCATAACGGCCCAACCGTTTTTGCGACCCACTCCACTCACAAACTGCTGAATGCGCTATCGCAGGCATCTTACATTCATGTGCGTGAAGGCCGTGGCGCGATTAACTTCTCCCGTTTTAATCAGGCATACATGATGCATGCCACCACTTCCCCGTTGTATGCCATCTGCGCATCAAACGATGTGGCTGTATCGATGATGGACGGCAACAGTGGCCTGTCGCTGACGCAGGAAGTTATCGACGAAGCGGTCGATTTCCGTCAGGCAATGGCGCGGTTGTATAAAGAATTTACCGATGAAGGAAGCTGGTTCTTTAAACCGTGGAATAAAGAAGTGGTTACCGACCCGGAAACTGGCAAAACCTATGACTTTGCCGACGCGCCGAGCAAACTGCTGACCACCGTTCAGGACTGCTGGGTAATGCATCCGGGCGAAAGCTGGCACGGCTTCAAAGATATTCCGGATAACTGGAGTATGCTCGACCCGATTAAAGTCAGCATCCTTGCTCCGGGAATGGGTGAAGAAGGTGAACTGGAAGAAACCGGTGTTCCGGCGGCGCTGGTCACTGCCTGGCTTGGTCGCCACGGCATTGTGCCAACCCGCACCACTGACTTCCAGATTATGTTCCTGTTCTCTATGGGCGTAACCCGTGGGAAATGGGGAACTCTGGTTAACACACTTTGCTCTTTCAAACGCCACTACGACGCTAATACACCGCTGGCACAGGTGATGCCGGAACTTGCTGAACAATATCCTGACACTTACGCGAATATGGGTATTCACGATCTGGGCGACAAAATGTTTGCCTGGCTGAAAGAAAACAACCCAGGAGCACGGTTGAACGAAGCCTATTCTGGCCTGCCGGTGGCTGAAATCACCCCGCGTGAAGCCTACAACGCAATTGTCGATAACAACGTCGAACTGGTATCCATTGAAAACCTGCCGGGACGAATTGCGGCGAACTCTGTCATCCCGTATCCGCCAGGAATCCCAATGCTGCTGTCTGGTGAAAACTTCGGCGATAAAAACAGTCCGCAGGTAAGCTATTTACGCTCACTACAATCCTGGGATCATCATTTCCCTGGTTTTGAACACGAAACTGAAGGTACCGAAATTATTGACGGTATTTACCACGTGATGTGTGTGAAAGCGTAACCACTATTCCGCTGAAGGCGTAATTGTTAAATAACATTACGCCGCCTGGCCTGAGGCCTATTGAGTATGGCAACGTTTTCATAAAAATTGCTGCAAAGAAAAATGTCATACTTTTTGCGCGGTCCCACCCCGCGCTTTTTTTTGCCTGTTATTTACACTTTTTCAGCATGTAAAATTTTTTGTACATGAGAAATTACTATAAAAATTTGTAATATTAGTAAAACACGTTATTTTTATGCATGTTTTGATTCGTCATACAATTATATAACCATTTCCCCGTATCGCTCTTCCTGGCGAAAACGGGTCTTTTATTTGCATTCAGGAGTACATGTATGAGGATTTGCAGCGACCAACCTTGTATTGTTTTATTGACTGAAAAAGATGTCTGGTTAAGGGTGAATGGGAAAGAACCTATAAGCCTGAAAGCTAACCACATGGCGTTATTAAGTTGTGAAAATAATATTATTGATGTCTCCTCACTTAATAACACTTTGGTTGCGCATATTAGTCATGACATCATTAAAGATTACCTCCGTTTTCTGAATAAAGATCTCTCAAAAATACCCGTCTGGCAACGAAGCGCAACCCCTGTCCTGGCCTTGCCATGCTTGACATTAGACCTCTTTCGCGTCGCTGCCCAACATAGCATGATGCCCGCTGAAACAGAGTCAGAAAAAGAGCGCACTCGTGCATTATTATTCACTGTGCTATCACGCTTTCTCGACAGTAAAAAATTCCTTTCTCTTATGATGTATATGTTACGTAATTGTGTAAGCGACAGTGTTTATCAAATAATTGAAAGCGATATTCATAAAGACTGGAATCTTAGTATGGTAGCCAGCTGTTTATGTCTAAGCCCCAGCTTGTTAAAGAAAAAACTGAAAAGTGAAAACACCAGTTATAGCCAAATAATCACAACATGCCGTATGCGTTATGCCGTAAATGAATTAATGATGGACGGCAAAAATATCTCACAGGTATCACAATCCTGCGGCTACAACAGCACTTCCTATTTTATATCTGTATTTAAAGACTTCTATGGTATGACGCCTCTCCATTATGTTAGTCAGCACAGAGAACGTTCTGTTGCCTGATTTATAACCTGAACGAAGAGCTATATTAATAACGGCATCAGCGATAACCCGGTTGAGGATAATTCAACGCGCGAATGTAGGCGTATGATATGACGTAATTTATTGTCACGAAGCTCGCCTTCGCAGGAGTTTAATTATGTCTTCGGATGCTGACGCTCACAAAGTGGGCTTAATCCCCGTCACCCTGATGGTGTCGGGGAATATTATGGGGTCAGGTGTTTTTCTGTTACCTGCAAACCTGGCCTCAACTGGCGGGATAGCCATATATGGTTGGTTGGTGACGATTATTGGTGCGTTGGCTTTGTCGATGGTCTACGCCAAAATGTCTTTCCTTGATCCCAGCCCTGGCGGTTCATATGCCTACGCGCGCCGCTGCTTTGGTCCTTTCCTCGGGTATCAAACAAACGTTCTCTACTGGTTGGCCTGCTGGATAGGCAATATTGCCATGGTGGTCATTGGCGTAGGGTATTTAAGCTACTTCTTCCCCATCCTCAAAGATCCGTTGGTATTAACCATCACCTGTGTGGTGGTGCTGTGGATCTTCGTTCTGCTTAATATCGTCGGTCCAAAAATGATCACCCGCGTGCAGGCTGTCGCCACTGTGCTGGCGCTGATCCCCATAGTCGGGATTGCAGTATTCGGCTGGTTCTGGTTCCACAGTGAAACGTATATGGCAGCCTGGAACGTGAGTGGCCTGGGTACTTTCGGTGCGATTCAAAGTACCTTAAACGTAACGTTGTGGTCGTTTATCGGGGTAGAAAGTGCTTCCGTTGCGGCGGGCGTCGTGAAAAACCCGAAACGCAACGTGCCTATCGCCACCATTGGCGGGGTGTTGATTGCCGCCGTCTGCTATGTGCTCTCGACCACTGCAATTATGGGGATGATCCCTAATGCCGCGCTGCGCGTTTCCGCCTCACCTTTTGGCGATGCGGCGCGGATGGCGCTGGGTGATACCGCTGGGGCCATTGTCTCCTTCTGCGCGGCGGCTGGTTGCTTAGGCTCGCTGGGCGGCTGGACACTACTGGCTGGGCAAACGGCGAAGGCCGCTGCCGATGACGGCCTTTTCCCCCCCATTTTTGCCCGCGTTAATAAAGCGGGTACTCCGGTTGCCGGGTTGATTATCGTTGGTATTCTGATGACTATCTTCCAGTTCAGCAGCATCTCGCCAAACGCAACCAAAGAGTTTGGTCTGGTGTCTTCCGTATCGGTAATCTTTACCCTCGTACCTTATCTTTATACCTGTGCCGCTTTACTGCTTTTAGGTCACGGTCACTTTGGCAAAGCGCGCCCGGCGTACCTGACCATCACAACTATCGCCTTTCTTTACTGTATCTGGGCGGTGGTCGGTTCTGGCGCACAAGAGGTCATGTGGTCATTCGTCACTGTGATGGTGATCACCGCCATGTACACGCTGAACTACAACCGGATGCATAAAAACCCCTATCCTTTAGATGCACCGACCAGTAAAAATTAAGTCCCCCTTAATCCAGCAAACGCATAAGCCAACCTTAAGAACTTAAGGTTGGCTTAACTTTGCTTTGCGAACATATGCGCACTTTGTTCGATGGAAACACCGTGATGTTGAAGCGCCTTCTAAAAAGACCCTCTTTGAATTTACTCGCCTGGCTATTGCTGGCCGCTTTTTATATCTCTATCTGCCTGAATATTGCTTTTTTTAAACAAGTGTTGCAGGCGTTACCGCTGGATTCACTGCATAACGTACTGGTTTTCTTATCAATGCCAGTTGTCGCGTTTAGTGTGATGAATATTGTCCTGACGCTAGGCTCTTTCTTATGGCTTAATCGCCCGCTGGCGTGCCTGTTTATTCTGGTCGGCGCGTCGGCGCAATATTTCATCATGACCTATGGCATCGTCATCGACCGCTCGATGATTGCCAATATTATTGATACCACTCCGGCAGAAAGTTATGCGCTGATGACACCACAAATGTTATTAACGCTGGGGTTAAGCGGCGTACTTGCGGCGCTGATAGCCTGCTGGATTAAAATCAAACCTGCCAACTCGCGCCTGCGCAGCGTTCTTTTCCGTGGGGCCAATATCCTGATTTCTGTGCTGCTGATTCTGCTGGTCGCCGCGCTGTTTTATAAAGACTATGCTTCGCTGTTTCGCAATAACAAAGAGCTGGTGAAATCCTTAAGCCCGTCTAACAGCATTGTCGCCAGCTGGTCATGGTACTCCCACCAGCGACTGGCAAATCTGCCGCTGGTGCGCATTGGTGAGGATGCTCACCGCGCCCCGTTAATGCAAAACGAGAAACGTAAAAATCTAACCATTTTGATTGTCGGCGAAACCTCGCGGGCGGAGAACTTCTCGCTCAACGGCTACCCGCGTGAAACTAACCCGCGTCTGGCGAAAGATAACGTGGTCTATTTCCCTAATACCGCATCTTGCGGCACGGCAACGGCAGTTTCAGTGCCATGCATGTTCTCGGATATGCCGCGCGAGCATTACAAAGAAGAGCTGGCACAGCACCAGGAAGGCGTGCTGGATATCATTCAGCGAGCGGGCATCAACGTGCTGTGGAATGACAACGATGGCGGCTGTAAAGGTGCCTGCGACCGCGTGCCTCACCAGAACGTCACTGCGCTGAACTTACCTGGTCAGTGCATCAACGGCGAATGCTATGACGAAGTGCTGTTCCACGGGCTGGAAGAGTACATCAATAACCTGCAGGGTGATGGCGTGATTGTCTTACACACCATCGGCAGCCACGGCCCGACCTATTACAACCGTTATCCGCCGCAGTTCAGGAAATTTACCCCTACTTGCGACACTAACGAGATCCAAACCTGCTCGAAAGAACAACTGGTGAACACTTACGACAACACGCTAGTCTACGTCGACTATATTGTTGATAAAGCAATTAATCTGCTGAAAGAACATCAGGATAAATTTACCACCAGCCTGGTTTATCTTTCTGATCACGGTGAATCGTTAGGGGAAAATGGCATCTATCTGCACGGTTTGCCTTATGCCATCGCCCCGGATAGCCAAAAACAGGTGCCAATGCTGCTGTGGCTGTCGGAGGATTATCAAAAGCGGTATCAGGTTGACCAGAACTGCCTGCAAAAACAGGCGCAAACACAGCACTATTCACAAGACAATTTATTCTCAACGCTGTTGGGATTAACCGGTGTTGAGACGAAGTATTACCAGGCCGCGGATGATATTCTGCAAACATGCAGGAGAGTGACTGAATGAAAATTCTAATTGTTGAAGATGATACGCTGTTATTGCAGGGGCTGATTCTGGCGGCACAAACCGAAGGCTACGCCTGCGACGGCGTCACGACCGCACGGATGGCAGAGCAAAGTCTTGAAGCTGGTCATTACAGTCTGGTGGTGCTGGATTTAGGTTTACCTGACGAAGACGGGCTGCATTTTCTCGCCCGCATCCGACAGAAAAAATACACCCTGCCGGTGCTGATCCTCACCGCCCGCGACACTCTGACCGACAAAATCGCCGGGCTGGATGTCGGGGCCGACGACTATCTGGTGAAACCTTTTGCGCTGGAAGAGTTACACGCCCGCATCCGCGCCCTGCTGCGACGCCATAATAATCAGGGCGAAAGCGAGTTGATTGTTGGCAACCTGACGCTGAATATGGGTCGCCGTCAGGTATGGATGGGCGGTGAAGAACTGATTCTGACGCCGAAAGAATATGCTCTGCTGTCGCGGTTAATGCTCAAAGCCGGCAGCCCGGTGCATCGGGAAATTCTCTACAACGACATCTATAACTGGGACAATGAACCCTCGACCAACACTCTGGAAGTGCATATTCACAACCTGCGCGACAAAGTGGGCAAGTCGCGCATCCGCACCGTACGCGGTTTTGGCTATATGCTGGTCGTAAATGAGGAGAACTAATTGAATCTGATGCGTTTTCTGCGTCGGCCAATATCGCTGCGCCAGCGGCTGATATTGACCATCGGGGCCATTTTGTTGGTGTTTGAGCTGATCAGCGTCTTCTGGCTATGGCATGAGAGTACCGAGCAGATTCAACTGTTTGAGCAGGCGTTACGCGACAATCGCAACAACGATCGCCACATCATGCGTGAGATCCGCGAAGCGGTTGCCAGTCTGATTGTCCCCGGCGTGTTTATGGTCAGCCTGACGCTATTTATCTGCTATCAGGCGGTACGGCGCATCACCCGTCCGCTGGCGGAGTTGCAAAAAGAGCTGGAAGCGCGTACCGCGGACAACTTAACGCCCATTGCTATTCACAGCGCCACCCTCGAAATCGAATCGGTGGTTTCGGCTTTGAACGATCTGGTATCTCGCCTGACCAGCACGCTGGATAACGAACGGTTGTTTACCGCTGACGTCGCTCACGAACTGCGAACGCCGCTGGCGGGGGTACGTTTGCATCTGGAGTTGCTGGCGAAAACGCATCACATTGATGTAGCGCCGTTAGTGGCGCGACTTGATCAAATGATGGAGAGCGTCTCCCAGTTGTTACAACTGGCGCGTGCTGGTCAGTCATTTTCATCCGGTAATTATCAGCATGTAAAACTGCTGGAAGATGTGATTCTGCCCTCGTATGACGAGTTAAGTACCATGCTCGACCAGCGTCAGCAAACCTTGCTGTTACCAGAAAGCGCCGCCGACATCACCGTTCAGGGTGATGCAACCCTGCTGCGGATGTTATTGCGAAACCTGGTGGAAAACGCCCACCGTTACAGCCCACAAGGCAGCAACATTATGATTAAGCTGCAAGAAGATGGCGGTGCGGTAATGGCCGTTGAAGATGAAGGACCGGGTATTGATGAGAGTAAATGCGGGGAGTTGAGTAAAGCGTTTGTACGTATGGACAGCCGTTATGGCGGGATTGGTCTGGGGTTAAGTATTGTCAGCCGCATTACACAGTTGCATCACGGGCAGTTTTTCCTGCAAAACCGGGAACAAACTTCCGGCACGCGTGCCTGGGTACGGCTGAAGAAAGATCAGTACGTGGCAAACCAAATATAGAGAAAGCTGCTGACTACCAGCACGCTGAACACAGTAGTTAAACGTTCATAAATATGGTTTTTCATTGCACTCTCCTCCGTTAACCTGGAGGAGAGTATGCGCATCAGAGATTAAGTGAACCTTAAGAGTTCAGTTGCAGGCCTGATAAGACAGCGTCGCATCAGGAAAACCATTTCAGGTTACTCATCAATACGCGGATGTTGCTGCACCAGGCGAGAACGTTTCGCCTGCAAATCGGCAATCTCGTGGTCGATATTCTCGATTTTTTGCTCGATATTATCGTAATGCTCACCGAGAATTTCTTTCGCTTCCTGCAAATCCGATGCCGCTGGCGTCGCGCCTTTCAATGGACGATTCGCCGTTTCTTTCATGGTCACGCCGGTAATTAAACCAATCACCGCCACCACCATCAGGTAATAGGCAGGCATCATCAGATTCTGCGAGCTTTCGACCAGCCAGGCCGCCAGTGTTGGCGTCAGACCGGCAATCAGCACCGAAATATTAAATGCCGCCGCCAGCGCACTGTAACGGATATGCGTCGGGAACATCGCTGGCAGCGTTGAGGCCATAACACCCGTAAAGCAGTTAAGGATCACTGCCAGCATCAACAACCCGGCGAAAATCAAGCCGATGATATTACTGTTAATCAGGATGAACGCGGGGATCGCCAACGCAAACAGCGCAACACTACCGAGGATCACAAACGGACGACGGCCAAAACGGTCACTAAGCAGCCCCATCACCGGTTGCACAAACAGCATACCAATCATAATGGCGATAATAATCAGCACTCCGTGGTCTTCGGAGTAGTGCAGGTTGTGCGACAAATAACTCGGCATATAGGTCAGCAGCATGTAGTAAGTGACGTTGGTGGCAATCACCAGGCCAATACACGTCAACAGACTGCGCCAGTGTTTAGTGGCAATCTCTTTAAACGAGACTTTCGGACCATCCTGCAAACCTTCTCGGTCGCCCTGCTCCAGTTTCTCAACATGTTGCTGGAAAGCAGGCGTCTCTTCCAGAGCGTGGCGCAAGTAAAGCCCGATAATCCCTAAAGGCAGAGCGATAAAGAACGGAATACGCCAGCCCCAGTCGAGGAAGTTTTCTTCACCAACGATGGTCGAAATTAACACCACCACGCCCGCACCCAGTACAAACCCGGCAATAGAACCGAAATCCAGCCAACTGCCCATAAAGCCGCGTTTACGGTCAGGGGAGTATTCCGCAACAAATATCGACGCCCCGGTATATTCGCCCCCCACCGAGAATCCTTGCGCCATCTTACAGATCAACAACAGAATCGGTGCCCAAATACCAATAGAGGCGTAGGACGGTATTAAGCCAATACAGAACGTACTGATCGACATAATCACAATGGTGATCGCAAGGATCTTCTGGCGACCATATTTATCGCCCAACATACCGAAGAAGAGCCCGCCAAGCGGTCGAATCAGAAAGGGAACGGAGAAAGTGGCAAGTGCAGCAACCATCTGCACGCTGGGGTCAGCCCCCGGGAAAAAGACTTTACCTAATGCGTAGGCAACAAAACCATAAACACCAAAATCGAACCATTCCATCGCATTACCCAGCGATGCTGCGGTAATGGCTTTGCGCAGTTTACCGTCATCAATAATAGTGACATCACGAAGGGTAATCGGTTTTACTTTTTTCCTTTTCAGCATAGCTTTCCTCGCAGAGTAAGCCCATTTCCGCACACGTCAGGCAAATGGCGTGGCGCCCGCAAAAGGGAAGCGGGAATTGCAGGGTGCAATCTCTGTAACAAGCGTAGCGGGTTTACTTACACGTTCCGATTAAGAATTGTACAACCAAACCAGTTGACGCCTGAATTGGGCAGTTAATGACCTTTTTACCCTACCAGCGTTTAAATTTGTGATCAACTTCACACATGGATTTCGTTAAACACCCACTAACGTAACCAATTATTTACACATGGTTTACAGAGAGGATTTCCTCGACCATTGCATCCACCAGACGTTGCGCTGAACAGAGTCGTGGCATCCCCACCGCGACAGTTTGCCAGCGTTGGGTCACCGACCAACAAACGGGCTGTTTATCTGCATCGGACCACTTACCCAACCAACCTAAAAAGTCAGCATGTTCCTCACCGCTTAGAGCTGTAGGTGATGTGAACCACTGGTGATAATAATGACGAGTAGTCGGTGCCGCGTTGATACTTTCAGCCAGATATTGCGTCGCTTTCACGCGCAAATCATCAAGCAACAACGCTGCCGCTTGCGGACTTCCCAGACGGCAGGCATCGCCGAACGCCCCCCAGCGCAGTTCTTCCAGAACGATGAAACAACGTCCAGGCAGCGACCAACTGTCATACGCACCGGCGCGCCAGCGAGTAAGAATTTGCTCGCTCTGTTCGCCGGCCTGCACCAGTAACCCTCGTTGCGTTAACGCTTTTTCCTTCCAGTGACAACGAGCTGAAAACCACTCATATAAAGCGGTAATTTGCTGCGGGAGTTCCGGGAAAGCGGATTGTGGGCGGAGATCCCTTTTTTGCAGTAACGCCAGATACTGTGCGATCTGTGTCAACGCCAGATGACCGGGATCAAGCATGGCCGCCAGTTTTTCCACCAATGCCAGGCGCAGACTAAGCGGCGCGTTTAACATTCCGGCATTCGCCCACGTCTGAAGCTGTGTGCGAGCAAGGATCTCCTGCATCAGCCGTTCGCGAAACTGCTGCTGATGGGCTTGCGGATGGCGGGTATCATCGCCCAGCGCCAAATCCACTAAAAAGCGGGAATGAACCGACTCCAGTACGCGACCGGGGCCGTCCAGTAACGTCTTTGTCAATACTGTTCTGCCGTGAAAAGAGTTTGAATATCATCGCGTAACAACTGAGAGTCCGTATAAATCCAGCCGTGCGTTGTTGCAGTCTGCTGCAATTGCTGCTGCATTATTTTCACCACGGATTCATTTTGCTGTCGCAAAGCCAGACTTTCGCGTAAACGCGTGTGTAATTCCGTCAAACATACAGCGAAATCAGCGAAAAATGTGCTCATTCCTTCCGTGACAGAATCATCGACCTGAACCGCTAAAACTTTAGCCATTTGTTGGCAATAGAGGTCAATTTCTGCGGTTAACGTACGTTGTAGCACACTGTAATCAACGGTCTTCGTCGGGGATTTCTCACTACTCCGTCCCCAGTCTGGTTGATTCAACCAGCGCGAGAAAGTCTCACGTACAACACCTAAACGGGTGACCTGCTCATCTGGTATTTCCTGGAGTGATATTGCATCGCTGAATAGCTGACGAGTATTGAAGTGGGGAACCACACTGCGAAAAACAGGAAACTCAAATCCAGGGCGAAATCCAGACTCACTCAATGCCAGTTTAATCCGTTGCTCAATGGGACGAATAACATCGGTTAGTACCCGGCAAAGGGTTGATTCCAGTTCAGCAAAACGCAGCGTGAAATCCCGGCTGATTTGGGTCTGCGCCGTCTGTAACAGTGTCTCGCAGCGAGTACGAATCTCGCTTAATGGCCACGAATCATGTTGAAACAGCGCGGCTAACTGGGCATTCACCTCATCTTGCTGCTGACGCAAAAAGTCGTTGGCTGATGCCAGGGCCAGCTCAATTTCATGTTGAACCTCACCGCTCACCTGTGCCTGATTGAGTTGCAATAGCTGCAAATTGTCTTCGAGTTGGTGGATATTTTGCCGCAATTGTTCGCAGGCGACAGTCAGGCCGTGGGCGCGAAAATCAAGGTACTCCCGCGCCTGCTGAGCGTAATTCAACAATTTATGCGAGGCAGAACGCAGAGCGTACAACGACGCGTTAGCATACGCGGCATGAAGCAACGCCTGCACCGGCTGTTCGAATAACGAGTCTTCCCACAATTGCTCAACTGCATGGCGAATATGGTCGATATCCTCCAGATCCGCGTTACGCCAGCGCCTGCCGAGCGCCGCATGGGCAAAATCCTCCACCCAGCGTTGCTGTTGAGGGTCCGGCAGTCTGCCGCTGTTAGCTAACTCATGGCGAGCCCGATTCGCCAGATAGCCCCACATCGACGATACCGGAAATATCTGCCCTGGCGTAACGCAGCCTTTCATCAACGTCCCGGAAATCAGCGCCCGCACCTGTTCGGCATCGTCGCTGTTACGATCCTGCTGATCAAATTTATTGACCAATACATACAGCGGCACCGACTTGCCGACGGCCATAACCGCCGCGCGCACCTCTTCATCGGAGATCGATTTCAGTTGCGTATAATCCATCACTACCAGCACCGCAGAAGCGCGCGCCAGCTGCTCATTAAGCATTTTTTGCAGATGTGGTTGCCCGGCTTCGTTTGGCCCGGGAGTATCCAGTAATGTTAACTGCCCCGGATAACTTTCCAGCCCCGCCAGATGGACGAACTCCACTTCAATCACCGGGATATGTTCAATGGCGGCGTAAGCAGAAAAAGGAAAATCGACGTCCAGCGCTTTCGCCAGGCGCACCAAATCATTCAAACTTTTCAGACAATGAAAAATAGGCTGGGCGCCCAGGTAATATTTTTCGAAAGCGACACCATTTTCGATCCGCTGCATAAGTGCACGCATATCTTTATCTATTTCCAGCAGATCGGTCAGATGCTTAATATCGTAATCACGCAGGCGCTGTTGTAATTGTTGGATTAAACGGTCAATTGGCGTGACATGCGAAAAATGCAGCACCGGTTCTTTTTGCCCCGGCGTATGGCGAATAAGCGTTGGCAGCGCAGTCATAGGGCGATTGCGATTAGGAAGAACTTCAGTGCCAACAATGGCATTAATGGTAGTTGATTTCCCTGCTTTCATAGTGCCGACAATCGCCAGCACCATTTCGAGACGGGAAATTTTACGCAGCTCATTATTCAGCATCGCGTGACGCTCGACGATATTATGCTGACTCCAGGGTAAAGTCAGAGGCGGTGCCTCTTCTCCAGGTACAGTGAGAGGCATTTTTTCCAGTAACTGCAACTGTTGTCGGGAAAGCAGTAACAGGCGTTCTGCCTCCTGACTTAACTCATATATTGTCTGTGTGCACATGGAAAGTTCTTCCTTAAAGCAAATTTTATTACTTTTATTTAGCCAGATCGTTTTTTAGTTCTGTTTTCGGCTTTTATAATTACTACGGGAAATAATTTATATTTAATTTGTTGTTTTTATTAGAATGACGAAGCCTCTTCCGACACGTTTAAACGTCAGAAAGATAAAAAACAATTAAATAAAAAAAGAACAAGAATAAAGTTAACCTTATCTCAAATAATAAACTGAGGCAAAAATATTATTTTCTTTTTGACTTCTCTTTCAAATGAAAACGATCGTCGTCTAAAATCAGCAGTACCCCCGACAAACTCAGGGATTTTGTGTATAATTGCGGCCTTTTTCGGCAATCTGCCGTTTTTTGGCGCTTTTGCCCCGCTGACTTTTGAGGAAATCCACATGTCATTACCACACTGCCCAAAATGCAACTCCGAATACACTTACGAAGATAACGGCATGTACATCTGCCCGGAATGCGCCTACGAATGGAACGACGCAGAACCTGCACAGGAAAGTGACGAGCTGATCGTTAAAGATGCTAACGGCAACCTGCTGGCTGACGGCGACAGCGTTACCATCATTAAAGATCTGAAGGTGAAGGGTAGCTCTTCGATGCTGAAGATCGGTACCAAAGTGAAAAACATCCGTCTGGTTGAAGGCGACCATAACATCGACTGCAAAATCGACGGTTTTGGTCCGATGAAACTGAAATCTGAGTTCGTTAAAAAGAACTGATTGTATTGTGATCGGTAGGCGGGATAAGGCGTTTACGCCGCATCCGGCAACGGTGCCAGATGCCTGATGCGACGCTTACGCGTCTTATCAGGCCTACAAATTCTCGCGCCATCCGTAGGCCGGATAAGGCGCTCGCGCCGCATCCGGCAACGGTGCCAAATGCCTGATGCGACGCTTGACGCGTCTTATCAGGCCTCCCCCTCACCTGTACAAATTTCGAACTACACTTAACAGGCTTCTCTTAACTGAGGTCACCATCATGCCGTTAAGTCCCTACATCTCTTTTGCCGGTAACTGTTCCGACGCGATTGCTTATTATCAACGCACATTGGGCGCGGAACTGCTCTATAAAATCAGCTTTGGTGAAATGCCGAAATCAGCGCAGGAAAGCGCCGAAGGCTGCCCTTCTGGTATGCAATTTCCCGATACTGCCATCGCCCATGCTAACGTGCGCATTGCTGGTAGCGATATCATGATGAGCGATGCCATACCATCAGGAAAAGCCAGCTACTCCGGCTTTACGTTGGTGCTCGATTCGCAACAGGTCGAAGAAGGAAAACAGTGGTTTGATAACCTTGCCGCCAACGGAAAAATCGAAATGGACTGGCAGGAAACCTTCTGGGCGCATGGCTTCGGCAAAGTCACCGATAAATTTGGCGTGCCGTGGATGATTAATGTCGTCAAACAACAATGACAGCAGCCTGCGCCCACTGACGCTGATTCATCCGAAGGATAAACACCATGCCTGCATGCGAGCTTCGCCCGGCCACGCAGTACGACACCGATGCGGTTTACGCGCTGATTTGTGAGCTAAAACAGGCGGAGATTGACCACCACGCCTTTCGCGTGGGCTTTAACGCCAACCTGCGCGACCCGAATATGCGCTACCATCTGGCGCTGCTGGATGGCGAAGTTGTCGGCATGATCGGCCTGCATTTGCAGTTTCATCTGCATCATGTCAACTGGATTGGCGAAATCCAGGAGCTGGTGGTGATGCCACAGGCACGTGGTTTGAACGTTGGTAGCAAGTTGCTGGCGTGGGCGGAAGAAGAAGCCCGCCAGGCCGGGGCCGAAATGACCGAGCTTTCTACCAACGTGAAACGCCACGACGCGCACCGGTTTTATCTGCGCGAAGGCTACGAGCAGAGCCATTTCCGCTTCACTAAGGTGCTGTAACATGAGCCTCCCGGCGGCGCACGGCCGGGGATGGCGTGATGGAGTTGGCCATCTGCGCGCTGCCCCTCTCCCCATTGGGGCGAGGGAGAAAACCAGCGCATACTTTAATATCGAGCACAATCGATCCCAACCAGACATTCGGTTCTGAACTTAAACTCTGGCACAATCGGTCCCCTCGCCCCTCTGGGGAGAGGGTTAGGGTGAGGGGCAGTGCCAGTACCCGAGCCTACATCACCGCCCATACTCATCTTCCATTCTCCGCTCTTCATCTTCCAGTTGCCGACGCTCCTGATCAAGCTGGCGCTGGCGATCGTCCAGCTGCCTGCGGCGATCTTCAAACTGGCGGCGGCGGTCGTCATATTGTCTGCGCCGATCGTCGCTCACTTCACGCTGCCAGCCGTCGTCGCGCGAATCTTCATAGTCTCGCCCACGGTCAGGGTTATAAGCGTCGTTAATCGCCTGCTGAATATTGCCAATGGTGTCGTCGATAATATCGGCCTGGGCCGGAACGGTGGTCAGCGTGAGCAGGGTGAAAAGAAAGAGCGTGGAGTAAGGTTTCATAAGCCAGTCTCTGCAATGGACTGGCTTAACGTTAATTGAGTGTGAATGACCGGAGTAGCGGAGTAATCTCAAATTCGGTAAGGCGCAGACTCTTCCATTAGCCGGTTAGCTCGCTGTTTATTTTCCGCCACCAGCACAATGCCATGACATTTTTGATCCGGTGAAATACTCCAGATACGCTCTTCCGGAATACAGCCGCCATCGTAGATCACTTTCGTGCCATCGTAAGGCCAAAATGCCCCTTGTTCAGTGTCTAATACAAACACGGAAATCTGATCGGACTCGCGCGCGATCTTCTGCCAGAGCATCTTCCCGCCATCATATTGATCAAAATCGCTGATTAGCGTGATACCGCATTGCAGGATTAGCGCTTCATACAGCCGCGTTGCCAGACCTTTATCGCGCTCACCAAGAGAGACACAAATACCTTCAACCTGTACCAGATCCGAGTCTTCCCACCAGCGTTCAACGACAATGATATCGCTGCCGAACTCTTTTTTACGCTGCAGATCGAGAGCGGCAAGTACCCGATGACGCGGCACGCCTGCAAAAACTTCGATGTCCGCTTCAATGATGGCCGCTCTGGGCGTCTGGCTGTCATAAATTACCTGTAACAGACGCCCGGAAAGCTCGATCTCTTCCACCACGCGAAAAGAACGAGCAACCGTCATGGGGCTATAGGTGGTTGGCATCACGATCATATGTGAATCACTTCAATTCTGAACAGAATTGCTCACAATAGCAGCACGTTTGCTCCAGGCCTCTTGATAAATTCTGAAAATCATCCCTCAATTTGCCCCAGCGCCTGCGCCAGCTGCGCACGGGTAAAGGGTTTGCGCAGCTGCGCCACATCGGGCAGCGCGGGGTTATGGCTGGGACGTAAATCCTGACCGCTGATGAGTAGCAGCGTCAGGTGCGGGTAAAGTTTGCGGGCCGCATTGATTACTTCTGCGCCGCTCATGCCGCCAGGAAGCATTAAATCACTGATAAAGATATCGATTTCCGCTGATGCCGCCAACAGATCCAGCGCCTGTTCGCCGCTGCTCGCTTCCAGTGTCAAATAGCCCAGCAGATGCAACTGCTCGCAGATGGTCTGGCGCACCGCCACTTCATCTTCCAGCACTAACACCAGTTTATCGCCGCTGACGGCTGTCTGTTCTACCGTCGCTGGCGATAGGTTTTTCGCTGCCGTCAGCGCGCGGGGAAGCTGTAATCTGACCGTTGTCCCCTGCCCCGGCGCGCTTTCGATTTCTACGCGCCCACCGGACTGGCGCACAAAACCATAGACCATCGACAAGCCCAGCCCGCTGCCGCTCCCCGTCTGTTTGGTGGTAAAGAACGGCTCAAATACCTGGCTTTTCACCGCCTGCGACATACCGCTGCCATGATCGATAACCTCCAGTGCCACCATGTCCTGACGCTGCCCACTGCTGCGAGTAACGCGCTGATTCCAGGTACGAATTTTGATGATTCCCGTCTGCCCTTCCATCGCGTCACGGGCGTTCATCACCAGGTTGATGATGGCATTTTCCAGTTGGCTGACGTCAATCCACGCGGGCCACGCCGGAGACTGCGCTTCAATCTCCAGCGCCAGCGTTGCCGGTAAGGAGTGGCGCATTAATTCGCTTAACTCTTCCAGCAATGTTTTCAGTTCAACGGCTTGCGGATGTAAGGACTGCTTGCGGGAAAACGCCAGCCGTCGTTGTGTCAGTAGCGCCCCACGTTCGGCAGCTTGCAGCGCCCGCTGTATTCGCGGCGCGTCTGGCGAGTCCGGATTCACCAGTTCCAGGCTGCCAATAATCACCGCCAGCAGATTATTAAAATCATGGGCCAGCCCGCCCGTCAGTTGCCCGACCGCTTTCAGTTTCTGGCTGTGTAATAGCGCCTCTTCCAACCCCTGCCGCTCAGTTTGGGCAATCTCCATCTGCGTGGTCTTCTCTTTTAGCAGCCGTGAGGTTCGTTCGAGTGACGCGGTATTGCGGGCAAAAACGTTAAAGGCGCGCGCCAGTTCACCCAACTCATCGCGCCGCTGTAACGCCGGAAAAGTGACGTCCGCTTCGCCGTGCGCCAGGCGGCTCATAGCGCGGGAAATCGCCGTCAGGTTAGAGCCGAGATTGCGATAGATATACCAACCTGCAAACGCAGTGATCACCACCGCTAACAGGGCGAAAATCATGATCACCCTCTCGCCGGAGCGCAGATCCTGGTAACTTTGCGCCACCCGCTGACCGGAGAGCGTCGCCACCTGTTCGGCGTACCGGTTGATGTCGCCATTAAGGATCGCCACCAGCGCTTTGATGTGAAACATATACCAGCTGATTGCCAGATCGCTTTGCTCCAGAGCGGCTGAAAGCGGCGCGAGTTTACGCAGTTCACGATTAAAATCAGTGAGTAGCGTATTAACCAACGGCGTATCGCTGTGGGTCGGTAATGCAGACATCACCCCGACCAGTTGATGAATAATCGCCTGTGGCGCGGGCGTGGCAATAGCGGCAACAATCAGTCGGTTCATCTCGTTAAGCAAAATATCATCTTGCGCGTGAGTGACTTTTTGCAGATGCCGCAGATAACTTAAGTTTTGATATAGCGAACTTAACAGCGCGTTGCGCTCCAGATGCCGCCTTTGCCCGCGCTCCAGCATTCCACCGACGCTGGTTTGCAGTTCGTTGCTACGCGTGATGATGCGCGTCACCAGCCCGGCTTCCTGCTGCGCTAAAGGCGCGTTCGCCAGTTGTGCAAGCGAGCTTTTTAATGCCCGCTGTGTCTCCTGCAACCGCTCGGCTTCGCCTTTATATTCCAGCGCTCCCACCACCTGTGACAATCGCACCGCCGCCGTCGCCACGTTTGCCGTGTCGCGCGCCAGATTCAGGCTGCCGGTCATATCATCCACCGTTTGCTGCTGCACCTGCTCCTGCATCTGGCTGGCATGACGAAAGCCCATTACCGCCACGCCGCTGACCATCAACGTCACCGCCACCACCAGCAAATTCAAAAGCAGCAATCGCCCGCGCGCGCTGGCAAAAAAGTGACGTCCGGGGTGCGCCATATCACGCTCCGTGAAGAAAAATCGCAATATGACAAATATGAACGGCTTCTGACATTTTGCATTTACTTTCCTGTGATGGAGTGCTGATATCGACAACCTCGCAGGAGTCCGCCATGAACAGCACGCCAGTTCTGGAGATGCGCAATATTGCCAAAGCCTTCGGCAAATTTTATGCGCTCAAAGGGGTGGATTTGACGGTCTACCCTGGCGAGATCCATGCCCTGATGGGGGAAAACGGCGCGGGAAAAAGCACGCTGATGAAGGTGCTGGCGGGGGCGTATACCGCCACCAGCGGCGAGATCCTGATAGACGGCAAGCCCTTTCACATTCGCACGCCAAAAGATGCCTTAAGTGCCGGTATTACACTGATTTATCAGGAGATGCAGCTGGCACCCAATTTGACGGTGGCAGAGAACATTTTCCTCGGTAGCGAGCTTTCCCACGGCGGGCTGGTGCAGCGTAAAGAGATGCTGGTGCAGGCGCAAAGAGTGATCGACCGCCTCGGCGCGCAGTTTAACGCCAGCGATAAAGTCATGATGCTGACCATTGCCGAGCAACAGCAGGTCGAAATCGCCCGCGCGCTGCATCGCAACAGCCGCATTCTGGTGATGGACGAACCCACCGCTGCCCTCTCCTCCCGTGAAACTCACCGTCTGTTTGAACTGATTATGCGGCTGCGCGACGAAGGGATGGCGATTATCTACATTAGCCACCGCATGGCGGAAGTGTATGAGCTTTCCGATCGCGTCAGCGTGCTGCGCGACGGGCAATATGTTGGCAGCCTGACCCGCGATAACCTCAACGCCGGGGAGCTGGTGCGGATGATGGTCGGCAGGCCACTGAGCGATCTGTTCAATAAAGAGCGCGATATCCCGCTCGGTAAAGCCCGCCTGAATGTTCACCACCTGACCGACGGCGGCAAAGTCCAGCCGAGTAGCCTGCTGGTGCGTTCCGGCGAAATTGTTGGCCTCGCCGGACTGGTAGGTGCCGGACGTTCCGAACTGGCGCAGTTGATCTTCGGCGTGCGGAAAGCGACAGGCGGAATGATTGAAGTCGATGGTGAACCGGTGGTGATCCACTCCCCGCGCGAAGCCATCGATCTTGGCATTGGTTTTCTCACCGAAAATCGCAAAGAACAGGGGCTGTTCCTTGAAATGGCGGCAGCCGAAAACATCACCATGGCGACCCTGGAGCGCGATGCCAGCTGGGGAATGCTCAATCGCAAAAAAGCGCAAACCATTTCCGATGACGCCATCAAGTTGCTCAACATTCGCGTGCCTCATGCCCAGGTACGCGCGGGCGGGCTTTCCGGCGGCAATCAGCAAAAACTGTTGATATCCCGCTGGGTGGCGATTGGCCCGCGCATTTTACTGCTCGATGAACCCACCCGCGGCGTGGACGTTGGCGCCAAAAGTGAGATCTACCGGATCATGAACGAGATGGCGCGCAAGGGCGTGGCGATCCTGATGATCTCCAGCGAACTGCCGGAGATAGTGGGAATGAGCGATCGCGTCTATGTGATGCGCGAAGGCAGCATTGCCGGTGAGTTAAACGGCAAAAACATCACCCAGGAAAACATTATGACCTTAGCGACTGGCGTCAACGACGCCCATTCCCAGGCGGTAACCTCATGACGACCTCTGCAAAAACCTCTGCCAAAAAAATGCTGATGAGCGATCTGATGCAAACGGTCGGCATCTTGCCCATTTTGATCCTGATCGTGGCGGTATTTGGCTTCATCGCGCCAAACTTTTTTACCGAAAGTAACTTACTGAATATTACCCGCCAGGCATCGATCAACATTGTTCTGGCGGCGGGGATGACCTTCATCATTTTGACCGGCGGGATCGATCTTTCCGTGGGTTCGATCCTCGGCACCACAGCGGTGGCGGCGATGGTCGTCTCCCTTAGCCCTGAGTTCGCCATGCTGTCGATCCCGGCAGCGCTAATGCTCGGCCTACTGCTGGGGCTGTTCAACGGCGCGCTGGTGGCCTTTGCCGGATTGCCGCCCTTTATTGTCACACTCGGCACCTATACGGCGCTGCGCGGGGCGGCGTATCTGCTGGCGGACGGCACCACGGTTATCAACTCCAACATTAATTTCGAGTGGATAGGCAACAACTATCTCGGGCCGGTCCCATGGCTGGTGGTGATTGCGCTGGCGGTGATCGTGGTGTGCTGGTTTATTCTGCGCCGCACCACGCTTGGCGTTCATATCTACGCCGTCGGCGGCAATATGCAGGCGGCGCGTCTTACCGGCATTAAGGTCTGGCTGGTGCTGCTGTTTGTTTATGGCATGAGCGGCCTGCTTTCTGGGCTTGGCGGGATTATGAGCGCCTCACGGCTGTACAGCGCCAACGGCAACTTAGGTATGGGGTACGAGCTGGACGCCATTGCGGCGGTGATCCTCGGCGGCACCAGTTTTGTCGGCGGCATCGGCACCATCACCGGCACGCTGGTCGGCGCGCTAATTATCGCCACGCTAAACAACGGCATGACCTTAATGGGCGTCTCTTACTTCTGGCAACTGGTGATCAAAGGGGCGGTGATCATCATTGCGGTGCTGATCGACAAATACCGTACCCGGCACCATCAAAGTGCATAAACACATGAGGAATACAGCATGAGATTGAAGCCCTTAGTGACCGCGCTCTGTGCAGGCGCGCTGCTGGCCGCAGCACCGTTCGCCCAGGCTAAAGAACTGAAATCGATAGGCGTAACGGTGGGCGATCTGGCGAACCCGTTCTTCGTGCAGATCACCAAAGGCGCGGAGCTGGAAGCACGCAAACTGGCAGGCGATAACGTCAAAGTGACGCTGGTTTCCAGCGGCTACGATCTGGGCCAGCAGGTCTCGCAGATAGACAACTTTATCGCCGCTAACGTCGATATGATCATCCTTAACGCTGCCGATTCAAAAGGGATCGGCCCGGCGGTGAAACGGGCGAAAGATGCCGGGATCGTGGTCGTCGCGGTTGACGTAGCGGCAGAAGGTGCCGATGCCACCATCACTTCCGATAACACCCAGGCAGGCGAAATGGCCTGTAAATACATCACCGATCGCCTGAAAGGCAAAGGCAACGTGGTGATCATCAACGGCCCGCCGGTATCCGCCGTGCAAAACCGCGTCGAAGGATGCCAGACTGAATTTAAACGCCATCCTGACATCAAAGTGCTCTCTGACAACCAGAACGCCAAAGGCAGTCGTGAAGGCGGGCTGGAGGTAATGACCGGACTGCTGGCGGCAAATCCGAAGATCGACGGCGTATTTGCGATTAACGATCCCACCGCAATCGGTGCCGATCTGGCAGCAAAACAGGCGCAACGTAACGAGTTCTTTATTGTCGGTGTGGACGGAAGCCCGGACGCCGAAGAGGCGCTCAAGCGTGAGAACTCGTTGTTTGTCGCTACTCCGGCGCAAGATCCCCAGGTGATGGCAGCGAAAGCGGTGGAAATTGGCTACGACATTTTGCAGGGCAAACCTGCGCCGAAAGAGCCGGTGCTGATCCCGGTGACGATGATCGACAAAAACAACGTCGGCAATTACAAAGGCTGGACGGTGAAATAAGTCCACACGCCGGGCGGCGATGCTGCCCGGCCACCGCTAAGGAGAACGCTTTCGATGAAACGCTCCGCTATAAACGACATTCTCGGCCATACACGGCAATTCTTTTCGCAACATGACGTACATCTGCCGCCCTTTGCCAGTTTCACGCCTGCCCAATGGCAGCAGCTCGACACCGCCGCGTGGGAGGAGGTTTTTGATCTCAAACTCGGCTGGGATGTTACCGCTTTTGGTGGCAACAACTTTGCAGCACAGGGGCTGACGCTGTTTACCCTACGTAACGGTTCGCCAAAAGGAATGCCGTATGCGAAATGTTACGCCGAGAAGATCATGCATGTGCGCGATGCGCAGGTAACGCCAATGCATTTTCACTGGCGTAAGCGTGAGGACATTATCAATCGCGGCGGCGGCAATTTGATTGTTGAACTATGGAATGCCGATAGCAACGAGCAAACGGTTGATAGTGACGTTACGGTGGTGATCGACGGCTGCCGCCAGAAACATACTGCAGGCACTCAGTTGCGCCTGTCTCCCGGCGAAAGTATCTGCCTGCCGCCCGGCCTGTATCACAGCTTTTGGGCGGAAACCGGCTTTGGCGATGTTCTGGTTGGCGAAGTCTCTTCTGTCAATGACGACGACCACGATAACCACTTTTTACAGCCACTGGACCGCTACAACCTGATTGACGAAGACGAACCTGCACAGTTGGTATTGTGTAACGAATACCGCCAGTTCCGCTGAATAAGGATAACGTTATGCCATTGATTTCTCTCGCTGAAGGGCTGGCACATGCCCGCGAACATCACTATGCGTTAGGTGCGTTTAATGTGCTGGACTCGCACTTTTTACGCGCCTTGTTTGCTGCTGCCAGACAAGAACGTTCGCCCTTTATTATCAACATTGCCGAAGTACATTTTAAATATATCTCGCTGGATTCCCTGGTCGAGACAGTGAAATTTGAAGCGGCGCGTCATGCCATTCCGGTGGTGTTAAATCTCGATCACGGACTGCATTTTGAATCGGTGGTGCAGGCGTTGCGGCTGGGATTCAGCTCAGTAATGTTTGATGGCTCCACGCTGGGGTATGAAGAAAATGTCCGCCAGACGCGGGAAGTGGTGAAAATGTGCCATGCCGTTGGCGTATCGGTAGAAGCTGAACTGGGCGCGGTGGGTGGCGACGAAGGCGGTGCGCTCTATGGTCATGCCGATGAATCCCTGTTTACCGATCCGCAACTGGCGCGTGATTTTGTCGACCGTACCGGCATTGACGCGTTGGCCGTGGCGATTGGCAATGCACACGGCAAATATCGCGGCGAACCGAAACTCGATTTCCCGCGCCTCGACGCTATCCGCCAGCAGGCTGCTATCCCGCTGGTATTACACGGCGGCTCAGGGATTAGCGATGCCGATTTCCGCCGCGCCATCGAACTGGGTATCCACAAAATCAATTTCTACACTGGCATGTCGCAAGCAGCGCTGGCTGCCGTTGAGGCCAGAATGGCGCACCGTCAGCCGATGTATGACGAGTTTGCCGAGTTACTGCTGGCAGTGGAAGCCGCCATCAGCGATACGGTTGCACAACAGATGCGTATTTTCTGTAGTGCGGGGCAGGCATGATGGAGCGTAAAGGGATTATCGCGGCAGGCAATATGCTGGTTGACCACGTCCATCAGATTATCCAGTGGCCAGAGCGCGGCTGGCTGGCGGAGATCACCCACAGCGAACGCTCCACCGGCGGCGCGCCGCTTAATGTCCTGCTGACGCTGGCGAAAATGCGCACCGGGCTGCCGTTACAGGCGGTAGGGCTAATTGGTCAGGACAGCGATGGCGATTACATTATGGCGATGCTTGAGCAATATCACGTCAATCGCCAGCATGTGCAGCGCACCACCTTTGCACCGACGTCAATGTCGCAGGTGATGACCGACCCAAGCGGGCAGCGCACCTTTTTCCATTCGCCGGGCGCTAACCGACTGCTTGATCTTCCGGCGTTCGATCAGCTTGATAACACCATGAAGATTTTCCATCTCGGCTATTTGCTGTTGCTCGATAGCCTGGATATGCCGGACGATGTTTACGGCACCCGCAGCGCCCGTTTGCTGGCGCAAATGCGTGATACTGGCTTTGAAACCTCACTCGACCTGGTCTCCCGCAAGGGCGATCCGCGTTATCAGCCGCTGGTGCTGCCCGCGTTGCGTCATCTGGATTATCTGGTAATTAACGAACTGGAAGCCGGGGAGTTTAGCGGGCTGGAGATTCGCCTGCCCAACGGCGAACCGCATATCGCGCATATTGCCGCCGCCGCGCGTGAACTGTTAGATGCGGGCGTACGCCAGCGAGTGGTGATCCACTGTCCGGAAGGTGCCTGGGGAGAGACACCGGAACAGGGCGGCGTGTGGATCCCTTCGCAAAAGTTAGAACAACGGGAAATTATCGGCAGCGTCGGTGCGGGCGATGCATTTTGTGCCGGATTTTTATATGGCTGCCATGAACGCTGGACGCTTACCGAGAGCATCAAACTGGCACACGCCTGCGCGCGGGCAAGCCTGTTATGCGCTAATGCCATCGACGGGGCAAAAACGCTGGAAGAGCTGCAAACAGAAATGTCGGATTAATGCACGTCGGCAGCGAAGACATACCCCAGACCACGCAGAGTTTTAATCAACATCGGCTGATGCGGGTTGAGTTCGATTTTGCGTCGTAAGCGCATGATTAATACGTCGATGGTGCGATCAAACACCTCCACGCTGTCGCTGTGGGTGAACGCCAGCAACTGCTCGCGGCTCAATACCCGACGTGCGTTTTGCGCCAGAGCCAGTAACAAGCCATATTCGCCCTGAGTTAACTCGACATGTTGCTGAAGCGGATTATGCAGCTGGCAGCGCGTGGTATCGAGATACCAGCCATTGAATGACAGCCCGGCGTTTTTCTCCTCATTAACCGCCAGCGCGCCAACCCGTCGCAACACCGCTTTCAGTCGTGCGACCACCACCCGCGGGGTGAACGGTTTGCAGATGTAATCATCCGCGCCCATTTCCAGCCCGACCACCACATCAGACTCACTGCCCATGCCGGTCAACATCACCACCGGCAATGCCGGACGCAGTTTCTGGATTTGCTGCAATACCCTCAGGCCGTTGGTATCAGGTAGCATCATATCCAGCACCACCAGCGCAATGTCAGGATCGCCCTCAATACGCGATATGGCCTCCTGTCCGGTATGGCTGACTGAAACCGTAAAGACATGTTCACTTAACACATCCTGCAACAGTGCGCAGATAGCCGTGTCATCATCCACCACCAGCACGACGGGTTTCATGGTTACACTCCGCATCATTCATCTGATTAATCATTGTGCGTACTTCTTGTCGAAGTGAAAGCTGAAAGTAATATAAATAATAAAAATATAAGTCAGGTCACATTATTGATGATAGTAATAAATATGCCGTACTTTTCCCTCTTCAGCACAAATGCCTAATAAAATGGCTCGTTCCGCTCACACTTCCACTTATTAAAGTCGCAATTTCCCAATTATGATAACGCCAGCTTTAAATGACGTATTTTGCATGGATTACATATTTACGACATAAATGATAAATGGAGATTTATATGAATAACTCTCGGTTATTCCGTTTGAGCAGGATTGTTATTGCGTTAACTGCCGCCAGCGGCATGATGGTAAATACCGCTAATGCGAAAGAGGAAGCGAAAGCCGCCACTCAATATACGCAACAGGTTAATCAGAATTACGCCAAATCATTACCGTTTAGCGATCGTCAGGATTTTGACGATGCCCAGCGTGGATTTATCGCCCCGCTGCTGGATGAAGGTATTCTGCGTGATGCGAACGGTAAAGTTTACTACCGCGCGGACGATTACAAATTTGATATTAATGCCGCAGCGCCGGAAACCGTAAACCCCAGCCTGTGGCGTCAGTCGCAGATCAACGGCATTTCTGGCCTGTTCAAAGTCACCGATAAAATGTATCAGGTGCGCGGCCAGGATATCTCTAACATTACGTTCGTAGAAGGCGAGAAAGGCATTATTGTTATCGACCCGCTGGTAACGCCGCCCGCCGCAAAAGCCGCACTTGACCTTTACTTCCAGCATCGTCCGCAAAAACCGATTGTTGCCGTTATCTACACCCACAGCCACGCCGACCATTATGGCGGTGTGAAAGGCATTATCTCTGAAGCTGATGTGAAATCGGGCAAAGTGCAGGTGATTGCCCCTGCTGGCTTTATGGACGAAGCCATCAGCGAAAACGTGCTGGCGGGTAACATCATGAGCCGCCGTGCGCTCTACTCTTACGGTCTGTTACTGCCGCACAACGCGCAAGGCAACGTGGGCAATGGCCTTGGCGTGACGCTGGCAACCGGCGACCCAAGCATTATTGCGCCAACCAAAACTATCGTCAAAACTGGCGAGAAGATGATTATCGACGGCCTGGAGTTTGACTTCCTGATGACCCCAGGCAGCGAAGCCCCAGCCGAAATGCACTTCTATATTCCGGCCCTGAAAGCCCTGTGTACCGCCGAGAACGCCACGCATACCCTGCACAACTTCTACACCCTGCGCGGCGCAAAAACTCGCGATACCAGCAAGTGGACAGAGTACCTGAACGAAACGCTGGATATGTGGGGTAACGACGCGGAAGTGCTGTTTATGCCGCACACCTGGCCGGTCTGGGGCAATAAGCATATCAATGATTATATTGGTAAATATCGCGATACTATCAAGTATATTCACGATCAAACCCTGCATCTGGCGAACCAGGGCTACACCATGAATGAAATCGGCGACATGATTAAGCTGCCGCCTGCGCTTGCCAATAACTGGGCTAGCCGCGGCTATTACGGTTCTGTCAGCCACAACGCTCGCGCGGTGTATAACTTCTATCTCGGCTATTACGACGGTAATCCGGCAAACCTGCATCCGTATGGTCAGGTGGAGATGGGTAAACGTTATGTGCAGGCTCTGGGCGGTTCTGCCCGTGTCATCAACCTGGCGCAAGAAGCGAATAAGCAAGGTGATTACCGCTGGTCGGCAGAACTACTGAAACAGGTGATTGCCGCCAATCCAGGTGACCAGGTGGCGAAAAATCTGCAAGCGAATAACTTTGAACAGCTGGGCTATCAGGCCGAGTCCGCCACCTGGCGCGGTTTCTACCTAACCGGCGCGAAAGAGTTGCGCGAAGGGGTACATAAGTTCAGCCATGGCACCACCGGTTCCCCGGACACCATCCGCGGGATGTCGGTCGAAATGCTGTTCGACTTTATGGCCGTTCGTCTCGACAGTGCGAAAGCCGCGGGCAAAAACATCAGCCTGAACTTCAATATGAGTAACGGCGATAACCTCAACCTGACGCTGAACGATAGCGTACTTAACTACCGTAAAACGCTGCAACCGCAAGCCAACGCATCTTTCTACATTAGCCGTGAAGATCTGCACGCCGTGCTGACCGGACAAGCCAAAATGGCGGATCTGGTAAAAGCGAAGAAAGCCAAAATTATTGGCAATGGTGCGAAACTGGAAGAAATTATTGCTTGTCTGGATAATTTCGATTTGTGGGTGAATATCGTAACCCCAAATTAATGTCACTCACTTTTGGGGGCGCTTAAGCCCCCAAAAGCATTTATTATAAAAATACATACAATCAATTAATACATAAAATATATAAGTTATGAATGCGGTGGCTGAATAAAGCTATTTTTATTCATCAAGAAAATAGCCATACTGACGCCTTCAATGGATATTGATATTCACTACAGATATTGTTCGCAGCAGACAGGATGTATTTAATATGCCAACAGTTCTCTCTCGCATGGCGATGCAACTCAAAAAAACAGCCTGGATAATTCCCGTCTTCATGGTTTCGGGATGTTCATTATCTCCGGCAATCCCGGTGATCGGCGCTTATTATCCCAGCTGGTTTTTCTGCGCCATTGCCAGCCTTATTTTGACGCTCATCACGAGGCGAATTATTCAGCGGACAAATATCAATCTGGCATTTGTCGGAATTATTTATACCGCCCTTTTTGCTCTCTACGCCATGCTGTTCTGGCTGGCATTTTTCTAATCTAGTTTGAGACGCGCTCATGGAAAGTACGCCGAAAAAAGCTCCTCGCAGTAAGTTCCCTGCCCTGTTAGTGGTTGCGCTGGCGCTGGTTGCCCTTGTTTTCGTTATCTGGCGCGTAGACAGTGCGCCATCAACTAACGACGCTTACGCGTCAGCCGACACCATTGATGTGGTGCCGGAAGTCAGCGGTCGCATTGTGGAACTGGCTGTCACCGACAACCAGGCAGTCAAACAGGGCGATTTGCTGTTTCGCATCGACCCGCGCCCGTACGAAGCCAATCTGGCAAAAGCCGAAGCCTCCCTCGCTGCGCTGGATAAGCAAATTATGCTCACCCAACGTAGCGTTGACGCGCAACAGTTCGGTGCCGACTCGGTTAATGCCACGGTAGAAAAAGCCCGTGCTGCCGCGAAACAGGCCAGCGATACATTACGTCGCACCGAGCCGCTGCTGAAAGAAGGTTTTGTTTCTGCAGAAGATGTTGATCGTGCAAGAACGGCGCAGCGCGCCGCAGAAGCGGATCTTAATGCCGTATTGTTACAGGCGCAGTCAGCCGCCAGCGCCGTCAGCGGCGTCGATGCGCTGGTGGCGCAACGTGCGGCGGTCGAAGCGGATATTGCCCTGACCAAACTGCATCTGGAAATGGCGACCGTTCGCGCGCCGTTTGATGGCCGGGTCATTTCCCTCAAAACCTCCGTCGGGCAATTTGCTTCTGCCATGCGCCCTATTTTTACCCTAATCGACACTCGTCACTGGTACGTGATCGCCAACTTCCGCGAAACCGATCTGAAAAATATTCGCTCAGGTACACCCGCAACGATTCGCCTGATGAGTGACAGCGGCAAAACCTTCGAGGGTAAAGTGGATTCAATTGGCTACGGCGTGCTACCGGATGACGGCGGCCTGGTGCTGGGCGGCCTGCCGAAAGTTTCTCGTTCTATTAACTGGGTCCGCGTTGCCCAGCGTTTTCCGGTCAAAATCATGGTTGATAAACCTGACCCGGAAATGTTCCGCATCGGCGCTTCGGCAGTCGCTAATCTTGAGCCGCAATAATGAGCGCGCTCAACTCCCTGCCATTACCGGTGGTCAGGCTGCTGGCGTTCTTTCATGAAGAGTTAAGCGAGCGGCGACCAGGCCGCGTGCCGCAGACCGTACAGCTCTGGGTGGGCTGCCTGCTGGTGATTCTGATCTCAATGACTTTTGAGATCCCTTTTGTGGCGTTATCGCTGGCAGTGCTGTTTTACGGTATTCAGTCGAACGCGTTTTACACCAAATTTGTGGCGTTCCTGTTTGTGGTCGCCACGGTGCTGGAGATCGCCAGCCTGTTTTTGATCTACAAATGGTCATATGGCGAGCCTCTGATCCGGCTGATCATCGCCGGACCGATCCTGATGGGATGTATGTTTTTGATGCGTACCCATCGCCTGGGGCTGGTCTTTTTCGCTGTCGCCATTGTCGCCATTTACGGGCAAACCTTCCCCGCCATGCTCGACTATCCGGAAGTGGTCGTGCGCTTAACGCTGTGGTGTATCGTTGTCGGCCTCTACCCGACGTTATTGATGACGTTAATCGGCGTGCTGTGGTTTCCCAGCCGCGCCATCACGCAGATGCATCAGGCGCTTAATGACAGACTGGACGATGCCTTAAGGCATCTGGCAGAAAATCTCACGCCTTTGCCGGAAAAACAGGTTGAAAGAGAGGCATTGGCGCTGCAAAAGCTGAACGTATTTTGCCTCGCGGACGACGCTGACTGGCGAGCAAAAAGCGCATGGTGGCAGAGCTGCGTAGCGACGGTGACCTACATTTACTCTACGCTAAATCGTTACCATCCCGCCGATTTTGCCGAATCACAGGCCACGAAAGAGCTGCGGCAAAAATTAGCGGCTGAAATCGGAAAACTTCAGCAAGCTATTACGCAAGGTGAAAGTTGGCAAAGTGACTGGCGTCTTAGCGAAGAAGAAGCCGTGGCGGCCCGGGTATGCAACCTGGAGAATATCTGCCAGGCGCTAATGCAGTTGGGTCAGATGGATCCCAACACTCCGCCAACACCAGCAGCCAAACCACCATCAATGGTTGCCGATGCTTTTACCAATCCTGACTATATGCGTTACGCGGTAAAAACGCTGCTGGCCTGTTTGATCTGTTACACCTTCTACAGCGGCGTCGACTGGGAAGGCATTCACACTTGTATGCTGACCTGCGTGATCGTCGCTAACCCCAATGTTGGTTCGTCGTATCAGAAAATGGCGCTGCGTTTTGGCGGTGCCTTCTGCGGTGCGATTCTGGCGCTGTTATTCACACTGCTAGTCATGCCCTGGCTGGATAGTATTGTCGAATTGTTGTTCGTTCTTGCCCCGATATTCCTGTTGGGCGCGTGGATTGCCACCAGTTCTGAACGCTCTTCCTATATAGGCACACAAATGGTGGTCACCTTCGCATTGGCCACACTCGAAAACGTTTTTGGCCCGGTGTATGACCTGGTGGAAATTCGCGATCGCGCCATCGGTATTCTTATCGGCACGGCAGTATCGGCGGTGATTTACACCTTTGTCTGGCCTGAAAGTGAAGCTCGCGCACTGCCGCAAAAACTGGCTGGCGCTCTGGGTATGTTAAGCAAGCTGATGCGTATTCCACGCCAGCAGGAAACCGCCACTCTACGAGGTTATCTGCAAATTCGCATCGGTCTACATGCGGCGTTTAATGCCTGCGAAGAGATGTGTGACCGCGTGGCGCTGGAACGTCAACTGAACGACCAAGAACGTGCAACACTGGTGGCTCGTGTGCAAAGCGTCATTCGTCAGGGGCGCGATATCCTGCACGCCTGGGACGCGACCTGGAATTCGGCGCAAATGCTGGATCACGCGCTACATCCAGACAGGGCCAGTCAATTTGCCGATGTGCTGGAGAAATACACCGCCGGTCTGACGACGGCCTCCAGTCTCTCTCCACAAATAATGCCTGAAGAGACATCGCACTCGTCGGTCGCACTCACCACTTTAGTAAAACAGGAACAACAGGTCTGCCAGCTCATATCCCGCTTGCCAGACTGGACAGCCCCGGCATTAACGCCCGCCACGGAACAGGCACAAGGAGCCGCGCAATGATCAATCGTCAACTTTCACGCCTGCTGTTATGCAGCATTCTCGGCAGCGCGACCCTAATGTCTGGCTGTGCGTTGGTGCGTAAGGATTCTGCGCCTCACCAACAGCTTAAACCGGAACAGATCAAACTTGCCGATGATATTCATCTGGCCAGTTCTGGCTGGCCACAGGCGCAGTGGTGGAAACAATTTAACGACCCGCAACTGGATGCCCTGATCCAGCGTACACTGCAAGGTTCACACACGCTTGCTGAAGCGAAACTGCGGGAAGAAAAAGCGCAATCACAGGCCGATCTGTTAGATGCCGGTTCACAATTGCAGGTGGCGGCATTAGGGATGCTCAACCGCCAACGTGTCTCGGCGAACGGCTTTTTAAGCCCTTATTCGATGGATGCGCCAGCGCTGGGTATGGACGGGCCGTACTATACAGAAGCCACAGTAGGTTTGTTTGCCGGACTGGATCTCGATTTGTGGGGTGTACATCGCTCGGCGGTTGCCGCCGCCATTGGCGCGCATAATGCCGCTCTGGCAGAAACCTCAGCAGTGGAGTTATCACTCACAACGGGCGTGGCGCAGCTTTATTACAGCATGCAGGCCAGCTACCAGATGCTCGATCTGTTGGAGCAAACTCGCGATGTGATTGATTACGCAGTGAGAGCGCACCAGAGCAAAGTGACGCACGGTCTGGAAGCGCAAGTGCCTTTCCACGGCGCACGGGCGCAGATTCTGGCGGTCGATAAACAAATTGCTGCCGTCAAAGGACAAATCACCGAAACGCGAGAATCTCTTCGCGCATTGATTGGCGCAGGAGCCAGCGATATGCCGGAGATCAGACCGGTGGCATTACCGCAAGTCCAGACCGGCATTCCGGCTACGCTCTCTTATGAGTTGCTCGCCAGACGCCCGGATCTGCAAGCGATGCGCTGGTATGTTCAGGCGTCATTAAATCAGGTGGATTCCGCGCGAGCGCTGTTCTATCCGAGCTTTGATATCAAAGCATTTTTCGGTCTGGACTCCATCCACCTGGATACTTTATTCAAAAAGAGCAGTCGTCAGTTCAACTTCATTCCGGGTCTGAAATTACCGCTGTTTGATGGCGGGCGATTAAATGCCAATCTCGAAGGTACTCGTGCCACCAGCAACATGATGATTGAACGTTACAACCAGTCAGTGCTGAACGCAGTGCGCGATGTTGCAGTCAATGGCACGCGTCTGCAAACGCTCAATGACGAGCGGGAGATGCAAGCCGAACGCGTGGAAGCGACCCGCTTCACGCAGCGTGCCGCTGACGCTGCCTACAAACGCGGTCTAACCAGTCGCTTACAGGCAACCGAAGCCCAGTTGCCTGTGCTTTCCGAAGAGATGTCATTACTGATGCTGGACAGCCGCCGTGTGATCCAAAGTATTCAATTGATGAAATCGCTGGGCGGCGGATATCAGGCGGCTCCTGACGTCGAGAAAAAATAAAATGTCTGCTGCGTGATGGCTGTCACGCGGTATTTCGTTTCGTCACGTCAAAACTGACGACAGCCTGTTTTTCGTCAGAGTTTTGAATAAATAGTGCCCGTAATATCAGGGAATAGCCTCAAATAAAATGTGGCATAAAAGATGCATACTGTGGTCGAGAGCGCGTATGCGTGATTTGATTAACTGGAGCGAGACTGATGAAAAAAGTCGTCACGGTTTGCCCCTATTGCGCATCAGGTTGCAAAATCAACCTGGTCGTCGATAACGGCAAAATCGTCCGGGCGGAGGCAGCGCAGGGGAAAACCAACCAGGGTACTCTGTGTCTGAAGGGTTATTATGGCTGGGATTTTATTAACGATACCCAGATCCTGACCCCGCGCCTGAAAACCCCTATGATCCGTCGCCAGCGTGGCGGCAAACTCGAACCTGTTTCCTGGGATGAGGCACTGGATTACGTTGCCAAGCGCCTGAGCGCCATCAAAGAGAAGTACGGTCCGGATGCCATCCAGACGACCGGCTCCTCGCGTGGTACGGGTAACGAAACCAACTATGTAATGCAAAAATTTGCGCGCGCCGTTATTGGTACCAATAACGTTGACTGCTGCGCTCGCGTCTGACACGGCCCATCGGTTGCAGGTCTGCACCAATCGGTCGGTAATGGCGCAATGAGCAATGCTATTAACGAAATTGATAATACCGATTTAGTGTTCGTTTTCGGGTACAACCCGGCGGATTCCCACCCAATCGTGGCGAATCATGTAATTAACGCTAAACGTAACGGGGCGAAAATTATCGTCTGCGATCCGCGCAAAATTGAAACCGCGCGCATTGCTGACATGCACATCGCACTGAAAAACGGCTCGAACATCGCGCTGTTAAATGCGATGGGCCATGTCATTATTGAAGAAAATCTGTACGACAAAGCGTTTGTCGCTTCCCGTACGGAAGGCTTTGAAGAGTATCGTAAAATCGTTGAAGGCTACACGCCGGAGTCGGTTGAAGATATCACCGGCGTTAGCGCCAGTGAGATTCGTCAGGCGGCGCGGATGTATGCCCAGGCGGAAAGCGCATCCATTCTGTGGGGCATGGGTGTTACCCAGTTCTATCAGGGCGTGGAAACCGTACGTTCTCTGACCAGCCTTGCGATGCTGACCGGTAACCTCGGTAAGCCGCATGCGGGTGTTAACCCAGTTCGTGGTCAGAACAACGTGCAGGGCGCCTGTGATATGGGCGCACTGCCAGATACGTATCCGGGCTATCAGTACGTTAAGTTCCCGGAAAACCGCGAGAAATTCGCCAAAGCCTGGGGCGTAGAAAGCCTGCCGGCCCATACCGGTTATCGTATCAGCGAACTGCCGCACCGTGCGGCGCATGGCGAAGTGCGTGCCGCGTACATTATGGGCGAAGATCCGCTGCAAACTGACGCGGAACTGTCGGCAGTACGTAAAGCCTTTGAAGATCTGGAACTGGTCATCGTTCAGGACATCTTTATGACCAAAACCGCGTCGGCGGCGGATGTAATTTTACCGTCAACCTCGTGGGGCGAGCATGAAGGCGTATTTACTGCGGCAGACCGTGGCTTCCAGCGTTTCTTCAAGGCGGTTGAACCGAAGTGGGATCTGAAAACGGACTGGCAGATTATCAGTGAAATTGCCACCCGTATGGGTTATCCGATGCACTACAACAACACCCAGGAGATCTGGGACGAGTTGCGTCATCTGTGCCCGGATTTCTACGGTGCGACTTACGAGAAAATGGGCGAACTGGGCTTCATTCAGTGGCCTTGCCGCGATACTTCAGATGCCGATCAGGGGACTTCTTATCTGTTTAAAGAGAAGTTTGATACCCCGAACGGCCTGGCGCAGTTCTTCACCTGCGACTGGGTAGCGCCAATCGACAAACTCACCGACGAGTACCCGATGGTGCTGTCAACGGTGCGTGAAGTGGGCCACTACTCTTGCCGTTCGATGACCGGTAACTGTGCGGCGCTGGCTGCGTTGGCTGATGAACCTGGCTATGCGCAAATCAATACCGAAGACGCAAAACGTTTGGGTATTGAAGATGAAGCGCTGATTTGGGTACATTCGCGTAAAGGCAAAATTATCACTCGCGCGCAGGTCAGCGATCGTCCTAACAAAGGGGCGATTTACATGACCTACCAGTGGTGGATTGGTGCCTGTAACGAGCTGGTTACCGAGAACTTAAGCCCAATTACCAAAACGCCGGAGTACAAATACTGCGCCGTGCGCGTCGAGCCGATCGCCGATCAGCGCGCCGCAGAGCAATACGTGATTGACGAGTACAACAAGTTGAAAACTCGCCTGCGCGAAGCGGCACTGGCGTAAATAAGTCCCTTCTACAGCCTCCTTTGGGAGGCTGTTTTTTTATCCATTCGAACTCTTTATACTGGATACACCCTACCCAATCGTATTATCAAAATGAAAAAAATTATCGCATTGATGTTGTTTTTGACATTCTTTGCCCACGCGAATGACTCTGAGCCTGGTAGCCAGTATGTAAAGGCGGCAGAGGCCGGAGACAGGCGCGCACAATATTTTCTTGCCGACAGCTGGTTTAGCTCCGGCGATTTGAGTAAAGCCGAATATTGGGCACAGAAAGCCGCCGACAGTGGTGATGCCGATGCTTGCGCGCTGTTGGCACAGATTAAAATCACCAATCCGGTTAGTCTGGACTATCCACAAGCAAAAATTCTTGCCGAAAAAGCGGCGCAAGCGGGCAGTAAAGAAGGTGAAGTGACGCTGGCGCATATTCTGGTGAATACTCAGGCCGGTAAACCGGATTATCCGAAGGCGATTTCGCTGTTAGAAAACGCCTCGGAAGATCTGGAGAACGACTCCGCCGTCGATGCCCAGATGCTGCTTGGTTTGATTTACGCCAACGGCATAGGCATTAAGGCCGACGATGAAAAAGCGACCTGGTATTTCAAACGCAGCTCTGCAATTTCCCGTACCGGTTATTCCGAGTACTGGGCGGGGATGATGTTCTTAAACGGTGAAGAAGGCTTTATCGAGAAGAACAAACAGAAGGCGCTGCATTGGTTGAACCTGAGCTGTATGGAAGGGTTTGATACCGGGTGTGAAGAGTTTGAAAAATTAACCAACGGTTAAGATAGGCCTGATAAGACGCGGTAAGCGTCGCATCAGGCATTGATGTCGGATGCGGCGTAAACGCCTTATCCGACCTACAAAAATCACGCTAAATCAGGCTATTGCGCTGTCTGGCGTAGGCCTGATAAGACGCGCCAGCGTCGCATCAGGCATTGATGTCGGATGCGGCGTAAACGCCTTATCCGACCTACAAAAATCACGCTAAATCAGGCTATTGCGCTGTCTGGCGTAGGCCTGATAAGACGCGGCAAGCGTCGCATCAGGCATTGATGTCGGATGCGGCGTAAACGCCTTATCCGACCTACAAAAATCACGCTAAATCAGGCTATTGCGCTGTCTGGCGTAGGCCTGATAAGACGCGGTAAGCGTCGCATCAGGCATTGATGTCGGATGCGGCGTAAACGCCTTATCCGACCTACAAAATCATGCTAAATCAGGCTATTGCGCTGTCTGGCGTAGGCCTGATAAGACGCGGTAAGCGTCGCATCAGGCATTGATGTCGGATGCGGCGTAAACGCCTTATCCGACCTACAAAATCACGCTAAATCAGGCTATTGCGCTGTCTGGCATTCACACATTGCCGGGTGGATATCCCCGGCAATCTTCAATTATTGATCCGCAGTTTTATCAAATTTGCCCAGCACTTCACGCTCATAAGCCAGCGCTTTCTTACGGTCAAATTTGTGTTCCCACTTGGCAATCACCAGCACCGCCAGCGCATTACCCACCACGTTCAGCGCAGTACGCGCCATATCGAGGATACGGTCAACACCGGCAATAAACGCCAGACCTTCCAGCGGAATACCTACGCTACCCAGCGTTGCCAGCAGCACCACAAACGACACGCCCGGCACGCCAGCAATCCCTTTCGAGGTCACCATCAGCGTCAGCACCAGAATGATTTCCTGCCAAATGGACAGGTCAATGCCATACAACTGCGCGATGAAGATAGCGGCAATACTTTGATACAGCGTCGAACCGTCGAGGTTAAAGGAGTACCCCGTCGGCACAACGAAACTGGTGATCGACGCCGGTGCACCGTAGGCTTCCATCTTCTCAATAATTCGCGGCAATACGCTTTCAGAGCTGGCAGTAGAGTACGCCAGAATCAGTTCATCTTTCAGAATACGAATCAGGATCCAGACACTCAGCCCGCACAGGCGCGCCACAATTCCCAGCACAGCCAGCGCGAAGAACAGAATGGCGAAATGCACCAGAAGCACCAGTTTCGCCAGTGGCCACAGAGAAGAGAAACCAAAGTTAGCCACCGTCACCGCAATCAGCGCAAACACACCCACCGGCGCGTAACGCATCACCATGTGAGTCACTTTAAACATGGTTTCGGAGATGGAGCGGAACACAGTGACCAGCGGTTCACGATGCGTCGCAGGCAGGGAGGAAAGCCCCAGACCAAACAGCACCGAGAAGAAGATGATTGGCAGCATTTCGCCTTTCGCCATCGACGCCACAATGTTCGTCGGCACCAGCGACAAAATCGTCCCCATAATGCCGTGGGAACTGCTTTGAACGGCTTCCGTAGTACTCTGATATTTCGAGATATCGACGGTCGCCAGCTGCGACATATCCACCCCGGCACCGGGCTGGAAGACGTTCGCCAGAGTGATCCCCAGAATGATGGCGATGGTGGTAATCACCTCGAAGTAGATAATAGTTTTCGCACCAATTCGCCCGAGCTGTTTGGCATCGCCGACTCCAGCGATACCGACCACCAGCGTGGAAATCACGATCGGCACAACAATCATTTTAATCAGGTGGATAAAGATATCACCTGCCGGGGAGAGAAAATTAACGACTAACCAGTCACGGCTGTCGCTGTGATAATGCAGGTAACTTCCCAGGAGAATGCCCAGCACCATAGCAATGAGTATCTGCCAGGCAAGGCTGATTTTTATATTTTTCATACAATTGACTTCCTCAGTGGAACGCCGTTCCCCGTTCAAAAACGCAAGAACGTTATAAACTGCAGGGTATGGATTGTGTTGCGTTGGTTTGTAGATTTTTTTAACGCCTATGATCAGTATCATTTGCGCGGTATGTTGCGCAACCCTTTAACAACAGAGCTTTTCGCTGTATTAATGCATAATAACGCGAGTTTATGGCAAGATTGATGAATAACTATTTGTTATGGAAAGATTTTTATTTGTTTAATCTGCAATAATTCTCACTAGTGATTATTTTTTGAGTGCGTTCATTCGGTTATTTTTTATGCAGCTCAATAACATAATCTTCAAAGCAGGATGATTAATCCAATCGCCGCTGTAGCAGTTTTGCCATATTAATCGACTCAACCAGCTGTGTTCGGTTGACCCGGGGCGAGTTAAGATCCATCACTTTTTGCCATAGTTCGATGGCTTGCGCGTAATTCGCCTGCATAAACGCATCGGAAGCCAGCAGCATCAGGGCAGTGATTTCGTTAGAGTCCAGCGCGAGGGCTTTGTCGATCATTGCGCGAGTCTGGGCGGTCATATGCTGGCTTGCCTGATAGTAGAGCACCGTCGCCAGCGCCGCGTACAATTCAGCATTCTCACCACGTAGCTGTAACGCTTGCCGGTACGCCAGCAGCGAATTGCTGTAATCGTTTTGCCACAGATAGTACTCGCCCAGTAACGCCCACTGTTCGCTGTTTTGTGGATTAGCGCGGATTTTATCCTGCAATGCCTGAAGCTGCGCTTCCGGGGTTTGCTGGCTGGCAAACTGATGTAGCGGATCGTGCTGACGCTGATACTCTGCTCGCGCCGCCTGCCATTTTGGACTTAACAGATAACTGCCGACACAGAGAAATACCATCAAAATCGTGAATGTTGTCAGCATTTTCACCGGTATTTGAGGCTGTTTCATCGCTTCGCCCTCACTCGCCAGAGGGTCAGTGCCATCAGCAGTAACAACACCACTGGCAGCGCCCACAACACCAGCGTCTGACCCGTTAACGGTGGGTTATAGCGAACAAAATCTCCGTAGCGTTCGGTCATCCAGCCAATGATTTCGACTTCGCTTTTCCCCTCCGCCACCATGCTGTAAACCTGATGGCGCATACTGACTGCCACCGGCGCATTGGATTCCAGTAAGTTCTGATTCTGGCACTGCGGACAACGTAACTGGCTGGCAATATTTAACGCCTGTTCCTGTTGTTGCGGATTGGCGAATTGCCAGGTGTCTACAACCTGAGCACGCGCAAAACAGGCAAATAACAGCAGTAGCGTGAGAAGTCCTTTATTCATCGCGCTTCCTCCCCCGCCATCCGCTTAATAATGCGCCTGCAATCATCAACAATCCTCCCCCCCAGATCCAACGCACGCCGCTTTGTACATACAAACGAAAAGCGTAGCGATCCGGCCCGGTTTTCTCCCCCATGACCGCATACCAGTCATGGATGCCGTTCCAGCGAATTGACGGCTCCATCATTTGCTGACGACGTGCTTCATAAAAACGCCGCTCCGGCGTTAATTCACCAATACGTTGCTGATGGTCAAACAGTGCCACTATCGCTTTTTCACTGGTGTAATTACCTTTGGCTTGTAGATCGAGGCGCTCAAAGCGGAAGGTGTATCCTGCCAGCGTCACCTGCTGACCCGGCTGTAAATTCAGGCTGATCTCCTGACGGCTGACGCTGGAAACCACGATCCCCGCAGCAAATAACAGCACGCCCGCATGAGCTACCAGCGCCGGAAGCTGCGCGCGTTTGCCAGAGACAAACGTCGCCAGCACTATCACCACTAGCATCAGCAAACCAAACGGCAACGTCGCGCGGTTGAAATACGGCGCACCAACGGAGAGGCGTCCCCAGCCCAGCAAGCCGTAAATCATCGGATAAAGCGTTCCCACCAGCACTACCAGTAGCACTGCGCAAAACAGCAACAGCGTAGCGAGGATTAACATTTCTCGCGATAATCCCGAAAAACGCACCGCCGGGCCACCGTCCCGCGCTCGCCAGCCATACAGAGCCAGAGACGCAAGGCTAATCAGTACAAACAGACTGAACAACGGCACGGCGCGGACGTTATCCAGCGCGAACGCATGAACCGAAACCAGAATGCCAGAACGGACAATTAAGGTGCCCAGCAGCGACAGCATCAGAGTAACTATCGCCAGCAACAGCGACCAGTGGCGGAAAGTCCCCCGCTGGCGTGTCAGGGACAAACTGTGCAGCAACGCAGTGGCAGAAAGCCAGGGTAATAAAGAGGCGTTTTCCACCGGATCCCAGAACCACCAGCCGCCCCAGCCCAGTTCGCAATAGGCCCACCAGGAACCGAGGATGATCCCCGCCGTTAATGCGCTCCAGCCAGGTAGTGCCCAGCGCCAGCAAATTCGGGCGCTGGCCGCATCAAACTCGCCGCGCAGTAGACTCGCCAGCGCCACGCTCGCCGCTACCATCAAACCGCCATAGCCGAGATAAAGCAGCGGCGGATGGAAGATAAGACCAGGATGTTGCAGCATTGGATTGAGATCGCGGCCTTCGATTGCTGGTGGAAATATCCGCACGAAGGGATCGGACCACAGCACCACAAACAGTAGCAGTGCGGCGAGCATGAGAGATAAAACGGCTAGCGTCAGCGGAAATAGCGGATCGGTTTGCTGCCGATAATGCCAGGCAAACAGTGCGCTCCACGCGGAAAGCAGCAGCACCCAAAGTAGCAGCGAACCTTCATGACCACCCCACACCGCCGCCAGTTTAAGTTCCCACGACAGCAGGCTGTAGCTATGTTGGGCAACATAAATGACCGAGAAATCGCTGATGAGAAAACAATACGTCAGTACGCCAAAGGCGAGCAGCAGGAGCGCGAACTGCGCCAGAATGCCGATGCAAGTGAGTCGCATCATGGCAGGCCAGCACAACCGCACTCCCGCGAAGGTCGTCAACGGGGTCAACACATTGACCCCGAGGCTTAACAACAACGCCAGAAAACCGACTTCAGGAAGGAATACGTCCAGAAACCACCTCTGTTCTGGCTTACGCCACCGTTAACTGCCCGGCGTAGAGAATGAAAAAGCGCAGCATCAACACGCCGACCAGGCTGGCTCCACACGCCGCCAGCACGGCAGGAATGCCGGAACTGCGATTCACCCACGGTTTGAGCAACATTGGCACAATCAGCCCCAGCCCGGCGACACCAAGCCAGAACCACCACGTCCAGTAACCGCCACCCAATGCCGCCACCAGCGCACGCACTTTACCGTCATCGCCCAGGGCCAGACCGACAAAAAACGCCACCAGCAGGAAGATTTCACCCCATACCACAGGGATTTCCATCCGGTGAACAAAGTGCGCTTCCGTGGAATGCGGGTTACTGCGTTGGCGTATCGCCATGGCGATCAGCGCCACCGCCGCACCGGACGAGATGCCGGAGAAGAGGAACAGCACCGGCAGGATCGGGTTATTGAGGAACGGATACGATTTCAGCGCCGACAGCAGAAAGCCGGTATAAGCCCCCAACAACACCGCCAGCACCAGCATCAATGTTTCCAGTCCGCGATGAACGGGCGTCAGCAGGCTCAGAACCTTTTGCACGATCCCCAACTTCGGCAACCAGCGTTGTTGCAGGGCAAGCAAATCTTGTTCAAAGATTTTCGCCAGCCACAGCACCAACACCACCATGTAGAGCTGAAACAGCATCACCCCCATCGACATCACCGAGGTAAAACTGTAGTGGAACATCAGCTTCCAGAAGGTCCACGGCTTTGTCAGGTGGAAGACGAGGATCAACAGACCGAGGATCACCGCGCCAGGCCCGACAATCAGCGTGGTGCGCAGCAACGTACTGTCTGCACCGCCCGCCTGCGGATAGAAGCGACGTAACAGCACGGCCAGCGTCACCAGACCGGCAGAAATACCAATCAAAAACAGGTAGATGGCAATCGGCCAGTCCCACACCAGTGATTCAAAATGAAATGCGGAAGTCTGCGTCATTGGCTCACCTCCCCGTATTTAAACGGTACGCGGTACAGCTTCGGTTTGGTTCCCAGCGCCAGCTTGTAGCGGTAAGTGGGCTTCTGGCGCAGCAGTTGCGAAATCTCACTGTTGGGATCGTCCAGATTGCCAAACGTCAGCGCCTTCGTCGGGCAAGCCTCAACGCACGCGGGAAGCTTACCGGCCTGCAAATTGGTCTTACGGCAGAAATCGCATTTGTCCGCCGTCTTCGTGACCGGATGGATAAAGCGCACGCGGTACGGACAGGCGGCGATGCAGTACTGACAACCGACGCAGAGATCCGGATTAACATCGACAATCCCACTGGCAGCATCGCGAAAAGACGCACCGGTCGGGCATACGTCAACGCACGGCGCATGATCGCAGTGCTGGCAAGACTTACGGAAGAAGCGATATTTCACATCAGGAAATTCGCCCTGCGGCTCGCTACGAATAATCGTCAGGCGCGAGACGCCTTCCGGCACCTTGTTCACTTCCCGACAAGCATCCATACAGGCGGTACAGCCGATGCATAACGACTCGTCATGCACCATGCCGTAACGTACCCCATTGATATTCAACGTTTTCGCCACCACGCGTCCTGCGGTGCCGCTGACGGCTGCCAGCACGCCGACGCCGGTGAGAAACTGGCGACGAGACCAGGTCATGGCTGCTCCTTAAGCAACGGAACAGACGCCGGGTTAAAGTTCGGATTGGTGCGCTGATCGCTGTGGCAATCGACGCAAATCTTAATCCGTCCTTTGTCACTTAACGTCTGCATCGTATCTTGCTGTGGATGCAGGGAATGGCAGCTGGCGCACGCCACTTTGGTTACGTGGACATCGTGCGGCCAGAACGCTTTTTGCAACTGTTCCGGCAGATGGCAGGACATACAGACGCTGTTCTGCTCTCCAACCTTGTACATCGGCTCGTTAAAGCGCATCACATCTTTCACCCCTTCGCGGTGTTGCGGTGATGGCTGGCCGTGACAGTTGGTGCAGGTGACCGGCAGTTTGTTATTCGGGTTGATAACGGAAGCATGTTTGCCATGCATACCTTCGGTATCTGGTTTATGACAGTCCAGACAGGCGGCATCCGGGTTACGCTGCTGGGTAACTTCGTAGCGATCATCAGATGCCTGCGCCGCAGGGGTAGCGGTAATTCCGTTCAGGCTCCACAACAGGCCCGACGCCAGCACCCCGGCAGTTAATAACGAACGTAATACGCTCATATTCACTCCATTGTGTTTTCCGCCCCTTGCGAGGCGGAACGGGGTTATTGGCTTAACAGACCGTTTTTACGTGCCTGCTCTTCCCACTGCGGGATCACCGTTTTGATGAAGTCCTGCTTCTCGGCCTTGATTTGTTCCATGTTCAGGCCAATTGCCTGCTGGGCTTTCTCTTTGGTCGAGATATCCGGGATCTGGATTTCATGGGTAATGCCTTTGGTCGCCAGCAAACGCGCCAGTTTGGTACGCGCATCAGCGGCTTTATCCATCGCCGTGCCGAGCATCCGCAGACCTTCTTCCGGTGCGTGCATATGAATGCCGTGGGAAGCGATCGCCAGATCCCAACGCCACTGGGCATGACGGATATCGTCCTGAATCGGCTTCATTTCGGCTTCCGTCGCGCCTGCGTCCAGCGCCGCTTTCGCTTCGAAGTGAGCGTGAACCAGTTGATCTTCAACCTTGATTTTCAAGTCGTTAATCGACTGCTTACGTTCCGCGACTACTTTTTGCAAGGCAGCTTTGTCCTGGGTATGGCAGTTCGCACAAGTCTGGGCGAAGTTATCAAACGGATTACCAATTTTATGGTCGGTGTAGAGTTTGCCTTCGGCGTTCTGCACTTTTGGCATATGGCAGTCGATACAGGTCACGTTGTTTTTACCGTGAATGCCCGCTGTCCAGGTTTCATATTCCGGGTGCTGCGCTTTCAGCATTGGCGTTTTCGACAGGGAGTTAGTCCAGTCGGAGAAGGCAATTTTGTCGTAATACTGCTCCATATTTTCGACTTTCATGCCGTCATCCCACGGGAATTTAACCGCTTTGTTTTTGCCGTCGAAGTAATACTCCACATGACACTGACCGCAAACCATCGATTGCTGGTCGAAACGTCCGGCTTTCTCAAAAGGTTTACCAATGGCTTCCATCGCGCGAGCCGCATACGGACGGGAAAGGGTTAACTCCGGTTTGCCTTTGGCGAACTCTGGTGAGGCGGTGTTATGGCAGTCGGCACAACCTAAGTTGTTGACGATTTCCGGGCCGCCGCGCGCCCATTTACCGTGGAAGTAGCCATCTTCGCCGTCTTTCTGGATCAGACGCGCCACATCCGGGCTTTTACAACTCCAGCACGCCATCGGTAGCGGACCATCTTCAGCGTTTTTCGGCGCACCGGTACGCAGGGTTTCACGCACATCGGTCACAGCAAAGGCATGTCCACGCGGCTTGTTGTAATCGCGCGAGAAGGGATACCCCGCCCACAGGATCACCAGCCGTGGATCTTCCGCCAGGGCGTCAACACGCTCTGACTGTTCCGAGGTGGCTTTCCAGGAGAGATATTGATCGGGATGCTGCGGGGCAAAGGTTTCATTCTTCGCTTCCACAGTTACAGGTTTTGCGGGAGCAGCCGTTTGTTCAGCGTGAACAGAAGTGAAAAAGAAAAAAGGAATCAATAAGCTGAAGATACGGCGTGCGTTTATTTTTATCCTTGTCATAGGGGCTTCATCCGAATTGCGCCATTGTTGCAATGGCGGTTTTTATTGTTTTTCACGACAGTAACCGCACCTACACTGTCATGACATTGCTCGCCCCTATGTGTAACAAATAACCACACTGTGAATGTTGTCTTTAATCAATTGTAAGTGCATGTAAAATACCACTTTAGAGTTAGTCAGTATCTTCCTCTTTTTCAACAGCATGCATAACTGCATGTTCCTCAAAGAATTAATCAACTTTTGTTGCTGACCTTCAAAAATTACCCTGCCGTTTATTTGCACAATTCTACTTTTGCGTGATCTGTCGCCCAAATACTAAACAAAACTGCCAATACCCCTACATTTAACGCTTATGCCACATATTATTAACATCCTACAAGGAGAACAAAAGCATGAGTCAAATTCACAAACACACCATTCCTGCCAACATCGCAGACCGTTGCCTGATAAACCCTCAGCAGTACGAGGCGATGTATCAACAATCTATTAACGCACCTGATATCTTCTGGGGCGAACAGGGAAAAATTCTCGACTGGATCAAACCTTACCAGAAGGTGAAAAACACCTCCTTTGCCCCCGGTAATGTGTCAATTAAATGGTACGAGGACGGCACGCTGAATCTGGCGGCAAACTGCCTTGACCGCCATCTGCAAGAAAACGGCGATCGTACCGCCATCATCTGGGAAGGCGACGACGCCAGCCAGAGCAAACATATTAGCTATAAAGAGCTGCACCGTGACGTCTGCCGCTTCGCCAATACCCTGCTCGAGCTGGGCATTAAAAAAGGTGATGTGGTGGCGATTTATATGCCGATGGTGCCGGAAGCCGCGGTTGCGATGCTGGCCTGCGCCCGTATTGGCGCGGTGCATTCGGTAATTTTCGGTGGCTTCTCGCCGGAAGCCGTTGCCGGGCGCATTATCGATTCTAACTCACGGTTGGTGATCACTTCCGACGAAGGCGTGCGCGCCGGGCGTAGTATTCCGCTGAAGAAAAACGTTGATGACGCACTAAAAAACCCGAACGTCACCAGCGTAGAGCATGTGGTGGTACTGAAGCGTACTGGCGGAAAAATTGACTGGCAGGAAGGGCGCGACCTGTGGTGGCACGACCTGGTTGAGCAAGCCAGCGATCAGCATCAGGCGGAAGAGATGAACGCCGAAGATCCGCTGTTTATTCTCTATACCTCCGGTTCTACCGGTAAGCCGAAAGGCGTACTGCACACTACCGGCGGTTATCTGGTGTACGCGGCGCTGACCTTTAAATATGTCTTTGATTATCATCCGGGCGATATCTACTGGTGCACCGCCGATGTGGGTTGGGTTACCGGACACAGTTATTTGCTGTACGGCCCGTTGGCCTGCGGCGCGACCACGCTGATGTTTGAAGGCGTACCGAACTGGCCGACGCCTGCCCGTATGGCGCAGGTGGTGGATAAGCATCAGGTCAATATTCTCTATACCGCGCCCACGGCGATTCGCGCGCTGATGGCGGAAGGCGATAAAGCGATTGAAGGCACCGATCGTTCGTCGCTGCGCATTCTCGGTTCCGTGGGCGAGCCAATTAACCCAGAAGCGTGGGAGTGGTACTGGAAAAAAATCGGCAACGAGAAATGCCCGGTGGTCGATACCTGGTGGCAGACCGAAACCGGCGGTTTCATGATCACCCCGCTGCCTGGCGCTACCGAGCTGAAAGCCGGTTCGGCAACACGTCCGTTCTTCGGCGTGCAACCGGCGCTGGTCGATAACGAAGGTAACCCGCTGGAAGGGGCCACCGAAGGCAGTCTGGTGATCACCGACTCCTGGCCGGGTCAGGCGCGTACGCTGTTTGGCGATCACGAACGTTTTGAGCAGACCTACTTCTCCACCTTCAAAAATATGTATTTCAGCGGCGACGGCGCGCGGCGCGATGAAGATGGCTATTACTGGATCACCGGGCGCGTAGACGACGTGCTGAACGTCTCTGGTCACCGTCTGGGGACGGCGGAGATTGAGTCGGCGCTGGTGGCCCATCCGAAGATTGCCGAAGCCGCTGTCGTCGGTATTCCGCACAATATTAAAGGTCAGGCGATCTACGCCTACGTCACGCTTAATCACGGGGAGGAACCGTCACCAGAACTGTACGCAGAAGTCCGCAACTGGGTGCGTAAAGAGATTGGCCCGCTGGCGACGCCAGACGTGCTGCACTGGACCGACTCCCTGCCTAAAACCCGCTCCGGCAAAATTATGCGCCGTATTCTGCGCAAAATTGCGGCGGGCGATACCAGCAACCTGGGCGATACCTCGACGCTTGCCGATCCTGGCGTAGTCGAGAAGCTGCTTGAAGAGAAGCAGGCTATCGCGATGCCATCGTAACCCACAATTGCCGGATGCGAGTCGGTAACGGTTTGTAGGCCTGATAAGACGCGACAGCGTCGCATCAGGCATTGATTGCCGGATGCGACGTATAACGCCTTATCCGGCCTACATTCGGCAAGGGTTACCCGAGCGTTAACCTTCTCCCATAAGGGAGCGGGAATTAAAACAATCCCTACATTACCTCTGGAGAATCTGTGATGAATGGCACTATTTATCAGCGGATAGAAGACAATGCGCATTTCAGGGAGTTAGTCGAAAAACGGCAACGGTTTGCCACCATCCTGTCGATTATTATGCTGGCAGTTTATATCGGCTTTATTTTACTGATCGCCTTCGCGCCCGGCTGGCTGGGCACCCCGCTGAATCCGAACACCAGCGTCACACGCGGTATTCCAGTTGGCGTTGGGGTAATAGTGATCTCCTTTGTTCTCACTGGTATCTACATCTGGCGGGCGAACGGCGAATTCGACCGTCTTAATAATGAAGTCCTGCATGAGGTACAAGCATCATGAAAAGAGTTCTGACGGCGCTTGCCGCCACACTCCCTTTCGCAGCTAACGCCGCGGATGCTATTAGCGGGGCCGTAGAGCGCCAGCCAACGAACTGGCAGGCGATTATTATGTTCCTGATTTTCGTCGTGTTTACGCTCGGCATTACCTACTGGGCGTCAAAACGCGTACGTTCGCGTAATGACTATTACACCGCAGGCGGCAATATCACCGGTTTTCAGAACGGGCTGGCGATTGCCGGTGACTATATGTCCGCCGCCTCATTTTTGGGGATCTCCGCACTGGTGTTTACCTCCGGCTATGACGGGCTGATCTACTCGTTGGGCTTCCTGGTAGGCTGGCCAATCATTCTGTTCCTGATTGCCGAACGTCTGCGTAACCTCGGTCGCTACACCTTTGCCGATGTAGCCTCTTACCGCCTGAAACAAGGGCCGATTCGTATTCTTTCGGCATGTGGTTCTCTGGTGGTGGTGGCGCTTTACCTTATCGCCCAGATGGTCGGCGCCGGTAAATTGATTGAACTGCTGTTCGGCCTTAACTATCACATTGCGGTAGTGCTGGTCGGCGTGCTGATGATGATGTACGTTCTGTTCGGCGGCATGCTGGCGACCACCTGGGTACAGATTATCAAAGCTGTGCTGCTACTTTTCGGTGCCAGCTTTATGGCCTTTATGGTGATGAAACACGTCGGCTTTAGCTTTAACAATCTGTTCAGCGAAGCGATGGCGGTACACCCGAAAGGTGTCGACATCATGAAACCGGGCGGACTGGTGAAAGATCCGATCTCAGCACTGTCGCTGGGGCTTGGGCTGATGTTTGGTACGGCTGGCTTGCCGCATATTCTGATGCGTTTCTTTACGGTCAGCGATGCCCGCGAAGCACGTAAGAGCGTGTTCTACGCCACCGGATTTATGGGCTACTTCTACATCCTGACCTTTATTATCGGCTTTGGCGCGATCATGCTGGTTGGTGCAAATCCGGAATATAAAGACGCGGCGGGCCATCTGATTGGTGGTAACAACATGGCGGCTGTTCACCTGGCCAATGCGGTGGGCGGTAACCTGTTCCTCGGCTTTATTTCAGCGGTTGCTTTCGCCACTATCCTCGCGGTAGTTGCGGGTCTGACGCTGGCGGGCGCATCGGCAGTGTCTCACGACCTGTATGCTAACGTCTTCAAAAAAGGCGCAACCGAACGTGAAGAGCTGCGAGTATCGAAAATCACCGTGCTGATCCTCGGCGTGATTGCCATTATCCTCGGCGTGCTGTTTGAGAATCAGAACATCGCTTTCATGGTGGGCCTGGCGTTTGCCATCGCCGCAAGCTGTAACTTCCCAATCATTCTGCTTTCCATGTACTGGTCAAAGTTGACTACCCGTGGCGCGATGATGGGCGGCTGGTTAGGACTGATTACTGCGGTGGTGCTGATGATCCTCGGCCCGACTATTTGGGTACAGATCCTCGGTCACGAAAAAGCTATCTTCCCGTATGAATACCCGGCGCTGTTCTCTATCACCGTGGCATTCCTCGGCATCTGGTTCTTCTCGGCAACTGATAACTCAGCGGAAGGGGCGCGCGAGCGTGAACTGTTCCGTGCGCAATTTATCCGTTCCCAGACCGGCTTTGGCGTTGAGCAGGGCCGCGCGCATTAATCTCCACTCGCCTCTGGTCACCAGACCAACGGTAAAAAGGTGCGATGTACTGCACCTTTTTACCGATTACACCGCCAAAGCGTTATTGGTTCTCTTCTATTAACAACGCTTCCAGCAAATCAAGATCGTGTAGCAACTTTTGCAGCGTTTCGTTGCTGATCTCCCGCGTGGCGCGCAGGTGATAAAGTTCCGCACGTTCAGAACGCAACGCCGCCAGACGGAATCGACGCTCCAGATTCTCTTCCTGGACAGAACTTTCAACGTCGTTTCGGCCGTCGGCGCGACGACGCAGGTTACCGATGACGCGAGAGCTGACTTCGGTAAGCAGCTGGTTGTCGATATTCTCTTCAGTGTCCGCCGCCAGTCGCTCTTCCATTTTCTGGATCGCCACAATCGCTACTTCTGCCGTTGCCGCGCGCGCAATGCGTTCCTCTTTCAACTGCTGCGAATGGTCTGCAACTTCAATGTGTTGCAGCAGAACAGGCAGCATCACCACGCCAACAAACAGCGAGAAAAGAATGACGCCTGCCGCCAGGAACACCAGCTCATAACGCGCCGGGAAGACGTTACCGTCCGGCAACAGCAGCGGAATAGAGAGCACACCGGCCAGGGTGATGGCCCCGCGAACTCCAGCAAAAGACGCGATAAGAATTTCTCGTGTGGTCCACGAACCAAACTCCATCGGTTTCTTCTTCAGGAAGCGGTTACTGAACTTTTTCATCGTCCACAGCCAGCCGAAACGGACCAGCATGAGCGCCGCGTAAATCAAGATGATGTCGGTAAATAGCATCCAGATTTCGACATTTGGGTCGATCTCTGCCGCCATCAGCGACGTCTCCAGAATGCCCGGCAGTTGCAGGCCCAACAGCAAGAACACCATGCCGTTAAAGACAAACTCCAGCATTGCCCAGGTGCTGTTCGCACGCAGACGCATCGCCAGCGGCGCACGGCGCATCACGCCTGAACGGGTGATGGTCATCCCGGCAGCAACCGCCGCAAGGATACCGGACACGCCAATATGTTCGGCAATCAGATAAGAGGCGAACGGCAGCAGGAACAGCAGTACGATCTGTGTCGCAGGTTCATCGCCGCCCCAGCGGCTCAGGAAGCGCAGCGAGCGACCATACAGCCAACTCACTACAAACCCCGCGAGAATACCGCCGATCGCGACTTTCATAAATTCGACCGTCGCACCGCCAACAGTGAAGATCATGGTCCCCATCGCGACTGCCACGGCAAACTTCAGCGACACCAGGCCGGAGGCGTCATTCATCAACGCTTCGCCCTGCAAAATTCCCATGATTTTTTTCGGTATTCGCCCTTCACCAACAATCCCGGAGAGCGCCACGGCATCGGTCGGAGAGAGCACCGCCGCCAGCGCAAAGGCCGGAATTAGCGGAATGCCTGGCACTACCCAATAAATGAGGAAGCCAATGCCGACTACGGTGACAACCACCAGCGCCAGCGCAAGACCGAAGATCTCCCGACCATGTTCGAGAAATTCACGGGTCGGCGTTTTCCAGCCATCAGCAAACAGCAGCGGCGGGATAAACAAAACTAAAAAGAGTTCAGGATCAAACTCCACATGCAAACCAAACGTCGGCCACGCCAGTAGCGCACCAATGGCGATTTGCATAAGCGGAAGCGGGATCTGAAAGGGCATGACACGAGTGACCACCCCGGACAGCGAAACCACGAGGGTCATTATCAGTATGGTAAAGAAGATTTCCATGCGTTCCCTGTTTGCGATGTTTTATGGTTTGAGAAAGGCGTTATGCCTGAATTCTCAGTTTTTTCAGAATATCGCAAAAGCTCACACAATGTACGGAGAAAATAAAAACGGGCAGCCATTACCGCCCGTTTTCAGAATCTTATTAAAGCTTAGATAGCCCAGCCACCCGCATAGAAGGCGACCAGCGCCACAGCAATGACGACCGTACCAATATTCAACTTACGCCATTCGCCAGAAACCAGACGACCAATGACCAGGGTCGCGAAACCGATCATAATGCCGGTCACGATGTTACAGGTCAGTACAATGAATACCGCCGTCACCAGCCCCGCCATCGCATCAACAAAATCAGCAAAGTCGATTTTCGCCACATTGCTCAACATCAGCAGGCCAACATACATCAGAGCCGGAGCCGTTGCGTAACCAGGAACAAGGTAAGAGAGCGGAGAGAGGAACAGAATCAGCAGAAACAATACGCCGACGGTGATTGCCGTCAGACCTGTTTTACCGCCCGCGGCCGTACCCGCCGCAGACTCGATGTATACCGCTGCCGGAGCCGCCCCCACCAGGCCTGAGAAAACGCTGCTCAGGGAGTCGGTGGTCAGCGCTTTGCCGCCATCAATAATCTGCCCGTCTTTATCCAGCAGGTTCGCCTGACCGGCGACTGCACGGATGGTTCCGGTCGCATCAAAGACCGCAGTCATCACCAGCGCCAGTACGCTCGGCAGTACCACCGGATTCAGCGCGCCCATAATGTCCAGGCTACCAATCAGCGAGTTACCATTTTCATCACTCAGTGACGGCATAGCGAAAACGCCGGAAAAATGGACATTAGGATCGAAGATCAGGCCCACAATCGAGATACCGATAATGGTCAGCAGAATGCCGCCCGGCACTTTCAGTTTTTCCAGACCGACGATCACCGCCAGACCTACCAGCGACATAATGACCGGAAAGGTTGCGAAATCACCCAGCGCAACCGGCAGACCGTCGAGCGGATTTTTAATGACCAGGCCAACACCATTAGCAGCAATCAGCAGCAGGAACAGGCCGATACCAATCCCCGTACCATGCGCCACACCGTGCGGCAAGTTGCGCAAAATCCAGCTACGGATACCCGTTGCAGAAATGACTGTAAACAGTACCCCCATCAGGAACACGGCGCCCAGCGCAACCGGAACGCTAATATGCTGCCCCAGCACCAGGCTGAATGCAGTAAACGCAGTCAGGGAGATGGCGCAACCGATAGCCAGCGGCAAATTGGCCCACAGCCCCATCGCGATAGAACCAATTCCGGCAACCAGACAGGTCGCAACAAAAACTGCTGCTGGCGGGAAGCCCGCTTTACCCAGCATGCCCGGAACGACGATTACCGAGTAGACCATCGCCAGAAACGTTGTTAACCCGGCAACCACTTCCTGACGGACAGTGCTTCCACGTTGTGAAATTTTAAACCAGGCGTCGAGTGAACCGCCGGTACGCGCTGATGGCGTAGACATAGAAAACATCCCCTGAGAGTTTATTTTTCGTCAAGATGCGTGGCGGACAATCCCCTGCCAGCGAAACGTTATCTTCCTGCTCCAGGTTTGCGACAATATGGGGCGTCGCAAAAAAGCAAACGTTTAGCTCCGCGCATACAAAACGGGTGGTAAAAAAAAGCAAACGATTATCCGGCGATCATAGCGGCTTTTTCAACCTAAGTTTGCTGCTTTTTTCCCTTTTCTTGTATTGACGATGAAAAACCAGGCAATTGATGCGCAAACGTTATCGTCGATGCGCAAAATTACGGCATTTGTAGGTAGCTTGTAGCGAAGGGTTGCAGTAAAAAATCGCGCAACATGGCAAAAACATTGCGGCTAAAAAGCGTCTTTTTGCACTGGCGAAGATACGGGGGCGGCATACAATTAAAGTATCAACACCAACCGGAACCTCCACCACGTGCTCGAATGAGGTGTGTTGACGTCGGGGGAAACCCTCCTGTGTACCAGCGGGATAGAGTGAAAGACAAAGACCGGAAACAAACTAAAGCGCCCTTGTGGCGCTTTAGTTTTGCTCGTCTTCCAGCAAACGCGCGCCAGTACCTTCTTCCCCTAAGCGGTCGCCCGGGTTACGCAACGGGCAGTCACTACGCGAAAGGCAGCCGCAGCCAATACAACCGTCCAGTTCATCTCGCAGAGCCACTAAGGTATGAATGCGCCGATCTAATTCTTCTCGCCATTGCGAAGAAAGCTGCTTCCACTCTTTGGCGCTTAATGTATGCCCTTCAGGCAACACACCAAATGCTTCACCAATAGTCGCCAATGGAATACCAATACGTTGAGCAATTTTGATAATCGCCACATATCGCAGCACATCACGCTTATATCGTCGCTGATTGCCGCTATTTCGAATACTGGTAATCAGCCCTTTGCTCTCATAGAAATGCAGTGCAGATACCGCTACCCCACTGCGTTTCGCCACTTCGCCTGGGGTGAGCAAGGCTTTAATGCGGGGTAATTTCTTTTCCATAAATCGCTTTACCTCAAGTTAACTTGAGGAATTATACTCCCCAAAAGATGAATTAACGAACTGAACACTGAAAAGAGGCAGATTTATGTCCCATCAGAAAATTATTCAGGATCTTATTGCATGGATTGACGAGCATATTGACCAGCCACTGAACATTGATGTCGTCGCGAAAAAATCAGGTTATTCAAAGTGGTACTTGCAGCGGATGTTCCGCACGGTAACGCATCAGACACTTGGTGATTACATTCGTCAACGCCGCCTGTTACTGGCTGCCGTCGAGTTGCGCACCACCGAGCGTCCTATTTTTGATATCGCAATGGATCTTGGGTATGTCTCACAGCAGACCTTTTCCCGCGTTTTCCGTCGGCAGTTTGATCGCACTCCCAGCGATTATCGCCACCGTATCTAGAATTATTGCCCGCACATTAACTCATGTGCGGGCAATTTCCCTGTCCATTCCATAAACATTTGCGGCGGCATCGCCTTTGCAAAGTACCAGCCCTGACAATAACGCACGCCGCGTTTGCGCAGCCAATTAACCTGCTCCGACGTTTCTACTCCTTCCGCTATCGTTTTTAGCCCCAGACTGTGTGCCAGTTCAATGATGTGTTCCGCAATCAAATGGCTGGTTTTGTGCGTGGTCAGCGTCTCAACAAACGATTTATCGATCTTCAAAATATCGATATTCAATGAATTAAGGTTGTGCAAGTTGGAGTAGCCAATGCCAAAGTCATCAATCGCAACTTCATAACCGGCCCGACGGAAAGCATGAATAATCGGCGTCATTTTGGTGACATCAAGAAACGCATGTTCAGTAACTTCAAATTTAATTTGCTGCGGATGCACCGCGTATTGCTCTATTTTCTGATTGGTTCGTGCAATTAAACGCGATGTATGAAAATCGGAGGCCGACAGGTTAATAGAAATATAGCGATCGGCATGTGTTGCCAGATACGCCCCCAGATCGCTGAATACATTATCAATAACATAATCAGTGACTAACTCAATCATCCCCTCTTTTTCCGCCAACGGGATAAACTCTGCCGGACTCATCACTTGCCCCTGGCCACCAGGCCAACGTAGCAACGCTTCAGCGCCAATACATTTTTCTGTTTTGATATCGATAATTGGCTGGTAATAAAGACAAAGCTGTCGTTTTTCGAGGGCGCGTTGCAATTTGCGTTTGGGTGACTGGTACTCCTGGCTAATCCGCAACCAGAGTAACAGCAGTACCAGACTGCAAAAAATACCTGCGGGCAAAGCAAAGATAAGATGATTATAAAAATGGGCGATAAGACGTTTATTTGAAGTGGCAACAATGGCCGCTATCGGGCGTTTTGTCGAATGTACCATTGCATACAAATGACCATTTCGTTGCACCGTTAAATCATTCAGATGAATTAGCGGAGTAAACGTTTCAGCCGAGGCCTGATTGCTTAACGAAAAAAAGGTTTTCGTCACCGTATCATACACGCCCCATTGCAACGTCGGATCGTCAGATATCACCTCACTCCAGAATAAAGGATTGATGACCGCCACATAATTACCCCGCTGCATATAAGTCATTTTATAACCGGAGAAAAAAGGGGTATCGCGGTAATAATAGATAGAAATGTCAGGGTCGCGCTTATAATCCGCGGGGGCTATCATATATCCGTCAACTGGAGCGATAAGCGAAGAACATAAAAAACGGTTATCCTGGGCATATATCAGTTCATTGATATAAAGATAGCCACGAATAATATTCAACATTCGCTTTTGATGATCCTGAGTACAAACTTGCCCCTGATAGCGTTCCGCTTCATCGCTCGCTGAATCTGCCTGTTGAATAACCAGCTCGGATTTATCCAGCGCCAGCTGGGCAAAGACACGAAGCTGATTGTTCACTTCTGATTTTGCCCAAATGAAGGCAATCCATAGAGACAGGATGATGGGGAGGAGTGCTATAAAGATAATGCCCGGCAACGCCAGCAATTTGTGTCGTGCACGATGACTCATTTCTATCAATTCCCTGTCTGGTTATAGCTGGTCATTGCAAGGTGAAAACCCTGGCCACCGACGACGTTAGATAAATCTTACGGCATAAATAGCACTTTTGCCTGATTTGAAATTGATACCTTTATAATTGTTGTTTTAATAAGAAATAACACGCTGATATCAAAAAGAATTTACTAAAAAACGCGAGCCAGTCAGAAAGATACGATATGTTGTATTTTCGCGATGCCACTGAAAAACCACAAAATAAGCACGCTAATAAAAATAGCGATGCTATCTGGCTAACAAACAGCCAATTGTGATATAGTTCACAAAAATAATGAAACACAATAATTGTTTCATTTCGGTATTATGTAAGCCCCATGATAGCCAGAGTGCATCACGCCTCCCGTGAGAAAAGCCGTGCTGTCCAGGGTATCGGTTATTTTCAGAGGAAATGTTCGATGGCTACCCTCACCACTGGCGTGGTTCTTCTTCGCTGGCAACTTCTTAGCGCCGTACTGATGTTTCTGGCAAGTACGCTCAACATCCGTTTTCGCCGGTCTGATTACGTAGGACTCGCGGTGATCAGTAGTGGCCTGGGCGTTGTTTCCGCCTGCTGGTTCGCGATGGGACTGCTCGGAATTACCATGATGGATATTGCCACAATCTGGCACAACATTGAGTCGGTAGTGGTCGAAGCCACAAATCAGGCACCGCCACAATGGCCGATGATTTTGGTGTGATATGCAGAAGCCTCCATTATGGAGGCTTCTTTGTTATCCCTGGCAGATGCGTTAATCACCTACCTTAAAACAATATAATCTATTGTTTTAAAATAGAATCAGAATGGGATATCGTCATCGAAATCCATCGGCGGCTCGTTAGACGGCGCTGCCGGAGCGGACTGCTGCGGGCGAGACTGCGCGCCGCCGCTGAACTGATTGCCACCCTGCGGCTGCTGAGGCTGACCCCAACCGCCCTGGGGCTGACCACCGCCCATATTGCCACCTGCAGGAGCGCCACCGCCCTGACGGCCACCCAGCATCTGCATGGTGCCGCCAACGTTCACCACGACTTCTGTGGTGTAGCGATCCTGGCCAGATTGATCGGTCCATTTGCGGGTACGCAGCTGACCTTCGATATAAACCTGAGAACCTTTACGCAGATATTCGCTGGCTACTTCTGCCAGTTTGCCGAACAGCACAACGCGGTGCCATTCTGTCTGCTCTTTCATCTCGCCGGTCGCTTTATCACGCCAGGATTCGGAAGTAGCCAGCGTAATGTTGGCAACTGCGCCACCATTCGGCATGTAGCGTACTTCCGGGTCCTGACCCAGATTACCAACGAGAATAACCTTGTTTACGCCTCTGCTGGCCATGTTCATGTCTCCTGAAAAAAAACGTTCTAATAAGTGTAAACGCGCGATTGTAGCATTACCAATAGCGGTTTTACTATGTTGTGACCTCGGTTCCGCTAAACAATTCTGGTCAAACATTGTTACATAGCGCTCTGGGTTTCGCATTCCAACACTGTATATTCATTCAGGTCATTCTGTGTCATAATTAACCGTTTGTGATCGCCGGTAGCACCATGCCACCGGGCAAAAAAGCGTTTAATCCGGGAAAGGTGAATGGATAAGATCGAAGTTCGGGGCGCCCGCACCCATAATCTCAAAAACATCAACCTCGTTATCCCCCGCGACAAACTCATTGTCGTGACCGGGCTTTCGGGTTCTGGCAAATCCTCGCTCGCTTTCGACACCTTATATGCCGAAGGGCAGCGTCGTTACGTTGAATCCCTTTCTGCCTATGCGCGGCAGTTTCTGTCACTGATGGAAAAGCCAGACGTCGATCATATTGAGGGGCTTTCTCCTGCCATCTCAATTGAACAGAAATCGACGTCTCATAACCCGCGTTCCACGGTGGGGACAATCACCGAAATCCATGACTATTTGCGTCTGCTGTACGCTCGCGTCGGTGAGCCACGCTGCCCGGACCACGATGTTCCGCTGGCGGCACAAACCGTCAGCCAGATGGTGGATAACGTGCTGTCGCAGCCGGAAGGCAAACGTCTGATGCTGCTGGCGCCGATTATTAAAGAGCGCAAAGGCGAACACACGAAAACGCTGGAGAATCTGGCAAGTCAGGGCTACATCCGTGCGCGCATAGATGGCGAAGTCTGCGATCTTTCCGATCCACCCAAACTGGAACTGCAAAAGAAACACACCATTGAAGTGGTGGTTGATCGCTTCAAGGTACGTGACGATCTCACCCAACGTCTGGCAGAGTCGTTTGAAACGGCGCTGGAGCTTTCTGGCGGTACAGCGGTCGTCGCTGATATGGACGATCCAAAAGCGGAAGAACTGCTCTTCTCCGCCAACTTCGCCTGTCCGATTTGCGGCTACAGTATGCGTGAACTGGAACCGCGTCTGTTTTCGTTTAACAACCCGGCGGGGGCCTGCCCGACCTGTGACGGCCTCGGCGTACAACAATATTTCGATCCTGATCGTGTGATCCAAAACCCGGAGCTGTCGCTGGCTGGCGGTGCGATCCGCGGCTGGGATCGCCGCAACTTCTATTACTTCCAGATGCTGAAATCGCTGGCAGATCACTATAAGTTCGACGTCGAAGCGCCGTGGGGCAGCCTGAGCGCGAGCGTGCATAAAGTGGTGTTGTACGGGTCTGGCAAAGAAAACATCGAATTCAAATACATGAACGATCGTGGCGATACCTCCATCCGCCGCCATCCGTTCGAGGGCGTGCTGCATAATATGGAGCGCCGTTATAAAGAGACGGAATCCAGCGCGGTACGCGAAGAGTTAGCCAAGTTCATCAGCAATCGTCCGTGTGCCAGCTGCGACGGAACACGTCTGCGTCGGGAAGCACGCCACGTGTATGTCGAGAATACGCCGCTGCCTGCTATCTCCGACATGAGCATTGGTCATGCGATGGAATTCTTCAACAATCTCAAACTCGCCGGACAAAGAGCGAAGATTGCGGAAAAAATCCTCAAAGAGATTGGCGATCGCCTGAAATTTCTCGTTAACGTCGGCCTGAATTACCTGACGCTTTCCCGCTCGGCAGAGACACTTTCCGGCGGTGAAGCCCAGCGTATCCGTCTGGCGAGCCAGATTGGCGCAGGGCTGGTTGGCGTTATGTACGTTCTGGATGAACCGTCTATCGGCCTGCACCAGCGCGATAACGAACGCCTGCTGGGTACGCTTATCCATCTGCGCGATCTCGGTAATACCGTGATTGTGGTGGAGCACGACGAAGACGCTATTCGCGCCGCTGACCACGTTATCGATATCGGTCCTGGCGCGGGTGTACACGGTGGTGAAGTGGTCGCGGAAGGTCCGCTGGAAGCGATTATGGCCGTGCCGGAGTCGTTAACCGGGCAGTACATGAGCGGTAAACGCAAGATTGAAGTGCCGAAGAAACGCGTTCCGGCAGATCCGGAAAAAGTGTTGAAGCTGACAGGGGCGCGCGGCAACAACCTGAAAGACGTGACGCTAACGCTGCCGGTCGGTCTGTTTACCTGCATTACAGGTGTTTCAGGTTCCGGTAAATCCACCCTAATTAACGACACGCTGTTCCCGATTGCCCAACGCCAGTTGAACGGCGCGACCATCGCCGAACCGGCACCATATCGCGATATTCAGGGACTGGAGCATTTCGACAAAGTCATCGATATCGACCAAAGTCCGATTGGTCGTACTCCGCGTTCTAACCCGGCGACCTATACCGGCGTGTTTACGCCTGTACGCGAACTGTTTGCGGGCGTACCGGAATCCCGTGCGCGCGGCTATACGCCAGGACGTTTCAGCTTTAACGTTCGTGGCGGACGCTGCGAGGCCTGTCAGGGCGACGGCGTGATCAAAGTGGAGATGCACTTCCTGCCGGATATTTACGTGCCGTGCGACCAGTGCAAAGGTAAACGCTATAACCGTGAAACGCTGGAGATTAAGTACAAAGGCAAAACCATCCACGAAGTGCTGGATATGACCATAGAAGAGGCGCGAGAGTTCTTCGATGCCGTACCTGCGCTGGCGCGTAAGCTGCAAACGTTGATGGATGTTGGCCTGACGTACATTCGTCTGGGGCAGTCCGCAACCACCCTTTCCGGCGGTGAAGCCCAGCGCGTGAAGCTGGCGCGTGAACTGTCAAAACGCGGCACCGGGCAGACACTGTATATTCTCGACGAGCCGACCACCGGCCTACACTTTGCAGATATTCAGCAACTTCTCGACGTGCTGCATAAACTGCGCGATCAGGGCAACACCATTGTGGTGATTGAGCACAATCTTGACGTAATCAAAACCGCAGACTGGATTGTCGACCTGGGGCCGGAAGGTGGTAGCGGCGGCGGCGAGATCCTCGTCTCCGGTACGCCAGAAACCGTCGCGGAGTGTGAAGCATCACACACGGCACGCTTCCTCAAGCCGATGCTGTAATCGTTAAGGCCGCTTTCTGAGCGGCCTTTTCCTTTCAGAGTTGCACCAGCAATTTACGTTTTTCTTCCGGCAGCAAATTCACCGCCTGCTGATAAGACGCATCGACCAGATAATAGATTTGCGAATCCGGCAACGAACCGTCGAGATACACGGTGCTCCAGTGTGCTTTGTTCAGATGTCGGCTGGGGCGAACATCGCTATGCTGCTGTCGCAAAAGCTCGGCCAGCGCAGGGCTGGTTTTCAGCGAAACCGCTGGGCGATTTTCCACTTCTTTCACCATCGCAAACAGCACATCTTCCACTTTGATCTGCGTTGCTTTCCAGTCACTATGCACACTCTGTTCTGCGCCTGGTTTTGCCATGCAATATTGTAGCAACTCCGAAATGGTCATTTTTTACTCCCCTTGTAGTGTCGCGATAATGCGACGCGAACCGCCGTGGATGCGATGCTCCCCAAGCCATATTCCCTGCCAGGTGCCGGTCTGAATACGCCCCTTATGCACTGGCAATACGAGCGATACCCCCAGCATTGAGGATTTGATATGAGAAGGCATATCGTCTGCCCCTTCATAGTCATGCTCATAGTTTCCGTTGTCGGGAACGGTGCGGAGAAAAAAACGCTCCATGTCATGGCGTACCGTAGGGTCGCAATTCTCATTAAGTGTTAGAGAGGCGGAAGTGTGTTGCAGCAACAGATGCAGTAAACCGACATTAACACGCGGCATATCAGCTAGTTGAGTCAGGATTTCATCCGTTACCAAATGAAACCCACGAGATTTAGCGCTAAGCGTGAGCGTCTTTTGAAACCACATGTGCTGCTCCTTGATAAAACTCTCTTTATCAGTTTGCAGCAAGACAGCGAAAGGATAAAGGTGTGATTAAAAAAACAGCACTCGGGAGAGTCAGGCACTCTCCCGACTTATCAGTATTCTGAATTGATGATCACCTCTTCATCGAATGCACCCGCTTGTGGCAAGGGTTTGTAAGTGGAGTTGGAAGCTCGCAGAATGCGGATGCCACGGATGCCAACATCACGAGCAGCGGTAATATCGTTATCGGAATCACCATAAAAAATTCGGATATTTTTATCCTGTAGCCACTGCGTTTTGGTATTTTGTCCTGCTTTATCGCCCGCAAAAATCACCGGGTTCATACTGGTTGCAGGAATGTGAAAGTCATCAGCCAGCGTTTTTGACACTGTTTCAGTTTTCGTAGGGCTACGACCTGTCACAAAGAAAATGGTGTCGCCACGGCGGACATGCATATCAATCAGCTGACGCGCGACCTCTTTTGGAATACTGAATTCATCCCAACCGTTGTTCATCTTTTCCCAGAATTCCGGGTTTTTTAGATAATCTTCGCTTTCTGGCGAGAACGTTTTTTTGCCGCGCCAGAATCCGGGGCTGGAAAACAGAACAGTGTCATCAATATCAAACCCAACAGCCATCTGTGGGCGTCCTGCCAGACTGTTTTCAATTTGGGCGACTGAAACCCAATGAATTGGCGCCTGTTCAGCGAGTTTGGCTACGTTAGTACCCGGATTAAGCGGTGAAGGTGATGAGGCCAGGGCAACAGCGGAACTGTTTAGAGCGAACAATAAGCAAACGGCACTCAATGCCTGTGTGATCTTGCGCATATTTTTCCCTAAATAGTCAGTAAGTTAAAACTTTTTATTGTGAGATTTGTTGAAAAAACCATCTGACCATAACGCCAGCAGCGGGGGAAAGGAAGGATTATCTGCGGTTTTGTTAGAGAAAGGGAGCAGGATCACATGAGAGAAGCTCGTGTTTTTTAATAACTTAATGTCTATCCATTGGGTAGGTATATCCATTTAGTCCGTGGTTAATATCGCTTACCAGAAGTGAGCGATTTTATATGAGGGGCAGAATATTTCCTTCACTCTATTTAATTATATCAATAAGTTATAATTTAGCAGGTGGCTGTTCAACCACCTGCTAACGACATCACATCACTGCTGCAAACGCCTTCGCCACGCGATGCACATTTTGCGCGTTAAGTCCGGCAACACACATGCGGCCGCTGGCAATCAGGTAAACACCAAACTCTTCACGCAGTCGATCAACCTGAGCAGCGCTTAAACCGGTATAGCTGAACATGCCGCGCTGCTTAAGCAGATAATCAAAATTGCGTTCTGGCATCTCTTTACTCAATACCTTCACCAGTTCCTGACGCATCGCCAGAATACGGGTACGCATTTCTTCCACTTCTGCCAGCCAGCTAGCTTTTAACGCCGCATCATTCAGCACCGTAGCCACCACCTGCGCACCAAAATTTGGCGGGCTGGAGTAGTTGCGGCGTACTGTTGCTTTCAACTGCCCCAGTACGCGGCCTGCGGCTTCAGCATCCTCACACACCACAGAAAGACCGCCGACACGCTCGCCGTAAAGGGAGAAAATTTTCGAGAATGAATTGCTCACCAGAGCAGGTAATCCGGCGCTAGCGATCGCGCGAATGGCGTAAGCATCTTCTTCCATACCGGCACCAAATCCTTGATAGGCAATATCGAGGAATGGGATAAGCTCGCGTGCTTTGAGAATTTCAATCACCGCGTCCCACTGGTCGTTGGCAAAATCGGCGCCCGTTGGGTTATGGCAGCACGGATGCAGCAGCACAATGCTACGGGCTGGTAATGTTTTCAGCGTCGCCAGCAAGTCATTAAAGCGCACACCGTTGGTTGCTTCGTCATACCAGGGGTAAGTACTCACTTCGAATCCAGCACCCGCGAATATTGCCACATGGTTTTCCCAGGTGGGATCGCTGACCCAGACGCCTGATTCCGGGAAGTAGCGTTTCAGGAAGTCAGCGCCCACTTTCAATGCCCCCGAGCCACCAAGCGTTTGAATGGTTGCTACGCGCTGTTGTTGCAGTACCGGATGGTCAGTGCCAAACAGCAGCGGCGCAATGGCATGGCGATAGCTGTTCAGCCCTTCCATCGGTAAATAAAGCGAAGCGCCATGAGGTTGTGCATTCAGACGCGCTTCCGCTTCCGCGACAGCTTTTAGTTGCGGAATAATCCCGTCTTCGTTGTAGTACAGACCGATACTCAAATTCACTTTGTCGCTGCGAGTGTCTTCTTTAAAACGCTCCATAAGCGAAAGAATCGGGTCGCCAGCATAGGCGTCAACTTTTTGAAACACGCGATGGTTCTCCAGGTTTACGGGCAGGTGGTTAAAACACAATAAACTGGAAGATGGCGAAGATCGAGAGGATGTTTAGGGGCGAACGGCAATTAGCAACAGAGTGAGACTCATAACAAACGCACAATCGGCAGATACACAGCCTTTATAAGAGCCATGCGAGAATATCAATTTATTGAATTGGTGATTTTATTGGCCGGATAAGGCATTCACGCCGCATCCGGCACAGACAATCAAATATTACAGAACGATTAATCCACGTATTTCATCGCGACCCTTGAAGTCAGGCGCGTGATAAGTTCGTAAGCACTCACTTTTGTTATTTCTGCGATACGCTCTACGGGCAAACCTTCGCCCCATAAAATGACCTGATCCCCGGCTTTATCCTGCGCCTGCGGGCCTAAATCAACGCAGATCATATCCATCGCCACGCGACCGACAATCGGCACTTCGCGACCATTGACCAGCACCGGAGTACCAGACGGCGCAGCGCGCGGATAACCATCGCCATAGCCCATTGCCACCACGCCAAGACGGGTATCACGTTCGCTAATCCAGGTTCCGCCATAACCTACCGGTTCACCCGCTTTATGCTCGCGCACGGCAATCAGGCTGGAGGTCAGTGACATCACCGGCTGGCAACCGAAATCGGCACCGGTGGAACGATCTTCCAGTGGCGACACACCGTAAAGAATGATGCCCGGGCGCACCCAGTCAAAATGCGACTGTGGCCATAGCAGAATGCCACCTGACGCAGCAATCGAACGCTGGCCCGGTTTGCCTTCGCAAAAGGTGTTGAAGATATCGAGTTGTTTCTCGGTTGCGCCACATTGCGGTTCATCCGCACGAGCAAAGTGGCTGACAATATTCACCGGCTGACGCACGTTTTTACATTGCGTAAGACGATGATAAAACGCCTCGGCTTGTTCCGGCCTGACGCCCAGACGGTGCATACCTGTATCGAGTTTCATCCAGACGGTAACCGGCTCTTCCAGACTAGCCTCTTCCAGGGCTGTGAGCTGTTCTTCGTTATGCACAGCAGTATGAAAGTGCTGCGCAGAAATTGTCGGCAGATCTCTGGCGTCAAAAAAGCCTTCGAGCAGCAACACAGGTTTGGTGATTCCTCCCGCCCGGAGTCGCTGGGCTTCTTCGAGACGGGCAACGCCAAAGGCGTCGGCATCAGGAAGCGTTCGCGCGGTTTCAAGAAGACCGTGACCATAAGCGTTCGCTTTCACTACCGCAACCATTTTACTGGCAGGCGCCAGTTCACGAAGACGTTGCAGGTTGTGTCGCAGAGCGCGGCGGTTAATCACTACAGTTGCCGCTTGCATTTGTGTTCCTTGATAAGTGTTTGCTTTAATTACCTAATACATAAAATAATTATTATTCGTCGTCGTACTGCGGCCCCGCGTAGTTGTCGAAGCGCGACCATTGACCGTTAAAGGTCAGGCGTACCGTCCCGATTGGGCCGTTACGTTGTTTACCGATAATAATTTCCGCAATGCCTTTCAAATCACTGTTCTCGTGATAAACCTCATCACGATAGATAAACATGATCAAGTCCGCATCCTGCTCGATGGAGCCGGATTCACGCAAGTCGGAGTTGACCGGGCGTTTGTCGGCACGTTGTTCCAGAGAACGGTTCAACTGGGACAGGGCCACCACCGGCACGTTCAGTTCTTTCGCCAGAGCTTTCAGCGAGCGGGAGATTTCTGCAATTTCCAGCGTACGGTTATCGGAAAGCGCCGGCACGCGCATCAGTTGCAGGTAGTCGATCATGATAAGCCCGATGCCGCCGTGCTCACGAGCAATACGACGCGCGCGCGAGCGCACTTCCGTTGGCGTCAGACCGGAGGAATCATCGATATAGATATTGCGTTTTTCGAGCAAAATGCCCATGGTACCGGAAATACGCGCCCAGTCTTCATCATCCAGCTGCCCGGTACGGATTTTGGTCTGGTCGACACGCGACAGCGACGCCAGAGAACGCATCATAATCTGTTCCGATGGCATCTCCAGCGAGAAGATAAGTACCGGTTTATCCTGCAACATCGCCGCATTTTCGACGAGGTTCATCGCAAATGTCGTTTTACCCATCGACGGACGCGCCGCGACAATGATCAAGTCCGACGGCTGCAAACCGGCTGTTTTTTTGTTGAGATCGTCATAGCCGGTGTTTACCCCGGTCACGCCATCGTGCGGCTGCTGGAACAGTTGCTCAATACGCGCGACGGTAGCGTCGAGCACATCGGCGATGTTCTTCGGCCCTTCGTCTTTGTTCGCACGACTTTCGGCAATTTTAAAGACGCGGGATTCAGCCAGATCCAGCAGATCTTCGCTGGTGCGCCCCTGTGGATCAAAACCGGCTTCGGCAATCTCATTCGCAACCGAGATCATCTCGCGAACAACGGCACGTTCACGCACGATGTCCGCATAAGCACTGATGTTCGCCGCACTTGGCGTATTTTTTGACAGTTCCGCCAGATAAGCAAAACCACCGACGCTATCAAGTTGCCCCTGGCGCTCCAGCGATTCCGCCAGTGTTATCAGATCAATCGGGCTACCGCCTTCCTGCAAACGCGCCATTTCGGTAAAGATATGGCGGTGCGGACGGGTGTAGAAATCGTCTGCCACTACACGCTCGGCTACATCATCCCAGCGTTCGTTATCCAGCATTAAACCGCCCAACACCGACTGCTCCGCTTCGATCGAGTGCGGAGGCACTTTCAGCCCGGCAACTTGTGGATCGCGTTCGCGGGGTTCAGCCTGCTGTTTGTTGAAGGGTTTATTTCCTGCCATAGTGAATGGAGTTACCGAGATAAAGAATGGGTCGAAACTTTACCATATGAAGCAGACCCTGACGATACGTTCTGGAGGACACATGGCAACACGAATTGAATTTCACAAGCACGGTGGCCCGGAAGTACTACAAGCCGTGGAGTTTACTCCTGTCGATCCGGCAGAGAATGAAATCCAGGTCGAAAATAAAGCCATTGGCATTAATTTTATCGACACGTATATCCGCAGCGGCCTTTATCCGCCGCCATCACTGCCCAGTGGATTAGGGACAGAAGCAGCTGGCATCGTAAGTAAAGTCGGCAGTAGCGTGAAGCATATCAAAGCAGGCGATCGCGTGGTCTATGCGCAGTCGGCATTAGGCGCTTACAGTTCTGTGCATAACGTCAATGCCGATAAAGCCGCAATTCTGCCTGCGGCGATCTCTTTTGAGCAAGCCGCCGCATCATTCCTGAAAGGCTTAACAGTTTATTATCTGCTACGCAAAACGTATGAAATCAAACCGGATGAACAGTTCTTATTCCATGCGGCGGCGGGTGGCGTTGGCTTAATTGCCTGTCAGTGGGCAAAAGCCTTAGGGGCAAAACTTATTGGCACCGTCGGCAGCGCGCAAAAAGCACAAAGCGCCTTAAAAGCAGGCGCGTGGCAGGTGATTAACTATCGCGAAGAGAATCTGGTCGAACGGTTAAAAGAGATTACCGGCGGCAAAAAAGTACGTGTGGTGTACGATTCTGTGGGTAGAGACACCTGGGAACGGTCGCTGGATTGCCTGCAACGTCGGGGTTTAATGGTCAGTTTTGGCAACTCATCAGGCGCGGTTACCGGCGTGAACTTAGGCATACTCAATCAGAAAGGCTCGTTGTATGTGACACGCCCTTCCCTCCAAGGCTATATCACCACGCGGGAAGAGTTAACCGAAGCCAGTAATGAACTGTTTTCGTTGATTGCCAGCGGCGTAATTAAAGTGGATGTCGCAGAACATCAGAAATATCCGCTGAAGGATGCGCGGCGTGCGCATGAGATTCTGGAAAGCCGGGCGACGCAAGGTTCCAGCTTGTTGATTCCATAAAAGAAATAGGGCTTCCACCTGGGAAGCCCTTTCTTTTTATAGTTCGGCTGTATGTAGGGTACAGCTCGATGAATTTGTTTGACGCGCAATAGTGACAGATTTGATTATCAATTCCTATTTTGTTCTAAGGATAAAACCTGAGGTTGTGATCATCCGCACAATCCCTTAGTAACGCCAGCGGTCATAACGCTGATATTTAGGCACTTTTGGCGCTTTAATCGCCTTGATCACCCACACTATCGCAATCGCCAATAACAGCCACGGCAGCAACTTAATCATCAATGCCAGCATACCGCCGAGGAACATAATGGCCGTCGCCACAACCAGCGCGGCGATAATGCCCAGCAACGAAACGCCGGTGACCATCAACATGACAAAAAAGCCAATCACAAAAAGTAGTTCCAGCATGATGTTCTCCCAAAAATGAAATCTCTTGCTGGCTTTACAAGAATCATGCCAAAAATAATCTATTGATTTAACAGCAAAACGCCCCGCGACGGTGCGCAGGGCGTGGTGAATTTGACTATTTTTTGGTGAAAAGTTAACGCTTATCCGCCACCAGTTTGAGCGCGTGTTCCAGCACATTAATGTCTGCACCCGCTTTATGGGCATTTTCACTTAAATAACGCCGCCACTGACGCGCGCCAGGAATCCCCTGGAACAGCCCCAGCATATGCCGGGTGATATGGCCAAGATACGTCCCCTGGCTAAGCTCACGCTCAATGTACGGGTACATGGCGCGCACCACTGCCACCGGGTCTGCATCGGTATACGAGGAACCAAATATCTCTCGATCCACCGCCGCCAGAATGCCTGGGTTTTGATACGCTTCACGCCCAACCATCACGCCATCCATATGTTGCAGGTGCGCTTTAGCCTCTTCCAGTGACTTGATGCCACCGTTAATCGACATAGTCAGATGCGGGAAATCACGCTTCAGTTGATAGACGCGCGGATAATCGAGAGGCGGTATTTCACGGTTTTCTTTTGGGCTTAAACCAGAAAGCCAGGCTTTACGTGCATGGATGATAAACATCTCGCATTCGCCTTTGCCGGAAACAGTGTCGATAAAATCACAGAGAAATTCATAGCTGTCCTGGTCGTCAATGCCAATACGCGTTTTCACCGTCACTGGAATCGACACTACATCGCGCATTGCTTTTACGCAGTCAGCCACCAGTTGCGCATTCCCCATCAGGCACGCGCCAAACATGCCGTTCTGCACCCGGTCAGAGGGACAACCAACGTTCAGATTGATTTCATCATATCCGCGCGCTTCTGCCAGCTTCGCACACTGCGCCAGCGCCGCCGGATCGCTACCGCCCAACTGTAACGCCACCGGATGCTCTTCTTCACTGTATGCCAGGTAATCACCTTTACCGTGAATAATCGCCCCTGTGGTCACCATTTCGGTATAGAGCAACGTATTACGGGAGAGCAGACGCAGGAAATAACGGCAGTGTCTGTCCGTCCAGTCGAGCATCGGAGCAATAGAGAAACGGTATGCGGGATAAGCGGTTTGTGATTCTGCTGACATGGCGATTTTTTAAGCATCTGGTGAATTGGGGGCGCTACTATAGCATAACGAATATGCGATCAGGCAATGTGGCAGCTTCGACGCCCGGTTGTCGGCGTTTAAGTGAGAATTATGGTAAAGTAAGGACATTCTTAACCCCACTTTCGAGGTGCACAATGGAAAAGACCACAACGCAGGAGTTATTGGCGCAGGCTGAAAAACTCTGCGCGCAGCGTAATGTGCGCCTGACTCCACAACGTCTCGAAGTGCTGCGCCTGATGAGCCTGCAAGAAGGGGCTATCAGCGCTTACGATCTACTTGATTTGCTGCGCGAAGCCGAACCGCAAGCCAAGCCGCCGACGGTTTATCGCGCGCTCGATTTTCTGCTTGAACAAGGTTTTGTGCATAAGGTTGAATCCACCAACAGCTATGTGCTCTGCCATCTGTTCGATCAGCCTACACATACTTCAGCCATGTTTATTTGCGATCGCTGCGGCGCAGTGAAAGAAGAATGTGCGGAAGGTGTGGAAGACATCATGCATACGCTGGCGGCAAAAATGGGTTTTGCCCTGCGGCATAATGTGATTGAAGCACACGGGCTCTGTGCGGCATGCGTGGAAGTGGAAGCGTGTCGTCATCCTGAACAGTGCCATCATGACCACTCTCTTCAGGTGAAAAAGAAACCTCGCTAAGAGGGCGTACATCCTTGTACACGTCGGGCAGGAGGGATTAATTACCAACGGTAATCATTGCGTTTTTCCCAGCTATCAACCTCTTTTTCTGCCTGATCTTTCTGGTAACCGTAACGTTCCTGGATTTTACCCACTAACTGGTCACGCTTACCTTCAATGACCGTCATATCATCATCGGTCAGTTTGCCCCATTGCTCTTTCACTTTACCTTTGAACTGTTTCCAGTTGCCGCCGACTTCGTCTTTATTCATATTCAAATCCTCATCGTTAGGTGGTGAATGAGTGTACGCTCACTTTTCTTCTGAACGTGGGATTAAGTGTAGTCAGGAATTTGGCTTAGGATTATTTATTCAGAATTTTTAACCGTCACGTTGCGACAAACCAGGTACCGTTGCGCCAGTGACGCCGCCAGATAGCCGCCAGAGAAAGCCCGCGCAACGCCAGAAAGACGGTTAACGCCAGCCATAAACCATGATTACCCAGCCACGGCAGCGTAAGGAGCGTCAGCGCAAAACCTGCTGCGGCCACCGCCATACTGTTACGCATTTCGGCTGCGCGCGTTGCGCCTATAAACATGCCGTCCAGCAGATAACACCAGACGCCAACCAACGGCAAAATCACCTGCCAGATAAGATAGCGGTCGGCCAGCTGCTGAATCTGGGTTAACGACGTCAGTAACGCAATGATGTGTTCCCCTGCCAGCAAATAAACCACCGAAAACAGTAACGCCACGATCCCCGACTGGCGGCAGGCTGCGCGCCAGACATCCAGTAACTGGCTACCGTCGCGCGCACCGTACGCCTGACCGGAATGCGCTTCAACCGCGTAGGCAAAACCGTCCAGCGCATAGGCGGTAAAGGTGAGTAGCGTCATCAGAACCGCGTTAACAGCGATAATGTCACTCCCCAGTCGCGCGCCAAGTACGGTGATCGCGCCGAAACAGAGTTGCAACAACAGCGAGCGCAGCATGATATCGCGGTTAAGTGCCAGCAAGCGACGGAAGTTTCCTCGCCAGGCAGTTTTCAGCATTTCGCCGGAGATTCCGCGTAGTTTGAGGATTTTACGCACCATTAGCAGACCAATCAGCAATGTTGCATATTCCGCAATAACCGTCGCCAGCGCCGCGCCCCGCACGTTCATATGCAGTCCCATCACCAGCCAGACATCCAGCACAATGTTGAGGATATTGCCGACCACTAACAAAATTACTGGCGCACGGGCATATTGCACGCCGAGTAACCAACCAAGTAATACCAGATTCGCCAGCGACGCCGGTGCGCTTAACCAGCGGATTTCAAGAAAGCGCCGCGCCTGTTCCAGGACTGCTTCACTACCGCCAACAATATGCAGCGCCAGATCGATAATCGGCGTACGCAGCAGCGCAATTAACGCCCCAGCCCCCAACGCCAACAGCAACGGTTGCACCAGCGCACGGGCTAATGCCTGAGGATTTTTGGCACCATAAGCCTGCGCAGTCAGCCCGGTGGTGCTCATGCGTAAAAACAGCAACAGCATAAAGAGAAAGCTGGTCGCCGTTGCACCAACCGCCACGCCGCCCAAATAAACCGGACTATCAAGATGACCAATAACCGCCGTATCGACCAGTCCCAGCAACGGAACGGTGATATTGGAGAAAATCATGGGTAAGGCGAGATGCCAAAGTGCTTTATCAGATGAAGTGAGGAATGCCATGCAGACAAGCCTGATGAAGAGAGATGAAAAACAAACCGCGACGCCAGGCGGCATCGCGGTCTCAGAGATATGTTACAGCCAGTCGCCGTTGCGAATAACCCCAACTGCCAGCCCTTCAATGCTGAAGCTCTGCTGACGAAGGTCAACGACAATTGGTTTAAACTCGCTATTTTCTGGCAGAAGCTCGACTTTATTACCCTGTTTTTTCAGACGCTTAACGGTAACTTCGTCATCAATACGCGCGACAACGACCTGACCATTACGCACATCCTGGGTTTTATGCACCGCCAGCAAGTCGCCGTCCATAATGCCGATATCTTTCATCGACATCCCACTGACGCGCAGCAGGAAATCGGCATTCGGTTTGAACAGGGAAGGATCGACCTGATAATGACCTTCAATATGCTGCTGCGCCAGAAGCGGTTCACCGGCAGCCACACGACCTACCAGCGGCAACCCTTCTTCCTCTTCCTGCAACAGACGAATCCCGCGCGAAGCGCCGGAAACAATTTCAATAACGCCTTTGCGTGCCAGCGCCTTCAGATGTTCTTCTGCCGCATTTGGGGAACGGAACCCCAAACGCTGCGCGATTTCCGCACGCGTCGGCGGCATACCTGTCTGGCTGATGTGATCACGGATGAGATCAAACACCTCTTGTTGCCTGGCCGTTAACGCTTTCATTCCGCCCCCTGGGTGTATATACAGTTATGCTGTGAGTATATACAGCAAAAGGTGATTTTGGAACCATAAACTGCACAATAAACCAGAGATTTATCGAATTCTGGAAGAGTTATCCAAAATGCGACCATAACAGAATGCACCAGGTAATCACGGCGACGATAATGGCGATCAGCACTGCGGCAGAGCCCATATCTTTCGCCCGCCCGGAAAGCTCATGGTATTCAGAACCAATACGGTCAACCACCGCTTCGATAGCACTATTGAGAATTTCCACAATCATCACCAACATGACGGAACTGATAAGCAGCACGCGGGTAATCGCGTCCACATCCAGCCAGCAGGCAATAATCACCGCCAACAATACCGCAACGCCTTCCTGACGGAATGCCGCTTCGTTGATCCATGCGGCACGTAAACCTTTCCAGGAATAGCCGGCAGCTTTGATAATTCGGGTGAATCCAGTGGTATTATTGGCCATCGAAAGAACCTTTTTACATTATGAGCGTCAATATCAGTGTACCGTTGAATCCGAAGATTACGGTTAGCGTAACGCCGCGCGAAACATGAGCGGATACCACAGAATTTCCCATGACTTTCTGCTATCCTTGCGGCGCATTTGCATTATTAACCAGAGGCTTTACATCGTTTATGTCCGGCTGGCCACGAATTTACTACAAATTACTGAATTTACCATTAAGCATCCTGGTAAAAAGCAAGTCTATTCCGGCAGATCCTGCCCCGGAACTGGGACTCGATACCTCTCGTCCAATTATGTACGTTTTACCGTACAACTCAAAAGCGGATTTGCTGACGTTGCGCGCCCAGTGCCTTGCGCACGACCTGCCTGACCCATTAGAGCCGCTGGAGATAGACGGCACGTTACTGCCGCGCTATGTGTTTATTCATGGCGGGCCGCGTGTTTTCACCTATTACACACCGAAAGAAGAGTCTATTAAGCTTTTCCATGACTATCTCGATCTGCACCGTAGCAACCCGAATCTGGATGTGCAAATGGTGCCAGTATCGGTGATGTTTGGTCGTGCGCCAGGGCGTGAAAAAGGTGAAGTTAACCCGCCGCTGCGCATGCTCAACGGCGTACAGAAATTTTTCGCCGTGCTATGGCTCGGTCGCGACAGTTTTGTGCGTTTTTCTCCGTCAGTTTCGCTGCGCCGTATGGCGGATGAACACGGCACGGATAAAACTATCGCTCAGAAACTGGCGCGCGTGGCGCGTATGCACTTTGCCCGCCAGCGTCTGGCTGCTGTGGGGCCGCGCCTGCCAGCTCGTCAGGATCTGTTTAACAAGCTGCTCGCCTCCCGCGCCATTGCCAAAGCGGTAGAAGATGAAGCGCGCAGCAAAAAAATCTCCCATGAAAAAGCGCAGCAGAATGCCATTGCACTGATGGAAGAGATTGCGGCGAACTTCTCTTACGAGATGATCCGCCTGACTGACCGTATTCTGGGCTTCACCTGGAACCGACTTTATCAGGGCATCAACGTCCATAACGCCGAGCGCGTTCGCCAGTTGGCCCACGACGGTCATGAGCTGGTGTATGTGCCTTGCCACCGAAGCCACATGGACTACCTGCTGCTTTCTTACGTGCTGTATCACCAGGGGCTGGTGCCGCCGCATATCGCCGCCGGGATCAACCTGAACTTCTGGCCGGCCGGGCCGATTTTCCGCCGTCTGGGTGCGTTCTTTATTCGCCGTACTTTTAAAGGCAATAAACTTTATTCCACCGTTTTCCGTGAGTATCTCGGCGAACTGTTCAGCCGTGGTTATTCCGTCGAGTACTTCGTAGAAGGCGGTCGTTCCCGTACGGGGCGTTTGCTGGATCCGAAAACCGGTACGCTGTCGATGACCATTCAGGCGATGCTGCGTGGCGGCACGCGTCCGATTACGCTGATTCCGATCTACATCGGTTATGAGCACGTCATGGAAGTGGGTACTTACGCCAAAGAACTGCGCGGCGCGACGAAAGAGAAAGAGAGCCTGCCGCAGATGCTGCGCGGTTTAAGCAAGCTGCGTAATCTCGGCCAGGGTTACGTCAATTTCGGTGAACCGATGCCGTTGATGACCTACCTTAACCAGCACGTGCCAGACTGGCGTGAATCCATCGACCCAATCGAAGCAGTACGTCCGGCCTGGTTAACGCCGACAGTCAATAACATTGCTGCCGATCTGATGGTACGCATTAACAACGCAGGTGCGGCAAACGCCATGAACCTGTGCTGTACTGCACTTCTGGCGTCACGTCAGCGCTCACTCACCCGCGAGCAGTTAACCGAGCAACTCAACTGCTACCTGGATTTGATGCGCAACGTGCCTTACTCCACGGACTCTACCGTTCCTTCGGCCAGCGCCAGCGAGCTTATCGACCACGCGCTGCAGATGAACAAGTTTGAAGTTGAGAAAGACACTATCGGCGACATCATCATTCTGCCGCGTGAGCAAGCGGTGTTGATGACCTACTATCGCAACAACATTGCGCATATGTTGGTGCTGCCTTCGCTGATGGCGGCAATTGTCACCCAGCATCGCCACATCTCCCGTGACGTATTGATGGAGCACGTCAATGTGCTGTATCCAATGCTGAAAGCAGAGCTGTTCTTGCGCTGGGATCGCGACGAGTTACCGGGCGTGATTGACGCACTGGCGAATGAAATGCAACGTCAGGGGCTAATTACACTGCAAAATGACGAGTTGCATATCAATCCAGCGCACTCCCGCACGCTTCAGCTGCTGGCCGCAGGCGCGCGCGAAACGCTGCAACGTTATGCGATTACCTTCTGGTTATTGAGCGCCAACCCGTCGATCAACCGCGGTACGCTGGAGAAAGAGAGCCGCACCGTGGCGCAACGTCTCTCCGTGCTGCACGGCATCAACGCGCCGGAGTTCTTCGACAAGGCGGTGTTCAGTTCTCTGGTGCTGACACTGCGTGATGAAGGGTATATCAGCGACAGCGGCGACGCCGAACCGGCAGAAACGATGAAGGTATATCAGTTGCTGGCGGAGTTGATTACGTCCGATGTACGTTTGACGATTGAGAGCGCGACGCAGGGCGAAGGGTAATCAGTGAGAATTACCGGATGCGGTGCAAACGCCTTATCTGTCCTACCATAATCTGCAAATTCAATAAATTGCGATGTGTTGTGTAGGCCTGATAAGCGCAGCGCATAAGACAGTCCAGAAAAAAAGCCGGATGTCCAACTTTTGGGGTGCAGTCCATCATCCGGCTTTTTTACATCATCAGAAATGCCAGTAACTCATTGCCAGCCCTAAAAACAGTACCAGACCAACATAGTTATTATTCATAAATGCTTTAAAGCAGGCTTCGCGCTCGCGGTTGGCAATCAGTTTTTGTTGATATACAAACAGCGCGCCCGCTACCAGAATTGACCAGTAATATCCCCAGCCTAAGCCATTTAACTCGCCGACAATCGCCATCAGTACCAGCACACCAATCTGCAAAATACCGATAATCAACTTATCGTATTGGCCGAACAAGATAGCGGTGGACTTAATGCCAATCTTCACGTCATCGTCACGGTCGACCATCGCATATTGCGTGTCGTAGGCCACCGCCCACAGAATATTGGCAAGGAACATCAGCCAGCAGCTTAACGGCACCGATTCACTCACAGCGGCAAAAGCCATTGGAATCGACCAGCCAAACGCCGCCCCCAGTACCACTTGCGGTAAATGGGTATACCGCTTCATAAAGGGGTACACCCACGCCAGCACCAGTCCGGCAATCGACAACAGAATGGTCATCGTGTTCAGCGTCAATACCAGTAAGAACGAAATCAGCACCAGCACCACAAATAGCGTTCGCGCCTCTTTCTCCGTAACCGCACCGCTGGGAAGCGGTCGGTTTGCTGTGCGCTTCACATGACCATCAAATTTACGGTCAGCGTAGTCATTCACCACGCACCCGGCGGCGCGCATTAGCCAGACGCCAGCGACGAACACCGCCAGAATCCATAGTTGGGGAACACCCGGCGTTGCCACCCACAGCGCCCACAACGTTGGCCAGAGCAGCAGTAACGCGCCTATTGGCTTATCCGTACGCATTAAGCGATGAAACGCCAGCAGCTTATTCTGCGTCAGACTCCACTCCATATTTTTTTCCTCTTAGTACAACGGTGACGCCGGTAAAAACAGTTCAGTCAGCAACAGCGGCTTACCGCTTAATCGCAGGCGGGAACGGCGCCCCCAAAGTCCGGCATCACGGCCTATCTCAATAAAGTCCCGGGTTAATGTCGATGATGTAAACAGATAACGTCCTAATGGCGTTTTACCCAACTTTTGTAACGCCAGCTCGGGGCCACTTAATGTTGATACAGGGACGACGGTACGCCCGGCAAGCCAGGGTTCCCCATCAGCACATAGCAAAATTTCACGTAACCAGTAACGGGATTCTTTCGGCAGCAGCGGTAATTCTTCGGGGATTTCATTCTGTTCGACAAACCCTTCGCGGATCATCGTCACGCTCACCGTTTTTCCCTGCTGTTCAAAACGTTTAGTCATGGAATCTTCCAGCAACAACCAGTCGAGCAGTTGCGGTTCCAGTGCAGGGATCTCTGCAAAATAGCGCAGCGCACGCAGTTGCGTTAACGCGGGGTGTGACATGCCGAACTCTCCGTTACATAACGTAAAGGCATTGTATCGCAGAAAAGCGATAACGGGAGATGTAAAGCATATTAAGTGATCTAATGCGCAACAAAAAAGCAACAATTACATGAGGAGAGAAAAAAAGGTGCGCCCGGAGACGCACCAGTTGTTGCAAAATCAGCACTGTGGGGCGTAATTACCCCTTGCCTTTTACACTGCTGATAAAGGTGGAACGGGCAGATGTCGATCCCAGGCGTTCAGCTTCATCAAGCAGTTTTAACGCCTTATCAACATCACCTTTCGCGACAGCGTTTTTGATCGCGGTATTAAAATAACTTTCCGTGTCGTTGAGCATCGGTTCGCTTTTCTTCACCGGTGCCGGAGCGGGTGCAGCCACGGCAGGTGCCGTCGTGTTACCTACCGTAACCGGAGCTGGAGCGGATGAACCAAATAGTGGTCCTACCAACACGCTGGAGCTGGAGTTGGTTTTTACTTTCAGTTTCAGTAAGCCATCTGTGGTATGACGAGCAACCGGGTCTGGAATATCCGGGATCGAGTTACCAACACCTTTGGCATAGGCTTTAGCCGGGTCGAGCAGTTGCGTCGTCTGCTGGAGATCTTTTTCCGTGGTAAAGACCAGAACATACAGTTTCTGCTGCCCCAACGCTGGCGTAAGGCGCATCACCCCTTCCAGACGATCTGCGCTCATGACGCCGGGTTCCTGGTAGGTGAAATAACTGCTGGGGAAGAAAGCTGATGAAGCCATGTTCTGATCAAGAATCAGCACGTTCGGCGCAAATACACTGGTTTGTTTGTTCACTTCGCTGGTCAGCGTAAGGGTCAGTTCGCCAATGTTTGCCGGAACGCTGTATGCCGCAACCGGGCCGCTGATACCAGGAACGTTCAACTGTTGGCCGCCAGTCGCTAACTGGGTAGTCTGAGTTTTGGATTGATCGACGGGTGTCCAGGTTAATTGTTGTAGTGCGGCGGATGGAATAGCTGGTGCGTCACTGGTGTTTTGCGGTACGTAGTTGACGTCGGCGAGGCTGATTCCAGGCGCGCTCGCCAGCAACCCTGCTGATAAACAGAGGGCGATGAGACTTTTATTCATTTTCATTGTTTTCACCTCAAAATCTGGAGTTCAGCGGTAGCCAGGCAATAGCGCGCTAAACCGATAATCAGAGGGGCTTGCGCCCCTTATAGATAATGACAACGTGTTTTTATGCCGGATGCGGCGTGAACGCCTTATCCGGCCTACGCTTTGTTATTACCACCAGATTTCCATCTGGGCGCCGAAGGTCCACTCGTCGCTATCACCACGACCGAAGCTACCACCTTCGAAGTTCGCCGGAACGGCTTTACCGTAGTTCGGGTTGGAAGAGGAACTACCGTTGTAGTCATAGCCCCATTTCTCATCCCACTTGGCGTAGGTTGCGAAGACACGAATAGCCGGGCGTGACCAGATGCTGTCGCCAGCCTGCCATTGTTGTGCAAGAGTGATTTTGTACTGATTGTTTTTGTCGCCAGTGCGCTGGGATTCGACGTTGTCGTAGCCGATCTCCATCAAGGTGCTCATGATTGGCGTCCACTTGTACATCGGGCGAATACCGACGGTCCACCACTTGGTGCCGTTGTCGTTATCCCAGTTGATATCCTGGTACATACCCACGTACATCATGTCCCAGTTGTCGCCCATCGAGATCGCACCGTGGTCGAGGATACGCAGCATGTGACCGTTGTTGTTGATGTTGTAGGCAAAGTGTTCGTTATCAAACGCGACGCCAGAGCCCTGCGACAGACCTTTACCCTGCGAGGTCATCGAGTCAGTTGCGTACTGAACAACAAACTTGTTAAAGCCCTTCAGGATGCTCTGAGTATGTTCAGCGGTGAATAACCAGCCATCTTTCGATGCGCCATCAACCAGACGATAGTTATCACGCAGGTTAGCGCGACCGTAGTCGACGCCCAGTTCTAACGTGCCGCCTGGGTTAATTTCCATCTGCGCTAAACGCACGTCGAAGACATCGTTCGCGGTTTCGTTGGTGTAGTCATAGATGTTGTTGCTGGCGAAAGAGGAAGAACCACCAGCTTCAGAAGAGCGGGTTGCGGCCAGAGAGAGTTTACCGAAGCCAACATCGATGTTTTCCAGACCGGCACCAGGACCAGAAATATCCCAGTAGTAGAAGTCGATCATATGAACGTCATGGCGTTGGTAGAAACGCTTACCCGCCCAAATGGTAGAACCTGGCAGCCATTCAATCAGGTTTTTACCCTGCACGTTCGCTTCACGGAAGGCCGGATCGGTAGCTTCCCAGTCATTCTGTTGTGCTACGGAATAGGCCACGTTAGTGTCGAAATAGAAGCTCTTATCGCCCTCTTTCCACACTTCCTGACCCAATTTCAATTCAGCATAAGTTTCACATTCGTTGCCAAGACGGTATTTACTTTGAGCACCGGTAGTCTGGAAACACTGTTGTTCACCGCCGCTCCCTGTCCAGCCGATACCGGAACGAGCGTAACCGTGGAAATCCACAGCCATTGCCTGAGCAGACATTACGCCCGCTGCGACGGCAACCGCCAGAGGAAGTTTGCGCAGAGTAATCATCATTCTATCTCCTGAGTCATTGCTTTTCTTTTTTCACATCACCTTTCACAGGTTTTGTGTCTTTTGTAGGGTGCTTAAACGCCCGGCTCCTGATGCAGTCGACGACACGCAGTGCCATCTTCACGGAACAGATGGCAACGCTCTGGCGGCAGGCCGATAGCGAATGTGGCACCTTCTTCTACCAACACCACGTCAGACTGGCGGTACACCAGGTTTTGACGAATGGAAGGGATCTGGATATGAATTTGGGTTTCGTTGCCGAGTTGCTCGACGACCTGAACTTCACCTTCAAGGATGACGTCGGCAATATCACTTGGCAGTAGATGTTCCGGGCGAATGCCCAGTGACATGTTGGCTCCGACCTGGACGTTGTGACTTTCAACCGGAAGCCAGACTTGCTGGAGATTTGGCATCGGCAGCTCAACCTGGACTTGATCGATTGCAACGGCAGTCACTTTTACCGGCAGGAAGTTCATTTTCGGCGAACCAATAAAACCTGCGACAAAGCGGTCTGCCGGATAGTGATACAGTTCAAGGGGTTTCCCGACCTGCGCCACGCGCCCGGCATCCAGCACCACGATTTTGTCGGCCAGCGTCATCGCTTCGACCTGATCGTGGGTGACGTAGATCATCGTGCGGCCCAGACGTTTATGCAGGCGGGAGATTTCGATACGCATCTGCACACGCAGCGCAGCATCAAGGTTAGATAGCGGTTCATCGAGTAAAAACACGCTTGGCTCGGCCACCAGCGTTCGACCAATCGCCACTCGCTGACGCTGCCCGCCGGAGAGTGCCTTCGGTTTGCGGTCCAGCAAGTGCGCCAGTTGCAGTACTTCCGCCACCTGGTTAACGCGCTGGTTGATCACCTCTTTCTTCGCGCCCGCCAGTTTCAGGCCAAAGGACATGTTTTCTGCCACAGACAGATGGGGATAGAGCGCATAGGACTGGAACACCATCCCAACGCCGCGTTCGGCTGGCGGGGTGTCGTTCATTCGTTTCTCACCGATGAACAGGTCGCCGCTGGTAATTGTCTCAAGGCCGGCAATCATGCGCAGTAACGTTGATTTACCGCAGCCAGATGGCCCGACAAACACCACAAATTCGCCTTCGTGGATCTCGAGATTGATATCTTTCGATACCACGACCTCACCCCAGGCTTTCGTTACATTTTGCAGCTGTACGCTCGCCATGCCCTTCTCCCTTCGTTACAACCTGTCATCGACAGCAACATTCATGATGCGGTGACTATGCTTGATCGACTGATGGCTTAAATCCTCCACCCCCAGGCTTTTTTATGGGGGAGGAGGCGGGAGGACGAGAAGAAGGCATCTGCATACTAATCCGATGAAAAGTACGGAAATTCGTGAAGTTGCTTGCAAAAATCATGGCGATTTTATGTGCGCCAACCCGCAATACTGCTGTTTCTGCGACAGAGATCACACAAAGCGAAGGTGGGGCGTAGGGGCAAGGAGGATGGAAAGAGGTTGCCGTATAAAGAAACTAGAGTCCGTATAGGTGTTTTCACAAGCACTTCACCAACAAGGACCAGAGATTATGAAAATAAAAACAGGTGCACGCATCCTCGCATTATCCGCATTAACGACGATGATGTTTTCCGCCACGGCTCTCGCCAAAATTGAAGAAGGTAAACTGGTAATCTGGATTAACGGCGATAAAGGCTACAACGGCCTCGCTGAAGTCGGTAAAAAATTCGAGAAAGATACCGGAATTAAAGTCACCGTTGAGCACCCGGATAAACTGGAAGAGAAATTCCCTCAAGTTGCGGCAACTGGCGATGGTCCGGACATCATCTTCTGGGCGCACGACCGCTTTGGCGGCTACGCCCAGTCAGGTCTGCTGGCTGAAGTTTCCCCGGACAAAGCGCTCCAGGACAAGATTTATCCGTTCACCTGGGATGCCGTACGTTTTAACGGCAAACTCATTGCTTACCCAATTGCAGTTGAAGCGTTATCACTGATTTATAACAAAGATCTGCTGCCGAACCCGCCAAAAACCTGGGAAGAGATCCCAGCGCTGGATAAAGAACTGAAAGCGAAAGGTAAGAGCGCGCTGATGTTCAACCTGCAAGAACCGTACTTTACCTGGCCGCTGATTGCTGCCGACGGTGGTTACGCGTTCAAGTATGAAAACGACAAATACAACGTGAAAGACGTTGGCGTGGATAACGCTGGCGCGAAAGCGGGTCTGACCTTCCTGGTTGATCTGATTAAAAACAAACACATGAATGCGGATACTGACTACTCCATCGCAGAGGCAGCCTTTAACAAAGGTGAAACTGCGATGACCATTAATGGTCCGTGGGCGTGGTCCAACATCGACACCAGCAAAGTGAACTACGGTGTGACGCTGCTGCCAACCTTTAAAGGACAGCCATCCAAACCGTTCGTTGGCGTGCTGAGCGCAGGCATTAACGCTGCCAGTCCGAACAAAGAGCTGGCGAAAGAGTTCCTCGAAAACTATCTGCTGACTGACGAAGGTCTGGAAGCGGTGAATAAAGACAAACCGCTGGGCGCAGTGGCGCTGAAGTCTTACCAGGATCAGCTGGCGAAAGATCAACGCATTGCCGCCACCATGGATAACGCCAAGAACGGTGAAATCATGCCGAACATCCCGCAGATGTCCGCCTTCTGGTATGCCGTGCGTACCGCAGTAATCAATGCAGCCAGCGGTCGTCAATCCGTTGATGACGCGCTGAAAGATGCACAGGGTCGTATCACTAAGTAATGCCTGAAATGCCGGATGCGGCGTAAACGCCTTGTCCGGCCTACGAAACCGAAACGTATGCAGGCCCGATAAGACGCGTCAGCGTCGCATCAGGCATTGATTGCCGGATGCGGCGTAAATGCCTTGTCCGGCCTACGAAACCGAAACGTATGTAGGCCTGATAAGACGCGTCAGCGTCGCATCAGGCATTGATTGCCGGATGCGGCGTGAACGCTTTATCCGGCCTACGAAACCGAAACGTATGTAGGCCCGATAAGACGCGCCAGCGTCGCATCAGGCATTGATTGCCGGATGCGGCGTAAACGCCTTGTCCGGCCTACGAAACTGAAACGTATGTAGGCCCGATAAGACGCGCCAGCGTCGCATCAGGCAGTTGTTGCCGGATGCGGCGTAACGCCTTATCCGGCCTACGAAACCGAAACGTATGTAGGCCTGATAAGACGCGCCAGCGTCGCATCAGGCAGTTGTTGCCGGATGCGGCATAAACGCCTTATCCGGCCTACGAAACCGAAACGTATGTAGGCCTGATAAGACGCGCCAGCGTCGCATCAGGCAGTTGTTGCCGGATGCGGCGTGAACGCTTTATCCGTCCTGGAATGAGGAAGAACCCCATGGATGTCATTAAAAAGAAACATTGGTGGCAAAGCGACGCGCTGAAATGGTCAGTGTTAGGTCTGCTCGGCCTGCTGGTGGGTTACCTTGTTGTTTTAATGTACGCACAAGGGGAATACCTGTTCGCCATTACCACGCTGATTTTAAGTTCAGCGGGACTCTATATTTTCGCCAATCGTAAAGCCTACGCCTGGCGCTATGTTTATCCGGGAATGGCCGGGATGGGGCTATTCGTCCTCTTCCCTCTGGTCTGCACCATCGCCATCGCCTTCACCAACTACAGCAGCACCAACCAGCTTACCTTTGAACGCGCTCAGGAAGTTCTGTTGGACCGCTCATGGCAGGCAGGTAAAACCTATAACTTTGGTCTTTATCCCGCGGGTGATGAGTGGCAACTGGCGCTCACCGACGGTGAAACCGGCAAAAATTATCTCTCAGACGCTTTCAAATTTGGCGACGAGCAAAAACTGCAATTGAAAGAAAGCACCACGCAGCCTGAAGGCGAGCGTGCGAATCTGCGCGTGATTACCCAGAATCGTCAAGCCCTGAGCAACATTACCGCCATTCTGCCGGATGGTAACAAAGTGATGATGAGCTCCCTGCGCCAGTTCTCCGGCACTCAGCCGCTGTACACATTAGGCGATGACGGTACGCTGACCAATAATCAGAGTGGCGTAAAATATCGTCCAAACGACCAGATTGGTTTTTACCAGTCCATCACTGCTGACGGCAACTGGGGTGACGAAAAACTCAGTCCGGGCTATACCGTGACTACTGGCTGGAAAAACTTTACCCGCGTCTTCACCGACGAAGGGATCCAAAAACCGTTCCTCGCAATTTTCGTCTGGACCGTGGTGTTCTCACTTATCACCGTTTTTTTAACGGTGGCGGTCGGCATGGTGCTGGCGTGTCTGGTGCAGTGGGAAGCGTTGCGCGGCAAAGCTGTCTATCGTGTCCTGCTGATTCTGCCCTACGCGGTGCCATCGTTTATTTCAATTTTGATTTTCAAAGGATTGTTCAACCAGAGCTTTGGTGAAATCAACATGATGTTGAGCGCGCTGTTTGGCGTGAAGCCCGCCTGGTTCAGCGATCCGACCACTGCACGGACGATGCTGATTATCGTCAACACCTGGTTGGGTTATCCGTACATGATGATCCTCTGCATGGGCTTGTTGAAAGCGATTCCGGACGATCTGTATGAAGCCTCCGCAATGGATGGCGCAGGTCCGTTCCAGAACTTCTTTAAGATTACGCTACCGCTGCTGATTAAGCCGCTCACACCGCTAATGATCGCCAGCTTCGCCTTTAACTTTAACAACTTCGTGCTGATTCAACTGTTGACCAACGGCGGCCCGGATCGTCTTGGCACCACCACGCCAGCCGGTTATACCGACCTGCTCGTTAACTACACCTACCGTATCGCCTTTGAAGGCGGCGGTGGTCAGGACTTCGGTCTGGCGGCGGCGATTGCCACGCTGATCTTCCTGCTGGTGGGTGCGCTGGCGATAGTGAACCTGAAAGCCACGCGAATGAAGTTTGATTAAGGGAGATAACAAAAATGGCAATGGTCCAACCGAAATCGCAAAAAGCACGTTTGTTTATTACTCACCTGCTACTGCTACTTTTTATCGCGGCAATTATGTTCCCGCTGCTGATGGTCGTCGCCATCTCGCTACGCCAGGGGAACTTCGCGACTGGCAGCCTGATCCCGGAGCAAATCTCGTGGGATCACTGGAAACTGGCGTTAGGTTTTAGCGTTGAACAGGCTGATGGTCGCATCACGCCACCGCCGTTCCCGGTACTGCTGTGGCTGTGGAACTCAGTGAAGGTCGCAGGTATTTCCGCAATTGGCATTGTGGCGCTCTCCACCACCTGCGCCTACGCCTTCGCACGTATGCGTTTCCCTGGCAAAGCGACGCTGCTAAAAGGGATGTTGATTTTCCAGATGTTCCCGGCAGTACTTTCGCTGGTGGCGTTGTATGCGTTGTTTGATCGCCTGGGCGAGTACATTCCATTCATCGGCCTGAATACCCACGGTGGCGTTATCTTCGCGTACCTGGGAGGGATTGCGCTGCACGTCTGGACCATCAAAGGCTATTTCGAAACTATCGACAGCTCGCTGGAAGAAGCAGCGGCGCTGGATGGCGCGACACCGTGGCAGGCTTTCCGCCTCGTCCTGTTACCGTTGTCAGTACCGATTCTGGCGGTGGTGTTCATCCTGTCGTTTATCGCTGCCATTACTGAAGTTCCGGTCGCGTCGCTGTTACTGCGTGACGTAAATAGCTACACCCTGGCCGTGGGGATGCAGCAATACCTTAACCCACAAAACTACCTGTGGGGCGACTTTGCTGCCGCTGCCGTGATGTCTGCATTACCGATCACCATCGTCTTCTTGCTGGCTCAACGCTGGCTGGTCAACGGCCTGACGGCAGGTGGTGTGAAAGGTTAAAGATGTTGTTCTGCCAATGTTATGCCTCTACACCCTCAACTTACGTTATCCCAACTTGTGACTGTTATTCGGCGCTCTTCGGAGCGCCTTTTTTACTCCCGCTTCAGCCGTTTCGAATTACACAGCCACAGGGTGATCACCAGTAACAGGATCGCCGCAGAGTAGATCAACACATCCAATGGTGATTTATGATCGACGATGATCAAGCGCACAATGGCGGTGATCCCGATATAGACAAAATAACGTAGCGGGAAGTGAAAACCGGACTGAAAGTACTTCACTATCAGCGCGATAAATTCGAAATAGAGAAAATAAACCACCAGTCCTTCCACCAGCTCATATTTGCTGGTCTGTTCTGGCGCGAACAGCACATCAGCCAGATGCACCGTTTCTTTGCCGAGGAAGACAACCAAAATCAGGCCGAGACACAGCAGGCCAAGATTGAGAACGGTCTGCAAAATGGTGGAGATAAACTCCACGCGCGGACGAGAGAGTGACGTCATAGCAGTACCTCCTTCACAGTGGCGAGCTTCCTGTATAACGTAAAAATGTGACGGAGATCTATATTTTTTGTGTATGTTTTGTTCAACCTGGATTAAATGGGCATCTCCCATCCAACGCCGGATGCGGCGTGAACGCCTTATCCGTCCTACCCGTAGACCGGATAAGCCGCGTCTGACGGCGCATCCGGCAAGACAAACCGCACCATAGCCGGTACTGCAAAAATCACCCATTCAGGTGATTCCCAGCCTCCAGCAATGCGCGAAAAATCGACAATGTTCCTCTGGAACAAATGACACGTAACCTGATAAAGGTGGTAAAAATGAAGCCTTATTTTGCTGCTTTGATGTTATCAGTCTCTGTTCTTCCTGCTTATGCTGGTCCGCTCGGTACTGCTGATAAAGCCGACCTTTCGCAAAGCAATGTCTCCAGCCCAATGATGGCCCAGTCGCTCAGGCAACCAGACCTGCAACCGATATCGACGGACAGGAAGACAGAATGTTTTCGCCTTTACACACCAGATCGCAAACCGGGGGTGAACTGCGTTCCTGATGGCTCGACAGGCCATTAAGAATGAAGGTGCCAGTGAGTGCGAAAACTGGCACCTTTCCCATGACTTAGCGGAAATTGACGCTACGGTCGCTGGTCATGTCATACAACTGGAACTTACGCCCAAGTTGCTGCCCACCGTCACGCGTCAGCGGCGTCCAGCCAATCGCCGCACGGCTGCGTGTCGGGCCAGACGAGAAGAGATCCAACGGTACAGAGACATACACGCCTTTGGTGAAGTCCCCTTCACCGTACTCCTCTTTCGAAACATTAGTGATCGTGGCATAGCCCCCCACCACCACGCCGCTGTCAAAGCGTTTGGCGATCTCCAGCGTGCCGCCTTTATCCCCTGCCAGATACTGCCCGACGCTGGCTTTCACTAACACATCCTGAGCGAAAGATGGCGTCCAGTACGCGGTCAGATGTCCGGTTTTCACGCTGTAATCGGTGAATTTCATCATATCTTTCGCGCTACGCCAGTCGCGCTGTTTAACGTAGTTGGCATCCAGACCAAACGCCCAGTTGCTGTCCAGCGGGCGATACAACACTTCTGCCCCCGCACCGCCAAACATGGTTTCGAGATAACCTCCGTAGACCTGACCGTAGAAGCCGTTGCCCAGATGCTGGAAGTAGTTGGCTTGCAGGTTATTCACATAGACATCGTTCTGCACATACTCGCGCACATGGGTACGAACACGCGGTAAGTGCGAGTCCTGCGGCGGATTGGTGTAGTTAAACTTGTCGTAATTGTTGGCAAGGTTAGCAAACAGGCTACCGGTGGTCAGCAGATGGTCCGTCAGCCACAAATCTGCCGTTCCCATCACGCCCAGCTGATACATGTAAAAGTTTTCCGGGCCACCGACCGACTGGTTCAGCACCGGATCGATATGGAAATCAAAGCGCGATTTGTCGATATACCAGCCCTGCTCGGTGGACTGCGGAACCACTGGCTCGACGCGTTTTTGCGCCAGCTTCGTTTCGTGGCCCAACGGCTCTCCGGCGAGATGATTTTTCAGGCTGGCGACATCCGTTTCCGTCGTCACCTGCGGCATGTTAAGGCGATTTTCCGTAACGCGGATCGTCTTGATCCCATCCGGCAGATCGTTCATCACGATCCGATTAGCACGGATGATCCCTTCGCGCGAATCACGATATTTCACCTGCTCGCCGGTAACATACAGCGTATCGCCTTTCGCCTGGATCTGCGGATCGGCAAGTCCGGCATTGTATTTCAACAGCGTTAACTGATTCGCCACCACCGAATGCTGCAAAATGGCATCCTGCGGCTGCGGTTGATATTGCGGGCGGGCGTTATCGTTGTACGAAGGACGTAGATCGTTAAAGTTGGTGCGCAGCGTGACGCCAAACATAAAGGTGTTGCCACGTTCATAGCTAAGGTTAACGTCGGCCCAATCGGTAACGCGATAAATCGCCCCGACGTTAAACTTACTTTTTTGCTCCAGCTTCCCGGCAAAATCCTGCTGATAATTATTGCCTTCATACTCCAGTTTCAGGCGCAGTGGTTGCCAGGGCGTCTGGTATTCCACGCCGCCAAACAGTGAGGCAGGACCGTGGAACATCTGGCTACCGTCGATAGATCCGGCCTGTTTGTAGCTGTTATCGCGATAGCAATATTTATCACTGGCTGAACAGAGCGGATTTTTCACGTTACCGCTGGTGCCCAGATATCCCCAGCCCAGACCGAGCGTAAAATCGAACGGCCCCCAGGCTTTGCTGGCGACAAGGTATTCCGCATCAAACAGCCCCGTGCCACCGATATCCCGCGCGCCAACCGCCACTTGCGGCAGCCAATAACTCTCTTCCCACAAACGCAGTTTGAGATCGAAGGCTTTATCTTTATACGTTTGATCGCCAGAGAACGCTTCGACGCTGCTGTACTGCCGGGTGCGCACGTCGGTGTAGCGCAGCGTTGTTTCCAGCCACGGGAAGAGTTGCACTGAAGCTGAGTAATAACGGTACTGATCGTTATCGCGATAGTTGAGGCTAAGCTCCCCTTCCCGCGCCATGCGAGCGGTGGGCGTTTGTAATAATCCTACGCCACCGAAATCCGACTGCGACGGACCAATGGGCGCAGGATATGTTTCGCCGTAGCAAGCTGTGCTAATGCCCAGCGCCAGTAAGCTAAGCAGATGTCTTTTTTTCATTATTGGGGTATCCGCTGCGTCAGAGTCTGAAGAATGTCGGCGTTAAGGACATCAGGCGTCTCACTCCAGACGGAGTCCGCGAGGCCAACATAAATAATGCTGCCGGGCATCGGCTCTACGTGACGCTTGTTCCAGTAAGCCACCGGCGCTTTTTGCGTGCGTCCGTCCGGGTAAACCACCCACGCGTAGCTGCGATCCGCGCCGCTAAGCAGACGTTGCCCGGAGAGATAGCTCGCCACGTCGCGACCTGGAGTAAACGGCTGATTGCCAGGACGGCTGATAAGCCCAAACAGCGTGACCGTGGACGGCGGCGGCCCAACCCACAGCGTGTAATTGCCCTGCAACGGCGGGTTACCGCGTTCGGCAACGCGCACGATATCGGGATCAAGATTGATTTTTTGCCTACCCGTCACCTTCAACGCCTGAATTTGCTGGCGTAAGGCGTTAATGGCGGCGGCATCGTCGGCGCTGGAATCCGCAGCCAGTTCTGCAAGCCGTGCCAGTAGCGCCTGTTGCTGACGCAAGGCCGCTGCCGTTGCCAGCTCTTCGCTAATCACCGCACCAGGCCACCAGCTGTTTGCCAGCCGAGGTTGGCCTACCAGATCGATTAAATGTTCTGCGCCCGTTAGCGTTTTGGCCTCACCGCTGCCATTGCTGAACACCTTGACGGTTCCCGCCGCAAATACCGATGACGTCCCCACGCTCAAAAGCAACGCGACAATAGTTGGTTTAATCATTGTTTTGCCGCCTTGATGAGAGTGGTTTTCACCGGGAAATAATCCGCGCCGAGATACTGTTCCGACTGGCGAATTTGCCCTTCGCTGTCGATCCAGTAGCGGTTATGCCAGCGCGCCTGGTCGGTGGAGACTTCTTCGTCCAGCATACGAACCGGAGTTTCATCGCTGCCGACTTTGACGGTATCGGTGCCATCCCATTTGAAGACTGAGCGTGCGGTGGCGTAGCGTACCTGCTTATACTCGGTCCAGCCCATCGTGCGGGTCCAGGTTGCACCATCAATGATTTGTGCGGGTTTAATCAGCGGGTCGGCGGCAAGGTTATTCACCTCAATCAGGTTGTCGCCGCCAAGCAAAGTCTTCACCAGACGACCATGTTGTGTGACGAGAGTGGCCTGATCCTGAGTGACCCATTTTTGTTGTCCTTCTTCAGCGAAGGCCAGCACCACAAACAACTGCGGCCCACCATTAAGCTGCATGTACTGGCTGGCGTAGGGCATATTTTGAATATCATCATCCGTCAGCTGTACGCCTGGTGTACCGAACAGACTGTCCCACAGTGAATTGCCCAGCTCTTTAGTCGTGGCTGAACAGGCCTGTAATAGCAGGCAGATAAGAATGAGTGCAGGTCGCTTCACGACTCTTCTCCAGAGGGGCAGAATAACCACACCGGAGTGTGGTTATGGTTAATCCCCTTCATACTTCAAGCTGCAGATGCGGTGACCACACTCGTTCACCCCGGTCACATAGTTATCTATGCTCCCGGGGACTCACTCGCTTGTCGCCTTCCTGCAACTCGAATTATTTTGGGGATACATACTTTATTACTGGGTACTGGTGGTCGTGGTTGTTGTGGTCCCGGTATTAGAACCATCACCGCCACCGGTTGCCGCGAGCGCGACACCCACCGCCGAGCTTACGGTGCTGACGCTGGTCGCGGAGGAACTACCCGCTGAAACCGACGTTGCTGCCGACCCTGCCGCTTCGCCCACCTGTACAGGTGCAGCCCACGCAGAAGTCGCCGCAAGCGCAGATATGGCAAAAATGCCATACAGAACTTTTTTCATAACAATTTCCCTTCATTGAATGAATGGAGATTTACCCAAAACATTTCGGGCGGGATCGAGTATACACAACTAAAGCATGCGAATTACGGCACGGGGAATTAGCGATGGGGTTTTAGGATAATTGGAATGAATATCAAATATAAGCTACAGCTTATATATAAATAAGATTAAAAATCATAATGTTAAAATAAAAGCAAAAGTAATTAATCTGCGTATTTTCCGAAATCAATCACGATTAAAAATCTATTTTAGGATTAACCTCACGGTATGATTTCCGTTAAATCACAGACAAGCGGATTTATCTGATAAAACAATGCCGACTTATAGTCGGTATTGTTTTTAAGGTTATTTAATTAATCGTGCTATGCATTAATTGCCGAATACGATGTACATATCGGCATCGACCTGTAGGCCTGATAAGACGCGTAAAGCGTCGCATCAGGCACCAGTGGCCGGATGCGGCGTAAACGCCTTATCCGGCCTACATAGCGGCATCAGGCATGAACGATGATTAACCGCGCCACGCTTTATAGCGGTTAATCAGACCATTGGTTGAGCTATCGTGGCTGCTGATTTCTTTATCATCTTTCAGCTCTGGCAGAATACGGTTCGCCAGCTGTTTACCCAGTTCCACGCCCCACTGGTCGAAGGTGAAGATGTTCAGGATCACGCCCTGAGTAAAGATTTTGTGCTCATACAGCGCAATCAACGCCCCCAGGCTGAACGGAGTGATTTCACGCAGCAGGATGGAGTTGGTCGGGCGGTTACCTTCGAACACTTTGAACGGCACCACGTAGTCAAGCGTTGCCGGATCTTTACCCTGATCGCGATATTCCTGCTCAACCACTTCGCGGGATTTACCAAACGCCAGCGCTTCGGTCTGGGCGAAGAAGTTAGACAGCAGTTTCTGGTGGTGATCAGAGAGCGGGTTATGGGTGATAGCTGGGGCGATGAAATCGCACGGTACCATTTTGGTTCCCTGGTGGATCAGCTGGTAGAACGCGTGCTGACCGTTAGTGCCTGGTTCACCCCAGATAATCGGGCCAGTCTGGTAATCCACAACGTTACCGTTACGGTCAACATACTTACCGTTGGACTCCATATTGCCCTGCTGGAAGTACGCCGCGAAACGGTGCATATACTGGTCATACGGCAGAATCGCTTCAGTTTCCGCGCCAAAGAAATTGTTGTACCAGATGCCAATCAGCGCCAACAGTACAGGCAGGTTTTTCTCGGCAGGCGTGGAGGAGAAATGCTTGTCCATCGCGTGTGCGCCAGAAAGCAGTTCAACGAAATTATCAAAGCCGATAGAGAGAACAATCGACAGGCCAATCGCTGACCACAAAGAGTAACGACCACCGACCCAGTCCCAGAACTCGAACATGTTGGCGGTATCAATACCAAACTCACCAACGGCTTTGGCGTTTGTGGAGAGCGCAGCGAAGTGTTTCGCAACGTGTTTCTCATCGCCTGCCGCTTTCAGGAACCAGTCACGCGCGCTATGGGCGTTGGTCATGGTTTCCTGAGTGGTGAAGGTTTTAGATGCTACCAGGAACAGCGTGGTTTCCGGGTTTACTTTTTTCAGCACTTCCGCGATGTGAGTCCCATCGACGTTAGAAACAAAGTGCATGTTCAGGTGATTTTTGTACGGACGCAGTGCTTCAGTCACCATGTACGGGCCGAGGTCAGAACCGCCGATACCGATATTCACCACGTCGGTGATTGCTTTACCGGTATAACCTTTCCACTCACCGGAAATAATCGCTTGTGAGAAGGTTTTCATCTTCTCCAGCACCGCGTTGACTTCCGGCATAACATCTTTGCCATCAACCAGAATCGGGGTATTGCTACGGTTACGCAGCGCCACGTGCAGCACGGCGCGGTTTTCGGTGCGGTTGATCTTCTCGCCAGAGAACATCGACTTAATCGCGCCCGCCAGATCGCACTCTTTCGCCAGATCCTGTAATTTCGCCAACGTTTCTTCGGTGATGCGGTTTTTGGAGTAATCCACCAGCATCTGATCGTCGAAGGTTGCGGAGAACTTAGAAAAACGATCGCCGTCTTGAGCAAAAAGATCGGCGATCGTAACGTCTTTCATTTCATCGAAGTGTTTCTGTAGTGCCTGCCAGGCAGCGGTCTGCGTTGGATTGATGTTTTTCATTAGCAATACTCTTCTGATTTTGAGAATTGTGACTTTGGAAGATTGTAGCGCCAGTCACAGAAAAATGTGATGGTTTTAGTGCCGTTAGCTCGACCAGCTAGCGAAGAGGATAAAAAGTATAGCTGTTATAAGCACAATTTCTCACCGCTCCTGCTGCATGAAAAATCCGCATAATCCCAGCGTTGACAGCCTCCCCCACACCTTTTATTTATAAATACGGTTTGCGCCTGCACCGGTTTCAGTTTTGCCTTTGTGCCATGGTCGCTTCTTTCTCTCCCTGACACGAGGTAGTCATGCCCGATATTGTTGTCTCTAAATTTGGTGGTACTAGCGTTGCTGATTTTGACGCTATGAACCGCAGCGCCGACATTGTGCTTTCCGATGCAAATGTGCGTTTAGTCGTCCTCTCGGCTTCCGCCGGGATCACCAATCTGTTGGTTGCTCTGGCTGAAGGTCTGGAACCAGCTGAACGCTTCGCAAAACTCGATGCTATTCGCAATATCCAGTTCGCTATTCTGGAACGTCTGCGTTACCCCAATGTCATCCGCGAAGAGATTGAACGACTGCTGGAGAACATCACCATTCTGGCGGAAGCTGCTGCACTAGCGACCTCTCCAGCGCTAACTGATGAACTGGTCAGCCACGGCGAACTGATGTCGACCCTGCTGTTTGTGGAGATTCTGCGTGAGCGCAATGTTCAGGCCCAGTGGTTTGATGTGCGTAAAGTGATGCGCACAAACGATCGCTTTGGCCGCGCGGAACCAGATATTGCTGCGCTGGCGGAACTGTCTGCGCTGCAACTCACCCCACGTCTCAACGAAGGTTTAGTTATCACTCAGGGCTTTATTGGTAGTGAAAGTAAAGGGCGAACCACAACACTTGGTCGCGGCGGTAGTGACTACACGGCGGCACTATTGGCAGAAGCGTTAAACGCTGCTCGCGTCGATATCTGGACAGATGTGCCGGGAATTTATACTACCGACCCACGCGTCGTGCCTGATGCCAAACGAATTGATGAAATCGCCTTTGAAGAAGCGGCTGAGATGGCAACCTTTGGTGCCAAAGTGCTTCATCCGGCAACCTTACTGCCTGCAGTTCGCAGCGATATCCCGGTGTTTGTCGGTTCAAGCAAAGATCCGCGAGCTGGCGGTACTTTAGTGTGTAATAAAACCAAAAATCCGCCGCTGTTCCGTGCGCTGGCTCTGCGTCGCAAACAAACGCTATTAACCCTGCATAGCCTGAATATGCTGCATTCTCGCGGCTTCCTCGCGGAAGTTTTCGGCATTCTCGCACGGCATAATATTTCGGTGGATTTAATTACTACGTCAGAGGTGAGCGTGGCGTTGACCCTCGACACTACCGGTTCAACGTCAACGGGCGATACGTTGCTGACACAATCGCTGCTGATGGAGCTTTCAGCTCTGTGCCGGGTAGAAGTGGAAGAAGGTCTGGCACTGGTGGCTCTGATTGGTAACGACCTGTCAAAAGCCTGTGGTGTTGGCAAAGAGGTGTTTGGTGTACTTGAACCGTTCAACATTCGCATGATTTGCTACGGCGCTTCCAGCCATAACCTGTGTTTCCTGGTGCCAGGCGAAGACGCGGAACAAGTCGTGCAGAAATTGCATAGTAATTTGTTTGAGTAAAAACAGTGCGGCCCGGATGATACTTGCCGGGCCGAATTTATTCTCCCATCACTGTCGCCATCAATAACCTATCCAGCTCCCCGACATCACCATCCCTACTGTCAGGTAACACAGGTGGAATTTCCCCACGCGCCAGTTCCGCATGGATAAACGCATGTAGCAATGGTCGGCGTGGGCCATATTTCTTTTAACTGCTGCGATACCCGTTCGCGCATCACAGCACTGACTCCATTTAATGGTATTTTTTCATCCTTTGATGTTAACCACCCCGTGCAGAACCTGGTCCAGCCCACTGAAAACAGGGATGTTGTCAATACGAGAGCATTATTGCGAGAAACGTGCCAGAAATGAAATATCAGCTTTAACGCATTGAATAATAAAAATTCAATTAGCTTCAATAAGTTATTGAAGAATGATTTCCGTTTAATTTTTTATCTTTATTAATTATTTAAAAAGATAAATATTAAAGAGAAAGCAAAATGAATATTATAAGTTCTGCTCGCACATGAATTCCCGTACACTGAACCCTCCGGCTCAATGAGGCACCATCATGGCACTCCCCCGTATTACCCAAAAAGAGATGACTGAACGCGAGCAACGCGAGCTAAAAACGCTGTTGGATCGCGCGCGGATTGCGCATGGCCGCGTACTGACCAACGCCGAAACTAACAGCATTAAGAAAGAGTACATCGATAAATTAATGGTTGAGCGTGAGGCTGAAGCGAAAAAAGCCCGCCAGTTGAAGAAAAAGCAGGCTTATAAACCGGATCCTGAAGCGTCGTTTAGCTGGTCGGCAAATACGTCGACGCGCGGCAGGCGTTAATCAACGCCCCTTCTTTTTGCGCCCAGGCGAGGTGAAACGTTTACCGTTTGACGCCGGGCGGCTACCTTTTTCCGCTGTTTTTTCCATCTTCACCACCGGGCGCTTGATGCCCGCCGTTTTCGGTTTGGCCTTCGCTTTGGGCTTCGCCTCGGAAGAGGAATTTTCAATGAGCTTAAAGAGATCGATGAGCTCGTCGTCGGTTAAATCGCGCCATTCTCCCAACGGGATCCCGCTTAAGCTGACGTTCATAATCCGTGTACGTTCCAGCTTTTTCACTTCGTAGCCAAAGTATTCGCACATGCGGCGGATCTGGCGGTTCAGCCCCTGAACGAGGGTAATGCGAAAGACAAACGGCGCTTCTTTTTTGACTTTGCACTTTTTGGTCACCGTCCCGAGGATCGGCACCCCCGCCCCCATGCCACGAATAAATTCATCAGTGATCGGTTTATCGACCGTCACCAGATACTCCTTTTCATGATCGTTACCAGCACGCAGGATCTTATTTACCAGATCACCGTGGTTGGTGAGAAATATTAGCCCCTGGGAGTCTTTATCCAGACGACCAATCGGGAATACGCGCTTGCTGTGGTTAACGAAATCGACAATGTTATCGCGCTCGCCATCTTCGGTGGTGCTGACAATGCCTACGGGCTTGTTCAGGGCGATAAGTACCAGATCTTCGGCTTCCCGCGGCTCAATCACCTGACCGTTTACTTTTACAACGTCGCCGGGCTTTACCTGATCGCCAATGGTGGCTCGCTTGCCATTAAGGAACACATTGCCTTGCTCGATATAGCGATCCGCTTCGCGGCGTGAGCAAATTCCGCTTTCGCTGATGTATTTATTTAAACGGACTGATGAGTCGGGCAGCATAAATTCTCCTGTAAAACGCGGAATATACCTTACCTCTTTCTCTCGAAAAACAGGATTTACGTGGGATGCGATAAATTATGCGTCAGCATTAATCATTCCATTAAAATGACCTTTGATAATCACTGAATGAACCGTTTTTATTTATCCACTGATTAACCGCCTCGATCGACTCTTTGTTCTCACGCAACCATTTTTCACACTGATTTTGAGGATTTTTTTCAGCAATGACTCAATGAATGCGCCTGAAAGTCTGAGTTTACACGCGTCGTCCTGAAGCGCTAGCGCCAGCGAGACGCTTTCCAGAAGCAATGCGCGACATCGTGAGCCATGTCATTAAGCGATTAAAATCACAGTGGTAGCATGCCTCCCGTGATTTCTTACTAACCGGAGAAGTAATGGAACTGCTTTTATTGAGTAACTCGACGCTGCCGGGAAAAGCCTGGCTGGAACATGCGCTGCCGTTGATTGCTGAACAGTTGCAAGGTCGCCGTTCAGCGGTGTTTATTCCTTTCGCTGGCGTAACGCAAACCTGGGATGATTACACGGCCAAAACGGCTGCGGTCCTCGCTCCGCTTGGCGTTTCTGTCACCGGTATTCATAGCGTGGCCGATCCTGTTGCCGCAATTGAAAATGCAGAGATCGTGATTGTCGGCGGCGGCAATACTTTCCAGTTGTTGAAAGAATGCCGCGTGCGCGGGCTGTTGGCTCCCATTGCCGACGTAGTAAAACGCGGCGCGCTGTACATTGGCTGGAGCGCAGGTGCTAACCTTGCTTGCCCAACCATCCGTACTACTAACGATATGCCGATTGTCGATCCGCAAGGTTTCGATGCGCTGAACCTGTTCCCGCTGCAAATCAACCCGCACTTCACCAACGCGCTGCCAGAAGGCCACAAAGGTGAAACACGCGAGCAGCGAATTCGTGAACTGCTGGTAGTCGCACCAGAACTGACGATTATTGGTTTACCGGAAGGTAACTGGATCACGGTGAGTAAAGGTCACGCTACGCTGGGTGGCCCAAATACCACTTATGTGTTTAAGGCTGGTGAAGAAGCGGTTCCACTGGAAGCTGGACACCGTTTTTAAGTAAATTGCCGGATGCATGATCCGGCATTTTGTGCATAGTGCCTGATGCGACGCTTTACGCGTCTTATCAGGCCTACGGGGTCACGGTATTAATACTCGTCCCGTCCCTCATCTTCATCTGGCTGTTCCAGCACACTGTAAGCCACCGAACAAAACAGCGAGTTCAGACGCTGCATATCGCCCAGTAAGCCTAAATGCAGCGAGCTGGTTTCAATGCTTTGCACGTTTTGCTGATGCAGGCGATCGACGTGCGCGTGGGAATAGCGGCGATTAAGAATGCGAAAACGATGCTTGCTTCGGCGTAGACGACGAGCGCTGGTTACATCGCCAGAGAAGAACACCGACATTGCCAGTTTTAAATTACTGAGTAGTTGCTCATAGAGCGCATCCAGTTCCTTCAGTCCATCAAGCGAAAATGCCCGCCGTGCTGCCAGCGACTTGTCGGCAATTTCACTGCCCATGCGCTCAACGATATCGGAAGCCTGTTCAAGGTTAAGCGACATTTCAATGATCTCTGCCCAGCGGCGCGACTCTTCTTCCGCCAGTTCTTCTTTTGGCATCCGCGCCAGATAAAGTTTAATCGCGGTGTAAAGGACGTTGATATCATCCGCCAGCTTGCGCAGCTCTTTCTCCTGGCGTGGTTCGCCGTGCATCACTTTATTCAGCCCTTCCATCATCTGTTCCATGGCGTCACCAATGCGCAGGGTTTCACGGGCTGCATTTGCCAAAGCGAGAGTCGGCGTGTCCAGCGCGCTAACATCGAGATGTTTTGGTTTTAGATGGGCATCCAGCTCAGGTTCATCGCGAATAATCGTTTTGCAAAATCGCGCCATCGGGTCGACAAACGGCAGCATTACCAGACAGCGCACAAGGTTGTAGAAGACGTGGAAATAGATAACCAGTTCCGCTTTTGGCAGTGGTAACTTGCCCATAGACTCGGCCAAAATATGGACAAATGGCAGGATAATCAGGCTACCCACCAGCTTAAACAGCAGGCTGCCCAGCGCAACACGGCGAGCGGCGGCGTTAGCGGCACTGTTGTTAAGCATCGCCAGCAGGCCGGAACCGAGGTTGGCTCCGATTACCAGACAGAGCGCCACCGGGAAGGAGATAATGCCTGCGGCGGTCAGAGTCGCGGTCAGCAGTACAGCTGCAAGGCTGGAGTAACTGATAATGGCGAACATCGCGCCAATCAGCGCATCCAGCAGAATATCGCCGGTCAGCGAGGCAAAGATCACCTGAACGCCGTTTGCCTGGGTGATCGGCGTTACTGCCTGCACAATCAACTCCAGCGCCAGTAAAATCAGCCCAAGACCAATACCGACGCGGCCCAGTTGCCCGGCGCGTGACTGTTTGCGTCCGAGGAAAAAAATCACGCCGATAAAAATGAGCAGCGGTGACAACCAGGATAAATCGAAGGTGAGGACCCGCGCCATTAGCGCCGTCCCGACATCAGCCCCCAGCACAATCACCAGCGCGGGCGCGAGAGCAACCAGATCCTGGGCGACAAACGAGGTCACCAGCATGGTGGTGGCATTACTGCTCTGTACCAGTGCGGTAACGCCGATCCCCGCGCAAAAGGCGAGCGGCTTCTTTTCGACGCTCCGGCTAAGGACTGTACGCAGTCGTGCACCGAAGACGCGCATTACGCCCGTTCGGACAATATGCGTCCCCCAGACCAACAGGGCGACGGCAGAAAGCAGGTGAAGCAGCGTTAACACGAGTTCAGGTTCTCCTTATCGTTATATGTTCCTGAAGCAATTGAATGACCAAAGGACCGGAAACACGCTGACTGGCATCTTTACTGTGCCTTTTGACATTCGTTTTTCCGGCTAAGATTATTCCAGCCTGATTCCAGTATAAGTGTTTCATATTAATAAAGAGACAGGGCACTCATTGAGCGCCCTGTTTGTTGTAAGGAAAAGTGACAGATTTGTGAATCAGTCCGCGTCATACCCCAGATTTGGCGCCAGCCAGCGCTCAACTTCGGTAACGCTCATACCTTTACGACGGGCATAATCTTCGACCTGATCGCGTTGAATCTGCGCCACGGCATAGTACTTGCTGTCCGGATGGCTGAAGTACCAACCCGAAACCGATGCACCGGGCCACATCGCGAAAGATTCCGTGAGTTTCATGCCGGTGTGTTTTTCCACTTCCAGCAACTCCCAGATGGTGGCTTTTTCCGTGTGTTCCGGGCAGGCCGGGTAGCCAGGTGCCGGGCGGATGCCCTGGTAGTTTTCGCGGATCAGCTCTTCGTTGCTGAGGTTCTCGTTCGGCGCATAGCCCCAGTAGACTTTACGCACACGCTCATGGAGATATTCCGCAAAAGCTTCCGCCAGGCGATCGGCAAGGGCTTTCACCATGATTTTGTTGTAATCATCGTGCTGCGCTTCGAAGGCATCAGCCAGCGCGTCTTCTTCCAGCCCACCAGTCACGGCAAATGCACCGATGTAATCCGCTTTGCCAGAGAGTTTCGGCGCCACGAAATCAGCGAGACAATAGTTGGCGAAGCCGGTTTTTTCGGTCTGTTGACGCAGATGATGGCTGATGTTGATCACATGAGTACGCGTTTCGTCACGGTAGATTTCAATGTCATCGCCCACACGGTTTGCCGGGAACAGCCCCACCACACCACGCGGATTCAGCGTTTTCTCGGCGCTTAATTTATCCAGCATGTCGTTGGCGTCTTTAAACAGACGCTGCGCCTCAACGCCTACCACTTCATCTTCCAGAATGCGCGGATACTTACCGGCCAGCGACCAGGTCATAAAGAACGGTGTCCAGTCGATGTAATTACGCAGGGTTTCGATGCTGGCTTCGACTTCCTGCACACCGAGACGGTGCGCCACCGGTGGCGTGTAAGCCTGCCAGTCAAAAGCGAAATCGTTATCGCGCGCCGCTTCCAGCGTGACCGGTGGTGTGCGTGGTTTCTTGCGCCCGTGCTGAATACGCACGGTTTCGTACTCTTTACGCGTACGGGCGACAAAGTCGTCACGCTGGGTATCGGAAAGCAGCGCCGCCACCACGCCAACGGTGCGCGAGGCGTTCTGCACATACACCGTCGGGCCGCTGTAATTTTGCTCGATTTTCACCGCCGTGTGCGCTTTTGAGGTCGTCGCACCGCCAATCAATAGCGGAATGGTGAAGCCCTGACGCTCCATCTCCTTAGCCACGTTAACCATCTCGTCCAGCGACGGCGTGATCAGACCCGAGAGGCCAATCAGATCAGCATTCACTTCTCTGGCGGTGCGGAGGATTTTTTCCGCAGGCACCATAACGCCGAGATCGACAATTTCGTAGTTGTTACATTGCAGCACCACACCAACGATATTTTTACCGATATCGTGGACGTCGCCCTTCACGGTGGCAATCACCATCTTACCGTTGGTTTTGCCCTGCTCTTTACTGGCTTCAATAAACGGTTCGAGGTAGGCCACCGCTTGTTTCATGACGCGCGCCGATTTCACCACCTGCGGCAGGAACATTTTGCCCTCGCCAAACAGGTCGCCGACCACGTTCATGCCGTCCATCAGCGGGCCTTCAATCACCTGAATGGGGCGCTCTGCCTGCTGACGGGCTTCTTCGGTGTCCTGTTCAATAAATTCGGTAATGCCTTTGACCAGCGAGTATTCCAGACGTTTATTCACTTCCCATAAGCGCCACTCCGCCTGTTGGGCGTTGGCGGTGTCGTCGGTTTTGCTGCCGCGATATTTCTCGGCAAGCTCCAGTAAACGCTCGGTGCCATCGTCGCGACGGTTAAGAATCACATCTTCCACCGCGTCGCGCAGTTCAGCGGGCAGGTCGTCGTAAATCGCCAGTTGCCCGGCGTTGACGATCCCCATATCCATGCCATTGCGAATAGCGTAGTAGAGGAACACCGCGTGAATGGCTTCGCGCACCGGATCGTTGCCACGGAATGAGAAAGAAACGTTAGATACGCCGCCGGAAATTAGCGCGTGCGGCAGTTCGCGTTTGATGTCTTCACACGCGCCGATAAAGTCCTGCGCGTAGTTATTGTGCTCTTCAATACCGGTGGCGACCGCGAAGATGTTCGGGTCGAAGATGATATCTTCCGGCGGGAAGCCGACTTCCTCGGTGAGGATTTTGTACGCCCGGCGGCAAATCTCGATTTTCCGTGCGCGGGTATCGGCCTGGCCCTGTTCGTCGAAGGCCATTACCACTACTGCCGCACCATAGCGACGCAACAGCTTCGCGTGATGGATAAAGGCGCCGACGCCCTCTTTCATCGAGATAGAGTTAACAATGCCTTTGCCCTGAATACACTTCAGACCTTTTTCAATGACCTCCCATTTCGAGGAGTCGATCATAATCGGCACGCGGGCGATATCCGGTTCCCCCGCGATCAGGCTGAGGAAACGCACCATCGCCGCTTCGGCATCGAGCATCCCCTCATCCATGTTGATATCGATAATCTGTGCGCCGTTTTCCACCTGCTGACGCGCTACATCCAGCGCCTCGCTGTATTTCTCTTCTTTAATCAGCCGTTTGAATTTGGCAGAACCAGTGACGTTAGTCCGCTCGCCGACGTTCACAAACAGGCTGTCTTCGCCAATGTTCAGCGGCTCCAGGCCGGACAAACGGCAGGCTACGGGAATCTCCGGCAGTTTGCGCGGCGCTAATCCTTCTACTGCGCGACTCATCGCCGCAATATGTCGTGGCGTGGTACCGCAGCAACCGCCGACGATATTCAGGAAGCCCGCTTGCGCCCATTCGCGGATGTGCTTCGCCATCGTGTCAGCGTCGAGATCGTATTCACCAAAAGCGTTGGGCAGTCCGGCGTTCGGGTGGGCGGTGACGTAGCATTCCGCAATCCGTGACAGCTCTTGCACGTACTGGCGCAGTTCATCAGGTCCCAGCGCGCAGTTGAGGCCAAAAGTCAGCGCTTCGGCATGGCGCAGAGAGTTGTAAAACGCTTCGGTTGTCTGGCCGGAGAGTGTGCGCCCGGAGGCATCGGTGATGGTGCCGGAGATCATAATCGGCAGTTCAACGCCCAGGGCTTCGAACTCCGTTTTCACCGCAAAAATCGCCGCTTTGGCGTTGAGGGTGTCGAAAACGGTTTCAATCAGAATCAGATCCGCACCACCTTCCACCAGCGCTTTGGTAGATTCGCGATAGGCCGCCACCAGCTGGTCAAAAGTGATATTGCGGAATGCGGGGTCATTCACGTCCGGAGATATAGACGCCGTGCGGTTGGTTGGGCCGAGAACACCGGCAACGTAGCGCGGTTTCTCCGGCGTGCGCGCGGTCCACTCGTCAGCACAGGCGCGCGCCAGTTTCGCCGCCGCAAAGTTGATTTCTGCCGACAGGGATTCCATCTGGTAATCCGCCATCGCAATCGTCGTGGAGTTGAAGGTGTTGGTTTCGATGATATCCGCGCCCGCTTCAAAGTAAGCGTTGTGGATAGCAGAGATCACTTCCGGCTTACTGAGCACCAGCAGGTCGTTGTTGCCTTTGAGATCGCACGGCCAGTCGGCAAAGCGTTCACCGCGAAAATCGGCTTCGTTCAGACGATAGCTCTGGATCATGGTGCCCATACCGCCGTCCAGCACCAGAATACGTTCATTTAACTGCGCACGCAGTTGTTCAACTTTGCTGCTCACACTCGCTCCCGACACGCTCAACCCAGACTGTAAAAAAATTCAACAGACCATACTGGCATAAACGCATCAGTGGTAAAAGCGACCACCACGCAACATGAGATTTGTTCAACATTAACTCATCGGATCAGTGTGGCAACTATTGCATTACACCGCAATAAAAATGAAAATGATTTCCACGATACAGAAAAAGGAGGCTGTCATGGTCGCACCCATTCCCGCAAAACGCGGCAGAAAACCCGCCGTTGCCACCGCACCAGCGACTGGACAGGTTCAGTCTTTAACGCGTGGGCTGAAATTACTGGAGTGGATTGCCGAATCCAATGGCAGTGTGGCACTCACAGAGCTGGCGCAACAAGCCGGGTTACCCAATTCCACGACCCACCGCCTGCTAACCACGATGCAACAGCAGGGTTTCGTGCGTCAGGTTGGCGAACTGGGTCACTGGGCGATCGGCGCACATGCTTTTATGGTCGGCAGCAGCTTTCTCCAGAGCCGTAATTTGTTAGCCATTGTCCATCCTATTCTGCGCAATCTGATGGAAGAGTCTGGCGAAACGGTAAATATGGCAGTGCTGGATCATAGCGATCACGAAGCGATTATTATCGACCAGGTACAGTGTACGCATCTGATGCGTATGTCAGCCCCTATCGGTGGTAAGTTACCAATGCATGCCTCTGGTGCCGGTAAAGCCTTTTTAGCCCAACTGAGCGAAGAACAGGTGACGAAACTTCTGCATCGCAAAGGCTTACATGCCTATACCCACGCGACGCTGGTGTCTCCTGTGCATTTAAAAGAGGACCTCGCCCAGACGCGTAAACGTGGCTATTCATTTGACGATGAAGAACATGCGTTGGGGCTGCGTTGCCTTGCGGCGTGTATTTTCGATGAGCACCGCGAACCATTTGCCGCAATTTCGATTTCCGGGCCGATTTCACGTATTACCGATGATCGCGTAACCGAGTTTGGCGCGATGGTGATAAAAGCGGCGAAGGAAGTGACGCTGGCGTATGGCGGAATGCGGTGACATTTTCGCCTCTGATTTATACGAATCGCACGCTAAACCGCTGCCTGCGCCGGTACGCATAAACATCTTCCACATGTCCTTCACGGATGCGTTTTTGTAGCGCGCGCCAATAGTCGGCACGAAAAAGGTCAGCGTGCATTTCTTCAAACAGTGGCCCAATGCGTGGATCGGCGCATAGCCAGTGGCGGAATTCTTCCGGGAACACATCGCCCGGCGAGACGCTGTACCACGGTTCGCTGGCAAGTTCATCTTCCGGATAGCGCGGCGGCGGGATGTCGCGGAAATTCACTTCCGTCATGTAGCAAATTTCATCGTAATCATAAAACACCACACGCCCGTGACGGGTGACACCAAAGTTTTTAAATAACATGTCGCCGGGGAAGATGTTGGCGGCGGCAAGCTGGCGAATAGCGTTACCATACTCTTCAATGGCGTCGCGCAGCTGCTGACCTTCCACTTGTTCCAGCCAGATATTGAGCGGCACCATCCGTCGTTCGATGTAGAGGTGGCGAATCACAATCTGTTCGCCGAGATCGGTGATTTTTTCCGGCGCTTCCTGGAGCAGTAATTCCATTAATGCTGGAGCAATTTGCCGTTTCTCCAGCACAAAGTTTTCGAATTCCTGGGTGTCTGCCATTCGCCCCACGCGATCGTGTTCTTTAACCAATTGATAGCAGGCGCGAACGTGAGCGGCAGACATCTCTTTCTGCGGCGCGAACTTGTCTTTAATCACTTTGAATACCCGATCAAAGCCCGGCAGCGTGAACACCAGCATCACCATTCCACGAATGCCCGGCGCTTCAATAAACTGCTCATTACAGCCTTGCAGATAAATCAGATATTCACGGTAGCTTTCGGTTTTGGCGTGCTTCTGGCAGCCGATAGCCATATACACTTCAGCGGTGGTTTTACCTGGCAAAATTTCCCGAAGCCACTCGACCAGTGCGGCAGGTAGCGGCGCGTAAACCATAAAATAGGAACGCGCGAAGCCAAAGACAATGCTCGCTTCGGCGGTCGTCGTCAGACAGGTATCAATAAACAGTTCGCCGTCATCCGTCTGGTGGATCGGCAATAAAAATGGCAACGTGCCGGAAGGCGTTATTAGTTTGCCCACCAGCCAGGCGGCCTTATTGCGGTAAAACAGTTCGTTCGCCACCTTTAAATGGCTTTCGGCGAGGTTGTCTGTCCCTAGCGTTTCCGTCAGATGGCGAATTATGTAATGAATGTCACGGCTTTTATTCTGCCAGTGCAGACGCAACGGCAGGTCGCTGATAACGCGCATCAGCAGAGATTCCCAGCCGTGATCGGGGTGAAAGTCTTTCGCCAGCGGGCGGGGAATGGTACGAAAACGGCGCTCTGGCTGGGAGCTAAAGATAAAAAGCCGCTCGGGAGTAAGCGAGCGGTGGTCAAATAACCGACAGTACACGGAGTTAAAAAAGCTCTCCGCAATCTCGAAGCGCGGGTAATCCGGCAACAGCCGGGTGTAATGCTCTTTGACGCGTAGTAAAAATTCCGCGTCCGTGCTTTGGCCGTTGGTAATGCAGCGCAGCTGTTCCACCACCAGACCAACGTGATGGTCATAAAGATGGATACGGCTTTTCATCGCCTGCTGGACAGCGTGCCAGTCGGCCTGCTCGAAACGCTGCTGCGCCCCTGAAGTCACTTCGAGAAATCGACCATATTGAGCGTCGAAGCCTTGCAAAATGGTTTGTGCAATCAGTAATTCCAGGCCACGCGGCATTTGTTGCCCTCGTCGGGAGCAGAGAATTGCCGGATAAGACGCGCAAATCGTCGGATCAGGCGTTGATTGCCGGATGCGGCGTAAACGCCTTATCCGGCCTACAGTCAGCAACGGCTGTAGGCCTGATAAGACGCGTCAGCGTCGCATCAGGCGCTCATTGCCGGATGCGGCGTAAACGCCTTATCCGGCTCACAGTCATTAGAACTGCGATTCTTCAGTGGACCCCGTCAGCGCGGTAACCGACGACGTGCCGCCCTGAATAATAGTCGTCACTTTATCGAAGTAGCCCGTACCCACTTCCTGCTGGTGAGAAACGAAGGTATAGCCATCTTTCGCGGCAGCGAATTCCGGCTGCTGCACTTTCTCAACGTAATGCTTCATGCCCTCGCCCTGCGCATAGGCGTTTGCCAGGTCGAACATGTTGAACCACATGCTGTGGATCCCCGCCAGGGTGATGAACTGGAACTTGTAGCCCATATCTGACAGCTGCTGCTGGAAGCTGGCAATAGTTTTGTCGTCGAGGTTTTTCTGCCAGTTGAACGACGGCGAGCAGTTATAAGCCAGCAGTTTGCCCGGATATTTCGCGTGGATGGCCTCCGCAAAGCGACGCGCCAGTTCCAGGTCTGGCGTGGAGGTTTCACACCATACCAGGTCAGCATATGGCGCATACGCCAGGCCACGGCTGATCGCTTGCTCAATGCCCGCATGAGTACGGAAGAAGCCTTCACTGGTACGCTCGCCGGTAATAAATTCGCTGTCATACGGGTCGCAATCGGAGGTGATCAGATCCGCGGCATCAGCATCGGTACGAGCAACCAGCAGGGTTGGAACGCCCGTCACGTCGGCAGCCAGACGCGCCGCGACCAGTTTCTGAATAGCTTCCTGAGTTGGCACCAAAACTTTGCCGCCCATATGACCGCATTTTTTCACGGACGCCAGCTGATCTTCGAAGTGAACTGCCGCTGCACCGGCTTCAATCATCGCTTTCATCAGTTCAAAGGCATTCAGGACACCGCCAAAACCGGCTTCCGCATCAGCAACGATCGGCAGGAAGTAATCGACATAGCGCGGATCGCCCGGCTCAATGCCCGCGGACCATTGGATCTGATCCGCACGGCGGAAAGTGTTGTTGATCCGCTCCACCACAGCTGGCACCGAGTTTGCCGGATAGAGCGACTGATCCGGATACATGCTGGCCGCCAGGTTAGCGTCCGCCGCTACCTGCCATCCCGACAGATAGACCGCTTCAATACCCGCTTTCGCCTGTTGCAGCGCCTGACCGCCAGTCAGTGCACCGAGGCTGTTGATGTAGCCTTTTTTCGACTCGCCATGCAGCAGACGCCACATTTTCGCCGCGCCCAGTTGCGCCAGCGTGCATTCAGGATTGACTGAACCGCGTAATTTCACCACATCTTCCGCGCTGTATGGGCGAGTAATTCCTTCCCAACGCGGTTGAGTCCACTCTTTCTGTAATTCTTCAATTTGTTGTGTACGGGTTTTCATGTGCAGATGCTCCATAGTTATGTGGTGGTTTACGCTAACAGGCGGTAGCCTGGCAGGGTCAGGAAATCAATTAACTCATCGGAAGTGGTGATCTGTTCCATCAAGCGTGCGGCATCGTCAAAACGCCCCTGGGAGAAACGTTCTTCGCCCAGTTCGCTGGCAATGACTTTCATTTCTTCGCCCAACATCTGGCGGAACAAGGTTTTGGTAACCGGTTTGCCATTACTCAACGTTTTTTGATGATGGATCCACTGCCAGATAGAGGTACGGGAGATTTCTGCCGTCGCCGCATCTTCCATCAGGCCATAAATCGGCACACAACCGTTGCCGGAGATCCACGCTTCGATGTACTGCACGGCTACGCGAATATTTGCGCGCATACCTTCTTCGGTGCGTTCACCGTCACAAGGTGCCAGCAGCTGATCGGCAGTAATCGGCGCGTCTTGTTCGCGCATCACTTCAAGCTGATTTTTACGGGAGCCGAGAATGTCGTTAAATACCGCCATTGCCGTATCCGCAAGGCCTGGGTGAGCGATCCATGTGCCATCGTGACCGTTATTGGCTTCCAGCGATTTATCCGCTTTTACTTTGTTGAGCACCTGGTTATTGCGCTCTTCATCTTTGCTCGGAATAAACGCCGCCATGCCGCCCATCGCAAAAGCACCGCGTTTATGGCAGGTTTTAATCAACAGGCGTGAGTAAGCATTCAGGAATGGTTTATCCATCGTCACTGCCTGTCTGTCTGGCAGGACGCGATCGGGATAGTTTTTCAACGTTTTGATATAACTGAAGATGTAATCCCAACGACCGCAGTTCAGACCAACAATATGGTCACGCAGTGCGTGAAGGATTTCGTCCATCTGGAACACGGCGGGCAGCGTTTCAATCAGCAACGTCGCCTTGATGGTGCCGCGCGGCAGATTAAAGCGATCTTCGGCATAGCTGAAGACTTCGCTCCACCAGGCCGCTTCCTGCCAGGACTGGGTTTTCGGCAGATAGAAATAGGGACCACTGCCCTTTGCCAGTAAGGCCTGGTAGTTGTGAAAGAAGTAGAGCGCAAAATCAAACAGGCTACCGGGGATTGCCTCACCACGCCAGGTGACATGTTTTTCCGGCAAGTGCAGACCGCGTACCCGACAAATCAAAACCGCTGGATTGGGCTTGAGCTGGTAAATTTTGCCTGCTTCATTGGTGTAACTGATGGTGCCGTTAACCGCATCACGCAGGTTAATTTGCCCGTCGATCACTTTGTTCCAGTCTGGTGCCAGTGAATCTTCGAAATCGGCCATAAAGACTTTCACATTGGCGTTGAGCGCGTTGATCACCATCTTGCGCTCTACGGGTCCGGTAATCTCTACACGACGATCTTCTAAGTCCGCAGGAATCCCGCGAATTTTCCAGTCAGCATCACGAATGGAAGCTGTTTCCGAAATAAAATCAGGCAACGTTCCGTTATCAATATCTTGCTGCTGCTGAATACGCGCCGCCAGAAGTTTATTGCGTTGCGGCGTAAAATGCGTCACCAGCTCAGTCAGAAATTCTACCGCTTCGGCAGTAAGAATTTGCTTCTCCTGCTCGCCATACGGCCTTGTGAAAGCCAGTTCATCGGTTGTTGTTGCCTGTTCAGTCATCGTGCAGCTCCTCGTCATGGATCCGAAAACTTCCTCACTGTGAACGAAGGATCGTTGTGCGCTTTTCGTTCAGCACAACTAAGACTACTCATTTAAAAATCAAAATCAAAAACAATTTCCATTTTAATTAAAAATACTTGATAACTTATTGATAACAATATGAATAAAATTTATTCACCTACTGAGGTGTGTTTCGGAAATAAAAAAGGCACCCGAAGGTGCCTGAGGTAAGGTGCTGAATCGCTTAACGATCGGCTATCACAGAAGATTAATCCAGCGTTGGATTCATGTGCCGTAGATCGTATGGCGTGATCTGATAGACGTAATAGTTGAGCCAGTTGGTAAACAGCAAATTACCGTGACTACGCCAGCTCGCTCGCGGTTTGTTTTGCGGATCATTGTGCGGGAAATAGTTATACGGTACTTCCGGGTCTAGTCCGGCTTCCACATCGCGGAAATATTCCTGCGCCAGCGTTTGCGCATCATATTCGGGATGGCCCGTCACAAAGGCAATGCGCTTATCTTTACTGGCAAACAGATATGCATCCCCTTCTTCCGTCTCTGCCAGAATTTCCAGATCGGTGTAATCACGAATCAACGCTGCCGGAAAGTCAGCATAGCGCGAATGCGGTGCCAGGAATGAATCATCAAAGCCACGCGTCAGAAGCGCATGAGGATGGAGAATATGATGCTCGTAAACGCCAGAGAGTTTGTCGGTGCGAGTTTGCTTAGGAATGCCGTAGAGGATATTGAGCGCTGCCTGTACCGCCCAGCAGACAAACAGCGTCGAGGTGACGTGATCTTTCGACCACTCCAGCACCTGTTTGATCTGCGGCCAGTAAGCGACATCATTAAACTCCACCAGGCCCAGCGGCGCACCGGTTACAATCAGACCGTCAAAGTTCTGTTCCTGAATATCTTCAAAGTTACAGTAGAAGTTGTTCAGATGCTCTGCGGGCGTGTTGCGCGATTCACGGGAATCGATGCGCAACAGCTGAATATCGACCTGCAAAGGTGAGTTTGAAAGCAGGCGCAGAAACTGATTTTCAGTTTCAATCTTCTTCGGCATCAGGTTAAGGATCAGAACCTTAAGTGGACGAATTTCCTGACCAGACGCACGAGAAGTTGTCATCACAAAGACGTTTTCTTCACGCAAGAAATTGACGGCGGGTAGCTCGTCCGGCACACGAATCGGCATAACCTGATTACCTCACTACATACGCTTATACGTTTAGACATCCAGATAGCTGAAGATAACCAGAAAATTTGCCAATGTCGAGCCTGCATGTTGAAGGTGAGAAAGTTTCAAGGAAAAGACTACGTTAGAATATAAGAATGACTAAAAGGAGAGAAAATGGGTATTAGTATTCGCCGCTCACGGCATGAGGAAGGGGAGGAACTCGTTGCGATTTGGTGTCGTTCTGTCGATGCCACTCACGATTTTTTATCAGCAGAGTATCGTGCCGAGCTGGAAGAGCTGGTGCGTTCCTTTCTGCCGGAAGCACCGTTGTGGGTCGCGGTTAATGAGCGGGATCAGCCGGTTGGATTTATGTTGTTAAGTGGGCAGCATATGGATGCGCTGTTTATCGATCCTGATGTGCGCGGCTGCGGCGTGGGCCGGATGCTGGTGAAGCATGCGCTCTCAATGGCCCCGGAACTGACAACCAACGTTAATGAGCAAAATGAGCAGGCGGTTGGGTTCTATAAGAAGGTGGGTTTTAAGGTTACGGGACGCTCTGAGGTGGACGATTTGGGGAAACCGTATCCGTTGCTGAATCTGGCGTATGTGGGGGAATAAGCTGCCCCCTATCGTGCCTGCGTAGGCTGGATAAGACGCGTCAGCGTCGCATCCGGCATTTTTTCTGCACCAACGCAAAAAGGCCATCCTTCCGGATGGCCTTCTGCTTTATTTGATGCCTGGCAGTTCCC
>NZ_RHJI01000018.1 GCF_004211955.1 Escherichia sp. E1V33
ATGAACGTCGTCGTCTTCAACGTTCCTTCAGGACCCTTAAAGGGTCAGGGAGAACTCATCTCGGGGCAAGTTTCGTGCTTAGATGCTTTCAGCACTTATCTCTTCCGCATTTAGCTACCGGGCAGTGCCATTGGCATGACAACCCGAACACCAGTGATGCGTCCACTCCGGTCCTCTCGTACTAGGAGCAGCCCCCCTCAGTTCTCCAGCGCCCACGGCAGATAGGGACCGAACTGTCTCACGACGTTCTAAACCCAGCTCGCGTACCACTTTAAATGGCGAACAGCCATACCCTTGGGACCTACTTCAGCCCCAGGATGTGATGAGCCGACATCGAGGTGCCAAACACCGCCGTCGATATGAACTCTTGGGCGGTATCAGCCTGTTATCCCCGGAGTACCTTTTATCCGTTGAGCGATGGCCCTTCCATTCAGAACCACCGGATCACTATGACCTGCTTTCGCACCTGCTCGCGCCGTCACGCTCGCAGTCAAGCTGGCTTATGCCATTGCACTAACCTCCTGATGTCCGACCAGGATTAGCCAACCTTCGTGCTCCTCCGTTACTCTTTAGGAGGAGACCGCCCCAGTCAAACTACCCACCAGACACTGTCCGCAACCCGGATTACGGGTCCACGTTAGAACATCAAACATTAAAGGGTGGTATTTCAAGGTCGGCTCCATGCAGACTGGCGTCCACACTTCAAAGCCTCCCACCTATCCTACACATCAAGGCTCAATGTTCAGTGTCAAGCTATAGTAAAGGTTCACGGGGTCTTTCCGTCTTGCCGCGGGTACACTGCATCTTCACAGCGAGTTCAATTTCACTGAGTCTCGGGTGGAGACAGCCTGGCCATCATTACGCCATTCGTGCAGGTCGGAACTTACCCGACAAGGAATTTCGCTACCTTAGGACCGTTATAGTTACGGCCGCCGTTTACCGGGGCTTCGATCAAGAGCTTCGCGTTACCGCTAACCCCATCAATTAACCTTCCGGCACCGGGCAGGCGTCACACCGTATACGTCCACTTTCGTGTTTGCACAGTGCTGTGTTTTTAATAAACAGTTGCAGCCAGCTGGTATCTTCGACTGATTTCAGCTCCACGAGCAAGTCGCTTCACCTACATATCAGCGTGCCTTCTCCCGAAGTTACGGCACCATTTTGCCTAGTTCCTTCACCCGAGTTCTCTCAAGCGCCTTGGTATTCTCTACCTGACCACCTGTGTCGGTTTGGGGTACGATTTGATGTTACCTGATGCTTAGAGGCTTTTCCTGGAAGCAGGGCATTTGTCGCTTCAGCACCGTAGTGCCTCGTCATCACGCCTCAGCCTTAGTTTTCCGGATTTGCCTGGAAAACCAGCCTACACGCTTAAACCGGGACAACCGTCGCCCGGCCAACATAGCCTTCTCCGTCCCCCCTTCGCAGTAACACCAAGTACAGGAATATTAACCTGTTTCCCATCGACTACGCCTTTCGGCCTCGCCTTAGGGGTCGACTCACCCTGCCCCGATTAACGTTGGACAGGAACCCTTGGTCTTCCGGCGAGCGGGCTTTTCACCCGCTTTATCGTTACTTATGTCAGCATTCGCACTTCTGATACCTCCAGCATGCCTCACAGCACACCTTCACAGGCTTACAGAACGCTCCCCTACCCAACAACGCATAAGCGTCGCTGCCGCAGCTTCGGTGCATGGTTTAGCCCCGTTACATCTTCCGCGCAGGCCGACTCGACCAGTGAGCTATTACGCTTTCTTTAAATGATGGCTGCTTCTAAGCCAACATCCTGGCTGTCTGGGCCTTCCCACATCGTTTCCCACTTAACCATGACTTTGGGACCTTAGCTGGCGGTCTGGGTTGTTTCCCTCTTCACGACGGACGTTAGCACCCGCCGTGTGTCTCCCGTGATAACATTCTCCGGTATTCGCAGTTTGCATCGGGTTGGTAAGTCGGGATGACCCCCTTGCCGAAACAGTGCTCTACCCCCGGAGATGAATTCACGAGGCGCTACCTAAATAGCTTTCGGGGAGAACCAGCTATCTCCCGGTTTGATTGGCCTTTCACCCCCAGCCACAAGTCATCCGCTAATTTTTCAACATTAGTCGGTTCGGTCCTCCAGTTAGTGTTACCCAACCTTCAACCTGCCCATGGCTAGATCACCGGGTTTCGGGTCTATACCCTGCAACTTAACGCCCAGTTAAGACTCGGTTTCCCTTCGGCTCCCCTATTCGGTTAACCTTGCTACAGAATATAAGTCGCTGACCCATTATACAAAAGGTACGCAGTCACACGCCGAAGCGTGCTCCCACTGCTTGTACGTACACGGTTTCAGGTTCTTTTTCACTCCCCTCGCCGGGGTTCTTTTCGCCTTTCCCTCACGGTACTGGTTCACTATCGGTCAGTCAGGAGTATTTAGCCTTGGAGGATGGTCCCCCCATATTCAGACAGGATACCACGTGTCCCGCCCTACTCATCGAGCTCACAATATGTGCATTTTTGTGTACGGGGCTGTCACCCTGTATCGCGCGCCTTTCCAGACGCTTCCACTAACACACACACTGATTCAGGCTCTGGGCTGCTCCCCGTTCGCTCGCCGCTACTGGGGGAATCTCGGTTGATTTCTTTTCCTCGGGGTACTTAGATGTTTCAGTTCCCCCGGTTCGCCTCATTAACCTATGGATTCAGTTAATGATAGTGTGTCGAAACACACTGGGTTTCCCCATTCGGAAATCGCCGGTTATAACGGTTCATATCACCTTACCGACGCTTATCGCAGATTAGCACGTCCTTCATCGCCTCTGACTGCCAGGGCATCCACCGTGTACGCTTAGTCGCTTAACCTCACAACCCGAAGATGTTTCACTTCAGAGTTGCGAAAATTTGAGAGACTCACGAACAACTTTCGATTGTTCAGTGTTTCAATTTTCAGCTTGATCCAGATTTTTAAAGAGCAAA
>NZ_RHJI01000019.1 GCF_004211955.1 Escherichia sp. E1V33
GTCCTGAATAATATTCCCGGGGAAAGTTACAACAGTTTCATTGAGATAATACTCCGTCATACTGGTATGAGTCCTTTTTAATAAATGAATTATTTATTGATGGGTTTTTATTTATTTTTTAGTCATGAAGGTGATATCCATCACCGTTTATCACACATTTTATCTTTCCAGCAATAATCACTAATAACATTAATCGATTAGCAATGTTTACAACGACCAGAACGGATACATCGTTATGTATTTAACAATCCCAATATATTCACCATGCAAATAAAACCACTAGTAACAGACACGCTACCGCCTCCATATAAAAATGGACATCTTATAAAATTGTATCTTGCATAGAAAAAGCTGAAATATCGGATGCGTTTTAATTATCAACTATAAATCTATAAGCTTTTTATTAACAACAACACATCTTATTGCATTAGATATGTTAACAATTAATTATTCTTAATATATCAATAAAGTATATATTACTCTCTTTACTATCTGCTTTTATTGCGCTAGCGATGTTAATAGCAAAATTCGGAATTTATTTAGATGCTGGAATGAGCAAAAGTGACAGGGGCTTTCTCACCTTACCCTGAGGTTTCAGGAAAGTGTGTAATGGAGTATGCAACCTAACTGAAGATTTCTGACGATATAGTTGCTTAGAGTAACAATGGAGGCGACCGCATCCTGAGCCGCCCTTTAAAAGGATACTATCGAAACTTGATGCTAAAACAGTGATGAAATGAATAACACGATGTAAACGTCTTCCATGTTAATTATCATGGAAGACGTTGATGTAAAACACCTAAACCAGCCCCCTGATACGAGGCTGGCTTAAGCGCGCAGGCAATCAGTAAAAATCACCGGTTGCCTTTTCGGCCTGATCCATCCACACCGGTTTGTCGCTGGTTTTCGACCAGACGCGGTGCAGGTAGCTGTAAAAGCGGGCGCGGTCTTTCCAGAAAAGCATGAAAGGCAGCGCCAGAACGCCCGCTGCAACCGCATAAGTACGGCGTAAAAAGATAAGCCATGCAGGATATTCTCTGTAGAGTTCCATACTTTTCTCCCCCTTTTGTATCTACCCGGTGAATGGCACCGGCAAAATGAATATGTTTATCTGATGAAAATAGTACCGCCTTTTGTGTAATTTTACTACTCGTCCGACCACTTATTTTTGCTTATTGATGGTTTATTTACATTAATTGTGTAATTAAGTTACATAAAAGTTAAATTAATACTAAACATTAGTTAAATCATGGCTTTTGCCATTTTTATACTTTTTTTACACCCCGCCCGCAGATTTTTGCGAAATCTTTGCAGCCAGAATTCTACCCTTCCGGTATCACTTTTAGGCCACTGGAGGTGCACTGTGAGTGCAGGCGTGATAGCCGGCGTGTTGCTGGTGTTTTTATTACTGGGTTATCTGGTTTATGCCCTGATCAATGCGGAGGCGTTCTGATGGCTGCGCAAGGGTTCTTATTGATCGCCACGTTTTTACTGGTGCTGATGGTGCTGGCGCGTCCCTTAGGTAGCGGGCTGGCGCGGCTGATTAATGATATTCCTCTTCCAGGTACGACGGGCGTTGAACGCGTACTCTTTAGCGCGCTTGGCGTCTCTGACCGTGAGATGAACTGGAAGCAGTATCTCTCAGCCATTCTTGGCCTGAATATGCTGGGGCTGGCGGTGCTGTTTTTTATGTTGCTCGGTCAGCACTATCTGCCGCTTAATCCGCAGCAGCTGCCGGGACTGTCATGGGATCTGGCGCTGAATACCGCCGTCAGCTTTGTCACGAATACCAACTGGCAATCTTATAGCGGTGAAACCACGTTGAGCTATTTCAGCCAGATGGCGGGCTTAACGGTGCAAAACTTTCTTTCTGCCGCCAGCGGGATTGCGGTGATTTTTGCCCTCATTCGTGCATTTACCCGCCAGAGCATGAGCACACTCGGGAATGCCTGGGTCGATCTGCTACGCATCACGTTATGGGTGCTAGTCCCTGTGGCGTTGTTGATCGCACTGTTTTTTATTCAACAAGGTGCGCTGCAAAACTTTCTGCCCTATCAGGCGGTGAATACCGTTGAAGGAGCGCAACAGCTGTTACCCATGGGGCCTGTAGCTTCTCAGGAAGCGATCAAGATGCTCGGTACTAACGGCGGTGGCTTCTTTAATGCCAACTCGTCGCATCCGTTTGAAAACCCAACCGCACTGACCAACTTCGTGCAAATGCTGGCGATCTTCTTGATCCCAACAGCGCTGTGCTTTGCCTTTGGCGAAGTGGCGGGCGATCGCCGTCAGGGGCGCATGTTGCTGTGGGCGATGTCGGTGATTTTTGTCATCTGCGTAGGCGTGGTGATGTGGGCAGAAGTTCAGGGTAATCCGCATCTGCTGGCACTGGGCGCGGACAGCAGCATCAATATAGAAGGTAAAGAGAGCCGTTTCGGCGTGCTGGTCAGTAGCCTGTTTGCGGTCGTGACTACGGCGGCTTCCTGTGGCGCGGTGATTGCGATGCATGATTCGTTTACTGCTCTCGGTGGCATGGTGCCGATGTGGCTGATGCAAATTGGTGAAGTGGTATTCGGCGGTGTCGGTTCTGGTCTTTACGGCATGATGCTGTTTGTCCTGCTGGCTGTGTTTATTGCCGGGCTGATGATTGGTCGTACACCGGAATATCTGGGTAAAAAAATCGACGTACGCGAGATGAAACTGACTGCACTGGCGATTCTGGTTACCCCGACGCTGGTGCTGATGGGCGCGGCGTTGGCGATGATGACCGACGCCGGACGTAGCGCCATGCTCAACCCTGGCCCGCATGGTTTTAGCGAAGTGCTGTACGCCGTGTCGTCCGCCGCTAACAACAACGGCAGCGCCTTTGCCGGATTAAGCGCCAACTCCCCATTCTGGAACTGTTTACTGGCGTTCTGCATGTTTGTCGGTCGCTTCGGGGTGATTATCCCGGTGATGGCGATTGCCGGTTCGCTGGTGAGTAAAAAGAGCCAACCCGCCAGCTCCGGCACGCTGCCAACGCACGGCCCGCTGTTTGTTGGCCTGTTAATCGGCACCGTGTTGCTGGTTGGCGCACTGACCTTTATCCCTGCCCTGGCGCTTGGTCCGGTGGCGGAATATCTCTCGTGATGATATTGAGTGAGCACTGAATATGAGTCGTAAACAACTGGCGCTATTCGAACCAACACTTGTCGTTCAGGCGCTGAAAGAAGCGGTGAAAAAATTAAACCCGCAGGCGCAATGGCGCAATCCGGTGATGTTTATCGTCTGGATCGGCAGTCTGCTGACCACCTGTATTAGCATCGCGATGGCAAGCGGTGCGATGCCTGGCAATGCGCTGTTTAGCGCGGCCATTAGCGGCTGGCTGTGGATCACCGTACTGTTCGCTAATTTCGCCGAGGCGCTGGCAGAAGGCCGCAGTAAAGCGCAGGCCAACAGTCTGAAAGGGGTGAAAAAAACTGCCTTTTCCCGCAAGCTGCGCGAACCGAAATATGGCGCTGCGGCGGACAAAGTTCCCGCCGATCAACTGCGTAAAGGCGATATCGTACTGGTAGAAGCTGGCAATATTATCCCCTGCGATGGTGAAGTCATTGAAGGGGGCGCATCGGTCGATGAAAGCGCCATCACCGGGGAATCGGCACCGGTGATCCGTGAATCCGGCGGCGATTTTGCCTCCGTCACCGGCGGCACGCGTATTCTTTCTGACTGGCTGGTGATTGAGTGTAGCGTTAACCCCGGCGAGACATTTCTGGATCGGATGATCGCGATGGTGGAAGGCGCGCAGCGACGTAAAACGCCGAACGAGATTGCCCTGACTATCCTGCTGATTGCCCTGACTATCGTCTTTTTACTGGCAACCGCCACGCTGTGGCCGTTTTCCGCGTGGGGCGGTAATGCAGTCAGTGTAACGGTACTGGTGGCGCTGCTGGTCTGTCTGATCCCAACCACTATTGGCGGCCTGTTGTCAGCGATCGGCGTCGCCGGGATGAGTCGGATGCTGGGCGCGAATGTGATCGCCACCAGCGGACGTGCAGTTGAAGCGGCAGGTGACGTTGACGTTCTGCTGCTGGATAAAACCGGCACCATCACGCTCGGTAACCGTCAGGCGTCGGAGTTTATCCCCGCGCAGGGCGTGGATGAAAAAACGCTGGCTGACGCCGCACAACTGGCTTCGCTGGCTGATGAAACGCCGGAAGGCCGCAGTATTGTGATCCTCGCCAAGCAGCGTTTTAACCTGCGCGAGCGCGATGTGCAGTCGCTCCATGCCACCTTTGTACCGTTTACTGCGCAAAGCCGGATGAGCGGGATCAACATCGACAACCGCATGATCCGTAAAGGTTCTGTCGATGCCATTCGCCGCCATGTTGAGGCTAACGGTGGTTACTTCCCTGCCGATGTCGATCAAAAAGTCGATCAGGTTGCGCGTCAGGGAGCCACGCCGCTGGTGGTGGTGGAAGGTTCCCGTGTGCTGGGCGTTATTGCGTTGAAAGATATCGTCAAAGGCGGCATTAAAGAACGTTTCGCCCAACTGCGCAAAATGGGCATTAAAACGGTGATGATTACCGGCGATAACCGTCTGACTGCCGCCGCGATAGCTGCGGAAGCGGGTGTCGATGATTTTCTCGCCGAAGCGACACCGGAGGCCAAGCTGGCATTGATCCGTCAGTATCAGGCGGAAGGCCGTTTGGTCGCGATGACCGGCGACGGCACCAATGATGCTCCGGCGCTGGCGCAGGCAGATGTCGCGGTGGCGATGAACTCCGGTACTCAGGCGGCGAAAGAAGCGGGCAATATGGTCGATCTCGACTCTAACCCGACCAAGTTGATCGAGGTGGTGCATATTGGCAAACAGATGCTGATGACCCGTGGCTCGCTGACCACCTTCAGCATTGCCAACGATGTGGCGAAATACTTCGCCATTATTCCGGCGGCATTCGCGGCAACGTATCCACAGTTAAATGCGCTGAACATCATGCGCCTGCATTCGCCCGACTCCGCCATTCTCAGTGCGGTCATTTTCAACGCCTTGATTATCGTCTTTTTGATTCCCCTGGCGTTAAAAGGCGTGAGTTATAAACCGCTTACCGCTTCTGCCATGTTGCGCCGTAACTTATGGATTTACGGTCTGGGTGGGCTGCTGGTGCCGTTTATTGGTATCAAAGTCATTGATTTACTGCTGACCGTTTGCGGTCTGGTGTGAGGTTTACCATGCGTGGATTACGTCCGGCATTATCGACATTTATCTTTCTGTTATTGATTACTGGCGGTGTTTACCCGCTGCTGACCACCGCGCTGGGGCAATGGTGGTTTCCCTGGCAGGCCAACGGTTCGTTGATCCGTGAAGGTGATACGGTGCGCGGTTCGGCATTAATCGGGCAGAATTTTACTGGCAACGGCTATTTTCATGGTCGCCCGTCGGCAACGGCAGAAATGCCTTATAATCCACAGGCTTCTGGCGGGAGCAATCTGGCGGTCAGTAACCCTGAGCTGGATAAACAGATAGCCGCACGCATTGCCGCATTACGGGCCGCGAACCCGGATGCCAGCACGAGCGTTCCGGTTGAACTGGTGACGGCGTCGGCAAGCGGGCTGGACAATAACATCACCCCGCAAGCGGCGGCCTGGCAGATCCCTCGCGTGGCGAAAGCGCGTAATCTCAGCGTTGAACAGCTCACGCAGCTGGTCGCAAAATACAGCCAACAACCGCTGGTGAAATATATCGGCCAGCCGGTCGTCAACATTGTCGAACTCAATCTGGCGCTGGATAAACTTGATGAATAACGAACCCTTACGTCCCGACCCCGATCGTCTGCTGGAACAAACTGCCGCGCCGCATCGGGGGAAGCTGAAAGTTTTTTTCGGTGCCTGTGCAGGCGTCGGGAAGACCTGGGCGATGCTGGCGGAAGCCCAGCGACTGCGGGCGCAAGGGCTGGATATTGTGGTTGGCGTGGTAGAAACCCACGGGCGGAAAGATACCGCAGCAATGCTGGAAGGTCTGGCTGTTCTACCACTGAAACGCCAGGCGTATCGTGGGCGGCACATCAGCGAGTTTGATCTCGATGCCGCCCTCGCCCGCCGTCCGGCACTGATCTTAATGGACGAACTGGCGCACAGTAATGCGCCAGGTTCTCGTCATCCCAAACGCTGGCAGGATATTGAAGAGCTGCTGGAAGCAGGCATTGATGTTTTTACTACCGTCAACGTTCAACATCTGGAAAGCCTGAACGATGTGGTCAGCGGCGTCACCGGAATTCAGGTGCGGGAAACCGTGCCCGATCCTTTTTTCGATGCTGCCGACGACGTGGTTCTGGTGGACTTGCCCCCGGACGATCTGCGTCAACGGCTGAAAGAAGGCAAAGTCTATATTGCCGGGCAGGCGGAGCGCGCCATTGAACATTTTTTCCGCAAAGGTAATCTGATCGCCCTGCGCGAACTGGCACTGCGCCGTACTGCCGATCGCGTAGATGAGCAAATGCGCGCCTGGCGGGGGCATCCTGGCGACGAGAAAGTCTGGCACACGCGCGACGCGATCCTTTTATGCATCGGGCATAACACCGGCAGTGAGAAACTGGTCCGCGCGGCGGCGCGGCTGGCGTCACGGCTGGGGAGCGTCTGGCACGCGGTGTATGTTGAAACCCCTGCCCTGCATCGCTTACCGGAGAAAAAACGTCGGGCAATTCTCAGCGCCTTACGTCTGGCGCAGGAGCTGGGCGCGGAGACGGCAACACTTTCTGATCCAGCGGAAGAGAAAGCGGTAGTGCGTTATGCCCGTGAACATAATCTCTGCAAGATTATTCTCGGTCGCCCGGCCTCACGCCGCTGGTGGCGTCGGGAAACTTTTGCTGACCGACTGGCTCGCATCGCCCCCGATCTCGATCAGGTGCTGGTCGCGCTTGATGAACCACCCGCCCGCACGATTAACAACGCGCCGGATAGCCGCTCTTTTAAAGACAAGTGGCGGGTACAAATTCAGGGATGCGTGGTTGCCGCCGCGTTATGCGCCGTTATCACCTTAATTGCCATGCAGTGGCTGATGGCGTTTGATGCCGCCAACCTGGTGATGCTGTATCTGCTTGGCGTGGTGGTGGTGGCGCTATTTTATGGACGCTGGCCTTCGGTGGTCGCCACCGTCATTAATGTGGTGAGTTTCGATCTCTTTTTTATCGCCCCACGCGGCACGCTCGCCGTCTCTGATGTGCAATATCTGCTGACCTTCGCGGTGATGTTAACCGTCGGGCTGGTGATCGGGAACCTTACTGCGGGCGTGCGTTATCAGGCACGGGTAGCCCGTTACCGCGAGCAACGCACGCGACACTTATATGAAATGTCCAAAGCCCTGGCGGTGGGCCGCAGCTCGCAGGACATCGCCGCCACCAGCGAACAATTTATTGCCTCCACGTTTCATGCCCGCAGTCAGGTGTTGTTGCCCGATGACAACGGTAAATTGCAGCCGTTAACACATCCGCAAGGAATGACACCGTGGGACGATGCCATCGCGCAGTGGAGTTTTGATAAAGGCCTGCCTGCGGGCGCAGGCACTGACACGTTACCCGGTGTGCCGTACCAGATTTTGCCGCTAAAAAGCGGTGAGAAAACTTACGGGCTGGTGGTGGTGGAACCGGGGAATCTGCGCCAGTTGATGATCCCGGAACAGCAGCGCCTGCTGGAGACGTTTACGCTGTTAGTCGCCAATGCGCTTGAGCGGCTGACGCTGACCGCCAGCGAAGAACAGGCGCGGATGGCAAGCGAACGTGAACAGATCCGCAACGCCCTGCTGGCGGCGCTTTCGCATGATTTACGCACTCCGCTCACGGTGTTGTTCGGTCAGGCAGAAATCTTAACGCTCGATCTGGCAAGCGAAGGATCGCCCCACGCCCGCCAGGCCAGCGAGATTCGTCAGCATGTGCTGAACACTACCCGACTGGTGAATAATCTACTGGATATGGCGCGAATTCAGTCCGGCGGCTTTAATTTGAAGAAAGAGTGGTTAACGCTGGAAGAAGTAGTCGGCAGCGCGCTGCAAATGCTGGAACCGGGTTTATCGTCGCCCATCAATCTTTCTCTGCCAGAACCGCTGACCTTAATCCACGTTGACGGGCCACTCTTTGAACGGGTGCTGATTAATCTGCTGGAGAACGCGGTGAAATATGCGGGTGCGCAGGCCGAAATTGGTATCGATGCCCACGTTGAGGGCGAAAATCTACAACTGGATGTCTGGGATAACGGCCCCGGTCTTCCGCCAGGCCAGGAGCAGACGATATTTGATAAGTTTGCTCGCGGGAATAAAGAGTCGGCAGTACCGGGGGTAGGGCTTGGACTGGCAATTTGTCGGGCGATAGTGGATGTACACGGCGGCACTATTACCGCGTTCAACCGACCGGAAGGTGGTGCCTGTTTTCGTGTTACACTTCCCCAGCAAACTGCCCCTGAACTTGAAGAATTTCATGAGGATATGTGACAAACGTTCTGATTGTTGAAGATGAACAGGCTATTCGTCGCTTTCTGCGCACGGCGCTGGAGGGCGATGGGATGCGCGTCTTTGAGGCCGAAACGCTGCAACGCGGCTTGCTGGAAGCGGCAACCCGTAAGCCAGATTTGATTATTCTCGATCTCGGCCTGCCAGATGGTGATGGGATTGAGTTTATCCGCGACCTGCGCCAGTGGAGCGCGGTGCCGGTGATTGTGCTTTCCGCACGTAGCGAGGAGAGCGATAAAATCGCCGCGCTGGATGCCGGAGCTGATGATTACCTGAGTAAGCCGTTTGGCATTGGCGAATTGCAGGCCCGCCTGCGTGTCGCTTTACGCCGCCACTCTGCCACCGCCGCGCCCGATCCAGTGGTGAAATTTTCCGATGTTACCGTCGATTTAGCCGCCCGCATGATTCACCGGGGTGAGGAAGAGGTGCATCTCACGCCGATTGAATTCCGCCTGCTGGCGGTGCTGCTCAACAACGCCGGAAAAGTGCTCACCCAGCGCCAGCTTCTTAACCAGGTATGGGGACCAAACGCGGTTGAACACAGCCACTATTTGCGGATTTATATGGGGCATCTGCGACAAAAACTGGAGCAAGACCCGGCCCGGCCTCGCCATTTTATTACTGAAACTGGGATTGGTTATCGGTTTATGCTTTAGGGGCTGAATTGCCGGATGCGGCGTGAACGCCTTATCCGACCTACAAAATAGCGCAAATTTAATATATTGCACCATCCTCGTAGGCCTGATAAGCGTAGCGCATCAGGCAGTCATAAGTAAAAAAGGGCGATCTTCCGACCGCCCTTTTCTTATTTAATGTGTTTACGCGTTTTTCAGAACTTCGCTAACAATCTCAACTGCTTCTTTCTCGATCTGCTTGCGATGTTCTTCACCGAGGAAGCTTTCGCAATAGATCTTGTATGCGTCTTCGGTACCTGACGGACGCGCGGCAAACCAGCCGTTGTCGGTCATCACTTTCAGACCGCCAATAGAAGCACCGTTGCCCGGAGCAGCAGTCAGGCGCGCGGTGATCGGGTCACCAGCCAGGGTGCTGGCGCTCACCATTTCCGGAGACAGCTTAGACAGCGCCGCTTTTTGTGCGGAAGTCGCAGCTGCCTGCAAACGGTTGTAGCTCGGCGCACCAAAGCGTTTTGCCAGTTCGTTGTAGTGTTCCTGCGGGTTCTTACCGGTGACAGCGGTGATTTCTGCCGCCAGCAGACACATAATGATGCCGTCTTTATCGGTGGACCACGGTGTACCGTCGAAACGCAGGAAGGACGCGCCCGCGCTCTCTTCGCCGCCAAAGCCGAAGCTGCCGTCGAACAGACCATCAACAAACCATTTGAAGCCTACCGGCACTTCTACCAGCTTACGGCCCAAATCGTTAACCACGCGGTCGATCATCGCGGAAGAAACCAGTGTTTTACCGACTGCAACATCTTTGCCCCACTGCGGACGGTGCTGGAACAGGTAGTTGATCGCCACCGCCAGGTAGTGGTTCGGGTTCATCAAACCAGCCGGAGTGACGATACCGTGACGGTCATAATCCGGGTCATTGGCAAACGCCAGATCGAACTTATCACGCAGCGCCAGCAGGCCCGCCATCGCACACTCGGAGGAACAGTCCATACGGATCGCGCCGTCTTTATCGAGGTGCATAAAGCGGAAGGTTTGATCGACCTGATCGTTAACAATGGTCAGGTTGAGGTTGTAATACTCGCCAATGCGCTTCCAGTATTCGATACCGGAACCGCCCAACGGATCAACGCCCAGCGTCAGGCCAGCTTTCTGAATCGCCGCCATATCAACGATATCGGCCAGACCTTCCACAAACGGCTGCACCAGATCTTGCTCTTTCACATGACCGGATGCCATCGCTTCGTCGAGGGAAATACGCTTCACGCCTTTCAGGCCATCGGCCAGCAGTGCGTTGGCCCTGTCTTCCACCACTTTGGTGACGTTAGTATCAGCCGGGCCACCATTTGGCGGATTGTATTTGATACCACCATCTTCAGGCGGGTTATGGGACGGCGTAATCACGATACCATCTGCCAGCGGTCCACCTTTTTTATTGTGAACCAGAATGGCATTAGAGACGGCAGGCGTCGGAGTGAAGCCATTGTTTTCCTGCACAATAACGTCTACCCCGTTCGCTGCCAGCACTTCCAGTACAGAAATAAACGCAGGTTCGGACAGGGCGTGAGTATCTTTACCCACATAGCAAGGGCCAGTGATGCCGTTTTTCGCCCGTTCTTCGGCAATCGCCTGAGCAATAGCCAGAATGTGCGGCTCGTTAAAGCTATGGCGCGCTGCACTGCCACGGTGACCGGAAGTACCGAATTTCACCGCATGCTCCGCATTCCCTGCTTCTGGTTTCAGTACATAATATTGCGCCGTCAGTTGGGCGACGTTTATCAAATCACTCTGCTGTGCAGGTTGGCCTGCACGATTGTGGATTGCCATTGCTTTGTCCTTTATCTGCAACGTTGTTTTAAATTGTCCCGCAAACCTTTTCAATCAATTCCGCCGGGAATTGCATCGACTGCATGATGTGTTCAATCATGCTGCATTTACGGCCAGTGTTAGTGTTGGTGATCACCCAATACGGCGTGCCTGGCACATGCTTCGGCTTGGTCTGATTACCATTTTTCAGCAGCGTCTGTTCATCTGCTGCAAAGTAAACGCGCGTGCGGCCGTGCAACGATTCCGTTGCCTCGGCAAACGCCTGGGCGTCAAGAGAATATAGTGTAGACAACAGCAGCATAAAGCGATTGACCGCTCGCTTTTGCTCTGCGTATTCATCGGAAAGCAGAAGTTCACGCATCGCGCGTACTTTGTCTTTCACCGTTTTGATCGGCTTCGCTTCGACGATAGCAGGCGACGCAATGCGAACCTCTTTCGTCACCGGAGCAGCAGGCTGTGATGCGGCGGAAAATTTCAACATACGCCGTAAAATGTCGGATGCGCTCTCGCCGATATGCTTAGTGTGGCTGGCAATATAGCTGTAGAGTTCATCATCAACTTCAATCGTTTTCATCTTAATCCAGTGCGGTGTCTTAGCTGAATACAAGTCGCCAGGAGTATATGAATAAATCCCGGCAGCGGATAGCGTCAAGCCTGGCTTGCAGAAAAAATCGGATTAAACCTTATTTGTTGCAGCCCTGTGGCACAATGGTCAACATAATACCCTAACCCAACTACACGAAAAAAAGAACTTTGCCATGAAATTGAACATCCGCGCGCAATCTGCACAAAATCAGCATAATAATTCTCCCATCGTCCTCGTCCACGGGTTGTTTGGTAGCCTTGACAACCTCGGCGTGCTGGCGCGCGACCTGGTAAACGATCACAATATCATCCAGGTTGATATGCGTAACCACGGACTTTCGCCACGAGATCCACACATGAATTACCCGGCGATGGCCCAGGATCTTGTTGATACTCTGGACGCGCAGCAGATCGATAAGGCGACATTTATTGGTCACTCCATGGGTGGTAAAGCTGTGATGGCACTGACCGCGTTGGCGCCCGATCGCATCGAGAAACTGGTAGCTATCGATATCGCGCCGGTGGATTATCACGTACGCCGTCATGATGAAATTTTCGCAGCTATCAACGCGGTCAGTGACGCCGACGCGCAAACGCGCCAACAGGCCGCAGCGGTGATGCGCCAATATATTAATGAAGAGGGCGTGATTCAATTCCTGCTGAAATCTTTTGTTGACGGTGAGTGGCGTTTTAACGTGCCAGTATTATGGGATCAGTATCCACATATTGTTGGCTGGGAGAAAATTCCGGCATGGAACCGCCCTGCTCTGTTTATTCCTGGTGGCAATTCCCCGTATGTTACTGAACAGTATCGTGATGATTTGCTGGCGCAATTCCCACAAGCACGGGCGCATGTGATTGCAGGCGCGGGGCATTGGATACACGCAGAAAAACCGGATGCTGTGCTGCGGGCTATCCGTCGCTATCTTAATGATTAACGCAACTGATTAAAAACCCAGCGTCCGCGCGGCATTCCGCGCGTGGGCGTTGGCGAGATTCCTCACGCTGTTGTATTATGGCGGGCTATCCATCCGGGCAGGCGCCTGGCTGATTGTTTCCCCCGAAGTCACCAAGATCATGGCCAAAGAACAAACGGACCGTACGACATTAGATCTGTTCGCGCACGAGCGTCGACCGGGACGACCGAAAACCAATCCGCTTTCGCGCGATGAACAGCTGCGTATTAATAAACGCAACCAGCTAAAACGCGACAAAGTACGTGGCCTTAAGCGTGTCGAACTGAAGCTGAACGCGGAAGCTGTCGAGGCGCTGAATGAGCTGGCGGAGTCGCGCAATATGAGCCGTAGCGAACTGATCGAAGAGATATTGATGCAGCAACTGGCGGCGCTGCGTAATCAGGGCATCGTTTAAATATCCACTTTCGTGTAGCACAGTGTGCAGTCCTGCTCGTTTGCTGATTCCGCAAGACTGCCTGTTCTGCTATGATTGCCTTTATCCGTGGGCAATTTGCCACCCCCATTTCAATAAGTTTCAAGAGGTTATTTCACTCATGGCTATCACTGGCATCTTTTTCGGCAGCGACACCGGTAATACCGAAAATATCGCAAAAATGATTCAAAAACAGCTTGGTAAAGACGTTGCCGATGTCCATGACATTGCAAAAAGCAGCAAAGAAGATCTGGAAGCTTATGACATTCTTCTGCTGGGCATCCCAACCTGGTACTATGGCGAAGCACAGTGTGACTGGGACGACTTCTTCCCAACTCTCGAAGAGATTGATTTCAATGGTAAACTGGTTGCGCTGTTTGGCTGTGGCGACCAGGAAGATTACGCAGAATACTTCTGCGACGCCTTAGGCACCATTCGTGACATCATTGAACCGCGCGGCGCGACCATCGTCGGTCACTGGCCAACTGCGGGCTACCATTTCGAAGCATCAAAAGGTCTGGCGGATGATGACCACTTTGTCGGCCTGGCTATCGACGAAGACCGTCAGCCAGAACTGACCGCCGAACGTGTAGAAAAATGGGTAAAACAAATTTCTGAAGAACTGCATCTCGACGAAATTATCAATGCCTGATGTACTGCGGCGTAGACTCATGTCTACGCCGTATTAATAGATAATGCCAATCAAAATAATTGCTACAAATTTGTAACTTTTGCCGGTGTGCCTGTACAATGTCCCGGTATTCAAGTGGCCTTGCCAACGTAAATGTAAGCTATGCCACGTTTTTATTAACAATATTTGCCAGGGACTTGTGGTTTTCATTTAGGCGTGGCAAATCTATAATGATACGCATTATCTCAAGAGCAAATTCTGTCACTTCTTTTAATGAAGTGAACCGCTTAGTAACAGGACAGATTCCGCATGACTGATAACAATACCGCCCTAAAGAAAGCTGGCCTGAAAGTAACGCTTCCACGTTTAAAAATCCTGGAAGTTCTTCAGGAGCCGGACAACCATCACGTCAGTGCGGAAGATTTATACAAACGTCTGATCGATATGGGTGAAGAAATTGGTCTGGCTACGGTATATCGCGTACTGAACCAGTTTGACGACGCCGGTATCGTCACCCGCCACAATTTTGAAGGCGGTAAATCCGTATTTGAACTGACCCAACAACATCACCACGATCACCTGATCTGCCTCGACTGCGGAAAGGTTATCGAATTTAGTGATGAATCTATCGAAGCGCGTCAGCGTGAAATCGCCGCGAAGCATGGCATTCGCCTGACTAACCATAGTCTCTATCTTTATGGTCACTGCGCCGAAGGCGACTGCCGCGAAGATGAGCGCGCACACGAAGGCAAATAAGTCAGCCTGAATGAGAAAAAGCCAACCTGCGGGTTGGCTTTATATTATTGGCATAGTGCGATTTGTTCGTGCCGGATGCGGCGTGAACGCCTTATCCAGCCTACAAATCATCTCAAATTCAATATATTGCTTAAAAAGGTAGGCCTGATAAGCGCAGCGCATCAGGCAAATTGGCGTTTGCCATAAGTCTCAAGCCAACCTGCGGGTTGGCTTTATATTATTGGCATAGTGCAATTTGCTCGTGCCGGATGCGGCGTGAACGCCTTATCCGGCCTACAAATCACTCAAATTCAATATATTGCATAAAAAGGTAGGCCTGATAAGCGCAGCGCATCAGGCAAATTGGCGTTTGCCATAAGTCTCAAGCCAACCTGCGGGTTGGCTTTTTTACACAAGGGAAATAAGAAAAGCGAGAGTTACAGCCCTCGCTTTTTTATCTTTACTGCGTTGCGTTATTACTGCGAATTTCCTGCCAAACCTTATCACAATCGGCTTTCACCGCCTGGTCATTGCCGGTTTGCGTTGCCTGAATGCACTGCTGATAATCCAGCACACGGACACTTTCCTGCTCGGCAAATTGCTGATGTTGTTTCTCTTTCTTCAGCACGTTTAACACGCTCTGACAGGCTTCAATTTTTTCTGGCGAGCCTTGCGCGGTGTTGATACAGGCGCTGTATGCCTCTTTCAGGCGGCTGTCTTCCTGTGGCGCGGTTGATTGCGCACAAGCCACCAAACCCGATGCCATCATGGCGATGAGAATCAGTTTTTTCATAGCGAATTCCTCAAACATGCGGCAGGCAAAAAACCTGCCGCGTCGGGCATCAGAAAATGGTGAACGGAGCGATAACCATAAATTTCACGTCACGCTCATCCTGGAAGATGTTGCCGTAACCGCCGCCCCAGCTTGGGATGTCGGAGTGGTTGTCGTATTCGGTGAAGTGCAGTTTGAACATCGTGCCCTTGGCACGACCGTCCTGAATGGTGTAGACCGCATCCAGGCTGTATGCAGACTCTTCAATAGTCCGGTTCTTGTCGTAGTACGCATCCGGGCTGCTCTGCCAGGTAGCCGGTTTCGCATCCCACGCATAAACATAAGAAGCGCCGATGGCGAATCCTGGAAGATTCCAGTTTTTCAGGTCATACATCGCACCAAAGAAGACCGCTTTTTCGCCGTTGGCGTTAAAGTCAGAGCGGTTATCCCACCAGATATCCAGGCGACCGTTCGAGGAAGCGTAGGTTGGGGTCATACGTTGCAGGAAGTACCCCTGCTGCCCATCGGCTTTTACCCAGGTGCCTTCCAGGCGCAAGTCCACCACGTCAGCCGCCCGGTAACCAAAGGTCAACGCCTGCAGCCAGGCGGTGCCGTCGTAAAGATCGTTGACGCTGCGATCGTCAACTTTATCGCGCGTACCGTAGAACTGATAGCTGGTGGTTAGCGGGCTACCGGCGATATCAAATTTGTAACTGGCTTTGGCAAAATATTGATCGATATAACCTTCCGCCTGACCAAACGCCGCTTCCAGTACGAAGTTATTTTTGAAGTCGTATTTCGCACCGATGGAGTGCAGATAATCAACTTTGGTAGTTTTATCGTTCTGATAAAACTCATCCATTTCCAGATGCCACGGCGCTTTGTATTCGTTGGTCCACATGTAGGAGAAACTCAACGCACCTGCATCGCCGTAATCAAAATTCGCCCCGGCTTCCGCACCCTGATAAGTACCCGGCATAAAGCTCCAGTGCGGCGCTAACAGCGTTTGACCAGTTGGCTGAATGTAACCTGCCCTCGCCCACACCGGACCGTATTTAAATTTGGCCGCGGCTTTATACAGGCTTATACCACTTTTATCGCCGGACCAGTCTTCGTCATAGGCTTTATTACTTTTTGAAAACGCGATTTCGTTCGGGTGAGAGCTGTCGCCGTTTTCCGCCATTTCAATCGCCGTAAACGCGGCAATATCAAGGCCGAACATATCAGCAGCATAACCGGACTGAAAATCGAGGTTGGCGTTCCAGGTGGAGTGAGAAAGGTTGGTTTTGTATTTGTCGCCGTCGGTAACATCTTTACGGTCACGTTCACGCTGCCAGTAATAGATACCGCCGGTTAAGGTTGAATCGTCGATGAATCCTTCGGCGCGAGCCTCCGGCATTGCCACCAGGCCCGACATTGCTGTAACACCGGCGATAGCCAGCGCCAGCGTACTACGTTTGCCACTAAACGTACGCATGGGTTAATCCTCTTTGACGTATAAATTGCTGCACCAAGGGTGAACAGCGAAAAAAATAAAAATTAAAAAAGTAGCGTTGAGAAAAGTCTCGCTGACTACAGGAATAGACTATTTTTCGCGACGCGAATTATCAATCTCTTTCTGTAACCAGAATGTAATAACATGAGCAACCGCACATATTTTGATGATTTTTGTTACAAGGTTTACGTGCGCACCAGGCGAGCGTGTAGATGAAAAAATATGTGGCTTTCCAGTAAGATGAAAGCGGTTACATTTTAATTAATTATTATTTGTGTTTTTAAATTTGTTTTATGGATAAATTACGAGACGGAATTAATTCGCGATGATAAGCAGAAAAAACGCCGCTGAACGCGGCGCTTGGGATTGCTGACAAAGTGCGCTTTGTTTATGCCGGATGCGGCGTAAACGCCTTATCCGGCCTACAAAAGCACACAAATTCAATATATTGCAGAGGGCACGTAGGCCTGATAAGCGTAGCGCATCAGGCAATTTAGTGTTTGTAGGTTTCTTGCCGGATGCGGCGTAAACGCTCTATCCGGCAACTTAAACTTACTCGCCAACTTTCGCCCAGGTATCACGCAGACCAACGGTGCGGTTAAATACCGGTTTTTCCGCTGTGGAATGGCGGCTGTCGAGGCAGAAGTAGCCTTCACGCTCAAACTGGAATGCTTTGCCTGCTACCGCGTCTTTCAGAGACGGTTCAGCAAAGCCCTGTTTGATGACCAGAGAATCCGGGTTAATCACCGACAGGAAATCATCCGCAGCACCTGGGTTCGGCACGCTGAACAGACGATCGTACAGGCGGATTTCAACCGGCAGCGCATGTGCCGCACTTACCCAGTGAATAACGCCTTTTACTTTACGACCATCGGCCGGATCTTTGCTTAAAGTGTCGGCGTCATAAGTACAGAAGATGGTGGTGATATTGCCTTCGGCATCTTTCTCCACCCGTTCCGCTTTAATCACGTAAGCATTACGCAGACGCACTTCTTTTCCCAGCACCAGACGCTTGTACTGCTTGTTAGCTTCTTCGCGGAAATCGGCGCGATCGATCCAAATCTCACCGCTAAACGGCACCTGACGGCTGCCCATTTCCGGTTTGTTCGGATGGTTCGGCATGGTGACCATTTCGCCTTCGCCCTGATAGTTTTCGATAACCAGTTTCACCGGATCGATAACTGCCATTGCGCGCGGTGCGTTTTCGTTGAGATCTTCACGAATGCAGGATTCCAGCGATGCCATCTCAATGGTGTTGTCCTGCTTGGTCACGCCGATGCGTTTGCAGAACTCACGAATAGAAGCCGCAGTGTAACCACGACGACGCAGACCGGAAATGGTCGGCATACGCGGGTCATCCCAGCCTTCAACGTGCTTGTCGGTCACCAGCAGGTTCAGCTTACGCTTGGACATCACGGTGTATTCCAGATTCAGGCGCGAGAATTCGTACTGGCGCGGATGAACAGGAATGGTGATGTTGTCCAGTACCCAGTCGTACAGACGACGGTTGTCCTGGAACTCCAGCGTGCACAGAGAGTGCGTAATGCCTTCCAGCGCATCGCTGATGCAGTGGGTGAAGTCGTACATCGGGTAGATGCACCACTTGTTGCCGGTCTGGTGGTGTTCAGCAAATTTAATGCGGTACAGCACCGGATCGCGCATCACGATAAACGGTGAAGCCATGTCGATTTTCGCACGCAGGCAGGCTTTACCTTCTTCAAAACCGCCGGTACGCATTTTCTCGAACAGCGCCAGGTTCTCTTCAACGCTACGATCGCGGTACGGGCTGTTTTTACCAGGCTGCGTCAGGGTGCCGCGGTATTCGCGGATCTGTTCCGGCGTCAGTTCATCAACGTACGCCAGGCCTTTATTGATCAGTTCGATCGCATAGGCGTGGAGCTGATCAAAATAATCGGAGGAGTAACGGACGTTACCAGACCAGTGAAAACCTAACCACTCAACGTCGTTTTTGATCGAATCGACATACTCGATATCTTCTTTTACCGGGTTAGTGTCGTCGAAACGCAGGTTGCACTGGCCTTTATAGTCCTGGGCGATCCCGAAGTTCAGGCAGATAGATTTCGCATGGCCAATATGCAGATAGCCATTCGGCTCCGGCGGGAAACGGGTGTGTACTGTGGTGTGCTTACCACTGGCCAGATCTTCATCGATGATCTGACGGATAAAGTTAGTCGGGCGGGCTTCTGCCTCACTCATCGTGGATTCCTCAAAGCGTAAACAACGTATAACGGCGTATGATCTTATAAGCGAGACAGACTGACAACTGTTAGTTAGAGAAAATCGAAAAATCTAACAAAGATTATGGGGATGATTGATGAAAAAAAAAGCGGCAGAGAAGATCTCCACCGCTTGTCATTGTTGGATGCGACGCTTAAGCGTCGCATCAGGCATAAAGCAGATTACTTTTTGATTTCATACAGCGGTGTTTGCCCCGCCACAACATGGCCCTGAGCTTTAATGATCAAGCCGCTGAAATCGTCGATATTGCTGCAAACCACCGGGCTAATCATCGAGCGGGCGTTAGCGTTCAGGTAATCCAGATCCATTTCCAGAATCGGTTGCCCAGCGCTCACCTGCGCGCCCTCTTCCACCAGACGTTTAAAGCCTTTACCTTCCAGCGCTACGGTGTCGATACCCATGTGAACGACAATCTCCGCGCCTTTTTCGGTTTCCAGGCAGAACGCGTGGTTGGTGTTGAAGATTTTCACGATTGTTCCTGCGGCTGGTGATACGACGATTTTATCTGTCGGTTTGACAGCCACACCGTCACCCACCGCTTTGCTGGCGAATGCTTCGTCAGGAACCTGATCCAGTGCGACCACATCACCGGTAATCGGCGATACCAGCTCCGCGATAGATACTGCGTTCGGTACGGCCTGCGGTTTCGCTGCCGGAGCTGCAGTTTCTGAAACAGCTTCAGCTGACGCAGCTGCTACCGGACCACGGGCAACGACTTTCTTCATCGCATCGCCGATGGATTCTGCTTTTGCACCAACAATCACCTGAATAGTCTGTTTGTTCAGTTTCACCACACCAGAGGCACCCAGACGTTTACACATTGCATCGTTGACGCGAGCTGAGTCAGCCACAGTCAAGCGCAGACGAGTAATACAGGCGTCAATCGCTTTTAGATTGTCACTACCACCAACTGCCGCAATGTAGTTGGTTGCCAGTTGAGTTAAACCTTCTTCGGTATTGCTGTTAGCTTCTTCAGTAACGATCTCGTCATCTTTATCTTCACGACCCGGCGTTTTCAGGTTGAACATGCGGATAACCACACTGAACACCACAAAGTAGATAGCGAAGAAGACAACGCCCATCACCAGCAGCATCCAGACGTTCTGGCTGGCGGCCGGCAGGTTATACATCAACGCGTAGTCGATAGCCCCCGCAGAGAAGGAGAAGCCCGCGTGGATCCCCAGCAGCGTTGCCACAAACAGGCTGATACCGGTCAGCAGTGCGTGCAGGAGATACAGCAGCGGCGCAAGGAACATGAACAGGAATTCCAGCGGCTCGGTCACACCGGTCAGGAATGCGGTGATAGCAACAGAAAGCAGCATACCGCCAACCATCGGACGGCGCTCTTTCGGTGCTGCGAAGTACATCGCCAGCGCCGCACCCGGCAGACCAAACATCATGATCGGGAAGAAGCCGGACATGAACATCCCCGCAGTGCCGTCACCCGCATAGAAGCGGTTGATGTCACCGTGGAAAACCGTACCCGCCGCGTTGGTGAATTCACCAATCTGGAACCAGGCGATGGTGTTCAGTACCTGATGCAGACCGGTTGGGATCAGCAGACGGTTGATGAAGCCGAAGATACCGGAACCCAGCGCGCCCGCAGAAACGATCCATTCGCCACCTGCATGAATAGCGTGCTGCACCGGTGGCCAGACGTAACCAAAAATGGCCGCCAGCACCAGACAGAAGAAACCAGTGGCAATCGGTACAAAACGTTTTCCGCCGAAGAAGCTGAGGAAGTCCGGCAGTTTAATATCCGACCAACGGTTATAGGCGGCACCACCGACCAGACCGGTAATGATACCAGCCAGAACACCCATGTTAATTTCTGGGTTGATGGTCACCATCGCTTTAGTTAACACAAAGTAACCAACCGCACCTGCCAGCGCCGCTGCACCTGCACTGTCTTTGGACCAACTGGAGGCCACGCCGATCGCAAAGATCAGCGCCAGGTTGTCGAAAATCGCGCCGCCTGCCTGGGCAATAAACGCAACATTTAGTAAATCTGGCTGGCCGAATCGCAGCAACAGTGCCGCCACCGGCAGCACCGCGATAGGGAGCTGTAACGCCCTACCGAGTCGCTGGAAAAAACCTAAAATATTCATCTTATTCCCCCTACGAGAACCCTATTTGGCTCATTTAGCGCCGTATTTTTATTTTGCTGCAAACTGTACTGCCGATGTTCTGTAATCATATTGTTAGATCATCTGCTACAGAGTGTGTGAAAATTTAATTCGTTCCGCAAATTAAAAGCGTGTCTTTTGTGAGTTTTGTCACCAAATATCGTTATCATCACTCCCTTTTACTGGCTAAACCAGAAAACTTATTTTATCATTCAAAAAATCAGGTCGGATTGACGCCTGTCTGCGCAAATCCAGGTTACGCTTAAAGATGCCTAATCCGCCAACGGCTTACTTTTTACTTACTTGAGGTGAATAATGAGACTGATCCCCCTGACTACCGCTGAACAGGTCGGCAAATGGGCTGCTCGCCATATCGTCAATCGTATTAATGCGTTCAAACCGACAGCCGATCGCCCGTTTGTGCTTGGCCTGCCGACTGGCGGCACGCCGATGACCACCTATAAAGCGTTAGTCGAAATGCATAAAGCAGGCCAGGTCAGCTTTAAGCACGTTGTCACCTTCAACATGGACGAATATGTCGGTCTGCCGAAAGAGCATCCGGAAAGCTACTACAGTTTTATGCACCGTAACTTCTTCGATCACGTTGATATTCCAGCAGAAAACATCAACCTTCTCAACGGCAATGCCCCAGATATCGACGCCGAATGCCGCCAGTATGAAGAAAAAATCCGCTCTTACGGTAAAATCCACCTGTTTATGGGCGGTGTAGGTAACGATGGCCACATTGCATTTAACGAACCAGCCTCTTCTCTTGCCTCTCGCACCCGTATTAAAACCCTGACACATGACACTCGCGTCGCAAACTCTCGTTTCTTTGATAACGATGTTAATCAGGTGCCAAAATATGCGCTGACCGTAGGTGTGGGTACACTGCTGGATGCCGAAGAAGTGATGATTCTGGTACTGGGCAGCCAGAAAGCTCTGGCACTGCAGGCTGCCGTTGAAGGTTGCGTTAACCACATGTGGACCATCAGCTGTCTGCAGCTGCATCCGAAAGCCATCATGGTGTGCGATGAACCTTCCACCATGGAGCTGAAAGTTAAGACTTTAAGATATTTCAATGAATTAGAAGCAGAAAATATCAAAGGTCTGTGATTGTTATCCCTGCCCTGACGCCTTGCTCAGGGCATTATTATTTTTGAAATCGGGGGGTCGGAATGTATGCATTAACCCAGGGCCGGATTTTTACCGGTCATGAATTTCTTGATGACCATGCGGTTGTTATCGCTGATGGCCTGATTAAAAGCGTCTGCCCAGTAGCGGAACTACTGCCAGAGATCGAACAACGTTCACTGAACGGGGCCATTCTCTCCCCCGGTTTTATCGATGTGCAGTTAAACGGCTGCGGCGGCGTGCAGTTCAACGATACCGCTGAAGCGGTCAGCGTGGAAACGCTGGAAATCATGCAGAAAGCCAATGAGAAATCAGGCTGCACTAACTATTTGCCGACACTTATCACCACCAGCGATGACCTGATGAAACAGGGCGTTCGCGTGATGCGTGAGTACCTGGCTAAACATCCGAATCAGGCGTTAGGTTTGCACCTGGAAGGCCCGTGGCTGAATCTGGTGAAAAAAGGTACCCATAATCCGAATTTCGTACGTAAGCCGGATGCCGCACTGGTCGATTTCCTGTGCGAAAACGCCGATGTCATTACCAAAGTGACGCTTGCCCCGGAAATGGTTCCAGCAGAAGTCATCAGCAAACTGGCAAATGCCGGAATTGTGGTGTCTGCCGGTCACTCCAACGCAACGTTAAAAGAAGCGAAAGCCGGTTTCCGCGCAGGCATAACCTTTGCCACCCATCTGTACAACGCGATGCCGTATATTACGGGCCGTGAGCCGGGTCTGGCGGGCGCGATCCTCGACGAAGCAGATATTTATTGCGGTATTATCGCTGATGGCCTGCATGTTGATTACGCTAACATTCGCAACGCCAAACGTCTGAAAGGCGACAAACTGTGTCTGGTCACTGACGCGACTGCGCCAGCAGGTGCCAACATTGATCAGTTCATTTTTGCGGGTAAAACAATATACTACCGCAACGGACTTTGTGTGGATGAGAACGGTACGTTAAGCGGTTCATCCTTAACCATGATTGAAGGCGTGCGTAATCTGGTCGAACATTGCGGTATCGCACTGGATGAAGTGCTGCGTATGGCGACGCTCTATCCGGCGCGTGCGATTGGCGTTGAAAAACGTCTCGGCACTCTCGCCGCAGGTAAAGTGGCCAACCTGACCGCATTCACACCTGATTTTAAAATCACCAGGACCATCGTTAACGGTAACGAGGTCGTAACCCAATAAGAGAAAGTATGACACCAGGCGGACAAGCTCAGATAGGTAATGTTGATCTCGTAAAACAGCTTAACAGCGCGGCGGTTTATCGCCTGATTGACCAGCATGGGCCAATCTCGCGAATTCAGATTGCTGAGCAAAGCCAGCTTGCCCCCGCCAGCGTAACCAAAATTACGCGTCAGCTTATCGAACGCGGGCTGATCAAAGAAGTTGATCAGCAGGCCTCCACCGGGGGCCGCCGCGCTATCTCTATCGTCACCGAAACCCGCGCTTTCCACGCTATCGGCGTACGTCTCGGTCGCCACGATGCCACCATCACTCTGTTCGATCTCAGCAGTAAAGTGCTGGCAGAAGAACATTATCCGCTACCAGAGCGTACCCAACAGACGCTGGAACATGCCCTGCTGAATGCCATTGCTCAGTTTATTGATAACCACCAGCGCAAGCTGCGGGAGCTGATCGCCATTTCAGTGATCCTGCCAGGGCTGGTCGACCCGGACAGCGGCAAGATTCACTACATGCCGCATATTCAGGTAGAAAACTGGGGGCTGGTAGAAGCACTGGAAGAACGTTTTAAAGTGACCTGTTTCGTCGGTCACGATATCCGTAGTCTGGCGCTGGCAGAGCACTACTTCGGTGCAAGTCAGGATTGTGAAGACTCCATTCTGGTGCGTGTGCATCGCGGAACCGGGGCCGGGATTATCTCTAACGGGCGCATTTTTATTGGTCGCAACGGCAACGTCGGTGAAATTGGTCATATTCAGGTCGAACCGCTGGGTGAACGCTGCCACTGCGGCAACTTCGGCTGCCTGGAAACTATCGCAGCCAACGCGGCCATTGAACAGCGAGTGCTGAATCTGTTAAAGCAGGGCTATCAGAGCCGTGTACCGCTGGATGACTGTACTATCAAAACAATCTGCAAAGCCGCAAACAAAGGCGACAGCCTGGCGTCGGAAGTGATTGAGTATGTCGGTCGTCATCTGGGCAAAACCATCGCCATCGCTATCAACTTATTTAATCCGCAAAAAATTGTCATTGCCGGTGAGATAACCGAAGCCGATAAAGTGCTGCTCCCTGCTATTGAAAGCTGCATTAATACCCAGGCGCTGAAGGCGTTTCGCACTAATCTGCCAGTGGTACGTTCTGAGCTGGATCACCGCTCGGCAATCGGCGCTTTTGCGCTGGTAAAACGCGCCATGCTCAACGGTATTTTGCTCCAGCATTTGCTGGAAAATTAATGTGCTTTTATAGTGGCGCTTATTGTTGTCAATATTCTGGGTAGTCCATGACCATTAAAAATGTAATTTGCGATATCGACGGCGTGCTGATGCACGATAACGTCGCCGTACCGGGTGCAGCGGAGTTTTTGCACGGGATTATGGATAAAGGCCTGCCGCTGGTGTTGCTGACCAACTATCCTTCGCAGACCGGGCAAGATCTGGCAAACCGCTTTGCCACTGCGGGTGTCGATGTGCCGGACAGCGTGTTTTATACCTCCGCGATGGCGACCGCCGATTTCCTGCGTCGTCAGGAAGGCAAAAAGGCGTATGTGGTAGGCGAAGGCGCGCTGATTCATGAGCTGTACAAAGCCGGTTTCACTATTACCGATGTGAACCCTGATTTTGTGATTGTTGGCGAAACGCGTTCCTACAACTGGGACATGATGCATAAAGCGGCGTATTTCGTCGCAAACGGCGCACGCTTTATCGCCACCAACCCGGATACTCACGGACGCGGTTTTTATCCAGCCTGTGGCGCACTGTGCGCAGGCATTGAGAAAATCTCCGGGCGCAAACCGTTCTATGTTGGTAAACCCAGCCCGTGGATCATCCGCGCGGCATTAAACAAAATGCAGGCGCACTCGGAAGAAACGGTGATTGTCGGCGATAACCTGCGCACCGATATTCTGGCAGGCTTCCAGGCGGGTCTGGAGACGATTCTGGTACTCTCTGGTGTTTCATCGCTTGACGATATCGACAGCATGCCATTCCGCCCCAGTTGGATTTACCCATCGGTCGCTGAAATCGACGTTATCTGAATATCAACCACGTCTGCGGACGTGGTTGGTTCTGATGACAAACGCCAAATTGCCTGATGCGCTACGCTTATCAGGCCTACGCTGCCCCTGCAATATATTGAATTTTCATGCTTTTGCAGGCCGGATAAGGCGTTCACGCCGCATCCGGCATGAACAAATCGCACTTTGTCAGCAATTCGGCCCCCGTAAAATATAACCATTCAATAAAACCCGCTAAAAATTATCGAATCATCAATAAACACGCCGCCATAACCCACGTTTTTTCATCAATCAGCAATCGCCATTACGTTTTTTATTTTTCCACTGCCAAATCGCTTGCGCACAGTGCTGCTTTGCGGCATTTTTTTAAACAAGCAAACACAACAAGCAGCAAACACCAGGTTAACGGAGAAGGTTATGTGTTCAATTTTTGGCGTATTCGATATCAAAACAGACGCAGTTGAACTGCGTAAAAAAGCACTCGAGCTGTCACGCCTGATGCGTCATCGCGGCCCGGACTGGTCCGGTATTTATGCCAGCGATAACGCCATTCTCGCCCACGAACGTCTGTCAATTGTTGACGTTAACGCGGGTGCACAACCTCTCTACAACCAACAAAAAACTCATGTGCTGGCGGTAAACGGTGAAATCTACAACCACCAGGCACTGCGCGCCGAGTATGGCGATCGTTACCAGTTCCAGACAGGGTCTGACTGCGAAGTGATCCTCGCGCTGTATCAGGAAAAAGGGCCGGAGTTTCTCGACGATTTGCAGGGTATGTTCGCCTTTGCCCTGTATGACAGCGAAAAAGATGCATATCTGATTGGTCGCGACCATCTGGGGATCATCCCACTGTATATGGGCTATGACGAACATGGTCAGCTGTATGTGGCCTCAGAAATGAAAGCCCTGGTGCCGGTATGCCGCACGATTAAAGAGTTCCCGGCGGGGAGCTATATGTGGAGTCAGGACGGCGAAATCCGTTCTTATTATCATCGCGACTGGTTCGACTACGATGCGGTGAAAGATAACGTGACCGACAAAAACGAACTGCGTCAGGCGCTGGAAGATTCCGTGAAAAGCCATCTGATGTCTGACGTGCCTTACGGTGTGCTGCTTTCTGGTGGTCTGGATTCCTCAATCATTTCCGCTATCACCAAGAAATACGCTGCTCGTCGCGTGGAAGATCAGGAACGATCTGAAGCCTGGTGGCCGCAGTTGCACTCCTTTGCCGTAGGTCTGCCAGGTTCTCCTGACCTGAAAGCAGCCCAGGAAGTGGCAAACCATCTGGGCACGGTGCATCACGAAATTCACTTCACTGTACAGGAAGGTCTGGATGCCATCCGCGACGTGATTTACCACATCGAAACGTATGATGTGACCACTATTCGCGCTTCAACACCGATGTATTTAATGTCGCGTAAGATCAAGGCGATGGGCATTAAAATGGTGCTGTCCGGTGAAGGTTCTGACGAAGTGTTTGGTGGTTATCTTTACTTCCACAAAGCGCCGAACGCCAAAGAACTGCATGAAGAGACAGTGCGTAAACTGCTGGCCCTGCATATGTATGACTGCGCCCGTGCCAACAAAGCGATGTCAGCCTGGGGCGTGGAAGCGCGCGTTCCGTTCCTCGACAAAAAATTCCTTGATGTGGCGATGCGCATTAACCCACAGGATAAAATGTGCGGTAACGGCAAAATGGAAAAACACATCCTGCGTGAATGTTTTGAGTCATACCTACCTGCAAGCGTGGCCTGGCGGCAGAAAGAGCAGTTCTCCGATGGCGTCGGTTACAGTTGGATCGACACCCTGAAAGAAGTGGCAGCGCAGCAGGTTACCGATCAACAGCTCGAAACTGCCCGCTTCCGCTTCCCGTACAACACGCCTACCTCAAAAGAAGCGTATCTGTACAGGGAAATCTTTGAAGAACTGTTCCCGCTTCCGAGCGCCGCTGAGTGCGTGCCGGGCGGTCCTTCCGTCGCTTGTTCTTCCGCTAAAGCGATCGAATGGGATGAAGCGTTCAAAAAAATGGACGATCCGTCTGGTCGCGCGGTTGGCGTTCACCAGTCGGCGTATAAGTAAGAAATGCGAAACAGCCCCGGTTAAATCCGGGGCGTTTTTTGTTATTGAGGAGTCTGTTGATTCTGATACGCGGTAAGGAAATGTTCCGGATTTGCCACATCGCTGTTTGACAACTCATCACTGTAGTCCAGTATTTCATAGATTAATTTCCCGGCACTATTGTTGAATTCCGAATTTCATTCTCTATGACAAACGAACTGCTGCAGGTTGTAGAAAAAACACAAAGTAAACAATAATTGACGAATATAGCGCCACGCTGTTCGCAACCTAACCAAACAGTCACTTTCGAGCAATTTTCCTTGAAAAAGAGGTTGACGCTGCAAGGCTCTATACGCATAATGCGCCCCGCAACGCCGATAAGGTATCGCGAAAAAAGATGGCTACGTAGCTCAGTTGGTTAGAGCACATCACTCATAATGATGGGGTCACAGGTTCGAATCCCGTCGTAGCCACCATCTTTTTTGCGGGAGTGGCGAAATTGGTAGACGCACCAGATTTAGGTTCTGGCGCCGCAAGGTGTGCGAGTTCAAGTCTCGCCTCCCGCACCATTCACCAGAAAGCGTTGTACGGATGGGGTATCGCCAAGCGGTAAGGCACCGGTTTTTGATACCGGCATTCCCTGGTTCGAATCCAGGTACCCCAGCCATCTTCTTCGAGTAAGCGGTTCACCGCCCGGTTAATGGGGTATCGCCAAGCGGTAAGGCACCGGTTTTTGATACCGGCATTCCCTGGTTCGAATCCAGGTACCCCAGCCATCGAAGAAATAATCTGGCTACGTAGCTCAGTTGGTTAGAGCACATCACTCATAATGATGGGGTCACAGGTTCGAATCCCGTCGTAGCCACCAAATTCTGAATCTGTCGAATAGATTCGGCAAATTCAAAAACAAATTTGTTGGGGTATCGCCAAGCGGTAAGGCACCGGATTCTGATTCCGGCATTCCGAGGTTCGAATCCTCGTACCCCAGCCAATCTATTCAAGACGCTTACTTTGTAAGTGCGCCCTGTTGGGGTATCGCCAAGCGGTAAGGCACCGGATTCTGATTCCGGCATTCCGAGGTTCGAATCCTCGTACCCCAGCCACATTAAAAAAGCTCGCTTCGGCGAGCTTTTTGCTTTTCTGTGACCCGTCCTGAATAGCGTTGACACGTCTTATCCTTCAATGTCGGATGCGACGCTGCCGCGTCTTATCCGACCTACGGTTGGCACGCATCCGGCAATGTTGTAAGGCTACAACCCTAACGCATATTTCAGCGCCTGACGCTTCAACACGCCAGCACGCTCCGCCGCCATTAACCCGAGATTACGCACAAAACGCAGCGGCGGCAGATTATTACTGAATCCGGCATAAAACAGATCCATACCGCTTTGCATAATGAAGTTATCCGCCATACGCCGCATCTGGTAACGTTTGAGGATCGGATAACTGGCCCACGCTTCGCCATAGCTGCGGGCGTTCACCAGAACATCAATCAGGGCATCGACATCACGATAACCAAGATTCACCCCCTGCCCCGCCAGCGGATGGATGGTGTGCGCGGCATCACCCACCAGCGCAAGCCCCGGCTGCACATACTGCAACGCATGGCGGCGCGTCAGCGGAAACGCACCTGCGGCAAGCGGCGTCACGTAACCCAGACGCGACGGGAAATGCTTCGCGATTTCCGCCTGTAGCTGCGCCATATTCATATTCTGCAACTGGCGAATACGTGCCGGAGAGTCATACCACACCAGCGATGCCCAGTTATCAAACAGCGGCAAAAACGCGCGCGGCCCGTCCGGGGTAAACTGTTGCCAGGTGCTATCGCCAGGATCGTTCTCACACTGTACGCTAATCAACATACACGACTGCGCATACTGCCAGGCATGGACGCCAATTCCCGCCATTTGCCGCACCTGCGAATTTGCCCCGTCGGCACCAATCACAAGCTTCGCGCGAATCACTTCACCGCCCTTCAGTTCCAGCTCCTGAAGATCATTATGGCGATGAAGCGCAATCAGCGAGGTTGGCACACGTAACGTTACTTTCGGATGCACTTCCAGTGCCTGCCACAACGCCTGTTGCAGGACAGTGTTTTCTACCATATAGCCAAGCAGCGGCAACTTTAATTCGGCTGCATCAAACACCACATGCGCCGTTTCCCACTCCCAGGTTTCCAGTCTGCGATAAGGATGGCAACGCATGGCCTGTACCGCGTCCCAGACACCTAAACCTTTAAGCAGAGACACCGACGCGGCGCTGATCGCTGAGATCCGCACATCCGGCTGGCTGTCAGCGACAAACGGCGCAGGTTCTGCGTGCTCGATCACCGTTACCGAAAATCCGTGCTGTGCCAGCCCCAGCGCCAGTGCGCCGCCGACCATTCCTCCGCCGACAATGGCAATTTCCGTTGGTTGATTTGTCATGGTCAATTATCCTGTTAGCAATATGCTTTAAGTTTACAGGATTTTTACCCCCAAGGGCTGATAACGCTCATACTGGTCACAACGGCAGCAAAGCATTACACTATGCGCCCTGCATTCCTGGCTACTATTTCGCAAGAGCAAGTCGATGACCAAAAAACTCCATATTAAAACCTGGGGCTGTCAGATGAACGAGTACGATTCATCGAAGATGGCCGATCTGCTGGATGCCACCCACGGCTATCAACTGACCGACGTGGCGGAAGAAGCGGATGTGCTGCTGCTGAACACCTGCTCAATCCGCGAGAAGGCTCAGGAAAAAGTCTTCCATCAGTTGGGTCGCTGGAAACTGTTAAAAGAGAAGAATCCAGACCTGATTATCGGCGTCGGTGGCTGCGTGGCATCGCAAGAAGGCGAGCACATTCGCCAGCGCGCCCACTATGTCGATATTATTTTTGGGCCGCAAACGCTGCACCGTCTGCCGGAGATGATCAACTCCGTGCGCGGCGACCGCAGCCCGGTTGTAGATATCAGCTTCCCGGAAATCGAGAAGTTTGACCGTCTGCCGGAACCGCGCGCCGAAGGGCCGACCGCGTTTGTCTCCATCATGGAAGGCTGCAATAAATATTGCACCTACTGCGTGGTGCCTTACACCCGTGGTGAAGAGGTAAGCCGTCCGTCCGACGATATTCTGTTTGAGATTGCCCAGCTTGCAGCTCAGGGCGTGCGTGAAGTCAACCTGCTCGGTCAAAACGTGAACGCCTGGCGTGGTGAAAACTACGACGGCACCACTGGATCGTTTGCCGATCTGCTGCGTCTGGTTGCCGCCATCGACGGGATCGATCGTATTCGCTTTACCACCAGCCATCCGATCGAATTCACCGACGATATCATCGAAGTGTACCGCGACACGCCGGAGCTGGTGAGCTTCCTGCATCTGCCGGTACAGAGCGGTTCCGATCGCATTCTGAACCTGATGGGCCGTACCCATACGGCGCTGGAGTACAAAGCGATCATCCGTAAACTGCGTGCGGCGCGTCCGGATATTCAGATCAGTTCTGACTTCATCGTCGGCTTCCCTGGTGAAACCACCGAAGACTTCGAGAAAACCATGAAGTTGATTGCCGACGTCAATTTCGACATGAGCTACAGCTTTATCTTCTCCGCACGTCCGGGTACGCCAGCCGCCGATATGGTTGATGATGTTCCGGAAGAAGAGAAGAAGCAGCGTCTGTATATTCTGCAAGAGCGCATTAACCAGCAGGCGATGGCATGGAGCCGCCGGATGCTCGGCACCACCCAGCGTATTCTGGTAGAAGGGACTTCACGTAAGAGCATCATGGAGCTTTCCGGGCGTACCGAAAATAACCGCGTGGTCAACTTCGAGGGCACGCCAGATATGATCGGTAAATTCGTCGATGTAGAAATTACTGACGTCTACCCGAACTCCCTGCGCGGTAAAGTGGTGCGTACTGAAGACGAAATGGGTCTGCGCGTTGCAGAAACACCGGAATCGGTGATTGCCCGTACCCGTAAAGAAAATGACCTGGGCGTGGGTTATTATCAGCCGTAATTTTCAGGTCCGCCGATCTGGTAAGTTTTGAGACTGACGACAAATGCAAATTACCTGATGCGCTACGCTTATCAGGCCTACATGATTCCAGCAATATATTGAATTCGCATGAATTTGTAGGCCGGATAAGGCGTTTACGCCGCATCCGGCATGAACAGCACGCACTTCGTCAATAATCACAGGCCCGCCGTTCCGGTGGGCCTTGTTTTTTCTCTGTTTATCCCCATCTTTATCGCAATGCTTGCGCCTTTTTCCTGTGGCGTGAATAATTTCCTTATAGGCCGGTGAATGTTCAGCTTCCGGCGGCATACAGATAAGAGGAACGGTTTGAACATAGACACTCGCGAAATCACCCTGGAGCCAGCAGACAACGCGCGTCTGTTGAGCCTGTGCGGCCCGTTTGATGACAACATCAAGCAGCTCGAACGCCGTCTCGGCATCGAGATCAATCGCCGCGATAACCACTTTAAACTGACTGGCCGTCCGATTTGCGTCACCGCCGCGGCAGACATTCTGCGCAGCTTGTATGTCGATACCGCCCCAATGCGCGGTCAGATTCAGGATATCGAACCGGAACAGATCCACCTTGCGATTAAAGAAGCGCGAGTGCTGGAACAAAGCGCAGAAAGCGTGCCGGAGTACGGCAAAGCGGTCAATATCAAGACCAAACGCGGCGTAATTAAGCCGCGCACGCCAAACCAGGCGCAGTACATTGCCAATATTCTCGACCATGACATTACCTTCGGCGTTGGCCCGGCGGGTACGGGTAAAACCTACCTGGCAGTGGCTGCAGCAGTTGATGCCCTGGAGCGTCAGGAAATTCGCCGTATTCTGCTGACTCGTCCGGCGGTCGAAGCCGGTGAGAAACTGGGCTTCCTGCCTGGCGATTTAAGCCAGAAAGTAGACCCGTATCTGCGCCCACTGTACGACGCGCTGTTTGAAATGCTTGGCTTTGAGAAAGTCGAGAAACTGATTGAGCGCAACGTTATTGAAGTCGCGCCGCTGGCCTATATGCGTGGTCGTACGCTGAACGACGCGTTTATTATTCTCGATGAGAGCCAGAACACCACCATCGAACAGATGAAGATGTTCCTGACCCGTATCGGTTTTAACTCAAAAGCGGTTATCACCGGCGACGTCACACAGATCGACCTGCCGCGTAATACTAAATCAGGCTTACGTCATGCCATCGAAGTGCTGGCCGATGTCGAAGAGATCAGCTTTAACTTCTTCCACAGCGAAGACGTGGTTCGTCACCCGGTGGTGGCGCGTATCGTTAACGCCTATGAAGCCTGGGAAGAAGCCGAACAAAAACGTAAAGCAGCGCTGGCGGCAGAACGCAAGCGCGAAGAACAGGAACAAAAATGAGTCAGGTGATCCTCGATTTACAACTGGCATGTGAAGATAACTCCGGGCTACCGGAAGAAAGCCAGTTTCAGACATGGCTGAATGCGGTGATCCCGCAGTTTCAGGAAGAGTCAGAAGTGACCATTCGCCTGGTCGATACCGCCGAAAGCCACGATCTTAATCTGACTTATCGCGGTAAAGATAAGCCAACCAACGTGCTCTCCTTCCCGTTTGAAGCACCGCCGGGCATGGAAATGCCGCTGCTGGGCGATCTGGTTATCTGCCGTCAGGTCGTTGAACAAGAAGCCAAGGAGCAAGGCAAACCGCTTGAAGCGCACTGGGCGCATATGGTGGTACACGGCAGTCTGCATTTGTTAGGTTACGATCACATCGAAGATGACGAAGCAGAGGAGATGGAAGCCCTCGAAACAGAGATTATGCTTGCTCTGGGCTATGAGGATCCGTACATTGCCGAGAAAGAATAATTTGCCAGCCATTTGACTGGTAAACGTCCCCGCCGTTGGTGATTAACGACGGCGTTTTGATTAACTAACATGAGAACCCATACGACGCCATGAGCGACGACAATTCACACAGTAGTGACACGATAAGCAACAAGAAGGGATTTTTCTCCCTGTTACTCAGCCAACTTTTCCACGGTGAACCGAAAAACCGTGACGAACTGCTGGCGCTGATCCGTGATTCCGGGCAGAACGACCTTATCGACGAAGATACGCGCGATATGCTCGAAGGGGTGATGGACATCGCAGACCAACGCGTTCGCGACATCATGATCCCCCGCTCCCAGATGATTACCCTGAAACGCAACCAGACGCTGGACGAATGCCTTGATGTCATCATCGAGTCCGCCCACTCACGTTTCCCGGTGATTAGCGAAGACAAAGATCACATTGAAGGGATTCTGATGGCGAAAGACTTGCTGCCGTTTATGCGCAGCGATGCTGAAGCCTTCAGCATGGACAAAGTGTTACGTCAGGCGGTTGTCGTTCCTGAAAGTAAGCGCGTAGACCGGATGCTGAAAGAGTTTCGCTCTCAGCGTTACCACATGGCGATCGTCATTGACGAATTCGGTGGGGTTTCCGGTCTGGTGACCATTGAAGACATCCTGGAACTGATTGTTGGTGAGATTGAAGACGAGTATGACGAAGAAGATGATATCGACTTCCGTCAGCTGAGTCGTCATACCTGGACCGTGCGCGCACTGGCTTCCATTGAAGATTTCAACGAAGCGTTCGGCACCCACTTTAGCGATGAAGAGGTTGACACTATCGGTGGTCTGGTGATGCAGGCATTTGGGCATCTTCCGGCGCGTGGCGAAACTATCGACATCGACGGTTACCAGTTCAAAGTGGCGATGGCCGATAGTCGGCGTATTATTCAGGTTCATGTCAAAATCCCGGATGACTCACCCCAGCCGAAGCTGGATGAATAAAACCGAAACTGGATAGATAACTACATGGCTTTTGCCTCATTAATTGAACGCCAGCGCATTCGCCTGCTGCTGGCGTTATTATTCGGTGCCTGCGGAACGCTGGCCTTCTCTCCTTACGACGTCTGGCCTGCGGCGATTATTTCGCTGATGGGGCTTCAGACGCTGACCTTTAACCGCCGTCCACTTCAGTCTGCCGCTATTGGCTTTTGCTGGGGATTTGGCCTGTTTGGCACCGGTATTAACTGGGTCTATGTCAGTATCGCGACCTTTGGCGGAATGCCTGGCCCGGTTAACATCTTCCTGGTGGTACTGCTGGCGGCGTATCTGTCGCTGTATACCGGACTGTTTGCTGGCGTGCTGTCGCGACTGTGGCCGAAAACCACCTGGCTGCGCGTGGCGATTGCCGCCCCTGCCCTCTGGCAAGTGACCGAGTTTCTGCGCGGTTGGGTGCTAACTGGTTTCCCATGGTTGCAGTTCGGCTATAGCCAGATTGACGGGCCGTTAAAAGGACTGGCACCGATAATGGGTGTGGAAGCCATTAACTTCCTGTTGATGATGGTAAGTGGCCTGCTGGCGCTGGCGCTGGTTAAACGCAACTGGCGTCCGCTGGTGGTAGCCGTCGTGCTGTTTGCCCTTCCCTTCCCGCTGCGTTACATCCAGTGGTTTACCCCACAACCGGAGAAAACCATTCAGGTTTCGATGGTTCAGGGCGATATTCCGCAATCGCTGAAGTGGGATGAAAGCCAGCTTCTTAATACGTTGAAGATTTACTACAACGCGACGGCACCGCTGATGGGCAAATCGTCGCTGATTATCTGGCCGGAGTCAGCGATAACCGATCTGGAAATTAATCAGCAACCGTTACTCAAAGAACTGGACGGCATGCTGCGCGAGAACGGGAGTTCGCTGATCACCGGGATTGTCGACGCGCGCCTCAATAAGCAGAACCGCTACGATACCTACAACACCATCATCACGCTGGGTAAAGGTGCGCCGTACAGCTACGAATCAGCCGATCGCTATAACAAAAACCATCTGGTGCCGTTTGGCGAGTTTGTTCCGCTGGAGTCGATTCTGCGTCCGTTAGCACCGTTCTTTGATCTGCCGATGTCATCGTTCAGCCGTGGGCCATATATCCAGCCGCCGCTGTCGGCAAATGGTATTGAGCTTACTGCGGCTATTTGCTACGAGATCATTCTCGGCGAGCAAGTGCGCGATAACTTCCGCCCGGATACCGACTATCTGCTGACTATCTCCAACGATGCGTGGTTTGGTAAGTCTATTGGTCCATGGCAGCACTTCCAGATGGCGCGAATGCGTGCGCTGGAGCTGGCGCGCCCACTGTTGCGCAGCACCAACAACGGCATTACGGCGGTGATTGGCCCGCAGGGTGAGATTCAGGCGATGATCCCGCAGTTCACCCGCGAGGTGTTAACCACTAACGTGACGCCGACCACCGGACTCACACCATACGCACGTACCGGCAACTGGCCGCTGTGGGTGCTGACGGCACTGTTTGGTTTTGCTGCTGTGTTGATGAGTCTGCGTCAGCGACGTAAATAATCCCTTCTTATCGTGCCGGAATACATCCCGTATTTCGGCACGCTTGCCGGATGCGGCATGCACACCTTTTCCGCCTTCACCGTTCTTCTGTCCATTTCTGGCACATCTATTGCTTTGTTATACAAGGCAAACCCTGAACCGGCATTAGCGCAACCTGGTTGCACCACAGCAATCCATCGGTAGCACCAAAAGAGTGCATTTTAAGAATTTTGCTTCGGAATGGTGCGGCGCATCTCGCAAAAACAAACAATAAAACAGCATTATCTTTACATTTAGCCAAACTAAATGTTACCTAACAAGCACAACACTGCACAATAAAGTTGCAGATGATAACAACACAAACACTCACAACGGGTATCCATGCGTTTTTAACGCAGAAGATAAAGGAGTTGGATATGCAATTACGTAAACCTGCCACAGCAATCCTGGCCCTGGCGCTTTCCGCAGGCCTGGCACAGGCAGATGACGCCGCCCCGGCAGCAGGTAGTACTCTGGACAAAATCGCTAAAAACGGCGTGATTGTCGTCGGTCACCGTGAATCTTCGGTGCCTTTCTCTTATTACGACAATCAGCAAAAAGTGGTGGGTTATTCACAGAATTACTCCAACGCCATTGTTGAAGCAGTGAAAAAGAAACTTAACAAACCGGACTTGCAGGTGAAACTGATTCCGATCACCTCACAAAACCGTATTCCGCTGCTGCAAAACGGCACTTTCGATTTTGAATGTGGTTCTACCACCAACAACCTCGAACGCCAGAAACAGGCGGCTTTCTCCGACACTATTTTCGTGGTCGGGACGCGTCTTCTGACCAAAAAAGGCGGCGATATTAAAGATTTTGCCGACCTGAAAGACAAAGCCGTCGTAGTCACTTCCGGCACCACCTCTGAAGTTCTGCTCAACAAACTGAATGAAGAGCAAAAAATGAACATGCGCATCATCAGCGCCAAAGACCACGGTGACTCTTTCCGCACCCTGGAAAGCGGCCGCGCTGTTGCCTTTATGATGGATGACGCTCTGCTGGCCGGTGAACGTGCGAAAGCGAAGAAACCAGACAACTGGGAAATCGTCGGCAAGCCGCAGTCTCAGGAAGCCTACGGTTGCATGCTGCGTAAAGACGACCCGCAGTTCAAAAAGCTGATGGATGACACCATCGCTCAGGTGCAGACCTCCGGTGAAGCGGAAAAATGGTTTGATAAGTGGTTCAAAAATCCAATTCCGCCGAAAAACCTGAACATGAATTTCGAACTGTCGGACGAAATGAAAGCACTGTTCAAAGAACCGAATGACAAGGCACTGAACTAATTACAAGAACCAGGGGCGGAAATTCCAGCCCTCTCGATTGTTACGTAGCACGGACAGACTATACGCCTGATGGTCGTTCCCCATCGGGCCTGAAAACCGCAATACGCTGGGTAACAATCTTCGAGGGTAGCAGTTAACGCTGCTACCCTCTTTTTTCTGGAGTAGATTTATGTCTATAGACTGGAACTGGGGTATTTTTTTACAACAAGCCCCGTTCGGCAACACCACCTATCTTGGTTGGATCTGGAGTGGTTTTCAGGTGACGATCGCTTTGTCGATCTGCGCCTGGATTATCGCTTTCCTCGTCGGTTCATTTTTCGGCATTTTACGTACCGTTCCAAACCGTTTTCTCTCCGGTCTGGGTACGTTGTATGTCGAACTGTTCCGCAACGTGCCGTTGATTGTGCAATTCTTTACCTGGTATCTGGTGATCCCGGAGCTGCTGCCAGAGAAAATCGGCATGTGGTTTAAGGCCGAGCTGGATCCCAATATTCAGTTTTTCCTTTCATCCATGCTCTGCCTGGGGCTGTTTACCGCCGCCCGTGTTTGCGAACAGGTACGCGCCGCTATTCAGTCGCTGCCGCGTGGGCAAAAAAATGCCGCGCTGGCGATGGGTCTGACGCTACCGCAGGCTTACCGCTACGTACTGCTGCCTAATGCTTATCGCGTTATCGTCCCGCCGATGACTTCCGAGATGATGAACCTGGTGAAAAACTCCGCCATCGCCTCGACCATCGGTCTTGTTGATATGGCGGCGCAGGCGGGTAAATTGCTCGACTACTCGGCTCACGCCTGGGAGTCGTTTACCGCCATCACGCTGGCGTATGTGTTGATTAACGCTTTTATCATGCTGGTGATGACGCTGGTTGAACGTAAAGTTCGCCTGCCCGGCAATATGGGGGGCAAATAATGTACGAGTTTGACTGGAGTTCCATTGTCCCTTCCCTGCCATATCTGCTCGACGGGCTGGTAATCACCCTAAAAATCACCGTCACGGCAGTCGTGATTGGTATTTTGTGGGGCACCATGCTGGCGGTGATGCGCTTGTCCAGTTTTGCGCCTGTTGCCTGGTTTGCCAAAGCCTACGTTAACGTGTTCCGTTCGATCCCACTGGTGATGGTACTGTTGTGGTTTTACCTGATTGTGCCGGGTTTTCTGCAAAACGTGCTGGGATTATCGCCGAAAACCGATATCCGTTTAATTTCTGCGATGGTGGCGTTTTCGATGTTTGAAGCGGCCTACTATTCAGAGATTATCCGCGCCGGTATTCAAAGTATTTCTCGTGGTCAGTCGAGCGCCGCTCTGGCGTTGGGAATGACTCACTGGCAGTCGATGAAACTGATTATTCTGCCGCAGGCGTTCCGCGCGATGGTGCCGCTGCTGCTCACTCAGGGCATCGTACTGTTTCAGGATACCTCACTGGTGTATGTGTTATCTCTGGCCGATTTCTTCCGTACCGCCTCAACCATTGGTGAGCGTGATGGTACGCAGGTTGAGATGATCCTGTTTGCCGGATTTGTTTATTTCGTTATTAGCCTTAGCGCGTCGTTGTTGGTCAGCTACTTGAAAAGAAGGACAGCATAATGATTACCCTGAAAAATGTTTCAAAATGGTATGGTCACTTTCAGGTGCTGACCGACTGCTCAACCGAAGTGAAAAAAGGCGAAGTGGTAGTGGTTTGCGGCCCGTCTGGTTCCGGCAAATCAACGCTGATTAAAACCGTCAACGGCCTTGAACCGGTGCAGCAAGGTGAAATCACCGTTGATGGCATCGTGGTTAACGATAAGAAAACCGATCTGGCAAAGCTACGTTCCCGCGTCGGCATGGTGTTCCAGCATTTTGAACTGTTCCCCCATCTGTCGATTATCGAAAACCTGACCCTGGCGCAGGTGAAAGTGCTTAAACGCGATAAAGCGCCTGCGCGTGAAAAGGCCCTGAAACTACTGGAGCGCGTGGGGCTTTCCGCACATGCCAATAAGTTTCCGGCGCAGCTTTCCGGCGGTCAGCAGCAGCGTGTGGCAATCGCTCGCGCGCTGTGTATGGATCCTATTGCCATGCTTTTCGACGAACCAACGTCGGCGCTGGACCCGGAGATGATCAACGAAGTGCTGGACGTGATGGTCGAACTGGCGAACGAAGGAATGACCATGATGGTGGTGACCCACGAAATGGGCTTTGCCCGTAAAGTGGCGAATCGGGTGATCTTTATGGACGAGGGTAAAATTGTCGAAGACTCGCCGAAAGACGCTTTCTTCGATGATCCGAAATCGGACCGCGCAAAAGACTTCCTCGCGAAAATCCTGCACTAATCCTTCTGGCGCGCATACCCAGGTGCGCGCCATCTCACGCTTTATCGTTTCGGCCCTCGTATCTGTTACATTCCGGCGTTACCCTTGTCGCAAAGAAACACACAACAAGGAGCAACAATGGCACTGCCAATTCTGTTAGATTGCGACCCAGGTCATGACGACGCTATCGCAATTGTTCTCGCCCTCGCCTCACCAGAGCTTGATGTCAAAGCCATCACATCTTCAGCCGGAAACCAGACGCCCGATAAAACTTTACGCAATGTTCTGCGTATGTTGACCTTGCTTAATCGCACCGATATTCCGGTGGCAGGCGGCGCTGTGAAACCGTTAATGCGTGATTTGATTATTGCGGACAACGTGCACGGCGAAAGCGGTCTGGATGGCCCTGCATTGCCGGAACCTGCGTTTGCGCCACAAAACTGCACGGCGATGGAATTGATGGCCAAAACACTGCGAGAAAGTGATGAACCTGTCACCATTGTGTCCACCGGACCGCAAACTAATGTCGCCTTGCTGCTCAATAGCCATCCGGAACTGCATAGCAAAATTGCCCGAATCGTGATTATGGGCGGTGCGATGGGGCTTGGTAACTGGACGCCAGCCGCCGAGTTTAATATTTACGTGGACCCGGAAGCAGCAGAGATTGTCTTCCAGTCAGGGATCCCGGTGGTGATGGCCGGTCTGGATGTTACTCACAAAGCGCAAATCCACGTTGACGACACCGAGCGTTTCCGCGCTATTGGTAACCCAATTTCCACCATTGTTGCCGAACTGCTGGATTTCTTCCTCGAGTATCATAAAGACGAAAAATGGGGCTTTGTCGGCGCGCCACTGCACGATCCGTGCACCATTGCCTGGCTGTTGAAACCGGAGTTGTTTACCACTGTTGAGCGCTGGGTCGGCGTTGAAACGCAGGGGAAATATACCCAGGGGATGACCGTTGTTGATTATTATTATCTGACTGGCAATAAACCGAATGCCACTGTAATGGTCGATGTTGATCGTCAGGGCTTTGTTGATTTACTGGCTGAACGTCTGAAATTTTACTCTTAATACACGTCATTGATTAAGATCACCACGCGTTATTAAGGTGGTCTTAATCTGTATATCTCTTTTTCCTTCAAGATATAAATGCAATGGATAATGCAGAACTCGCCATAGGTATCGATCTCGGTACTACCAATAGTTTAATTGCTGTCTGGAAAGACGGTGCCGCGCAATTAATTCCAAATAAATTCGGTGAATATTTAACGCCATCCATAATTAGCATGGATGAAAATAATCATATTTTAGTCGGAAAACCGGCTATATCACGGCGCACATCGCATCCTGATAAAACCGCAGCGTTATTTAAACGCGCGATGGGCAGTAATACTAACTGGCGTTTAGGCAGTGACACATTTAATGCACCGGAATTGTCCTCTTTGGTCTTACGTTCATTAAAAGAAGACGCTGAAGAATTTCTGCAACGTTCGATTAAAGATGTGGTGATCTCCGTTCCTGCTTATTTCAGTGATGAACAACGCAAGCATACCCGTTTAGCAGCAGAGTTAGCCGGGTTAAATGCAGTTCGCCTGATTAATGAACCAACGGCAGCTGCGATGGCGTATGGCCTGCATACCCAACAAAACACCCGCTCGCTGGTATTTGATCTCGGTGGCGGCACGTTTGACGTTACGGTGCTTGAGTACGCCACGCCGGTGATTGAAGTTCACGCCTCAGCGGGCGATAACTTCCTCGGTGGCGAAGATTTTACTCATATGCTGGTCGATGAAGTTTTAAAACGCGCGGAAGTCGCCAAAACAGCCCTTAACGAGAGCGAACTGGCTGCCCTGTACGCCTGTGTGGAAGCGGCAAAATGTAGCAATCAATTGCCAATGCACATTCGCTGGCAGTACCAGGAAGAAACGCGGGAGTGCGAATTTTACGAGAACGAACTGGAAGATTTGTGGTTGCCTCTGCTTAACCGCTTGCGAGTGCCGATTGAACAGGCATTGCGCGATGCGCGTCTGAAGCCGAGTCAGATCGACAGTCTGGTACTGGTCGGCGGCGCGTCGCAAATGCCCCTGGTGCAGCGAATTGCGGTGCGTCTGTTTGGCAAATTACCGTATCAAAGTTACGACCCGAGTACTATTGTCGCGCTGGGCGCAGCAATCCAGGCCGCCTGCCGCTTACGCAGTGAAGATATTGAAGAAGTGATCCTCACTGATATTTGCCCTTACTCGTTGGGCGTTGAAGTTAACCGCCAGGGCGTTTCCGGCATTTTCTCGCCGATAATTGAACGAAACACCACTGTACCGGTGTCGCGTGTAGAAACTTACTCGACCATGCACCCGGAGCAGGATTCAATTACGGTTAATGTTTATCAGGGAGAAAACCACAAAGTTAAAAATAACATTCTGGTGGAATCCTTCGATGTGCCGTTGAAGAAAACCGGGACTTATCAGTCTATTGACATTCGCTTTAGTTATGATATCAACGGGTTGCTTGAAGTTGACGTGCTTCTGGAAGACGGCAGCGTTAAGTCCAGAGTCATTAACCACAGCCCGGTAACGTTAAGTACCCAGCAAATTGAAGAGAGTCGGACGCGCTTATCTGCATTGAAAATTTATCCGCGGGATATGCTCATTAACCGAACCTTTAAAGCCAAACTGGAAGAGTTATGGGCACGGGCACTGGGTGACGAGCGAGAAGAAATTGGCCGGGTGATCACCGATTTTGATGCGGCACTGCAATCAAACGATATGGCCCGCGTCGATGAAGTTCGTCGACGGGCGAGCGATTATTTGGCCATTGAAATCCCATAAACACAGCTGCCGGATGCGGCGTAAACGCTGCATCCGGCATCGACGCAAAAAACACATCGTCAGCTAAACAACATCGCGATTTTACCGAGCGCGTAACCTATCACCAGAACCGTTAAGCTGATTTTGATAATACTGACAATGCTCTGTGGTTTTTCACTCTCATTATCCTTCTCTTCGTGTTTTTCAGGTGCTGGTTCTTCGATATCTTCATCCACCGGCTCGAGCTTCACTTTCGTCAACAGCATGTGAGTAATAATGGCTTCTAACGGATGTGCTTCTCCACGTTCCAGTCGCGCATTCAGGCGGGCAAGCATCTCTTGTTTCGGAAACGCTTCCAGTACTACCTGTTCCGCTACCCGATATAGATCCAGTAATGGTGAATCGCCTTCTTTCTCGCTACCAACTCTCGATTTCCACCATGCCCATGCTTTGCGTTTGAAGAATAACGACTCGATAAATGATTGACCTAACGGTGATAATTTTCCGCTATGTAAAATTTCCGCCCATAGCAGCCGCGTCCGGGCGCTCTCACCTGGAACATATTTCAGCGGCTTACCTTGCGCATCAATCATGCTCCGCGCTTCGATAACCATCACTAACAACGCGAAGTAATCCGGACAATGACGCTTACTCCACTGCAACAACAAATTATCCGCTTGTGTAGATGGGTAACTTTCCCAGTATGCGCAGAGATCGGCAAGCAGACTTTCCCCTTCGCCGCAGAACAACCGTTGTGCACACGAGTAATATCGGGCATCTTCACTTTCTGGTTCTTCCGTTTGCCACTGTTTGGCTACAGGAATGAGTTCCGCCATACCTGTTTGCACCGAGCTGTACCAGCGCAACAGTTTGCGATGCAACTTTGCATCATCAGGAATTAACCACGGCCCCTCCATCGCCAAAAACGCCGTGACATAGTCGGGATGGTAACGACAGCAGCGTTCCAGCGCGAAGTAATACTCAACTGTCTGGTTCTGCAACGCGACGGGATATTCCAGAAGGCTGAGAAAATCGAAACAATCCCCAGCCTGAATGGCCTCAAGAAAAGCCTCCCACTCTTCTTCATCTATTCCTTTGCTGTCACTAAACGAATACCAGTTCAAACGCTCTGCCAACAAAGATGCACAATTCAATGAAAGATATCGCGCCTTCATAGCGATTGCGCACAGCGGCCAGCGTAAGTGTTCGACATCCTCCATGTTCCAGGTGTTCAACTGCTGAATAAATTTCTGCCAGGAGGAAGGTTGAAAACGCTCACTTTCCGAAGCCAGTAAGGTTCTGAACGCTTTCAGTGCATTGTGCTCTTCTGCAAGATCTTTTTCGTCATCAACATTTTTTCCGTCTGGATTGACTGCCAGCCGCAGCGCCTCTTCATAGGCCTGACGTAACGCTTTAAACCCCTGCGGATCGGTTTCTGGATAGCACAACGGTAAAAGAGAAAGATAAGCCTGCCGGATAATATCAACTTGTGTTGTGCTTTCGATTTCGAGGATTTGCCAACATGTTTTCATAGGTCGCTCACATCCTTAAGCGTTGCCGGACATTCAGGCTGGGCAGTTAATGGCCGCCAGGGAAGCCTGGCATAGAAACGATCGGTTCCCGCAGCCAACTCTTCGAACATCCGACTCCCGGCGCTATCGTATTTGTACAGGGTCAGCGCCTCGCGTAGTGAAGCGTTGTCTTCACACTGAGACGATTGCCAGTAGAGACGTCCTAACGAATAGGCGGAAAAATAGTGCATCCAACTGTGATAGTAATGGTGTGCTCGTACATAGACGCGCGATTGCAGCCATAAACTCTCTTCTTCCGTCAGCCAATTGTTGAGCACACCGACCCGTGACAGAAACCCCATTCGAACATAATCCCAGGCTTTGATTCCCCCTTCCCCGCAGCACATAGCGGTTTGCGCAACAAATTGGGTATAAATCAGCCCTCTATCAGAGCCACCAGCAATTAATGCTTTCCACTCTTCAGGTGAAGACCGATGCCATGCCAGATATAAACCAGCTAAATCATTTGCGTGACCATCATCGGTCATTTGGTAAATAGTCTGAATTAAATCATCACGATTATTTATTCCCCAGGATGATGACAGATCAAATTCTTTTATTCCGGTATACATTTTTGGCGAGTCATGTGCAGGCTTGCATCCCTGATTAAGAATTTCCATTGGCGTAGAAAGCGCGAATAGAAGGTGTTGTTCTTCCTTATCCATTTATTAACAATCCTTTAAGTACATTAACTGACTACTTTTTTATTAATGATGAGTATAAACTTGACGCTTTCAAAATAAAAAGAAAATCGAAGCATTGATAAATGAACAAAAAAATATATTTTATATTCGCAATATTTATAGTTGCGGCTATCACTTGTATTAGCCAACCTGAGAAAACGACCTTGCGCGATAAAGCTATGGCGAATTATGTCTTTGATTATTTAAGCTCACCGGGCAGTCTTCCGTTTAGCACGGCAGCAACGGAGCTTTCCGCCATTCATGGTCATTCAACGTCGCAATATAGACTTGGCGAATTTTATCTTCATGGTAGCGATGGTAAGCCTCTGGATTATACAAAGGCGAGATACTGGTATGAGCAATCAGCGGAACAGGAAAATCCACGCGCACAAAGTAAACTGGGATGGATCTACCTGAAAGGTCTTGGTGTAAAACCTGATAGTCGCAAGGCGATCCTTTGGTACAAGGAAGCTGCGGGACAAGGGCATGTCCATGCCCAATATACGCTAGGATTGATTTACAGAAATGGCACGGGCATTAACGTCAACAATTATGAAGCTCGCAAATGGTTAAAACTGGCGGCGGAGCAACATTATAAAAATGCGGAAAGATTGCTTGCTGAGCTTCCCGCACATTAAGGTCGACTTTCACCCGAACAGATGGAGTATTTTCCCTATCAAACCGGCAAAGATAAAAATGTAGAAAATAATTTTGATGACGCCCAGACAACCCGGCCCACCATCATCAACGGGCATTGGTTGCGGTTGCGGCTCCGGTTCGACAGTTTGCTTCTCGGCAAAATTCGCCGACTGAATTAATAACCGTCGAATAATTAATGCTTCCAGAGGACAACGCTCTTCTGCATCAAGGCTGGCGACGATCGGCATTAATAATTCTTCTGTAGGTTGGCTGGCCTGCACTAATTGCTTTGCGACTAAATATAATGGCCATAAAGGATGCTGTGTATCACGCGTGAGTGAGACTCGCGGCTTACGCCCTTTGTGCAAAACCATCTCAACCAGAGAACGCCCCAACGCAGAGAGTTTTTCATCGCTGAGTATTTCGTATAATTGAAAGCGCGTACGCGCACTGTCGCCGGGAACATAAAGTAATGGTTTCCCCTGATCGTTAACCAGTTCACGAGCTTCAATCATCATCACCACTAACGGGTAATAATCGACCCGATGCTGACGGCACCATTGCAACATTAAAGCATCCGCCTGGGTAGAAGGATATTCGCGCCAGTAGTCACAAAGTTCTGCCAGAAGGCTTTCGCCTTCTCCACAATAGACGCGTTGCGCGTATTCATAATAACGCGCATCTTCATTATCAGGTTCAGTTTCCCGCCATGACCGGGCGTAATCCAGGAGTTCGGGTATTCCCAGTCGGCTTGAGGTATACCAGCACAGTAAATTTCTGTGCAGTTTTGCATCATCGGGGATAATCACTGCGCGATGTTGCGCTAAATACAGTGTCAGCCATTCTGGATGCGATGACCAAATCCGCGCGAACATCTGATAAAAATCAATGGTTTCATTTTGCACCACAACGGGTAGGTGCAGGATAGTCTGGAAGTTAAAAACATTGCCTTTCGCAATGGCATATAAAAAGGATTCCAGTTCTTCTTCGTCTATTACCCCGGTATTTTCCTCCTGTAGCCACCGCAATCTTTCTGCTAATAAAGCTACGCACTCGAAGGATAAATGGGCAGTGTTCATGGCTATTGTGCACAGCAACCAGCGTAATTCATCAATCTCTTCCATCGAGCAATAATTTAATTGCTGAATGAATCGCTGCCAGGCGGAGGGCAGAAAACGTTCGCTATCAGAGGCGAGTAACGTACGAAAGGCCAACAGAATTTCATGTTCTGCAACTTCATGTTCTTCTGGTTGCCAAACAGATTTAGCAGGCGACTGCGCAATCCGTAGCGCCTCCTCATACGCCTGACGAAGATGTTTAAAGCCCTGTGGATCGGTTTCTGGATGAAAGGACGGTAACAGCGCCAGATAAGCGCGGCGGATAATATCGACGTCAGTCGTTTCCTCTATATCGAGGATCTTCCAGCAATTTTTCATAGGTCGCTCATATCCTTAAGCGTTTCCGGACACCCTGGATAGTAAGCCAATGGTTGCCAGGATAAGGTTGGGTAATACGCATCGTCACTGGCAAATAAATGATAAAACATATCATTGCCGGAATCGTCGTATTCTTTACGCGCTAAGAATTCGCGTAATAATGGCAGATTATCATCCTCGGGAGACTGCCAATATTGCCGACCAAAGGTATAACCGGCAAAGTATTGCCGCCAGTTACTATAATAACGTAGAGCCCGTAGATGAATGCGCGACTGGATCCATAGACTTTCTTCTTCACTCAACCAGTTATTAAGTACGCCCATCCGGCTTAAAAAGCCCATCCGGACATAATCCCAGGCTTTGATCCCCCCTTCACCACAGCATTCGGCGTTGCTGGCGACAAATTGCGCATAAGCCTGACCTTGCTCATTTAATTCAGCAAGATAATCACGCCATTCACATGGCGAATAACGAAACCAGCGATGATAAAACCCAGCCAAACGCGCGGCATGACCGTTATCGATCATTCGATGAATTGTCCGCAACAGGTCATCACGGTCATCAATTCCCCATGAGGAAGAAAGGTCAAAAAAGCGTGTGCCTAAATACATTTTGGGTGATGAATGTGAAGGTAAACAGCATTCATTGCGTATTTCCATCGGAGTGGAAAGTGCAAACAATATTTTTTGCGACTCCATGTCCATATAATTTATCCTTAAACATTCACTCAATGAATATCAACCGCATTACGAGGTTCATTTATTTATGCTTTTCTGACGCGATATAATACGCATAAAATAAGGCTTACGCAAAAATGGAACACATAAAAATATAATATGTTTTATCCGCAACCATAAGGAAATGAGAATGATTTTTACGTCAAGTTGCTGCGATTATTTATCAATAGATGAGATTATCGAATGTGCTGAAAAAGGCGATAGCGAGGCACAATATATTGTTGGATTTTATTATAATCGCGATAGTGCTATTGACTCTCCGGACGACGAAAAAGCCTTTTACTGGCTGAAGCTGGCCGCAGAGCAAGGTCATTGCGAAGCACAATATTCCTTAGGACAGAAATACTCCGAGGATAAAAGTCGCCACCAAGATAATGAGCAAGCCATCTTTTGGCTGAAGAAAGCCGCACTGCAAGGACATACTTTCGCATCCAACTCGTTGGGTTGGATACTGAATCGTGGAGAAGACCCCAACTATAAAGAAGCGGTTGCCTGGTATCAGATAGCCGCGGAGAGCGGAATGTCTTATGCGCAAAATAATCTTGGGTGGATGTACAGAAATGGCAACGGAGTCGCACAAGATTATGCATTGGCATTTTTCTGGTACAAACAAGCTGCATTGCAAGGCCATAGTGACGCGCAAAACAATCTGGCCGATCTTTATGAAGACGGAAAAGGCGTTGCTCAAAACGAGACACTCGCCGCATTCTGGTATTTGAAAAGCGCACAGCAGGGTAATCGGCATGCTCAATTTCAAATTGCATGGGATTATAACGCTGGCGAAGGGGTGGACCAGGACTATAAGCAAGCGATGTACTGGTATCTGAAGGCTGCCGCTCAGGGGAGCGTCGGCGCTTACGTCAACATCGGCTATATGTATAAACACGGTCAAGGCGTTGAGAAGGATTATCAAGCCGCCTTTGAATGGTTTACGAAAGCCGCTGAATGCGATAACGCCACTGCCTGGTATAACCTGGCAATTATGTACCACCAGGGAGAAGGAAGACCCGTCGATCTCCGTCAGGCTCTCGACTTGTATCGTAAAGTTCAGTTATCCGGTACAAGAGATGTCAGTCAAGAAATCCGTGAGATTGAAGATTTACTGTAGAGATAAAAACAAGGGCCGGTGAATTTCATTCGGCCCAAATTTTCGTTATTGGCGTGCGAAATCAGACTATTAGGGCTCGAACGGGCGTCTCTGGAACTGGTCATGACCGCATTTCGGGCATAGCGTCAATACTTCCGGTGTGTAGATCGGGAGATGGAAGTGACATTTCTCGCAGACCAGATTACCCAGACCTACCACTTCTCCGCTGTGATAAACCCCGTGATGATTGAGATCCTGGAAAACTTCGCGCCACTCAAGTTGCGTTTTATCGGTGATGTCCGCCAGTTCCTGCCAGAGGCTTTCTTTAATCACCCGCATAAAAACGCTGTCGGATTCTTCCTTCAGGCTTTCTTCATAACTCATGGCGAACTCTTCCAGGTCACGTCTGACGGCCCGGGTCAGTTCATCGACCTCGGTCCGCGTTAACTCCCCTGTTTTTATTACACGCTCACGCGCCTGTTCTACCAGTGCGTCGATATCGCGTTCGCCATTACGCAGCCGCTCGCTTAATGACGCCACCAGTTCACGGTAATATTGAGCAACCTTGTTCATCATTTCATCTCCCGTGTCGTTAACTGGCTATAATAATAGACGTTATTTATGCTCAACTTTGCAAGACTGCCCACAGAGTGTGTAAATTCGTGCAAGGATTACCGCTGTGCGATTTCAACGTCGAGTGCGCGAAAGGCTGTTTTGACGCGGACGTTTGGGCTATGCTATGCGGATCTGAAAAACCACCTCTAACGCTACTTTTGTAGCCGTAATGAAAACAGGACCACTGGCTGCCATGCAAGAGCAATACCGCCCGGAAGAGATAGAATCCAAAGTACAGCTTCATTGGGATGAGAAGCGCACATTTGAAGTAACCGAAGACGAGAGCAAAGAGAAGTATTACTGCCTGTCTATGCTTCCCTATCCTTCTGGTCGACTACACATGGGCCACGTACGTAACTACACCATCGGTGACGTGATCGCCCGTTACCAGCGCATGCTGGGCAAAAACGTTCTGCAGCCGATCGGCTGGGACGCGTTTGGCCTACCTGCGGAAGGCGCGGCGGTAAAAAACAACACCGCGCCAGCACCGTGGACGTACGACAACATCGCGTACATGAAAAACCAGCTCAAAATGCTGGGCTTTGGTTATGACTGGAGCCGCGAGCTGGCAACCTGTACGCCGGAATACTACCGTTGGGAACAGAAATTCTTCACCGAGCTGTATAAAAAAGGCCTGGTGTATAAGAAGACTTCTGCGGTCAACTGGTGCCCGAACGACCAGACCGTGCTGGCGAACGAACAGGTTATCGACGGCTGCTGCTGGCGCTGCGATACCAAAGTTGAACGTAAAGAGATCCCGCAGTGGTTTATTAAAATCACCGCTTACGCTGACGAGCTGCTCAACGATCTGGATAAACTGGATCACTGGCCAGACACCGTTAAAACCATGCAGCGTAACTGGATTGGCCGTTCTGAAGGCGTGGAAATCACCTTCAACGTTAACGACTATGACAACACGCTGACTGTTTATACTACTCGCCCGGACACCTTTATGGGTTGTACCTATCTGGCGGTAGCGGCAGGTCATCCGCTGGCGCAGAAAGCGGCGGAAAATAATCCAGAACTGGCGGCCTTTATTGACGAATGCCGTAACACCAAAGTTGCCGAAGCTGAAATGGCGACGATGGAGAAAAAAGGCGTCGATACTGGCTTTAAAGCAGTTCATCCATTAACGGGCGAAGAAATTCCGGTTTGGGCAGCAAACTTCGTATTGATGGAGTATGGCACTGGCGCAGTTATGGCGGTTCCGGGTCACGACCAGCGCGACTACGAGTTTGCCTCTAAATACGGCCTGAACATCAAACCAGTTATCCTGGCGGCTGACGGTTCTGAACCAGACCTTTCTCAGCAGGCACTGACTGAAAAAGGCGTGCTGTTCAACTCTGGCGAGTTCAACGGTCTTGACCATGAAGCGGCCTTCAACGCCATCGCCGACAAACTGACTGAAATGAGTGTTGGCGAGCGTAAAGTGAACTATCGCCTGCGCGACTGGGGTGTTTCCCGTCAGCGTTACTGGGGCGCGCCAATTCCGATGGTAACGCTGGAAGACGGCACTGTAATGCCTACCCCGGACGACCAACTGCCGGTGATCCTGCCGGAAGATGTGGTGATGGACGGCATTACCAGCCCGATTAAAGCAGATCCTGAGTGGGCGAAAACCACCGTTAACGGTATGCCAGCGCTGCGTGAAACCGATACTTTCGACACCTTTATGGAGTCCTCCTGGTACTATGCGCGCTACACTTGCCCAGAGTACAAAGAAGGTATGCTGGATTCCGAAGCGGCTAACTACTGGCTGCCGGTGGATATCTACATTGGCGGTATCGAACACGCCATCATGCACCTGCTCTACTTCCGCTTCTTCCACAAACTGATGCGTGATGCAGGCATGGTGAACTCTGACGAACCAGCGAAACAGCTGCTGTGTCAGGGCATGGTGCTGGCAGATGCCTTCTACTACGTTGGCGAAAACGGTGAACGTAACTGGGTATCTCCTGTTGATGCCATCGTCGAGCGTGACGAGAAAGGGCGTATCGTGAAAGCGAAAGACGCGGCAGGCCATGAACTGGTGTATACCGGCATGAGCAAAATGTCCAAGTCGAAGAATAACGGTATCGACCCGCAGGTGATGGTTGAGCGCTATGGCGCGGACACTGTTCGTCTGTTTATGATGTTCGCTTCCCCGGCTGATATGACTCTCGAATGGCAGGAGTCCGGCGTTGAAGGTGCTAACCGCTTCCTGAAACGTGTCTGGAAACTGGTTTACGAACATACTGCGAAAGGTGATGTTGCTGCACTGAACGTTGATGCACTGACTGAAGATCAGAAAGCGCTGCGCCGCGATGTGCATAAAACAATCGCTAAAGTGACCGATGATATCGGCCGTCGTCAGACCTTCAACACCGCGATTGCGGCAATTATGGAGCTGATGAACAAACTGGCGAAAGCACCGACCGATGGCGAGCAAGATCGCGCACTGATGCAAGAAGCGCTGCTGGCGGTAGTACGTATGCTTAACCCGTTCACTCCACACATCTGTTTCACGCTGTGGCAGGAGCTGAAAGGCGAAGGCGATATCGACAACGCGCCGTGGCCGGTGGCTGACGAAAAAGCGATGGTGGAAGACTCCACACTGGTCGTTGTTCAGGTTAACGGTAAAGTCCGTGCCAAAATCACCGTTCCGGTGGATGCAACGGAAGAACAGGTTCGCGAACGTGCTGGCCAGGAACATCTGGTAGCAAAATATCTTGATGGCGTTACCGTGCGTAAAGTGATTTACGTACCAGGTAAACTCCTCAATCTGGTCGTTGGCTAAGCGCGGGAGGAAGCGTGCGATATCTGGCAACATTGTTGTTATCTCTGGCGGTGTTAATCACCGCCGGGTGTGGCTGGCATCTGCGTGACACCACGCAGGTTCCTTCCACAATGAAGGTTATGATCCTGGACTCCGGTGACCCGAACGGGCCGTTAAGCCGTGCGGTGCGTAACCAGTTGCGTTTGAACGGCGTCGAGTTGCTCGATAAGGAAACCACACGTAAGGATGTTCCATCCCTGCGCCTGGGCGCTGTATCAATCTCACAGGATACCGCGTCGGTTTTCCGTAATGGTCAAACTGCCGAATATCAGATGGTGATGACTGTCAGCGCGTCGGTATTGATTCCTGGACGAGATATCTACCCGATTAGCGCCAAAGTCTTCCGTTCGTTCTTCGATAACCCGCAAATGGCGTTAGCGAAAGATAACGAGCAGGACATGATCATTAAAGAGATGTACGACCGTGCCGCCGAACAGCTGATTCGTAAGCTGCCAAGCATTCGCGCTGCGGACGTCCGTTCCGACGAAGAAACGTCGACAACAACGGATACCACAGCAACGCCTGCACGCGTCTCCACTACGCTGGGTAACTGATGATTCGGTTGTACCCCGAACAGCTCCGCGCGCAGCTCACTGAAGGGCTGCGCGCGGCCTATCTTTTACTTGGTAACGATCCCCTGTTGTTGCAGGAAAGCCAGGACGCCATTCGTCAGGTCGCCGCAGCACAAGGGTTTGAAGAACACCATACTTTTTCCATTGATCCCAACACGGACTGGAACGCAATATTTTCGCTATGCCAGGCAATGAGCCTGTTTGCCAGTAGGCAAACCTTGTTGTTAGTGCTACCTGAAAATGGACCAAATGCGGCGATCAATGAACACCTCCTCACGCTCACCGGATTGCTGCATGACGATCTGCTGTTGATCGTACGCGGTAATAAATTGAGCAAAGCGCAGGAAAATGCCGCCTGGTTTACTGCGCTTGCAAACCGTAGCGTGCAGGTTACTTGCCAGACCCCAGAACAAGCCCAGCTTCCGCGCTGGGTTGCCGCGCGTGCAAAACAGCTCAATTTAGAACTGGATGACGCGGCGAATCAGGTGCTCTGCTACTGTTATGAAGGAAACCTGTTGGCACTGGCACAGGCACTGGAGCGTTTATCGCTACTCTGGCCGGACGGCAAACTGACACTGCCGCGCGTTGAGCAAGCGGTGAATGATGCCGCACATTTCACTCCTTTTCATTGGGTTGACGCTTTGTTGAGCGGCAAAAGCAAGCGCGCATTGCATATTCTGCAGCAGCTGCGCCTGGAAGGCAGTGAACCGGTGATTTTGTTGCGTACTTTGCAACGTGAGCTATTGCTGCTGGTTAATCTGAAGCGCCAGTCTGCTCATACTCCGCTGCGTACGCTGTTTGACAAGCATCGGGTATGGCAGAACCGTCGCAACATGATTAGCGAAGCGTTAAATCGCCTGAGTCAGCCACAGTTACGTCAGGCTGTACAACTCCTGACACGAACGGAACTTACTCTCAAACAAGATTACGGTCAGTCAGTGTGGGCAGAACTGGAGGGATTATCTCTTCTTTTGTGCCATAAACCACTGGCAGACGTATTTATCGACGGTTGATATGAAATCTTTACAAGCTCTGTTTGGCGGCACCTTCGACCCGGTGCATTATGGCCATCTAAAACCCGTGGAAACGCTGGCGAATCTGATTGGTCTGACGCGGGTAACGATTATCCCTAACAACGTTCCTCCGCATCGCCCCCAGCCTGAAGCGAACAGCGTGCAGCGAAAACACATGCTTGAACTGGCGATTGCCGACAAGTCGCTGTTTACCCTTGATGAACGCGAGTTAAAGCGTAATGCCCCCTCTTACACCTCGCAGACGTTAAAAGAGTGGCGACAGGAACAAGGCCCAGATGTGCCGCTGGCGTTTATTATCGGTCAGGATTCGCTGCTGAACTTTCCGACCTGGTATGAATACGAAACGATTCTCGACAATGCACATTTGATAGTCTGTCGACGTCCAGGTTATCCGCTGGAAATGGCACAACCGCAGTACCAGCAGTGGCTGGAAGATCATTTGACGCATAATCCGGAAGATCTGCATCTTCAGCCTGCTGGGAAAATTTATCTCGCCGAAACGCCGTGGTTCAACATCTCGGCGACAATCATCCGCGAACGTTTGCAAAACGGCGAATCTTGTGAGGAATTGTTACCAGAATCGGTACTGACTTACATTAACCAACAAGGCTTGTATCGCTGATATCTGCCGTCACGGAGGGAATGATGCGACTGTGGTTAATTCGTCACGGTGAAACGCAAGCGAATGTCGACGGGTTATACAGCGGTCATGCGCCTACACCACTTACGGCGCGCGGTATCGCGCAAGCGCAAAGCTTGCATGCCCTGTTACGTGATGTTCCCTTCGATAGGGTTTTATGCAGTGAACTGGAACGGGCGCAGCACACCGCGCGCCTGGTTCTTGATACCCGTCAACTCCCCGTGCAAATCATCCCTGAACTCAACGAAATGTTTTTTGGTGACTGGGAAATGCGGCATCATCGCGAGCTGATGCAAGAAGATGCCGAAAACTATAGCGCCTGGTGCAATGACTGGCAGCATGCCGTTCCTACTCACGGTGAAGGCTTTCAGGCATTTTCACAGCGAATAGAAAGGCTTATTGCCGGGCTTAGTGAGTATCAGCAGCACAAAAACATATTAATCGTTAGCCACCAAGGTGTGTTGAGCCTGTTGATTGCCCGCTTAATCGGCATGCCTGCCGAGGCAATGTGGCATTTTCGTGTAGACCAGGGCTGCTGGAGCGTCATTGATATCAATGATAAGTTCGCCACTCTGCGCGTCCTCAATAGCCGCGCCATCTGGTGCGAAGATGCATGACTTTTCTGTTTTTTTTCAGGTAAGCCGTAACGGACATTGACAGTCCCGGGCAGGCTGATATTCTCCGCAACCTGACTTTTCCGCCATACACGACTTTGTAGAAATTGTTTTACAAAAATGGCGATGCAATCTGTGACGCGGGGTGGGATGATAGCCCACTTTCAAGAGCCGATTTGGTGACATTTGTCCCGAAATCGCCTCTGCTTCAGGTATACTGACAGACCATTTTTATCTTTTTTATTTCACCCAGGGGGAAAACTTGCAGGGTAAAGCACTCCAGGATTTTGTTATCGACAAAATTGATGACCTCAAAGGTCAGGACATCATCGCCTTAGACGTTCAGGGCAAATCCAGTATCACCGACTGTATGATCATCTGTACGGGAACATCCAGCCGCCATGTTATGTCCATTGCCGACCACGTGGTTCAGGAATCTCGCGCGGCGGGTTTATTGCCCCTCGGTGTTGAAGGTGAAAACGGCGCGGACTGGATTGTGGTCGATCTGGGTGATGTGATTGTCCATGTTATGCAGGAAGAGAGCCGTCGCCTGTATGAGCTGGAAAAACTCTGGAGTTAATGCGTGAAGCTGCAACTTGTCGCCGTGGGAACGAAAATGCCGGACTGGGTACAAACCGGTTTTACCGAGTACCTGCGTCGTTTTCCGAAAGATATGCCTTTTGAACTGATTGAAATTCCGGCGGGAAAACGCGGCAAGAACGCGGATATCAAGCGCATACTCGACAAAGAGGGTGAGCAAATGCTGGCTGCCGCAGGTAAAAACCGCATTGTCACCCTTGATATCCCAGGCAAGCCCTGGGACACGCCGCAGTTAGCCGCTGAACTGGAACGCTGGAAGCTGGATGGCCGCGATGTCAGCTTGCTGATTGGCGGGCCGGAAGGGTTATCGCCTGCCTGTAAAGCGGCGGCAGAACAAAGCTGGTCACTTTCGGCGCTGACCCTCCCCCATCCGCTGGTTCGCGTACTGGTCGCAGAGAGTCTGTACCGGGCGTGGAGCATTACCACCAACCATCCTTATCACCGTGAGTGATAAGGTAGCCTTAAGTAGAAAACGCAGCGGATGAAATTACAGAACTCTTTTCGCGACTATTCGGCAGAGTCCGCGCTGTTTGTGCGCCGGGCGCTGGTCGCCTTTTTGGGGATTTTGCTGCTAACCGGTGTGCTCATCGCCAACTTGTATAATCTACAAATTGTTCGCTTTACCGATTACCAGACCCGTTCTAATGAAAACCGCATTAAGCTGGTGCCTATCGCCCCTAGCCGCGGCATTATCTACGACCGTAACGGTATCCCTCTGGCGCTCAACCGAACTATCTATCAGATAGAGATGATGCCGGAGAAAGTCGATAACGTGCAGCAGACACTGGACGCTCTGCGCAGCGTGGTTGACCTGACCGATGACGATATCGCCGCGTTTCGAAAGGAGCGTGCACGTTCGCACCGTTTTACCTCTATTCCGGTGAAAACCAACCTGACTGAAGTTCAGGTGGCGCGTTTCGCCGTTAACCAGTACCGTTTTCCTGGTGTGGAAGTTAAAGGCTATAAACGTCGTTACTATCCCTATGGCTCAGCGCTGACCCACGTTATCGGCTATGTGTCGAAAATCAACGATAAAGACGTCGAGCGACTGAATAATGACGGCAAACTGGCCAACTATGCCGCAACACATGATATCGGCAAGCTGGGGATTGAACGTTACTACGAAGATGTTCTGCATGGCCAGACGGGTTATGAAGAAGTTGAAGTTAACAACCGCGGTCGGGTCATCCGCCAGCTAAAAGAAGTATCGCCGCAGGCCGGGCATGATATTTACCTGACAATTGATCTCAAGCTCCAGCAGTATATTGAAACACTGCTGGCGGGCAGTCGTGCCGCTGTTGTGGTCACCGATCCGCGTACAGGTGGCGTGCTGGCGCTGGTTTCCACACCAAGTTACGACCCAAACCTGTTTGTTGACGGTATCTCCAGCAAAGATTATTCCGCATTGCTGAACGACCCGAACACACCACTGGTGAATCGCGCCACGCAGGGGGTTTATCCACCAGCGTCGACGGTTAAACCTTATGTGGCGGTTTCGGCATTAAGTGCGGGGGTGATCACCCGTAATACCAGCCTGTTTGATCCCGGATGGTGGCAGTTGCCGGGGTCTGAAAAGCGTTATCGTGACTGGAAAAAATGGGGCCACGGTCGCCTGAATGTCACTAAATCGCTGGAAGAGTCCGCAGATACCTTCTTCTATCAGGTTGCCTACGATATGGGTATCGACCGCCTTTCTGAATGGATGGGCAAATTTGGCTACGGCCATTACACCGGTATCGATCTTGCAGAAGAGCGCTCCGGTAATATGCCGACCCGCGAATGGAAACAGAAACGCTTTAAAAAACCGTGGTATCAGGGTGACACCATTCCGGTCGGTATCGGTCAGGGGTACTGGACAGCGACCCCTATCCAGATGAGCAAAGCACTGATGATCCTGATTAACGACGGTATTGTAAAAGTTCCACATTTACTAATGAGCACTGCCGAAAATGGCAAACAAGTGCCGTGGGTACAGCCGCATGAACCGCCGGTAGGCGATATTCATTCTGGTTACTGGGAACTGGCGAAAGACGGCATGTTTGGTGTTGCTAACCGTCCTAACGGTACGGCACATAAATACTTTGCCAGCGCGCCCTACAAAATTGCGGCGAAATCCGGTACCGCGCAGGTCTTCGGCCTGAAGGCGAACGAAACCTATAATGCGCACAAAATTGCCGAGCGTCTGCGCGACCACAAACTGATGACCGCGTTTGCGCCGTATAACAATCCGCAAGTCGCTGTCGCGATGATTCTGGAAAACGGTGGTGCAGGCCCGGCGGTCGGTACGCTGATGCGCCAGATCCTCGACCACATTATGCTTGGTGATAACAACACCGATCTGCCTGCAGAAAACCCAGCGGTTACTGCTGCGGAGGACCATTAATCATGACGGATAATCCGAATAAAAAAACATTCTGGGATAAAATCCATCTTGATCCCACAATGCTACTGATCTTACTGGCATTACTGGTCTACAGCGCCCTGGTAATCTGGAGCGCCAGCGGCCAGGACATCGGCATGATGGAGCGTAAAATCGGCCAGATCGCGATGGGGCTGGTCATTATGGTGGTGATGGCCCAAATTCCGCCGCGCGTTTATGAAGGCTGGGCGCCCTATCTCTATATCATCTGTATTATTTTGCTGGTAGCGGTAGATGCCTTTGGCGCCATCTCCAAAGGTGCTCAACGTTGGCTGGATCTCGGTATTGTTCGTTTCCAGCCCTCGGAAATCGCCAAAATAGCCGTGCCGCTCATGGTGGCACGCTTTATCAACCGTGACGTTTGCCCGCCGTCGTTAAAAAATACCGCCATCGCGCTGGTACTGATTTTTATGCCCACGTTGCTGGTGGCAGCGCAGCCTGACCTGGGGACATCCATCCTCGTTGCGCTTTCCGGGCTGTTTGTACTGTTTCTCTCCGGACTTAGCTGGCGCTTGATTGGCGTTGCGGTGGTACTGGTAGCAGCATTTATCCCAATTTTGTGGTTCTTCCTGATGCATGACTACCAGCGCCAGCGCGTAATGATGCTACTCGACCCGGAATCAGACCCACTCGGCGCGGGCTATCACATTATTCAGTCTAAAATTGCTATTGGCTCTGGTGGATTACGCGGCAAAGGCTGGCTGCACGGTACTCAGTCACAGCTTGAATTTCTGCCTGAACGCCATACCGATTTTATCTTCGCAGTACTGGCGGAAGAGTTGGGATTAGTGGGTATTTTGATTCTGCTTGCTCTCTATATTCTGCTAATCATGCGTGGACTGTGGATTGCAGCCAGAGCGCAAACTACCTTTGGTCGCGTCATGGCTGGCGGCTTAATGCTGATATTATTCGTTTATGTCTTCGTAAATATTGGTATGGTAAGCGGTATTCTGCCGGTTGTAGGGGTTCCACTCCCGCTGGTCAGTTATGGAGGATCGGCGCTCATAGTGCTGATGGCTGGGTTTGGAATTGTGATGTCAATCCACACCCACAGGAAAATGTTGTCGAAAAGCGTGTAAGAGGTGCGCAATGCGTAAGCAGTGGCTCGGGATCTGCATCGCGGCAGGAATGCTCGCGGCATGTACTAGCGATGATGGTCAGCAACAGACGGTAAGTGTGCCGCAGCCTGCGGTATGTAACGGCCCAATAGTTGAAATTAGCGGGGCGGAACCACGTTTCGAACCACTGAACGCGACGGCAAATCAGGATTATCAGCGCGACGGCAAAAGCTACAAAATCGTGCAGGACCCTTCACGCTTTAGCCAGGCGGGCCTTGCTGCCATTTATGATGCCGAACCTGGCAGCAATCTGACGGCATCTGGCGAAGCATTTGATCCGACGCAACTGACAGCGGCGCATCCAACGCTCCCCATCCCCAGCTACGCCAGAATCACCAACCTGGCTAACGGGCGGATGATCGTGGTGCGCATTAACGATCGTGGTCCCTACGGCAACGACCGTGTGATTTCACTTTCACGCGCGGCAGCTGACCGTCTTAACACCTCGAACAATACAAAAGTTCGTATCGATCCTATTATCGTCGCCCAGGACGGTTCATTTTCTGGCCCTGGCATGGCTTGTACTACCATTGCCAAACAGACTTACGCCCTGCCTGCTCCGCCCGATTTAACCGGCGGCAGCGGAACAAACTCTATGTCTATCCCGCAGGGTGATATTCTCCCGGTCAGCAACTCGACGCTGAAAAGCGAAGATCCGACCGGCGCGCCGGTAACCAGCAGTGGCTTCCTCGGCGCACCTACCACCCTGGCGCCCGGCGTACTGGAAGGCAGCGAACCGACGCCTGCACCACAGCCAGTTGTCACCGCACCTGCAACAACACCTGCAATGGTGACACCGCAAGCCGCTTCGCAAAGCGCCAGTGGTAACTTTATGGTGCAAGTGGGTGCCGTTAGCGATCAGGCACGCGCGCAACAGTATCAACAGCAACTGGGACAAAAGTTCGGCGTACCCGGTCGCGTGACCCAAAACGGCGCGGTCTGGCGTATTCAGCTTGGTCCATTCGCCAACAAAGCTGAAGCCAGTGCCTTACAGCAACGTTTACAAACCGAAGCCCAATTACAGTCATTTATTACCACCGCGCAATAACGTAAAGCAGGCATCTGAAATGTCAATTTCTGTAAATGACGTTAACAAAGTCACGCGGAAAGTCAGATGCCTGGCGGTAGTGCATTTGCTATAGTAGGGCACTTATTTTAAATTCCATCACGGATGTCGTAGTTCAGACCATGAATACCATTTTTTCCGCTCGTATCATGAAGCGCCTGGCGCTCACCACGGCTCTTTGCACAGCCTTTATCTCTGCTGCACATGCCGATGACCTGAATATCAAAACTATGATCCCGGGTGTACCGCAGATCGACGCGGAGTCTTACATCCTGATCGACTATAACTCCGGCAAAGTGCTCGCCGAGCAAAATGCGGATGTCCGTCGCGACCCTGCAAGTCTGACCAAAATGATGACCAGCTACGTTATCGGTCAGGCAATGAAAGCCGGTAAATTCAAAGAATCTGATTTAGTGACCATTGGTAATGACGCCTGGGCCACCGGTAACCCGGTGTTCAGAGGTTCTTCGCTGATGTTCCTCAAACCTGGCATGCAGGTGCCGGTTTCTCAGCTTATCCGTGGTATCAACCTGCAATCGGGTAACGATGCTTGTGTTGCCATGGCTGACTTCGCCGCCGGTAGCCAGGATGCTTTCGTTGGCCTGATGAACAGTTACGTTAACGCACTGGGCCTGAAAAATACCCACTTCCAGACTGTACACGGTCTGGACGCTGACGGTCAGTACAGCTCCGCGCGTGATATGGCGCTGATCGGTCAGGCCCTGATTCGTGATGTACCCAACGAATACGCTATCTATAAAGAGAAAGAGTTTACCTTTAACGGTATTCGCCAGCTCAACCGTAACGGCCTGCTATGGGATAACAGCCTGAATGTCGACGGTATCAAAACTGGCCATACTGACAAGGCGGGCTACAACCTTGTCGCCTCTGCAACGGAAGGTCAGATGCGTCTGATCTCCGCAGTCATGGGCGGACGCACGTTCAAAGGCCGTGAAACCGAAAGCAAAAAACTGCTGACCTGGGGCTTCCGTTTCTTCGAAACGGTTAACCCGCTGAAAGTTGGCAAGGAGTTCGCCTCTGAACCAGTATGGTTTGGTAATACTGACCGCGCTTCGTTAGGCGTTGATAAAGACGTTTATCTGACCATTCCGCGTGGCCGCATGAAAGACCTGAAAGCCAGCTACGTGCTGAATAGCAGTGAACTGCATGCGCCGCTGCAAAAGAACCAGGTCGTTGGCACCATCAACTTCCAGCTTGATGGCAAAACTATTGAACAACGCCCGCTGGTGGTGTTACAGGAAATTCCGGAAGGTAACTTCTTCGGCAAAATCATTGATTACATTAAATTAATGTTCCATCACTGGTTTGGCTAAAAATTGAACACTTGAAAGTGTAATTTCCGCCCCCATATACTAAGCATCAGTAAAAAACTCCCGCCCTCTGGCGGGAGTTGCTATTTAATTACGTTACGCCGGAGCTGACATGAAAACCAAACTTAACGAACTGCTTGAATTCCCTACTCCTTTTACCTACAAAGTAATGGGGCAGGCGTTACCTGAGCTGGTTGATCAGGTGGTTGAAGTGGTACAGCGCCATGCGCCAGGTGACTACACCCCAACGGTAAAACCAAGCAGCAAAGGCAACTACCACTCGGTATCTATCACTATCAACGCCACTCATATCGAGCAGGTTGAAACTCTGTACGAAGAACTGGGCAAAATCGATATTGTCCGTATGGTTCTGTAATTCGCTTCTCCGTTACCCGGCCTCTGGTCGGGTAACTCCCCTCCCCTCGCTGTGATATAATTTTCCCCACTTTTACTCATTCTCCACGGAGATGCCGTTTTGTATCAGGATAAAATTCTTGTCCGCCAGCTCGGCCTTCAGCCATACGAGCCTATTTCTCAGGCTATGCATGAATTCACCGATACCCGTGATGAAAATACCCTTGATGAAATCTGGCTCGTTGAACACCATCCTGTATTCACCCAGGGGCAAGCAGGTAAAGCGGAACATATTTTAATGCCGGGCGATATTCCGGTGATCCAGAGCGATCGCGGCGGCCAGGTAACTTATCATGGGCCGGGGCAACAGGTAATGTATGTGTTGCTTAACCTCAAGCGTAGGAAGCTGGGCGTGCGTGAACTGGTGACCTTGCTCGAACAAACGGTAGTGAATACCCTGGCCGAACTGGATATTGAAGCGCACCCTCGGGCTGATGCTCCAGGTGTCTACGTTGGGGAAAAGAAAATTTGTTCACTTGGCTTACGTATTCGCCGCGGTTGTTCATTCCACGGTCTGGCATTAAACGTCAATATGGATCTTTCGCCATTTTTACGTATCAACCCTTGTGGTTATGCCGGGATGGAAATGGCAAAAATATCGCAATGGAAACCTGATGCGACCACCGATAATATTGCACCGCGCTTGCTGGCAAATATTTTAGCGCTACTCAAAAATCCTGCCGTAGAATATATCCCTGCTTAATTCCCTCTCATAAATGACCCAAACCATATTGGGTCATTGCACTCAGCGTGCTCCAGTGCTTCGCGGCGAACGAAATGTGTTTTGAAAAACTATCGTTACATAGAGTTCACAGCGCAGAACGATAAAATGGCACAAACCAACAACAATTTTACATTTTCGCGACCGCTTTGGCTGCTTTCTGGGCCGTTTCAATGATATACTGCCAGTCGTTAATTCAAAAATAGTTGATAATTACAACAATCCATTGAATTGAAACGCTTTCCTTCGTAATTCGCAACTGGAACACGCACGCTATGAGTAAACCCATTGTGATGGAACGCGGTGTTAAATACCGCGATGCCGATAAGATGGCCCTTATCCCGGTTAAAAACGTGGCAACAGAGCGCGAAGCCCTGCTGCGCAAGCCGGAATGGATGAAAATCAAGCTTCCCGCGGACTCTACACGTATCCAGGGCATCAAAGCCGCAATGCGCAAAAATGGCCTGCATTCTGTCTGTGAGGAAGCCTCCTGCCCTAACCTGGCAGAGTGCTTCAACCACGGCACAGCAACATTTATGATCCTCGGCGCCATTTGTACCCGCCGTTGTCCGTTCTGTGACGTTGCCCACGGTCGCCCGGTCGCCCCGGATGCTAACGAGCCGGTAAAACTGGCGCAGACCATTGCTGATATGGCGCTGCGTTATGTGGTTATCACCTCCGTTGACCGCGATGACCTGCGAGATGGCGGAGCCCAGCACTTTGCGGATTGCATTACTGCCATCCGGGAAAAAAGCCCGGAAATCAAAATTGAAACTCTGGTGCCGGATTTCCGTGGTCGTATGGATCGCGCACTGGATATTCTGACCGCCACACCGCCAGACGTGTTCAACCACAACCTGGAAAACGTACCGCGTATTTACCGTCAGGTACGCCCGGGCGCAGATTACAACTGGTCTCTAAAGCTATTAGAACGCTTTAAAGAAGCGCATCCGGAGATCCCGACCAAATCCGGTTTGATGGTGGGACTGGGTGAAACCAATGAAGAGATTATTGAAGTCATGCGCGATCTGCGTCGTCATGGTGTAACCATGTTGACGCTGGGGCAATATCTGCAGCCAAGCCGCCATCACCTGCCGGTGCAACGCTACGTTAGCCCGGATGAGTTTGATGAAATGAAGGCCGAAGCGCTGGCGATGGGCTTTACCCATGCTGCGTGCGGTCCGTTTGTCCGCTCTTCGTATCACGCCGACTTGCAGGCGAAAGGGATGGAAGTTAAGTAATCGTGTAATAATTACTTACATCTGTCTGATAAAAAACCCGCTATCTGAAGCGGGTTTTTTTATCGAACAAGATATTGAGAGAGCGTCCTGCTCGCCACGTCACTCTTTATGAGAGAGCTTTTCAGCCTGAATATCAACGTCTGCGCCTTTTTTAGCCGCAGCGTCGTCGTCATTCATCGCTTTCTTGAACCCTTTAATGGCCGCGCCCAGGTCGCCGCCCAGCGTACGTAACTTCTTAGTCCCAAACAGCAGAACGACCAGCGCCGCAACTACCAGCAGTTTGGTAATACTAATCTCACCCATAGATACCTTCTTGACATAAAACTGGCAACAGTACGCGCCTTAAAAACCAGAGAATATTAACGGTCATTCGACGCGCGCACACAATAGCAATCTGTAACAAGGTGAATCAAGCGCCGAGTAAAAAAACATCATAATAATTGCGGCGGCACAAACCGGCGGTTGTTTAAAACAGGCAACTGCGCGCGCACCTGACGCACACGTTCAGGCGTCACTTCCGCCATGATTAACGCGGGCATTTCCGCTGCCGCAGCAATAGTAACGCCAAAAGGATCGATAATTCGACTTTGCCCAATGTTTTTGTTGCCACACTCCCCCGCTGCCACCATATAACAGGTGGTATCCAGAGCACGAGCGGCGAGCAATGTTGACCAGTGGTGTTCTTTGAGTGGCCCGCGAACCCAGGCCGCTGGCAGGATCAGGATTTCCGCGCCTTGTAATGCCAGGGCCAATGCCAACTCAGGAAAGCGTAAGTCATAGCAGGTCATCAGCCCCACATTCATGCCCTCAACCTCCAGTAAAGGGGCTATATCATCACCAGCATCCACATGGCGCGATTCCTGAATGGCAAACGCATCATAGAGATGCAATTTGGCATAATGGGCGACAATTTTCCCCGCCTGTAGCGCCACCAGCATATTCCAGGCGCGCCCAGGCGTTGAGGGTACGTGAATCGTCAGAATCGTCGTCATCATGTTACGTTTACTTTCCCGCAGTAAACGTTCGAGGAATCCGCCTTCCAGCAACTGTGCCGATTTAACTGACAAATTCGGGTCAAGATCGTCACGCGCCAGAAGCGCTTCCGGCAGGACAAACAGCGATACGTCGTTTTCCGCCGCCTGTGCCATCAACGAGGCACAAATCTCAGCGTTCTTTTCCCATATTGATGTAACAGCAAATTGTCCTGCGGCAACAAGCATTGCCCCCTCCTGTCAGAGTTGTAAAATTCGCCAACGACGATTATTCGGCGTTAAACTTATCACTCATACAAATCAAATAGCAGGATTTAGCTGTGTTACAACTCCTTTTAGCAGTTTTTATTGGTGGTGGTACGGGAAGCGTGGCGAGATGGATGCTAAGTATGCGGTTTAACCCGCTGCATCAGGCCATTCCACTCGGGACACTGGCAGCAAACCTGATTGGGGCATTTATCATAGGAATGGGGTTTGCCTGGTTTAGCCGTATGACTAATATCGATCCGGTGTGGAAAGTATTAATCACCACTGGTTTTTGTGGCGGGCTAACGACCTTCTCAACATTTTCGGCAGAAGTGGTTTTCTTATTGCAGGAAGGGCGTTTTGGCTGGGCGCTACTGAACGTCTTCGTTAACCTGTTAGGTTCCTTTGCTATGACCGCACTAGCTTTTTGGCTATTTTCAGCATCAACCGCACACTGAAGACCAAAAAAAACCCGCTGAATAAGCGGGTTTTGAATTCTTGCTGACGTATCTTACAGAGCGATTACGTTTGCAGCAGAAGGGCCTTTGGCACCGTTAGTGATTTCGAACTCTACGCGCTGACCTTCAGCAAGAGTTTTAAAACCATTAGTCTGGATTGCAGAGAAGTGTACGAACACATCTTTGCTGCCGTCTTCCGGAGTAATGAAACCGAATCCTTTGGACTCATTAAACCACTTAACGTTACCTTTAATCTTAGACATCAAAATTACCTTTACATGAAAAATAGACACAAATGCTGTGTCGGTTACCAGTACACCAATTGTGGTACGCTTTGTCCAGTGCAACTTTACTAAAAAGTGATAAAAGTCGCGTTATTTTTGATGTTAATTCCATTACGCACTGATTTTTAAGGATTTTATTAAATTGTGACTTGTCTAAAACTGAAACCGCATCCAGGCAAAGTAAACATTGCCATTGTTGTAGGTGCCAGGGATGTAAGTCATCTGAAAAGTCGCAGGGCCATAGCCCACAGAAGCCAATGGCAGTAACAGCGGAACAGGTATGTAGTTCCAGTTATCACGCGCGGTCAATCCAGCGGTGAACCCCAGACCAACATGAAAGTTTTCATCGGCCAGCGGTCGCCAGGTACTTTCCCAACCATATCCGGCAATGGGCTCCCATTTATTCCATGAATCCTTAAACGCCATCACGTACAAACCGTGCCAGTTGCCTTTCTCATCCCAACGTGACTGACCAAAACCACCACCCCACGGTCTTTCGTTATAGCGATCGGTTTTTTCTTTGTCATAAGCGAAACGCGCATGCCAGGTAATGGCGGGAATATACAGATCATAATGTTCTGGTCGCTGCCAGGTTTCTGCAACATTCTCTCTAAATGTCGCAACCCATTGCTCTGCACTAGCAGAAACTTCTTCAACGCTGATTAACTGAATAAAAGCAAAGGAAAATACGGTAATACATTTACTAGCGCCCATTAGCGACCACAGAAAATTATCAAAAATATATTGCCAGCATAGCCAAAGAAAAATAAATACAACCTTAACAAGACCAAAATAAAGAATATTCCGAGTTCCTGAAAAATTTATTTCATGAAAATTACTAATAAAACCATCGGATTATTCCGGAGAATTAAGTGGTATTTTTCTGCTAAAGAATAGCTCATTCAAATAAAATGCATATCCATGCAAAGCCCCAAAAAAAACTTATCATCCATTTATTTTTCAATCAGATACAACGACACCATCAATAAAATAATTGTTAGCATTGCCATATGATACGCATACAAGATTATTTTTTTGGCGGACAAAATACCACAAAATAATTAACAAACTTGCATCAATTATTCATCAATTCATAAACATCATTATATTGTAATTACTCCCCCTAAAATAAATTTTGTTATCCAGGTATAAAAACAGCAACATCAATGCCTTAATGACAGGCTTTCTTGATTTCAATCAGCATCTGATGTCAATTTATTCGGCATATTTTTTTCTTATTTTAGGACTTTTTTATTATTTATTGTAGATTCTGGAGACTGGAAAGAATATGCAGACATTTATTGAACTCCTTATTGGGGTTGTCGTTATTGTGGGTGTAGCTCGCTACATCATTAAAGGGTATTCCGCCACCGGGGTGCTATTTGTTGGCGGTCTGCTACTGCTGATCATCAGCGCGATAATGGGACACAAAGTTTTACCCTCCAGCCAGACTTCTACTGGTTACAGCGCCACAGATATCGTTGAATACATTAAAACATTACTGATGAGCCGTGGCGGCGATCTCGGTATGATGATTATGATGCTGTGTGGCTTTGCCGCTTACATGACCCACATCGGCGCGAACGATATGGTTGTCAAGCTGGCATCAAAACCGCTGCAGTACATTAACTCCCCTTACCTGCTGATGATTGCCGCCTACTTCGTTGCCTGTCTGATGTCGCTGGCAGTCTCTTCCGCAACCGGTCTTGGCGTTTTACTGATGGCAACGTTGTTCCCGGTGATGGTGAACGTTGGTATCAGTCGCGGCGCGGCAGCTGCCATTTGCGCCTCACCTGCAGCAATTATTCTCGCACCAACATCTGGAGATGTGGTGCTGGCGGCGCAGGCTTCTGAAATGCCGCTGATTGACTTCGCCTTCAAAACAACACTACCTATCTCAATTGCCGCCATTATCTGCATGGCGATTGCCCACTTTTTCTGGCAGCGTTATCTGGATAAGAAAGAGCACATCTCTCATGAAATGTTAGATGTCAGCGAAATCACAACCACCGCGCCCGCGTTTTACGCCATTCTGCCGTTTACACCGATCATTGGCGTGCTATTTTTTGACGGCAAATGGGGTCCGCAATTGCACATCATCACCATTCTGGTGATCTGTATGCTGATTGCCTCTGTTCTGGAATTTCTTCGCGGCTTTAATACGCAAAAAGTCTTTTCGGGCCTCGAGGTGGCTTATCGCGGCATGGCTGATGCCTTCGCTAACGTAGTCATGTTATTAGTTGCCGCTGGAGTTTTCGCTCAGGGACTTAGCACTATCGGCTTTATCCAGAGCCTGATCTCAATCGCCACCTCGTTCGGTTCGGCGAGCATTATCCTGATGCTGGTATTGGTTATCCTGACAATGCTGGCAGCAGTCACCACGGGTTCCGGCAATGCGCCTTTCTATGCCTTTGTTGAGATGATCCCGAAACTGGCGCACTCTTCCGGCATTAACCCGGCATACCTGACAATCCCGATGCTACAGGCGTCAAACCTGGGGCGCACGCTTTCGCCAGTCTCTGGTGTGGTAGTTGCCGTTGCCGGGATGGCTAAAATATCACCATTTGAAGTGGTTAAACGCACCTCGGTACCGGTGCTCGTTGGGCTGGTGATTGTCATTGTGGCAACAGAGTTGATGGTACCCGGTACTACCGCCGCGGTTACTGGTAAGTAATTTCCCCGGCCGGAGGAGCGCGTCCTCCGGCACTCTCTTCATCCACTGTGGTAAATGCGCTGCGGCCGGCCAACTTTGCCGTGAACAATCTCGGCGATGATCAGATGACGGCTGGCGCAATATTCAAGATAACGTCTCGCGGTGGTGCGGCTTATGGTCAAAGCCTGCGCCACTGTCTCAGCCGTATGTTGCACACCAGGCTCTTTGAATAGTTTTCTCACTGCGTTTAGCGTCAACGCGTCAATGCCAGTTGGCAGTTCATCCTTTGGTTCACCACGAGCGTAAGCGTTGAACATCTCATCAATTTGCTTCTGACTGGCGCTATCAATACTTTCCAGCATGTGTTTACGCTGGCGATAACGAGTTAATGTCTGCCCCAGACGCTCATAAGCGATTGGTTTGATCAAATAATCAAACACACCGCAGCGCACAGCCTCAGATACCGTTTCCATATCGCTGGCGGCAGTGGTAAACACCACGTCGCCGGGGTAATGCGTCTGCACCAACTCATGCAACAAATTAATGCCCCTACCATCAGGGAGATAGTTATCCAGCAAGATAAGCCCCGGCTTAAAACGCTCGATCATCATTCGGGCCTGCGCCAGGTTTCCCGCCAGCAATATCTGACTGAAACCGGGAATATGACGAATATATTCCGCATGCATTTCTGCCAACGGTGTTTCGTCCTCAACGATCAATAGGGTTAATGGAGCTGTCATCAGGTTTCACTTTCGGAATATAGATTGAAAATAAAGTACCGCAGGGATCATTCTCTTCGAGAGTGATAACTCCACCGCAGCGCGTTACATAGCTGGCAATAAGATACAACCCAATGCCATGCTCACCGGGTTCATCAGCACGCGTACTGACGCCCTGCTCAAATATTTTGTCGCGAAGAGACTCTGGAATGCCGCAGCCCTGATCGGTCACTTCGATTATTACGTCGTCGCCTTCATCGCTCAGGTATAACTCGACTATCTTATTCCCTTCATCACTATGCAAACTGGCTTCGAAGGCATTATCGAGTAAGTTGCCCACAATCGCCGCAAATTCAGTGCTGTCGAGCCCTTGCGGCAGTTGTGAAAGTTGGCTGCCGGGAACAATCGTCATTTTTAGCCCAAGTTCCCGGGCACGCTGTACTTTACCAAAAAGAAGCCCCGCCACCTGGCGATCGGCAAATGCTTCACGCAGACTATCAATAAGTTGCTGCTGAGCCTGTGACTCACCCTGAACCATCGCCAGCACACGATCATACTCTTTCATCTGCAACAGACCATTGAGCGTAGACATCCAATTGAGATGTTCATGACGTAGTGTGCGCAGGCTTTCGACATATTGTTTAATTTGCGTCAGTTGCGCATTAAGGGTAGATATTTCGTCTTTACTACGAAAACTAATAATTGCACCTAGCAAATCATCACCAGAACGAATAGCTTCACGGTTAGCAATCACGCTCAAACCATTAAAATTTGCCACTACATCCTGACGTTTTTCATCAATTTGTTCGGTAAAGAAATCAGCCGGTCTGACAACCTCTGCAATAGGTCTGCCCAGCCACTGCCGTCCGGGGGAACTCAGCCCTAACATTTTTCTTGCGTTGCGGTTGATGGCAGTAATATGCCCATACGGGTCCACCGCAATCAGCCCTTCATAAACGGAACTAAAAAGCGCCTCTTGCTGGCGAACCACGCGCGCAATCTGCTTTGGTTCCATTCCCATCATCTGGCGGCGAATATGCGCAGCTAAGAACCACGACAGCAGCATCAGAATGCCTAACAGCACGACAAAAACGCCCACCATCGGTAATAAAAACTCAGCTCGCCAGCTATCGATTTTACTCACCAGGTACCCCACCGACACCACGCCGATGACTATGCCATCGTCATCAAAGATCGGCGTTTTGGCGCGCATTGCCATACCTATCGACCCTTTGCCGGTGATGAAGTAACTCTCTCCTCTTTCCAGCGCTCCCGGTTTAGTAAACTGCATGGGGTAGCCAATTTTTTCCGGATTCGGATGGTAAAGGCGGATCGAATCCCGGTCACCAATTACCACATAATCGAAGTCGGTATCTCTTTGCAATTTGTTGGCGATAGTAGCCAGTCGTTTGTAGTCACGCGTTTTCACTGCGGTGATGATACTGTCATTGGAGGCAATAATTTTCGCCTGATTCATTGCCATGTCACGAACATGAAGCGTTAAATAGTCCTCAAAACTGGCCGTAAAATATTGCGCCAGCGCAGCGATGACAAATATCGAGAACACCAAAATCAGCAAAAAAATACGCAGCGGGAACGCCAGTCGTTGGAAAAAAGCAAACTGTTTATTCTCATTAAGCTGCAACATTGTTTTCCTTGCGGGGTAAGCCCTGTTTTTTGGCGGATGTAATTAAAATGTTGAATCTCGATTTATAAATATCAAATATGATCGTGACAAATTTCATTCATTAAATCAATTAAATCAATTAAACCTACGGGTCAATTCGTAATTACATTAATTAAAAAACTTAAAACCATTAAATAAATAAAAAACCACTAACGCTATGTGAAATAAATCAAAATTTCACGATGCAATACTCCTTAGGATGTATGGCGAAAGGAGAAACAGAAATACCTCACTCACAACCCTTTCTCTCAACTGAAAATAAAAAGTTATCAACTTGCTACACCAAACAACATTTGTTGCAAACCGATAACAACATGCACCTTCAGGATACTATTTATTATGTTCGGCAATGATATTTTCACCCGGGTAAAACGTTCAGAAAATAAAAAGATGGCGGAAATTACCCACTTTCTGCATGAAAATGATTTGAGTGTTGACACCACGGTCGAAGTATTTATTACCGTAACCCGTAACGACCGCCTTATTGCCTGCGGCGGAATTGCCGGAAATATCATTAAGTGCGTCGCGATCAGTGAATCGGTTCGCGGTGAAGGACTGGCGCTGACATTAGCCACCGAACTGATAAACCTCGCCTATGAACGGCATAGCACGCATCTGTTTATTTATACCAAAACCGAATACGAGGCGCTGTTCCGTCAGTGCGGTTTCTATACGTTAACCAGCGTACCAGGCGTGATGGTACTGATGGAAAACAGCGCCACACGTCTGAAACGCTATGCCGAATCGCTGAAGAAATTCCGTCATGAAGGGAAGAAGATTGGCTGTATCGTCATGAACGCCAATCCCTTTACTAACGGCCACCGTTATCTGATTCAACAAGCTGCGGCACAGTGCGACTGGTTGCATCTGTTTTTAGTCAAAGAAGATTCTTCACGCTTCCCCTATGAAGACCGGCTGGATCTGGTGTTAAAAGGCAGCGCCGATATTCCACGCCTGACTGTGCATCGCGGCTCCGAATACATCATCTCCCGCGCTACGTTCCCTTGCTACTTCATTAAAGAACAGAGCGTCATTAACCATTGTTACACCGAAATTGATCTGAAGATTTTCCGTCAGTACCTCGCTCCCGCGCTGGGTGTAACTCACCGCTTTGTCGGTACTGAACCCATTTGTCGCGTGACCGCCCAGTACAACCAGGATATGCGCTACTGGCTGGAAACACCGACTATCTCCGCACCGCCCATAGAACTGGTTGAAATTGAGCGGCTGCGTTACCAGGAGATGCCGATATCCGCTTCCCGGGTACGTCAACTGCTGGCGAAAAACGATCTCACGGCTATCGCGCCACTGGTCCCGGCAACCACGCTGCATTACTTGCAGAATCTGCTTGAACACGCCCGCCAGGACGCGGCAGTTCGTCAAAAGACCCCCGCATAAGAAACAGGTGAAAAATGAAAATAAACCAGCCCGCCGTTGCAGGCACCCTTGAGTCTGGGGATGTGATGATACGCATCGCCCCACTCGATACGCAGAATATCGACCTGCAGATCAATAGCAGCGTTGAGAAACAGTTTGGCGATGCAATTCGTACCACCATTCTGGACGTTCTCGCCCGCTACAACGTGCGCGGCGTACAGCTGAATGTCGATGACAAAGGCGCACTGGACTGCATTTTACGTGCACGACTGGAAGCCTTGCTGGCGCGCGCCAGCGGTATCCCGGCACTGCCATGGGAGGATTGCCAATGATTTCCGCTTCGCTGCAACAACGAAAAACACGCACCCGCCGCAGCATGCTGTTTGTGCCTGGTGCCAATGCCGCGATGGTCAGCAACTCCTTCATCTACCCGGCTGATGCCCTGATGTTTGACCTCGAAGACTCAGTGGCGCTGCGTGAAAAAGACACCGCACGTCGCATGGTCTACCACGCGCTGCAACATCCGCTGTATCGAGATATTGAAACCATCGTACGTGTTAATGCACTGGATTCTGAATGGGGCGTGAACGACCTGGAAGCCGTTGTTCGCGGCGGCGCAGACGTTGTGCGTCTGCCGAAAACCGATACCGCTCAGGACGTTCTGGATATCGAAAAAGAGATCCTGCGTATTGAAAAAGCCTGCGGTCGTGAACCCGGCAGCACCGGCCTGCTGGCGGCGATTGAATCTCCGCTGGGCATTACCCGCGCAGTGGAAATCGCTCACGCTTCCGAGCGTTTGATCGGTATCGCCCTTGGCGCAGAAGACTACGTGCGCAACCTGCGTACAGAACGCTCTCCGGAAGGAACTGAACTGCTGTTCGCTCGCTGCTCCATTTTGCAGGCCGCGCGCTCTGCGGGTATTCAGGCGTTCGATACCGTCTATTCCGACGCCAACAACGAAGCCGGATTCCTGCAAGAAGCCGCCCACATCAAACAGCTGGGCTTTGACGGCAAATCGCTGATCAACCCGCGTCAGATTGATCTGCTGCACAACCTCTACGCACCGACCCAGAAAGAAGTGGATCACGCACGCCGCGTTGTAGAAGCCGCTGAAGCTGCCGCTCGCGAAGGCCTCGGCGTCGTTTCCCTGAACGGCAAGATGGTGGACGGTCCGGTTATCGATCGCGCCCGTCTGGTGCTCTCTCGTGCAGAACTTTCCGGCATCCGCGAAGAATAAGGCAATCAAAATGACGCAGAAAATTGAACAATCTCAACGACAAGAACGGGTAGCGGCCTGGAATCGTCGCGCTGAATGCGATCTTGCCGCTTTCCAGAACTCGCCGAAACAAACCTACCAGGCTGAAAAAGCGCGCGATCGCAAACTGTGCGCCAACCTGGAAGAAGCGATTCGTCGCTCTGGTTTACAGGACGGCATGACGGTTTCCTTCCATCACGCTTTCCGTGGCGGTGACCTGACCGTCAATATGGTGATGGACGTCATCGCGAAGATGGGCTTTAAAAATCTGACCCTGGCGTCCAGCTCCCTGAGTGATTGCCATGCGCCACTGGTAGAACACATTCGCCAGGGCGTGGTTACCCGCATTTATACCTCCGGCCTGCGCGGTCCACTGGCGGAAGAAATCTCCCGTGGTCTGCTGGCGGAACCGGTGCAAATCCACTCTCACGGCGGACGTGTGCATCTGGTACAGAGCGGCGAACTGAATATCGACGTGGCTTTCCTCGGCGTCCCGTCCTGCGATGAATTCGGTAATGCCAACGGCTACACCGGTAAAGCCTGCTGCGGCTCCCTCGGCTATGCAATGGTTGATGCCGACAACGCAAAACAGGTCGTAATGCTCACCGAAGAACTGCTGCCTTATCCGCATAATCCGGCGAGCATTGAACAGGATCAGGTTGATCTGATCGTCAAAGTTGACCGCGTTGGCGATGCTGCAAAAATCGGCGCTGGCGCGACCCGTATGACCACTAACCCGCGCGAACTGCTTATTGCCCGTAGCGCTGCGGATGTGATTGTCAACTCTGGCTACTTCAAAGAAGGTTTCTCCATGCAGACCGGCACCGGCGGCGCTTCGCTTGCGGTAACCCGTTTCCTGGAAGACAAAATGCGCAGTCGCGATATTCGCGCTGACTTCGCCCTCGGCGGCATTACCGCCACGATGGTTGATCTGCATGAAAAAGGGCTGATCCGCAAACTGCTGGATGTTCAGAGCTTTGACAGCCACGCTGCGCAATCACTGGCCCGTAACCCGAATCACATCGAAATCAGCGCCAACCAGTACGCTAACTGGGGTTCGAAAGGCGCATCGGTTGATCGTCTCGACGTGGTGGTTCTGAGCGCGCTGGAAATTGACACGCAGTTCAACGTCAACGTGCTGACTGGTTCTGATGGCGTGCTGCGTGGCGCTTCCGGCGGTCACTGCGATACCGCAATTGCCTCTGCGCTTTCCATCATTGTTGCGCCACTGGTGCGCGGTCGTATCCCGACTCTGGTGGATAACGTGCTGACCTGCATCACCCCAGGCTCCAGTGTCGATATTCTGGTCACAGACCACGGTATCGCAGTTAACCCAGCACGTCCGGAACTGGCAGAACGTCTGCAGGAAGCGGGCATTAAAGTGGTTTCCATTGAGTGGCTGCGCGAACGTGCGCGTCTGCTGACCGGTGAACCACAGCCGATTGAATTCACCGACCGCGTCGTTGCCGTTGTGCGTTACCGCGATGGCTCGGTGATCGATGTTGTGCATCAGGTGAAGGAATAAGCCATGCACCTGCTTCCTGAACTCGCCAGCCTCCATGCGGTTTCAATTCCCGAGCTGCTCGTCAGCCGGGATGAAAGGCAAGCGCGGCAACACGCCTGGCTCAAGCGCCATCATGTTCCACTGGTTTCCTTTACTGTGGTTGCGCCTGGTCCGATTAAAGACAGCGAGGTCACACGCCGAATTTTTAATCATGGCGTAACTGCCCTGCGAGCTTTAGCCACAAAACAGGGCTGGCAAATTCAGGAGCAGGATGCATTGGTTTCCGCCAGCGGGCCGGAGGGTATGTTGAGCATTGCCGCTCCAGCTCGCGATCTCAAGCTCGCCACCATTGAACTTGAACATAGCCATCCTCTCGGGCGTTTATGGGATATCGATGTCCTGACGCCCGAAGGCGAAATTCTCTCCCGCCGCGATTATTCGCTGCCGCCTCGCCGCTGCCTGCTGTGCGAGCAAAGCGCAGCCGTCTGCGCGCGCGGGAAAACCCACCAACTGACCGATTTACTCAACCGCATGGAGGCGCTGCTGAACGATGTCGATGCCTGCAACGTCAACTAAAACCACAAAGCTTGCTGCGTCATTAATCAATGAATACGCCCTGCTGGGCTGGCGCGCCATGCTGACTGAAGTCAATCTGTCACCGAAACCAGGCCTCGTGGATCGCATTAACTGCGGTGCGCACAAAGATATGGCGCTGGAAGATTTCCACCGCAGCGCGCTGGCGATTCAGGGCTGGTTACCCCGTTTCATTGAATTTGGTGCCTGTAGTGCAGAAATGGCACCGGAAGCGGTACTCCACGGATTACGCCCAATTGGTATGGCTTGCGAAGGTGATATGTTCCGCGCCACTGCGGGCGTAAACACCCATAAAGGCAGTATTTTTTCTTTAGGGCTACTGTGCGCGGCGATTGGCCGTTTACTTCAGCTCAACCAGCCGGTAACGCCCACAACCGTTTGTTCGACGGCGGCAAGTTTCTGCCGTGGTCTGACCGATCGCGAACTGCGTACCAATAACCAACAACTGACCGCAGGTCAACGGTTGTACCAGCAACTTGGCCTTACCGGCGCGCGCGGTGAAGCCGAAGCGGGTTATCCACTGGTGATCAACCACGCTCTGCCGCATTACCTCACTCTGCTGGATCAGGGGTTAGATCCTGAACTGGCATTGCTCGATACCTTGCTCCTACTGATGGCGATCAACGGCGATACCAACGTTGCGTCGCGCGGTGGCGAGGGGGGCCTGCGCTGGCTACAACGCGAGGCGCAAACATTATTGCAAAAAGGGGGCATTCGAACCCCCGCCGATCTCGATTATCTCCGGCAGTTCGACAGGGAGTGTATCGAACGAAACCTCAGTCCAGGCGGCAGCGCCGACCTGCTGATCCTTACCTGGTTTTTAGCACAGATTTAAAAAGTACCTGATTAACAAATTTGGAAATATTAATTTTCGGAGAACCCGTATGTCTTTAGCAAAAGATAATATATGGAAACTATTGGCCCCACTGGTGGTTATGGGCGTCATGTTTCTTATCCCTGTCCCCGACGGCATGCCGCCGCAGGCATGGCATTACTTCGCAGTGTTTGTGGCAATGATTGTCGGCATGATCCTCGAGCCCATCCCGGCAACGGCGATCAGTTTTATTGCTGTAACCATCTGCGTAATTGGCAGTCATTATCTATTATTTGATGCCAAAGAACTGGCAGACCCTGCATTTAACGCCGAAAAACAGGCGCTGAAATGGGGTCTGGCAGGCTTCTCAAGTACTACTGTCTGGCTGGTTTTTGGCGCATTTATTTTTGCGCTGGGCTATGAAGTCACCGGGCTGGGCCGCCGTATTGCCCTTTTCCTGGTGAAATTCATGGGTAAACGTACCCTGACGTTGGGTTATGCAATTGTCATTATCGACATACTGCTGGCACCGTTTACACCATCCAACACCGCACGTACCGGGGGTACAGTTTTTCCGGTCATTAAAAACCTGCCGCCGCTGTTTAAATCATTCCCCAACGATCCGTCTTCCCGACGCATTGGCGGTTATCTAATGTGGATGATGGTCATCAGTACCAGCCTGAGTTCTTCCATGTTTGTCACCGGTGCGGCGCCGAACGTGCTGGGTCTGGAGTTTGTTAGCAAAATTGCGGGCATTCAGATTAGCTGGCTACAATGGTTCTTAAGCTTCCTGCCCGTCGGCATTATTTTGCTGATCGTTGCTCCATGGCTTTCTTATGTTCTGTATAAACCTGAAGTAACGCACAGTGCGGAAGTGGCAGCATGGGCCGGTGACGAACTGAAAACCATGGGTGCACTGAGCCGTAAAGAATGGACGCTGATTGGCCTGGTGCTGCTGAGCTTAGGTTTATGGGTATTCGGCGGCGAAATGATTGACGCCACGGCGGTTGGCCTGCTGGCAGTTTCGCTGATGCTGGCGCTGCACGTTGTACCGTGGAAAGACATTACCCGTTATAACAGCGCATGGAACACGCTGGTCAACCTGGCAACACTGGTTGTGATGGCTAATGGCCTGACCCGTTCCGGGTTTATTGACTGGTTCGCCAGCACCATGAGTACGCACCTTGAAGGATTCTCACCAAACGCAACGGTAATTGTACTGGTTCTGGTGTTCTACTTTGCGCACTACTTGTTTGCCAGCCTGTCTGCGCACACTGCAACCATGCTGCCGGTCATTCTGGCGGTCGGTAAAGGTATTCCCGGCGTACCAATGGAACAACTGTGTATCCTGCTGGTGCTGTCTATCGGTATCATGGGTTGTCTGACCCCATATGCTACTGGCCCTGGTGTGATTATTTACGGCTGCGGCTATGTGAAATCAAAAGATTACTGGCGTCTTGGCGCTATCTTCGGGGTGATTTATATTGCCATGCTGCTTCTGGTCGGCTGGCCGATTCTCGCCATGTGGAACTAATACGTTCGCCAAACGCTGAATAAATCATCACGCCCGCCAGGTAAGCCCACCTGGCGGGCTTTTTATGATTTAATAGATAGTATTCAGTGTATGTATGAGTTCCACACCCATTATGAAAGCATTCTGGCGTAACGCCGCGTTGCTCGCGGTTTCTCTGCTTCCCTTCTCTTCTGCTAACGCCGCTGCATTGCAGGCAAAACAGTATGGCGATTTTGATCGTTACGTTTTAGCTCTTTCCTGGCAAACCGGGTTTTGCCAGAGTCAGCACGATCGAAATCGTAACGAACGGGATGAATGCCGTCTGCAAACCGAAACGACCAACAAAACTGATTTTCTGACCGTACATGGTCTGTGGCCGGGATTGCCAAAATCAGTCGCAGCACGTGGCGTTGATGAACGCCGCTGGATGCGCTTCGGCTGCGCCACTCGCCCAATCCCGAATCTACCAGAAGCGCGTGCCAGCCGGATGTGTTCATCGCCGGAAACCGGGTTATCGCTGGAAACGGCAGCTAAACTAAGTGAAGTCATGCCAGGAGCTGGCGGACGTTCCTGTCTGGAACGTTATGAATACGCGAAACACGGCGCCTGCTTTGGTTTTGATCCAGACGCTTACTTCGGGACGATGGTACGTCTGAATCAAGAGATCAAAGAGAGCGAAGCCGGAAAATTCCTCGCTGATAACTATGGTAAAACCGTGAGCCGCAGTGACTTTGACCACGCCTTTGCCAAAAGCTGGGGGAAAGAGAACGTCAAAGCGGTCAAGTTAACGTGCCAGGGTAATCCGGCGTATTTGACTGAAATCCAGATTTCAATCAAAGCTGATGCCATCAATGCGCCGCTCTCGGCAAGCTCATTCTTGCCACAACCTCACCCAGGCAACTGTGGTAAAGCCTTTGTGATTGATAAAGCAGGTTATTAATCATCTGCTCTACAAAATGCGGCACTTCGTCTTCCATAAACCATGACGATTAAGATTTATACATAATGCGCTGCATTGAGGAATTCCCTGAATGTGATGTAAATCACTTCAAAGAGTGAGCAACAGTCAGTATCATCATATGAGTTAAACCCTCGCCGCCTGACGGTGAGGGTTTTCTTTTGGGTATGTTTATCTGCGACACTCGCAGTACCGACGACATGGAGTAAAAATGTCCAGACCAACAATCATCATTAACGACCTGGATGCCGAACGCATCGATATTCTGCTGGAGCAACCTGCCTATGCCGGTTTGCCAATCGCCGACGCGTTGAACGCAGAGTTGGATCGCGCCCAAATGTGTTCGCCAGAAGAGATGCCACACGATGTGGTGACGATGAACAGCCGAGTTAAATTCCGCAATCTTAGCGATGGCGAAGTCCGTGTGCGTACACTGGTTTATCCTGCAAAAATGACCGACAGCAATACTCAACTTTCAGTTATGGCTCCAGTTGGTGCCGCACTGTTGGGACTGCGCGTTGGCGATACCATCCACTGGGAACTACCAGGCGGTAGTGCAACTCACCTTGAAGTGCTGGAACTCGAATACCAGCCAGAAGCTGCTGGCGACTACCTGCTTTAATCTCATCTGCACAAGCGTTATTCGCTTTGCCCAGAGGATGCTTCTGCATCCTCTTTCCGCTCAAATATCAACCAGATTTATCATTTTGCTCTTCATCGCTGCATTCTAATCTGAACAAGTTATTCACCAGCGGATCCCCCTATGAGCGAAGCTCTTGGCATTACTGCGTTTTATATATTCATTGCAGCAATTCTTGTTGTGGCAGTGCTATATCTTGAACAACGCTGGTAGTGGCTGACTTAATTCATTTTCCATATCAATTACTATTCCAGATCAAATCAACTTCGCAAATCATAGAATCATAATCAATAATGTGATGTTATATATTCATGCAATAGCAAGGAGGGAATGCTTATGTACAAAACAATCATTATGCCAGTAGACGTATTTGAAATGGAATTGAGCGACAAAGCTGTTCGTCACGCTGAATTTCTCGCCCAGGATGATGGCGTAATTCATTTACTCCATGTATTACCGGGCGCCGCAAGCCTTAGTCTGCACCGTTTTGCTGCTGATGTGCGTCGTTTCGAAGAACATTTGCAACATGAAGCCGAAGAGCGCTTACAGACTATGGTCGGCCATTTCAATATTGATCCATCCCGTATCAAACCCCATGTCCGCTTTGGTAATGTGCGAGATGAAGTGAACGAGTTAGCTAAAGAACTGGATGCGGACGTTGTGGTTATCGGTTCGCGAAATCCATCGATTTCAACCCATCTGTTAGGTTCCAACGCTTCCAACGTGATTCGCCACGCCAATCTGCCGGTATTAGTCGTTCGTTAACAAATTAACGCATTTATGACGCCCTGCCCTGAGTAATCCCGGCAGGGCGTTTTTTTGTAAAAAAAAGCCGCCAGGTTTGACCCCGGCGGCTAAGCAATTGCAGGTGAATCTTACTTCTTCTTATGCAGTTTTGGTGCGAATCAGGTAGTCAAAAGCACTCAGAGAGGCTTTAGCACCTTCGCCAGTAGCGATGATGATCTGTTTGTACGGAACCGTCGTACAGTCACCTGCTGCGAATACGCCTTTGACGTTGGTTTCGCATTTCGCATCGATGATAATCTCACCCATGCGATTACGTTCTACTGCGCCTTCCAGCCAGTTGGTGTTCGGCAGCAGACCAATCTGGACGAAAATACCAGCCAATTCGATGTTGTGAATATCACCACTCACGCGATCACGGTACTCCAGACCTACGACTTTGCTGCCGTCGCCTTTCACTTCGGTGGTTTGCGCGTTCAGAATGATGTCAACGTTTTTCAGGCTGCGCAGTTTATCCTGCAGAACCTGGTCAGCTTTCATTTCTGGCGCAAATTCCAGCAGGGTTACATGCTCAACGATACCCGCCAGGTCGATTGCCGCTTCGACACCGGAGTTACCGCCGCCGATGACCGCTACGCGTTTGCCTTTAAACAGCGGGCCGTCGCAGTGCGGGCAGTAGGTCACGCCTTTGGTGCGATACTGATCTTCGCCCGGAACGTTCATGTTGCGCCATTTTGCACCGGTCGCCACGATAATGCTGCGTGCTTTCAGTACCGCGCCGGAAGCCGTTTCAATCTGATGCAAGCCGCCTTCAACTGCTGCCGGAATCAGTTTGCTCGCGCTCTGGCTGTCGATCACATCAACATCGTATTCATCAACGTGAACCTTCAGCGCGCCTGCCAGTTTCTGACCTTCGGTTTTCGGTACAGAGATGTAGTTTTCGATATCAACAGTATCGAGGATCTGACCGCCGAAACGTTCACCCATCAGACCAGTACGGATGCCTTTACGTGCGGAGTAAATTGCTGCCGCAGCCCCTGCCGGACCGGAACCGACGATTAATACGTCATAAGCATCACGCTTGTTCAGCTCTTCTGCCGCACGTTTTTCCGCGCCAGTATCAATTTTGGCGACGATTTCAGTCAACGTCATACGGCCCTGACCAAACTCTTTCCCATTTACGAACACTGCCGGAACACCCATCACGTTGCGATCGGTGATCTCGTTCTGGAAGGTGCCGCCGTCAATTGCAGTGTGCTTGATGCGCGGGTTCAGTACGCTCATCAGGTTCAGCGCCTGCACCACGTCCGGGCAGTTGTGGCAAGAGAGCGAGTAATAGGTTTCGAATTCAAAATCACCGTCAATATGGCGAATCTGCTCCAGCAGAGACTGCGCTTCTTTCGACGGATGACCACCGGTCCACAGCAACGCCAGTACCAGCGAGGTGAACTCGTGGCCCAGCGGGGAGCCTGCAAAACGTGGCCCCTGGTTGTAACCTGGGTTGGTGATCAGGAAAGACGGCTTACGCACCGGCAAGCTGTTATCTTCTTTAAAGGTGACTTTGTCTGACAGTTCTGCGATTTCAGCCAACAGTTCCTTGATTTCTGCCGATTTAGCGCTGTCATCCAGCGTGGCAATTAACTCAACAGGCTTGGTCAATTTCTCAAGGTAAGCCTTGAGTTGAGTTTTCATATTTGTGTCGAGCATGTTTATCTCCTGGGCTTTAAACATCATCATGCAAGCGGCCTCATCGGCTACCTGGATGCAGCTTGCATCATGGTGCGGGGAAGAAAATCGGGTGCCGCAGCACCCGATTAATTAGGTGAATTTCCGAAGTATTTCGCGCCGGAGTTGGTAGCGCGAAAGACGAAGGAAATTTAGATTTTACCAACCAGGTCCAGGGATGGAGCCAGAGTTGCTTCACCTTCTTTCCATTTAGCCGGGCAAACTTCACCTGGGTGAGAAGCTACATACTGAGCAGCTTTGATTTTACGCAGCAGGTCAGACGCGTCACGGCCAATGCCTTCAGCGGTAACTTCGATTGCCTGGATGATACCCTGCGGGTCAACTACGAAGGTAGCACGGTCAGCCAGACCTTCGTCTTCACGCATGTTGTCGAAGTTACGGGTCAGGGCGCCAGTCGGGTCGCCGATCATCGCATATTTGATTTTAGCGATGGTTTCAGAGCTGCTGTGCCATGCTTTGTGGGTGAAGTGAGTATCGGTAGATACTGCGTATACGTCTACGCCCAGTTTCTGCAGTTCTTCGTAGTGGTCAGCAACGTCACCCAGTTCGGTCGGGCATACGAAAGTAAAGTCAGCCGGGTAGAAGAAGAAGACGCTCCAGCGGCCTTCAGTGTCTTTCTCGGTTACTTCGATGAATTCGCCGTTTTTGAATGCCTGGTTTTTAAAAGGTTTAATTTTGGTGTTAATCAAGGACATCTATACTTCCTCCGTGTTTTCGATGAGATGTAAGGTAACCAATTTTTGCCGATTCGGCTAATGCGTTTCCATTATCAAATCGATAAGTTTTACCTTACAACTTTCGTAAGACAACTTTGTGAACTTTGCACCGCCAGCGGCGATAAAAAGTAAAATGGGCTCCCTTTCCAGGTGGCCGCGTAACCTGAACTACCCTTTGGTATCTTCAGCGCCTGTTCAGCAGGCTGCGGTGTTGCGATGACTTCCGCAACAACGAGAGGGATTACAACACCCTCATAAACAAAGGGCAATCACCTGTTCTAAGCTCTTACCTATGACAGTGATAGGTTATGCCTTTTACTCAAATTTTGCACTGACTGAAAAGGACAAATTAATGTTAAAAAAGATACTTTTACTGACTCTGCTTCCTGCAGTCGCCTTCGCAGAGGAACTGCCTGCCCCAGTAAAAGCCATTGAAAAACAGGGTATTACTATCCTCAAATCTTTTGATGCCCCCGGCGGAATGAAAGGTTATCTCGGAAAGTATCAGGATATGGGGGTTACTATCTACCTGACGCCAGACGGCAAACACGCTATCTCCGGTTATATGTACAACGAAAAAGGTGAAAACCTCAGTAATACGCTTATCGAAAAAGAGATTTATGCGCCTGCCGGTCGTGAAATGTGGCAACGGATGGAGCAATCCCACTGGCTCCTCGACGGCAAAAAAGATGCGCCTGTTGTGGTCTATGTCTTTGCCGATCCATTTTGTCCGTATTGTAAACAGTTCTGGCAGCAGACGCGCCCGTGGGTTGAGACTGGCAAAGTTCAGCTTCGCACACTACTGGTTGGCGTAATCAAACCGGAAAGCCCGGCTACTGCTGCGGCAATCCTCGCGGCTAAAGATCCGGCTAAAGCATGGCAAGAGTATGAAGCATCAGACAAGAAGCTAAACCTAAACATTCCTGCCACTGTTGGTGCAGAGCAGATGAAAATCTTAAGCGCCAATGAAAAACTGATGGATGAACTTGGCGCAAACGTCACGCCTGCTATCTATTACATGAGCCCAGAGAATACATTGCAACAGGCGGTCGGATTACCGGATCAAAAGACCTTAAATATCATCATGGGAAATAAATAACATCAAATCATGGATAACTGAAATACATACAGTTTTTCAGTTATCCTGAAAACCGCAATAATTGATCACAAACAATAAATCGACTATGCTATTTTAGAAAAACTTAATCATGAGTTAAGTAAAAAAACATAATAAATATAAATACATGAATTCATATTATAGATTTAATGAATATTATGATGAGTGCAATGATATAAATGGAGTGCATCATGGCCAATCTTTACGACTTAAAAAAATTTGATTTGAATTTACTGGTAATTTTCGAGTGCATTTACCAACATCTCAGCATTAGTAAGGCCGCAGAATCGCTATACATAACGCCCTCTGCAGTTAGTCAGTCCCTACAGCGCTTACGTACGCAATTCAATGATCCTTTGTTTATTCGTGCCGGAAAAGGTATTACGCCAACGACTACTGGGTTAAATCTTCATCATCATCTTGAGAAAAACCTTAGAAACCTGGAACAAACAATAAATATCGTCAATAAATCTGAATTAAAGAAAAAATTTATAATCTATGGTCCACAGTTCATCTCGGCAACAAACAGCAGTCTTTTAATCAATAGCCTGCGCCAGGATGCGGTTATCGACATTGAACATCATGACATTATGATGGCTGCAGAAAGCGCCGAAGATTTACTGGCTTACCGCAAAGCGGATCTCGTGGTGACGTTGACACCGGTTATCAGCCGTTCTGTGAGCTGTGTCCCTTTTCAGTCAATTCGTAATACCCTCATTTGTAGCAGTTCTCACCCGAGAATAAATGAACGGAGTACCCATGCACAAATTCTTGATGAAGAATTTACCTTTCTGATATCTAAAATCCCTGGATTAGAAGATTTCCAGATGGAAATAGAGGCACTCATGGCAAACCGTAAAATATCTTTTCGTAGCTCCTCTCTATTTACCATTATTAATACAATTGCAGTTACCGATTTAATTGGCATTGTGCCTTACGAATTATACCGCAGTTATCATAAAACACTTCAACTAAAACAAATAAAACTTGAACATGCGTTGCCATCAAACACGCTTTATATGTCCTATAATAAATCTTCATTAAATAATCTTGCCTTCTCACGATTCATTGATCGGTTGAATGACAATTTATAATAAACATCTATCCGCCAGCAAAATGCTTTTCAATGAAAAATTCACAATGTGAATGCATAAAATAATATATATTATTTGAATTCATTTACTTTATAATTAAAAAACTATCGCATTATCTACCTGTCAGGTTCAGAGAGCATCTTTAGATGTCCATTTATAAAATCCCGCTTCCTCTTAATATTTTGGAAGCTGCTCAAGGCCGTATTACCTGGACACTCAACACCCTGCCCCGCGTATGCGTCTCTTTTTCTGGCGGTAAAGATTCAGGCTTAATGCTCCATCTAACCGCGAATCTGGCCAGAAAAATGGGCAAAAAAATATACGTTCTGTTTATCGACTGGGAAGCACAGTTTTCTTTAACTATTCACTATATTCAGTCACTACGGGAGCAGTATGCAGATGTCATTGAAGAGTTTTATTGGGTAGCGCTACCTCTTACAACGCAAAACTCTCTTTCTCAGTATCAACCCGAATGGCAATGCTGGGAACCTGATGTTGAATGGGTACGCCAGCCCCCGGAAGATGCGATAACCGATCCCACTTATTTTCCGTTTTACCAGCCAGGCATGACTTTTGAACATTTCGTGCGTGAATTTGCCGAATGGTTTTCGCAAAAACGTCCGGCGGCGATGATGATTGGCATCCGAGCTGACGAGTCCTATAACCGTTTCGTTGCTATTGCCAGTTCAAATAAGCAGCGTTTTGCCGATGATAAACCCTGGACCACAGCCGCACCGGGCGGTCACAGCTGGTACATTTACCCCATCTACGACTGGAAAGTGGCCGATATCTGGACCTGGTATGCAAATCATCAAAGTCTCTGTAACCCACTGTATAACCTAATGTATCAGGCAGGCGTCCCTCTGCGTCACATGCGAATTTGCGAACCATTTGGCCCGGAGCAACGACAAGGATTATGGCTCTATCACGTTATCGAACCGGATCGCTGGGCTGCTATGTGCGCACGAGTCAGCGGGGTAAAAAGTGGCGGCATTTACGCCGGACATGACAATCATTTCTATGGGCATCGGAAAATCCTCAAGCCAGAACATTTAGACTGGCAAGAATATGCATTATTGCTGCTCAATAGCATGCCGGAGAAAACTGCGGAGCATTACCGTAATAAAATCGCCATTTATTTGCACTGGTATCAGAAAAAAGGCATCGAGGTTCCACAATCCCAGCAAGGGGACATTGGCGCGAAAGATATCCCCTCCTGGCGGCGGATATGCAAAGTTTTACTCAATAACGATTACTGGTGCCGGGCATTATCATTTAGCCCTACGAAAGCGAAGAACTATCAGCGTTATAACGAACGGATAAAAGGAAAACGTCAGGAATGGGGGATACTATGCAACAACGATTAACGCAGGATTTAACCCAATTTCTCGCCAGCTTGCCAGAAGACGATCGCATCAAAGCGATTAATGAAATCCGCATGGCGATCCATCAGGTTAGCCCCTTTCGTGAAGAGCCAGTGGATTGCGTTCTGTGGGTGAAAAATAGCCAGATCGTGCCAAATGATTACAATCCCAATAATGTGGCACCGCCAGAGAAGAAACTGCTGCAAAAATCTATTGAAATGGATGGCTTTACGCAGCCTATTGTGGTCACGCATACGGATAAAAATGCCCTGGAAATTGTTGATGGTTTTCACCGCCATGAAATAGGTAAAGGCTTATCATCGTTAAAATTGCGCTTAAAAGGTTATTTACCGGTGACCTGTCTGGAAGGTACGCGTAATCAACGGATTGCCGCGACTATTCGTCACAACCGCGCTCGTGGTCGCCATCAAATCACTGCAATGTCGGAAATCGTCCGTGAACTCAGCCTGTTGGGGTGGGACGATAATAAAATCGGCAAAGAGTTGGGAATGGACAGCGATGAAGTGTTGCGCCTGAAGCAAATTAACGGCCTGCAAGAGTTGTTTGCCGACCGTCAATATTCCCGCGCCTGGACTGTCAAATAACTACAGCTGGCGCAGGCGTTCAGCTGCTGCCAGCAACGTCGATTCCTTCTTGGCAAAACAGAGACGAATCAGTTTATGTGGGAAGGGATCGGCACAAAACACCGACAGCGGAATCGCCGCCACGCCGTGCTCCCGCGTCAGCCACTGGCAAAACTCAACATCATCCAGCGTAGATACCGCGCTGTAATCCACCAGTAAAAAGTATGTGCCTTCGCACGGTAAAATCTCCAGTCGGCTTGCATTTAAGGCGTTCACCAGAATATCGCGCTTCTGGCGATAAAAGTCCGGTAACGCAAGATAATGCTCAGGTTCTGCACGTAGCATATCCGCAAGCGCCAGCTGCGCCGGGGTATTCACCGAAAAGGTCAGATACTGATGTACTTTGCGAATTTCGGCACTGATGGGCGCTGGCGCAACGCAATAACCCACTTTCCAGCCGGTCATATGATAGGTCTTGCCAAACGATGACACCGCCACCGCCCGCTCACGCAGCTGCGGATGTGCCAGCACGCTGGCATGGCCCTGCTGTGAAAAGTTGATGTGCTCGTAGACTTCATCGCTAATGACAAAAATCTCGTGCCCGGCAATCGCCTGCCACAAAGCGGCGAAATCAGCCTGCTGCCAGACAGTAGCGCTGGGGTTATGTGGTGTGTTGAGGATCACCAGTCGGGTGCGCTCGCTTAACAATGCGGCAAATTCCTGCCAGTCAACGCGAAAATGCGGTGGTTGCAGTGCCATACGCTTCACTATTCCCCCAGAAAGCGCGATGGCGGGGGCGTAACTGTCATAGCTGGGATCAAAACAAATCACTTCATCGCCATTGCGCACCAGTGCGGTAATCGCCGCGTATAACGCTTCCGTCGCCCCTGCCGTTACGGTGATATCGCTATCGGCATCTGGTTGATAGCCATACAAACGTTCCGTTTTCAGAGCAATCGCCTCGCGCAAGGCCTGCACGCCGGTCATGGGCGCGTATTGGTTTGCCCCCTGGGCAACGTGGTACGCCAGCCGCTCCTGTAAATAGCGCGGACCATCAAAATCAGGAAAGCCTTGCGACAGGTTAATCGCCTGGTGTTGCTGCGCCAGCGCGCTCATCTGGGTGAAAATAGTGGTGCCAAGTTGTGGAAGTTTGCTTTGTGGAATCAGAGGGTTATTTGTCATTTTTATTGTACCTGACGAAGTTGCGTGTTGAAGGCACTATAACACGATGCTAGTATTTGGCAATCAAGACGTTTAGATGTCTAAATAAAACAATAAGGACAACACAACATGCCTCACAATCCTATCCGCGTGGTCGTCGGCCCGGCTAACTACTATTCACATCCAGGAAGTTTCAATCACCTGCATGATTTTTTCACTAATGAACAGCTTTCTCGCGCGGTGTGGATCTACGGCGAACGCGCCATTACTGCGGCGCAAACCAAACTTCCGCCAGCGTTTGAACTGCCGGGGGCAAAGCATATTTTGTTTCGCGGTCATTGCAGCGAAAGCGATGTACAGCAACTGGCGGCTGAGTCCGGTGACGATCGCAGCGTGGTGATTGGCGTCGGCGGCGGCGCACTACTCGACACCGCGAAAGCCCTCGCCCGCCGTCTCGGTCTGCCATTTGTTGCCGTTCCGACGATCGCCGCCACCTGCGCCGCCTGGACACCGCTCTCCGTCTGGTATAACGATGCCGGACAGGCGCTGCATTATGAGATTTTCGACGACGCCAATTTTATGGTGCTGGTGGAACCGGAGATTATCCTCAATGCACCGCAAGAGTATCTACTGGCGGGGATCGGTGACACGCTGGCGAAATGGTATGAAGCGGTGGTGCTGGCTCCACAGCCAGAAACGTTGCCGCTAACCGTGCGGCTGGGGATCAATAATGCGCAGGCCATTCGCGACGTCTTGTTAAACAATAGCGAACAGGCGCTTGCCGATCAGCAAAATCAGCAGTTAACGCAATCATTTTGCGATGTGGTGGATGCGATTATCGCCGGGGGTGGAATGGTCGGTGGTCTGGGCGATCGTTTTACGCGTGTGGCTGCGGCCCATGCCGTGCATAACGGTCTGACTGTCCTGCCACAAACCGAGAAGTTTCTCCACGGCACCAAAGTCGCCTACGGAATTCTGGTGCAAAGCGCCTTGCTGGGTCAGGATGATGTGCTGGCGCAATTAACCGGGGCGTATCAGCGTTTTCATCTGCCGACTACGCTGGCGGAGCTGGAAGTGGATATTAATAATCAGGCGGAGATCGACAAAGTGATTGCCCACACCTTACGTCCGGTGGAATCCATTCATTACCTGCCGGTCACGCTGACACCAGATACGTTGCGTGCAGCGTTCGAAAAAGTGGAATCATTTAAAGCCTGACGTACATATTTAGCAGCAGCGCGCGCCGCCTTTTCCACCGTAGCGAGCGTCCTGCCGCTCACGGAAAAACTCCTCGTAGGTCATCGGCGTTTGATCGGGATGATTGACCCGCATATGTTCGACATAGTTGTCGTAATCAGGCATACCAATCATCAGTTTCGCCGCCTGACCTAAATATTTTCCGGCTTTTGCCAGTGAATCAAACATCTTTACCTCCGGTAATCAGTGCCGGATGCGGCGTGAACGCCTTATCCGGCCTACAAATGCTGAATAGCTATCAACGCGCTCGGTCAGTCCCCTCGCCCCATCGGGGAGAGGGTTAGGGTGAGGGGGAACCCTCGGCACTATGCCAACATTCGCCAACATCCCCCCTCACTCTGACTTTAGTGCGCGCCTTTCGCCTGCGCCACGATCTCCTCGACATTTTCCGGCATCGGCTCATACGGCGTTTCTTTCGCCGTTGGCTTCGGATCTTTCAATGCCGCCAGTGCCGTTTTAATCGAGAACAGCGCCAGAACCACTACGACCACCATAAAGAAGATGGTTAACCCGGCATCCAGACGGTTGTTGAACACCAGTTGCGCCAGCTGTGACTCAGTATACTGCGACGGAATATTGCCGCTGTCGATCATTGCCTGGAACTTGTTAGCAATGGCCAGGAAGCCGACTTTCGCATTCGGGCTAAACGCTTTCTGCCAGCCAGCGGTCAGGGTACAAATCAGCAGCCAGGCCGTTGGTACCAGCGCCACCCAGGCGTAACGTTGACGTTTCATCTTGAACAGCACCACGGCACAGAGCATCAGCGCCATCCCTGCCAGCATCTGGTTGGCAATACCAAACAGCGGCCACAGAGTGTTAATACCGCCCAGCGGATCGACCACACCCTGATGGAGGAAGTAGCCCCACGCCAGCACGCACAGCGCCGTTGCCAGCAGGTTAGCAGGCAGTGAATCGGTCCGTTTCAGGCCCGGAGAAACCACGCCCAGCAGATCCTGCAACATAAAGCGCGCAGCACGCGTACCTGCATCTACTGCGGTCAGAATAAACAGTGCTTCAAACAAAATGGCGAAGTGATACCAGAACGCCACATCCATCATGCCGCCCAGCGCGCCGTGCAGAATGTAGGCCATCCCCACCGCCAGCGTTGGCGCACCGCCCGCACGGGAAATGATCGACTGTTCACCCACTTCGCTGGCAATCTGGTTTAGCGTATCCGGGGTAATCGCAAAGCCCCAGCTACTCACCACTTGCGCAGCAGAAGCGACAACATCCGCCGTCCCTGCCGGAGCCAGCACCGCCATTGGGCTGTTCATGGCGAAGTAAACGCCTGGATCGATGATACAGGCGGAAACCAGCGCCATAATCGCCACGAAGGATTCCATTAACATCCCACCGTAGCCGATAAAGCACGCCTGTCCTTCGTTCGCCAGCATCTTCGGCGTGGTGCCGGAAGAGATCAGCGCATGGAAGCCAGACACCGCGCCACAGGCAATGGTGATAAACAGGAACGGAAACAGGTTACCGGTCCACACCGGGCCAGTGCCATCAACAAATTTGGTCAACGCAGGCATGGTCAGCGTCGGACGCATGATCAGAATCCCTACCGCCAGACCGACGATAGTCCCGATTTTCAGGAAGGTAGAGAGGTAGTCGCGCGGAGCCAGCAGCAACCACACCGGCAGCACCGCCGCTACAAAACCGTAACCCACCAGCATCCAGGTCAGCTGCACGCCGGTAAAGTCAAAGTACGGTGCCCAGGTCGGACTTTCTGCCACCCAGCCGCCAGAAATAATGGCGAAAATCAGGAACACCAGACCAATCACCGACACTTCGCCAATACGCCCTGGACGCAGATAGCGCAGGTAGATCCCCATAAACAGCGCCAGCGGAATGGTGAACGCAACGGTATACGTTCCCCACGGACTATGAGTCAGGGCTTTCACCACGATCATCGCCAGTACTGCAAGGATAATGACCATGATCATAAAGCAGGCAACCAGCGCAATCACCCCGGCGGTTGGCCCCATCTCTTCTTTGACCAGCTCACCCAGCGAGCGACCGTCACGGCGCGTAGAAACAAACAGCACCATGAAATCCTGCACCGCACCGGCGAGAACCACCCCGGCGAGCAGCCAGATCATCCCCGGCAGGTAACCCATTTGCGCCGCCAGTACCGGCCCAACCAACGGACCTGCTCCGGCAATGGCCGCAAAATGGTGACCGAACAGCACTTTCTTGTCCGTCGGCACATAGTCCAGCCCGTCGTTATGGCGCACCGCTGGCGTCATACGCGTCGGGTCAACCGCCAGCACATTTTTGGCGATATACAGACCATAAAAACGGTAAGCGATCAGATAGATACAGACCGACGCCACCACAATCCACAGCGCGTTGATCTGCTCCCCACGATTTAAAGCAATGTATCCCAGAGCAAATGCTCCCATTACAGAGAGCACTGTCCAGACGAGGTATTTCCCTGATTTGTTCATAGTTGTTATCCGTGTGCGTGTCCATAGAGATGTTACATTTTGTTTCTATAACATCTTTGTACAATTTAACAACACGGCAACCATGTAAATCGGAGTTGAAACCAATATTTAACTTAACAATGTTAACTCGATCACTCCGTTAACCGAGTTTTCCTGCAATCTCATTTAATTCTGTCGGGTTCATCCCAAAACTGCCGTACCCAGCCGACAAGTGCAGCAACGCCGCCCCTGTTCATCGAAAACGACGATTTCCCAACTCTGATTTTGCCGCCCAAGATGCAGCGGCTGGCAGACGCCGCGCACCTTGCCTTCAGACACCGGGCGATGATGTGTGGCGTTAAGTTCCGTGCCCACCACACACTGTCCGTCGCGGGTCATCATAAATCCGGCCATCGATCCCAGCGTTTCCGCCAGTGCCGCCGACGCGCCGCCATGCAGCAGGCCAAACGGCTGATGAGTACGGGTATCAACCGGCATTTCGGCTTCCAGCACATCATCGCCCAGACGGGTATACACAATTCCCAGATGCGCCACCATTGTGTTATCGCTGGTGGCGTTCAGCTCGTCGAGCGTTAAATGGCGTTTCCAGATCATGCTTATGCCCCCAGCGTTGAGCCGCCATCTACAACGATATCCTGTAGTGTGATATGGCTGGCGAAGTCAGAGGCGAGGAACAAAATCGTGTTGGCGATCTCTTGTGGACGGGCGATTTTCCCCAGCGGAATGCCGAGTTTAAACTGCTCGCCAAAGCCGCGAATACGCTGCTCTTCGGCGTCATCGCTCACCCACAGCGTGCGTTGCATATCGGTGTCGGTGGAGCCCGGCGAAACCACATTACAGCGCACGCCGCTACCCGCCAGTTCCAGCCCGACGCTCAACACCAGGCTTTTCAGCGCCGCTTTCGATGCGCCATAGGCACTCATGCCAATACGCGGCGTGTGTGCGGCGTCGGACGCTACCGTAACAATCGCCCCACCCCGCTGACGGCGAAACTGATTCATGGTCTGCTGGAACAGGTTAAACGCACCGCCGACGTTGACCGCAAAAGTCTGCAGCCAGTCCTCCTTGCTGAGCTGATCGGTCGCGCCCATGCGCAAAATTCCCGCCGCATTGACCAGCACGTCCAGTCGCTCCGTTTCAGCTAACAGTCGCTGACATACCTGCGCCACCTGCGCAGCATCGGCAACATCCATCACTTCGGTCGCAAAGGGATATTGCTCCTGAGCGAACACTTGATCAAAACCTGTGACTTTCGCTCCCGCTTCAACAAACGCCAGCGCCGTGGCGTAGCCGATACCTTTACCTGCGCCGGTTACCCAGACATTTTTACCGCTGAAATCCATTATTTCACCTCGCGGGAGAGTAGCTTCCACCAGGCGTCGATGGTCGGGTTTTTCGCCAGCATGACAAAGTCGATATCGCCATGCACTTTGCGCCAGCGCGCCGCCAGCGCCATCATGCGCACCGAATCCAGACCGTAGTCGATCAGGTTGTCGTCATCGAACGGTTCATCGGACTCGTCCAGCAACGGCAGGATCACCTCACGCAGCGCCGCTTTGCTGGCGGGGATAGGTGCTGGCAGTAATTCTTCGGTCATCACCACCCGGCCAGAACGTCCGGCCACATATTTCAGCGACATCAAATGCTCGTCACGGCTGAAATCGGCCAGCGCATCCGCCACCATAAACGGTTTAATATCGCGCATAAATGCGTCGGTTGCGGTGGTCATACAGCCAATGTGGGCATATACCCCAGTAATAATCAGCTGGTTACGTCCACTCTCTTTGAGCATTTGCTCCAGCGGAGAACGATGAAACGCGCTGTAGCGCCACTTCACCAGCACCGTGTCGTCGGCATCTGGCGTCAGGCGATCCACCACCTTTTGCTGTTCCGGCGAGCGGGTCAGGCCCGGCCCCCACATATCATTCAACAGCGCCCTATCTTCATCGCTTTGCTCTTTCGGCTGGGCGGTGTAATAAACCGGGATATTGTGCTGTTTGCAGTAGTCGCGCAGCGCAGCAATATTGGCGATCACCTGCGCCATCATCGGGCAGTTCTCACCCCAGAAGCTGACAAAATAGTCCTGCATATCATGGATTAACAACGCGGCACGTTGCGGTTCAAAGGTCCAGTCGACTTTATTCTTAGGGATATCGTGAGACTCCGGCAGTGCGTAAGCCTGTAATTTTGGAATAGCCATCGTGTTCTCTCCTTCAGGCTGATGCGCGTGACGCCAGCCACTGACGTAATTGTTTTTTATCGACTTTCCCGACCGCCGTCAGCGGAAGTGAATCCACACACTCCACGCGATCCGGTAATTTAAATTCGGCAATACCCTGTTCACGCAGGAAACGACGCACCTGCACCGCGCGCAGCGGCTCTTTTACCACCAGATAAGCACAGCTTTTTTCGCCCATCAGCTCATCTTCCATGCTCACCAGTGCGGCATAGATCACCGCCGGATGGCGCAGCAGCAGGTTTTCGATCTCTTCGGCAGCGATCTTCTCGCCGCCACGGTTGATCTGATCTTTCTCGCGCCCCTGCACGGTGATGTAACCCTCTGGATCAATAGAGATCAGATCGCCGGAACAGTAAAAACCGTTGGCATCAAAGGCACTGGCATTGTGCTGCGGGCTTTTGTAATAACCGCGGAAGGTGTACGGCCCGCGCGTCATCAGGCGTCCAACTTCCCCTTGCGGCAGTGGATTTCCTTCGGCATCGGCAACCCACACTTCATCGTCCGGACACATTGGGTAACCCTGGGTATGGATAATTTTCTCCGCGCTATCATCAAGTCGGGTGTAGTTCACCAGCCCTTCCGCCATGCCAAACACCTGCTGCAACTGGCAGCCAATCTCAGCGGGAATACGCGCCGCAAGCGTGGCAGAAAGGCGTGCGCCGCCGACCTGTAACAGTTTCAGCGAGGCAAGCTGCGCCCGGCTTTCGCCTTCGGTCAGCGCTTGCAACCACAGGCTGACTGCCGGCGGCACCAGCGCGGTAACGTTAACCTGATGTTTTGTAATCAATGGAAAGCAGAGCGTGGCGCTGGGATCGGCCGCCAGAACGACAGTGCCGCCAGCGAGAAATACCCCCAGCGATCCCGGCGAACTCATGGCGTAGTTATGAGCCGCCGGGATCGCGCACAGGTAGCGCGTCTGTTGTGTGAACTGACAAATCTCAACGCTACGACGCACGCTGTAGTAATAGTCGTTATGAGTGCGCGGGATGAGTTTCGGTGTGCCGGTGGTGCCGCCGGAAAGCTGGAAATAGGCCACTTCATCAGCAGGTGATGGCGTGGCAGTAAAATCCTCAGCCGGATGGTTAATCGCATCCTGCAAGTTATGCTCACCGCTGTCGTTGTGCAGTTGCACCACGCGAATGGAGGAATGTTCTGTGACGAAAGTATTGAGGAAATCATCCCCGCTAAACAGCGCATGTTGGCGATCGGCAATCAGCAATGCGGGTTCAATCTGGCTGGCATAGGCGTTCAGTTCACTACGCTGATGGCTGAACAACGCCAGCACCGGCGCAACGCCCAGTTTCAGCAGTGCGAAAAAGGTAATATACAATTCAGCGACGTTACCCAGTTGTACCAGCGCGGTTTCACCAGGTTTAATGCCCTGACGGCGTAAACTACACGCGAGGTTATCCGCCGCCTGATTCAGCTCCCGGTAACTCAACTGTCGCTCGCCGTCGATAACCGCGATGCTGTCACTCGCAGCGTGGCGAGTCAGAATGTCGGTCAGCGGCAAATCCTGCCAGTAGCCTTTTTCCCGATAGCGACGGGCAAACTCTTCCGGCCAGCGGGTGAATGGAATGCTCATCCTCGCTCCTTAATGCAATCCAAAAACGTTCAACATGGTAGAAAGTTTGACGCCTGTTTCGCGCCACTCACCCAACGGTGACGACGCAGGCACAATCCCCGCTCCGGCAAACAGGCGCACCTGATTTTCCCGCAGCTTCGCGCAGCGGATGGTCACCACCCATTCGCCGTTACCTTCGCTGTCACACCAACCCACAATGCCGCCAAACAGTTCGCGGTCGAACGGCTCCAGTTCAGCAATAACCTGAGTCGCGGCCTGATGCGGGAAACCGCTCAGCGCGGGGGTCGGATGCAGCAGACAAGCCAGAGTCAGTGCGTTTTCTTGCGAATTCGCTTTACCTTCAAAGGGAGTTGCGAGATGCCACAGCGTCGGCGTGGTGATCAGTTGTGGGGAGGAGGGAACGTGTAACTCACTACTGCGTTCGCGCAGTACCTCTTTCATCGCCTGAGTCACCAGTTCATGTTCATGGCGATCTTTTTCTGACGCCAGCAGACGATTACCCGCTTCGCGATCGAGCACTTCATCCGGCTGACGACGCGCGGAACCGGCTAACGGAATGGAGCTAAAACGCTCGCCGTCTTTACGTAGCAGCAGTTCCGGGCTGGCCCCCAGCAGGACGCCACCATCAGCCAGCGGGACATGGAAGTTGTAACTAACCGGGTTTTGCGCAATCAACCGTTCCAGCAATACGCCACTATCAATGGCGGCGTCAGTGGTGATATCAATCAACCGTGACAACACCACTTTGTCGACCTGCGGCGTGGCGGTAAGTGCGGCAGCGCGAGCAACCATCTGTTCAAACGTGGTTTGTTCCGGAATTGCCTGGCGTTCCACCACATTCAGCAACTGGCTGCGGGTGAAACGGCGTGCGGAAGCTTGTTTTTCCTGACGGGAGAACGACTGCCAGGATTCAGGAATATACAGCGACGAAGGCTGACGTGGATCGAAGGGAATCGCCCCGACCATCACCGGATTTTTGATGCCCTGCGCTTTGGCATCGGCAAACAGCGCGGCGAGTTTTTGCTGGAAGGGACTGTCGGGCGAATCCCCATTCACAGCCGGTTCATCGAAGCGGGCGAAACATCCTGACGTCGTAAAACTGCGGTACGGCGACATAAAGAAAAAGCGATTGGGCGCAAGTGTTGCCATGGTCTGCTGTACTTCCTCAGCCAGTGACGTATCCATATCATCCTCCACAAAATGATAAAGGCTTTAATAATGATTATCATTTATATTTTCGGTCGCTAACCTAAAAGCAAACGCGCACTATGTCAACTCTTGAGGTAACGCAATCTGCAACTCGGGGTTGCATCTGGTTGTCGTTACAATGAAAATGAGAAGCATTATTGATGAATTTGGATAAGCGCAATGTGATGTCCTGCGCCGCTCTGCCCCCTCTCCCCAAAGGGGCGAGGGGACGGATGGTGCGCTTTGTCGAATTTGTCATTACTCCCTTAACCTTATGAATAACAGGAAGCTGATTTGTGAGACTCGCCCCGCTCTACCGTAACGCCCTTCTATTGGCAGGACTTTTGCTTTCAGGAATAGCCGCAGTTCAGGCTGCCGACTGGCCGCGTCAGATTACTGACAGCCGTGGCACTCATACCCTGGAAAGCCAGCCGCAGCGTATTGTTTCCACCAGCGTCACCCTGACCGGCTCACTGCTGGCGATTGATGCTCCGGTGATCGCCAGCGGCGCGACCACGCCGAATAACCGCGTAGCGGATGACCAGGGCTTTTTACGCCAGTGGAGCAAGGTGGCGAAAGAACGCAAACTACAACGGCTCTATATCGGCGAACCGAGCGCCGAAGCCGTTGCCGCGCAAATGCCGGATCTGATTTTAATTAGCGCAACCGGCGGGGATTCGGCGCTGGCGCTGTACGATCAGCTTTCCACCATCGCCCCGACATTAATCATCAATTACGACGACAAAAGCTGGCAGTCGCTGTTAACGCAGCTTGGCGAAATTACCGGGCATGAGAAACAAGCGGCAGAACGGATTGCACAGTTTGATAAGCAACTGGCGGCGGCGAAAGAGCAAATCAAATTACCGCCGCAGCCGGTCACTGCCATTGTCTATACCGCCGCTGCACACAGTGCCAATCTCTGGACGCCGGAATCAGCACAAGGGCAGATGCTGGAACAACTCGGCTTTACGCTGGCGAAGTTACCCGCAGGGTTAAATGCCAGCCAAAGCCAGGGTAAACGCCATGACATCATTCAGCTTGGTGGGGAAAATCTGGCTGCAGGGTTAAATGGCGAGTCGCTATTCCTGTTCGCCGGTGATCAGAAAGACGCCAATGCTATTTATGCCAATCCACTGCTCGCGCACCTGCCTGCAGTACAAAACAAGCAGGTTTATGCGCTGGGAACCGAGACGTTCCGTCTGGATTACTACAGCGCCATGCAAGTGCTGGAACGGCTTAAGGCGCTGTTTTAAGCATTAACTATCGGACGCTGTCACCTGCGGCGGCGTCTGGCGAAAACGTCGCAACTCCACCAGCACCAGCAATAACAACACGCCGATAATCAACAAACCAAAACCGCTCGCGCTTGCGGAAGCCACCGGTGTCATCATCGCTCCCAAACCGCCCAGCAGCGCCGCGCCTATGGCATCGCCCGTCACGTTTTGCGCCGTCCACAAACCGTTAATCCGCCCTAACATCGCTTCAGGCGTTTGCGTTTGCAGCATTGTGTATTGCAGCAACGAACTGACCGCGCTCAGCCAGCCGAACAGCGCCAGACAAACCACGCCTAAAATCCACATCGGCATCAGGCCAAACAGACCAATGGCGAGGAACGATCCTAGCGTGGAGAGCAGCATCAATAACCCTGGTCGCGCGCTATGTGCCAGCTTCCCGCTGGTTAACGCGCCAATAGCCGCGCCGAGCGGGATCGCCGCATAGAGAAAACCAATCTGTGCCGCCGACATCTGCCAGTTGTCAGCCAGCGCCGGATACAGTACCCGCACCGCGCTCGCCATCGTCAATAACCCCCCCAGCAGCGCAATCCCTCCCACCAGCGGGCTGGCGAGTAGAAAACGAAATCCTGCCAGTAATGATTTCAACGGATGCTCACGCGGCTGCGGTGGCGGTGGCAGTGCCGGAAGGCTTAACAACGGTAGCAAGGTAATAAACGTGCCCGCCGCCGCCAGTCCGTAGTTCCAGGCCACACCGCCAGTCGCCAGCAGTAAACCGCCAATCATGGGCGAAATCACCGACCCCAGACGCACGGTCAACATGGTGATCGCCCCGGCCTGCATTAAGTTTTCACGCCCTACCAGTGCAGGTGTCGCCGCCAGTAGCGCCGTAACGCCAAGTGATGCGAAAAAACCATCCCATGAACCAAGTAAATAGATTGCCAGCAATGACGGCTCCGGCAGCAGCGCGTTCAGGCACAGTCCAATGAAGCCAATGCCACAGGTGCCGCGCGCCAGCAAAATCACTTTTTTGCGCTCATAGCGATCCGCCAGCACACCGCCGACCATCAGGCCAACAAACATCGCGCCGCCGGTCAGCGTCACCGAAAGCCCCACCTGCCAGGTGGAATGTGTCATCATCTGGATCTGCACGGGCACCGCGACGCCGAGCAACCCCAGAGACACAATTGAGATAAAACGAGCGAGGAATACTGCGCGAAACGCCGGGTGCGTTTTCAACAGGCTGAGGTTAAGCAGCCAGGATTGTTTATTCATTACAATGCCTTGCCATCAAATATTTTAAATACCTATTCTTAGGCTGCACATGCTAACATATCCAAATAAGATCGATAACGATAATTAATTTCATTATCATGGAAGTTCGTATGTCTGGTTCTGTTGCCGTGACACGCGCCATTGCCGTGCCCGGATTGCTGTTATTACTGATTATCGCGACGGCATTAAGTCTGCTCATTGGGGCAAAATCACTCCCCGCTTCCGTAGTGCTGGAGGCCTTCTCCGGCACCTGCCAGAGCGCCGACTGCACCATCGTGCTCGACGCGCGGCTGCCGCGTACCCTTGCCGGTTTACTGGCAGGCGGCGCGCTTGGCCTTGCCGGGGCGTTAATGCAAACCCTCACCCGTAACCCACTTGCCGACCCCGGCTTGCTTGGCGTGAACGCCGGAGCCAGCTTTGCCATTGTGCTGGGTGCGGCGCTGTTTGGTTACTCTTCCGCACAGGAACAACTGGCGATGGCCTTCGCCGGGGCGCTGGTGGCCTCGTTGATTGTTGCCTTTACCGGCAGCCAGGGCGGCGGGCAGTTAAGTCCGGTGCGTTTAACCCTGGCGGGCGTAGCGCTGGCGGCGGTGCTTGAAGGGCTGACCAGCGGCATAGCCCTGCTCAACCCTGACGTCTATGATCAACTGCGTTTCTGGCAAGCCGGTTCGCTGGATATTCGCAATCTACATACCTTAAAGGTGGTGCTGATCCCGGTGCTGATCGCCGGAGCAACTGCGCTATTACTGAGTCGCGCGCTGAACAGTTTGAGCCTCGGCAGTGACACCGCGACGGCGCTGGGTAGTCGCGTGGCACGGACGCAGTTAATTGGCCTGCTGGCGATTACCGTGCTTTGTGGTAGTGCGACGGCGGTAGTTGGCCCGATTGCCTTTATTGGCCTGATGATGCCGCATATGGCGCGCTGGCTGGTGGGTGCCGATCATCGCTGGTCACTGCCCGTCACGCTACTTGCTACCCCTGCCCTGCTGCTGTTTGCCGATATCATCGGGCGGGTGATTGTGCCCGGCGAACTGCGCGTTTCTGTGGTCAGTGCGTTTATTGGTGCACCGGTGCTGATCTTCCTCGTGCGACGTAAAACGCGAGGTGGTGCATGATTTACGTCTCTCGCCGATTACTCATCACCTGTTTGCTGCTGGTTTCCGCCTGTGTGGTTGCAGGTATCTGGGGATTACGCAGCGGTGCCGTCACGCTGGAAACCTCGCAGGTATTCGCCGCGCTGATGGGCGATGCGCCGCGCAGTATGACGATGGTGGTCACCGAATGGCGTTTACCACGCGTGCTGATGGCGCTGTTGATTGGCGCAGCACTGGGCGTCAGTGGCGCGATTTTTCAGTCGCTGATGCGTAACCCGCTCGGCAGCCCTGACGTAATGGGCTTTAACACCGGGGCGTGGAGCGGCGTGCTGGTGGCGATGGTGCTGTTTGGTCAGGACCTGACGGCTATCGCGCTGTCAGCAATGGTGGGCGGCATTGTCACTTCGCTGTTGGTCTGGCTGCTCGCCTGGCGTAACGGTATCGACACCTTTCGGTTGATTATTATCGGCATCGGCGTTCGCGCCATGCTGGTGGCCTTTAATACCTGGCTGCTGCTGAAAGCGTCTTTAGAAACGGCGCTAACAGCAGGTTTGTGGAATGCCGGATCGCTCAATGGCCTGACGTGGGCAAAAACCTCGCCCTCCGCACCCATCATTATATTGATGCTCATTGCCGCCGCCTTGCTGGTGCGGCGAATGCGCTTGCTGGAAATGGGCGATGATACCGCGTGTGCGCTGGGCGTCAGCGTCGAACGTTCGCGTCTGTTAATGATGCTGGTTGCAGTGGTGCTTACCGCTGCGGCAACGGCGCTTGCCGGGCCGATTTCCTTTATTGCTTTAGTCGCGCCGCACATTGCCCGACGCATTAGCGGCACCGCTCGCTGGGGGCTGACCCAGGCGGCGCTGTGCGGGGCGCTGTTACTGCTGGCGGCCGATCTCTGCGCCCAACAACTGTTTATGCCGTATCAACTTCCGGTTGGCGTCGTTACCGTCAGCCTCGGCGGTATTTACCTTATCGTCTTGTTAATTCAGGAGTCTCGCAAAAAATGACCGAATCAGTAGCCCGTTTGCGCGGCGAACAGTTAACCCTGGGATATGGCAAATATACCGTTGCGGAAAATCTGACTGTAGAAATACCTGATGGTCACTTCACGGCAATTATCGGGCCAAATGGCTGCGGTAAATCCACGTTACTGCGTACCTTAAGCCGCCTGATGACGCCTGCTCATGGGCATGTCTGGCTGGATGGCGAGCACATTCAACATTACGCCAGTAAAGAAGTTGCCCGGCGGATTGGTCTGTTGGCGCAAAATGCCACCACGCCGGGAGATATCACCGTGCAGGAGCTGGTGGCGCGTGGACGTTACCCGCATCAACCGCTGTTTACCCGCTGGCGCAAAGAGGATGAAGAAGCGGTAACGAAAGCGATGCAGGCCACGGGAATAACTCATCTGGCAGATCAAAGCGTGGATACCCTTTCCGGTGGGCAACGCCAGCGAGCGTGGATCGCGATGGTGCTGGCCCAGGAAACGGCAATTATGCTGCTCGACGAACCAACGACCTGGCTGGATATCAGTTATCAGATTGATTTACTGGAGTTGTTAAGCGAGCTGAACCGAGAGAAAGGCTATACCCTGGCGGCGGTGCTGCACGATCTTAACCAGGCCTGCCGTTACGCCAGCCATTTGATTGCTTTGCGGGAAGGGAAAATTGTTGCTCAGGGAGCGCCGAAAGAGATTGTCACGGCTGAACTGATCGAGCGCATTTATGGTCTGCGCTGCATGATTATTGACGATCCGGTGGCCGGAACGCCGCTCGTGGTGCCGCTCGGACGAACGGCACCTTCAACCGCGAAAATTTAAACTAATCGACCGTCCATCTCGATCATGGCATCCCGTTTTCTGGATGCCATCGCATAATGTAAAAGCACGCCACCGCAAGCAACTATGCCACCCATTAAGGCTGAAAGAATCACGATAATCGCCTTACCCGGACCATCCTTTTTAACCGGTAATGACGGGCTTAATTGATATTTAAACGGAGTAAATTTAATGTCATCGATATTTGCTTTTGTTAATTGCTCAACAAGATATTGACGATTACGTAACTCACCATTCAATTCCGCAACATCCGTGACTGACTTTTCAATCTCCAGCTTACGTGCTATACCGTCAGCACCGAGCGAAATAGAAAAATCAGGGTCATCTTTAACGGCCTGACCATTACTGTAAACGGGCTTTTTAATTCCTGCCGCGTTGGCAATGTCGAGTGAATAATTGAGGCGCTGAATGTTTGCATCAAGTTGATTTTTCATTTTAATGCGGTCCTGAGCCAGTTTTTCTTTTTCAAACTGGGTTTTAAGTTCCAGTTTATTGCGCACATTTTCTATCAACTCGTTCACCACCAGAGCAGAGATGTAATTGATATATCCTGCCAATACTGTCTGCGCCTCTTCACGGGTTGGTGCGGTGAAACTTAACGTCCAGGATGTATATAACGCGGACTGCTCATTTTTCTTACTGGCGTTGTCATCAACCGCTTTCATCTTCTCGCTCAATGTGACAATAGCCCGATGCAACTCCTGTTCATCAATTTTCGCCTCTTTTAATTGGTCCATGACATACGGTGTTGAACGAAGATAATCTTCCAACAAACTGATGGACTGAAACTTCTTGATAAACAGGTTAAATGCTTCTGTACGATCAATTTTGATATCCAGATCGAGTATACGAAGGTTAGTGAATGTTTTCTCCAGGTCTTGCCATTGCACTGGTTCTGCCGGCGTGACAACCGCCGCGCTGGTCCATTTTTGCGGTAAGAGGAATGACGCCAGCAACCCGATGCAGGCAAAGGCAAAAACAACAGCCATAATCTGTTTTTTTGCGTGCCATAAAACCTCGATAAGATTAAGTAAATCAATTTCATTATTACCAACTGGCGGCAGATGATAATCGGGAAAATGCGAGTCGCTTTCCTGCTTAATATTCAGTGTTGACATACGGTATAACCTGAAAATGAGTCCAATGAGGGTAAATCTCCACGACGCACACTTTACCAGTTGGTGAGAATTATCCGAAGCTGAACTTTGTAAATTCCACGCAGCAAACGCAATGTTTGGCACATTTTCAGACAAACCTCTCAGGAAATATTAATACGGTAAATAACAAAATCCATAATTATTTATAGTAATTATGGATTTGTATTTAAGATAAAGTTATTTATTTAGTGCTGCTTGAATAATTGGTCCAATTTTTTCAAATGCTATTGGAGAAATAATATCCACATGCGCACAATCCTGACGATAAATATCCAGCTCGGCAATCCACGGCGACCAGGCGCGTTCGGGACTCATACCTTCCTGAAGTGTACGTTCTGCAACAAACAGCGTGGCTTTACCATCAAACGTTTCACTATGGGCGGTGGTCAATAGCCGCACTGCATCGGCATAATTGCCTTCAATGGTGGTAAATAGCTCCGTTGAAGTACTTCCCTGCTGGGCCGCCAGGAAGGCTTCGCGCTCGCGGTTAATCTCCGCCAGCACTTCCGGATCCAGGCCATTGGCCTCTATCTCCTGCCAGTTTTGCGTTTCTGGCGGCCAGGTATCCAGCAAGCCAAGAAATGCCACCTGTTCGCCACGGGCACGCAGCCGCGCCGCAATGCCCTGCGCCAGCGTACCGCCCAGCGAATAACCCAGCAGGTAATAAGGGCCGTGCGGTTGTTGCTCAAGTAACGTTGCCAGATGCGCTTCGCAGACTTCATCCAGGTTCGTCGCTGTCTGCATGGGGCCATGAGGGCGCGGCGACTGAATGCCGATAATCGACCATTGTGGATCGAGATAACGCGAGAGCACGCTAAACTGCCAGGCAAAACCGGATGCCGGATGGAAACAAAACAGCGTCGGGCCATTACCTTCACGCAACGGCAGAAGGGTTTCGAATCCCATGCGCCGGGAGCTGTCCTCTTCACCATCAATAATCGTTGCCAGTTTGGCGACGGTTGACGCGACCATCACCTGCCCCGGCGTCACCTGACGGGCAAACTGCCGACTTAACTGCGCTGCCAGTTTCATTGCCAGTAGCGAATGACCGCCAAGCGCGAAGAAATCAGCATCGGCATCCTGCACGTCACAACCCAGCAACGACGCGAATGCCGCAGCGATAATCGTTTCACTGCCCGCTTTCGGCGCACGCCCCGGCGTTTGTGCCTTAAGTTCAGGCAACGGTAAGGCTTTGCGATCCAGCTTGCCGTTGGCGCTAAGAGGTAACTGTGGAAGTTGCAGCAGAACGACCGGCACCATATGCGGCGGCAATGTTTCGCGAAGCTGTGCCTGTAATGCGCTGGTATCCAACGGCAGACCTGATTGCGACACCAGATAGCCCACCAACTGACGCGCATCACCACCGGTGGCTGCCGCCTGGTTAATCACACAGGCGTGGGTAACGGCTTGTTCGACATCCGGCAGCGCCTGCATCACGCGATCGATTTCGCCCAGTTCGATACGCTGCCCGCGAATTTTTAGCTGATCGTCACTGCGCCCGAGGTACTCCACCGCGCCGTTATCCAGCCAGCGGGCAACGTCTCCGGTACGGTACATCCGTTCACCTGGGACAAAAGGATCGGCAATAAAGCGGCTGGCGGTCAGATCGGGGCGTCCAAGATAGCCCTGTGCCAGTTGAATGCCAGTGAGATAGAGATCTCCCGCCACACCCGGCGGCACCGGATGCATCATCGCATCAAGAATACGCAGGCCCGTATTCCACACCGGATAACCAATCGGCACGCTGCTGCCGCGCACCTCTGACAGTTCCTCGCCAAAAGCCGGATACCAGCTCACATCCACCGCCGCTTCCGTTGGGCCATACAGATTATGTAACGGCGCGCCGGTTAACTGTTGCCATTCGCGGCATAAATCAGCCGGTAAGGCTTCACCACTACAGAAAACCTGTTTCAAGGTCGCGCAACTCTGGCGAGCGGTTTCCGGAGTCAGCGATGCAACAAATGCCGCCAGCATCGACGGCACAAAGTGCGTGGTCGTTACGCCATATTCGGCAAAGAATTGCTGCATAGCGAGCGGGTCACGGTGCGCTTCCGGTTCAGCCATCACCAGTTTTGCCCCTGCGATAAACGGCCAGAAAAACTCCCACACCGAGACGTCAAAACTGCACGGCGTTTTTTGGGCAACGACATCTTCGCCTGTAAGCGGGTAGTGATTTTGCATCCATAACAGGCGGTTGACGATAGCCGTCTGCCCGACCATTACCCCTTTCGGCCTGCCGGTGGAACCGGAGGTAAAGATGATATAAGCCGTGTGGTGCGGTTGTGAAAGTTGCAGCGGCGCACTGCCCTGCGGTGTAAGCGGGGTGTTATAGCAAAGGCTGGTTAAATCTGGAACATCGGCAAAGCGCGGCAGTTGATCGTCGGTGGTGATTAACAGCGACGGACGCGCATCTTCCAGCATCATTTTCAGGCGATCGTCCGGATAGCCGGTATCCAGCGGTAACCAGGCCGCACCAGCTTCAACTATCGCATGTAGCGCCAGAGTCAAAAAGACCGAGCGCGGTAGCGCCACCGCCACGCTGTCGCCAGGTTTAACGCCGCGCTCACGCAGCAGATTCGCCAGCGCCACCACCTGCTCGCGCATTTCCCGATAGCTGAACTGGTAACGCGCATCTGCCAGCGCCGGAGCATCCGGTGTTTTTGCCGCTTGTTCTACCACCAGCGCGCTAAGCGTGGTTTCTGGAATCTCAACCTGAGTGGCGTTGATCTGCGCCAGCTGCGCATATTCACCTGGCAGCATAATATCGACATCGCCACACAACAGCGCCGGATCCGTGGCGAATTGGGCGATCAGCATTTTCAGGCGTTCAGCATGCTGGATTAACGTTGGCTCATCGTAACGCTGTTTATTGGCGAGGATCTCAATACTCAAATCACCATGTTCATCCGGGAACAGGGCCAGTTCAAGGTCATTAACCGGACCGGTTGCCAGGGTATGGGTTTGCGCCTGAACACCAGGAATATCCAGTTGGTAATCAAATACCTTGATATTGAGTACCGGACCAAACAGCGGTTCATCACCTGCCGCTCGCCCGCTGTCACGGACAATTTGTTCGGCATCGTAACGTTGATGACGACGAATTTTTTTCAGTTGTGCTGCCAGTCGGGTTGCCAGTTCCGGCAGCGTTTCCTGTGCCGCAATGTGAATACCCAACGGCAAAACGTTGAGCACGGGTCCGGTAGCCGTCAGCGCCGCCGAGCCCAGTCGACGCATAAAGATAAATCCGGCGGCGTAGTCCATGCGATTGCACAATCGCCCCAGCCACAAGGCTGCCAGCGCAAGGGCTAAATCGGTACGCTGCATACCTGAAAGTTGCGTAGCCAGCTGGCGGAATTCCCCGTCGGTAAATTCCAGTTTCAGGCGCAGAATATCTGCCGAAGCGCTGCGCCCCGGTAAAGGTGCCGGAGAAAGTGACACGGGCGGTGGCAGTTGACGACGCTGTTCCGCCCAGAATGCTGCATCACGCTGCCGGGCTTCGCTTTCGCGGTATTGCTGGTACTCTTCTACCACATCAGCGAAAGGAGTAAACGGCGAAGCAGGCGTTGGCTCACCACGCAGCAATGCGCAGTAAATGTTGGCGATCTGGCGGGTAATGGCCGGGAAACTGAAGCCATCGACCAGCAAATGGTGATAACGCTGATACCAGTACCAGCGGTTATCTGCCACCTGTATCAGCTGGTGAAAGACCAGTGGTTTACCACTATCGACGCGCAGATCTTGTTGCAAATCCGCCTGCATTAATGCCCGCGCAGTACCGTGCGGATCAATGTTGGTTCGCAGGTCGATAATTTCTGGCAGTTCGAACGTCAGCGCATCATCGACCCACTGCCAGACTTCGCCGTTATCTTCCGTAAAACGCATCCGCAGCGTATCTGCTTGCGCTAATCCGGCAACCACCGCGCGGGCCAGTAATGGCGCATCAACCTCTCCAGTTAACTCAACGTAATGCGCCACGCTCCAGGCGGAGGGCAAATCTGACAGTTTTTCTGCCATCCAGATGCCGGGCTGTGCAGCGACCAAAGGTAAATGCTGGCTCATTGCACCTCCTGCAACTGGGTGAAATTCGTCGGTGTCAGAGTACGCCAGTGGGCTTCCAGCCACTGCTGGCAGGACTCTTGTGACTGCGGCTGACATACAATGTCCCAGCCTGCCGGTAAGAGGCATTGTTGCGGCCACAGACTGAATTGCCCCTGCGCATTGCGCAAAATGTAAAACGCTCCCTGTGGATCATCGAAGGGATTACTGAATGCCATATTCAACTCCTGTCATGGAAAAGTGGTTGCCAGAGGTCGATTAGCCCCTGCATCAAGCCACCGCGCCAACAAAGCGCATCATGTCCGCCGTCAACCTGACGCCAGAAAATGGATTCTTTTATGGGGTGTAATTGCGCATACAGCGCCTGATTGGCCCGCATGATCATCGGCTCGCGAATACCCGCTTCCAGCACAATGCGCAGACCTTCGGCGCTAACTTCACCAGCTTTTAGCTTTTCAAGTAACACGCCCTCTTGCTGCCCGCCCCGATGCGGCCACCAATACGACCCTGACTGGCTTAATACACAGCCAAAGCGTTCAGGCCAGTGCAGTCCGGCATACAGCGCGGAAAGCCCACCAAAACTCTGCCCGGCAACCACGGTGCGATCGGCGCGATCGCTAAAAGGGGCAATAGCTTTTACCAGGGGTAATAACTCTTGCTGTACGGCCAGCCAGAAATCCGCATTACACGGCAGTTCGTGGGCGCGGTGCGTGGTGTCGATAGCGTCGATCAACACATACACGGCGGGAGGAAGTTGCTGACGATGGGTCAGCGAAGTCAGCACAGGCCAGACGGGCATACTTTGCGCCCAAAATTCGCCATCGAGCAAAACTGCCAGCGGGCGTTCTTCTGCTGTTACATCGCCGGTGGTAAAAATCCATACACGACGTGAATTTTTCAACCGTTCACTTTTCCAGATAATTTCTTTGGCTGGTATTTCTGGCGCTTGCGGACAATCCCATCCCGGTTGCAGAGGCGCTTGCGGCATTTCGAGTGCAGAAACAGCGTGCCCTCGCCCGCCTTTCCAGCTTTGTGGATTCAGCGGATCGGCTATTGCCTGGGGTAATAGTTTTCGCCAGCCTTCACGTAATTCGAGGCGATCGGGGGATGGTGCAGAAAAAATGTCATCGCGTTCGGTGGGAATAAAACAGTAGCTGCCGCGCCAGTTGGCATTGAGTTGTGTCGTCCACTGCCAGACGTTGGTACCTGCAATTCGCTGCATCGACTGGGGCTGGCTGTTCTGATGGTGATCGGTCACGCCAGTGATGTAGACCCATACGCGCTTTATCGTCGAGTATTCTTCAGAACCTTGTGGATCACGCCACCAGAAAGTGACCTCAAACATTTTGTCATTCAGACGCTGCCATTCCGGGCCATGTTTCGACTGCCACCAGCTCTCACTTCCTACTTTTAACGCCGTCACACCATAACCCCATGTTTACTGTGCAATTTTTCATTGATTGCAGAAATATATTGATAATATTATTGATAACTATTTGCATTTGCAATAGCGTAATGGCGCGCCGTGGGAAGCGCGGACATTTATTAACCAACTGCACTGCGTGTCTTTCAGGATCAAAGGCTTTCGCGGTAGCGGGCAACGTCATGCTGATGACGACTACGCCCGACAGTTGCAATTCGTGGCAAAAATGCAGGAATAAAACAATGAACAAGAAGATTCATTCCCTGGCCTTGTTGGTCAATCTGGGGATTTATGGGGTAGCGCAGGCACAAGAGCCGACCGATACTCCTGTTTCACATGACGATACTATTGTCGTTACCGCCGCCGAGCAGAACTTGCAGGCGCCTGGCGTTTCGACCATCACCGCAGATGAAATCCGCAAAAACCCCGTTGCCCGCGATGTGTCGGAGATTATCCGTACCATGCCAGGCGTTAACCTGACCGGCAACTCCACCAGTGGTCAGCGAGGGAATAACCGCCAGATTGATATTCGCGGCATGGGGCCGGAAAACACGCTGATTTTAATTGACGGCAAGCCGGTCAGCAGCCGTAACTCGGTGCGTCAGGGCTGGCGTGGCGAGCGCGATACCCGTGGTGATACTTCTTGGGTGCCACCTGAAATGATTGAACGTATTGAAGTTCTGCGAGGTCCGGCAGCTGCGCGTTATGGCAATGGCGCGGCGGGCGGCGTGGTTAACATCATCACCAAAAAAGGCAGCGGCGAATGGCACGGCTCCTGGGACGCTTATTTCAATGCGCCAGAACATAAAGAGGAAGGTGCTACCAAACGCACCAACTTCAGCCTGACCGGTCCGCTGGGCGACGAATTCAGCTTCCGCTTGTATGGCAACCTCGACAAAACCCAGGCTGACGCGTGGGATATTAACCAGGGGCATCAGTCTGCACGTGCCGGTACATATGCGGATACGCTGCCAGCCGGGCGCGAGGGGGTAATCAACAAGGATATTAATGGCGTAGTTCGCTGGGATTTCGCTCCTCTGCAATCACTTGAACTGGAAGCGGGCTACAGCCGCCAGGGTAACCTGTATGCGGGCGATACCCAGAACACCAACTCTGACTCCTATACTCGCTCGAAATATGGCGATGAAACCAACCGCCTGTATCGCCAGAACTACTCGCTGACCTGGAACGGTGGCTGGGATAACGGCGTGACCACCAGCAACTGGGTGCAGTACGAACACACCCGTAACTCGCGTATTCCGGAAGGTCTGGCGGGCGGTACCGAAGGGAAATTTAACGAAAAAGCGACACAGGATTTCGTCGATATCGATCTTGATGACGTGATGCTGCACAGCGAAGTTAACCTGCCGATTGATTTCCTCGTTAACCAAACGCTGACGCTGGGGACTGAGTGGAATCAGCAGCGGATGAAGGACTTAAGTTCCAACACCCAGGCGCTGACCGGGACGAACACTGGCGGTGCTATTGATGGTGTGAGTGCCACCGACCGTAGCCCGTATTCAAAAGCAGAAATTTTCTCGCTGTTTGCCGAAAACAATATGGAGCTGACTGACAGCACCATCGTAACGCCGGGGCTGCGTTTCGATCATCACAGTATTGTCGGCAATAACTGGAGCCCGGCGCTGAACATATCGCAAGGTTTAGGCGATGACTTCACGCTGAAAATGGGCATTGCCCGCGCCTATAAAGCGCCGAGCCTGTACCAGACTAACCCGAACTACATTCTCTACAGTAAAGGTCAGGGCTGCTATGCCAGCGCGGGCGGCTGCTATCTGCAGGGTAATGATGACCTGAAAGCGGAAACCAGCATCAACAAAGAAATTGGTCTGGAGTTCAAACGCGATGGCTGGCTGGCGGGTGTGACCTGGTTCCGCAACGATTATCGCAATAAGATTGAAGCGGGCTATGTGGCTGTAGGACAAAACGCAGCCGGCACCGATCTCTATCAGTGGGATAACGTGCCGAAAGCGGTGGTTGAAGGTCTGGAAGGATCGTTAAACGTACCGGTTAGTGAAACGGTGATGTGGACCAATAACATCACTTATATGCTGAAGAGTGAAAACAAAACCACGGGAGACCGTTTGTCGATCATCCCGGAGTATACGTTGAACTCAACGCTGAGCTGGCAGGCACGGGAAGATTTGTCGATGCAAACGACCTTCACCTGGTACGGCAAACAGCAGCCGAAGAAATACAACTATAAAGGTCAGCCAGCGGTTGGCCCGGAAACCAAAGAAATCAGTCCGTACAGCATTGTGGGTCTGAGCGCGACCTGGGATGTGACCAGGAACGTAAGTCTGACTGGCGGCGTGGACAACCTGTTCGACAAACGTTTGTGGCGTGCGGGTAATGCCCAGACCACGGGCGATCTGGCAGGAGCCAACTATATCGCGGGTGCCGGGGCGTATACCTATAACGAGCCGGGACGTACGTGGTATATGAGCATTAATACTCACTTCTGATGCTAACGTCAGATTGTTGACAAAGTGCGCGTCGTTCATGCCGGATGCGGCGTGAACGCCTTATCCGGCCTACAAAATCTTGCCAATTCAATATATTGCAGGGCCACGTAGGCCTGATAAGCGTAGCGCATCAGGCAGTTTTGCGTTTGTCATCAGTCTCTAATATGGTCGATATGAAAACTACGCATACCGCCCTCCCCTTTGCCGGACATACGCTGCATTTTGTTGAGTTTGATCCGGCGAGTTTTCACGAGCAGGATTTACTCTGGCTGCCGCACTACGCACAACTGCAACATGCTGGACGTAAACGTAAAACCGAGCATCTAGCCGGACGGATCGCTGCTGTTTATGCCTTGCGGGAATATGGCTATAAATGTGTGCCCGCAATCGGCGAGCTACGCCAACCGGTGTGGCCTGCGGAGGTATACGGCAGTATTAGCCACTGCGGGGCTACGGCATTGGCCGTGGTTTCCCGTCAACCGATTGGCGTTGATATCGAAGAAATTTTTTCTGCGCAAACAGCGACCGAATTGACAGACAACATTATTACACCAGCAGAACACGAGCGACTCGCAGACTGCGGTTTAGCCTTTTCTCTGGCGCTGACACTGGCATTTTCCGCCAAAGAGAGCGCATTTAAGGCAAGTGAGATCCAAACTGATGCAGGTTTTCTGGACTATCAGATAATTAGCTGGAATAAACAGCAGGTCATCATTCATCGTGAGAATGAGATGTTTGCTGTGCACTGGCAGATAAAAGAAAAAATAGTCATAACTCTGTGCCAACACGATTAATTGACAACATCTGGTACGATTCGCCCGCAGCCATCACTGACTGCGGGCGAAAGTGTAAAGCAGGTGCCTTACCACTCTGACCTGACAACCGGATATGCGGGGATTGCTCCCCGCACAACGGCTACTTCTTCGGTTCGTAAGCGAGAACAGCCTTAAACTCAATATTACGTTCCTTTACGGTGAACTCACACAGCGAGTCTCCGACCAGAAGCGTAAATCCCAGCACCGTTAAACACAGTACTATGACTGCCACAAGGGCATATTTCGTCAGCATGTTTATATTGCCTCCATGCGAAGAAGGGACTACCATCCGAGTTGTTGAGGTTCGGAGTGGCAGCCCCAGGATTGATAGAAATATCTCCTGGGGCTTCATCTTTCCAGACCTCAGAGTTAACCTGAAACCGGAAAGCTTCAGGCACCCGCAGTTATCTTACCCTTCCTTAGCAAAATAGCTGTTTATTTATACAGCGAATCCTGTTTCGGACTTCTCACTCCTCATTTGATCAACTGAAGCTGAACCCGTTTTTTCTGCATGCCTCAATCATCAAAATTCTTCGCCACCAGCCAGCTCTGCCATAACTTGTCACATTGAAAAAGTAGCCAAATTGCTTCAGTCACAATCAGTTCACCATCACCAAAAAAGAAACATTCCAGAACTTCCGCATCTCGCCTGGCAGCTCCCACTTCTATACTGAATAGAAAACACCAACATAAGAGAAACCTATGCCATTACCCGATTTTCATGTTTCTGAACCTTTTACCCTCGGTATTGAACTGGAAATGCAGGTGGTTAATCCGCCGGGCTATGACTTAAGCCAGGACTCTTCAATGCTGATTGACGCGGTTAAAAATAAGATCACGGCCGGAGAGGTAAAGCACGATATCACCGAAAGTATGCTGGAGCTGGCGACGGATGTTTGCCGTGATATCAACCAGGCTGCCGGGCAATTTTCAGCAATGCAGAAAGTCGTATTGCAGGCAGCCGCAGACTATCATCTGGAAATTTGCGGCGGTGGCACGCACCCGTTTCAGAAATGGCAGCGTCAGGAGGTATGCGACAACGAACGCTATCAACGAACGCTGGAAAACTTTGGCTATCTCATCCAGCAGGCGACCGTTTTTGGTCAGCATGTCCATGTTGGCTGTGCCAGTGGCGATGACGCCATTTATTTGCTGCACGGCTTGTCACGGTTTGTGCCGCACTTTATCGCCCTTTCCGCCGCGTCGCCATATATGCAGGGAACGGATACGCGTTTTGCCTCCTCACGACCGAATATTTTTTCCGCCTTTCCTGATAATGGCCCGATGCCATGGGTCAGTAACTGGCAACAATTTGAAGCCCTGTTTCGCTGTCTGAGTTACACCACGATGATCGACAGCATTAAAGATCTGCACTGGGATATTCGCCCCAGTCCTCATTTTGGCACGGTGGAGGTTCGGGTGATGGATACCCCGTTAACCCTTAGCCACGCGGTAAATATGGCGGGATTAATTCAGGCCACCGCCCACTGGTTACTGACGGAACGCCCGTTTAAACATCAGGAGAAAGATTACCTGCTGTATAAATTCAACCGTTTCCAGGCCTGCCGCTATGGGCTGGAAGGCGTCATTACCGATCCGCATACTGGCGATCGTCGACCGCTAACGGAAGACACCTTGCGATTGCTGGAAAAAATCGCCCCTTCCGCACATAAAATTGGTGCATCGAGCGCAATTGAAGCACTGCATCGCCAGGTCGTCAGCGGTCTGAATGAAGCGCAGCTGATGCGCGATTTCGTCGCCGATGGCGGCTCGCTGATTGGGCTGGTGAAAAAGCATTGTGAGATCTGGGCCGGTGACTAAGTCGGGAATTGCCTTACAGAAGAATATCCCTGACAATGGTGTTTTAACTTACATTTAACAATGTTATGAAACACCCTTTAGAAACCTTGACCACCGCAGCAGGCATTTTGCTGATGGCTTTCCTCTCTTGCCTGCTGCTTCCCGCCCCCGCATTGGGGCTGACGCTGGCACAAAAACTGGTGACCACGTTCCATCTGATGGATCTTAGCCAGCTTTACACTTTATTGTTTTGCCTGTGGTTTTTAGCGCTGGGCGCTATCGAGTATTTTATTCTGCGCTTTATATGGCGACGCTGGTTCTCGCTGGCGGATTAAACGTCGATTATCGCCGAACTTCGCGGCATACTTTGCTTATTCTCCTTCGCCTAAAGGAAAGTTTATGGATAAGCAATCACTGCACGAAACGGCGAAACGCCTGGCCCTTGAGCTACCTTTTGTTGAGCTTTGCTGGCCGTTTGGCCCGGAGTTCGATGTTTTTAAAATTGGCGGCAAGATTTTTATGTTGTCGTCGGAGATGCGCGGTATTCCGTTTATCAATTTGAAGTCCGATCCACAAAAATCCCTGTTAAATCAGCAGATATACCCGAGCATTAAGCCAGGGTATCACATGAATAAAAAGCACTGGATTTCGGTTTATCCCGGCGAGGAAATCTCCGAAGCGTTACTTTGCGATCTGATCAACGATTCGTGGAATCTGGTGGTTGATGGTCTGGCTAAACGCGATCAAAAAAGAGTGCGTCCGGGCTAAAGTGGAAATCTATAGCGCATTTTTCTCGCTTACCATTTCTCGTTGAACCTTGTAATCTGCTGGCACGCAAAATTACTTTCACATGGAGTCTTTATGGATATCATTTCTGTCGCCTTAAAGCGTCATTCCACTAAAGCATTTGATGCCAGCAAAAAACTTACCCCAGAACAGGCAGAGCAGATCAAAACTCTGCTGCAGTACAGCCCGTCCAGCACCAACTCCCAGCCGTGGCACTTTATTGTTGCCAGCACTGAAGAAGGCAAAGCGCGTGTTGCCAAATCCGCCGCCGGTAATTACGTGTTCAACGAGCGCAAAATGCTTGATGCCTCGCACGTCGTGGTGTTCTGTGCAAAAACCGCGATGGACGATGCCTGGCTGAAGCTGGTTGTTGACCAGGAAGATGCCGATGGCCGCTTTGCCACGCCGGAAGCGAAAGCCGCGAACGATAAAGGTCGCAAGTTCTTCGCCGATATGCACCGTAAAGATCTGCATGATGATGCAGAGTGGATGGCAAAACAGGTTTATCTCAACGTCGGTAACTTCCTGCTGGGCGTTGCGGCGCTGGGTCTGGACGCAGTGCCAATCGAAGGTTTTGATGCCGCAATCCTCGATGCTGAATTTGGTCTTAAAGAGAAAGGCTACACCAGTCTGGTGGTTGTGCCGGTAGGTCATCACAGCGTCGAAGATTTTAACGCGACTCTGCCAAAATCGCGTCTGCCACAAAGTATCACTTTAACAGAAGTGTAATTCCCCCTTGCCGGGCATCCGCCCGGCTATTTCTCATCAGATTTTACTTATTTGCATAACCCCCTTTCAGCCGTCATCATAGGCCGCTGTTGTATATAGGAGATGTTATGCAGGATTTAATATCCCAGGTTGAAGATTTAGCGGGTATTGAGTTTGATCACACCACCTCGATGGTGATGATTTTCGGTATTATTTTTCTGACCGCCGTTGTAGTGCATATTATTTTGCACTGGGTAGTACTACGTACCTTCGAAAAACGCGCCATCGCCAGTTCACGGCTATGGTTGCAAATCATTACCCAGAATAAACTCTTCCATCGTTTAGCTTTTACCCTGCAGGGGATTATCGTCAATATTCAGGCGGTATTCTGGCTGCAAAAAGGCACCGAAGCGGCTGATATTCTGACTACCTGCGCGCAGTTGTGGATCATGATGTATGCGCTGCTTTCAGTCTTCTCGTTGCTGGATGTTATTTTGAATCTGGCGCAGAAATTCCCGGCAGCAAAACAGTTGCCGTTAAAAGGGATATTTCAGGGGATCAAACTGATCGGCGCGATTCTGGTCGGCATTTTGATGATCTCACTGCTGATTGGTCAGTCACCAGCAATTCTGATCAGTGGCCTTGGCGCGATGGCCGCCGTGCTGATGTTGGTGTTTAAAGATCCGATCCTAGGTCTGGTGGCAGGTATTCAGCTTTCGGCAAACGATATGCTGAAACTGGGCGACTGGCTGGAAATGCCAAAATACGGCGCGGATGGCGCAGTAATTGATATTGGTTTAACCACCGTCAAAGTGCGTAACTGGGATAATACCATTACCACTATTCCCACCTGGTCGTTGGTATCTGACTCCTTTAAAAACTGGAGCGGGATGTCGGCATCCGGTGGGCGGCGTATTAAGCGCAGTATCAGTATTGATGTCACCAGTATTCGTTTTCTTGATGAAACTGAAATGCAGCGGCTGAATAAAGCGCATCTGTTAAAGCCTTATTTAACCAGTCGCCATCAGGAAATTAATGAGTGGAACCGCCAGCAAGGTTCTACGGAGTCGGTATTAAACCTGCGCCGAATGACCAATGTTGGAACCTTTCGTGCCTATCTGAATGAATATCTGCGCAATCATCCGCGGATTCGCAAAGATATGACCTTAATGGTGCGCCAGTTAGCTCCGGGCGATAACGGTTTACCGCTTGAGATCTACGCGTTTACTAATACCGTGGTGTGGCTGGAATATGAAAGCATTCAGGCTGATATATTCGACCACATATTTGCGATCGTCGAAGAGTTTGGTCTGCGACTTCATCAGTCGCCAACCAGCAATGATATTCGCTCCCTGGCAGAAGCATTTAAGCAGTAATTAAAAAAACCGCTCTCATCGAATGGATAAGAGCGGTTTCAGATTGTTGTCATCGTGTTGTCGGATGCAGCGTGAATGCCTTATTTCCGACGCAGCGTTTTAAATGCTACAAACAGGAATACAATCCACACTGGCAGCAGGATCGCTGACAAACGCATATCATCCATCGTGCACATCAGCAGCAAAATCATGCCGAGGAAGGCAATACAGAGATAGTTGCCGAACGGATAAAGCAGCGCCTTAAACTGTGTTTCTCGTCCCTGACGTCGCATCGCCGCGCGAAAACGCAGATGCGCCAGGCAGATCATAATCCAGTTCAACAGCAGCGTTGCTACCACCAGCGCCATCAGCAGACCAAACGCTTTTTGCGGCAGCAGATAGTTGATTAACACCACCAGCGAAGTGATCGCTCCGGAAAGCATCAGCGAGTTAATCGGCACGCCGCGACGGCTGACGCGAGTCAAAAACTTCGGCGCATTACCCTGTACAGAAAGGCCAAACAGCATCCGGCTGTTAGAGTAAACCCCGCTGTTATACACTGACAGCGATGCTACCAGAATGACGAAGTTCAGCGCAGAAGCTACCACGTTGCTGTCGAGATTATGGAAAATCATCACAAACGGGCTACTGTTAGATTTCACTTCCACCCACGGATAGAGTGCCAGTAAAACCACCAGTGAACCGATGTAAAACAGCAGGATGCGATACACCACCTGATTTACCGCTTTTGGAATGCTTTTTTCCGGATCGCGCGCTTCAGCGGCAGTAATCCCAATCAGCTCCAGACCGCCGAAGGAGAACATAATCACCGCCAGCGACAAAATCAGCCCATTCCAGCCGGTGGCGAAGAAACCACCGTAGCGCCAGAGGTTGTCGATACTGGCTTTCTCGCCGCCGTGACCAGAAAACAGCAGCCACAGGCCAAAGCCGATCATACCGATGATTGCCAGCACTTTAATCAGCGCAAACCAGAACTCGGTTTCGCCATATAAGCGCACGTTTACCAGGTTAACGGCGTTGATGATAATAAAGAAGGCAGCAGCCCAAATCCACGTTGGAACATCCGGGAACCAGTACTGCATATAGATGCCCGCAGCGGTCAGCTCTGCCATTCCCACCAGCACGAACATCACCCAGTAATTCCAGCCAGAGAGGAAGCCCGCAAACGGTCCCCAGTATTTATAGGCAAAGTGGGCAAATGAACCGGATACCGGCTCTTCGACCACCATCTCGCCGAGCTGGCGCATAATCAGGAAAGCGATGATCCCGGCGACGCCGTAGCCCAGCAATACAGCTGGACCCGCCATCTGAATCGCCGGGCCAATGCCAAGAAACAGACCAGTACCAATGGCGCCACCCAGCGCAATCAGTTGAATATGACGGTTATGTAATCCGCGATGAAGCGTCGGCTCTTGATTCGACGCAGTATCTTCCGATACGGTTGACGCGTTTTTCACGCCTTTCCCCTGTGTGTCTTTTTTGTTGAGGGGCACCTTTTAACATTTAGTGCCCATCGTCGCAAGACACAATCCACACGGTTATACCGGGTATCCTGCTTTTATTTCCGTACCCGATGTCGGTGCAGCCACATCAGCTTATACGCCGCCGGGATAATAAACAGCGATAGCAAAGGTGCGGTGATCATGCCGCCAATCATCGGCGCGGCAATCCGGCTCATCACCTCTGACCCTGCCCCCGTTCCCCACAGAATCGGCAGCAGACCGGCGATAATCACCGCCACCGTCATCGCTTTCGGGCGCACGCGCAGGACCGCGCCGTGATACAACGCCTCATCCAGCTTCTGCTCGCTGAATGTTTGTGGATTATCCAGCGACGGATCTGCCTCTATGGCGTGACGTAAATACATCAGCATCACCACGCCAAATTCGGCAGCGACTCCGGCGAGAGCGATAAACCCGGTACCCGTCGCCACGGAAAGATGAAAGCCCATCCACCACAGTAACCAGATGCCGCCCACCAGCGCAAACGGTACGCTGCTGATAATCAGCAACGCTTCGCCCACCCGACGGAACGCCAGATACAACAGCACGAAGATGATCATCAACGTCATCGGCACCATGAGTTTCAGCTTATGGTTGGCGCGCTCCAGTAGCTCGAACTGCCCGGAGAATGCCACGCTGGTGCCCGGTTTTAACTGCACTTTTTCAGCTATCGCTTTTTGCAAATCGTGAACCACCGACACCATGTCACGATCGCGGGCATCGATATAAATCCAGCTCGTCGGGCGCGCATTCTCGGTTTTCAGCATTGACGGTCCGGTAGAGACTTTAACGTCTGCCACGTCTGCCAGGGTGATTTGCTGCTTCATCGGCGTCAGGATCGGCAGCTGGCGCAGTGCCTGCGGACTATCGCGCCAGCTTTGCGGATAACGCAGATTAATTGGATAACGGGCAATCCCTTCCACCGTTTCGCCAACCATCGCCCCGCCCACCGCAGAAGTCACAAACAACTGCACATCCGCCACCGTCATACCGTAACGCGCGGCTTTTTCACGGTTAATCTCAACGTTGATATAGCGCCCACCTTCCAGACGCTCGGCAAGCGCAGAAGCCACGCCAGGCACCGTTCGCGCCACTTCTTCAATTTGCTCCGCCATCGCGTCGATATCCGCCAGCACAGTGCCGGAAACTTTAATGCCGATGGGGCTTTTAATGCCGGTTGAGAGCATATCGATACGGTTACGAATTGGCGGCACCCACAGATTCGCCAGCCCCGGCATACGCACGGTGTTATCCAGTTCCTCAATGATTTTGTCCATCGTCATGCCTGGCCGCCACTGATCCTGTGGCTTAAGCTGGATGGTCGTTTCTACCATCTCCAGCGGAGCAGAATCGGTGGCGGTTTCCGCTTTCCCGGTTTTGCCAAATACCCGCGCCACTTCAGGTACGCTCATAATTAGCTTGTCGGTTTTTTGCAGCATACTCGCCGCCTCTGCTGCGGAAATCCCCGGCAGCGTCGATGGCATATACAACAAGTCGCCTTCATTGATCTGCGGTAAAAATTCCCCGCCAACTTTATTGAGCGGCCAGAGAACCGTCAGCACCGAAAGCGCGGCCACCAGCAGCGTGGTTTTCGGCCAGTGCAGTACTTTCAGCAACAGCGGATGATAAACACGAATCAAAAAGCGATTGAGCGGGTTACTGCTTTCTGGCGGAATTTTGCCACGGATCCAGTAACCCATCAGGATAGGGATCACTACGATCGCCAGCAGAGCCGCACCCGCCATCGCATAGGTTTTAGTGAACGCCAGCGGGCCAAACAGACGCCCTTCCTGCCCTTCCAGGGTGAAGATCGGGATAAACGACAACGTGATAATCAGCAGACTGATAAACAGCGCTGGCCCCACTTCAACAGATGCATCGGTGATCACCTGCCAGCGCGTTTTATTATCCAGCGTGGCGTCAGGATGCTGGTGCTGCCACTCTTCCAGCCGTTTATGTGCATTCTCGATCATGACGATAGCGGCATCGACCATCGCCCCGACGGCAATCGCAATGCCACCCAGCGACATAATATTGGCATTCAGCCCCTGGAAGTGCATGACAATAAAAGCAATACACAACCCCAGCGGCAACGAAATAATCGCCACCAGCGCCGAGCGCACATGCCAGAGAAACAGCGCGCAGACTACCGCCACCACAATAAACTCTTCCAACAACTTGCCGCTGAGGTTGTCGATGGCGCGGTCAATGAGCTGGCTGCGATCGTATGTTGTAACTATCTCCACGCCTTCCGGCAGACTGCTTTTCAGCGTTTCCAGTTTGTCCTTCACGGCGGCGATCACTTCACGGGCGTTTTTGCCGGAACGCAGGATCACCACCCCGCCCGCAACTTCGCCTTCGCCGTTCAGTTCGGCAATGCCCCGGCGCATCTCCGGGCCAACCTGGACCTTCGCAACATCACGCAGATAAACGGGCACGCCATTTTCACTGGATTTTAAAACGATGTGATTAAAGTCGTCGAGCGTTTGCAGATAGCCGCTGGCGCGCACCATATATTCTGCTTCCGCCAGTTCGATCGACGAACCGCCCGCTTCCTGGTTTGAAGCATCCAGCGCGCTTTTTACTTCGGCGAGACTGATGCCATATTGCGCCAGGCGCTGGGGATCGATAACCACCTGATACTCTTTCACCACACCGCCCACCGACGCCACTTCCGCAACGTCAGGGATGGTTTTTAGCTCATATTTGAGAAACCAGTCCTGCAATGAGCGTAAATCGGCCAGATCGTGCTTACCGCTGCGATCCACCAGTGCATATTCATAGATCCAGCCAACACCCGTGGCATCTGGCCCCAGCTCGGCGCTGACTCCCGCAGGCAGCTTACCCTGTACCTGGTTGAGGTACTCCAGCACCCGCGAGCGCGCCCAGTACGGATCGGTGCCATCTTCGAAAATGACATACACATAAGAGTCGCCAAACTGTGAGAAACCGCGCACAGTCTTCGCGCCAAGCACCGACAACATGGTGGTGGTTAGCGGATAAGTCACCTGATTTTCAACGATTTGTGGTGCCTGACCGGGATAGCTGGTTTTAATAATCACCTGCACATCGGAGAGATCCGGCAGCGCATCCACTGGCGTATTAATGATGGTCCAGGTGCCCCAGATACTTAGAAACAACGCGCCCATCAGCACCAAAAAACGGTTCGCCACCGAGCGACGAATAATCCATTCAATCATTGGTTATTCCCTCAATGCGCATGGGTAGCACTTTCAGAGCGCATCCGCTCCAGTGCGCCAGAAATATTGGCTTCGGAATCAATCAGGAACAGGCCGCTGGAAACCACCTTTTCACCTTCCGCCAGACCAGAGCGTAATGCGGCGACACCTTGCGATGCCTGGAAAACGGCAACGCGTTTTGGTACAAAGCGCCCGTCGGCATCAACGGTAATCACCCGCTGTTCGCTGCCGGTATCAATCAGCGCTTGTGACGGAATGAGCAGCATCGGTTCGCTGGCGGTATTGAGTTGCAACCAGGCGTTCATTCCCGGTTTTAGCGCCTCGTCGGCGTTGTCGACTTCCAGACGCAGCTGCAGCGTGCGGGTCGCGGCATCCACGCCAGGTAGTAGCGTCCATTTGCGGATGGTGAGTGTTTTATCAGGTCGCGCCGGAACGGTGAGCGTAAACTGCGAGGCATCTTTCACCAGCCAGGCGATGGACTCCGGGATCGCAGCAGTGACCCACACCGGGTCCATACCCTGAATTTTCGCTACCACGTTATCTTTGGCGATATTCATTCCCGCGCGCAGATCAAACGCGGTGATCACGCCATCAATGGGTGCTTTGAGCGTAAAGCGAGTCTGGATTTTTTGCGTGGCGATCAGGCGGCGAATATCCGCCTCCGGCATTCCCGCCAGTCGCAGCCGCTCAAGAATGCCTTCAGTCTGGGTCGCCGTACCGCCGGTTTCGCGCAGCAGTAAATACTCACTCTGCGCTTCCACCCAGTCGGGAATGGTCAGGTCGAGAAGCGGCGCGCCCTTTTGTACTTTATCGCCCACGGTAAGCGGATACACCTTGTCGATAAACCCGGCAGCGCGAGCCTGCACAATGGCATACTGATACTCGTTGTAACTGACATTCGCCGGGAAACTCTGGGCAAAAGTCAGCGGCCCGCGCGTGACGGTAGCCGTTTTCACCCCCAGATTCTGCGTCTGAGTCGGGTCAATGCGCACACCAGACGCAGAACTCTCTTCATCGGCATATTTCGGCACCAGATCCATATCCATAAACGGCGATTTACCTGGTTTATCGAACCGCGTATTGGGATACATCGGGTCGTACCAGAATAAGATTTTACGTTCTGCGGTCGACGTTTTTTCTGCAGGCGGTTCCGCCTTTGCAAACCAGGTAAAACCTGCCGCAGAAATAATACCGCCCGCGATCATGCTGCCGATAATAAGCGCGATTTTTTTCATCTCATTAAACCTGGGTTACTGGCTGACTTTAATATCCTGTAATAAAGAAAGGTTGCCCTGCTGGACAAAATTAAACGCCACTTTGTCGCCGGTTTTAATTTCACTCATTTTCGTCTGCGGGGTGATGGTAAAGCGCATGGTCATCTCCGGCCAGTTCACAGCAGCAATCGGATCGTGATGGATGGTGATTTTTTTGCTTTCCAGATCAACACCTTTTACCACGCCGGTGGCACTAATGACCTGCGGTTGTGCTTCGCTCATGGTTTCATGATGATGTTCGTTAGCCTGGGCATTAAAGCCAATAACGGTAAACAGACTGAACATTGCAACTTGCAGTGCTTTTTTCATTTATTCTCTCCTGGAGTTAAAAATTATTGCTGCCAACCGCCACCAAGTGCGGTATATAAAGAAATTTCGTTAACCTGACGGGAATAATTAAGGTCAAGTAAAGTTTGTCGGGTTGCAAATAAAGAACGCTCGGCATCCAGCACTTCCAGATAACTTACTGCGCCGTGCTGATATAATACCCGCGCCCGTTGCAAAGTAATTTGTAGCGATGCCAGATAACGCTGCTGGGCACTGATTTGATCGTTCAGGCTTTGACGTAATGCCAGCGCATCTGCCACTTCTTTAAAGGCGTTCTGGATTTTCTGTTCATAATTCACCACCGACTGCTGCTGGCGAATTTCGGCGATATCCAGATTGGCCTGGTTGCGTCCGGCATTAAAAATGGGGATCTCAATTTTGGGTATAAAATTCCACATCCCGCTGCTGGCGTTAAATAATGACGACAGATCGCTACTGGCGGTCGATATTCCGCTGGTCAGGCTGATAGACGGGAAAAATGCCGCACGCGCAGCACCAATATTGGCATTAGCCGCCATTAACGCGTGTTCAGCTTCCATAATATCCGGGCGCTGCAATAAGATTTGCGACGACAAACCCGCCGGTAATTTAACGCTTTGCAGGCTGCCGCTGTTTACTGTCTGCGCTTGCGGCAGCTTGCCGTAGCTTCCCAATAACAGTTGCAATGCATTATTCGCCTGCGCCAGTTCCCCCTGACGTTTAGCGATGTCACTGCGGGTACTTTCTATCACCCCACGAGCCTGTTCCAGCGCCAGAACATTGCTGCTACCGGTCAACAGTTGTTTTTCGACAAACGCATATGACTGCTGATAATTACGCAGCGTTTCTTCGGCTATTTGCAATTGCGCATACGCCAGTTGCTGATTGAAATAGCTTTGCGCGACATTAGAAACCAGCAGAATATGCACCGCGCGCTGAGCTTCCTCAGTGGCTAAATAATTTTGTCGCTCGGCTTCGCTCATGTTCTTTAAGCGCCCGAAAAAATCGAGGTCAAAGCTGGCGTTAAGGCCAGTAGAAAACTCCCGCGTCGTGGCTGAATCGCCTTTAAGATTGCCGCTCCAGCTGCCGCTGCCCTCACCATTGAGCTGTGGGTAGCGGTCGGCATCAGTCAGACGATATTGCGCCCGTGCCTCCTGCACTTTCAGCGTCGCCATGCGCAAATCCCGGTTATTCTCCAGCGCCTCGCTAATCAGCGTCTTCACCTGATTATCAACAAAAAAGGTGCGCCAGCCCGCGTTCTGGTAGGTATCTGCTGCGTTAACCAGGCCGTTCTGGCTGAGTGAGAACTGCTGAGGAACGGGCATTGCCGGACGCTGATAATCCGGTGCCAGTGAACAACCGGTTAGCGCAAGGGCCACACAAAATGGCAGAAGTTTACAAGGAGACATAGGCTCATAATTTCTGGTGATTTTATGCCGCCAACTTTACTCGCCAGGCTCTGATTTTCCGGTGACAGGAAAATGACAAAATTGTCATTTTGCCAATAAGCGATTGCCATCTGATCCCGCTACTCTAGAATTGCCCGGGCAACATGCGGAGGAAATATGAAACTGTTGATTGTCGAAGATGAAAAGAAAACCGGAGAATACTTGACCAAAGGGTTAACCGAAGCCGGTTTTGTGGTCGATTTGGCCGACAACGGGCTGAATGGCTACCATCTGGCGATGACCGATGATTATGATCTGATAATCCTCGATATTATGCTGCCGGACGTGAACGGCTGGGATATCGTGCGCATGTTACGCTCCGCCAATAAAGGGATGCCGATTCTGTTGCTTACCGCGCTTGGCACCATTGAACATCGCGTCAAGGGGCTGGAGTTGGGGGCAGATGACTACCTGGTGAAGCCATTCGCTTTTGCTGAACTGCTGGCGCGGGTGCGCACTCTACTGCGGCGCGGGGCGGCGGTAATTATCGAAAGTCAGTTTCAGGTTGCCGATCTGATGGTCGATCTCGTCAGCCGCAAAGTCACCCGCAGCGGCACGCGCATCACTTTGACCAGTAAAGAGTTTACTCTGCTGGAGTTTTTTCTCCGCCATCAGGGCGAAGTGCTGCCCCGCTCGCTTATCGCCTCGCAGGTATGGGACATGAATTTTGACAGCGACACTAACGCCATTGATGTGGCGGTGAAGCGGCTACGCGGCAAAATCGACAACGACTTTGAGCCGAAGCTGATTCAGACCGTGCGCGGCGTGGGCTATATGCTTGAGGTACCTGATGGTCAATAAGCCATTTCAGCGCCCGTTTTCGCTGGCAACCCGCCTGACCTTTTTTATCAGCCTGGCCACCATCGCGGCGTTTTTCGCCTTTGCATGGATCATGATCCACTCAGTAAAAGTGCATTTTGCCGAGCAGGATATTAATGATTTAAAAGAGATTAGCGCCACCCTTGAACGGGTACTAAATCACCCTGACGAAACGCAAGCCCGACGCTTAATGACGCTGGAAGATATCGTCAGTGGTTATTCCAATGTGTTGATTTCCCTGGCAGATAGCCAGGGTAAAACGGTGTATCACTCCCCCGGTGCGCCGGATATCCGCGAGTTTACGCGTGACGCCATACCCGATAAAGATGCTCAGGGCGGCGAGGTGTATCTCCTTTCCGGCCCGACGATTATGATGCCAGGACACGGTCACGGGCATATGGAACACAGCAACTGGCGGATGATTAACTTGCCGGTTGGCCCGTTGGTGGACGGCAAACCGATTTATACGCTCTACATCGCGCTTTCGATCGATTTTCATCTTCATTACATAAATGATTTGATGAATAAACTTATTATGACCGCATCGGTAATCAGCATCCTGATCGTCTTTATCGTGCTGTTGGCGGTACATAAAGGTCACGCGCCGATCCGCAGCGTCAGCCGTCAAATCCAGAATATCACCTCGAAAGATCTCGACGTTCGCCTCGACCCACAGACCGTGCCTATTGAGCTGGAGCAGCTGGTACTGTCGTTCAACCATATGATCGAGCGTATTGAGGATGTCTTTACCCGCCAGTCCAATTTTTCAGCGGATATCGCCCACGAAATTCGCACACCAATTACGAATCTCATTACGCAAACGGAAATCGCCCTCAGCCAGTCGCGCAGTCAGAAGGAGCTGGAAGATGTGCTCTATTCTAATCTCGAAGAGCTGACGCGAATGGCGAAAATGGTCAGCGATATGCTGTTTCTCGCCCAGGCCGATAACAACCAGCTAATCCCCGAAAAGAAAATGCTCAACCTGGCGGATGAAGTCGGCAAAGTGTTCGATTTTTTCGAGGCGTTAGCGGAAGATCGCGGCGTGGAGCTGCGGTTTGTTGGTGACAAATGTCAGGTTGCGGGCGATCCGCTGATGCTGCGTCGGGCGTTAAGTAACCTGCTTTCTAATGCCCTGCGTTATACGCCCCCCGGAGAGGCAATTGTAGTGCGCTGTCAGACGGTCAATCACCAGGTGCAAGTTACCGTCGAAAACCCCGGTACGCCCATTGCGCCCGAACACTTACCGCGTTTGTTTGACCGTTTCTACCGCGTTGACCCCTCCCGCCAGCGAAAAGGCGAAGGTAGCGGCATTGGTCTGGCGATAGTGAAATCGATTGTTGTCGCGCATAAAGGCACGGTTGCGGTAACGTCAGATGCGCGAGGGACAAGGTTTGTTATCACATTACCCGCTTAATCATTCAGCAAACGGCAACTTTTATAACCAGTGTAAAAATAACGTTCCGCAATAGTCATACCTATTAATGGTAAAAAGCTGTCACAATTAATAAAAAACCTTAATATACGCCACCCTAAACATAACCAGCGTTAATGTAAGGTTTTTGTGTGGACTGGCTTCTTGATGTTTTTGCTACCTGGCTCTACGGCTTAAAAGTAATCGCGATAACGTTAGCGGTCATCATGTTCATCAGCGGGCTGGACGATTTTTTTATTGATGTCGTCTACTGGGTACGCCGCATTAAACGCAAGTTGAGTGTTTATCGCCGCTACCCGCGAATGAGTTACCGCGAACTGTATAAACCAGATGAAAAACCGTTAGCGATTATGGTTCCGGCGTGGAATGAGACTGGCGTCATCGGCAATATGGCCGAGCTGGCGGCGACCACGCTCGACTACGAAAACTATCATATCTTTGTTGGCACCTACCCCAACGACCCGGACACTCAGCGTGATGTTGACGAAGTGTGCGCTCGCTTCCCGAACGTGCATAAGGTAGTCTGCGCGCGTCCTGGCCCCACCAGTAAAGCAGACTGTTTGAACAATGTGCTGGATGCCATTACCCAGTTTGAACGTAGCGCCAATTTCGCTTTTGCTGGTTTTATTCTGCATGACGCCGAAGACGTGATTTCACCGATGGAATTGCGTCTGTTCAACTATCTGGTCGAGCGTAAAGATCTGATTCAGATCCCGGTATACCCATTCGAACGCGAATGGACGCACTTCACCAGCATGACTTACATTGATGAGTTTTCAGAACTGCATGGCAAAGATGTTCCGGTGCGTGAAGCTCTCGCCGGACAGGTGCCCAGCGCAGGCGTCGGCACCTGTTTCAGCCGCCGCGCCGTGACCGCACTGTTAGCTGACGGTGACGGTATTGCTTTCGACGTACAGAGTCTTACTGAAGATTACGACATTGGTTTCCGCCTGAAAGAGAAAGGTATGACGGAAATTTTTGTCCGTTTTCCGGTGGTGGACGAAGCCAAAGAACGCGAGCAGCGTAAATTTTTACAGCACGCGCGGACGTCAAACATGATCTGCGTACGCGAATATTTCCCCGATACCTTTTCGACTGCGGTTCGACAAAAATCTCGCTGGATCATCGGCATTGTTTTCCAGGGCTTTAAAACCCACAAATGGACCTCCAGCCTGACGCTGAACTACTTTCTCTGGCGCGACCGCAAAGGGGCTATCAGTAATTTTGTCAGCTTCCTCGCAATGCTGGTGATGATCCAGCTTTTGCTGTTGATGGCGTATGAAAGTTTGTGGCCCGATGCCTGGCATTTCCTTTCTATTTTCAGCGGCAGCGCATGGTTAATGACCCTGCTGTGGCTAAACTTTGGTTTGATGGTTAACCGCATCGTGCAGCGGGTGATTTTCGTCACTGGCTACTACGGCCTGACGCAGGGGCTGCTATCTGTCCTGCGTCTTTTCTGGGGCAACCTGATTAACTTTATGGCTAACTGGCGCGCGCTGAAACAGGTTCTTCAGCACGGCGATCCGCGTCGCGTGGCGTGGGATAAAACGACGCACGATTTCCCCAGCGTGACTGGCGATACCCGTTCGTTGCGCCCGTTAGGTCAAATTCTGCTGGAAAATCAGGTCATCACCGAAGAACAACTCGATACAGCACTGCGTAATCGTGTCGAAGGTTTACGCCTCGGCGGTTCGATGTTGATGCAAGGATTGATCAGCGCCGAACAACTGGCGCAAGCGCTGGCTGAACAAAATGGCGTAGCGTGGGAATCCATCGATGCCTGGCAGATCCCTGCTTCACTGATTGCCGAGATGCCGGCCTCCGTGGCGCTGCATTATGCAGTGCTGCCGCTACGCCTGGAAAATGAAGAGTTAATTGTCGGCAGTGAAGACGGCATCGACCCTGTTTCGCTGGCGGCGCTGGCACGTAAGGTCGGACGAAAAGTACGTTACGTCATTGTTCTGCGGGGACAAATTGTCACGGGGTTACGTCACTGGTATGCACGCCGACGCGGTCACGATCCGCGGGCAATGTTGTACAATGCGGTTCAGCATCAGTGGCTCACGGAACAGCAGGCCGGTGAAATCTGGCGGCAATATGTGCCGCATCAGTTCCTGTTCGCCGAAATACTGACCACGCTCGGTCATATTAATCGTTCAGCAATTAACGTGTTGTTATTGCGCCATGAACGCAGTTCTCTGCCGCTCGGCAAGTTTTTGGTCACCGAAGGCGTTATCAGCCAGGAAACGTTGGATCGCGTCCTGACAATTCAACGCGAATTACAAGTTTCGATGCAATCACTATTACTCAAAGCAGGTTTAAACACAGAACAGGTTGCGCAACTGGAGTCCGAAAATGAAGGAGAATAACCTTAATCGCGTCATCGGATGGTCTGGTTTACTGCTGACGTCTTTATTGAGTACCAGCGCACTCGCAGACAATATCGGCACCAGTGCAGAAGAGCTGGGGCTGAGCGATTATCGCCATTTTGTTATTTATCCCCGTCTCGATAAGGCGCTGAAGGCACAGAAAAATAACGACGAAGCAACCGCCATCCGCGAATTTGAATATATACACCAGCAGGTGCCGGATAATATTCCGCTGACTTTATACCTTGCGGAAGCCTATCGCCATTTTGGTCATGATGACCGGGCGCGGCTTTTGCTTGAGGATCAACTGAAACGTCACCCTGGAGATGTCCGGCTTGAGCGCAGTCTGACGGCAATTCCCGTTGAAGTAAAAAGCGTTACGACTGTTGAAGAGCTGCTCGCCCAGCAAAAAGCGTGCGATGCTGCGCCGACCCTGCGTTGTCGCAGCGAAGTCGGGCAGAATGCGCTGCGGCTGGCGCAGTTGCCTGTTGCCAGAGAGCAACTGAACGATGCAAAGTTTGCCGGGTCGCCGGAAGGGAGAACGCTGCGGACCGATCTGCTGCAACGGGCAATCTACCTGAAACAATGGTCGCAGGCAGATACGCTATACAATGAAGCACGCCAGCAGAATACATTAAGCGCGGCGGAGCGCCGTCAGTGGTTTGACGTGCTTCTTGCCGGAGAACTGGACGATCGGATCCTCGCACTGCAATCAGTGGGGATCTTCACCGATCCTCAGTCATATATTACTTACGCGACCGCGCTGGCTTATCGTGGCGAAAATGCTCGCCTCCAGCGTTATCTCGCTGAAAATAAGCCGCTGTTTACCACGGACGCACAAGAGAAAAGCTGGCTCTATCTATTATCGAAATACAGCGCCAACCCCGTGCAGGCATTGGCGAATCATCAGGTACAGTTTACCGATAACCGCCAGTATGTTGTTGGCGCGACGCTACCGGTGCTGTTAAAAGAAGGTCAGTACGACGCTGCGCAAAAACTGCTCGCCATCCTCCCCGCCAATGAAATGCTTGAAGAGCGTTATGCCGTCAGCGTGGCGACCCGTAACAAGGCTGAAGCTCTGCGTCTGGCACGATTGCTGTATCAGCAAGAACCGGCAAATCTTACCCGCCTGGATCAACTGACCTGGCAACTGATGCAGAACGAGCAGTCACGCGAAGCTGCCGATTTATTGCTGCAACGCTATCCTTTCCAGGGCGATGCGAGCGTCAGCCAGACTTTAATGGCGCGACTGGCGTCTCTGCTGGAAAGTCATCCTTACCTGGCAACTCCGGCGAAGGTGGCGATTTTATCGAAACCCTTGCCGCTGGCGGAGCAACGTCAGTGGCAAAGTCAGTTGCCGGGTATTGCAGATAATTGCCCGGCAATCGTTCGTTTGCTTGGGGATATGTCGCCTTCCTACGATGCTGCCGCCTGGAATCGCCTGGCGAAGTGTTATCGGGAAACACTCCCCGGCGTGGCGTTATATGCATGGCTTCAGGCGGAAAAAAGGCAACCGAACGCCTGGCAACATCGCGCCGTGGCTTATCAGGCATATCAGGTGGAAGACTACAACACCGCCCTGGCGGCCTGGGAAAAAATCAGCCTTCACGAGATGAGCAATGAAGATTTGCTTGCTGCCGCCAATACCGCCCAGGCGGCAGGAAATGGTGCGGCTCGGGATCGCTGGCTTCAGCAGGCAGAGCAACGTGGACTGGGAAACAATGCCCTCTACTGGTGGCTGCATGCGCAACGTTATATTCCTGGTCAGCCGGAACTCGCACTGAACGATCTCACGCGCTCAATCAATATTGCGCCTTCTGCCAACGCTTACGTTGCGCGGGCGACAATTTATCGCCAACGTCATAATGTCCTGGCGGCGGTGAGTGATTTGCGCGCCGCGCTGGAACTGGAACCGAATAATAGTAACACCCAGGCAGCGCTTGGTTACGCCTTGTGGGATAGCGGTGATATCGCACAGTCGCGGGAAATGCTCGAACAGGCGCATAAAGGGCTACCGGACGATCCGGCACTGATCCGACAACTGGCCTACGTGAACCAACGTCTGGATGACATGCCTGCGACGCAGCACTACGCCCGGCTGGTGATTGATGACATTGATAATCAGGCGCTGATAACCCCACTGACCCCAGAGCAAAATCAGCAACGCTTCAATTTCCGCCGTCTGCATGAGGAGGTCGGTCGCCGCTGGACGTTCAGTTTCGATTCTTCCATCGGCTTGCGTTCCGGAGCAATGAGTACCGCTAACAATAATGTTGGCGGCGCAGCGCCAGGGAAAAGCTATCGTAGCTACGGGCAACTGGAAGCCGAGTACCGCATCGGGCGCAATATGCTGCTGGAAGGCGACCTGCTCTCGGTTTATAGCCGCGTCTTTGCCGATACCGGAGAAAACGGGGTGATGATGCCGGTGAAAAATCCGATGTCCGGCACCGGTCTGCGCTGGAAGCCGCTGCGCGATCAGATCTTTTTCCTCGCTGTCGAACAGCAGTTGCCGCTGAATGGGCAAAATGGCGCCTCCGACACCATGCTGCGCGCCAGCGCCTCGTTCTTAAACGGCGGAAAATACAGCGACGAATGGCACCCGAACGGTTCAGGCTGGTTTGCGCAAAACCTGTATCTCGATGCGGCGCAATATTTTCGTCAGGATATTCAGGCGTGGACGGCAGATTATCGAGTTAGCTGGCACCAGAAAGTAGCTAACGGGCAGACTATTGAACCTTACGCTCACGTACAGGGTAACGGCTATCGGGATAAAGGTACTCAGGGCGCGCAGGTGGGCGGCGTCGGCGTTCGCTGGAATATCTGGACCGGCGAGACGCATTACGATGCCTGGCCGCATAAAGTCAGCGTCGGCGTCGAATATCAGCATACCTTTAAGGCGATTAATCAACGTACAGGGGAGCGCAACAACGCGTTTCTCACCATTGGAGTGCACTGGTAAATGCGTAAGTTAATTTTCGTATTGCTGACACTTTTGTTGGTCAGTCCTTTTTCCTTTGCGATGAAAGGTATTATCTGGCAGCCACAAAATCGCGATAGTCAGGTCACTGATACCCAGTGGCGTGGGTTGATGAGTCAGTTGCATTTGCAAGGATTCGACACCCTGATTCTGCAATGGACCCGCTACGGCGATGCATTCACCCAGCCAGAACAGCGGGCATTATTGTTTAAGCGTGCCGCAGCTGCGCAGCAAGCTGGCCTGAAGCTGATTGTTGGTTTAAATGCCGATCCGGAATTTTTTATGCATCAGAAGCAGTCGTCAGCGGCGCTGGAGAGCTATCTTAATCGCCTGCTGGTCGCCGATCTCCAGCAGGCCAGATTATGGAGCGCCGCGCCTGGCGTTACGCCGGATGGCTGGTATATCAGCGCAGAAATTGACGACCTGAACTGGCGCAGCGAAGCCGCCCGTCAGCCATTACTGAAGTGGTTAAACAACTCGCAACGGCTGATCAGTGATGTTTCGGCAAAACCGGTTTATATCAGTAGCTTTTTCGCTGGAAACATGTCGCCCGATGGCTATCGGCAACTGCTGGAACAAGTGAAATCAACCGGCATTCACGTCTGGGTTCAGGATGGTAGCGGCGTCGATAAACTTACCGCAGAACAGCGCGAACGTTATCTGCAAGCCAGTGCCGATTGCCAGACTTTCTCCCCCGCCAGCGGCATTGTTTATGAACTGTTTGTCGCCGGTAAAGGCAAAACCTTTGAAGCAAAACCAAAACCGGAAGCAGAAATTGCTTCGCTGTTAGCGAAACGTTCCTCCTGCGGTAAAGACATGCTCTATTTCTCCCTGCGCTATTTGCCTGTCGCTCACGGCATTCTTGAATATTAATGATTTAAGGGAGCAACCTTATTTGCTCCCTTATTTTCCGCCGCTTAACAGAAGCGCATAACCCTCATGCATACCTTTCTGCCATAACTGAAGTGAATGTCTGTTATGAGCGGACGTTACCGACACCCACCGATTTTCATTAATGTAGCACTTCAAATGGGTATATAACTTGAATAAGGTTAAATTTAATTGTTATATATGAAAAATAAACCGTTGATGTATAAATTATTTATCCTTATGTTAATTCATTCTAACCTGAGCTCAGGAACTCTTTCTTAACAACGAAAGGCCATAAAATGAATATCGAGGCATTTGCTTTTGGCACGACCAACTGGGGTGAAGTCGAAAAAACAGAACATCCTGGGGAAACAGGCATGGCCTACTGGCGCACACAATTTTTTGGTCACAAGCCGAACCAAATCCGTGTGCGAATGGTTGAATACACTCCAGGTTACCTTGCGGATCATTGGTGCTGTAAAGGTCATGTCCTTTTATGCCTGGAGGGAGAGCTCGAAACACTGCTTGCAGATGGCCGCAAATTCACTTTAACTGCGGGGATGAGTTATCAGGTTGGTGATAACGCAGAACCACACCAGTCCAGAACGGAGACAGGAGCAAAACTCTTTATTGTGGACTGACGGATTCGTCGTTATTGCGATTGCGACGTCCGCTCGTGGCACAAAGCAGTCCCGGAGACAGTGGCGTACTGGCCTGGAGGGTCGGTGGAAGAAGGTGCAAATCCTCTCATGCACAAAATACGTAAAATCGATAACAGCCAGAAATAATTCAATACTTGCACTATCGAACGTTCATCAGCCAACCGCAGCACGTTATTGTATACAACGTGTCTGCGGCATATCACAAAACGATGACTCCATGACAGGAACTGCAGGCTACTCAATATCCGGTGTTATTGATATCAACATGGTTCAGCAGCACCTGATACTTCTTCCAGGCTGAAAACAATGATGTCTGTTCCTACGTTGCATTTATAGCTCATCTTTTTCACCCGCGATTGATCAACAACCAGACACGCCACCATCGGCACAGCAAAATCCATCAGGCTTGCCACATCCCACACGCGCTTGGTGCAATCTCCCAGCTTTTATAAAGCTCAAGAAAAAATAATGGTTACCACGCTCAGGCAGTTGCATCCTACGGTAAATCCATCGACTGATCGTGCTTTTTGTCCACTATCCCTTGTATTATTGCGACATAAACACTCGCTAAAATTATAAAATTCAACTTACACAAAACCACTCGTTTAATCACAAAATGCTGGCGATATTTCTCACCGAAAATTTTATTATTACTGTTCAAAGCGCAAATATGGTAATCCCCTGATCCACTTGCCTAAAAACATTTACCAGCGGTATAAAAAAGCAGCCCGTATAAACATACGGGCTGACGTATTCATTAAATTCGAACGAAACTATTTTTAATGTGGTGCGCTTCGTGACAATAGGTTAATTACCAACACTCCGGCACAAATCAACATCATGCCGATAATGGCTGGCAGGTCCAGTCGTTGGCCAAAAAATCCCCAGGACAGTAAACTAATCAGGACGATACCAACTCCTGACCAGATAGCATAAGCAATCCCTGTAGGAATATAAGCTAGCGTCTGAGCTAATAACCAGAATGATGCACAGTAACAAATAATTGTACCAACAGAGGGCCATAACCGTGTAAACCCCTCTGAAAACTTCATTAAGGTTGTACCAATTACCTCTGCAAGTATTGCACCACCAAGATAAATATAAGGATTCATAGCCTATTCTTTCCTGTTAATACCGCAAAGAATTGTACTACAGTTTGAACTTAACTCACCGTTTTCCTCATGTGCATTTATTGATGTTCTTCATCAGTGCTTCAGGAAATGGGCGAATGGGAATCCATTGAAATGGTGCGTAGATATGCTCACCTTGCGCCTGATCATTTGACGGAGTACGCGAGGAAAATAGGCGACATTTTTTGGTGATGATGTCCCAAATATGTCCCACTCTGGAATTATGGAGAAAATAAAGAAGGCGTAACTAATTGAATTGTAATGGCGCGCCCTGCAGGATTCGAACCTGCGGCCCACGACTTAGAAGGTCGTTGCTCTATCCAACTGAGCTAAGGGCGCGTTGATGCTGTGATGCAGTTCAACCGCGTGAATTATACGGTCAACCCTTGCTGAGTCAATGGCTTTTGAACTGGTTGCTGAACAAGTGTACGACCACATCAGATTTAGCTCGTTATGGCGGCAAACCAACGTCGGTTATCATTATGGACATTAATCTGCCTGGTACAGATGGTGTTACTTTCCTGAAAACGAAAACTGACAGCACGCCCCGCTTCTGACAAAATAGGCGCATCCCCTTCGACCTACGTAACAGATGGAATCCTCTCTCTGATGGCAGCAAAGATTATAGATGGTAAAACGATTGCGCAGCAGGTGCGCTCTGAGGTTGCTCAAAAAGTTCAGGCGCGTATTGCTGCTGGACTGCGGGCACCAGGACTGGCCGTTGTGCTGGTGGGTAGCAACCCTGCTTCGCAAATTTATGTCGCAAGCAAACGCAAAGCTTGCGAAGAGGTGGGATTCATCTCCCGCTCATACGACCTTCCGGAAACCACCAGCGAAGCAGAGTTGCTGGAACTTATCGATGTACTGAATGCCGACAACACCATCGATGGCATTCTGGTACAACTGCCATTACCGGCGGGTATTGATAACGTCAAAGTGCTGGAACGAATCCACCCGGACAAAGACGTGGACGGTTTCCATCCTTACAACGTCGGTCGTTTGTGCCAGCGCGCGCCGCGTCTGCGTCCTTGCACTCCGCGCGGTATCGTCACGCTGCTTGAGCGTTACAACATTGATACCTTCGGCCTCAACGCCGTGGTGATTGGCGCATCGAATATCGTCGGTCGCCCAATGAGCATGGAACTGTTGCTGGCAGGTTGCACCACCACCGTGACTCACCGCTTCACTAAAAATCTGCGTCATCACGTAGAAAATGCCGATCTGTTGATCGTTGCCGTCGGTAAGCCAGGCTTTATTCCCGGTGACTGGATCAAAGAAGGCGCAATTGTGATTGATGTCGGCATCAACCGTCTGGAAAATGGCAAGGTTGTGGGCGACGTAGTGTTTGAAGATGCGGCTAAACGCGCCTCATACATTACACCTGTTCCCGGCGGCGTTGGCCCGATGACGGTTGCCACGCTGATTGAAAACACGCTACAGGCGTGCGTTGAATATCATGATCCACAGGGTGAGTAACATGGCGACATTTTCTTTAGGTAAACATCCGCACGTTGAGCTGTGCGACTTGCTGAAACTGGAAGGCTGGAGCGAAAGCGGAGCGCAGGCGAAAATCGCGATTGCCGAAGGCCAGGTGAAAGTCGACGGTGCGGTTGAAACGCGCAAACGCTGCAAAATCGTCGCCGGTCAGACAGTGAGTTTTGCAGGTCACAGCGTACAGGTTGTTGCCTGATCCCTTTCCCGGCCTGTATCAACAGGCCGGTTCTCTTTTCAGACTTTTGCCCTCTACGCCCCATTCATCCATGCTGATAGCATCGACATTTTGCCGAAGCGACCATCATGCCAACCGTTATTACGCACGCCGCCGTTCCCCTATGCATTGGTTTAGGGTTGGGTTCGAAAGTCATCCCTCCGCGCCTGTTATTTGCCGGAATCATCCTGGCGATGCTGCCCGATGCCGACGTCTTGTCGTTTAAATTTGGCGTTGCTTACGGCAATGTTTTTGGTCATCGCGGGTTTACCCATTCGCTGGTGTTTGCGTTTGTTGTCCCGCTGTTATGTGTGCTGATTGGACGTCGATGGTTCAGGGCCGGGCTGATTCGCTGCTGGCTGTTTTTAACCGTCTCGTTGCTATCGCACAGCTTGCTGGATTCGGTAACCACTGGCGGTAAAGGGGTTGGCTGGCTGTGGCCGTGGTCAGATGAACGCTTTTTCGCTCCCTGGCAGGTGATTAAAGTCGCGCCGTTTGCATTGTCTCGTTACACCACAGCGTACGGGCATCAGGTGATTATTTCTGAATTGATGTGGGTGTGGTTGCCGGGGATGCTACTGATGGGAATGTTGTGGTGGCGCAGACGATAACCGGATGCGAAAACTCGCATCCGGCAATAGCGCAATTACTTACGACGCCAGGTGGTCCCTTGCGGGCCATCTTCCAGCACGATCCCCATCTCGTTAAGACGGTCACGCGCCGCATCTGCCGCCGCCCAGTCTTTCGCTTTACGGGCATCCAGACGCTGTTGAATTAACGCTTCAATCTCAGCCACTTCGCTGTCGTCTGCCTGCGCGCCGCTTTGCAGGAACGCTTCCGGTTCTTGCTCCAGCAGGCCCAATACGGCGGAAAGTTTACGCAGGTGAGATGCCATTGCATTCGCCGCTGCCATATCTTCTGCTTTCAGACGGTTTACTTCACGCGCCATATCAAACAGTACGGAATAGGCTTCCGGGGTGTTGAAATCGTCGTCCATCGCTTCAATAAAGCGCGCTTCAAACGCTTCGCCACCCGCAGGTGCAACGGTTTTGTCTGTGCCGCGCAAGGCAGTGTAGAGACGCTCCAGCGCCGCACGCGCCTGCTTCAGGTTCTCTTCGCTGTAGTTCAGCTGGCTGCGATAGTGGCCCGACATCAGGAAGTAACGTACGGTTTCCGCGTCGTAGTATTTCAGCACATCACGCACGGTGAAGAAGTTACCCAGCGATTTGGACATCTTCTCGCGATCAACCATCACCATCCCGGAGTGCATCCAGTAGTTCACATACTGGCCATCATGGGCACAGGTGGACTGAGCGATTTCGTTCTCGTGGTGCGGGAACATCAGGTCAGAACCGCCGCCGTGGATATCAAAGTGGTTCCCCAGCTGCTTGCAGTTCATTGCCGAACATTCAATGTGCCAGCCAGGACGACCCGCGCCCCACGGAGACGGCCAGCTCGGTTCGCCCTCTTTCGACATCTTCCACAGAACGAAGTCCATCGGGTTGCGTTTGTCGTCGACCACGTCAACGCGCGCGCCTGCCTGCAGCTGGTCGAGATCCTGACGCGACAGCACGCCATAAGTTGGATCGGTCGGGACGTCGAACATCACGTCGCCGTTGTCCGCCACATAAGCGTGACCTTTGGCGATCAGTTGCTCAGTGAGTTCAATAATTTCTGCGATATGGTGCGTCGCGCGCGGCTCCATATCCGGGCGCAGAATGTTCAAAGCATCAAAATCTTTGTGCATTTCGGCGATCATGCGATCCACCAGCGCCACAAAGCTTTCGCCATTTTCATTGGCGCGTTTGATGATTTTGTCGTCGATATCGGTAATGTTGCGCACATATTTCAGCTTATAGCCGAGGAAACGCAGATAGCGCGCAACCACGTCAAAGGCAACAAAGGTACGCCCGTGACCGATATGACAGAGATCGTAAACGGTGATTCCACACACGTACATGCCGACTTCCCCGGCGTGAATAGGCTTAAATTCCTCTTTTTGGCGTGTCAGAGTATTGAAGATTTTTAGCATCGAAGATTCCGTTTAGACATGTGTGGGTAATTGAGTTGCGTATAATACCCATATTTCCCGCGCGAATCAGCATACATTGCGAGATGATCCGATCGTGCGGTTATGCTATAACACCACCCTATATATGACCCGAACCGGGTTGAAGCACCAATCAAACGGAACAGGATGCAAAAATGGTTACTTTCCACACCAATCACGGCGATATTGTCATCAAAACTTTTGACGATAAAGCACCTGAAACAGTTAAAAACTTCCTGGACTACTGCCGCGAAGGTTTTTACAACAACACCATTTTCCACCGTGTTATCAACGGCTTTATGATTCAGGGCGGCGGTTTTGAACCGGGCATGAAACAAAAAGCCACCAAAGAACCGATCAAAAACGAAGCCAACAACGGCCTGAAAAATACCCGTGGTACGCTGGCAATGGCACGTACTCAGGCTCCGCACTCTGCAACTGCACAGTTCTTCATCAACGTGGTTGATAACGACTTCCTGAACTTCTCTGGCGAAAGCCTGCAAGGTTGGGGCTACTGCGTGTTTGCTGAAGTGGTTGAAGGCATGGACGTGGTAGACAAAATCAAAGGTGTTGCAACCGGTCGTAGCGGTATGCACCAGGACGTGCCAAAAGAAGACGTTATCATTGAAAGCGTGACCGTTAGCGAGTAATCGTGGCGACACTCTTTATTGCAGATCTTCATCTCTGCGTGGAAGAACCGGCGATCACCGCCGGTTTTCTGCGTTTTTTAGCGGGGGAAGCTCGCAAGGCCGACGCGCTGTATATTCTTGGCGATCTGTTTGAAGCGTGGATTGGCGACGACGATCCCAATCCACTCCATCGCCAGATGGCGGCAGCGATCAAAGCGGTGTCCGATTCCGGCGTTCCCTGTTATTTCATTCATGGCAACCGTGATTTTCTGCTCGGCAAACGCTTTGCCCGTGAAAGCGGCATGACGTTATTGCCGGAAGAAAAAGTGCTCGAACTTTATGGTCGTCGGGTGCTGATTATGCATGGCGACACGCTGTGCACCGATGACGCGGGTTATCAGGCTTTTCGCGCCAAGGTCCACAAACCCTGGCTGCAGACGCTATTCCTCGCCCTGCCGTTGTTTGTGCGCAAACGCATTGCCGCGCGAATGCGCGCGAACAGTAAAGAAGCCAACAGCAGTAAATCGCTGGCGATCATGGACGTTAACCAAAACGCGGTGGTCAGTGCGATGGAAAAACATCAGGTGCAATGGCTGATCCACGGGCATACCCATCGCCCGGCGGTGCATGAACTTATCGCCAATCAGCAACCTGCTTTTCGCGTGGTACTGGGTGCCTGGCATACGGAAGGTTCGATGGTGAAAGTCACGGCGGATGACGTTGAGCTAATTCATTTTCCGTTTTAAAAAACCCGCAACTTTGCTGATTTCACAGCCACGCAACCGTTTTCCTTGCTCTCTTTCCGTGCTATTCTCTGTGCCCTCTAAAGCCGAGAGTTGTGCACCACAGGAGTTTTAAGACGCATGTCTTCCCGCAATAATCCGGCGCGTGTCGCCATCGTGATGGGGTCCAAAAGCGACTGGGCTACCATGCAGTTCGCCGCCGAAATCTTCGAAATCCTGAATGTCCCGCACCACGTTGAAGTGGTTTCTGCTCACCGCACCCCCGATAAACTGTTCAGCTTCGCCGAAAGCGCCGAAGAGAACGGTTATCAGGTGATTATTGCGGGCGCAGGCGGCGCAGCGCACCTGCCAGGCATGATTGCCGCCAAAACGCTGGTGCCAGTGCTGGGCGTGCCAGTACAGAGCGCCGCACTGAGCGGTGTCGATAGCCTCTACTCCATCGTACAAATGCCGCGCGGCATTCCGGTGGGTACGCTGGCGATTGGTAAAGCTGGCGCGGCAAACGCGGCGTTACTGGCAGCACAAATTCTTGCGACTCATGATAAAGAGCTCCACCAGCGTCTGAATGACTGGCGCAAAGCACAAACTGATGAAGTGCTGGAAAACCCGGACCCGCGAGGTGCGGCATGAAACAGGTTTGCGTCCTCGGTAACGGGCAGTTAGGCCGTATGCTGCGTCAGGCAGGCGAACCGTTAGGCATTGCTGTCTGGCCGGTCGGGCTGGACGCTGAACCGGCGGCGGTGCCTTTTCAACAAAGCGTGATTACCGCTGAGATCGAACGCTGGCCGGAAACCGCATTAACCCGCGAGCTGGCGCGCCATCCGGCCTTTGTGAACCGCGATGTGTTCCCGATTATTGCTGACCGTCTGACTCAGAAGCAGCTTTTCGATAAGCTCCACCTGCCGACCGCACCGTGGCAGTTACTTGCCGATCGCAGCGAGTGGCCTGCGGTGTTTGATCGTTTAGGTGAGCTGGCGATTGTTAAGCGTCGCACTGGTGGCTATGACGGACGCGGTCAATGGCGTTTACGCGCCGATGAAACCGAACAGTTACCGGCTGAATGCTACGGCGAATGTATAGTCGAGCAGGGCATAAACTTCTCTGGTGAAGTGTCGCTGGTTGGCGCGCGCGGTTTTGATGGCAGCACCGTGTTTTATCCGCTGACGCATAACCTGCATCAGGACGGTATTTTGCGCACCAGCGTCGCTTTTCCGCAGGCCAATGCGCAGCAGCAAGCGCAAGCCGAAGAGATGCTGTCGGCGATTATGCAGGAGCTGGGCTATGTGGGCGTGATGGCGATGGAGTGTTTTGTCACCCCGCAAGGTCTGCTGATCAACGAACTGGCACCGCGTGTGCATAACAGCGGTCACTGGACACAAAACGGTGCCAGCATCAGCCAGTTTGAGCTACATCTGCGGGCGATTACCGATCTGCCGTTACCGCAACCAGTGGTGAATAATCCGTCGGTGATGATCAATCTGATTGGTAGCGATGTGAATTATGACTGGCTGAAACTGCCGCTGGTGCATCTGCACTGGTACGACAAAGAAGTCCGTCCGGGCCGTAAAGTGGGGCATCTGAATTTGACCGACAGCGACACATCGCGTCTGTCCGCGACGCTGGAAGCCTTGATCCCGCTGCTGCCGCCGGAATATGCCAGCGGCGTGATGTGGGCGCAGAGTAAGTTCAGTTAACCTGGTGCTCATTTGATTGCCGGATGCGGCGTGAACGCCTTATCCGGCCTACACCGATCCGGTACCCATTGTAGGCCTGATAAGACGCGTCAAGCGTCGCATCAGGCATGGTACGCCGATTGCCGGATGCTCTCATCACTACAGCGAAATACAGGTCCCCGCTTCGCCCGCCAGCGTCTCTTCAATCCGCGATAACGCCCCAATCCACGCAGGTTTGCCACGGCTTCTGACATAGCCACTCACCGCCATTACCTTCGGCCCCATCGAACCATCGGCTTTGGCAAATGGCGCTAAATCATCCGGTGTGGCACGGCGAATGGCACGTTGCTGCGGCGTTCCCCAGTTTTCATATACCGCATCAGCATCAGTGAGGATCACCAGCCCATCGGCATTAATCTGCTCAGCGAGCAACGCAGCAGCGAGATCTTTATCAATCACCGCTTCACTCCCTGCCCCGTCTTCCGTCACAGGCACACCGCCGCCGCCACTGCAAATCACCACATACCCCTCTTTGAGCAACAACTCGATGGCTTCGCTGTCGAGAATTTTACGCGGTTGCGGAGACGCCACCACCCGGCGTAAATATTTACCATCACGTTTCATCTGCCAGCCGTAAGCCGCTTCCAGTGCCTCTTGTTCTTCTGGCTGATAAACCGGACCAATAAATTTCTCTGGCTGCAAAAACGCCGGATCATCAGGCGAAACCTCAATGCGCGTCAGCACCGTCGTGACGGGCGGCATCTGCGGCTGTGCGCTCAAACTCTGCGCCAGCATATAGCCAATCATCCCCTGACTTTCTGCCACCAGCACATCCAGCGGATACGGTTCTACCTCTTTCCACGCCAGATTCTGCAATGCCAGCAGCCCCACCTGTGGCCCGTTGCCGTGAACAATCGCCAGCCGATAAGAACGGGCCAGGCGCGCCAGCGCGGGTACAGCACTGGCGATATTGCGATATTGATTTTCTGCCGTCAGCGCCTCACCGCGCTGGAGTAAGGCGTTGCCCCCAAGAGCCACAACCAGTGTTTTCATGGTTTTCCTTGTAATAGTTGTTGGCCAAGCCAGAACCCCAGCAGCGTATCTGCCCCTGACGTATGCCCCAGCGCCAGCAGCGAATCAATCGCAACAGCGGTACGTTTCGGGCAACTCAGAGCATGAACAAAGTGCAGGAGTGGCGAGGCGAAATATCCTTGCGCGGCATAACGTAAATAACTGACGCTCACCGCTGTGGTAACGAGTTGCAGATTGTCGGAACAGGCAAAAAATGGGCGACCGGAGCGCGCATCTAAAGCGCCATAATACCAGGCCGCCAGCAGCATTCCGCTCAGCGTGTCATCATGACTCGGCGTTAATCCGGGGCCTTTACCCAGCCAGTGCCGCCAGTTGGTTTTAACGCCATTGAGCGCGGCCTGAAAACAGTGGCGAAACTGGCGTAATTCAGCGGGAAGCGGATCGCCTGCCGCCAACGCCAGTGGCCCGAAAAGCCCGGTTTCCTCCGCGCGTTGCATCCATGCAGCCGCAAGCGGTTGAGGATGCGCAGGCGGCGTAATACGCAGCAAACAATAACGCTGTGGCTGTTTAACCGTGAAACGCCCGAGGCGAATCCCTTGAGCCACAACCTGCGGTCGTTCATTGCCGCATAATTCACCACATAACGCATCGAATTGCGCGCGGCGAAGCACCCATCCTCCGGGGCCGAAGCCACTTCCCTGACGATGCAGCGTTAACAGTTCACCGCTTTCCGTCATCAGGTTAATCGCACGCCGCCACACTCCCGCTAACCGCCAGGGCTGGCGATAGTCCGGTGCGCTACTGCTGGCAAGCAGAGGATGGATGATCGTCATTGCGCGTTCCTCAACCAATCCCCATGCTTTCAGCCAGTGCTTCCAGCGCCTGTTCAAAACACGCCAGCGGTGCCCGCACAGTGCCTGCGCCAATCTGCCCGATCCCCGCCTCTTTATGGGCGATACCGGTATTGATGAGTGGCGTAATGCCGGTTTCTACCACGCGACGAATGTCCAGTCCCAGGCACGCACCCTGGAAATCCCAGCCGGGGATCTGCAACTGCATATTGCGTTCAAGGAAGATTTCCGCCATCTCTTCAGATACCGCTCTGGCTGCTTCCATGCCACCCGCACCGACAAAGCGCGTTACGCCAGGTGCTGCGATCATTGCCGCACCACCGATACCAAAGGTTTCGGTAATCGCGCTATCGCCCATATCCGGGTTCGCCTGCTCCTGCGAGAAGCCGGTGAAAAACAGACCTTGCGGAGTGTTTACAGGCGCAGTAAACCAGCGTTCGCCCAGCCCGCTTACCCGAATCCCGAACATATTGCCGTTGCGGGTCATTGCCGTGACGATGCTGCCTGCGCGGATCATCGCGCCAGCATCCATCGCCGCCTTGCAGTAAGCCATCGCGAGGTTGAGGAAGAACTGATCGGTCACGCTGAGGAAATCCATCACTTCCGCGATGTGCTGTTTATCATGATCGAGGCGAGCAATTTGTGGGGCCAGCGCACGCATTAACAGTGCTGAGGAAGCAATATTGCGTTGATGGAACTCATCGCCCATGGTAATGCCCTGCGCCATCATCGCCGTGAGATCGATACCGCGCTCCATGCGCCCCAGCGCCGCGCTTAATACTGGCATTAACACATCGCGCATCCAGCGATGGCGAGTCAGGACATCTTCGCCGTAAGCGCCAAAACGCATCACTTTGCCGATACCTTCGTTGAGGTTGCAGTACGCCCGGTTGCCGTCGGTCACATTCTCGACCACCAGCATCGGCATACTGGCAGAAGTAATGCCGCCCATTGGCCCGACGGCATTCACATGGTGACAAGGAATGAAGTTCACTTCCCCCTGCTCCAGTATTGCCAGCGCCTGCGCTTCATCTTTCGCCCAACCTTCCAACAGACATGCGCCCACGCACGCCCCTTTCATGGGTCCGGTCATCTCCTGCCAGCGCATTGGCGGCCCGGCGTGAAGCAGTGTTTTGCCCTGGTTTAGTTCGCTGATAAGTAAAGAAGCCGGTTGCACATCCAGCCAGTGTGGACGAGCGCGACGAATTTGTTCGATAACCGCAGCATTGGCTTGCGCCACTGATGTAAACATGGGAACCCCTTATTGCAAACGTTCTAATAAACGAGCCAGTTTTTTATTGCCGCCAGCGACTGGCGCCCATTGGTAATGCACTACCGGTTTGCTGGCGCTTTGTAGCTCCAGCGCAAAGCTGCGTAACCCGATGTTAATCACGGCGACGTTTTCCAGTAATGACGGTGTGTGTTGCTGTGTGGCAGGCGAGAGCGGATGAATTAACGCCGCTGCCAGCAATGTGGCTTCCGGCAGCGAACTCACTACCGCGATCCCCGCATCTTCCAGCGTGGCGATTTGTTGCGAGCGGCATTGCGGGTCACGTTCGGTGCCTGTCACCGTGGCAATGGCATACAGCGGTTGGCTGTCTGAACGCGCGGCACAGGCTTTTTGCCAGGCGCTCACCAACGAGGCGGCAGGATCGGCGGTCGCGCCGAAGCCAATCACGACATCAAGTAGCAATACGCGCACTGACGGTTTAGCGCCGAGATCGGCAATTAACTGGTTGCGTAAGGTTGGGTCGATCATCGGATGGGGACGCCCGACGGTGTAGAAATCATCGCCGAGGTCAATAATCTGGTGGCCATCGGCGTCCAGCATCATGCCGTGATGATGGGCATCATCGGCTTCCGCGCCAAGGTGTCCGGCAAGTAATCCCGCCGCTTCGGCAGCCAGCGTACCGCCGGTATACAAACCGCAAATAAATCCGCTGCTGGCAGGCGTTATCGCGTTACGTCGCGCCGTAACGCGTGAAAGCAGGCAAGCCAGGCCTGCGGCCTCATCCAGCGAGGAGGCAAACCAGACATTCTCGTCGCGGGCCACCGCCGGGGTATAACCTAAAAACAGCGCCACCGTCGGTTTGCCGGTTGCTTTCATGGCATTAACAATTTTCAGACGCACAGCTTCGGCAGGTGGTTTTGAAACAAATGCCAGCACTTCGCTTTTCTCGTCTGCACTGAGCATTTCCAGCGCTGTTAGCGCACTGATGCCGCCCACTTCACGGCTGAGGTCGCGCCCGCCAAGGCCAATCGCGTGAGTAATTCCCTCCCCTGCCAGCGCAATCTGCGAGCACAGCTCCTGAATCCCGGTACCGGAAGCGCCAATGACGCCAATGTTGCCTTCCGGCATCACGTTAGCAAAAGCCAGCGGCGTGGCGGCGATCATCGACGTACCGCAGTCCGGCCCCATCACCAGCAAACCTTTTTCCCGAGCGCGGGTTTTAAGTTGGATTTCATCTTCCAGCGTGACATTATCGGAGAACATCATCACATTGAGGTTGCGATCCAGCGCCTGGTTCGCCAGCTCCGCCGCATACTCGCCAGCCACTGAAATCAGCGCCAGATTGGCATCGGGTAATTTCTGACAGGCACTGTCCCAGCGACGCACCTGCGTCAACGCCTGGCTGCTGCCTGACCCCTGCGCCAGTTGTTTTAGCGCCTCTTCAAGCTGCTGCATAATCGCCTGCGCGATCCCCGCATCCGCCGCTTCGCTACGAATTGCCACGCAAATATCGTTCGGCGTGGCGTTATTAAAATCGTCATGCCAGAAACCTGTGGTATCTAATAACGCTTTATTGGCGGGCGTACCCATCATTACGGAAACATCATCAACATTTTCTGATTCGCTGAGTTTTCGTGAAATAATCATTAAACTGACCGAATCCTGAAAACACCCTTTTTTAATAAAGGCGTGGATCATAACAACTCCTTAAAAATTGCACCCATGGCAATTGCACGAGCAGTGTTAATGTGGCGATTACGGTATCGATGACAACGAGTAAATAAGGTGATGAATATCACACAGGGATTATTAACAAAAGAATTCAAATAACCGCCATGCTATTACGTGTTATTTTTTAATAAGCGTGGTTGTTTTAAAAACCAGGTTAAAAGCGAGCGGATTATCAAATAAATTCTAACTATATTTTTTTGCCTGTCTGGATCACATAATCCAGATATTTTCCCTGTATGTTAATTGCAGTCATGCTTCACACCGTCGTTAAAAAGGAAGACAGATGAAAATCAGTCGGGAAACACTCCACCAGCTAATCGAGAATAAACTCTGCCAGGCTGGGTTAAAACGTGAGCACGCTGCAACCGTGGCTGAAGTATTGGTTTACGCCGATGCCAGAGGGATCCACTCTCATGGCGCGGTGCGCGTGGAATACTACGCGGAACGCATTTCAAAAGGCGGCACCAACCGCGAACCGGAGTTTCGTCTTGAGGAAACCGGGCCGTGCTCGGCAATTTTACATGCCGACAATGCCGCCGGACAGGTCGCGGCGAAAATGGGTATGGAACATGCCATCAAAACCGCCCAGCAAAATGGCGTTGCGGTGGTCGGTATCAGCCGGATGGGTCACAGCGGCGCAATCTCTTATTTTGTGCAGCAGGCAGCCCGCGCCGGATTAATTGGCATTTCGATGTGCCAGTCCGATCCGATGGTGGTGCCGTTTGGCGGCGCGGAAATTTACTACGGTACTAACCCACTGGCCTTTGCCGCGCCGGGAGAAGGCGACGAGATCCTTACCTTTGATATGGCGACTACCGTACAGGCATGGGGAAAAGTGCTCGACGCCCGCTCGCGTAATATGTCTATCCCGGATACCTGGGCGGTCGATAAAAACGGTGCACCAACAACCGATCCGTTCGCGGTACATGCTCTGCTCCCCGCCGCTGGGCCGAAAGGGTATGGCCTGATGATGATGATTGACGTCCTCTCAGGCGTCTTACTCGGCTTACCGTTCGGGCGACAGGTTAGTTCGATGTATGACGATTTACACGCCGGGCGTAATTTGGGGCAATTACATGTAGTTATTAACCCGAACTTTTTCTCCTCCAGCGAATTATTCCGTCAACATCTTAGCCAGACCATGCGCGAATTAAATGCCATTACCCCCGCGCCCGGTTTTAATCAGGTTTATTATCCGGGGCAAGATCAGGATATTAAACAACGCAAAGCCGCCGTCGAAGGCATCGAAATTGTTGATGATATTTACCAGTATTTAATTTCCGACGCGCTTTATAACACGTCATACGAAACGAAAAATCCCTTTGCGCAATAATTATTGAGACAGGACTTTCTTATGATTACACATTTTCGCCAAGCCATAGAAGAAACGCTGCCCTGGCTTTCCTCTTTTGGCGCTGACCCAGCGGGTGGGATGACCCGTTTACTTTATTCGCCGGAATGGCTGGAAACCCAGCAGCAATTTAAAAAAAGAATGGCAGCAAGCGGGCTGGAAACACGTTTCGATGAAGTGGGGAATTTATACGGTCGCCTGAATGGCACCGAATATCCACAGGAAGTGGTTCTGAGCGGTTCGCATATCGATACCGTGGTTAACGGCGGTAACCTCGACGGGCAATTCGGCGCGCTGGCGGCCTGGCTGGCAATTGACTGGCTGAAAACGCAATACGGCGCGCCGCTACGTACGGTCGAAGTGGTGGCGATGGCGGAAGAAGAAGGCAGCCGCTTCCCGTATGTCTTCTGGGGCAGTAAAAATATCTTTGGACTGGCGAATCCTGACGACGTGCGGAATATCTGTGATGCCAAAGGAAATAGTTTTGTCGATGCGATGAAGGCTTGCGGATTTACTCTGCCGGACGCCCCGCTAACTCCGCGTCAGGATATTAAAGCCTTTGTCGAACTGCATATCGAACAGGGCTGTGTGCTGGAAAGTAATGGGCAATCAATTGGCGTGGTGAATGCAATTGTCGGGCAACGTCGCTATACGGTGACGCTGAACGGCGAATCAAACCATGCAGGCACCACGCCGATGGGTTATCGTCGTGATACGGTTTACGCTTTCAGTCGCATTTGCCATCAGTCGATCGAAAAAGCGAAAAAGATGGGCGATCCGCTGGTTCTGACCTTTGGGAAAGTGGAGCCGCGCCCGAATACGGTGAATGTGGTGCCGGGTAAAACCACGTTCACCATTGATTGTCGTCATACCGACGCCGCCGTGCTGCGTGATTTCACCCAACAGTTAGAAAACGACATGCGGGCGATTTGCGATGAAATGGACATTGGTATTGATATCGATTTATGGATGGACGAAGAACCCGTGCCGATGAATAAGGACCTGGTCGCCACCCTGACAGAATTGTGTGAAAGTGAAAAACTGAATTACCGGGTGATGCACAGTGGTGCCGGGCACGACGCGCAAATTTTCGCGCCTCGCGTACCAACCTGCATGATTTTTATCCCCAGCATCAACGGGATCAGCCATAACCCGGCGGAACGCACCAATATTACCGACCTTGCCGAAGGGGTCAAAACGTTGGCACTCATGCTTTATCAACTTGCCTGGCAGAAATAAGGAGTCATAAATGGGATATTTAAATAACGTCACCGGTTACCGCGATGATTTACTGGCTAACCGTGCGATTGTGAAACACGGTAATTTCGCACTGTTAACACCAGACGGTCTGGTAAAAAATATTATTCCGGGCTTTGAAAATTGTGACGCGACAATCCTCTCCACGCCAAAGCTGGGTGCCTCTTTTGTTGATTATCTGGTCACACTGCATCAAAACGGCGGCAACCAACAGGGCTTCGGTGGCGAAGGCATTGAAACGTTCCTGTATGTGATCTCTGGAAATATCACTGCCAAAGCCGAAGGCAAAACATTTTCCTTAAGCGAAGGTGGATATCTTTATTGCCCGCCTGGCTCCTTAATGACGTTTGTTAACGCCCAGGCCGAAGACAGCCAAATCTTTTTATATAAGCGCCGCTATGTTCCGGTAGAAGGCTATGCACCGTGGCTGGTTTCTGGCAATGCCAGCGAACTGGAACGCATTCACTATGAAGGTATGGACGATGTTATTCTGCTGGATTTTCTGCCCAAAGAGTTAGGTTTTGATATGAACATGCATATCCTCTCTTTTGCGCCAGGTGCCAGCCACGGTTATATCGAAACACACGTTCAGGAACATGGTGCCTATATTCTTTCCGGTCAGGGGGTTTATAACCTCGACAATAACTGGATCCCGGTGAAAAAAGGCGATTACATCTTTATGGGCGCTTATTCCTTACAGGCCGGTTATGGCGTAGGGCGTGGTGAAGCGTTCAGCTATATTTACTCGAAAGATTGCAACCGCGACGTAGAGATTTAAGTCATACCACTCGCCTGATTATTTTTAGCTATGTTGGATTTTGCCACGGTTTATACCGTGGCTTTTTTTGTAACATTGCCTGATACGCTTCGCTTATCAGGCCTACATGATCTCTGCAATATATAGAATTTGCGCGATTTTCAGGAAGGATATAGTGCTCATGCAGCATCCGGCATGAGCACTGCGCTCTTATACGAAATAAATAGCATCCGCTTTAAAGGCAAGAGTCAGTTTTTAATTCCCTGACCTATTTTAATGGCGCAGGCAATATTTCGCGCGCTGTTGAAGAGATTGGTTTCACCGCTGGCGAGCACTTCGGCTAAAGGTGCCAGACGAGGCAAAATGCTGAATACCGCGTCAATGCCGTACTGTTGCACCACTTCCACGCCATCACCCAATACGCCAGCAATCCCAATCACCGGTACATTAAACTGCTTCGCCACCGACGCAACGCCCAGCGGCGCTTTACCGCCTGCCGTTTGCGAGTCGATGCGCCCTTCCCCGGTGATCACCAGCGCCGCGCCCTGCACCGCCTGCTCCAGGTTGACCGCCCGCAGTACAATCTCAATACCCGGTTTAATATCCGCATTGAGAAATACCGCCGCCGCAATACCCATACCGCCCGCAGCGCCGCCGCCCGCCATCTGGCAGACGTTGATTTCAGTTTGCTGTTGTAAAACACGGGCGTAATTTTGCAGCCCCTGTTCCAGCTCTTCGACCATTTCCGGCGTTGCCCCTTTTTGCGGGCCAAACACCGCCGCCGCGCCGCGTGCCCCTACCAGCGGGTTATCAACGTCACATGCTACTTCAATATGGCAGTTCGCCAGACGCGGATCGCATTCATCCATCTCAATGCTTGCCACGCGCGCTAAATTGCCGCCGTTAGCCACCAGCACCTGACCGTCGGCATCAAGGAAACGCACACCGAGCGCCTGCGCCATGCCCATACCGCCGTCGACCGTCGCACTGCCGCCAATGCCGAGAATAATATGGCGAATGCCGTTATCCAGCGCATGACGAATTAACTCCCCCGTACCAAAACTGGAGGCCAGCAACGGATTACGCTTTTCAGGCGCGACCAGCATCAGGCCACTTGCTGCCGCCATCTCAATCACCGCCGTTTTCCCGTCGCCGGTAAGGCCATAAAAAGCATTCACTTTTTCGCCCATCGGCCCGCAGACTTCAAGCGTCACGATGTTGCCGCCCGTCGCGGCGACCATCGCATCCACCGTCCCTTCGCCGCCATCCGCTATCGGCAAACAGATATAGTTCGCATCGGGAAAGAGGGTCGAAAACCCGGCTTTAATTGCCTGACAACATTTTTCTGCACTTAAGCTCTCTTTAAAAGAGTCTGGCGCAATGACAATCTTCATTATCAATCCTTTTTCAACAAATTATTCGATGCGTTCCCACGGAATAAGGTTATCCATAAGAACAGCCAGTAAAATCCCGACCAATAAGCCGTTACTGAGCAGAGGACGAAGCGTTAATGGAAGGTCTTGCAGATACACAGGCGGTAATGCCATTAAAAATATGCCGACAAATAACGGCAATGCGAGTCGATAAATATTGCGAGCGGTAAACGTTATTTGCTGGCTAAACACCAGCGCGGAAAAGAGTAAAGGCAGATAAGAAACCAGCATGACCGCACTACTCACGGGTAAAGGGATACTGCAAAACAGTCGCGTGAGTGCCGGAACCAGCGCCACCAGCAGGCAAATAACGCTGCCATAAATAAACGAACGCCGCGTGTAATCGCCAGTCTGGGTTAATAAACCAATGGATGAAACAAACGGTGAAAATGGAATTACTGCCAGCGGCACGGTTATCAGTGTCATAAATCCGGTCGCCACAAAGCTGCGACTATAACGCGTATTCCCCGCGCCCTGCTGCGGATAAAAAACATCCGTGCCCCGAATCGCACCGTAGGTATTGCTGATATTTACCAGACCTGTAATCACCGCCGTCAAAATAATCCCCGGCGACAAAGCACCGCCACTGCCGAGCGGGAACCACTGCCAGTGCAACTCACCGGAGAGCGAATGCGAAGAAGGAAAGCAAAAGTACCACAACAACCAGCCGGTTATCGTACCGACCAGCAGGCCATAACGGGCAAAACGTTGCGGCAGAAAGATAATCATCGCCAGTACCAGGCACATCACCGCCACCGAGAGCGCGAACGGTGGTAACTGAATTTTAAAATTTGGGTCGGCTATGCCAAACGGTAGCCCGAGCATACCTTTGAAAAAGATAGTGGTCAGCTGCGCGCCCAGCATCAACATAAACAAGACCATCACCGACGGCGTAAATAACCGTGCCAGGCGATGGCCTAATCCGCTAAAACCAATCAACATCGTCAGCACGCCGGAGAGCGCAATCCCCACTGCCAGGCTGGTGGCGATATCGTTGATCGGTGTCCCGCGCGATGCTTCGCCAAGGGTGATAGTTAGGATGGTTCCCCACCACAGGCCCCCCGGCCCTTCCATAATAGCGCGACGATGGCCACAGAACGCCTGAGCGAAGCAGGCCAGTGCGGTAGCAAGAAAAGCATATTGTGTGAGTGTAAGCAGGCTACTTTGCGGCAACTGAAAAGCAGAAAGTAGCGTAGGAGGAACCACAACCGTGTTGCAAAAAATAAAGAAAAACCACTGAAATCCTGATAACAGGCTTTCGCGGCTAACTGCAAAATTGAACATAAACACACCTTAACCGGAGAATGCCCGCCGCAAGGACGGGCATTGCAGGGGCCAGATTACTGCTGATGTTTAAGGATAAATTGACCTTTCGGCGCAACAGGGAAGCCCTGTTCGATGTCGTAAATCACATCACCACGTAAGATGGTTTTCGTGATACGCGCGCCAATGGTACGGCCAACATACGGGCTGACTTTGTGGCGATATTCCAGATCGTCATTGGTAAGAACATAGCTGCTATTCGGCTGAATGAAGACGAAGTCGGCATCTTTTCCTGGGGCGATACGGCCTTTTTGCTGCAGACCAAAAATATCTGCTGCGTTAGTCGCCATTAATTTGCCGAACATTGGCAGAGACATTCCGCGTTTCTGTACCGCTTCATCGAACATCACGTCCATACAGTTTTGCAGACCGGCAATACCGCCCCATGCTTCCATGATGTTGCCGGCTTTCATTTCCGGAGGGCATGGTGAGTGGTCGGAAACCAGGCAGTCGATTTCACCGTTAAACAGTTTTTCCCACATGCCTTTCTGGTTTTCCAGATCGCGGATCGGCGGTGAACACTTCGCCAGAGTACCGATTTCTTCGAACTGATCGGTATCCAGTACGAAGTAATGCGGGCAGGATTCACAAGTAACGTCCTGACCTTCCTGACGTGCACGAGTCACTTCTTCAACGCCTTCCGGGCTGCTGATATGGCAAACGTGCAGACGGCAACCGGCAACTTTCGCCAGATACAGCACGCGGCGAATCGCTTCCACTTCGGTAAATACCGGACGCGAAGCCACATAGTCATGGGCAGTTACGCGACCTTCACGTTTCGCTTCTTCGCCCAGTGCGTCACAGATCAGCGCGTTTTCGCAGTGCACCAGCACCGGCTGCCCCAGTTCGCCCAGCTTCTGCGCACCTTTGAAGAACTGCCAGTCGTTTACATCACGGAAGTCGTTGTCGATACCGCGATCGCCACAGGTCGCAACGAAGCATTTGAAGCCGACAACGCCTACTTCATCCAGCTCATGCAGACGGTCGATGTTGTAAGACACCAGGCCACCGAGTTGTGCCGCATCGATAGTCAGCTTGCCTTTAGCGGCATCGAACTTCAGTTCAATTGAAGCGCGGTCAACCGTTGCAGGCAGCTGGTTGAGCGGCATTTCGATCATGGTGGTGATACCACCTTTTGCCGCTGCGCGAGTGCCGGTTTCATAACCTTCCCAGTGGCTACGACCCGGTTCAGAAATATGGGTGTGCGCATCAACCATGCCCGGAGAAACGACCAGGCCAGACGCATCCATAACTTCTTTTGCATCGCCCAGATCCTGACCGATAGCGGCAATTTTTCCGCCTTTAACGGCGATATCTACAACGCGAGCTTCGTTTTCTAAAATGACGGTGCCGTTTTTAATAATTAAATCAAAAGACATAACAAACTCCTTGTAAAATACAGATTGGTTTTTCTAACTCAATTTTGAATATCGGGATTAATTAACCTGTGACTTTTTGCTCTCCTGTTTTTTCGACTGCTGTGCGTTTTTTTAATAAAGCGTAGGCCGCAAAGGCGACGATCACGCCGACAAACCATGAAACACGCGATAACGGTTCCATGACCGGAATAAATTTACCGCCGAGAGATAAAACAACCGCAACCAGAGTTACTGAGAACGCCGTGAGATTAAATCCGTTATCGTAATATTTATAATCGCCAGGTGCGGTGTACAGTTCATCAAGATTAATTTGCCCACGCATCACCACAAAATAATGCGCCATCATGACACCAATTACCGGACCCAGCATTCCGCCGATGATATCGAGGAACAGATAAATACTGTCCTGATTTTCCATTAATTTCCACGGGCAGATCAGCAGGCTGATAATACTGGCAATCAGTACGCCGTTTTTATAGGTCAGTTTTGTCGGTGCAATGGCAGCAATCTGATAACCGGCCGGAATAATATTACCGGTGGCGTTCGTGGAGATGGTGGTCATCAGAATAACCAGTACCGCAAAGAACGAGGCAAACAGGCTGTCCCAACGCTGAACAATATCCAGCACGTTCCAGGTGTCAGCGCCGTAGTGAATACTGGCTCCGGCAATAATACATACCCCAGCGACCGCAAACAGAATATAGGCCACAACTAAACCCAGCGTTTGCCCCAGCGCCTGTTCACGAAACGAGTGGGCGTTTTGCGTAAAGTCGGATGCGCTCACCGCCGGTGCCGCCCAGACCGCAACTACCGCGTTAATCACTACCAGGAACAAGAATCCACTGTTTTCTGCTTTCTGAATACCGCTCGGAATGTAGTCAAAGATTGGACCGAGCCCGACCAGCGAAATCGCCCAAATCGCCATACCGCCGAAAACGATATAGATGCACGGGTTAAGAATGGCAGTGAATTTATTTAAAACTTTGCCACCGCCAAAACCTATACCAACGTTGACCAGCCAGAAGAGTAAGAAAGTAATTAAGCCCGGTAGAGAAAGGCCTAACAGCGTGAAATCACCACCGAGAGTTAAAAATCCTGGCCAGATTTTGCCAATCAGAATCAAGCAGGCCAGTGACCCCGCGTAACATTGCAGGCCAAACCACATTATGGCAGCAATACCGCCTCTTAATAATCCGGGAAACAGTGCGCCACGTACGCCATAAGAAGCTCGCAGGATCATGGCAAACGGTACGCCGTATTTACTGCCTGCAGCGCCGTTTAATACCATTACCGCGGCAATGAAAAAGGCGCTGAGGATAATTGCCAGCATAATACTAAAGGTAGACAAGCCGAGAATAAAAAAGCCGCCGACCATCACATAATTGGGAACGTTATGAACCGAACCCATCCATAAGGTAAAATAGTTAAATGTTTTCCAGGTCCGCTGACTTTGCGTTTTCGGCAATAGATCTTCGCTATAGCCGCGTTGCTGGAATAGTTTTCTCTGATGTTCCATAAATCCCTCTTAATTTCACGTATCGAATAACGTTGTTTTAATCTAGCTATGAGGAACAAATAAAATAAAAATATTATTTTTAATACTGAAGCAACATCTTTGGCTGCTTTCTTTTTTAATATTGCTGGCCGATTCATTTTCTGATATCGGCCATTTTTATTGCGGGTATCAGGCCAGTTTATGGTTAGCCATTAATTCCAGCGCCTGCACTAACGCAGAGTGATCCAACTGGCTGCCACCGTTTGCCGCACAGGTATTAAATAACTCCTGGCAGGTCGCGGTGTTTGGCAGATTCAGCGCCAGTGCTTTCGCACTTTGCAGTGCCAGGTTGAGATCTTTCTGGTGCAGCGCAATTTTGAAACCTGGATTAAAGGTGCGTTTAATCATGCGCTCACCGTGAACTTCCAGAATACGTGAGGAAGCAAAGCCGCCCATCAGCGCCTGGCGCACACGTACCGGGTCCGCACCGGCTTTTGAAGCAAACAGCAGGGCTTCAGAAACCGCTTCAATATTGAGCGCCACGATAATCTGGTTTGCCACTTTGCAGGTTTGACCGTCGCCGTTACCGCCCACAAGGGTGATATTTTTACCGAGCAGTTCAAACAGCGGTTTAACACGTTCAAATACCGCTTCGTCACCGCCAACCATAATTGACAACGTCCCTTCACGCGCGCCGATTTCACCGCCGGAGACTGGCGCATCGAGATAATCACCGCCCAGTTCATTCACCTGACGAGCGAAACGTTTAGTTTCAATCGGGGAAATGGAGCTCATATCAACAATGGTTTTGCCCTTTAGCGAGGCTTTGGTACAACCATTTTCACCGAATAGAACTTCTTCAACCTGTGGTGTATCCGGCACCATAATAAAAATGATGTCCGATGCTTCCGTTACCTGGCGCGCAGTTTCAACACTGACGGCACCCAGTGACAGTAATTCATCAGCAACCGGACCAATGGTTGTGACATGCAGTTGATGACCGGCACGCGCCAGATTAATGGCCATCGGAGTACCCATAATGCCTAAGCCAATAAATCCCAGTTTCATAATTAACCTCTTTTTAAATGTCGCTATTCCTGAATTCAGACAACACGATCCCCTGCCGACGTTGCGGCCTAAAAAAGCATTGTCTGAACAGCGTTACGTTTTAACGGTACGGATCCATCCAGCGTAAACCGGCTTCCGTGGTGGTTTGGGGTTTATATTCACAACCAACCCAACCGTTGTAGTCAGAATTTTCGATTACCTTAAAGAGATAATCATAATTAATTTCTCCGGTCCCCGGTTCGCCGCGATGCGGATTATCGGCAATTTGCAGGTGACCTATTTTATCGGCCCACTGAGTCATGGTGTTGGTTAATTCACCTTCCATCCGCTGCATGTGATAAATGTCATACTGAATTTTCAAATTGCAGCAACCAACATCATCAATCAATTTCAGCGCCTGCCGAGTTCCGGTGAGATGGAAACCAGGAATATCAAAATGGTTAATAGGTTCAATCAGTAATAAAATATCTTCTTTCATCAGCATATTCGCGGCATAACGCAGGTTTTCTACAAGCGTTGCGTGAATCTGTTCACTGCTGAAACCAGCCGGCGTTTTACCGACCAGACAGTTAATTTTTTTATTACCCAGCGCACGGGCATAACAAATCGCTGCTGCTACGCCATCCCGAAACTCTTCTTCACGGCCAGGAATACAGGCAATACCGCGCTCCCCCTCCGCCCAGTCACCCGCCGGTAAATTGTGCAGCGTATGTTCGAGTTTATTACTCGCCAGCACCTGTTTTAATTCTTCAATGTCGTAGTCATAAGGAAACATAAATTCAACGCCGCGAAAACCACACTGCGCAGCTTTCTCAAAACGGGCGAGAAAATCATATTCACCAAATAACATCGATAAATTAGCAGAGAAACGTAACATTATTTATCTCCCTTATTCATAGTGCATGAAGCAGGTTTCAGTCGGTGCATCCGCTGCGTTATCGGCGATATCTTCAAATTCCATGACGTTATCCAGTTCGCTGCCCATCGAAATATTGGTTACACGTTCCAGCATAATTTCCACCACCACCGGGACACGGTACTGCGCCATTAAGGCTTTCGCCTGTTCAAAGGCTGGAGCAATATCTTCCGGTTTGAAAACGCGAATAGCTTTACAACCTAAACCTTCCGCTACTTTCACGTGGTCAACGCCATAACCGTTCACATCACTGGAGTTAATATTTTCGAACGCGAGCTGTACGCAGTAATCCATATCAAATGCGCGTTGCGACTGGCGAATCAGACCGAGATAGGCGTTATTGACCAGCACATGGATGTACGGAATGTTGAACTGTGCGCCAACGGCTAATTCTTCAATCAGGAACTGGAAGTCGAAGTCACCGGAAATCGCCACCACATTGCGCTCTGGATCAGCAGCACACACGCCCAGCGCCGCCGGAATGGTCCAGCCCAGCGGGCCTGCCTGACCACAGTTGATCCAGTGACGGTCTTTAAAGACATGCAGCATTTGTGCCGCAGCGATTTGTGACAGACCGATGGTGGTGACATAGCAAACATCGCGACCAAAGGCTTTGTTCATCTCTTCATACACGCGCTGCGGTTTAACCGGAACGTTGTCGAAGTGGGTTTTACGCAACAGAGTGCGTTTGCGTTGCTGGCAGTCGGCGACCCACTCTTTACGACACGGCAGACGACCCGCTTTTTGCATCTCCTGGGCCACTTCAACCAGCAGCGTCAGCGCCGCTTTAGCGTCGGAGACAATGCCGAGATCCGGACACAGCACGCGGCCAATTTGCGTCGGCTCAATATCGATATGAACGATTTTGCGCCCTTCGGTGTATTTCTCTACCGAACCGGTATGACGGTTAGCAAAACGGTTACCGATACCAAACACCATGTCGGACGCCAGCAGCGTTGCATTACCGTAACGATGCGCGGTTTGCAGACCCACCATCCCGGCCATCAGTTCGTGGTCATCCGGGATACAGCCCCAGCCCATCAGCGTTGGGATCACCGGAACGCTGGTCAGTTCGGCAAACTGTTGTAACAGTGCGGCAGCATCGGCGTTGATCACTCCGCCCCCAGCAACAATCACCGGACGCTCGGCCTGGATTAACATTTCTACCGCTTTTTCGATCTGCATACGGCTGGCAGCAGGTTTGTAGACCGGCAGCGGTTCGTACATGTCAGGATCAAACTCGATTTCCGCAACCTGAACGTCGAACGGTAAATCCACCAGTACCGGACCCGGACGACCAGAACGCATCAGGTGAAATGCCTGTTGCAGCACGCGAGGCACCAGCGCCGCTTCACGTACTGTAACCGCCATTTTGCTGACCGGTTTAGCAATTGCTTCAATATCTACGGCCTGAAAATCTTCTTTATGCAGACGGGCGCGCGGAGCCTGGCCGGTAATGCACAGAATAGGAATGGAATCAGCAGAAGCAGAATAGAGCGCGGTAATCATATCAGTGCCCGCAGGACCGGAAGTCCCCAGACATACGCCGATATTCCCTGCCGTTGCGCGGGTATAACCTTCCGCCATGTGCGAAGCACCTTCCACATGACGCGCCAGAATGTGACGAATACCGCCGTGCTTACGCATCGCTGAGTAGAACGGATTGATTGCAGCTCCCGGAACGCCGAAGGCGGTGGTGATACCTTCTTTCTCCAGCACATACATTGCCGCGTCAACGGCTCTCATTTTTGCCATTTTATTCCTACCTCTATTAATTGGAAAAATTTTCCAACTTTCAAATTTTGTCAAAAAAACCCGCTCCGCAGAGCGGGATGCGACAGACACTATGGATGTGCTTTCAGTCCCAACGCCGTGCTGATATCGCGGGCGGTGTCTCTGACCAGCTCACCCTGACTGACAAAACGATCTTCTGTCAGTCTTGATGAAGGCCCGGAGATGGAGATAGCGGCAACAACACTACCTACATCATCGTAAATTGCTGAAGCTATGCAATTCAGGCCGACAACATGCTCTTCTTTATCTACGGTATAGCCCAGTTCACGCGCTTGTTCCAGGTCCTTCAGCAAGGTGGGCATATCCACAAGCGTAGTTGGCGTAAACTGCTGCAAACCCGTTTGCAGGATGATGCTCATCAACTCCTCTTCCGCCAGCGGATAAAGCAGCGCCTTGCCTGCACCGGAAGCATGCAGTGGCAGACGACTGCCCAGCGGCGCACACATCCTGACCATCGATTTACACTCTAACTGACCAATTAATACCGCTTCATTGCCGTTACGGATCGCGACATTGACCGTTTCGCCGGAAAGTAACATCAGGCGGCGCATAAACGGCCCGGCGACGGAGAGGACATCACGGTTATGGATGTACGCCGAGCCGACGTTAAAGACACCTAATCCTATATGCCACCAGCCTAACTGACTGTCCTGATAGACAAAATCCGCTGCCTGTAAAACCTTTAACAGGCGAAAGGTCGTTGAAAGCGGCAAATCCAGATTGAGAGAAATATCGCTAACCGACGAACTTCCCCCACTTTTTTCCAGATATTGCAGAATCGCAATTCCCCGCTCTAACGCCTGTGCGCCCTTCTGTGCCACAGGCTCCGCCTGTCCTGGCCTGCCGCGCCGTCTAACTTCCGTCATACCTACGTTAACTCCGACCTACAAGTGAGCATAAACAATGAACAATTAGTTTATCTTATGCAAGTCGGTTGCAGGCGTCACGCAAAACAGAGTTCCTGTTCAGGAATACTTTCAACATCACAGTTGTCACTGCCGCCGCGATCGATGGTCAGAAAATCGGTGACGCGCTGCCAGGCGAAAAGCGGGTGGTGCCAGACGTTACGATGATAATTCACCCCCTGTTCACCGTTGGTGATAAACGCCCGCAGCGTTGACAGGTCTGGTTTGTCGTCACCTGACGCCACGACCACCACAAACACTTCGCCTTTCATCGGGATAAACGCCTGGGTACCGAGCGGATGACGTTCGAGTTCGTGAATAGTCAGCGGCAGATTCGCCGGTTGCGCGCGGTTAATGCTGATAAGCGTACGGTCTTGCTCAAGAATCTCAACCAGCGCCAAATCGTGATAGCGCTCTACCAGGCCATTGTTAATATGGAAAAAATCCCGTTGCTGCGTTTCAATAACGTCGCCATAAGCACAGAAGGCTTCCTGACTTAACGGTAATACCTGAAGTTTCATCTTTTTGTCCTTGTAACATAATTCCGTTCAACCACCGCCGATCGGTCAGCTTGGTTTGAATAACAGGCAATCTAAAACCTTAAGAGAACAACATCAACACAAAAGTTGGAATATTTTTCCAAAACTAGATTTAGCCCACAAATCACGCAGGGTTATCATGTGAAAATACAGGTAAATCAAAGGACAAGAAAATCACGCAACTTGCGGATTTAAAAGGGGATACCTGAAGATGTTTGATCCAGAAACTTTGCGGACTTTCATCGCTGTTGCCGAAACGGGAAGTTTTTCAAAAGCGGCAGAACGATTATGTAAAACCACGGCAACCATCAGTTATCGCATTAAACTTCTGGAAGAGAATACCGGGGTGGCATTGTTTTTCCGTACCACTCGCTGCGTGACGTTGACAGCGGCAGGCGAACATCTGCTTTGTCAGGCCAGAGACTGGCTGAGTTGGCTGGAAAGCATGCCGAGCGAACTGCAACAGGTGAACGATGGCGTGGAACGCCAGGTGAATATCGTCATCAACAACCTGCTCTATAATTCCGAGGCCGTCGCCCAACTGCTGGCATGGCTGAATGAACGTTACCCGTTTACCCAGTTTCATATCTCCCGGCAAATCTATATGGGCGTCTGGGATTCGCTATTGTACGAAGGTTTTTCGCTGGCTATCGGCGTCACGGGAACTGAGGCGCTGGCAAATACCTTTAGTCTTGATCCCTTAGGATCGGTGCAATGGCGATTTGTCATGGCGGCGGATCATCCGCTGGCGAACGTTGAAGAGCCGCTAACAGAAGCGCAGTTGCGTCGCTTTCCGGCGGTCAATATTGAAGACAGCGCCCGCACCTTAACCAAACGCGTCGCCTGGCGATTGCCAGGGCAAAAAGAGATTATTGTTCCTGATATGGAAACGAAAATAGCAGCCCATCTGGCGGGCGTTGGCATTGGTTTTTTGCCAAAATCACTTTGCCAGTCAATGATCGATAATCAACAACTGGTCAGCCGGGTAATCCCAACTATGCGCCCGCCTTCGCCATTGAGTCTGGCATGGCGTAAATTTGGCAGTGGCAAAGCGGTGGAAGATATTGTGGCCTTGTTTACCCAGCGCAGACCGGAAATCAGTGGATTTTTAGAAATTTTCGGCAACTCACGCAGTTAAAAATCAAGTTTCCTTGCGCGTTGGCGCGTAAAATAGCGCGCAAGCTGATTTGAGGTTTACTTTTTACTATGCAAGAGAGACACACGGAACAGGACTATCGTGCCCTGCTGATTGCTGATACGCCCATTATTGATGTTCGCGCCCCTATCGAGTTTGAGCAAGGCGCAATGCCCGCAGCTATCAACCTGCCGTTAATGAATAACGATGAACGCGCCGCTGTTGGCACCTGCTATAAACAGCAAGGGTCAGATGCGGCGCTGGCACTGGGGCATAAACTGGTGGCGGGTGAAATTCGTCAGCAGCGTATGTACGCCTGGCGGGCAGCGTGCCTGCAAAATCCGCAAGGTATTCTCTGCTGCGCCCGTGGCGGTCAACGTTCACATATTGTGCAACGCTGGCTGCATGAAGCGGGGATTGATTATCCGCTGGTGGAAGGCGGTTATAAGGTACTGCGCCAGACTGCGATTCAGGCAACCATTGAACTGTCACAAAAACCGATAGTGCTGATTGGCGGTTGTACCGGCAGCGGTAAAACGCTTTTGGTACAACAGCAATCGAACGGTGTTGATCTGGAAGGGCTGGCGCGTCATCGCGGTTCTGCTTTTGGTCGCACGTTGCAACCGCAGCTTAGTCAGGCGAGTTTTGAAAACCTGCTGGCTGCCGAAATGCTAAAAACCGACGCCCGTCAGGATTTGCGCCTGTGGGTGCTGGAAGATGAAAGCCGGATGATCGGTTCGAATCACCTGCCGGAATGTCTGCGCGAGCGAATGACCCAGGCGGCGATTGCGGTGGTAGAAGATCCGTTTGAGATCCGTCTTGAACGCCTGAACGAAGAGTATTTCTTGCGTATGCATCATGATTTTACCCATGCTTTTGGCGACGAACAGGGCTGGCAGAAATATTGCGAATACCTGCATCACGGACTTTCGGCGATTAAGCGTCGGCTGGGGCTACAGCGCTATAACGAACTGGCTGCACGTCTGGATGCGGCGCTGGCAACGCAACTCACCACTGGCAGTACCGACTGTCATATGGCCTGGCTGGTGCCGCTACTTGAAGAATATTACGACCCGATGTATCGCTATCAGCTTGAGAAAAAAGCGGAAAAAATCGTCTTTCGCGGTGAGTGGGCGGAAGTGGCGGAATGGGTTAAGGCGCAGTGATGGGCGGTATTCTGAAACGGCGATTGTCGTGAGAACAGAATGGTTGCACCAAAATACAGATATAAAAAAACCGACATGACAGTCGGTTTTTTTATTTTTTCCGCCCAAGACTTGGTGGTTCCGGGCAGAAATGAAACAGTCCTCATCTAGCAAGTGAATTATAAGTCAGGATGCCTACATATTCAAACAGCTATGTTGGCGATACAATCCCGACGCTAGTAGTGATACTGCCTCAAGGGATTACCGCAGTGCGGAAAAGTACTTTTAAGTCCTGGTCAGGATACAGGTGGTGCTGATTCTGGTGCTCTAATTTGGAGAGAGGCAGTCCTCATCTAGCACATGAAGAAAATCATAGTTACAGGCAACGTAAGGGTAAGCTGTGATTGTCTTTCTCCCTTAAGGGAGCAACGGATGAAAACTTTTCTCGATAAAGTTCTCATCGTGCTTAAGGCGCTAATCGCGCTGCTGGAACTGATCCGTCAGTTTATTGAATAACTGAGGAAACGTAGCTAAGGCCGAAGGTTTACCACCTTCGGCCTTTAAAAAAACCGACATGACAGTTGGTTTCAGATTTATTGCCAAAATGCACACTGTTCATGCCGGATGCGGCGTAAACGCCTTATCCGGCCTACACAATCTTGCAAAATCAATATATTGCACGCTCTTCGTAGGCCTGATAAGCGTAGCGCATCAGGCAATCTAACACCTGTCATCACCCCGCAAACTGCCTGAACAGCGCCTTACCCTTAACCAGTCGCGCACCCAGCCAGCCGCCGAAAAGCGACAGCAGCAGCGCACCGCTGCACGGCAGCACAATCCACAATCGCCAGTCTGGCTCCCACGGAAAATCAAACACTTTCGCCTGCAACACTGCCAGTGCCGTTTCTGCACCAATTGCGGCTACCAGGCCGGAAACAAACCCGAGCATGGCGAACTCACACCACAATGTCGTGCGCAGCAGTTTTTTCCCCGCACCGAGTGTGCGCCACACCACCAGCTCCTGATGACGCTGACGCATTCCCACCTGCACCTGTGCCAGCAACAGCAACATACCGCAGGCGGTGACCAGCACCACCATCACTTCCAGCGCCCGACTTACCTGCTCCAGCACCTGGCCGACCTGTTTTAAAATCGCGCCAATATCTAACAGGCTAATGGTCGGGAACTGGCGGTTGAGTTGCGTCAACATGCCGTTGCCATTCTCCCAGCGGAAACTGGTAAGCCAGCTCTGCGGCTGCCCGTCTAATGCCCCTTCAGGGAAAATAAAATAGAAATTAGGCCGCAGACTTTCCCAGTCCACTTTGCGCAGGCTGGTCACTTTAGCGCGGAACTCTTGGGTATCGCCCATAAAAGTCACGGTATCACCGAGGGCAACGTTTAAGCGTTTCGCCAGCCCCTCTTCCATCGACACTTCATCAGCTTTTGGCGGCCAGTTACCGGCGACAATCGGATTATGATCGGGCCGCGTATTTTGCCAGGTAAGATTGAGTTCGCGATTGAGAGCCTCATCTTCATTGCCTTCTGTCGGCTTGCCGTTAATCGCCGTCAGTCTCGCCCGCACCACCGGATAAAACGATTCCGGGACTATCTGATGTTCCGCGAGGAACGCTTTTAGCGGTGCTACCTGTTCTGTGGCGATGTTGATTAAAAAGTAGTTCGGGCTTTCTGGCGGTAACTGCTGCTGCCAGCGGTCGAGCAGATCGCCACGCAGCACCAGTAGCAGTGCCAGCAGCATAAAGGAGAGCGAAAATGCCGAAAGCTGGCTTAACGTTGACCACGGCTGACGTAACAAGCGGCTAACCGCCAGGCGCAGAGGCAGCGATTTCAGCGTCATGCTGCGTAATACATTCAGCAGCATCCAGCCCAGCACACCGCACAGCAAAGCCAGTACTACCGCGCCCGCCAGCACCGCCCAAAGCAGCATACTGCCGCCCATTAATCCGGCGAGCAGCAGCACAACCACCACACTGACAATCGGCAGATAAAACTTCAGCGGCCAGACGTTCGCAACCACATCATTACGTAATACGCGTAAAGGCTGCGTTGCCAGCAACAAGCGGTATGGTCGTAGCCCCACCAGCAGCGAGATGACCGTCATGGTGCCGAGCGCCCATAGCCATGGCCAGAGGCTGGCTGGCGGTAGTGCAGCAGGCAGAACGGGCTTGAGCAGCACCATCAACACATTTTCGAACAACAGCCCTATCGCCCCACCGGTAACGGCTGAAAGCGTCAGCACCATCAACCACTGACCGACGATTAGCTTACGCAGTTGCGCTCGCCCTGCCCCCAGCGTTTTGAGGATCGCCACCAGATCGTAGCGACTACGACAGTAATGATTCATCGCCACCGCCACCGCCGCCACTGCCAGCAACAAGGTCAGAAGCGCCGAAAGCAGTAGGAACTGTTGCGAGCGTTCCATCGATCGCCCCAGCGCGCCTTTGTCCTGTTCCAGACCGTACCAGCGTTGTTCGGGTTTAAGCTGGGGTAACAACCATTTCTCATAGCCGTCGAGCTGGTTCTCGCTGCCCCCGAATTTATAACGCCAGGTGACCCGACTCCCCGGCTGCACGGCTCCGGTCTTATCGACATCCGCCAGATTCATCATTAGACGCGGAGCCATCTGGAAGGGGTTAAAACCGGAATCCGGCTCCTGAATCACTTCTCCGGCAATCCGCAAAGTGGCATCACCCACGTCGATGGTGTCGCCTGTTTTCAGGTTAAGCAGTGCCAGCAGGCGTGGGGCCAGCAATACGCTGCCCGCCTGCGGTTTCAGGCCAGGGGGATTAGTTTGCAGATCGCCATACATCGGGTAGATGTCATCCACCGCTTTGACGTTCGCCAGCTGCGGTGTGTCGCCTGCAAATGTCATCGTGGCGAAAGTCAGCTGCTTGCCGACTTTCAGGCCGCGCTTTTGCGCTTCCTCCAGCCACGCTTGCGGTACTTCGCGCGAACTGCGCAACGCCCGATCGCCCGCCATAAACTCCCGGCTTTGTTGGCTTAAGCCCTTCTCCATGCGATCGCTGATGTTGCCCAGCGCCAGCACGCAGGCCACCGCCAGGCTTAGCGCCAGCCAGACAATTAATAGCGACGGCGAACGCCATTCGCGCCAGAACCAACGTGCAATCATGCTTCCTCCTGCAACTGCCCGTTCACCAGCCGTAAGCAGCGGTCGCAGCGTGCCGCCAGTTGCAGGTCGTGGGTCACCATAATCAACGTGGTGCCATGCTCACGGTTGAGGGAAAACAGCAAGTCGGCAATTTTATCGCCCGTCTGGCGGTCAAGGTTGCCGGTGGGTTCGTCGGCAAACAGCACATCAGGTCGACCGTTAAAGGCTCGCGCCAGCGCCACTCGTTGCTGTTCGCCGCCGGAAAGCTGTGCCGGAAGATGATCAAGACGTTTACCCAGCCCTAACTGTTCGAGCAACGCTTTCGCCCCGTTACGACTTTCTGCGCTACTCTCACCGCGCAGCAGCGCCGGAAGCTCGACGTTTTCCAGCGCGTTAAGGGTAGGAATTAACATAAACGACTGAAAAACAAAGCCTACGTGCTTCGCGCGCAACTTTGCCCGCGCTTCTTCGTCCATATTATGTAGCGGTTGTCCCACCAGACTCACTTCGCCACTGCTGCCGTCATCCAGCCCTGCGAGGATTGCCAGCAAGGTTGACTTACCCGATCCCGACTCGCCCACCAGCGCGATGGTCTCGCCACGTTTGACAACCAGCTCAACTCCGGTGAGGATGGAGAGTTCATGCTCCCCCTGACCGACGGACTTCTTAAGATGATGAACTTCAACAATGTTTTCCGCTGGCATTTGCCCTTCCTGTTCCTGGTCCTGTTAACCTTCCGTGCCGCCGCAGCGGACACGTTATTGATTCTGGGTGATAGCCTGAGCGCCGGGTATCGAATGTCTGCCAGCGCGGCCTGGCCTGCCTTGTTGAATGATAAGTGGCAGAGTAAAACGTCGGTAGTTAATGCCAGCATCAGCGGCGACACCTCGCAACAAGGGCTGGCGCGCCTTCCGGCTCTGCTGAAACAGCATCAGCCGCGCTGGGTGCTGGTTGAACTGGGCGGCAATGACGGTTTGCGTGGTTTTCAGCCACAGCAAACCGAGCAAACGCTGCGCCAGATTTTGCAGGATGTCAAAGCCGCCAACGCTGAACCATTGTTAATGCAAATACGTCTGCCTGCAAACTATGGTCGCCGTTATAATGAAGCCTTTAGCGCCATTTACCCCAAACTCGCCAAAGAGTTTGATGTTCCGCTGCTGCCCTTTTTTATGGAAGAGGTCTACCTCAAGCCACAATGGATGCAGGATGACGGTATTCATCCCAACCGCGACGCCCAGCCGTTTATTGCCGACTGGATGGCGAAGCAGTTGCAGCCTTTAGTAAATCATGACTCATAAAGCAACGGAGATCCTGACAGGTAAAGTTATGCAAAAATCGGTCTTAATTACCGGATGTTCCAGTGGAATTGGCCTGGAAAGCGCGCTCGAATTAAAACGCCAGGGTTTTCATGTGCTGGCAGGTTGCCGGAAACCGGATGATGTTGAGCGCATGAACAGCATGGGATTTACCGGCGTGTTGATCGATCTGGATTCACCAGAAAGTGTTGATCGCGCAGCCGACGAAGTGATCGCCCTGACCGATAATTGTCTGTATGGGATCTTTAACAATGCCGGCTTCGGCATGTATGGCCCCCTTTCCACCATCAGCCGTGCGCAGATGGAACAGCAGTTTTCCGCCAACTTTTTCGGCGCACACCAGCTCACCATGCGCTTGTTACCCGCGATGTTACCGCACGGTGAAGGGCGTATTGTGATGACATCATCGGTGATGGGATTAATCTCCACGCCGGGTCGTGGCGCTTACGCGGCCAGTAAATATGCGCTGGAGGCGTGGTCAGACGCGCTGCGCATGGAGCTACGCCACAGCGGAATTAAAGTCAGCCTGATCGAACCCGGTCCCATTCGTACTCGCTTCACCGACAACGTCAACCAGACGCAAAGTGATAAACCAGTCGAAAATCCCGGCATCGCCGCCCGCTTTACGTTGGGACCGGAAGCGGTGGTGGACAAAGTACGCCATGCTTTTATTAGCGAGAAGCCGAAGATGCGCTATCCGGTAACGCTGGTGACCTGGGCAGTAATGGTGCTTAAGCGCCTGCTGCCGGGGCGCGTGATGGACAAAATATTGCAGGGGTGAGTTGAAGCGCGCGCTTAAGCCCCCATGTCAAAGAAAATATCGACAACAGAGAGCGACTCCATGTCCGTAGAAAATATTGTCAACATTAACGAATCTAACCTGCAACAGGTTCTTGAACAGTCGATGACCACTCCGGTGCTGTTCTATTTTTGGTCTGAACGTAGCCAGCACTGTTTGCAGTTAACCCCAATTCTGGAAAGCCTCGCGGCGCAGTACAACGGGCAATTTATTCTGGCGAAGCTGGACTGCGACGCGGAGCAGATGATTGCCGCCCAGTTTGGTCTGCGCGCGATTCCGACCGTGTATCTGTTCCAGAACGGGCAACCGGTAGATGGCTTCCAGGGGCCGCAACCGGAAGAGGCGATCCGCGCCCTGCTGGATAAGGTGCTGCCGCGCGAAGAAGAGCTGAAAGCGCAGCAGGCGATGCAACTGATGCAGGAAGGCAATTACACCGACGCCCTGCCATTACTGAAAGACGCCTGGCAGTTGTCGAATCAGAACGGGGAAATCGGCCTGCTGCTGGCAGAAACGCTGATTGCGCTGAACCGTTCAGAAGATGCAGAAGCGGTGCTGAAAACCATTCCGTTGCAGGATCAGGACACCCGCTATCAGGGGCTGGTGGCGCAAATCGAACTGCTGAAGCAGGCGGCTGATACGCCGGAAATTCAACAGTTGCAACAGCAGGTGGCGGAGAATCCAGAAGATGCCGCACTGGCAACGCAACTGGCGCTGCAACTGCATCAGGTTGGGCGCAATGAAGAGGCGCTGGAGTTACTGTTTGGGCATCTGCGTAAAGATCTCACCGCCGCAGACGGTCAGACACGTAAAACGTTCCAGGAGATCCTCGCTGCGCTGGGTACGGGTGATGCACTGGCGTCGAAGTATCGCCGCCAGCTGTATGCGTTGTTGTATTGATTTTCCGTTGATCGGCACATGAACCACAACGCCGGATGCGATGCTGCGCATCCGGCATCGCATTATTTCTTCTTCAATTGCGTCACCACCAACTGGTGGCGCGAATTGTAAAACTTACGATAGGTTAAATAGCAGGCAATAATGGTCGACAGGCTGGCGGTTGAGAGCAGCATAAAGGTCACCATAATCTGATATTTAATCGCCTTCACCGGATCAATCCCGGCAAATATCAGCCCGGACATCATTCCTGGTAAACTTACTAAGCCAACCGTTTTTGCTGAATCGACCGTCGGAATTAAAGCCGCGCGAATACTGTCTCGAATCAATATCGCTGAAGCCTGTTTCGGCGTCGCGCCAAGACTCAGTTTCTCCTGAATCTGTTGCTGTTCGCTAATCACTCGTTGTCCTAAATTGTTGTAACACAGTCCTACCGCTACCATGGCGTTACCGGCTATCATCCCGGCGATAGGGATCACCTGCATCGGGATAAATTCAATCGACCCTGAGAGGATCAGTACCGCCAGGGTAATTCCCGCTCCGACCGTAATAGCAATAAACGACGAGATAAAAGCTTTAGCAATATATTTACTGCGTTTTTGTGCATTCCACGCCGCATTAAAGCAGATAAATAACACCATCAATAATGTCAGGCTGGCATCATTCACGCTGAAAATATATTTCAGCACATAGCCGACAATAATCAGCTGAATTATCGCGCGCCCGACGCTCCAGAGAATATCTTTCTCCAGCGCCAGTTTTTCTTTATGGCTAATTAAGATTGCCACCACCACCAGCATTAATGCCAGCGCCAATGATTCGTTAGTAATATTATGCGAGTTCATAGCGTGCTTCCTGCATTTCTCCAGCATGCGGTTGCAGCGTAATCACTTTATCCGCATGATTAATTTCGTCTTTATCGTGTGTTACCCACAGCACGGCAATATTTTGCTCGCGCACATAGCGATGGATAATTTCATTAACGTTATGTTTATTACTTTCATCCAGTGCACTGGTGATTTCGTCAAGCAATAAAACCTTAGGCATAAATTGCAGGTTACGAATCAACGAGATGCGTTGTTTTTCACCACCAGATAGCTCGGCGATATTTTTCGTCAAAATGGTGTCCGGTAAGGAGAAGCGTTCGAGGAAATCGAGAAAGATAGCCGGGTCAGGCTGCTTATTACGGATCTGCCAGGGAAAGATCAAGTTATCGTATACCGTATCGCCAAACAGCGTCGGCGTCTGGGCGCAGTAAGACACTTGTTGGCGGTAAATTTCTGGCTTTAGTGCGCTGACATCCTCACCTTCAAACAGTAACGTTCCGCTGGTCGGACTGATTAATGAAGCAACAATTTTTAGCAACGTACTTTTGCCACAGCCGGAAGGGCCGGTAATTAACTTAAATTCGCCAGCACGCAGCGAAAAATTGATGTTATTTAGAATCTTCGTATCGCCCGCCTGATATCCAACATTTTGCAGTTGGAGCAAAAGACTATTTTCCTGCATTGCCCATCCCTTTTTCTGATTTTTACTAAAAACAGTTTATCCTCCACAAGAATAAGGGGGAACTCTCTTTCAGTAATCAGGTATAATTTGTTTAATCAAGCAGCAATTTTGCTCTTTATGGACGGTACAACAGGAGGTTTTTCCGATGCTAATTTTTATCCCGATTCTCATTTTTGTCGCGCTGGTCATTGTTGGCGCGGGTGTCAAAATCGTACCGCAGGGCTATCAGTGGACAGTAGAACGTTTTGGTCGCTATACCAAAACGTTACAGCCGGGGCTAAGTCTGGTGGTGCCGTTTATGGATCGTATTGGTCGTAAGATCAATATGATGGAGCAAGTGCTCGACATCCCATCCCAGGAAGTTATCTCGAAAGATAACGCCAACGTCACTATCGACGCCGTTTGCTTTATTCAGGTGATTGATGCTCCGCGCGCGGCTTATGAGGTCAGCAATCTGGAACTGGCGATCATCAACCTGACCATGACTAACATCCGTACCGTTCTGGGTTCAATGGAACTCGATGAAATGCTCTCTCAGCGCGACAGCATTAACTCGCGTCTGCTGCATATTGTCGATGAAGCCACTAATCCGTGGGGGATAAAAGTCACCCGTATCGAAATTCGTGATGTACGCCCGCCCGCAGAGCTTATCTCTTCAATGAACGCGCAGATGAAAGCGGAACGTACCAAACGCGCTTACATTCTTGAAGCGGAAGGGATACGTCAGGCGGAAATCCTCAAAGCCGAAGGTGAAAAACAGTCGCAAATCCTGAAAGCGGAAGGCGAACGTCAGTCGGCCTTTTTACAGGCTGAAGCCCGTGAACGTTCTGCCGAAGCGGAAGCCCGCGCGACCCAAATGGTGTCTGAAGCCATTGCTTCTGGCGACATTCAGGCGGTGAACTACTTCGTGGCGCAGAAATACACCGAAGCGTTACAGCAGATTGGTTCCTCCAGTAACAGCAAAGTGGTGATGATGCCATTAGAGGCCAGCAGCCTGATGGGATCGATTGCCGGGATTGCCGAACTGGTGAAAGACAGCGCCGATAAACGGACTCACCCATGATTGAGCTAATGGTCGTTCATCCACATATTTTCTGGCTGAGTCTCGGTGGTTTGCTGCTGGCAGCCGAGATGCTGGGCGGAAATGGTTATTTGTTGTGGAGCGGTGTGGCAGCGGTGATTACCGGCCTGGTGGTCTGGCTGGTGCCGCTGGGTTGGGAGTGGCAAGGGGTTATGTTTGCCGTCCTGACGCTGCTCGCCGCCTGGTTGTGGTGGAAATGGTTGTCGCGGCGGGTTCGCGAACAAAAGCACAGTGACAGCCATCTTAATCAGCGCGGGCAACAATTGATTGGCCGACGTTTTGTGTTGGAATCACCGCTGGTCAACGGGCGCGGTCATATGCGTGTCGGCGACAGTTCATGGCCTGTCAGCGCCAGCGAAGATTTAGGCGCAGGTACGCATGTTGAAGTCATTGCGATAGAAGGGATAACGTTGATCATCCGTGCGGTCATCGCCTGATGCGACGCTGACGCGTCTTATCAGGCCTACAAAATATGCCCGAATCGTAGGCCAGATAAGGCGCTTGCGCCGCATCCGGCAGTCGTGCACCGACACCTGATGCGAGGCGGGCGCGTATTATCATGCCTGGAAGTCTGTGCCCGAATCGTAGGCCAGATAAGGCGCTTGCGCCGCATCCGGCAGTCGTGCACCGACACCTGATGCGAGGCGGGCGCGTATTATCATGCCTGGAAGTCTGTGCCCGAATCGTAGGCCGGATAAGGCGTTTACGCCGCATCCGGCGGTTATACGCCGATGCCTGATGCGACGCTGACGCGTATTATCATGCCTGGAAGTCTGTGCCCGAATCGTAGGCCGGATAAGGCGTTTACGCCGCATCCGGCATATAGCCGAGTAGAGGCAAAATTACTCTTCCCGGCCTTTACCCATACCTTTTTGGTCTTCATCCGGGTAGTGTTTTTTTAAATATTCCAGGACGTTTTTATTGACCTTGTGTTGGGTATACACCCACCCTTTCCAGTAATCAGGCTGGTCCAGGTAAACTTCTGGCGGAATGGTGAAATCAGAAAGTGTTAACCATTCGGCTAACAGATCGGGGTTTCGTTTCTGGATTAACTGCAACAGCATAATCAGCGACATGGCAGAGGCAGGAGCCGTACTATCGCCACTTAAATATTTCCACACTGTTGACCGGTTCGAACGAAAAAGGATCGGTAGCAATGCCCGGTCCAGATTCATTTCATTAAAAATCTTCTCAAATTCATTCATTTAAATTTTCCTGCCTGGCGTAAACCTCTTAAAAATTGAGATTTATCAAAGAAACGCATTTTAGCACACATCAGGAACCGCTTCACGTTTAGTCCAGAAACAGAATTTATTTCGCTTATCAAAACAAGTCTTTACTCTTCTTTACGCTAAAATAGCACAAAATGATTTTCAAAATTATTTATTTAAGAAACCAATTAAGTTTCTTATAGACAGTGTTTACGCTTACACAAGACAAAAATGCGCTTTACATCACACAAATGGCGGCGTAGATTTCGATTAAATTGCAACGCATATTAACTCCAATAGAAATATTATTAGTTTCTATTAGAAACCAAAATAAAACTTAATTTGATTGAGAAAAAATAAATGAAATCTGTAAAGTTGTCTTTACTGGCTGTCGTTGTTGCTACCATTGTGAGCCCATCTGCTTTTGCAGATGATACGGTTGAAGCGGCAGCGACAGAACTGACAGCGATTCACCCAGGTATGTCTCATGATGAAATCGATCAAAAAATCAATCGCTTCATGATTCGGACAGGTAATACAGAAGCCGCGCAAGATTACCTGTTTTCTCATGGATATATGGACCCGCAGACAGGCGATAATATTTACCCTGCCAGTACAGCCGTACAGACTGACAGCAACGTCACCGACCAAAACCAGGCTGATCGCGACGCGGCGCAAGATACCGCAATTCAGAACGCACACAATATCGCAAGCATTGCGGCGGCAAATGCAGATGACGCCAAAAAAGCGCTTACCACTGCGCAATCTGCAATTGATGCGAACAAGGGAGCTATTGCTGATACTCAGAAAGATGTCGCAGATGTTAAAGCAAGTGCAGATCATGCCAATGCGAACGCTAATACCGCGCTGATGAATGGCCTGAAACTTTCCGGTGCCGTGAGCGACAACAAAAACCAGATTGAAAAAAACAGCTCCTCTATTGCTGAACAGCAAGAACAGATGGCGTTAAGTGAGCAGAACCAAATACATCGCGATGCCGCACAGGACTCGTCAATTCAGGATGCCCAGCACTCTGCTAACTGGGCTTCGCTTAAAGCCGATGACGCGCACCATGCCATTATGGTGGCGCAAACGGATATCGACGCCAATAAGTCGGCCATTTCCGACACACAAAAAGATGTTGCCGCTGTCCGCACCGATGTGAGTGCAATGAAAGATGATGTCGCAGATGTTAAAGCAAGTGCCGATCATGCCAACGCGAACGCTAATACCGCGCTGATGAATGGCCAGAAACTTTCCGGTGTCGTAAGCGACAACAAAAACCAGATTGAAAAAAACAGTACGGCGATTACCGAACAGCAGGAACAAATCACTGCCACGCAAAAAACCGTTGCCGCCACGGGTGATGTAAAGACCGCTGCTCGTTATCAGAGCATGATTAACGCTCTTCAGACAGCCACTGCTGATGCGCAACAATCACAGTCTGAAGCCCAACAAACGCAGATTACAGAGCAACAGAAGCAGATCGCAGCCACAGAAAAAACGGTCGCTGCAATCGGCGATCCCCAGTCAACTGCGCATTATCAAAAGATGATTAATGCCAAACTGACGGCGCAAAATGAAGCCAATGAACGTTCAACCGCTGATCAGGGGCAGAGAATTAATGAACTGGCTTCCAATGTCGCGACGCAACAGCAAATCGATAGCGTGCAATACGGTGAACAAATTCGAAACCTTGCGCAAGACTCGGCCCAGGCACATGAGCAAATCGAAAGTCTGACACAAGATTCTGCCCAAACACACCAGCAGTTAACAAACACGCAAAAACGTGTTGCAGATAACAGCCAGCAAATCAATTCGCTCAATAACAACTTCAGTTCGTTGAAACACGAAGTGGAAGATAACCGTAAAGAGGCTAATGCGGGTATTGCGTCAGCCGTCGCTATTGCTTCACAGCCTCAAGTTAAGACAGGTGATTTTATGATGGTGTCTGCCGGGGCGGGTACATTCAACAATGAATCTGCGGTATCTGTCGGTGCTTCGTTTAATGCTGGAATTCATACGGTAATTAAAGCGGGAGTCTCTGCGGATACACAATCTGATTTCGGCGCGGGTGTCGGCGTGGGTTATTCGTTCTAATTTTAATAGCAATTTCTTATTCGCAATATTCCGCAGTTTATTTAAGGTTAACAATGATGAATAGCTCCATTAAATCCTTTTCCCTGCTGGCTGTTATATTACTGGCTGGCTGTAGCTCACCCGCTTCCCGCATCGCAGATTGCCAGGCGCAGGGCGTCAGTCATGACAGCTGTTACCTCGCAGAACAGCAGCGCCAGACGGCTATTTTAAGTGCTTCCGAAGCGCAGGCATTTAAAAATGCAGAAGCCGCACAACATGCCCAGGCGGCAAAGAAAGCCATTTATAAAGGATTTGGCATGACCTTTAGAATGAGCAGTAAAAACTTCGCTTATCTCAATGATTCATTATGTGCAATTGATGAAGACAATAAAGATGCCACTGTTTATCAGTCAGGTCTTTATAACGTCATTGTTTATCACCACACGGGAAAAGTGGCATTAATGAAGGAAGGTCAGTTTGTGGGTTATCTGCAATGAAGAATGAAAAGAAAATACCTACGACGCATATTATGATTATCGGTGCGTTTATTTTTGCCTTCTTGCAAGTGGTGTTATTAGCCTCCCTGGTTCACGCTGTGAATGTTAACAATGAAATCCAGGAAGGCTTATTTCAGTCGGGGCGCATTATGGTAGAAAGTTTGCAGCATATTCTTTCGGTGCAAACGGGGATTAATGGGTAAGGGCACCGTTTCCATTTCCAGAGCAATAGTCACCAGCGTAATTTTCTGGCACAGTTCAGGGAACTGAAATTTTGGCTAAGGAGTGGCCATGCTTTTCCCTTGTCGAAAACCTGAAGTACGTCTACTGAAAAATACCGCTGCAGGCGTCATTTTTTCGGTGAAGTCCGGGAAAGGATTTCTGCGTCAATGTGTGACTTACGATCCGCACCCTTACGGGCTTATCCGTTCGCTCTGCTGGCAAGATGTCCCATTGATTCGTTTCTGGTCCGAGGCCGACTGCCCCACCTGCGCGGAATTTGTCTACAGCGGTTTTGCGGATAATGAACAGGGAGCTGCCCGGTTTTTGTCTGCTCTCGAAAACTGGAATCGCCCGTGGTCTGGCATGACGGACGCTTTTGCTGCACTGACGCCGCTGTTCTCATGCCTGGCTGATGGCTATTATCTGCTGGAAGATCGTGAACTTTACCCGACAGATGGCAATGGGCATTTCTTTTGGGCGGCAACGGACCATAGTTCCAGTAATCCGGCAACCGTTGCCGTCTGGGATCAGGAATATTGCTCTTTCAGTGACACCGCGCCCTGCTTTCTTCTACCCGGCCAGCCGCAATCACATTTTAATCCTGAGCGTGCGACGTTTTATCGCGATAAACCGGACGCCCGCGCTCTGGCCTGGTATCTCCCTGATTCCTATCTATGCGTTCTGCTCGACGGACACCATAAAGCCACTGCCGCCGCGCTGGAAGGTCGACCGCTCAAAACACTGGTGCTCAGCACGGCAACTCGTTTTAATGATGAGCAGCAAACCCTGGTATTTCCGGGCAGGGAATTTCTGCACAAAACAGAGCTGCAATACCGCATACCAAAACTCACCGCGTGGAAAAAATTGCCGCCCAGCGCATGGGAGAGTTTCGGCCCTGATAAGCACGTAAGCCCATCCGAAACCTGGTCAGAAGAGTTGCAGCAGAGCGTCAGCCGTTACCCTTCACTGGATCAAGTCTGGCAAATTGTTGAGGCCGGGAATTTGAGCGAAACACGTATTAATCGCATGATCCAACAAGGTTTTGGGGAGGATGAAAAGGCTGATGTAATTTTGCAGGCGCTGTTTTTCACACACTCGCCGCTTTTTGTTGACTTTGCCCGATTCGTTATCAGTCATCCGGCATACGCCATTTATCGCCCCCTCACCTTCCGGTTAATGGCGCAAACCCGAACGCCGCAAGCAGATGCCTTTTTTCTGGATTTTGCCATCAACGATGACGGCGAACGTCCGGAGCTGACGAAAATAATGGACGACTATTTTCGCAAGCCTTAATCACCCAGCCCGATGATGGCAGCAGCCGGAGAGATTTTCGATAATTGGGCAGTCGGCGCTGTCATCGCCAGGGCAGGCATTCGCCAGCGCCAGTAGCTGGTTGCGCATAGATTGCAGTTCTTCGATATGCCGTTCAATCTCCGCCACCTTCTCCAGCGTGCGACGTTTGACGTCGGCACTGTGACGCTGCGGGTCGTTAAACAGATTCACCAGCTCGCCGCTCTCTTCCAGGTTAAAGCCCACCTGGCGCGCCTGGCGCAGTAAGGTCAATTCGTTGAGATGCTGCTGCGTGTAGGTTCGATAACCATTTTCGCTGCGCATCGGCGGCGTCACCAGCCCCTTCTCTTCATAGAAGCGAATGGCTTTGCTGGTCAGGCCGGTAATTTTTGCTACATCGCTAATGTTCATCGTTCGCGCAACGCCTCCTGTGCTTTGTTAAAGGGTTTCAACAGATAATCCAGCACGCTTTTTTTGCCGGTGCGGATATCGACCGTCGCCACCATACCGGGGAATATCGGAAACTGCTGTTTGCTTTTGTTTTCCAGATGGTTGCTGAAAGTGCGAATGTACACCCGATAGTAATAAACATCGCGCCGCACTTCATCCTGCACTGTGTCTGGTGATATCACCGCTACTTCTCCCGGCAGGCCGCCGTAGATGGAGTAATCGTAGGCAGTTATTTTCACCAGCGATTTTTGCCCCGGATGGATAAACGCCACATCGCGCGGGGAGATTTTTGCCTCAATCAGCAGTTGCTCATCCAGCGGCACGATGGTCATCAGTTTACCACCGGGGGCGATGACGCCGCCAACCGTGGTGACGTCAATATCCTGAACAATGCCTCGCACCGGCGCGGTAAAGTTGAGCCTGGTGAGAGAGTCTTCCCGTCCACGGATCACCGAACGCTGGGTTTCCACTTCCGCATTGGCTTTTGCTAACTCTTCGCGCGCCTGAACGTAGTATTGCGTGCGCACGTCGCTGAGTTTGTTTTCCAGTTCATTGGCCTGGCGTTGCAGGCGCAGTACTTCGACGCTGCTCGCTGCCCCCTGTTTTACCAGCGGCTGGGTCATCGCCAGTTCGCGATTGACCAGGCTAATCCCCTGCGTCAGCCCGGTGGTGGCTTTGTTCAACCCGTCGCGGCGAGTGTTGTACAACGCCGTTTCCGACTCGATAAGTTCGGGGAATTTATTCAGTTCGTCAGGGAAGACCAGCGGTTTATTGCTCACTTCCGCCCGCAGCCGCGCCGAGGTTGCCAGCGCAGCGTACAGCCGCGACATCGCTTCCTGGACGTCGGATTCCGTTTTGGTGCGGTTAAGCTGCGCCAGCGGCTGGCCCAGTTCGACAATATCGCCAACTTTCACGTCGAGATGATACAGAATTCCGCCTTCCAGCGACTGCACCACCTGTTCGCGCCCGGAGGGTTCTACCGTGCCGCTGCCGGTGGTGACTTCATCAAGCTGGAAGTACCACGCCCAGCCGAGAAAACAGAGCAGCATCACAGCGGTAACGCGTACCGCCAGCGCCGAACGCGGCAAGCGGGGTTCAGTCAGGCCACGGTTGTATTGCAGTTGTCCGTTCATGCAGCAGACCCCTTATTCTTCTCCTGCAACACCACCCGTCGCGCCGTGGGTTCGCTCTGTTCACGCAAAATGGCCTCTTTCGCGCCATCCATCACAATCCGCCCCTGATCCATCACGATAATGCGGTCCACCAGTTGCAGCATCGCCGTGCGGTGAGTGGCGATAACCAGCGTGCGATGCCCAATCCACTGTTTCAGTTGTTCGATTAAATACGCTTCCGCCATTTCGTCCAGCGAGGCGCTGGGTTCGTCGAGCAGGACGATATTGGGTTGAGAGATGAGTAGCCGCGCCAGCAGCAGCGTTTGCCGCTGACCGCCAGAGAGGCCAAATCCCCCTTCCTGAATCATGTAGTTGAGGCCGTTTTTCTGCTTCTGCACAAAGGGCAGCGCTCCGCTGAGGGTTAACGCGCGTTCGATATCTTCATCGCTGGCTTCCGGCATCCCCATGGTGAGGTTTTCCCGCAGCGAACCAAAGAACAGTCGCCCGGTCTGGCTGAGTAGCCCCATGTCTCGCCGCAGATCTGCCGGATCAAGCTGCCCGATACTGATGTTATCCAGCAACACCTGCCCCTGCTGGGCGATACGCATTCCGGCGAGCATTTGCAGTAGCGTCGATTTACCCGCGCCGTTGCGCCCGAGAATGGCGATTTTCTCACCAGCCTGAATGTTGAGTTTGCCAATCGCTACATCGGCAATCTTCTCTTCTTCGTCGTAATAAAACACCGCGTTGCTGAACTGATAATTACCGTGCAGCACCGCTTTATGCACCAGTTTGCCGTGTTCCGGCTGATCCACCGGGCGCTTCATCAGTTCATCAAGGCCGTTACGTGCTACTTTCGCCTGCTGCCAGCGCGAGAGCACGCCGGATATCTGCGACAGCGGCGCAATGGTGCGCGAAGCCAGGATCGTCGTCCCGACCAGCGCGCCGGTGGTCATGTCGCCGTTCATCACCATAAAGCAGCCCACCAGCAGCACCACCACGTAGACGATGGACTGCACTTCCTGGGTCCAGGTGAGCAGCAGCCCGGTGAGAAAACGTTGCTTCATGCTGATGGACGAGGCCACGTCGTTGGTGTGGTTCCACTGATTCTGAAAACGCTGTTCGGCGCGCAGCAGTTTAATATCTTCAATCGACTGCACGGCTTCCACCAGCGTAGCGTTGCGTACCGCTGACTCGCGCATTCCTTCGTTCGCCAGCCGCGCCAGCGGGCGTTGCACCAGCAGGCCGGGGATCACCAGCAACGGCAGCGCCAGCAAAACCACCAGCACCAGCCAGCCGCCGATCATCCACAAAATAAAGACAAACAGCAGGAAGAATGGCAGGTCCGCCACCGCGCCGATGGTGGTGGAAGTAATCAGCTCCCGCACCGATTCCAGCTCGCGGATCTGCGAGATAAACGATCCGGTGGATTTCGAGCGCACGTTGTTTTTCAGCCGTAGCGCATGACCAAAAACGCGGTCCGAAATGCGCAGATCCGCCCGCTTGCCAATCATATCCGAGAGATGCGTGCGCACCATGCGCATACAGAACTCAAACAGGATCGCCATCATCACCCCGGCGAAAAGCACCCATAGCGTCGGATAGGACTGCGCAGGAACCACCCGATCGTAAACCTGCATCGAGAAAATCATCGCCGCCAGCGCCAGCACGTTCGCCACCAGCGAGGCCAGCATAATATCGCCATAGCGCCGCCAGTCTTTTAGCGAAAGGCTCCAGAACCAGTTCGCCTGATACGGACGAATGTAGTCATCTACCCGCGCGTCAGGGATGGCGCTGAGCGGGCGCAGCAGCGCCAGTTCGACGATTTTGTCTTCAATATCCGCGATATTAAGCGTGGTTTCCAGCCCTTCGTCACCGCTGAACTGAACGCTGATATTGTCGTAATTGTCGCGGCGGGTGATCACGCCAATCTGTTGATTATCAAACACCGCGATCAGCGGCAGCCGCCAGGGGTTAAGCGAGTCGGCGGAAAACTCCACCAACCGCAGCCCCATCCCCAACTGCCGCGCCATATCGGTAAGCAACTCTTCCCGCTTGCTGTCGCGCTCCCAGTTGACGGTTGCGCGCACGTTCTCCTGAGAAAAATCAAGGCGATAATAGCGCGCCACGGCGATCATCGCCTCCAGCCAGGCTTCCACGGACTGGGCATTTTTTTTCATTATCTACACCACCATCAACTGATGATTCGCCAGCAAAGTGGCGAGGTCGGTATGCACGCCCGTCAGCGTGACCACGTTAGTTGTCGCAAAAGTGCCGCCCGTGCCGTCGCGGTCGATCTGCACGATGGTGTCGCTGCCGCTCTGGGTGACTTTGACAAAATCACCGATGTTTCCGGCCTGCGCATCCAGCGTCGCCACGCCGTTGACGTAGCTGGCTTTGCCGTTGCCGGTGTAGCCGCTGCCCTGCAACAGCTCGCGAATATCAATGCGATCGGTGTCGGCGGTGCCTTCCCAGGTGCCTACCGTAAAGCCATTCACCACGTCCGAGCCGTTGCCGCCGGTGGCGTCGCTGGCGTTGAGCAGTTTATAGAGCAAGGTGTCGTGGCCCCCGTTGCCGATGTTAATGGTGTCGTTGCCGCCGCGCCCTTCCAGCTGGTTATCGCCGCTGCTGCCGGTGAGGGTATCGTTAAAGTTCGAGCCGGATATCCCCTCAATATTGGTAAATGTCGAAGTGTTAAAGCCGGTGGCCTGCGCGGTGGTGACGCTTAAGTTCGCGGTCACGCCCACCGTCGAGAGCCGGAAATCAACCACATCCATCCCGCCGTTCGCAAGCCAGGTTCCGGTGCCGGAGCTGTACACCCAGCCGCCGGAGCCGTCGTAGGTGTCGGTGCCTGCGGTGGCGAAGAAGGTGTCGTTATAGCCGGTGCCGACGAACTTGCCGTTATTGCTCGCCGTACCCGCTTCGGCGCTGAGGTCGTAAGCGTGAGTGGCATCGGTAGCCTGTAAACCGCCCCAGGTGGTATTGACCGTTTGATCGATATTGCTGGCGGTGGTGCCAGTGGATTTGATCAGCACCGCGTTGTAGGTTTCTCCGGCGTTCAGCCCGTAGAAGTTGACCAGCGCCGAGGTGTCGTTAACCCCCATCCCCGACTGCGGGTTGATGATTTGCGTGGCGACCAGCACCCCCGCCGAGTTGTACAGTTTTACGGTATTGCCGTAGTAGACGTTAATACCGTTAGGATCGGTGATGCGCAAATGCAGCGAGGTGCCGTAGCTCACCGTGTTGGTATTGCGGATCAGGAACACGCTGCCCGACTGTTTGGTCACCAGCACATCCACCGCGCCGTCCCAGTCGTAGTCCATTGCCGCCACGCCGCTGGTGGTGCCGCTCTGACTGCCGCCGAGTACCGACTGCGTCCAGTTGCTGGCGTTGCTGACGTTAGTATAAAGATACGACTGCCCGGTCTGGGCGATACGGGCGATATCCATCAGGCCGTCGTGGTTCCAGTCCACCGCCACGCTAAACTGGCTGGCGTAAGTGGTTGCCGTTGCCCCCACCGCCACCGGATTTCCCAGCACGCCGTTGGTGTTGAATAACAGCGAGCCGTAGTTAGCTCTTCCCTGGCTGGCAGGCAGGAACAGATCCATATCGCCGTCACCGTCAAAATCGGCCCAGGTCATGGAGACAGACGTCGAGTTACCACCGCTGCCTGCAACGCTGAGGAAGGTGTTGATGGTGTTCTGCCCCCAGACAAACGTCCCGTTGCCCTGGCTGATGAGCGAAGACAACGTGTAATAGTTGTTCAGGTTGAAGGTGTGCTGAACCAGGTCGACCTTGCCGTCGTTATTAAGATCGACGCCGGAACCTTCGTTGAGTGAAAGATAGCCGTTCACCACCCCGCCCACCGTGGCGCTCCCTCCGTTGTTCACAACGGTAGAGTTGCCTACCAGCGTACCTGCGTTGTTCCACAGGAAGGTGTTGGAGTCCGGCCCGCCCGCGTCGCCAATCCAGAAGTCGAGATAGCCATCGCCCTCTTTATCAAACGCCACTACCGAGCCATACCACGTCAAGGTGCCGACGGCGACCAGAATGGCGCTGGAAAACGTGCCGTCGCCGTTATTGGTAAAGCCGTTGATATAGCCCGTACCATAGTCATCACGGGTGATAAACAGATCGCCCGTGCCGTTACGGTCGTAATCGGCGATGGAGCTGGTGGCGTAGCTGTTGCCGCTCTGGTACAGCGTCAGGGCAGTTTTCGACCAGGTCAGCGGGTCGGTCGATTGCATCACCTGCTGGTTTGCCAGCACCGTCCACATCCCGTGTGTGTCAAGGCCGTAGGTCAGCCCCCAAGCGGTGGTTTTATTGGCGGTGGTCCAGGTCGGTGTGTAATCAATCGCTGCGTTCACCGTCACCGTGCCATTGCTGACGTTAGCGGTATTGCCGTTGCCCGCCGAGCTTTTTACCTGCGCGGTCACGTTATAGGCGGTCGCAGACGCTGCCAGCGCGTCGGTATCCGGCAACTGTACATACCAGGTGTTATGCGCCGGGTCGACCACTACCGCGCCGCCCGGCTGCGAGGTGTAGGTTTTGCCGTTGATTACTACTTCAACATACTGCCCGCTGGCGAGTGCCGCCGTGATCACCCCGCTAATAATCGGCGTGGTGTCGCGCGTGGTCTGGCTGGTGATTTGCGCCAGCGTCGTCGGAATCGAGGTGTCGACCGTCAGAACAAAATCACTGGAGGAAGTGATATTCCCCGCCAGATCCACCACTCGCGCACTGTAGGTGTAGGCACCACTGACCAGCCCGCTGTCGCTGTAGGTCCAGTTCAGTGCGCCGACCATCGTTACCGCGCCTAACAGCAGCCCGTTACGGTAGAGGTAAACCACTTCACCGCTGGCAAGCGGCGCAGAGAGCACGCCGTTTAACAGCGGCGTGGTATCGTCAGTGGCCTGCGAACTGCTTAACGTTCCCTGCCGCTGCCCGACATCATCGGTATACGACACAATCGTCGGCGTGGCGGTGGGGTTAATCGTATCAACTACCACCGTTTTTGATACCACCGGGCCGGTGTTACCCGCCAGATCCAGCACCCGCACCTGATAAACATAGCTGCCGTCGGTCAGCGTGCGGCTGTCGGTGTAAGTCCACTGCGTACCGTTGGTGGTGAGGGTGATCCAGGTCGCGCCGCCATCAAGGCTAATCTGCGCCACTTCGCCGCTGGCAAGCCCCGCTCCCAGCGAACCGGTCAGCGTGAGCGTGGTGTCGCTGGTGATAAAGTCAGTTGCCGAACTCCCCGTGTCGGTGCTGATACTGGCGATGGTGAGCACCTGCGCCGGGTTAACGGTGTCAATCTGCGCCGACTGGCTGCCGGTTGCGCCAACGTTGCCCGCCAGATCGACCACCCGCACCTGCCAGGTGGTGGTGCCGTTGGTGAGGGTTCGCCCGTCAACGTAACTCCAGTTAAGGCCGTCTGCGGCGACGGTCACGTTCACCCAGGTTGCGCCGTTGTCGGTACTGATTTGCGCGAACTCATTAGCGCCGAGCGCAGCCCCCAGCACGCCGCGCACGGTAAGCGAGGTGTCGCTGGTAATAAAATCAGTGCTGCTGGCTCCGGTGTCATCGCTGATACCGGTAATCGTGATACTTTTCGCCGGTTCCGGGCTGGTGGTGTCGACCACCACGTTTTGCGTCGCGGTCTGCCCGACGTTCCCCGCCAGATCCACCACCCGCACCGTGTAGTTCCAGGTGCCATCAGTCAGTGTGCGACCATCGGCATAGCTCCAGCTGGTGCCGATAACGGTTAACGTAGTCCAGGTGACGCCGCCGTCGAGGCTGATTTGCGCCCGTTCATCGGCGGCAAGCGCCGCGCCGAGCGTCCCGCGCACGGTCAGCGTGGTGTCGCGAGTGACAAAATCGCTGCTGCTTAACCCGGTGTCATCGCTGATGCCCGCAATGGTGATGGTTTTGCTCGCCAGCGGCGCGGTGGTGTCCACGGTGACTATCTGGCTGGCGGTGGCGCCGATATTTCCGGCGGTGTCGATCACCCGCACCTGATAGTTGTAATTACCGTCGGTCAGCGTCCGCCCGTCAAGATATGTCCAGGTCAAACCGCTTACCGAAAGATTCTGCCAGGTTGTGCCGCCATCGATGCTGATTTGCGCGAACTCACCGGCAGAAAGCGCCGCGCCCAGCGTGCCGCTCACCGCAAGCGTCGTGTCGCTGGTAACAAAATCGTTAGTGATCAAGCCGGTATCGGTGGTGATCGCGCTGATGGCGATGGTTTTCACCGCCGGATCTGGCGCGATGGTGTCGATCACCACGTTCTGGCTGTCAGTCGCGCCGACGTTGCCCGCCGCGTCAATCACCCGCACCTGATAGAGATAGTTACCATCGGTTAGCGTGCGGCTGTCGTTATAGCGCCAGGTCGTGCCGGTAACGGTAAGCGTGGTCCAGGTTACGCCGCCGTCGATACTGATTTGCGCCGTCTCGTTACTGGCAAGCGCGGCGGTGAGCGAGCCGTTGACCACCACCGGGCTGACGCTGGTGATAAAGTCGCTGGCGCTAAGGCCGGTGTCGGCTTGCAGGGAATCGATATTAATGCCCATCGCCGGAGCGCTGAGATCCACGGTAATGGTGTGATTGCTGCTGCCGGTATTGCCAATGGTGTTGCTCACCGAGGCGTTAATCACGTAGGCATTGCCGTCCGCCAGCGCGGTGACATCGGCGCTGCCGAGGGTGTAGCTCCAGCTACCGCCGGTCTGTACCGTGGTGGTGTAGGTTTTGCCGTTTAAAGTCAGGGTCAGCGTCTGTCCGACCGGGGCGGTGGTGGTGCCGCTGATCACCAGCGACGAGCCGTGTTCCGCCGCGTTCACTACATCGTCGCCCGCAAAGGTGTTGATAGTGACGGTGGGCACGTCGCCGTTCAGCGTCACGCCACGGCTGGCGCTGCCGGGGTTTCCGGCCTGATCGCTAACCGTCGCGCTAATGGTGTAGCTGCCGTCGCTTAATCCGGCAAACTGTTGCGCCGGAATAAACACCGACCAGCTTCCGCCGCTACCGACCGTTGCGGTCCAGGTTTGCCCGTTAAAGGTAACGGTTACCGTCTGGCCCACTTCGGCGGTGGTGGTGCCGCTGATGGTTTGCCCGGCGAGCTGTTCAGCGTTGTTGATAATATCGTCACCCGCCACGGTGGCGATGGTGACCGTTGGCGCAATGGTATCGACGGTCAGGGCGTGCGTGGTTTGACCGGGGTTACCGGCACGATCGTTCACGCTGGCGGTAATGGTCTGCGCGCCCTGCCCGAGCGCGGTCAGATCCGCCGCAGGCACGTTCAGCGCCCAGGTGCCATTGGCGGCAACCGTGGCAGTGTAAGTTTTGCCGCCAAAGGTGACGGTGACCGTCTGCCCCACTTCCGCGCTGGTTGAACCGTTAAGGGTTAACGGTTGCTGCTGTTCGGCGGCGCTGAGTCGATCGTCCGTCGAAACGGTGTTGATGCTGATAACCGGTGCGGTCAGATCTACCGCTACGCTGCGCGAGGCCGTGGCGCTGTTTCCGGCGCTGTCCTGAGCGGAGGCGCTGACCGTGTAGCTGGTGCCATCCGCCAGTGCCGCAACGTCTGCCGCAGGCACGTTCACGCTCCAACTCCCGTTGCTCTGAATGGTGGCGCTGTAGCCTTTGCCGTTAAGCAACACGGTCACCACTGTACCTGTCGCGAAATTAGTGCCAGTGCCGCTAAGGGTCAGTACACTGCCTGCTTCGGCGGCGTTAATAAGGTTATCGCCGCTGATGGTGCTGACCGAGAGCGACACTGCCGCCGTGTTCACCTGCACGTTGTGCGTCTGCGTGCTGCTGTTGCCTGCGCTATCGGTGATGGTGGCGCTGATGGTCACCGTGCCGTCTGCAAGGCCGGAAACCACGCTGGCAGGCACGCCGACGCTCCAGTTGCCGCTGGCATCGGTGCTGGTGACATACTGCTGCCCGGCGATGGTCACCACCAGGCGGTCGCCCGCCACCGCGCCCGCGGCGGTGCCGCTGATAATCTGCGCCTGAGTGTGTTCGACGTTGTTAATCACATCATCGCCCGCCACGGTGTTAAAGCTTATCACCGGCGCGGTGGTATCGACGGTCACACCTTTGCTGGCGCTGCCAGGGTTACCCGCCAGATCGCTGACCGTGGCGGTCAGGGTATAGCCGTTATTGGCAAGCGCGGTTAAGTCGCTGGCAGGCAGCGTTAAGCTCCAGCTGCCGTCTGCCTGCACCGTGGTCTGGTAGTTAGTGCCGTTTAGCGTGACGATGAGCGTTTGCCCCGTTTGCGCCGTGCTTGTGCCGGAGACCGTCACACCTGCCGCCGCTTCGCTGGCGTTGATGATGTTATCGCTGGCAATGGTGTTGATGGTGACCGTTGGCGCGGCGCTATCGACGCTGTATTCGTGCGTTGCTGTGGCGCTGTTGCCGTTGACGTTAGTCACCCGCACCTGGGCGCTGGCATCGCCATCGCGCAGAGCCGCCATATCCGCCGCCAGAACGGTGGTGCTCCAGCTACCGTTTGCCGCCACCGTGGTGGTGTAGGTTTTACCGCCAAAGATGACGGTGACGGTTTGCCCCGCTTCGACGCCGGACGTGCTGCCGGAGAGCGTTAACGCTGCGCCTTTTTCGGCGGCGTTAATCACATCATCGCTGGTGATGCTGTTCATGCTGATGGCGACGGTAGTGAGATCAACGGTCACCGGATGGGTAATGCTGGTTTGCGTTCCGGCACTATTCGCCCCGCTAACGGTAATGTTCAGCGTTCCCGCAGGCCAGTTACTGACATCCGCCGCCGGAACGCCGACGCTCCAGCTGCCGTTCGCCAGCACCGTCGCGGCGTAAGTTTGGTTATTAATCACCACCGTCAACGCCGTGCCTGCCGCAAAACCGGAGCTGCTGCCGGAAATCACCTGCGCCTGAACGTGTTCGATCATATTGACCACATCATCGCCTGCAACGGTATCGACCCGCAGGCCGGGCAGACTGGCATCGATGGTGATATCGCGCGAGCCGCTGCCGGTGTTGCCAACGGCGTTGGTTACCGAGGCATTAACCGTTAACTCACCGTTACCCAACGCCTGCCAGTCGGCGGCAGGCACACTGACGCTCCAGCTTAAATCTGGCTGCACGGTGGCGCTGTAAGTTTTACCGCCCAGTTCAACGGTGACGGTGCTGCCCGCCGCCGCACCGGTTACCTGGCCGCTGATAGTTTGCGCGCTGCCTGCCTCTGAAGCGTTGATAATATCGTCCGTCGCCACCGGATTAATGGTGACGCCCGGCAGCGCGGTATTGACCTGCACGTTATGGCTGGCGGTGCTGCTGTTGCCCTGGGCGTTGGTGACGCTCGCCGTGACGCTGTAGGTGGCTTCGCCCAGCGCGCTGACCGCCGAGGCAGGCACGGTAACGCTCCAGTTGCCGGAGGCATCCGTGGTGGCACTGTAGTTTTGTCCATTCAGCGTGACGGTAACCGCCGTACCTGCGGGTTGATCGCTGGTGCCGGAAAGCGCCAGATTCGATCCTTTTTCCGTCGCGTTGATCACGTCATCGCCCGCGATGGTGTTGATGCTAATCACTGGCGCGCTGAGGCTGACGGTCACGGTACGGCTGGCGTCATCGCTGTTGCCCGCCCGATCGCTGACGCTGGCAGTGATGGTCTGCGCACCGCTACCGAGAGCAGTAACATCCGCCGCCGGAACGCCGACGCTCCAGTTGCCGGAGGCATCCAGGGTGGTGGTGTAGGTTTTGCCGTTGAGCTCAACGCTCACCACATCGCCCGCTTCCCCGCCCGTGCTGGTGCCGGAGATCACCAGCGCCTGAGCGTGTTCGGCATCGTTGATAATGTCATCGCCCGCCACGGTGTTAATAGTGAGAACGGGCGCGGTGGTGTCTACCGCCAGATTATGGCTGGCGCTGCCGGGGTTGCCCGCTTTGTCGTTGACCGTCGCGCTGACGGTGTAATTGCTTGCGTTCAGCGCGCCTAAGGCTGACGAGGGAACGCTGACGCTCCAGCTACCGTCCGCCTGTACAGTGCCGGTGTAGGTAGCGCCATTAAGGGTGACGCTCACCGCCTGCCCGGTTTCGGCAGTGCTGGTACCGCTGATGGTGAGCGGGCTTCCGGCCTCTGCGGCGTTAAGGATGTCATCGCTGGCGATAGTGTTAATGGTGAGCGTCGGCGCACTGGCGTCAACGCTATACGCATGAGTCACCGAGGCACTGTTGCCGCTCGCGCTGCTGACACTGGCCTGCATGTTCGCCGCGCCGTCTGGTAGGGTTGCCAGATCTGCCGCCGGAACCGTTACGCTCCAGTTCCCGTTGGCAGCGACGCTTGCGGTGTAGGTTTTGCCGCCAAAAGTGACGGTGACAGTTTGCCCGCTTTCAATCCCGCTGGTGCTGCCGGAAAGGGTCAGGTCAGTGCCTTTTTCGGCAGCGTTAATTACATCGTCGGTGGTAACGGTGTTGATGCTGATCGCCACCGCCGTTAAATCGACGGTGAACGGATGGCTGACGCTGACCGGATTTCCGGCGCTGCTTTGCCCGGCTACCTCAACGGTTAACGGCCCCGCAGGCCATGCGCTGACGCTTGCCGCCGGAATGCCGACGCTCCAGCTCCCGTCCGCCTGTACCGTGGTGGAATACGCCACACTGTTGATGGTAACCGTCAGCACAGCACCTGCATTCAGGCCACTGCTGCCGCCAGTGATCACCAGCGCCTGTCCGTGCTCGATGCTGTTGACGATATCATCGCCCGCCAAGGTATCCACCCGCAGCCCCGGCAGGTTGGCATCAATGGTGATATCCCGCGTGCCGCTGCCGGTGTTGCCATTAGCATTGGTGACCGAGGCGGTAATGGTCAAATCACCATTGCCCAGCGCCTGGAGATCGGCTGCCGGAACGCTGATACTCCAGCTTAAGTTGCCCTGTACCGTGGTGGTGTAAGTGTTGCCGCCCAGCGTCACGGTAACCGTATCGCCAGCGGCGGCGCGAGTCACCACCCCGCTGACGGTTTGATCGGCGCCCGCTTCGGCGGCGTTGATAATATCGTCGCCCGCCACGGTGTTGATGGTGACACCCGGCAGGCCGCTGTCGACCAGTAAATTCGCCTGACTGCTGGCGGTGTTGCCCGCCGCACTGGTGGCGCTGGCGCTGACGGTATAGTTGGCCTGGCCTAGAGCCGCCAGATCGCTCACCGGCACCGTTAAGGTCCAGTTGCCCGACGCGTCGGTGGTGGCGCTGTAGTTGTGACCGTTGAGCATGACGGTAACCTGTGCGCCCGTCGCCAGCCCCGTACTGCCGCCGCTGATGGTCAACGGCTGGCCTTTTTCATCGGCGTTCAGGACGTTATCGCCGCTGATGGCGTTAAAGGTAATGGTTGGCAGCCCGGTGTTGACCGTCACCTGATGCGTGGCGCTGCCGCTGTTACCGGCGACATCGGTGACGCTGGCGTTAATGGTCACCGTGCCGTTTGCCAGCGCCGAGACGACGCTTGCCGGAACGCCGACGCTCCAGTTGCCGCTGGCGTCCAGCACCGTGGTAAAGGTATTTGTGCCGATAGTCACCGTCACGGTGCTACCAGTTGCCGCACCGGTGGCGGAGCCGCTGATGATCTGCGCCTGGGTGTGTTCCGCCGCGTTGATCACGTCATCACCCGCCACCGTGTTGATGGTGACGACCGGAACGGAAGTATCTACCGTCAGGTTGTGATTAACCGAGGCCGGGTTTCCGGCTTTGTCGCTCACCGCTGCGCTAACGGTGTAGTTGCTGGCGGTCAGGGTGCTTAAGTCGGCTGACGGTACGCTGACGCTCCAGCTACCGTCCGTTTGAACCGTGCCGGTATAGTTTGCGCCATTGAGGGTGACGGTCACCGCCTGCCCCGCTTCCGCCGTGCTGCTGCCGGTGATGGTCAGCGCAGCTCCGGCTTCGGCGGCGTTAAGAATGTCGTCGCCCGCAATGGTGTTAATGGTCACCGTTGGTGCGCTGGCATCGACGCTGTAAGCGTGGGTAGTGTTGGCGCTGTTGCCGTTAACATTGCTGACGCTGGCCTGTGCGCTGGCATCTCCATCACGCAGGGCTGCCATATCTGCCGACGGAACCGTGGTGCTCCACGAACCGTTCGCCGCGACGCTTGCTGTGTAGGTTTTGCCGCCAAAGGTGACGGTGACCGTTTGTCCGGCCTCCACACCAGTAGTGCTGCCAGAGAGCGTTAACGCCGCGCCTTTCTCAGCGGCGTTAATCACATCATCGGCGGTAATGGCGTTGATGCTGACGGCAATCGCCGAGAGATCGACAGTCACCGGATGGGTGACGCTGACCGGGTTTCCGGCGGTGGTGTTGCCGCTCGCCGTAATTGTGACCGTCCCCGCAGGCCAGGCGCTGACATCTGCCGCCGGAATGCCGACGCTCCATGAGCCATCCGCCAGTACCGCCGCAACATAGGTTTGCCCGTTAATGGTCAGCGTGACGTTGCTGCCCGCCGCCAGACCGGAGCTGCTGCCGGTAATCACCAGCGCCTGATCGTGCTCGATAATGTTGACCACATCATCGCCCGCCACGGTGTCGATCCGCAGACCGGGCAGATTCGCGTCGATGGTGATTTCACGCGTGCCGTTACCGGTATTGCCTACGCTGTTCGTTACCGAAGCCGAAATGGTCAGCTCGCCGTTGCCCAGCGCCTGTAGCGCGGAGGCCGGAACATTAACGCTCCAGCTTAAATTCGCCTGCACCGTGGCAGTGTAAGTCGCCCCGCCGAGCGTTATGGTAACGGTATCGCCTGCCGCAGCCCCCGTCACCTGCCCACTGATGGTCTGGCCCGCGCCCGCTTCGGCAGCGTTAATAATATCGTCCGTTGCCACCACGTTAATGGTGACGCCCGGCAGCGCGGTATTAACCTGAACGTTATGGCTGGCGGAACCGCTGTTGCCATCGGCGTCAGTGGCGGAGGCTGTCACCGTATAAGTGGCTTCACCGAGGGCGCTTACGGCGGACGCCGGAACGGTCACGCTCCAGTTGCCGGAAGCATCAGCAGTGGTGGTGTAATTTTGCCCGTTGAGCGTCACGGTTACCTGCGTGCCCGCAGGCTGGTTGCTGCTGCCGGAAATCGCCAGATCCGCGCCTTTCTCCGTGGCATTAATAATGTCATCGACGGCGATGGTGTTAATGCCGAGTACCGGCGCACCGAGCGCCACGCTGACAGTGTGCGAGGCCGTGCCACTGTTGCCTGCGGAGTCGGTAACCGTGGCAGTAATGGTCACATCGCCCTGCGCCAGCGCGGAAATGACGCTGGCAGGCACGCCGACGCTCCAGTTGCCGTTGACGTCCAGCACGGTGGTATAGGTGGTCGTGCCAATCGTCACGGAAACCGTATTACCGGTAGTCGCGCCCGTTGCCGAGCCGCTGATAATCTGCGCCTGTCCGTGTTCAGTAGCGTTGATGATGTCATCACCCGCCACCGTGTTAATGGTGACGACCGGAGCAACGAGATCTACCGTCAGGTTATGCGTTGCCGAAGCCGGATTTCCGGCTTTGTCGCTGACCGCCGCGCTCACCGTATAGGGGCTTGCGGTAAGGTTGGCTAAATCGCCAGTTGGTACGCTGACGCTCCAGCTTCCATCTGCCTGCACGTTGCCGCTGTAATTCACGCCGTTTAGCGTCACGGTCACCGTCTGCCCCGCTTCCGCCGTGCTGGTGCCGCTGATGGTCAGCGCCGATCCCGCTTCGGCGGCGTTAAGAATATCGTCGGAGGCAATCGTATTGATGGTGACAGAGGGCGCGGTGGCATCGACGCTGTAAACATGTGTGGCCTGGGCGTTGTTACCTGCGACGTTGCTGACGCTGGCCTGGACGTTTGCTGCGCCATCTGGCAAGGTTGCGAGATCGGCGGCTGGGATCGTCAGCCCCCAGCTATTATCCGCGGCAACCGTGGTGGTGTAGCTTTTGCCGCCGAAGATAACGGTGATGGTTTGCCCCGATTCCACATCGGAGGTGGTGCCGGAAAGCTGCAAATCGCTGCCTTTTTCGGCGGCGTTAATCACATCGTCAGTGGAAAGGGTGTTGATGGTAATCGCCACGGCTGCGAGATCGACCGTGACTGGATGGCTAATGCTGGTTGTGGTTCCGGCGGTGTTGGTGCCAGAGACGGCAATATCGACCGTCCCCGCAGGCCAGTTTGTGACATCTGCCGCCGGAACGCCGACGCTCCAGGTGCCATCGGCGAGGACCGTTGCGCCGTAGGTGACGCCGTTGATAACCACCGTCAACGCCGCCCCCGCTACCAGCCCAGTGCTGCTACCGGTGACCACCAGCGCCTGAGTGTGCTCAATGCTGTTAATCACATCATCGCCTGCCACGGTATCGACTCGCAGGCCTGGCAGGTTGGCATCTATCACGATGTCGCGCGTTGTGGTGCCGGTATTATTTGCGGAATTGGTCACCGAGGCGCTGATGGTCAGTTCACCGTTACCCAGCGCCTGCAAAACGTTCGCCGGTACGCTGACGCTCCAGCTTAAATCTGACTGCACGGTGGCGTTATATTGATTGCCGCCAATGGTAACAATCACCGTATTCCCGGCAACCGCCGTTCCCGTGACCTGACCGCTGATGGTCTGCGCCACAACGATTTTAGCGGCGTTGATAATGTCATCGCCCGCCACGGTATTAATGATCACCCCAGGCAGGAGCGATTCGACATTCACCGTATGGGTGGTGCTGCCGCTGTTGCCCGCGCTGTCGGTGGCGCTGGCGCTAATCGAATAGACCGCCTCGCCCAGCGCGCCAACCGCCGAAGCAGGCACGGTAACGCTCCAGTTGCCGGAGCCGTCGGTAGTAGCGTTGTACGCCAGGCCGTTCAACATCACGGTGACCGTGGTGCCGGTCGCCAGACCGCTGGAGCCGCCGCTGATGGTCAGATCCTGGGTTTTCTCCGCATTATTGATAATGTCATCGCCGGAGACAGTGTTAATGCTCAGCGTCGGGCCGCTGGGATCAACGGTCACATTATGGGTAGCGCTGTCGCTGTTGCCCGCGCGATCGCTCAGGCTGGCGGTAATGGTCTGGCTTCCGGTTGCCAGTGCCGTGACATCCCCCGCCGGAATGCCCACGCTCCAGTTACCGGAGGCATCCAGCGTGGTGGTGTAGTTTTTACCGTTGAGCGTGACGGTCACCACATCGCCGGGTTCCGCGCCCGTGCTGGTGCCGCTGACGACCAGCGCCTGACCGTGTTCGATGGCGTTGATAATGTCATCACCCGCGACGGTGTTAATGGTGAGATCCGGCGCGGTAACGTCCACCGCCAGCGCGTGATCGGCGCTTGCCGGGTTACCCGCTTTGTCGCTCACTGTCGCAGTCACGGTATAACTGCTGGCAGTCAGCCCGCTTAAATCCGTTGCCGGAACATTCACGCTCCAGGTGCCATCGGCCTGGACGGTGGTCTGGTACGTATTGTTATTGAGCGTGACGGTCAGCGTCTGTCCGGCCTGCGCCGTGGTGGTGCCGCTGATGGTGATACCCGCGCCCGCTTCGCTCACGTTGAGAATATCGTCGCTGGCGATGGTGTTGATGGTCACAAGCGGCGCGGTGGCATCGACGCTGTACGCACGATCCGCCTGGGCGCTGTTGCCGTTAATATTGCTGACGCTCGCCTGTATGTTGCCCGCGCCGTCCGGCAGGGCAGCGAGATCGGCAGGCGGTACGTTCACCGTCCAGCTGCCGTTGGCTTCCACAGTAGTGGTGTAATTTTTACCGCCAAAGGTGACGGTCACCGTCTGCCCGGCTTCCACACCACTGGTGCTGCCGCTTACGACCAGCGTTTCGCCTTTTTCGACGGCGTTGATCACATCATCGCCGGAAAGGGTGTTAATGGTGATGGCAACCGCCGCCAGATCGACAGTGACCGGATGGGTAATGGTGGAGGTTGTTCCGGCGCTGTTGGTGCCGCTTACCGTAATATCCACCGTACCCGCAGGCCAGTTGCTGACGTCTGCCGCCGGAACGCCGAGGTTCCATGTGCCGTCGGCTAACACCGTGGCAGCGTAAGTGACGTCGTTAATCACGACCGATAACGCCGTTCCCGCTGTTAGTCCGGTGCTACTGCCGGTGATCACCAGCGCCTGATTGTGCTCAATGCTGTTAATAACGTCATCGCCCGCCACGGTATCGACCCGCAGGCCAGGCAGATTGGCGTCGATTGTGATATCCCGCGAGCCGCTGCCGCTGTTGCCCACGGCATTGGTGACCGATGCGTTGACCGTAAGAGAACCGTTGCCCAGCGCCTGAATATCCGCCGCCGGAACGCTGACACTCCAGCTTAAATTAGCCTGCACCGTGGCGGTGTAGGTGTTGCCGCCCAGCGTAACGGTAACCGTGTCGCCCGCCGCGGCACCCGTCACCTGGCCGCTGATGGTTTGCGCATTGCCCGCTTCGGCAACGTTGATAATGTCATCGGTCGCCACCGCGTTAATGGTGACGGCAGGCAAGGCGCTGTTGACCAGCACATTATGACTGGCGGAATTACTGTTGCCTGCCGTATCAGTGACGTTTGCCGTTACCGTGTAGTTAGCTTCACCCAATGCGCTAACTGCCGAGGCTGGCACCGTGGCGCTCCAATTACCGGAAGCATCTGTGGTGGCGGTGTAATTTTGCCCGTTCAGCGTCACCGTGATGGTGGTGCCCGCAGGCTGATTACTGGTGCCGGTGATTTGCAGGTCCGCGCCTTTTTCCGTTGCGTTAATCACATCATCGCTGGCGATAGTGTTGATGCCAATGGTTGGCGCGGTGAGATTTATGGTGACCGTGCGGCTTGCATCATCGCTGTTGCCTGCCGCGTCGGTAATGGCCGCAGTGATGATTTGCGGACCGCTGCCCAGCGCAGTAACGTCTGCCGCCGGAACGCCGACGCTCCAGTTGCCGGAGGCGTCCAGCGTGGTGGTATAGGTTTTACTGTTTAACGTGACGGTGATGATATCGCCCGCTTCGCCGCCAGTGCTGGAGCCGGAGATCACCAGCGCCTGTCCGTGTTCGGCGGCGTTAATAATGTCATCGCCGGAGACGGTGTTGATGGTCAGCACCGGCACGGTGAGATCCACCGCCAGCCCGTGAGTGGTGGACGCCGGGTTGCCTGCTTTATCGCTTACCGAGGCGCTGACGGTGTACTGGCTGGCGGTCAGGTTGCTGAGATCTGCCGTCGGTACGCTGACGCTCCAGCTTCCGTCCGCCTGGACAATGCCGGTGTAAGTCACGCCATTAAGCGTGACAGTTACCGTCTGACCCGCTTCGGCGGTGCTGCTGCCGCTGATGGTTAGCGGATTGCCCGCCTCAGCAGCGTTAACAATATCGTCAGTGGCGATGGTATTGATGACAAGCGTCGGGGCCGTGGCATCGACGCTGTAGGCGTGGGTTGCCGAAGCCGTGTTGCCGTTAATAGTGCTGACGCTGGCCTGCACGGTGGCGTCGCCGTCGCGTAACGCGCTGAGATCGGCGGCGGGTACGGTGGTTGTCCAACTGCCATCGCCTGCTACGGTGGCGGTGTAGGTTTTCCCGCCAAAGGTGACGGTGACCGTTTGCCCCGCTTCCACGCCGGAGGTGCTGCCGGAAAGGGTTAAATCTGCCCCTTTTTCGGCGGCGTTAATCACATCATCGCCGGAGACGGTGTTAATGGAAATCGCCACCGCCGCCAGATCGACGGTGACCGGATGGGTAATGGTGGATGTTGTTCCGGCTGTGTTAGTGCCACTTACCGTGATATTCACCGTACCCGCAGGCCAGTTACTCACGTCTGCCGCCGGAACACCAACGCTCCATGTGCCATCGGCTAATACTGTTGCAGCGTAAGTGACCGTGTTAATCACCACCGTCAGCGCCGCGCCCGCCGCCAGCCCGCTGCTGCTACCAGTTATCACCAGCGCCTGAGCGTGCTCGATGCTATTGACCACATCATCGCCCGCCACGGTGTCAACGCGCAGACCTGGCAGGTTGGCGTCTATCACAATATCTCGCGAACCGCTGCCAGTATTGCCAACGCCGTTGGTCACCGAAGCGTTAACCGTCAGGTCGCCATTACCGATGGTCTGAATATCCACTGCCGGAACGTCCACGCTCCAGCTTAAATTGCCCTGCACGGTAGCGGTATAGGTTTTCCCGCCAAGCGTTACGGTAACCGTATCGCCCGCCGCCGCGCCCGTCACCTGGCCGCTGATGGTCTGCGCTACGCCCGATTCGGCGGCGTTAATAATATCGTCAGTCGCTACCGGATTAATGGTGACACCAGGCAGCGCGGTATTGACCTGCACGTTATGGCTGGCGGAATTGCTGTTGCCCGCGCTGTCGGTGACGTTCGCCGTCACCACGTAGCTGGCTTCGCCCAGCGCACCGACAGCGGAGGCTGGCACCGTGGTGCTCCAGTTGCCTGCGGCGTCCGTCGTGGCGGTGTAATTTTGCCCGTTCAGCGTCACCGTAATGGTGGTGCCTGCTGGCTGATTACTGGTGCCGGAAATTTGCAGATCCGCGCCTTTTTCGGTGGCGTTAATGACGTCATCGGTGGCGATGGTGTTGATGCCAACGGTCGGCGCGGTAAGGTTGACGGTGACCGTGTGCGTCTTACTATCGCTGTTACCTGCCACATCAGTCACCGTGGCGGTGACGGTTTGCGGGCCGCTGCCAAGCGCAGTGACATCCGCCGCCGGAACGCCGACGCTCCAGTTGCCGGAGGCGTCCAGCGTCGTGGTGTAGGTTTTACTGTTTAGCGTAACGGTGACGACATCCCCCGCTTCTCCGCCGGTGCTGGAACCGGAAATCACCAGCGCCTGCCCGTGTTCGGTGGCGTTAATAATATCGTCGCCCGCAATGGTGTTGATGGTCAGCAGCGGAACGGTGAGATCCACCGCCAGATTATGCGTGGTGCTCGCCGGATTGCCCGCTTTGTCATTGACCGTCGCCGTCAGGGTATGGCTGCCATCCGCCAGCGCCGCGAGATCTGCCGCCGGAATATTGATGCTCCAGCTGCCATCGGCCTGTACTGTTGCCTGATACGTCTGCACGGTCGGGCTGTTGAGCGTTATCGTAACAATCTGCCCCGCTTCGGCGGTGGTGCTGCCGCTCACCGTCACGCCCGCATCGGCTTCGCTGGCGTTAACGATATTGTCGCTGGCGACGGTATTGATAATGATGGTTGGCGCGCTACTGTCGACGCTGTAGCTATGCACCGCCGAGGCGCTATTGCCGTTTATATTGCTGACGCTGGCCTGCGCGGAGGCGCTGCCATCGGGTAACGCCGCCAGATCGGCTGCGGGAACGGTGGCACTCCAGCTACCATCGCTCGCCACGCTGGCAGTGTAATTTTTACCGCCAAAGGTAACGGTGACGGTTTGGCCTGGCTCTACGTTAGTGGTAGTGCCGGAAAGGATTAAATCAGCGCCTTTTTCTGCAGCATTAATCACGTCGTCCGTGGCGATGGTGTTGATGGCGATCGCCGCCGGAGTGAGATCGACCGTTACCGGATGCGTAATGCTCACCGGATTTCCGGCGCTACTTTCCCCGGACACGGTAACTGTCACTGTTCCCGCAGGCCAGGCGCTAACCTGCGCCGCCGTGACGCCTACGCTCCAGCTACCATCGGCCTGCACCGCAGTGGTGTAGTCGACGTTGTTAATCGTGACGGTAAGCGGCGTGCCTTCTGCCAGCCCCGAGCTGCTGCCAGTGACCACCAGCGCCTGCCCGTGCTCGATGATATTGACCACATCATCGCCCGCCACCGTATCGACCCGCAGGCCGGGCAGATTGGCGTCGATGGTGATATCACGCGTGCCGCTGCCGGAGTTGCCGTTTTGATTGGTGACTGAGGCACTCACCGTTAAATCACCATTACCCAGCGCCTGAATATCTGTTGCTGGAACGCTCACGCTCCAGCTTAAACCGGCCTGCACGGTGGTGGTGTAAGTATTACCGCCCAGCGTCACGGTTACCGCGTCGCCAACGGCGGCTCCGGTAACCTGCCCGCTGATGATTTGCGCCACGCCCGCTTCGGCGGCGTTAACAATATCGTCGCTCGCCACCGGGTTAATGGTCACGCCGGGCAGCGCGCTGTCGACCAGCACGTTATGGCTGGCGGTGGCGCTGTTACCGATACCGCTGGTCACCGCCGCCGTCACCGTATAGTTGGCCTGGCCTAATGCGGTAACCGCCGATGCCGGAACGGTGACGCTCCAGTTGCCGGAGGCGTCGGTTGTGGTGGTGTAATTTTGCCCGTTCAGCGTCACGGTGATGGCGGTATTGGCAGGCTGATCGCTGGTGCCGGTAATTTGAACATCGGCCCCTTTTTCGCTGGCGTTTATCACATCATCGCCAGCAATGGTGTTAATACCAATTACTGGCGCGGCGGTATCAACCGTGACCGTCAGTGACTGGCTACCCGTGTTTCCGGCGCGGTCAGTCACTGAAACGTTGATGGGATAACTGCCGTCTACCAGACCACTGACAACAGAAGCCGGAACGCCCAGGCTCCAGTTGCCGGAACCATCCACCACCGTGGTGTAATCCACATTATTCAGCGTCACGGTAACGATATCGCCCGCCTGCGCGCCGGTGACCGTGCCGCTGATGATTTGCGCCTGGGTATGTTCCGGCGTGTTAATGACGTTATCGGTCGCCACCGGATTAATGGTCACCACCGGCGGCGTGGCATCCACCAGCGCCACGCGTGAGACGCTGGTCGGGTTCCCCGCGACATCGTTCACGCTGGCGGTCACCGTGGCGTTGCCGTCAGCCAGTGCGTCAACGTTCGCGGCGGGAACGGTCACGCTCCAGGTGCCATCTGACTGCACTGTGCCCTGATACGTCTGCCCATTCAGCGTGACGGTCACCGTCTGCCCTGGCTGAGCGTCGGTGGTGCCGGTGATTTGCAAATCCTGCCCGCTTTCGGCGGCGTTGATGATGTTATCGGCGGTCAGCGGATCGATGCCCAACGCCGGGGCCTGGCTGTCGACGGTAATGGTACGGGAGGTGTCGCCAGTGTTACCGCTGATATTAGTGACGGTCGCGGTAATTTCCGCCGCGCCGTCTGCCAGGCTGCTCACCGCACTGGCAGGAACGGTCAGGCTCCAGCCGCCTCCTGCCTGAACGGTGGTGGTAAAGGTCTGCCCGGCGAATTTCACTACAACGGTTTGCCCGGTTTCCACCAGTTGCGTGGTGCCGGTCAGCGTTAACGGCGCGCCTTTTTCTGCGGCATTAATAATGTCATCACCGGAGACGGTATTGATGGTGATAAGCACCGCGCCCGGATTAACGTCCACGTTGCGATCGATGGAAACCGGGTTCCCGGCGGGGTCCGTTGCGCTGGCATTAACCACTATCGTACCCGGCGTCAGCGCCTGTAAGTCTGCCGCAGGTACGCCTACCTGCCAGTTGCCGTTGCTGTCGGTCACCCCCTGGTAGGTGTTACCACCGAGCAAAACAGTGACCACTCTTCCGGCGGGCAGATTGGTACTGCTACCGGTGATAATCAGGTTTTGCTGCTGCTCAACGGCATTGATCACATCATCGCCCGCGATGGTGTCAATGCGCAGCCCCGGCAGCCCGGCACTGATGGTGATATCAAGCGCGCTGCTGCCCGTATTGCCATGTACGGTGGTAACCGAAGCATTAATGGTTAACGGACCATCGCCCAGCGCCTGTAAATCTGCCGCCGGAACATTCACGCTCCAGGTGAGATTGCTGCCCACCGTCGCCGTGTAAGTATTGCCGCCCAGTTGAATAGTTACCGTGTCGCCCTGCGCGGCGCCCACGACGACGCCGCTCAGAGTTTGATCTGCCGCCGCTTCGGCGTTGTTGACAATGTTGTCGCCCGCAAAGGTGTTGATGATCACCTGTGGCAGCACCGTATCGACCAGTAAATTGCTCTGCGCGGTGCCAGTGTTGCCGGTCACATCGGTGGCGCTGGCTGTGACGGTGTAAGTGGTGTTCGCCAGATTGACAACATCGCTTACCGGGACGTTCAGCGTCCAGATACCGCCGCTAACCTGAGCGCTATAAGTGACATTATTTAACGTCACGTTAACCGTACCGCCATCGGGTAAATTGCCGGTGCCGCTTAACGTTAGCGGCTGCTGAGACTCCAGCGCATTCAGTACGTTATCACCACTGATGGTATCTATCGCCACTTGCGGCGCGACGCCTGCCAGGGTGATGTTATGAGTCGCCGTGCCGGTATTACCAGCAGCATCGGTAACCGTGACAATAATATCGTTAGGGCCACGCGCCAGGGTGCGGGTTACCGCCGGATCCAGCGCCACATTCCACGTACCGTCCGCCAGCACTACGCCTGTCAGAACAGTGGCACCTAACTTCACGGTGACCGTATCCCCCGGAGAAGCTCCACTGACCTGACCGGAAATAATCTGCGCCACAATCTGTTCAGCGGTGTTAAGAATATCGTCACCAGCGATGGTGTTAACGCTAACCACTGGCGCACTGGTGTCTACCGCGAAGTTCGCACTGTTGCTGGTGGTGTTTCCTGCCCGGTCGCTGACGCTGGCACTGAGGGTTTGGCTGCCTTCTGCCAGCGCCTGTACCTCTGTCGCTGGCAGCGTCACTTGCCAGGTTCCGTCGCTACCGACGGTTGCTGTGTGGGTGACGCCGTTCAGGTTCAGGGTTACGGTTTGCCCCGCTTCCGCATTCGATGTACCGCTCAGTACCAGCGCGGCGTTATGTTCCGCAGCACTGATGATGTTGTCCTGGGCGATGGTATTGATAGCAAGCGTCGGCGGTTGGGTATCGACCGTTAACAGTTGCGCGCCAGTGACCGTATTGCCCGTGGCATCTTTCCCACTGACCAGCACCGCCTGATTCCCTTCGCCTAACGCTTGCGCATCGGCGGTCGGCACCTGCACGCTCCATCCACCGTTAGCCCCTACAGTTGTGGTGTAGGTTTTGCCGTTTAGCGTAACGGTGAGTTCTGTTCCCTGTGCCAGATGGCTACTGGTGCCAGAAAGCGTAAACCCGGCGGCCTGTTCGCTGGCGTTAATGATGTTATCGCCTGCGGTGGTGGCAACCTGTACGGCAGCCTGACTATTGTCGATGGTTAACGTTATCGAACCGGCGTCAGTGATGGTGCTGCCGACGATTTGCACCACTGACCAGGTATGTTCGCCCGCACTTTGCGTGGGCAAATCGACGCTCCAGCGTCCATCGCTACCGACCTGGGTACTGGCGATGGTGTCCCCATTGCTGTCTTTAATCTGGATGGTCGCCCCCGCCTGCCCACTGCCGCTAAAGGTTGGCGTAGTGTCATCAGTGGTATCGTTGGCGGAAAGAATACCCCGTTGATCGCCCTGATTATCGGTTACCAAAAACGATGGCGTGGCGTTGCCGGGTTCGGCTGGCGGTGGGTTGTTAACCACTTCAGTTTTTGAGTCATCATCGCCACCGCTTGCCAGTAAAGCGCCAAGCGCGCCGCCACCTACCGCCGCCCCCGCCAGCCATCCCCACGGGAAAGCCGTCGTCTGGCCGACGATATCAAGGTACGGCGCAATGCTTTCAATTGCGGTGGTCTGAGCGGTCAGCTCCGCGGGCGCTAATCCACCCGCCGCGGTATCGGCAAAGGTGACATGGGTCAGCTGTTGACCATCGGCAAACACCAGTTCGGATTGTTCGCTGGTATTTGCCGCTTGCAGGAAATAACCGTTGCAGCGGATCACCGTGCCGTCCTGCATATAGATCAACAGGTCATTTCCGTCACGAACATAACGCGCAACGGCAGATGCCTGAGCATGAACCTGCACCACAGAGGGCTCATAAATGACAACCGTAACGTCGCCAGGATTAATCAGCGTTTGTTTGACGGATGTTTTTCGCGAAATAACATCAATAATCAGGCTCATAATGGCATTCCTGATAAATGGCGCACATCCTTAGCGAGTCCATTTATCTAAATAAGACAAAGGTAATCACTCAACAACGATGCATACCTGATATTAATAATGGCAGGATTATTTCAAGTCGGGTAAGTCGTTGTATAAGCCCTGTTTAATTCCCGCTAATGGAATAAGGTTATTAACCGCAGCGGCATAATTCACTGCGGCGACCCAGCCATCATAATTGGCATTTATTTCAGCCGATTGCGCCTGAAAGACATCTTGCTCGACGGTTAATAGATCATTCAGGCTGCGTTTACCCAATTTATATTCATTTTGGTAGACATCTCGCGTTCTGTGCGCACTTTCAGATTGCGCTAACCCAGCCTCTTCACGACCCCGTGCGCCAGTCCAGTTGGCATACGCCACCGACGCTCGTTGAAGCACGTCCAGTTTTGCCTGCTCAACCTGCGAGGCAGAGATTTTTTGTTGCCCTTCGGCCTGTTGCACCTGGGCTGAAACCGCGCCGCCCTGATACAGCGGCGCATTGACGTTCAGTTGTAACTGGTCGTCCCAGTACGAGCGGTCGCTGGTCTGGTAGCGCGTTTTGCCGCCCTGAATACTGAGCGTAGGCCAGTATTGCGATTTGGTTTTCTCCACGCCGTACTGGGCAGACTGGCGTAGGTTTTCAGCAGCCAGTACCAGAGGGATGGACTGATAGTCGATTTTTTTTAGCGACACTGGCTGTTCGGCTAATGCGGCTGGCGGCGAAGCTATCGCCTCCGGCTGTACGCCAGTGAGCACCGCCAACTGTGCTTTGGCGCTTGCCATTTGCGCCTGGTATTGCTCCAGCGTCGAGCGCATTCCCGCTATACGCGTCTGGGCCTGTAATTCATCCGACGATGAGTTCAGGCCAGCGTTAGCGCGCAATGCCGCCATGTTGTAGACGTTTTCCAGCGAGTGAATATTGCGTTGAGCCGCATCGCACAAAGCCTGATAACGACTGACTTCCATATAGGCAGTCGCCGTTTTCTCTGCAACATCGGTTAGGGTTGCCATCAATTTAAAGCGGTAGCTGTCACGAGCGGCTGTTTGCAGTTTGATATCGTTACTGGTTTTACCAAAGTCATACACCAGCTGCGTCAGGGTTATGCCATAAGAAACGTTGTTATCTAACCTGCCGCTGGAGTCCGTTTGCCGGGAAGGCCCCGCATTACCCGTTAAACCGACGTGCGGATACCAGGCGCTTTTGGCTTCATCGATTTGCGCTTCGCCAATACCTATCTGCGCCGCCTGTTGGGTGACGTCGGGGTTGCGCGCAAAGGCGCGCAATATGCTTTCCTGTAAGGATAAACTGGCAACTGGCGTAACCGCTGGGGCATTGGCCCATTGCGGTAATGGCGCAGCAAGCGCTTCTCTTCCCATCAAAACAAAACTTATTAAAAATATCAGGCAGTTATTTTTACGGCTTTTTAATAGTAATCGCGCCATAGGTAAGTCACTTCCTTCCAGGTCATTATTTTAACTGATCTTTATAACCAGCATCATTTTATTTAAGAAGGGTAATAACTTGTGCATCTCTTCCATTTTTACTTTCCCCTTTAAAAGAAATGCAGTGAAAAAGCTTATACGTTATTTATTAAGAATACACTACGACTTTTAGTTTACCATCATCCTCGTTGAGAATAATCCACGATAAGAAGTGATAGAAATCACAGTTTTACCGTCTATATATCTTTTTTGTATGAATTATTTATTAAAGGCATAAATAAGGGGATTAAATTAAGGATAAAAAAATAAAAGCGCAGTACAGAAAGCACTGCGCACAGGAAAGTTTATACCGTTTTATTCCGTTTCATTACCATTGCAACAATAAGGCTTAGTAATAGTGCGCCAATAATCCACATCAGCGCACTGCTGCCCTGGGACCACAGGCTGTAAATAAAACCGATGATCACCAACAACATAACCAGCGTGCCAACAACGAGGATTGGCAACGAGGCGTGGATATCATGACGCAGGCGGATAGCGACCATAAACACCGCCAGATAGCAGATCAAAAAGGTGGCGCTGGCGACGCTGGCCAGTGAGCCTAAATTCAACGCCGCCGTCATCAGCATGATCAACACCACCACAATGATGTTGCCCCAGGTACTCTGCCGCCACAGGGATTTATTCATTAGCTTCGGCAGTTCGCGCTCGCTGCCCATGTTGTCCATGATATTAAATACCGCGAACAGGTTAGCGTTAATGGCTGAAGCCGTCGCCAGTAAAGCGCCGATCACCACAATCACATACCCTACATGCCCGAGCAGCGGAGAAGCGGCCTGCGCTACCGCGGTATCGGCATATTTTTCTAACTCTAATGCCGAAACATCGCTAAGCAGCACCAGCGCTAGTGCGATGTAAAGCAGCGTAGTAACGCCAATCGCCACCAGAAACGCCCGAGGCATAATGACTGCCGGATCTTTCACTTTATCCGCTGCGTTCGCCATCATGCCAAAGCCCGCGTAGGCAAGGAAGGTAATCCCGATACAGGAGAAGAACGCGCCGGAAGTGGGTGGCGCGGAGACAGAAATGTGTGCGGGTTGTAGCGACCAGACGCCCGCAATGATCAACAACAACAGGATCATCATTTTTATGCCAACGAGGATAACTTCCAGTCGGCCTACCGCGTGGTTGCTTAAAGAGTTGAATAGCGTCATCAGAGCAATGATCGCCAGCGCGTACAGCAGAATAAGATGCTCATCCTGGCTGCCTTCATGCAGAAACTGCACGGCATAAGCACCAAATGCGCGGGCAACCATAGCAATACTTACCGCCAGCGTCATCAGGTAAAGCAAGGATAATGCCAGCGAAAAGACGCCGTTCCCTAATCCGCGGCGGAAGAAGTCAATAATCCCGCCGTTACTGGGATAACTCGCCCCAAGCCGCGCATAGGCATAACCGGAAAACATCGCTACTATGCCGCCAAAGGCAAAGGCGACCCAGGTTGAGGCTTCCATTAACAACGCCGCCTGCCCCAGCAGGGCAAAGATCCCTGCCCCCACCATTGCCCCGATGCCAATGGAAACGACGTTCCATAGCCCGAGGGGTTTGTTACCGTTATCACCTTCCGCGTTCATTATGATCAGCCCTTAAACACGTTATAGCCGAGTTGGTTAGCGACAGATGCCACCATTTTCTGACCCCGAACACTGTTACCATCTTCATCCAGCGGCGGGGAGAACGCGGCAATCCCCATCACGCCAGGTACTACCGTCAGAATGCCGCCGCCAACGCCGCTTTTTCCTGGCAAACCAACGCGATACGCCCAGTCACCGGAGCGGCCATACAGTCCTTCCATCATCATTTCTGCCAGAATGTACGGCACGTTGTCGGCCTGCAGAATGCGTTTTTGAGTTAGCGGATTAACACCGCCCGCCGCCAGCGTCGCGCCAAGCGTTGCCAGTTCAACAGTATTGATGAGCGTGGAGCACTGACGGGTGTACACGTCACAGGCTTCCATTGCATCACAATAGAGATATCCGGCGGAGTACAGCAGCCAGGCAATGGCCCGGTTATGGAAGTTGGTTGTTTGTTCCGACTGGTTGACTTCATCAGAGAGCGCTACCTGCTCACCAGCCAGTTGCTGTTGGATATGTAAAATTCGCTGCCAGCGTTGTTCGGCGTTTTCAGCTTTAATCAGACTGACGGCAGCGATAGCCCCCGCATTAACCAGCGGTGATAACGGTTTACCACCATGAAGTTCTAAGGCAATGACCGAGTTAAAAGGAAGTCCGGTGGGATCTGCGCCAATTTTATCCTGTACTGCCTGTGGGCCGACATCTTCTAACGCGAGGGCTAGAGTACAGACTTTGGAGATGGACTCCAGCGCAAAGCGGTAATCACTGTCACCGGCACTATAGATATTGCCATCGCAAGTTACGATAGCGACGCTCGCCAGTTGGCTCGGTACATTCGCCAGAAAGGGGATGTAATCGGCGTTTTGTCCGCCGCTCAGTGAGTGAAATTGGGTATACGCCTGATCCACTGCCTGTTGTAGTTTGTTTGCATCTAACATCTTTTGTTAACTCCTTTTTATAGATGCGGGAGGGATTTCCTCACCCCGATGCCAGTTTTCAGGCATCCTGATTTAACTTAGCACCCGTACTTTAGATAAAGGAAAACAAAGAGATAAATGTCCAATTCTGATGCAAATTGCGCCAATTTTTTAATCTCTACCGACTTTTCATTTCGCTGATAAATAATTTCTTGACCTTCCCCTTGCTGGAAGGTTTACCCTTTATCACAGTCAGTCAACACTGTCTTAAAGGAGTATGTTATGTCACACACTATCGACCTGACCCTGGACGGCCTGTCCTGCGGTCACTGCGTTAAACGCGTGAAAGAAAGTCTCGAACAGCGCCCGGACGTTGAGCAAGCTGATGTCTCTGTCACTGAAGCACACGTTACCGGCACTGCCAGTGCAGAACAGCTGATCGAAACCATCAAACAAGCGGGTTATGACGCATCTGTAAGCCACCCAAAGGCTAAACCGCTGGCGGAGTCATCAATCCCGTCGGAAGCACTGACAGCGGTTTCTGATGAGCTTCCGGCAGCGACCGCCGATGACGATGACAGCCAGCAGTTGCTGCTGAGCGGCATGAGCTGCGCCAGCTGTGTCACCCGCGTACAAAATGCGCTGCAAAGCGTACCGGGCGTCACCCAGGCACGGGTAAACCTGGCGGAGCGTACTGCGCTGGTGATGGGCAGTGCCTCCCCCCAAGATTTAGTGCAGGCGGTGGAAAAAGCGGGCTACGGAGCGGAAGCGATTGAAGATGACGCTAAACGCCGCGAGCGCCAGCAAGAAACAGCCATCGCCACCATGAAGCGCTTCCGCTGGCAGGCGATTGTCGCCCTGGCGGTGGGTATCCCGGTGATGGTCTGGGGGATGATCGGCGATAACATGATGGTCACCGCCGAAAACCGCAGCCTGTGGTTAGTTATCGGCCTGATAACCCTGGCGGTGATGGTTTTCGCGGGCGGGCATTTTTACCGCAGCGCGTGGAAAAGCCTGCGAAACGGCGCGGCGACGATGGATACGCTGGTGGCGCTGGGTACGGGCGTGGCGTGGCTCTATTCGATGAGCGTCAACCTGTGGCCGCAGTGGTTCCCGATGGAAGCACGGCATCTTTATTACGAAGCCAGCGCGATGATTATTGGTTTGATTAATCTCGGTCATATGCTGGAAGCGCGCGCACGTCAGCGTTCTTCAAAGGCGCTGGAGAAATTACTCGATTTAACGCCGCCGACGGCGCGCCTGGTTACTGACGAAGGTGAAAAAAGCGTGCCGCTGGCGGAAGTTCAGCCAGGCATGTTACTGCGCCTGACGACGGGCGACCGCGTGCCGGTAGATGGTGAGATTACCCAGGGCGAAGCGTGGCTGGATGAAGCGATGCTGACGGGCGAACCTATCCCGCAGCAAAAAGGCGAAGGCGATAGCGTCCATGCCGGGACAGTGGTTCAGGACGGTAGCGTGCTGTTTCGTGCCAGTGCGGTTGGCAGCCATACTACGCTGTCACGGATCATTCGCATGGTGCGCCAGGCCCAGAGCAGTAAACCGGAAATCGGCCAGCTGGCGGATAAAATCTCCGCTGTGTTTGTGCCGGTGGTGGTGGTGATTGCGCTGGTCAGTGCGGCAATCTGGTACTTCTTTGGTCCGGCACCGCAAATTGTTTATACCCTGGTGATTGCCACTACGGTACTGATTATCGCCTGCCCGTGTGCGCTGGGGCTGGCAACGCCAATGTCGATTATCTCTGGCGTTGGGCGTGCGGCAGAATTTGGCGTGCTGGTGCGTGATGCCGACGCCCTGCAACGCGCCAGTACGCTCGACACCGTAGTGTTCGATAAAACCGGGACGCTAACCGAAGGGAAACCGCAGGTTGTCGCGGTAAAAACATTTGCTGATTTTGACGAAGCGCAGGCGCTGCGTCTGGCGGCGGCGCTGGAGCAAGGTTCCAGCCATCCGCTGGCACGGGCGATCCTCGATAAAGCAAGCGATATGCAGCTGCCGCAGGTCAACGGTTTCCGCACATTGCGCGGGCTGGGCGTGAGCGGTGAAGCTGAAGGTCATGCGTTATTGCTGGGCAATCAGGCGTTGTTAAATGATCAGCAAGTCGATACTAAAGCGATTGAAGCCGATATTTCAGCTCAGGCATCGCAAGGGGCAACGCCTGTACTGCTGGCGGTTGACGGGAAAGCGGTGGCCTTGCTGGTAGTACGTGATCCATTGCGTAGTGATAGCGTGGCGGCGCTACAACGCCTGCATAAAGCGGGATATCGTCTGGTGATGTTGACCGGGGATAACCCAACCACCGCCAATGCAATCGCCAAAGAGGCTGGGATTGATGAAGTGATTGCTGGAGTGCTGCCGGACGGTAAAGCCGAAGCGATTAAACGTCTGCAAAGTGAGGGACGTCAGGTGGCAATGGTGGGCGACGGTATTAACGACGCGCCAGCGCTGGCTCAGGCGGATGTCGGTATTGCTATGGGTGGCGGCAGTGATGTTGCCATTGAAACCGCGGCGATTACCCTGATGCGCCATAGCCTGATGGGTGTTGCGGATGCGCTCGCTATTTCCCGCGCAACGCTGCGCAACATGAAGCAGAACCTGCTCGGCGCGTTTATCTATAACAGCATTGGTATTCCGGTCGCCGCCGGTATTTTGTGGCCGTTCACCGGAACGCTGCTTAACCCGGTGGTCGCCGGGGCGGCAATGGCGCTCTCGTCGATTACCGTAGTGAGTAACGCCAACCGGCTGCTGCGGTTTAAACCGAAGGATTGAGTACGTTTTTGCCGGATGCGCTGCTTTAGGGCGGCGCATTTGGCATCGACGCATGACTGCCGGATGCGGCATAAACGCCTTATCCGGCCTACGATTCAGGCATCGGTTTGTAGGCCTGATAAGACGCGCCAGCGTCGCATCAGGCTATGGTGCTCGGATGCCGGATGCGGCGTGAACGCCTTATCCGGCCTACGAGATGAAGCGATGTTTTGGCCTTACGCGACCTTTTTGCACGTTCTTCCCGGCGTGCCAAATATTCGGTCGCAGTCCCAATTCTTCTTGTGTACGCATGTTGTTTTCAATTTCCCACAGGTCAACTGCCGCCTGGAGGTTTAGCCAAAAATCGACTGTGGTATCAAAAACTTTCGCCAGACGGAATGCCATATCAGTGGTGAGTTTACGATTGTTATTGATCAGTGCACTGACGCTATTACGATGAACATGCAGCAACTCTGCTAACTCATTGATTTTCAAATCGAGCGGTTCCAGATATTCATAGAGTAGAATATCTCCGGGTGTCGTCGGTTTTATTGTTGCCTGTTTCATGGTTTTTAACTGTTGCTTCCCTGTGAATAGTGATACAAGAACATACTGAATCATACAAACACATCAAACAAGTCCCCAACTCCATTTGCGCCATCCCTCCCTGCGCGCTAGCATGATATTTCACAAAGGGAGGTCGTATGGATCTGTTGTACCGGGTAAAAACGCTTTGGGCCGCGCTGCGCGGTAATCATTACACCTGGCCTGCTATCGATATCTCTCTTCCCGGCAATCGCCATTTTCATCTGATTGGCAGTATTCATATGGGGAGTCACGATATGGCTCCCCTGCCCACCCGTTTGCTCAAAAAGCTCAAAAACGCCGATGCGCTGATCGTCGAGGCGGATGTTTCCACCAGCGATACCCCATTCGCCAATTTGCCAGCCTGCGAGGCGCTGGAAGAGCGTATCAGCGAGGAGCAATTGCAAAACCTGCAACATATCAGCCAGGAGATGGGCATTTCCCCTTCGCTGTTTTCTACCCAACCGCTGTGGCAAATCGCGATGGTTCTCCAGGCGACGCAGGCGCAAAAACTGGGGCTGCGGGCAGAATATGGTATCGATTACCAGTTATTGCAGGCGGCGAAGCAACAACATAAACCAGTAATTGAACTGGAAGGGGCAGAAAAACAGATTGCCATGTTGCTCCAGCTCCCTGACAAAGGACTGGCGCTGCTGGACGATACGCTGACCCACTGGCACACCAATGCACGGTTGCTGCAACAAATGATGAGCTGGTGGCTGAATACACCGCCACAAAATAATGAAATAACGCTGCCCAATACGTTCAGTCAGTCGTTGTACGATGTACTGATGCACCAGCGAAATCTCGCCTGGCGAGACAAATTACACGACATGCCGCCGGGGCGCTATGTGGTCGCGGTCGGTGCTTTACATCTGTATGGAAAAGGGAATTTGCCGCAGATGTTGCGCTAAAAAAATGGCCAATATCGCTATTGGCCCGTCAAAGAGGAATTTCATATTTTTATTATTATGCCGTCACTTTAAGCGACGGTGTAAGTCGATTGTCGCTCAATCTCACCATCCTGCCAATACTCTTAGGCAAGATGGCTCTTTTTTTTGGACCACCATCAGGCGTATGCTTGCTTCGTTTTTTTGTTTAAGGCAGGAAAATTACGATGACACCGGCAGTTAAATTACTCGAAAAAAACAAAATTTCTTTTCAGATTCATTCCTACGAACACGATCCGGCAGAAACCAATTTTGGCGATGAAGTCGTCAAAAAATTAGGTTTGAATCCGGATCAGGTCTACAAAACGCTGCTGGTCGCAGTTAACGGCGATATGAAACACCTTGCCGTGGCCGTTACGCCGGTCGCCGGTCAATTGGATCTCAAAAAAGTGGCGAAGGCGCTGGGTGCCAAGAAAGTAGAGATGGCCGATCCGATGGTCGCGCAGCGTTCGACGGGATATCTGGTTGGGGGGATTAGCCCACTGGGGCAGAAAAAACGTCTGCCGACGATTATCGACGCCCCCGCACAAGAATTTGCCACTATTTATGTTTCCGGCGGTAAACGCGGGCTGGATATCGAACTGGCGGCAGGCGATCTGGCGAAGATCCTCGATGCCAAATTTGCTGATATCGCTCGCCGCGATTAAGCATTGTGCCGGATGCAAACATCCGGCACTTTCGGATTACTGCCAGCTCACCTCACCTTTCGGTTCATAAACACTCACATCCAGCGGCGAGTTTTTCTGGATATACGCTTTCAGCACTTCGGCGTCAATAAAGCCGGTATTCACATAGCCCGGTTTGTTATCAAGGCGCGGATAGCCATCACCGCCGGTGGCATTGAAGTTTAATGTCGCCATACGGTAGGTTTTTGCCGGATCGACCGGTTCGCCTTTGATTTTCAGGTCGTTGAGTTTGCCGTCTTTCGCCACAAAGCTGACGTTAGCAAACTGCGGATAGGCACCGGAATCCGGCTTCATTTGCGCGACGGCAGTCAGGTAATCAATGGCCTCTTTACCGGTCATGTCGGCATACACCACCACATTGCCGAATGGCTGCACTTTCAGCACGTTTTTATAGCTGATATTGCCTGCCTCGATGGAGTCACGGATCCCACCACCGCTCATCACCGCAAAGTCGGCTCCAGTACGATCCATTTGGGCAGCAAGGATCAATCGTCCCATATTGGTCTGCACAAAACGCACTTTGTCACGGTCGCCTTCCAGACGATCATTGACCTCGCCAATTTTCACTTCCAGCTGCGCTTTGCCTTTGTTCTGGAACGGCGATAACAGCGAGATCATTTGCTGGTTCTCGGCGATTTCCGGGGTGTACAACACGCGCTCGCTTTTCCCGTCTTCCCAGGTGACTTTTTTCTTCAGGTTCACCGGAATCAACTGGTAGTTGACCATTTTCATTTCGCCGTTGCGAAACTCAAAGTCGGCCCGACCAACGTACTTGCCCCACTCATGCGCCTGTACAATCCAGATGCCGTTTTGTTGATCCGGTTTGCATGGCGTACCTGGAACGTAATCTACCTGCTTTTTATTTTCCGCTGCCATACAGACTGGATCTTGCGAGTGACCACCGACAATCATCGCCAGCGATCCGGCAGGCAGCGCGCGTGCCATCTCCACATCGCCCGGTGCGTTAGAACCGTGCTCACCATTGTCGTAATGCCCCATATGGGTCGCCGCGATAATAATGTCTGGCTTTTCTGTCTGTTGCAGCTCCTGGATTACCAGTTTGGCTTCGTCGGCGGGTTTACGAAATTCGATATCAGTGAAGTATTCCGGGTTACCAATTTTTGCTGTGTCATCGGTTGTCAGCCCAATAACGGCGATTTTCAGATCCTGACGCTTAAACAGTGCCCAGGGTTTAAACAGGCGCTCGCCGGTACTTTTTTGGTAGATATTGGCAGAGAGCAACGGGAACTTAGCCCACTTTTCCTGCTGGCGTAATACGGTGAGCGGGTTATCAAATTCATGATTGCCAATCGCCATTGCATCATAGCCCACCAGATTCATGCCGCGAAAATCAGGCTCGGCGTCCTGTAAGTCAGACTCCGGCACACCCGTATTAATATCACCACCTGAAAGCAGCAGCACGCTACCACCTTCAGCGGCGACCTCTTTACGAATACCGTCAACCAGCGTTTTTTGTGCCGCCAGACCGTATTCGCCATATTCATTGCGCCAGAAATGACCGTGATGGTCGTTGGTATGCAGAACCGTAATTTTATAGGTTTTATCCTGCTCATAGGCCAACGCAGTTTCACTCGCCAGTGACAATGTGGCTAACAGTGCTAATGCCACACCCCGCTGCAATAATTTCATACTTCTCTCCCTGACCAGATAATAACGTGTTGAAAATTAGTATGACGCGACATCATAGACAAGTCTGCGTTCGGTAACGATAAATCTACATCCAGATTGGAAATTCTGTTTTCCACATTGAGACTTCCTTCGGACGGCACCTACAGGTATGTTAGTCAGGTAATAATCACAATTAAGATAAATTTTTACATCGCAACTCTGAGAAAGTGACTTTCCTATGGCAATGAGTGAACAATCCCAGCCTGTGGCGGGCGCGACTGCGTCAGCCTCCAGGGCCAGAACGTCGTTTGGTATTTTAGGCGCTATCAGCCTCTCGCATCTGCTGAACGACATGATCCAATCGCTGATTCTGGCGATTTATCCGCTATTACAGTCAGAGTTCTCCCTGACGTTTATGCAGATTGGGCTGATAACCCTCACCTTCCAGCTCGCCTCTTCGCTACTGCAACCAGTAGTTGGCTACTGGACAGATAAATATCCAATGCCGTGGTCGTTGCCGATTGGCATGTGCTTTACCTTAAGCGGTCTGGTATTGCTGGCGCTGGCGGGCAGTTTTGGCTCAGTGTTGCTGGCAGCGGCGCTGGTGGGTACCGGTTCGTCGGTCTTTCATCCAGAATCTTCCCGTGTGGCTCGTATGGCGTCTGGCGGACGTCATGGTCTGGCGCAATCTATCTTCCAGGTCGGCGGTAACTTTGGCAGTTCGTTGGGGCCATTGCTGGCGGCGGTGCTCATCGCCCCATATGGCAAAGGCAACGTTGCATGGTTTGTACTGGCGGCACTGCTGGCAATCGTGGTGTTGGCGCAAATCAGCCGCTGGTACTCTGCACAGCACCGAATGAGTAAAGGCAAGCCGAAAGCGCCAATAATCAATCCACTGCCACGAAATAAGGTCGTGTTGGCTGTTTGCGTACTGTTAGTGCTGATTTTCTCGAAATATTTCTATATGGCGAGCATCAGCAGCTATTACACCTTTTATCTGATGGAAAAATTCGGATTATCCATCCAGAATGCCCAACTGCATTTGTTTGCTTTCTTATTTGCCGTTGCGGCGGGGACGGTGATTGGCGGGCCTGTTGGCGATAAGATTGGTCGAAAATATGTGATTTGGGGCTCTATCCTCGGCGTTGCGCCTTTTACGCTTATTTTACCGTACGCCAGCCTGCACTGGACGGGAGTTTTGACGGTGATTATTGGATTTATCCTCGCCTCGGCGTTTTCTGCCATTCTGGTTTATGCGCAAGAGTTGTTGCCGGGACGTATCGGCATGGTTTCTGGGCTCTTTTTCGGTTTTGCTTTTGGCATGGGTGGCCTTGGAGCCGCAGTTCTGGGGCTTATCGCCGACCATACCAGTATCGAGTTAGTTTATAAAATATGTGCTTTCCTGCCGCTTCTTGGAATGTTGACCATATTCTTACCCGATAATCGACATAAAGACTGATTTCCTGGCGGTCAGAGGCTAACTTTGACCGCATCTCTTTCCAGTAGCCATAAGCCTTTCCTCTTCATACACCCCATCACTTTTCCGATCCGTGCTTTTTTCGTGGCTAATTCCATTTTTCTGCAAAATTCAACAATTATTCATAAACATCACCAATGAAATTGTCATAAACTATTACCTGTAATTTTGGTTTTCCCGGCCAAAAATGGACAACAACCACCAGGAAAAGGAGACGGAATGCATCACGCCACCCCGCTTATCACCACCATTGTTGGCGGCCTTGTGCTCGCCTTTATCCTCGGCATGCTGGCCAATAAACTGCGTATTTCTCCTCTGGTGGGATATCTGTTAGCGGGTGTGCTGGCAGGGCCGTTCACTCCGGGCTTTGTTGCTGATACAAAACTTGCGCCTGAACTGGCGGAACTGGGCGTCATTTTGCTGATGTTCGGCGTCGGCCTGCATTTTTCGCTCAAGGATTTGATGGCGGTAAAGTCCATCGCCATTCCCGGCGCGATCGCCCAGATAGCCGTGGCGACGCTGCTGGGTATGGCGCTATCTGCCGTGCTGGGCTGGTCGTTGATGACCGGTATCGTGTTCGGTTTGTGTCTTTCCACTGCCAGTACCGTGGTGTTACTACGCGCACTTGAAGAACGGCAATTAATAGACAGCCAGCGAGGGCAAATCGCCATTGGCTGGCTGATTGTGGAAGATCTGGTGATGGTCCTTACGCTGGTGTTGTTGCCCGCAGTGGCAGGAATGCTGGAACAGGGCGATGTGGGCTTTGCGACGCTGGCGCTGGATATGAGTATCACCATCGGCAAAGTGGTCGCGTTTATCGCCATTATGATGCTGGTAGGTCGCCGTCTGGTGCCGTGGATTATGGCTCGTAGCGCGGCGACGGGTTCGCGCGAGCTGTTTACCCTGTCGGTGCTGGCGCTGGCGTTAGGGATTGCTTTTGGCGCGGTGGAACTGTTTGACGTCTCCTTTGCGCTGGGCGCGTTCTTCGCCGGGATGGTGCTGAATGAGTCCGAACTTAGCCACCGTGCTGCCCACGATACGCTGCCATTGCGCGATGCGTTTGCGGTGCTGTTCTTTGTCTCTGTCGGGATGTTGTTTGATCCGTTAATTCTGATTCAGCAGCCGCTGGCGGTGCTGGCTACGTTGGCGATTATTCTGTTTGGTAAATCAGTCGCGGCGCTTTTCCTCGTCCGGTTGTTTGGTCACTCCCAGCGTACGGCGTTGACCATCGCCGCCAGTCTGGCACAGATTGGTGAGTTCGCCTTTATTCTGGCAGGTTTGGGGATGGCGTTGAATCTGCTGCCGCAGGCGGGACAAAACCTGGTGCTGGCGGGGGCAATTCTGTCGATTATGCTCAACCCGGTGCTTTTTGCACTACTGGAGAAATATCTGGCGAAGACCGAAACGCTGGAAGAGCAGACGCTGGAAGAGGCAATTGAAGAAGAAAAGCAGATCCCAGTGGATATCTGCAATCATGCGCTGCTGGTGGGTTACGGTCGTGTGGGCAGCCTGCTGGGGGAGAAATTGCTTGCGTCTGATATTCCTTTAGTAGTGATTGAAACATCACGTACTCGCGTCGATGAACTGCGCGAGCGCGGGGTCCGGGCGGTATTAGGCAACGCGGCGAACGAAGAGATCATGCAACTGGCACATCTGGAATGCGCAAAATGGCTGATCCTGACGATTCCCAACGGTTACGAAGCAGGCGAGATTGTGGCGTCTGCTCGCGCGAAAAACCCGGATATTGAGATTATTGCCCGCGCCCATTATGACGATGAAGTGGCATATATCACCGAACGTGGCGCGAATCAGGTGGTGATGGGCGAGCGTGAAATCGCCCGTACCATGCTGGAACTGCTGGAAACGCCACCGGCGGGTGAAGTGGTGACGGGGTAAACGGTGATTGCCGGATAATAGGCGCGGATATGTAGGCCTGATAAGACGCGGCCAGCGTCGCATCAGGCATTGAGAGCAAAATGCAGGACACTTACCCCGCGTTGGGAGTAATCAATTCCGAGGCCTGGTCCCATGAAATGAAGCCATCTTCCCACCAGGTACGATCAAGCTGCCCTTTATCTGGCTGAATATTTGCAGCATCTTCCTGAAAATAGCGGCAGGCTCGTTCCCGGGCCTGCTCTGCCAGCTCTGCAGTCGTATAAATGCCGAGGAAAGCGTAATCATCGGCCTCATCATCACGGATATGCCACAGGCTGTAAACCATCGCCCCGACGGGATCGTCTGCCTGTGTAACGGGAAAATCTCCCCAAAGATCCTGGTTAAGGATGCATTCAATAAACTGAAAATTTTCCGGGTAATCCACAAACCCTGGCTTATTTTCCACGTCTTTTTTGGCCTGCAAGGCCAGTTCATAACGGGTGTAAATGCCGATACCTTTCATATCGCCAAAATGCGTATGTTGCAGATACCAAACCTTTTGCATCCTATGCATCCATGTCAGAAGTAAAAAAAGACGCCGGTACTGGCTACCAGCGCCCGGCGTGTTTGTATTAGCAAAATATTGAGGAATGAATTTTCAGGATGGGTGATGAGCGTTTGTTCAATAAGCGCAGCCATGTGCTTAAGCTTACGTATATTCGTGACATGCTCATCTTCAAAATCATCGATACAGATATGTAAAGTGGCGTTGAGCAAGGTAATGATGTCAGTTTCAGCTAATGCCTGTTCGTCGGCGGCGTTTAACACTACCTCAAACAGATCGCCTGGCTTGCAGCAATCATAATCAAGACGTTCCATTGCCTGTTTCGTAAGTGGCACAGAAATACATTTCATCTTGCTACTTTCCCTGGATAAACAGCATTGCCGGATGCGATGCTGACGCATCTTATCCGGCCTACGGATGCCATCGTCGTCCGGTCTGGTCGATAACTTAACGATCCCAGTAAGACTCTTCCAGACTGTCTTCACGCTCCGGCAAGCCGCGCGTTAAACGAGGTGAATGCTGGTTCAGTACCTGATAACTCACACGGTTAGCATATTTACACACCTGCGCTAACGACGAATACGTCAGCCAGGTGAATTTATGTTTGCTGGAGTTTGGTACGTTGCTACGGTGGTAGCTGTTGGCGGTAATGTCATGCAGCAACGCTGCCAGTGCGCCATCCCCTGCTCCGTTAGTGTTCATGATTTTTTCCGGTCCGCCCATGTACGGCGCAATGTGCGAATAAACGCGCAACGGATTCTGGCAATCCTTGTGGCGCATGGCGCGGCTAAACTCATACTGGTTAAATTCTGCGATAGCGCCAGGCAGCAGCGGATGCTGGGTTTTACGTTTCGCTTCGTCTTCGGTAAAGCCCGCCATATACAAGCCGATTGGCCCGGCTGTGCACAGCACCAGATCCACCCAGTCCAGCGCCTTGTCAGATGCCAGCAGCGGATCGCTCTCTCCGGTCAACGCTTCGGCTTCATCTTCGTTCATCGCAAGGATAGAGACGTGTTCTTTAAGGAATTGCTGCCACCACTGCGGATTCTCGGCAATGACAAACTTGGTGCCCAGCGTCAGCACCACCGGTACGTTATATTTCTTCGCGTACTCAATGGCTTTCATGGTTGCTTCCGGCATGGGTTCGCCCGGCTTGCAACGCACCAGATAAGAGGTAAGTACCAGCGCCGAGGCTCCGGCAATCACATCTTCCGGAATGCTTTCTGCCCGTAGCTGGTTCATGTGACCAGGACTAATGGCAAAAGTGCGTTCGCCAGACTCGCCAATCAGCGTAAAACAGCGTCCAATCGGGCCGTCTACGCCTTGCAGATAGTTAAGATCGGTACGGCTGGAGGTATTACACAAATAGCGATAGGCGTAGCTGCCAATTTCAATATTGCTGCACATCACACCCAGCAGTACCGAGCGGTCATCCGCCAGCACAGAGTAGTTGTGCATGGTGTTACCAATGGTGCCACCCGCAAACTGATGGGTAATCAGGTTTTTCTCTTTAAGCTCCTGATAGAGTGCTTCGGCAACATCATCTTCAATCACCAGTGAATGCCCGGCACTTAATCCATAACGTTCAATGAACTCATCATCCACCTTCGCTTCAATATCGACCAGCGTTTGATCGATACCCACGACCCAGGCGGCGCTGGTTTCGTTTTCTGGCTGGAACTGCTGAAGCAGCGGATCGCGTGCGTTTACGGGGAAGTAGTGTTTGGATTTACGTTTACCGGGAAATTTCATGGTTGTTTTTACGGGTGGTTAACTGAGCGGCGAATGTTAACACAATCTCACGGGACCGCGCGAGATGCAGCCATTTTCAATATCAGCAGACGAGATCGCATTATCATGGCAGAGCTTCCTTACAATGGCGTAATTTGAAAGGGATTTTTGCATGAAGATGGAAAACAAATTACCCGTTCTGGACCTTATTTCTGCTGAAATGAAGACTGTTGTGAATACTCTTCAGCCGGATTTACCGCCCTCACCCGCGGCAGGAGCACTTGCGGAGCAGCGTCAGCATTACGCGCTTGAGCGGCGATTCTGGAATGCTGGCGCTCCAGAAATGGAAACCAGGGATTACGCAGTTCCGACAAAATACGGACAGGTGGAGATCCGCTTATTTTGTCCAAATCCAGAGAGCCGGAGCGGAGTTCGATCCGCTACTGGATGACAGCCGCCTGCTTTACCAGACGTTAGCGGCGCATCAGCAGCCTTGTGAGTTCAGACTCTACTCCGGTACGCAGCACGCCTTTTTGCATTATTCACGGATGATGAAAGCCGCCGACGATGCTCTACGCGACGGTGCTCGGTTCTTTACCACTCAGCTTTGGCGATACGCGGCAACAAGATTAGCCATCATTTCGATATGTTCCGGTGTGGCATTTAGCGCCGGAATATATTCATATTTTTTTCCGCCCGCACCGAGGAAGACTTCACGGTTTTGCTCGGCAATCTCTTCCAGGGTTTCCAGACAATCCGCAGCAAAACCCGGGCACATCACCTGAATATGACCAACACCTTTTTCTCCGAGCATTTTCAGCGTTTCATCAGTATAAGGCATCAGCCAGGGTTCCCGACCAAAGCGCGACTGAAAGGTCATCATCACTTTTTCCGGTGCCATCCCCAGTGCGGAAGCCAGTTCACGCGTCGTTGTTCGACAACGTTGCGGATAATCATCGCCTTCATCTGCGTAACGCTGAGGGATGCCATGATAAGAGAGCAGCAACAGATCCGGTTCGCCATGTTTGGCAAAAGAAGCGCGTACGCTGTTCGCCAGTGCATTTATGTAATCATGGTTATCGGCGTAATCGCGAATAAACGAAATCCCCGGAATGCTACGCTTGCGCGCGAGAATGCGTGCAAGTTCATCCCATACCGCGCCGACCGTTGAGCAGGAGTATTGCGGATAGAGCGGCAGCACCACGATATGATCAACATGTTCTGCCAGTAGTTCATCTACGGCACTTTCCAGTGATGGCGAGCCGTAGCTCATTCCCAGCGCCACTGGCGTATCCGGTAACCGTTGTGCCAGCGCCTGCTGTTGCTGGCGGCTGTAAACCATCAGAGGCGAGCCGCCCTCCATCCAGACCGAGGCGTACAACTTCGCCACACGCGGCGAGCGCAGCGGCAAAATCACACCGCGCAATAATGGCCACCATAACAGCCGTGAGGTATCAACCACACGTCTGTCGCTTAAAAATTGTTTCAGGTAGCGTTTTACCGCTTCAGGAGTGGGGGCATCGGGCGTCCCCAGGTTTGCCAGCAGAATACCGGTTTTAGTCTGACGCATTACCGCCTCTTATCGATTCAACTTGTTGATAATTGTAGCGGAAAAGAGAAGAAGAAGAACTAATTGCTGTGAGAGGTTAAATCAGAAAAAAGGAATAACGCTGATTGAGTTTTTTGTGAAAGGCCGAATGAATATCCGGCCTGAGATTGCTGATAAATTTGCTTGTGCGGGCCTGTTCCCCTCACTCTCTCCCCGAGGGAGCGAGTGGACTGTCCGTGCGCGCTTTCGAATTAGCCGAGGATTTTTTCCAGAGCCGCGCGAACTTCAGCAACCGGTTTGGTACCGTCGACTTTCGCGTATTTGGTGTTACCCGCTTCCGCTTCTTTGGAGTAGTAGCCGATCAGCGGCGCAGTCATCTGATGGTATTCAACCAGACGTTTACGTACGGTGTCTTCCTGATCGTCTTTACGGGTAGTCAGTTCTTCGCCGGTAACATCGTCTTTGCCTTCTACTTTAGGCGGATTGAATTTAACGTGATAAACACGACCAGACGGCGCGTGAACGCGGCGGCCTACGATACGATCAACAATCAGTTCGTCCGGTACGTCAAATTCCAGAACGTAATCAACATTGATGCCCGCTTCTTTCATCGCATCTGCCTGCGGAATGGTACGCGGGAAGCCGTCCAGCAGGAAACCGTTACGGCAATCTTCCTGAGCAATGCGCTCTTTAACCAGCGCGATCACCAGTTCATCGGTGACCAGTTTGCCAGCGTCCATAATGTCTTTAGCTTGTTTACCCAGCTCGGAGCCAGATTTGACTGCGGCACGCAGCATATCGCCAGTGGAGATTTGCGGAATACCATATTTCTCCATGATGAACTGAGCCTGAGTCCCTTTCCCCGCGCCCGGAGCGCCAAGCAGAATGATACGCATTGCGAAAATCCCCTTAAAATGTGTCGAATTTTTTGAAAAAGCGATAAACGATACCACCATCAGGCGATTGCCTCAAGAAAGGCGCCCGGGGCTGAAACGGTTAAAGGCGAGATAATTTGCGGAAAGTGCAGATAATGTATTCAACCAAACAGGGTGAAAACCAGCGTAGTTCTTTAATATCTATACTATTGGTCCCCTCTCCCTTTTAGGGAGAGGGTTAAGGTGAGGGTTGTTATCAGGAAACCAGTAGCTGGTTCATACGACGAATAAACAGGTTCGGATCTTCCAGCGTACCGCGTTCTGCCAGCAGCGCTTGATCCAGCAACAGTTCTACCCACTCGCTGAACTTCGCTTCATCTTCGGTATCTGCCGCGCGTTTCACCAGTACGTGATCCGGGTTCAGTTCGAAGATGTATTTCACTTCCGGCACTTTCTGGCCCGCTGCGGCAAACAGTTTCGCCATCTGAGTGCTCATTTCGTCCGCGTCGGTAGAGACAATCGCTGGCGTATCGGTCAGACGGTGGGTCAGACGCACATCTTTCACACGCTCGCCGAGCAGTGCTTTCACGCGGTCGATAAACGGAGTCAGTGCTTTCTCCGCTTCTTTCGCGCTCTCATCAACTTCATCAGCCAGTTTTTCCAGCGACTCGTCAACTTTAGACACAGACTGGAACGGTTTACCGTCGAACTCAGTCAGATAGTTCATCATCCACTCATCGATGCGGTCGGAAAGCAGCAGAACTTCGATGCCTTTCTTACGCAGCAGTTCCAGGTGCGGGCTGCTCTTCGCTGCCGCGTAGCTGTCTGCGGTGATGTAGTAGATTTTCTCCTGCCCTTCTTTCATGCGGGAAACGTAGTCTTCCAGAGACACGGTCTGCGCAGAAGAGTCGGTATGGGTAGAAGCAAAACGCAGCAGTTTCGCAATCGCTTCCTGGTTAGCGAAATCTTCCGCCGGACCTTCTTTCAGTACCAGGCCAAACTGTTGCCAGAAGGTCTGGTATTTTTCGGCGTCGTCTTTCGCCAGTTTTTCCAGCATTTGCAGCACACGCTTGGTCAGCGCATTGCGCAGGTTGCGAGTTACGGTGCTATCCTGGAGGATTTCACGGGAAACGTTCAGCGGCAGATCGCTGGAGTCAATCAGGCCACGCACGAAGCGCAGATAGTTCGGCATGAACTGTTCTGCGTCGTCCATGATGAACACACGCTGGACGTACAGTTTCAGGCCGTGTTTATGATCGCGGTTCCACATATCCCACGGTGCCTGGGACGGGATGTACAGCAGGCTGGTGTACTCCTGCTTACCTTCAACGCGGTTGTGGCTCCAGGTCAGCGGATCGTTAAAGTCGTGAGCGATATGTTTGTAGAACTCTTTGTACTCTTCGTCGGTGATTTCCGACTTGTTACGGGTCCACAGCGCCTGCGCTTTGTTGATTTTCTCCCAGGAGATAACGGTTTCGCCGTCTTTCTCTTCGCGTTTTTCGATCTCTACCGGCAGCGCGATATGGTCGGAGTATTTGCTGATGATGGAGCGGACGCGCCAGTCATCGAGGAACTCGTCTTCGCCTTCACGCAGATGCAGGGTAATTTCAGTACCGCGATCTTCTTTGGTGATGTCGGCAACAGTGTATTCACCTTCGCCAGCAGATTCCCAGAACACGCCGTTTTCTGGTTTTTCACCTGCCGCGCGAGTACGCACGGTCACTTTATCGGCCACGATAAACGCGGAGTAGAAACCAACACCGAACTGACCGATCAGCTGGCTGTCTTTCGCCTGGTCAGAACCCAGGGATTCGAGGAATGATTTGGTGCCAGATTTAGCAATAGTCCCCAGATGGTCAATCACTTCGTCGCGGGTCATCCCCACGCCGTTATCGGAGATGGTCAGCGTGCGCTTGTCTTTATCGAAAGAGACACGAACGCGCAGTTCGCCATCACCTTCGTACAGGTCCGGGTTAGAGAGCGCGCGGAAACGCAGCTTGTCCGCCGCGTCGGAGGCGTTAGAGATAAGCTCACGCAGGAAGATTTCTTTATTGGAATACAGAGAATGGATCATCAGGTGCAGAAGCTGTTTCACTTCTGACTGAAAACCACGAGTTTCTTGTCCTTTCATGTAGGTCTACCTCAACAATGCCATTTTAAGGTTAAAAACAGGATGAGGGAGAAATGGGGACAAGGGGGAATAATTTCAAGCGAGAGCAGGTGATCCTGCTCTCGTTTGCTTAAAAACGAATCTTATGACGCCCGGCAAGGGAATGTGACAACGTGGTGCCGTCAACCATTTCCAGCTCGCCGCCAACCGGTACGCCATGAGCGATACGGCTGGCTTCCACGTCATATTGCGCGCAAAGCTCGGCAATATAGTTGGCGGTGGCCTCACCTTCGACCGTCGGGTTGGTGGCGAGGATCACTTCAGTGATTTTTTCTGCCGCCAGACGCTGTTCCAGGCGATCAAGCCCGATATCATCCGGACCGATGCCGTCCAGCGGTGACAGATGCCCCATCAACACAAAATAACGGCCTGAAAACTGTCCAGTCTGCTCAATGGCATAGATGTCCGCCGGACTCTCCACCACGCAGATTTGACCGTTTTCCTGACGACGCGGATTTGAACAGATGTTACAGACTTCCTGTTCAGTGAAGGTGCGACAATCGGCGCAGTGGCCGATTTCCGACATTGCCCGGGTGAGCGCCTGCGCAAGGCGCATCCCGCCGCTACGATCGCGTTGAAGCAGCGTGAACGCCATACGCTGCGCCGACTTCGGGCCAACGCCCGGCAGACAGCGCAGTGCTTCCATAAGCTGTGTTAACAGCGGGCTGGTTTGCATCAGAACGGCATCTTAAAGCCAGGCGGCAGCTGCATTCCGGAGGAAACAGAGGCCATTTTTTCTTTCTGAGTTTCTTCGATACGACGTGCTGCGTCGTTAAATGCTGCAGCTACCAGGTCTTCCAGCATTTCTTTGTCATCTTCCAGCAGGCTCGGGTCGATCTCTACGCGGCGGCAGTTGTGAGCGCCATTGATGGTCACTTTCACCAGACCTGCGCCAGATTCGCCTGTCACTTCCAGCTTCGCGATTTCTTCCTGCATCTGCTGCATTTTTTCTTGCATCTGCTGGGCTTGCTTCATCAGGTTGCCCAGACCGCCTTTACCAAACATAGGTTTCTCTCTCAATCACGTTAAGGATGACGAACGTAAGCTGTGCTTACGATCAAATGGGGCGGATACTTTCTTCATCCAGCTCTGCATCGAAGAATCGACGCAGGGTCTGAATATTATTATCCGCAATAATGGACTCGCGCGCCTGCGCAAGTTTTTCTTCGTATATCGCCTGACGCCACTCCAGCGGCGTGCGCACCACGGGATTATCATCTTCAACGATAGTCAGTTCAACCGTTGAACCTTTTAACGTGCTCAACGCTTCAGCCAGTTTTTGCTGTGCGCCGCGGTTGTTCAAATGCCGCTGAGAGGAGCGCAAATGCAGACATACCGCGTCGTCGCTCTCCTCTTTCCAGGCATTTAACGCCACCTGTTCGACCAGTTTTGGTAGCGAAAGTTGGCTCACCTGTGCTGCCCACGGGTCGCGCTCAATGGCTTCTGCCGCCAGCTTCGCCGCCAGTTCCGGCGTTTTTTCATGTTCCAGCGCCTTTTTCAGCGCCTTCGGCGTGGCGACCACTTCTTTCTGCTGCATCACTGGGGTAGTCGCTTTCCAGCGATACGCTTCTTTTTTGGCTGGCGCTTTTTCCAGCGCCGATGGCACCGGACGCGACTGAACGCGATCGGTGACCGAAGCCAGTCTTTCCAGCGCAGCGTTATTCACCGGCCGCGCGCGGGTAGCGGCTGCCGGTTCACTCTTTTTTGCTTTGGTTGCTCCCTGAGCACGCTGCAGTTGCTGGCGCGCCGCCAGCACCTGGCTGGTGGTTTCTGAGAGCGGTACAGTCGGTGCCTGCTGCGGTGCAGGTTGTGGTTGCGGCGGCACCTGCGTGGGTGTCATTACTGCCGTTGGCGCGACGGGTGCAAAGGACTGACGCGGTGCTTCCGGTTCAGGCAGCGGCATGCGCGGATGGAATGCCAGCGCGCGCAGCAGCGTCATCTCAACGCCCATGCGGCGATCCGGTGCATACGGCAGTTCTTTACGACCAATCAACAGCGTCTGATAGTAAAGCTGAATATCCGTCGGCGGTACGGTTCGCGCCAGTTCACGCATCCGCAGCTCGATGGCGGCCATGTCGTTGCCAAGTGCAACAGGGGAAAGTTGTACCATCGCAATACGATGCAACAGGCCGAGCATTTCCACCAGCAACGCTTCCCACTCGATACCACGGGCAGCGGCTTCATTAATCAGCGCCATTACACGCTCGCCGTTGGCCTCGACCATCGCTTCAACCAGCGACAGCGCCTGATCGTCGTCAAGCGTGCCAAGCATCGCACTCACGGCCTGGGTTGAAACCTGGCCGTCGCCGCTGGCAATCGCCTGGTCGGTCAGACTTAACGCGTCTCGCAAACTGCCTTCGGCGGCGCGTGCCAGCAGTTGTAGAGCGCGTGGCTCGTGAGCGATATGTTCTTCGTTAAGGATGTGCTCAAGCTGGTGGCGAATTTGCTCGACATCCAGCGCCTTGAGATGAAATTGCAAACAGCGCGACAAAATCGTCACCGGCAATTTCTGCGGATCGGTCGTCGCCAGCAGGAACTTGACGTGCTCTGGCGGCTCTTCAAGGGTTTTTAACAGTGCGTTAAAGCTGTGACGCGACAGCATATGCACTTCGTCGATCAGATAAACTTTGAAACGACCACGCGCCGGAGCGTACTGAACGTTATCCAGCAGGTCGCGGGTATCTTCAACTTTGGTGCGCGAGGCGGCGTCGATCTCAATCAGATCGACAAAGCGCCCCTGCTCGATTTCACGACAGTTATCGCACACGCCGCACGGCGTCGCGGTAATCCCGGTTTCGCAGTTTAGCCCCTTCGCCAGCAGTCGGGCGATAGAGGTTTTTCCGACGCCACGGGTGCCGGAAAAAAGATAAGCATGATGAATACGCCCTAACGACAAGCCGTTCGCCAGTGCGGTCAGCACATGTTCCTGGCCGACGACGTCAGCAAAGGTTTGTGGGCGCCATTTTCGGGCTAAGACCTGATAACTCATTGGCAGGCTCTGAAACGCTGGAAGGTGGATTCACGAAGGGGTAATGCTAACACAGCCCCGTCAGAACGGCGAGGCTGAATGTACATCTTGTGCTGCCCATGACGTGGGCTGGCGAAAATTAATGGCCCGGGAACGGGACAAGGCTATAACAGGTAATGCCCTGCTTTTCGAGGCGCTGTTCGCCGCCAAGATCGAACAAATTAATGATGAACGCAGCATCAGTGACTTCACCACCCAGGCGACGGATCAGTTTCACAGTCGCTTCAATGGTGCCGCCTGTTGCCAGCAAATCATCAACCACCAGCACTTTGTCGCCAGGTTTAATGGCATCAACGTGGATTTCCAGCTTATCGGTGCCGTATTCCAGTTCGTAAGATTCGTTGATAGTTTCGCGCGGCAGTTTGCCTGGTTTACGTACCGGCACAAAACCAACGCCCAGACCCAGTGCTACCGGAGCGCCGAACAAGAAGCCACGAGCTTCAGTGCCGACAACTTTGGTAATGCCCGCATTTTTGTAACGCTCAACCAGTAAATCGATGCTGAGAGCGTAAGCTTTCGGGTCTTCCAGTAAGCTGGTGACATCGCGGAAAAGAATGCCGGGTTTCGGGTAGTCCTGAATGCTTTTGATGCTATTTTTGAGATACTCAAGCTGCTGTGCAGTCGCGGTCATAAGTGTATGCCTGCTTGTTACGGTGGTACTCACGGCGCGTTTTAAACGAGTCAAAAGTAACAGTTGTTTAACCTTTGACCGCCTGCGCCTGTGCTCGAAAACGCCAGAATGTACTGGCTGTGGGCGATAATTGCAACAGCGATTGTTGTGCTTTGTCGTTTTTATTGCTTTTCATCAATCACCGGGATTCGCCACATAAAAATCAGCAAACAGCCGAGGATCACCAATAACAGAATCCGCACCCACGTCATATGTACGAACCAAAGTGAAATCGCAAAAGTCAGTAAAATAATGCATATCGCCCGAGGCTTTGCACCGCGTGGCATCGCATGATGTTTCTGCCAGAAACGTAGATAGCTGCCAAACCATGAGCGGTACAGCAACCAGGCGTGAAAGCGCGGCGATGAACGGGCAAAGCACCAGGCGGCCAGCAGGATAAACGGCGTCGTTGGTAATACCGGTAATACTACGCCCAGCGTACCCAACACTACCGCCAGCCAGCCAATGATGATTAAAATGATTCGTTGCATATTATGTGTAGTCAGCATACAGAGTGGCTACTTTAGCATAACAATTATCATTTTCATTGAGGTCTTATCGTGAAAACTGCCCTGCTGCTGGAAAAACTGGAAAGTCAGCTTGCTACGCTGCGCCAGCATTGCGCCCCGGTGTCGCAGTTCGGCACGTTAAGCGCCCGTTTCGACAGGCATCTTTTTCGGACCCGTGCGACAACGTTACAGGCGTGCCTGGTAGAAGCGGGAGATAATTTGTCCGCGCTTCGTCATGCAGTTGAGCAACAGCAACTGCCGCAAGTCGCCTGGCTGGCAGAACATCTGGCGGCGCAACTGGAGGCTATAGCGCGTGAAGCCGCAGCCTGGTCGCTACGCGAGTGGGATAGCGCACCACCCAAAATTGCCCGCTGGCAGCGTAAACGTATTCAGCATCAGGAATTTGAGCGACGGCTACGTGAGATGGTTGCCGAACGTAAAGCCCGTCTGGCGCGGGCGACCGATCTCATGGAACAGCAAACGCTGCATCGTGAAGTAGAAGCCTATGAAGCGCGCCTGGCACGGTGCCGCCATGCGCTGGAAAAAATCGAAAACAGGTTAGCGCGTTTAACCCGCTAACAATGGAGAAAGTATGTCACTGGAAAATGCCCCTGACGATGTCAAACTGGCCGTCGATTTAATTGTGCTGCTGGAGGAAAATCAGATCCCTGCCAGTACCGTGCTGCGTGCGCTGGATATTGTAAAGCGTGATTATGAAAAGAAATTAACGCGGGATGATGAGGCGAAAAGTGATAAATAAATGGGGCGGCTAAATGTTCCCTCAGATTGCTGGCAAACGCAAAACTGCCTGATGCGCTACGCTTATCAGGCCTACACCGCTCCTGCAATATATTGAATTCTTGCAGTTTCGTAGGCCGGATAAGGCGGTCACGCCGCATCCGGCATGAACAACGCGCACTTTGTCAGCAATCTCGGGGCAACTAAATGCCGCCCCTTTCGTTATTACCCTACCGCAGGCGTCGGATCGTCACCTTTGTAGTCACGTTTCACTTCCGTCACTTCATCGCCCTTCTCATTGTGCAAATGCACTTCAAGCTGGTTAAAGGCAATGTTGATGTCGTTTTCACGGCATAACTGATCAATGGTGCGGTTCAGTTCATCGACGGTGCGGCTACGATCGCGTAGTTCACGAACATACAAGCGCAGTTCGTGATCCAACGTGCTGGCGCCAAACGCCGTGAAGAAGACTTCCGGCATTGGTTCGTGCATTACTTTTGGATGCTCGGTTGCCGCCTGCAGCAGCACTCTGCGGACTTTTTCCAGATCGGAACCGTAGGCCACGCCCAGACGGATCACCAGACGCGTGGTGGTGTCAGTCAGTGACCAGTTGATCAGACGCTCGGTCACAAATGCCTTGTTCGGAATGATCACTTCTTTGCGATCGAAGTCGGTAATAGTGGTGGCACGAATACGGATCTTGCTGACCGTTCCGGAGAACGTACCGATAGTGACCGTATCGCCAATGCGCACCGGACGTTCGAACAGGATGATCAAACCAGAGACGAAGTTACCGAAGATCTCCTGTAAGCCAAAACCAAGACCTACGGATAATGCTGCCGCCAGCCACTGGAGTTTATCCCACGAGACGCCAAGTGACCCGAATACCGTCATCGCACCAACAGCAATAATGATGTAGTTAAGGATAGTGGTGATGGCATACGATGCTCCCTGGCGCATATTCAGGCGCGACAGCACCAGCACTTCCAGCAAACCAGGCAGGTTGCGAATCAACGCCCAGGCCACCATTGAGGCAATAATCGCAAACAGCAGGCTACCCATAGTGACGTTTTTCACCACCGCAGCACCGGCTTCAGTACCGTTGTAATGCCACAGTGTGATGCTGTCGAGATAGCTGAACACGGTGATCAAATCGGACCAAATCGCCCAGAACATGACACCAAACAGCGCAATCATCAGCAGCATGGTAATACGCAACGTTTGCTGGTTAACCTGCTCCAGCGCGATGGTGGGTTCTTCCGGCGGCTCGGCGCCTTCTGCGCCCTCTTTAACCAGATTCTGTCGACGCGCGAGCGCACGGCGCCAGGCAATACGACGTGCCGCCACGCTTAAGCCGCGCAGCACGGTCTGGTAGAGCAAGTTCCAGATGATCACCAGATAAACCGTTTCAATCCAGCGGCCAGACAGACGCAGCGTAGTGTAAAAATATCCCGTAGCAGTCAGCACCATTAGCGCTATTGGAATAATCGACAACACGGTAATGGTGACCAGACGAATGCTGTGTGACTCCTTATCACGCCAGCTTTCGCGGCACATTGGCCACACCAGGAAGGCAATCACCAACAGGTTTAAGAAAATCATCGCCTGCCCCAATACGTCATCCATCAGATGCAGTGGGGAGAGTTCTGCCACCACAGACCAGAAATGGATTGGCAGCAACGCGAGGCTGATGCGGACAATTTGCCGACGCCAGTGGCTGGTTTGCTGTTCCGGCATACCAAAGTGACGCACAGCAACACCGTTTTTCTCCAGCACTTTCCAGCACAGGCCAAACACCAGCCAGAAAATCGCCAGTTTTTTGCTGAACGACCACAATAATTCACTGATGTTGAGCTGCATCGTCAGCAGAATCAGGCCGACAGCGAGAATAATCAGGCACACTGGCAGTGCGCGGATCAGGTCAATAAGAATCGCTTTTGGCGTATTGAGCTGGCTATCGTTACGCAGGGAACCTACCGCCGATGCCAGTTTTTGTTGATATGCTTTCAGCCAGCCTAAACGCCAGTGAATCAGCCCGGCAATCAACAGCAACGGCAAACCGGCAAGGAAAGCGATAAATACGGCGGGCCAGGCTTTTTCCCAGTTCACCGTAATTTTCATTGATTTAAACTCATCTTTCAGCGTTTGCGGGAACGCTTTAATCCAGTCCCAGTCCATCGGACGGTTACTGTTCACCCAAAAGATTTGCTGAGTCAGGATGGATTTCAGGTTCTTCGATACGCTCATTAACTGCTGCTGGTTAATTTGCAGGTTAATGGCCATCATCAGTTGGTTACCTAACTGTTTGTTAAGCTGATCCAACAGTTCGCGACGCATATCAACCACTTGCAATAACGCATCGTGAACTTCGCTGTTAACTTCGTTGGCGTGACCTTCTTCCAGCTTGCTGACGAACGCATCGCTCTGGAACAGCGCGTCACGCTGCTGGTTGACTTCAAACTGTTCGAGACGCAAATCCGCGATGCGGTTGGTCATATTTTCCAGTTCATCTGCCGAGGGCAGCGTTTGTTGTTGCTGATAGAGGATTCGCGACAGTAATAGACTGCCCTTCAGGACAGAAATCTGCTCTTTAATGTTACGTTCCGATTGCAGCGCCCGCTCCAGCCAGTTTTTGACTTTGATGTTTTGCTGCATCAGGACATTACCGTTTTCGGTAGCGGTTATCAGACGCTGGCTTAATTGCTGGTTAATTTCCAGCTCCTGCTTCACCAGCGGATTAGCCTGAATACGCGCAGCTTCATCCGGGGTAACGGCTTCCTGCGCCGTTTTTTCGGTTAATGTCAGGCGTTTACTGTTTACTGCCTCCTGCAACAGTTGTAGCTGATGTTCAAGGCGCGTACTGTTCGCCGTCACGTAATCTCGCTGCTTTTGCAGGGTGTCCTGTAAGACGGTGTTCCCTTCCAGGCTTTTACGCTGTTGGTCAATCTCGGCATTCAGCAAAGCCTGCTGTGCCTGCATTAACACTTTCTGGCTGGGACGTAAGGCGGCTTCGCCGACCTCGGTTCCATCCAGGCGGCTGCGAATTTGTTGCAATTGCTGCGAGGCGGTATACATCGCATTTTGCACGCGTTCAGGCTGCGTCTGTAACGAAACCAACTGGCTGTTATAAGAAGCCAGATCATTTTGTGCATTCTGCAAATCGTCCAGCGCCTGGGAGACGCGTAATTCCAACTGGCGCAACGATAGCGTACTCAGAGTTTTGCGGGTTTCTTCGTCGTTATCCACATCGTTAAGCGCAGTTAACGCTGCGGTCGCTTGACGCATTTTCTCTGGCGCTTCGGCAACTTTTTGCTTTAATTGCACCGTTTCGTCTTTTACACGATCGATTTTCTCGAGGGTGGCTAACGTGTCAGTAATATCTTGCTGCACCAGCTTGTCCTGGGCAGAAAGATCTTTTTGTTTATTAAGTGAGTCAAGTTGTGCCTGCAGGTCTGCTTTCGTCGGTAGATCACCATTCGATGACGCCCGCGCAAACGCCGTGTTCTGGCATAACAAGACAAGAACAAAAGCAATAAATGCTGAAAAAACAAAATGCCGTGATCGTTTGTAATACTGGAACATAGTCATGATGAATGAAGGTTTCTGAACCTGAAGAACGACCTGAACTAGTCGGGCGGCTAGAATATCACGGTGTAGAGAGTCAGAATAGCAACAGCGAAAATGTCCAGGATAAATCCTGGAGTCTGATTCAGGATTTTTCGTTGGCAGCGGGGGCACGAAGGGTCGGGCAAAGGAGATACATTTCCAACAAAATGGCAACGTAATCGCGCGCTTCTTTTTTGAGATCAAAAGATTGCGGTGCAAACAGCCAGTTTTCCATCAGACCGGAAATATAACCGCGCATAATTATCGCCGCACGGCGCGTCATTAAATCGACTGGCAATAATTTGTTTTCAATACAATGCCTTAATGTTTGCTCAATACGTTCATAACTTTCCAGGCAGAGATTACGTTGTGCCTGTTGGACAACTGCCATTTCTCCAACAAACTCGCATTTGTGGAAAATAATCTCCATCAATAATCGACGCCGTTCTTCTGTCACCGTCGATTCAAGAACATGAATTAGTATTTCTCTTAAAACTGAGAGTGGATCGTCAGGGAATTTTGCCTGATACTCAAGCTCTAGTTCACCAATATTGGACTCTGACAGCTCCCAGATCTCACTGAATAAATCCGACTTGTCTTTAAAATGCCAGTAGATTGCACCGCGCGTAACGCCTGCCGCTTTTGCAATCTCTCCCAGTGAGGTGGATGATACCCCCTGCTGTGAGAAAAGACGTAGCGCCACATCGAGGATGTGTTGACGCGTTTCTTGCGCTTCTTGTTTGGTTTTTCGTGCCATATGTTAGTGAATTTACAGGCGTTAGATTTACATACATTTATGAATGTATGTACCATAGCACGACGATAATATAAACGCAGCAATGGGTTTATCGACTTTTGACCATTGACCAATTTGAAATCGGACACTCGAGGTTTACATATGAACAAAAACAGAGGGTTTACGCCTCTGGCGATCGTTCTGATGCTCTCAGGCAGCTTAGCGCTTACAGGATGTGACGACAAACAGGCCCAACAAGGTGGCCAGCAGATGCCCGCCGTTGGGGTAGTAACAGTCAAAACTGAACCTCTGCAGATCACAACCGAGCTTCCGGGCCGCACCAGTGCTTTCCGGATCGCAGAAGTTCGTCCTCAAGTTAGCGGGATTATCCTGAAGCGTAATTTCAAAGAAGGTAGCGACATCGAAGCAGGTGTCTCTCTTTATCAGATTGATCCTGCTACCTACCAGGCGGCGTACGACAGTGCAAAAGGCGATCTGGCGAAAGCGCAGGCTGCAGCCAATATCGCGCAACTAACTGTTAATCGTTACCAGAAGCTGCTGGGTACTCAGTACATCAGTAAGCAAGAGTACGATCAGGCGCTGGCTGATGCGCAACAGGCAAATGCTGCGGTCACTGCGGCGAAAGCGGCTGTTGAAACCGCGCGGATCAATCTGGCTTACACCAAAGTCACCTCTCCGATTACTGGCCGTATTGGTAAATCGAACGTGACGGAAGGCGCATTGGTGCAAAACGGTCAGGCGACTGCGCTGGCAACCGTGCAGCAACTTGATCCGATCTACGTTGATGTGACCCAGTCCAGCAACGACTTCCTGCGCCTGAAACAGGAACTGGCGAATGGCACGCTGAAACAAGAGAACGGCAAAGCCAAAGTGTCGCTGATCACCAGTGACGGCATTAAGTTCCCGCAGGACGGTACGCTGGAATTCTCTGACGTTACCGTTGATCAGACCACTGGGTCTATCACCCTACGCGCTATCTTCCCGAACCCGGATCACACTCTGCTGCCGGGTATGTTCGTGCGCGCACGTCTGGAAGAAGGGCTTAATCCAAACGCTATTTTAGTCCCGCAACAGGGCGTAACCCGTACGCCGCGTGGCGATGCCACCGTACTGGTAGTTGGCGCGGATGACAAAGTGGAAACCCGTCCGATCGTTGCAAGCCAGGCTATTGGCGATAAGTGGCTGGTGACAGAAGGTCTGAAAGCAGGCGATCGCGTAGTAATAAGTGGGCTGCAGAAAGTGCGTCCTGGTGTCCAGGTAAAAGCACAAGAAGTTACCGCTGATAATAACCAGCAAGCCGCAAGCGGTGCTCAGCCTGAACAGTCCAAGTCTTAACTTAAACAGGAGCCGTTAAGACATGCCTAATTTCTTTATCGATCGCCCGATTTTTGCGTGGGTGATCGCCATCATCATCATGTTGGCAGGGGGGTTGGCGATCCTCAAACTGCCGGTGGCGCAATATCCTACTATTGCACCGCCGGCGGTCACGATCTCCGCCTCCTACCCCGGCGCTGATGCGAAAACAGTGCAGGACACAGTGACACAGGTTATCGAACAGAATATGAACGGTATCGATAACCTGATGTATATGTCCTCTAACAGTGACTCCACGGGTACCGTGCAGATCACCCTGACCTTTGAGTCTGGTACTGATGCGGATATCGCGCAGGTTCAGGTGCAGAACAAACTGCAGCTGGCGATGCCGTTGCTGCCGCAAGAAGTTCAGCAGCAAGGGGTGAGCGTTGAGAAATCTTCCAGCAGCTTCCTGATGGTTGTCGGCGTTATCAACACTGACGGCACCATGACGCAGGAAGATATCTCCGACTACGTGGCGGCGAATATGAAAGACGCCATTAGCCGTACGTCGGGCGTTGGTGACGTTCAGCTGTTCGGTTCACAGTACGCGATGCGTATCTGGATGAACCCGAATGAGTTGAACAAATACCAGCTTACGCCGGTTGATGTCATTACCGCTATCAAAGCGCAGAACGCCCAGGTTGCAGCCGGTCAGCTCGGCGGTACACCGCCGGTGAAAGGCCAGCAGCTTAACGCCTCTATTATTGCTCAGACGCGTCTGACCTCTACTGAAGAATTCGGCAAAATTCTGCTGAAAGTGAATCAGGATGGTTCCCGCGTGCTGCTGCGTGATGTGGCGAAAATTGAACTGGGTGGCGAGAACTACGACATCATCGCGGAATTTAACGGACAACCGGCTTCTGGTCTGGGGATCAAGCTGGCAACCGGCGCGAACGCGCTGGATACCGCTGCGGCAATCCGTGCTGAACTGGCGAAGATGGAACCGTTCTTCCCGTCGGGTCTGAAAATTGTTTACCCGTACGACACCACACCGTTCGTGAAAATCTCTATTCACGAAGTGGTTAAAACTCTGGTCGAAGCGATCATCCTCGTGTTCCTGGTAATGTATCTGTTCCTGCAGAACTTCCGCGCGACGTTGATTCCGACCATTGCCGTACCGGTGGTATTGCTGGGGACCTTTGCCGTCCTTGCCGCCTTTGGCTTCTCGATAAACACGCTAACAATGTTCGGGATGGTGCTCGCCATCGGCCTGTTGGTGGATGACGCTATCGTTGTGGTAGAAAACGTTGAGCGTGTGATGGCGGAAGAAGGTTTGCCGCCAAAAGAAGCCACCCGTAAGTCGATGGGGCAGATTCAGGGCGCTCTGGTCGGTATCGCGATGGTGTTGTCGGCGGTATTCGTACCGATGGCCTTCTTCGGCGGCTCTACTGGTGCAATCTATCGTCAGTTCTCCATTACCATTGTTTCAGCAATGGCGCTGTCGGTACTGGTGGCGTTGATCCTGACTCCGGCACTTTGTGCCACTATGCTGAAACCTATCGCTAAAGGCGATCATGGCGAAGGCAAAAAAGGCTTCTTCGGCTGGTTTAACCGCATGTTCGAGAAGAGCACGCACCACTACACCGACAGCGTAGGCGGTATTCTGCGCAGTACGGGGCGTTATCTGGTGCTGTATCTGATCATTGTGGTCGGCATGGCTTATCTGTTTGTACGTCTGCCAAGCTCCTTCTTGCCAGATGAAGACCAGGGTGTATTTATGACCATGGTCCAACTGCCAGCGGGTGCGACGCAGGAACGTACGCAGAAAGTGCTCAATGAGGTGACGGATTACTATCTGACCAAAGAGAAGAACAACGTTGAGTCGGTATTCGCCGTTAACGGCTTCGGCTTTGCGGGACGTGGTCAGAACACCGGTATTGCGTTCGTTTCGTTGAAGGACTGGGCTGATCGTCCAGGTGATGAAAACAAAGTTGAAGCGATTACCATGCGTGCGACGCGCGCCTTCTCGCAAATTAAAGATGCGATGGTCTTCGCCTTTAACCTGCCTGCGATTGTGGAATTGGGTACGGCAACCGGCTTCGACTTTGAGCTGATTGACCAGGCAGGCCTCGGTCACGAAAAACTGACTCAGGCACGTAACCAACTGCTTGCAGAAGCAGCGAAGCATCCTGAATTGCTGACCAGTGTGCGTCCAAACGGTCTGGAAGATACCCCGCAGTTTAAGATTGATATCGACCAGGAAAAAGCTCAGGCGCTGGGTGTTTCTATCAACGACATTAACACCACTCTGGGTGCTGCATGGGGTGGCAGCTACGTGAACGACTTTATCGACCGCGGTCGTGTGAAGAAAGTTTACGTCATGTCAGAAGCTAAATACCGCATGCTGCCGGAAGATATCGGCAACTGGTATGTGCGTGCTGCTGATGGTCAGATGGTGCCATTCTCGGCATTCTCCTCTTCTCGTTGGGAGTACGGTTCGCCGCGTCTGGAACGTTACAACGGCCTGCCATCTATGGAAATCTTAGGCCAGGCGGCACCAGGGAAGAGTACCGGTGAAGCAATGGCGCTGATGGAACAACTGGCGAGCAAACTGCCTACCGGTGTTGGCTACGACTGGACGGGTATGTCCTATCAGGAACGTCTCTCCGGCAACCAGGCGCCGTCGCTGTACGCGATTTCGTTGATTGTCGTGTTCCTGTGTCTGGCGGCATTGTACGAGAGCTGGTCAATTCCATTCTCCGTTATGCTGGTCGTTCCGCTGGGGGTTATCGGTGCGTTGCTGGCAGCCACCTTCCGCGGCCTGACCAACGACGTTTACTTCCAGGTGGGCCTGCTCACAACCATTGGGTTGTCGGCGAAGAACGCGATACTTATCGTCGAATTCGCCAAAGACTTGATGGATAAAGAAGGGAAAGGTCTGATTGAAGCAACTCTGGATGCGGTGCGGATGCGTTTACGCCCAATTCTGATGACTTCACTGGCATTTATCCTTGGCGTTATGCCGTTGGTTATCAGCACCGGTGCTGGTTCTGGCGCACAAAATGCGGTAGGTACTGGCGTAATGGGTGGGATGGTGACCGCAACAGTACTGGCAATCTTCTTCGTTCCGGTGTTCTTCGTGGTGGTTCGCCGCCGCTTTAGCCGCAAAAATGAAGATATCGAACATAGCCATACAGTCGATCATCACTGATTAACTTCGTAATCACTAAGGCCGCGCAAGCGGCCTTTTTTATACGCGTAATCTTAATGTCGAACTGTTTATAGTTAATGATTTCAAACGTAAGCTAGTTTTAACACCGCATAAAATTCATAAAAAATACTTATTGTTAGTTAATTTATATTAAGTTGTACCGATGGATTTAATAACCCATGGGCATCTAGAGGCTATTCTTAATTATTTGCGGCAATTCTTTATTTTCTCATGTCAATTACATCATAATCAGAGCAATCCTGGGTATTAGTGTTACAAATCGTCAGGCCACTTTATCACTCTCAAACATCCTTATTACGTTATGTTATGAATAGCATCAGGCAAAGTGCTTTAGCCATTACGTCGTCGGCGCTGGAATGAAGAAGAGAGGCTTTTCCCTCTACTCCTAATTGTAATTTTTCGTAATAATACGATGAAAACCGCCAAAGAGTAGCTTATAGTTAATCTAACAAGTGAGAGGGCAAGGCCAGGTCTGTAAGTTTTCCATCCCAAAAGGTGTCCGTTAGTTCAACCGCTAAGAAGGGGGACGCGTTATGGATGAATACTCACCAAAAAGACATGATATCGCGCAGCTTAAATTTCTCTGCGAAACCTTGTATCATGACTGTCTTGCAAACCTTGAAGAAAGTAACCATGGTTGGGTTAACGACCCTACCTCGGCCATCAATCTGCAGCTTAATGAACTCATTGAGCATATAGCAACCTTCGCACTTAATTACAAAATTAAGTATAATGAAGACAATAAGCTCATTGAGCAGATAGATGAATATCTGGACGACACCTTTATGTTGTTCAGTAGTTATGGTATTAATATGCAGGATCTCCAAAAATGGCGGAAGTCAGGAAACCGACTGTTCCGTTGTTTTGTGAATGCCACTAAAGAGAATCCTGCGAGTTTATCTTGTTAGAATTATTACAACCATGGGTAGAAGTATGTCCGATAAACCTTTAACGAAAACCGATTATTTGATGCGTCTGCGTCGTTGCCAGACAATTGACACGCTTGAGCGTGTTATCGAGAAAAATAAATACGAATTATCAGATAATGAACTGGCGGTATTTTACTCAGCCGCAGATCACCGCCTCGCAGAATTGACCATGAATAAACTGTACGACAAGATCCCCTCCTCTGTATGGAAATTTATTCGGTAATTAAATAGTAGACATTCGGAGATGTAACCGGCTGTTTATTAACATTATTATATTATTCGCAATGAAAGTATATTGCATGTGACCTTCATCACACTCGGGAAACGGGAACGTTCTCTTAACTGGCTTTTCGCATTACCGTGTTGCCGCATTTTCAGCAACAAGAGGTCAGTAATGAGCACAGAAAAAGAAAAGATGATTGCTGGTGAGTTGTATCGCTCGGCAGATGAGGAGTTATCTCGCGATCGCCTGCGCGCTCGTCAGCTTATTCACCAATACAATCATTCCGCACCGGAAGAACAAACATTACGCCAGAAAATTCTCACCGATTTATTCGGTCAGGTAGCAGATGCTTATATTGAGCCCTCTTTTCGCTGCGACTATGGCTATAACATTTTTTTGGGCAAAGGATTTTACGCCAACTTCGATTGTGTGATGCTCGATGTCTGCCCAATTCGTATCGGTGATAATTGCATGTTGGCGCCAGGTGTTCACATTTATACCGCTACGCACCCTGTCGACCCGGTAGAGCGTAATAGTGGCGCTGAACTAGGGAAACCTGTGACTATCGGTAATAACGTCTGGATTGGCGGACGTGCTGTCATCAACCCTGGTGTAACTATTGGCGATAACGTCGTGGTGGCCTCTGGTGCCGTCGTCACAAAAGATGTTCCGGCTAACGTTGTCGTGGGCGGTAACCCGGCCACTGTCATTAAAAAACTGTAACCATAGTTGCAACTGTTATGCAAAATTGTGGTTAATCTGTTACTTTCATCATATGATTCCCACGTTAAAATAGGGTGTTCCCTGAAAAGTTGCAGATACCACAAAGGCAAAAGATGACTGAAATACAACGCCTGCTGACCGAAACAATTGATGCACTGAATGCGCACGAAAAACGCGATAACAAACCTCGCTTTAGTATCAGTTTTATCCGTAAACATCCAGGGCTGTTTATCGGCATGTATGTCGCTTTTTTTGCCACTCTGGCGGTGATGTTACAGTCTGAAACGCTGGTTGGTTCAGTCTGGCTCCTGGTGGTATTGTTCATCCTTCTTAACGGTTTCTTCTTTTTTGACGTTTATCCGCGTTACCATTATGAAGATATCGACGTTCTGGACTTCCGGGTTTGCTACAACGGCGAATGGTACAATACACGCTTTGTTCCAACTGCATTGGTCGACGCTATTCTGAACTCGCCGCGTGTCGCGAACATCCACAAAGAACAGCTGCAGAAAATGATCGCTCGTAAAGGTGAGTTGTCCTTTTACGATATTTTCACTCTCGCCCGCACCGAAGCGACAACATAAGTTGTATCGCCCTCACCAGGCGTAAACATCCGCGCCTGGTGAATTGCCAACAATCGTTGCCACAACTCATTTCACCAAACTCCCTCGCATCACTTATCTTTTGCATGCCCTTATTCGCTATCGGATATACTTTCCCTACACTGCGTAAATAAGGACATGCTGGTGAGAACACGACATCTGGTCAGCCTAATTTCAGGAGTACTGATCCTTTCCGTTCTTCTGCCTGTGGGCTTAAGCATCTGGCTGGCTCATCAACAAGTAGAAACGTCATTTATTGAAGAGCTGCATACCTACTCATCCCGCGTCGCTATTCGTGCCAACAAAGTGGCGTCGCAAGGGAAAGATGCACTACAAAAACTGGAAAAATGGCAAGGCGCAGCCTGTAGCGAGGCTCATCTAATGGAAATGCGCCGGGTGTCTTATAGTTATCGCTATATTCAGGAAGTGGTCTATGTCGATAACAACGTTCCTCAGTGCTCTTCTCTGGAACATGAAAGTCCACCAGATACCTTCCCCGAGCCAGGTAAAATATCGAACGATGGTTATCGGGTATGGTTAACCTCACACAACGATTTAGGTATTACCCGCTACATGGTCGCTATGGGAACTGCACATTACATAGTGATGATTGACCCCGCCTCATTTATAGATGTGATTCCTTATAGCTCGTGGCAAATTGATGCCGCGATTATTGGCAACGCGCATAACATTATCATTACCAGCAGTGACGAAATAGCCCAGGGAATTATTACCCAGCTACAAAAAACACCGGGTGAACACATCGAAAAGAATGGAATCATTTACAATATCCAGCCTCTCCCTGAGATGAACATTTCCATCATCACCTGGGCTTCGACAAAAACGTTACAAAAAGGTTGGTATCGGCAGGTCATTATCTGGTTGCCTGTCGGATTGTTAATTGGCCTACTGGCAGCAATGTTCGTCCTGCGGATTTTACGCCGTATCCAGTCACCGCATCATCGCCTGCAGGATGCTATCGAAAACCGCGATATTTGCGTGCACTATCAGCCTATTATCTCCTTATCGAATGGTAAGATTGTCGGAGCTGAAGCGCTGGCGCGCTGGCCGCAGACAGACGGTAGCTGGTTGTCACCGGATAGTTTTATCCCGCTGGCGCAACAAACTGGCCTGTCAGAATCTCTGACTCTGCTTATTATCAAAACGGTCTTTGAAGATATGGGTGACTGGCTGCGTCAGCATCCGCAGCAGCATATTTCGATCAATTTTGAATCCACCGTGCTCACCTCGGAAAAAATCCCGCAATTGCTGCGTGAAATGATCAATCACTACCAGGTCAACCCCAGACAGATCGCCCTTGAACTGACTGAACGCGAGTTTGCCGATCCCAAAATCAGCGCCCCGGTAATTTCCCGATATCGACAGGTTGGTCATGAAATTTATCTTGATGATTTTGGTACCTGTTATTCGAGCTTAAGCTATTTGCAGGATCTGGACGTCGATATTCTGAAAATCGATAAATCCTTCGTTGATGCGCTGGAATATAAAAATGTCACACCGCATATCATCGAAATGGCCAAAACGCTAAAACTTAAAATGGTGGCGGAAGGGATTGAAACCAGCAAACAGGAAGAGTGGCTACGCCAGCATGGCGTGCATTACGGCCAGGGGTGGTTGTACAGCAAAGCATTACCGAAAGAGGAGTTTATACGCTGGGCAGAACGCCATCTGTGAATTTTGGGGCTGGCGGCACGCCGCACAGCCCGTCACGTTACTCGTCAATGATTGACTCGAACCCACCGTAAATCATTCGTTTACCATCAAACGGCATGGACTCACCAAACTCTTTCATCCGTGGGTCCGACATCATCTTCTGATTGGCAGCGTCGCGGACCTCTTTTGAAGGGTATTCAATCCAGCTAAAAACCACTTCCTCATTCTCTTCCGCTTTGACCGCCATGCGAAAATCGGTCACTTTGCCATTCGGTACATCGCTGGCCCAGCATTCAACAATGCGCAGGGCGCCAAACTCTTTAAACAGCGGCGCGGCCTTTGCGGCCATTTCCCGATAGGCATCCTTTTTGTCGGCAGGAACAGCAACCACAAAACCATCAACATACTTCATCAGACATACCTCCGAAGCGTACTGCGCAGCCAGAAAATTCTTGCGGCATCAGTCGTGGTTAAAGTTTAGCCACATTGGAATTTTTTGACGAAACGGTGGGAGGCAGAAATGGGTGGGGGCCCTGCCAGCTACATCCCGGCACACGCGTCATCTGCCTTGGCTGCTTCCTTCCGGACCTGACCTGGTAAACAGAGTAGCGTTGCGGGAGAACCAACAGAGCCCCCATTGAGAGCGTTGAGAACCAACGCGCAGGCGCATTATCACTGCTGCCCCTGCTAATTGCAACCCATTGCGTACCAGATGCTGGTTTCTTGCGCAATGCGGCTTCACTCGGGCGTTTTTCCAGATTATGCTGAAAAATTATCTCAGGAAGAAAAGATGGAAAAAGAAGATTCATTTCCCCAACGCGTGTGGCAAATCGTAGCCGCTATTCCCGAAGGGTATGTCACTACTTATGGCGATGTCGCGAAACTGGCAGGATCGCCCCGTGCCGCACGCCAGGTTGGCGGTGTGTTAAAGCGCCTGCCCGAAGGCAGCACTTTGCCCTGGCATCGGGTGGTTAATCGCCACGGCACAATCTCATTAACCGGACCAGATTTACAGCGCCAGCGCCAGGCATTGCTGGCAGAAGGTGTGATGGTATCGGGAAGCGGGAAAATCGACTTGCAGCGTTATCGCTGGAACTACTAACCCCTCTCCAGATGGAAAGGGGTTAGTAACGCTTAGTATTGCGTAGGGGCAGGAACTGCCGAAGATGGATTCACCTGGGTCGGTGAAGTCGATGGTACGGTAGTTGTTGCGCCACCACTGGCCTGGACAGGCACGGCGGTTTGCTGAACCGGAACCAATGTCAGGTCGGCTTTAGTTCCCCCCTGGTTGATCACCGGCTGAACGGTATCGGTAATAAACACCAATTTGTCGTTTACGGTAATCGCCGCACTCAACAGAATACGCGCGTTCGGCTGAACGTCTGCCGGGTTAAATGGCAGAACAAAGCTGAATGGTGACTGTTTACCTTCGGTACGCACCGCTTTTTGCGCCAGTACTTTAGACGGCGCATCGGCTAACGACGCGTCAGAAAGTGTCACGGTCAGCACAGCATCAGGCGGCAGTGCGACTTTCTGACGGATCCAGACCGTACCGGAGACATTCGGTTGCTGGATAGCAGGTTGTTGTGTTGCTGAAATAGACGTATTTGCAGCCGGTGCTGGCGTCTGAATATCCGCGCTTTTATCTGCGCAAGCCGCCAACGCAATCGCAACCGCTAAACCACTGGCCATGTGCACGAGTTTCATTTACTTCTCCTTATTATCAATGCACCAGCGGGCTAACTTTCCTCGCCGGAAGAGTGGTTAACAAAATCGTAACGTTAATAAGTGTGGCACAAATCACGTATTTACGCCTGCATTTAGCCCGTAATTCAGACCATTGCACCCATCGGACCAGTGACAAAATTGCGTTATACTCAACTCACTTTGGCTTGCTGCGGCAGCTTTGTTACTGGAGAGTTAATATGAGTCAGGCCTTAAAAAATTTACTGACATTGTTGAATCTGGAAAAAATTGAGGAAGGACTCTTTCGCGGCCAGAGTGAAGATTTAGGTTTACGCCAGGTGTTTGGCGGTCAGGTCGTGGGTCAGGCCCTGTATGCCGCAAAGGAGACAGTACCCGAAGAGCGTCTGGTGCATTCATTCCACAGCTACTTTCTTCGCCCTGGTGATAGCAAGAAGCCGATTATTTATGATGTCGAAACACTGCGCGACGGCAACAGTTTCAGTGCTCGTCGTGTGGCAGCGATTCAGAACGGCAAACCCATTTTTTATATGACAGCGTCTTTCCAGGCGCCAGAAGCTGGATTCGAACACCAAAAAGAGATGCCTCCGGCCCCAGCGCCTGATGGTTTACCTTCGGAAACACAGATCGCCCAGTCGCTGGCGCACCTGCTGCCGCCAGTGCTGAAAGATAAATTCATCTGCGATCGTCCGCTGGAAGTCCGCCCGGTAGAGTTTCATAACCCACTGAAAGGCCACGTCGCCGCGCCGCATCGTCAGGTGTGGATCCGCGCACATGGTAGCGTGCCGGATGATCTGCGTGTTCATCAACATCTGCTGGGGTACGCTTCCGATCTTAACTTCCTCCCGGTCGCCTTACAGCCGCACGGCATTGGTTTTCTCGAACCAGGAATTCAGATAGCGACCATCGACCATTCGATGTGGTTCCATCGGCCATTTAATTTGAATGAATGGCTGCTGTATAGCGTGGAGAGCACCTCGGCGTCCAGCGCACGCGGCTTTGTGCGCGGTGAGTTTTATACCCAGGACGGCGTGCTGGTTGCCTCGACCGTTCAGGAAGGGGTAATGCGTAATCACAATTAAAAAAATAGCCGGAGGTGAAAACCGTCCGGCTGTTTTTTACAGTGCTGGTTACGCGTTATAGGCATTCTCGCCATGGCTGTTGACGTCCAGCCCTTCGCGCTCCTGCTCTTCTGGCACACGCAAACCAACTGTCAGATCCGCCAGTTTGTAGCCGATAAATGCCACAACACCAGACCAGACGATAGTAATGGCGATACTTTCCAGCTGTACCAGCAACTGATGGCCCATCGTCACACCTTCAGCGAAGCCCACGCCGCCCAGCGAACTGGCGGCAAAAATCCCGGTCATGATACAGCCGACAATGCCACAAACGCCGTGTACACCGAAGACATCGCAGGGATCATCCACCCGCAGCAAGCGTTTGAGCATGGTAACGCCCCACAAGCCCGCCAGACCAGCTACCACGCCGATAATCAACGCGCCGCCAACACCAATGTAGCCACACGCTGGCGTCACGCCGACCAGACCGGCAATCGCGCCAGAACACGCTCCCAGCAGTGAAGGCTTACCACGCAGCGCCCATTCACCGAAGATCCAGCCAAGAATTGCCGCCGCCGTTGCGACCACAGTATTCACAAATGCCAGCGCCGCGATTTCATTCGCCGTGCCCGCTGACCCAGCGTTAAAGCCAAACCAACCGATATAGAGAATGGCAGTCCCGGTAAAGACCATCGGCAGATTGTGCGGTTTAAATGCCTCTTTGCCGAAGCCCACGCGTTTGCCTATCAGATACGCGCCCACCAGACCGGCGATTGCGGCGTTAATGTGCACCACCGTGCCACCCGCGAAATCCAGCGCACCGTGAGAAGCCAGCAAACCGCCGCCCCACACCATATGCGCAATCGGAATGTAGGAGAGCGTCAGCCATACCACCACGAAAATCAACACAGCTGAGAAGCGGATTCGTTCCGCCAGCGCCCCGACGATCAAGCCCACAGTAATGCAGGCAAACGATCCCTGAAACGCCACGTGGATGTACTGATAAATGCTGCCCATGACTGCGGTCAGTTCGATGTTTTTCAGCATCAACCAGTTAATGTTACCGAAGAAGTTGTTGCCCTCGCCAAACGCCAGCGAGTAGCCGTAAACCACCCAGAGAATACAGACCAGCGCAAAGGTTACGGTCACCTGCGTCAGCATTGACAGCACGTTTTTGCCGCGAATCAACCCACCGTAAAACAGGGCAATCCCCGGAACAGTCATAAACAGCACCAGCGCAGTACAAATCATCATAAACGCATTGTCGGCTTTATCGGCTACCGCAGGTGCAGCCATTACCAGTCCCGGCAGCATCGCCAGTGAAGCAAGCCCAGTTTTTATCGTCGCTATCTTCATTTTTCGTTCCTGTTGCTGTGTGCCAGAGATTACAGCGCCGCTTCGTCGGCTTCGCCGGTACGAATACGAATGACGCGTTGCAATTCAGCGACGAAGATTTTGCCGTCGCCAATTTTTCCGGTGTAAGCCGCCTTACTGACGATATCGATCACTTCATCGAGTTGGTCATCAGCAATCGCCACATCAATTTTTACTTTTGGCAGGAAATTGACGCTGTATTCCGCGCCCCGGTACAGCTCGGCATGCCCTTTCTGACGCCCGAAACCTTTCACTTCGGTGACGGTCAGGCCCTGAATACCAATGGAAGATAACGCTTCACGAACGTCTTCCAGCTTGAATGGTTTGATTATCACGGTCACCAGCTTCATAGATCCCCTCCGGTCAGAATTCGGTAATGGTTCTGCTACACGAAGAAGGTATTGCAAGCGGTGTGCCAGAAATGAAAAACGAAGGGTGATGCAGAGATGATGACGACGTTCAAAGTGTGCTCGGGCAGTCCCCTCGCCCCTTTGGGGAGAGGGTTAGGGTGAGGGGAACAGATTTACACCGAGGTGAACGATTACCCTCACCCCGGCCCTCTCCCTGAAAGGGAGAGGGGGAAAAGCGTAATGAGTCTGTTTGTATGCTATATCACGCACTATAACAGTGCACAGTGCGTTACATTTTTGCACCAACGATGAAATTTTGCGCGAATCAGGCGCTCAGGGATTCCTCTTCACGCACGCTGGCAGCCAGCTCTTCACCCGCAAGTTGCAGTTGATACATCTGCCAGTAGCGACCCTGGGCGGCCAGCAGTTGCTGGTGAGTCCCCTGCTCCACTGCCTGCCCACGATGAAGCACCAGAATAGAGTCTGCATCGACAATGGTCGATAAGCGGTGAGCAATCACCACAAGCGTAGTGTGTTCACGCACCGCCGCCAGTGCGTGTTGAATTGCCTGTTCAGTACCGGAATCAATACTGGCGGTGGCTTCGTCAAGGATCAATATTTGCGGTGTTTCCACCAGCACGCGTGCGAGGGCCAGTAATTGCTTTTGCCCGACCGAGAGATTATTCCCCTGCTCGCCAAGCGGCGTATAAATACCGTCGCTCATGCTACGCGCAAGTTCCGCCAGCTGTACCGTTTCCAGGGCCTGCCAGACGCGCTCTTCGGAAATATCACGCCCCAGCGTCACGTTGGCAAGGAAGGTATCCGCCAGCACCACCGGATCTTGCTGCACCATTGCCACGCCCTGACGCAGCGCGCTATGACTGAGCGAACTTAACGGACGACCATCAAGGCGAATCTCACCTTCCGTTAGCGGGTAATAGCCCATCAATAAACTGGCGAGGGTGCTTTTGCCACTGCCGGTATGCCCGACCAGCGCCACAAAATTGCGCGAAGGCACAAAGAGATTAATGTTCTTTAGCACCAGATTGTTATCGCGATAAGCAAATGACACGTTATCGACTTCGATGGTGCCGCTCTGTAACGGGCGATCATCATTGCCATATTGCTGGCGCGGTCCGTCCATCAGCTCAAACACGCGCTCACCAGCAACAACAGCCTGTTGCAGCATCGCCTGTTGCGTGGTCAGTTCGATTAAGGGTTCGTTAAGTCGCCCAAGATAGCTGATAAACGCATACAACACGCCCACTTCAATAGTGCCGCTGGCGGAGAAGCCAAACAGCATCAGCAAGCCACAAAGAATGAGCGATGAAAACAGACTAAGCAGTGGCCGCAGTAAAAAGCCGTCCAGCCGTAGCGTTTGCATTCGCGCCATATAGTGTGAACGGCTGGCTTCGCCCATACGTTCGCCAAATCGCGCCTGCTGGCGGAATTGCTGGATAACGCTCATGCCGTTAATAACTTCGTTAAAGCCGTCGTTGATATCCGCCAGATAGGCGCGTACACGGCGGACAATCGGCGTACTGTAACGCTGATATATCACCATCACCACCAGCACGACAGGGAATATCATTATCGCTACCAGCGCCATTCGCCAGTCGAGACTGAACATCGCTACCAGCATCGCCCCTATCAGAGCGGCACTACGTAAAACGGTCGCGACCACGGTAACGTAGAGATCGCGGATCACTTCAGTATCATTAGTAACGCGGGAAATGACCTGCCCGACCGGCTGAGTATCAAACTCACTCAACGGTTGGCGCAGTGCGGCGTCCATCACATCGGTACGTAACTGTTGTACCACGCCTACTGCCGCCCGGTTGAACAACAGCGACTGCGCGTAATGCAGCCCGGCGGCAAACAGTTGCAGCCCGACATATGCCGCCGCCAGCCCGACAACCATTTTCAGCGGCAGATTATTTTTCGCCACCATATTGTCGATAAAGTAACTGACGAGCAGCGGGCAGCTCACTTCTGCCGCCGCGGCCACCCACATCATCAACACGGCAATACCCAGCGGTTTACGCCACGGCGAACCGTAAGCTAACAGGCGCTTCAGAGTCGGCCAGAGTTGGCTAAAACTACGCATCAACAGCCTCCTCGTGATTTTCCGGAGCATCGTTGAGCGCCGCCTCCAGTTGTTGATAACGATACATATCCCGATACCAGCCGCTTTGCTGCGCCAGCACATCATGATCGCCACGCTGGGCAATATGCCCATGCTGCATCACAATAATTTCGCTCGCTTCGGTCAGGGCAGAAAGGCGATGGGCGCTGATAATCACCGTTCTCCCCTGCCCCCACTGGCGCAGGTTATGTAGAATCTGGTGTTCCGTGCGACCATCTACCGCCGATAGCGCATCGTCAAGAATGAGGATTTCCGCATTCACCAGCAATGCCCTGGCAATGGAGATTCGCTGTTTTTGTCCACCGGAAAGCATTACGCCACGCTCGCCCACTTCCGTATCGTAACCTTGCGGCAGACGAAGAATATCTTCATGCACGCTGGCTAAACGCGCGACGTGTTCAATCTCTTGCTGGGTGGCATTTGGACAACCCAGCGCGATGTTATTAGCAACCGTGTCAGAAAAAAGGAACGGTGTCTGGCTAACTACCGCCAGGCGGCTACGCCAGCTATCGAGCTGCAACTGCGTCAAAGGAATATCATGAAAACGGATATCACCCTCGCTGACGTCGAAATGACGCTGAATGAGCGACAACAGGGTACTTTTGCCGGAACCGGTCGGCCCGCAAATACCCAGCATCTGACCGGGTTTCAGGGCGAAATTGACGTTTTCCAGCGCAGGATGATGAGTTTGAGGATACGTAAACTGACGAATATTCACATCCAGTTCACCACGACCTTCTGGCACCTTATCACTACCATCAATAACGACTGGCGCTTCGGCCAGCATGGTTCGAATTCGGCTATACGCCGCGCTACCGCGCTCCACAATATTAAACATCCACGCCAGCGCCAGCATCGGCCAAATCATCAAACCAAGGTACATCATAAAACTGGTGAGCTGGCCCAACGTTAAGCTGCCCTGCACAACCATCCAACTACCACCACCAATCGCCAGTAAATTCGCCATGCCAATGGCGATATAAATGGTCGGGTCGAAACGAGCATCAATGCGCGCTACTCGCATGTTTTTCTTGCCGGTGTCTTCGGCATCTGCTGCGAACAGTGCAGACTGGCGATCCTCCAGACCAAAGGATTTAATCATGCGAATACTGGTCAGACTCTCCTGGGTACGATCGTTAAGGCTCGAAAAGGCGGCCTGCGCCAGCTTAAAGCGTTCATGCAACGCGTCGCCATTACGTTTAATCATGATTGCCATCACTGGCATCGGCAACAGCGCAATTAAAGTTAACTGCCAGCTAATCTGCGTTGACATCATTATCAACACTGCGCAACCCATCACCAACGAATCCACCAGCGTTAGCACTCCTTCACCGGCAGCAAATACCACACGATCGACGTCATTTGTCGCACGGGCCATAAGGTCGCCCGTACGATGACGCAGATAAAACTCTAGATGCTGGCGGCTTAGCTGGCGGTAATAATCTTCACGTAGTTCAACAGCCAGTTGATAAGACGCGCCGAACAGCAGTACGCGCCAGACGTAGCGCAGGAGATAAACCACGACGGCAATCAGCACCATGGTGGCGATCCACATCAGGATCTGCCCGGTAGTAAAGTGTTTTTCTGTCACGCCATCGACAACAATACCAACGACTTTTGGCGGGATCAGTTGCAGCATCGCAATAATGACAAGCAAGGCGACAGCCCCGAGATAGCGACGCCATTCCCGGCGGAAATACCAGCTTAGTTGAGCAAATAATCGCACGCGTTATGTCCTGACCTGATCCTGGATAATTATTCGATAGGCAACGAAGTGGTGTACTTAATCTGTTCCATCGCGAAGCTGGAAGTGACGTCCGAAAGCCCCGGCACACTGTTAACCAGACGCTTATAAAACTCATCGTAGCGCTTCATATCAGCAACCTGGACCCGCATCAGATAATCGTATTCACCGGCCATGCGCCAAAAACCGAGAACTTCCGGCATTTCCGTGACGACCGTAACAAAGCGACAGTACCATTCACTGCTGTGATGTTGCGTTTTAATCAGCACAAAAGCAGTCAGACCCAGGCCAATTTTTTCCGGATCCAGCAACGCGACTTTGCCGATAAGAATACCGTCATCTTCCAACCGTTTCAGACGCTTCCAGCAAGGCGTGGTTGTCAGATTAACGGCTTCTGCCAGTGCCTGCAAAGAAAGGGTGCAATCCTGCTGTAATAAGGCCAGCAACTTACGGTCAATTTTATCTAACATAGCCAATCCACAGAGAATTATTTTCTCTTTTGATTCTATTTTAAAGGCCAAATAGCGACAATTTATTCCGTGCGATTTCACAGAGAATGCACAAAATGACAAATTCGAGGCAAAAAAAACCGGGCAGTTGCCCGGTGCTGGAAGGGATCTCGTTATTCGGGGGAATAAGGTAGATGTGGATTATCCAGCCAGTGCGTCAAAAAGTGAGAGACAGCCTGATTACGGCAGTGTCCAATCACCGGTAAATGAGGGAGTTCCGCGCGCAATTGCGGCATCGCATTACCCATAATGAAGCCCTTACCGACGCGGCCTAACATTTCGCGATCATTCATCGCATCACCAAAGGCCATACAGTCACGCAGCGAAAAACCTAAATGTTGGGTCAGTACCGTCAATGCCGCGCCTTTATTACACCCCACCGGCAGCACTTCCAGGCAATCAGTCGCGGAAAAACACAAATGTGCACGCTCGCCTAAAGCTTCGTGTAGCTGGATCTGCAAGCGCGTAAGATCGTCGTGATCGCCACAGAAACAGATCTTGGTAACGCGATCGAGTGGCATTTTTTTAACATCGATTATCTGATAACGAAAACCGCTATAGACAAATGCCTGCAATAACGCCGGGATCTCTTTCCCGGTAAACCAACCATCGTCATTAAAAATATGCATGCTGGCTCGGGTATCCCATTGCTGGTACAGAACCAGTTCCGCTACATCCGCAGGTAAATCATCACGATGTAAAAGTTCGCCTTCCAGAGAGTGCACACGCGTACCGTTACCGGTAATTAAATACGCATCCAGCGATAGCGCCCCGAGAATATGCTGCATCTCCAACGCATGACGCCCCGTAGCAAATGTAAGGGTAATATCGCGTTCACGCAGGCGCGCCAGAGTAGAGAGCGTTTTCTCACCTAAACGATGGTCAGGCATCAATAAAGTGCCGTCCATATCAAATGCTGCCAGACGAGCCATTTCTTTCCCCACTCTGTGACAAGGTTAATGGTGATTGAGTATCACTTGATATATACGGAAGTAATAGTGAATAGATAAAAAATATTGTTCCGGGTTTATATGCGACTGCTTAATCGTCTTAACCAATATCAACGTTTGTGGCAACCTTCTGCCGGAGCACCACAATCCGTTACCGTCAGCGAACTGGCCGAACGCTGTTTTTGCAGCGAACGCCATGTACGCACATTGTTACGTCAGGCGCAGGAGGCGGGATGGCTTGAGTGGCAGGCACAATCCGGACGCGGAAAACGCGGGCAACTGCGCTTTCTGGTGACGCCGGAATCGCTGCGCAATACGATGATGGAACAGGCGCTGGAAAGTGGAAAACAACAGGATGTGCTGGAACTCGCGCAGCTAGCGCCTGGCGAACTGCGTACCATGTTACAACCATTTATGGGCGGGCAATGGCAAAACGATACCCCGACGTTGCGTATTCCTTACTATCGCCCGCTCGAACCACTGCAACCTGGTTTTTTAGCCGGTCGTGCCGAACAGCATCTCGCCGGGCAAATTTTTTCCGGCCTGACCCGTTTCGACAATAACTCCCAGCGCCCAATTGGCGATTTAGCGCATCACTGGGAAACGTCTGCTGACGGGTTACGCTGGGACTTTTATCTTCGCTCAACCCTACACTGGCATAACGGTGATGCAGTAAAAGCGACACAACTGCATCAACGCTTGCTGATGTTGCTACAGTTGCCTGCTCTGAGGCAGTTATTTATTAGCGTGCAGCGTATTGAAGTCACCCATTCGCAGTGTCTGACATTCTTTTTAAATCGCCCCGATTACTGGCTTGCACACCGGCTGGCGAGCTATTGCTGCCATCTGGCACATCCGCAATTCCCACTGGTAGGAACCGGACCTTTCCGCTTAACACAATTCACACCGGAACTGGTGCGACTCGAAAGTCATGATTATTACCATTTACGTCATCCGCTACTAAAAGCGGTGGAGTACTGGATAACCCCACCACTTTTTGAAAAAGATTTGGGTACCAGTTGTCGGCATCCCGTCCAAATCACCATCGGCAAACCAGAGGAGTTGCCACGGGTCAGTCAGGTCAGTAGCGGCATCAGTTTAGGTTTTTGCTATTTAACGTTGCGCAAAAGCCCCCGACTGACGCTCTGGCAGGCTCGAAAAGTGATCACCATTATTCATCAATCCGGCTTACTACAAACGTTGGAAGTCGGAGAAAACCTGATCACCGCCAGTAATGCATTGCTTCCAGGCTGGACCATTCCACAATGGCAAGTTCCGGAGGAAGTCAAACTACCTGAAACGCTGACGCTGGTTTATCACCTACCCGTGGAACTTCACGCCATGGCAGAACAGCTACGAACGACGCTGGCAGAAGAAGGTTGCGAGCTAAAGATTGTTTTTCATAACGCGAAAAACTGGGACGGTGCCACGCCACTGGATCAAGCAGACCTCATGATGGGCGACAGATTAATTGGCGAAGCACCGGAATATACCCTTGAACAGTGGCTGCGCTGCGATCCGCTGTGGCCGCATGTTTTTACTGCCAGTACATACGCACATCTGCAATCAACGCTGGATGCCGTGCAAGTAATGCCTGATGAGGAAAACCGATTTAATGCTCTGAAAACGGTGTTTAGCCAGTTAATGGCAGACGCAACGCTGACACCACTGTTCAACTATCACTATCGCATTAGCGCGCCGCCCGGAGTAAACGGTGTGCGACTGACACCGCGCGGCTGGTTTGAATTTACCGAAGCCTGGCTACCCGCGCCGTCGCAATGAATAGCTGGTCCGGGTTAATCGCAGGCGTTACCATAACTCTTTTATTGTTCAAGCAGGATTATCTATGAAACGTGCTGTCGTTGTGTTCAGTGGAGGCCAGGATTCCACCACCTGTCTGGTGCAGGCATTACAACAATATGATGAAGTCCATTGCGTGACGTTCGATTACGGTCAGCGCCATCGCGCAGAAATCGACGTCGCACGCGATCTGGCGCTGAAACTGGGTGCACGCGCGCATAAGGTGCTGGATGTCACCCTGCTTAATGAACTGGCAGTCAGCAGTCTGACGCGTGACAGCATTCCAGTGCCAGATTATGAACCTGAAGCCGATGGCATCCCTAATACGTTTGTCCCTGGGCGTAATATTTTGTTTCTGACGCTGGCGGCGATTTACGCGTATCAGGTGAAAGCAGAAGCGGTGATTACCGGGGTCTGCGAAACAGACTTCTCCGGTTACCCGGATTGCCGCGATGAATTTGTGAAAGCATTGAACCATGCCGTTAGTCTGGGCATGGCGAAAGAGATTCGTTTTGAAACGCCGCTGATGTGGATTGATAAAGCGGAAACCTGGGCGCTGGCAGATTATTACGGCAAACTGGATGTAGTCCGTAACGAAACGCTGACCTGCTATAACGGCATTAAAGGCGACGGTTGCGGTCAATGTGCGGCATGTAATTTACGCGCCAACGGTTTGAATCATTATCTGGCCGATAAACCGACGGTGATGGCAGCGATGAAGCAGAAGACCGGGTTGAAGTAATTACTCGGGATGTTGCCGGATGCGGCATGAGCATCCGGCACAACAAAACGTTTACTTAACCATCTGCTCCAGCTTTTCGCGCAGCTCCCCTTCCAGCGCTAAAGCCTTCTGCGTTTTGAGATCGATACAAACAAACGTAATGAGCGCGTCGGCTACCACCTGCCCTTCCGGCTCAAGAGTGATGACCTGACTTAAAATGCCGCTCTTTCCATTTAATTGCTGCAACTGACTGGTGATAGTTAACAGGTCGCTCAATACTGCCGGACGGCGATAGTTAATATTGATATTCACCACCACGAAAGCGATGTTATGGGCGGTCATCCACTGAAAACTGTCGCTGTTTTCCAGCCCATCCCAGCGGGCTTCTTCGAGAAACTCAAGGTAGCGGGCGTTGTTAACGTGCTGGTAAACATCAAGATGATATCCACGAACCTTAATTTGTGTTTGCATAGCGCAATAACCTTACGTTGTTGTTATAAGAACTGTTATAAGTATAGAGGTCATAACTGGTATGACCTCTTCAGTCTGGCAAAAAATTGCCACTATGCAAATTAATTACAGGGTTATTACCGCCATATTACGTTCCACCAGCGAATTGCCCATCCCTGGCACCTGTTTTAAATCCTCCACTGTTTTAAACGGGCCGTACTCTTCCCGATAACTGACAATCGCCTGCGCTTTCTTCAGGCCAACGCCATTCATCGCGCGGGCTAACTCTTCCGCGCTGGCATTATTGATGCTGACCCTGGTGCCTTCTTCATCGCTGGCTTTCGCCGGTAGTGCCGCTTTGCTTTGTGCTGCAGGTGCTTCCGCTTTGGTTTCTACCGCCGCCGGTTTCGCCGCAGGAGTCGCCGCCAGCGCGCTATGAGACATTCCGGCACAGGCCAGGGACAGGGTAATGAGCAGTGCTTTGATTCCGTGTTTCATACTGTTTTCTCCTTGTTTGTTAACAGTGGAATCACCTTAACGGTAGTGAAAACAGTAAACAAATGGCAATGTTCAGAAATGGAAAAGGCCGCGAAAGCGACCTTTTCTTGTTACAGCTGCAAAGCATTTTTTTGCGAGGCGGCTTCAGGATTATTGCTGTTCCAGCGCATCACCAATTTTGATTTTCGCCTCTTTACGCAGGTTACTCATCAGAGCTTCAAAGACGATTTGTGCGTTGTTTTGAGTAATACCCTGCACCATCGCTTTTTTCTGCTCTTCCGGCATTGAACCTTGTTTCACTTCGTCCAGCGCCAGCAGAACCACATTGCCCTGCATATCGGTCGCCATACCATAGCTCGGTTTGTCTTTCGCTGGCAGTGGCAGTGCAAACGCTGCCTGGCTAATCGGATCACGACCGGAACGGCTTAAGGTTTTCGGTTCGCCAAATTTCAGACCGGCAGCCTGTAAAGCTTCAGCACCTTTGCCCGCTTTCAGAGCGACCAGCAGTTTTTCAGCATCCACTTTCGCTTGTTGTTCAGCTTTGTTGTGCTGAACCATCGCTTTAACCTGTTCCTGAACATCTGCCAGCGGTTTAACCGCTTCCGGTTTATGCTCGCTGATGCGCAGAACGAATGCACGATCGCCGTCTACGGTGATGATGTCAGAGTTGATGCCCGGAGCGCCGTTTTCACCAATCAGACCGCCGTTAAAGATAGCGTCTGCAACCGGCTTGAAGTTTAACTCTTCCGGCAGCTTATCTTTGCTGAACCAGCCAGTCTGAGTAGCTTTAACGCCCGCAGCCTGCTCTGCACCAGCCAGAGATTCAGTGTCGTTGCTTGCTGCATCGCTTATTTTCTGTTGCAGTGCGTAGTATGCATCCAGCGCTTTTTCGTGTTTCACTTTCGCTGCGATGTCGTCACGAACTTCGTCTAACGACTTCACTTTTGCTGGCTGAATGTCATCCAGACGGACAATCAGGAAACCTACCGAGGATTTGATCACACCAGAAAGCTGGCCTTTTTCTTTCAGACCGGCATTTTTCAGTTCGTCTGGGGTGGTGGAGTCTTCTAACCAACCCATATCACCGCCGTTACGGGCAGAGATAATATCAGCAGATTTTTCTTTTGCTAACGCGGCAAAATCACCGCCTTTGTTCAGCGCATCAAGTACGGCTTTCGCTTCATCTTCAGTTTTTGTCTGGATGATGCTGTAGCGCGTGCGCTGCGGCTGGGTGAATTGATCCTGATGCTGATCGTAGTAGCTCTGGATATCCGCATCGCTAACCGGTTGCTGCATCGTAGCGGCATCCAGCTTAATGTAGCTCACGCGGAACTGTTCCGGAGTCATGAAATTGTTTTTGTTTTGCTCGTAGTAGCTGGCGATTTCTGGTTCGGTCACAGCTTGCTTAGCCGCCAGCGCGTTAACTTCGATAGTCGCTTCACGCACTACACGTTGTTGAGCGACCAGCGCGGCCAGTTCGTCAGTTTCACCTTTCAGCATAAAGTCGGTGCCGGCAACGCCATTAATCAGCTGTTGGGTGGTAAGCTGGTTACGCAGCGCCTGCGCGTACTGATCGGCACTCATTCCCATTCGGTTGAGGATATCGTTGTAGCGGCTGTTATCGAACTTGCCGTCAACCTGGAAAGCCGGGGTCGCGAAAATCGCCTGCTTAACCTGCTCATCGCTGATACCCAGTTTCAGTTCACGAGCATACTGATCCAGCAGAGCCTCGTCGATAAGACGATTCAGCACCTGTTGACGCAGGGTTTTCATATAGCCTTCGTTCGCCGCCAGCTCGGAGTATTGATCGCCCAGCTGTTGCTGCATGCGATTACGCTCGCTGTTGAAGGCGTTCTCGAACTGCCCACGGCTGATTTCCTGGTCATTCACTTTTGCGGCGTAGTTATTGCCTCCGCCAATCAGGTAACCACTCACGCCGGTCAATATGAACGACACGATAATGATACCGAAAATAATCTTGAGCACGAGACTGTTTGCAGCCGTGCGTAAGCTGTCCATCATGGTGTAACAACACTCCGCTGTAGATGACTGTATACCTCACGCAACTTATCGCTGCGCGCAAAGGCCTATTGTGACAAGAAACGGGGGCAATTGTCAGCCCACAATGCGCAGAAAGTCACGGAATACAAATAAAAAAGGCACATCAGTAGATGCGCCCTTGAACTTCGTCACATCCCCAATGGGGACAACACTTAGTTTACCGCGTCTTTCAGTGCTTTACCTGCACGGAAGCTCGGTACTTTAGCTGCAGCGATGGTGATCTCTTTACCGGTCTGCGGGTTGCGACCAGTACGGGCAGCACGCTCTTTAACGGCAAAAGTACCAAAACCTACCAGTGCTACATCATCCCCTTCTTTCAGGGATTCAGTTACGGAAGCAATAATAGCATCTAACGCACGGCCAGCCGCAGCTTTAGAGATATCAGCCCCTGCAGCAATCTTGTCAATCAATTGAGATTTATTCACTCTTCTCTTCCTCTTTATAATTTATCTCGCACTTGAATCCTTCAAGGTGCGAACGCGCAGCAGTTATATCAGGCCAGCCATCCCCTTACAACACCCCTTAATAAGGGCAAGCCTAATCCGCCCTCTAACTTAACGAGACAAAAAAAGGCTGGCAAGTCCGAATTTACCTGCCAGCCCTTTTTTTATTAGTGCATTTTGCGCGAGGTCACTATTTTTCGGTTACAACCTGCATGCCAGACGGTTCATTTTGCAACGCGAGAGTCAGAACTTCCTCAATTCTTTTCACCGGATGGATGTCCAGATCGGCAATCACGTTGTCTGGAATCTCTTCCAGATCGCGTTTATTTTCGTACGGAATTAACACAGTTTTAATTCCACCACGATGCGCCGCCAGCAGTTTTTCTTTCAAACCGCCGATTGGTAACACTTGACCACGCAAGGTTATCTCCCCCGTCATCGCCACATCGGCGCGAACCGGGTTACCGGTCAGGCAAGAAACCAGCGCAGTGCACATGGCAATACCGGCGCTCGGACCATCTTTCGGCGTCGCACCTTCCGGTACGTGCACGTGGATGTCGCGTTTTTCGTAAAAATCTGGATTGATCCCCAGTTTTTCCGCACGCGCGCGAACCACCGTTAACGCCGCCTGAATGGACTCCTGCATCACTTCGCCCAGCGAACCGGTATAAGTGAGTTTACCTTTACCTGGTACACACGCAGTTTCGATGGTCAGCAAGTCGCCACCGACTTCTGTCCACGCCAGACCCGTTACCTGACCGACGCGGTTTTCGTTATCCGCGCGACCATAGTCGAAACGCTGTACGCCGAGGTAATCATGCAGGTTATCACCGTTAATTTCGATATGTTTTAATGACTTATCGAGAAGTAACTGCTTAACCGCTTTACGGCACAGTTTGGAGATTTCACGCTCCAGACCACGCACGCCGGCCTCACGGGTGTAGTAACGAATAATGCCGATAATGGCGCTATCGTCGACGGTCAGCTCACCTTTTTTCAGCGCATTACGTTCAATCTGCTTCGGCAGCAAGTGACGTTTGGCGATGTTCAGTTTTTCATCTTCGGTGTAACCAGACAGACGAATCACTTCCATACGATCCAGCAACGGCGCCGGAATATTCATGGAGTTCGACGTCGCGACAAACATCACGTCGCTCAGGTCGTAATCCACTTCCAGGTAATGGTCGCTGAATGCCACGTTCTGCTCTGGATCCAACACTTCAAGCAGAGCAGAAGCCGGATCGCCACGCATGTCAGAAGACATTTTGTCGATTTCATCGAGCAGGAACAGCGGGTTCTTAACGCCCACTTTCGCCATTTTCTGGATCAATTTACCCGGCATTGAACCGATGTAAGTACGACGGTGACCGCGGATTTCCGCTTCATCACGCACGCCGCCCAGCGCCATACGGACATATTTACGCCCGGTAGCTTTGGCGATGGACTGACCCAGGGAAGTTTTACCTACCCCCGGCGGCCCTACCAGGCAGAGGATCGGCCCCTTGATTTTGTTTACACGGCTCTGAACCGCAAGATACTCAAGGATGCGATCTTTCACGCGCTCCAGACCGTAATGGTCGGTATCGAGGATCTCTTGCGCCTGACGCAGGTCTTTTTTGACCTTGCTACGCGCATTCCACGGCACCTGAACCATCCAGTCGATATAACCACGCACCACGGTTGCTTCAGCCGACATTGGAGACATCATTTTCAGCTTCTGCAGTTCTGCTTCTGCTTTTTCTTTTGCCTCTTTCGGCATTTTCGCCGCATCGATTTTACGCTTCAGGGCTTCGTTTTCGTCCGGCGCGTCGTCCATTTCGCCGAGTTCTTTCTGAATAGCTTTCATTTGCTCGTTCAGATAGTACTCACGCTGGGATTTCTCCATCTGCTTTTTCACGCGGTTACGAATACGTTTCTCAACCTGCAGCAGATCGATTTCCGATTCCATCATCGCCATCAGATATTCCAGACGCTCGTTAACGTCGGACATCTCAAGAACGGACTGTTTGTCAGCCAGTTTCAGCGGCATATGCGCGGCAATGGTATCAGCCAGACGCGCAGGATCGTCGATGCTGTTAAGCGACGTCAGCACTTCTGGTGGGATTTTCTTATTCAGCTTGATGTAGCCTTCGAACTGACTGATTGCAGTACGCACCAGCACTTCCTGTTCCCGCTCCTCAATGGTCGGCGATTCCAGATACTCCGCCTTCGCAGAAAAGTGTTCGCCATTGTCAGAGAGCGCAGAAATACGCGCGCGCTGTAACCCCTCGACCAGCACTTTGACGGTGCCGTCAGGCAGCTTCAGCATCTGCAATATAGAGGCCACGGTCCCGACGGTGAAAAGATCGTTTACACCCGGCTCATCCGTTGAAGCTTCTTTCTGCGCGACCAGCATAATTTTTTTATCATGGTCCATCGCCGCTTCCAGACAACGGATAGATTTTTCCCGCCCGACAAATAAGGGGATGACCATGTGCGGATAAACCACCACATCGCGCAGCGGCAATACGGGGATTTCAATGCGTTCAGAACGCTCAGGATTCATAGAGCTCTCTCTTAGTTTAATTTCCGCCAGGTAATCAGATGACACGACTGTGCTTCACGCCATCTATTAACATGTACGTCAGTATATGGGGATGTTTCCCCCACATTCAACGTCGAGAATAGAGGAAAAATGAAAGGGGAGATAAAATCCCCCCTTTTTGGTTAACTGACTGTATGGAAATGGTTAATTATTCACCAGATGCCTGTTGCGCTTCCGGCTTACCATAAATCAGCAGCGGTTTGCTCTGGCCATCAATTACCGATTCGTCGATAACCACTTTTTCGACATCTTCCATGGACGGCAGATCGTACATGGTATCGAGCAGTGCGGCTTCTACGATGGAGCGCAGACCCCGGGCACCGGTTTTACGTGCCATCGCTTTCTTAGCGATAGCATCCAGCGCCTCGTCACGGAACTCCAGATCAACGCCCTCAAGATTAAACAACGCCTGATACTGCTTGGTCAGGGCGTTTTTCGGCTCTTTGAGGATCTGAATCAGGGCTTCTTCGCTCAGCTCATTCAGCGTTGCAACTACCGGCAGACGACCGATGAACTCAGGGATCAGACCAAATTTAATCAGATCTTCCGGTTCAACCTGCGCCAGCAGTTCGCCTTCACTTGCTTTGTCGGACTTCGCTTTTACCGTCGCGCCAAAACCAATGCCAGAGCCGGTTTCTACACGATGGGAAATCACTTTATCCAGACCGGCAAACGCACCGCCACAGATAAACAGGATCTTAGAGGTATCTACCTGCAAGAATTCCTGCTGCGGATGCTTACGTCCGCCCTGCGGTGGAACAGCAGCAACAGTACCTTCGATCAGTTTCAACAGTGCCTGCTGTACGCCTTCACCGGAAACATCACGGGTAATAGACGGGTTGTCAGACTTACGTGAAATCTTGTCAATTTCATCGATGTAGACAATACCGCGCTGCGCTTTCTGTACGTCGTAGTCGCACTTCTGCAACAGCTTCTGAATGATGTTTTCAACGTCTTCGCCCACATAACCGGCTTCAGTCAGCGTAGTCGCATCGGCCATAGTGAACGGAACATCCAGCAGGCGTGCCAGCGTTTCAGCCAGCAGCGTTTTACCGGAACCGGTCGGACCGATCAGTAGAATGTTACTTTTGCCCAACTCGACGCCATTGCTGGTATCGCCATTGCGCAGACGTTTGTAGTGGTTGTATACCGCGACCGCCAGCACTTTTTTCGCCTGCTCCTGACCGATTACATAATCGTCCAGATGGTTGCGAATTTCATGCGGCGTCGGTAGCGCACTGCGTTCACGATGCGGTGCAACTTCTTTAATCTCTTCGCGAATGATGTCGTTACATAAATCAACACATTCGTCGCAGATATACACGGATGGTCCGGCAATCAGCTTGCGCACTTCATGCTGGCTTTTGCCACAAAAAGAGCAGTACAACAGTTTGCCTGAGCCATCTTTGCGTTTATCTGTCATGGGTCAAAACCTCTTCTTTGTTCTTTGTGCCGCACACGACGACGCAAATGCCATTCTCAGGCGCAAGTCGCTTATAGCGTTGTGCCGCCCTGGATAAGTATAGCGGCACAGTTGCGCCTCTGGCATCAATTACGATGGGTCAGAATCGAATCGACCAGACCGTATTCCACCGCTTCAGGGGCGGAAAGGAAGCGATCGCGCTCAGTATCTCGTTCAATCTGTTCTAATGATTGACCCGTATGGAGCGCCATAAGTTCATTCATGCGCCCTTTAACTTTCAGAATTTCACGGGCATGAATTTCGATGTCGGTCGCCTGGCCCTGGTAGCCGCCCAGCGGCTGGTGAATCATCACGCGCGAGTTCGGCAGGCAGAAACGTTTACCTTTTGCCCCTGCGGTCAGCAGGAATGCGCCCATCGAGGCCGCCTGGCCCATACAGATGGTGCTGACATCAGGTTTGATAAACTGCATGGTGTCATAGATAGACATCCCGGCAGTGATCACTCCGCCTGGGGAGTTAATGTACAGATAGATATCTTTTTCTGGGTTTTCCGCTTCCAGGAACAGCATCTGCGCCACAATCAGGTTAGCCATGTGGTCTTCAACCTGGCCAGTCAGAAAAATGACGCGTTCCTTAAGTAGACGAGAATAGATATCAAAAGAGCGCTCACCGCGTGAGGTCTGTTCAATGACCATCGGCACCAGCGCCATATGGGGTGCAAAATTATCTCGTTCGCCGCTGTATGACATTTCCGTCTCCTGGATAAAATTGAAAAAACCTGCTGTACCGATTGTAACCTTATGGACGGATTATCAGCTAGTCCCTGTGTTATGGGTACGGCATCATCCTATTTCAAGCATAACAATCTTTTGTTGTTACGCTAACACCGAAAGAGCGTTTTCGCACGGTTCCATGCAAAATTCATGACAAAAAAAAGCCCACCACCTGGCGGTGACGGGCCTTTGTGCGAATTTAGCGCGTTATGCTGCGTAAATTACGCCTGCTGGTTCATCAGCTCGTTGAAAGTGGTTTCTTTTTCAGTCACTTTCGCTTTCGCCAGTACAGCTTCAACAGCTTGTTCTTCCAGAGCCACGTTACGCATGTTGTCCATCAGCTCTTTGTTTTTGCTGTAGAACTCGATAACTTCTTTCGGATCTTCGTACGCAGAAGCCATCTCTTCGATCAGGCCTTTCACACGCTCTTCGTCAGCTTTCAGCTCGTTGGTGCGGATAACTTCGCCCAGCAGCAGGCCAACAACTACGCGGCGTTTAGCCTGTTCTTCGAACAGTTCACGCGGCAGTTCCAGCGCTTGTTTCTCGTTGCCGCCGAAACGCTGTGCAGCCTGGCGACGCAGAACGTCGATTTCGCTGTCGATCAGCGCAGCCGGAACGTCGATGTCGTTAGCTTTTACCAGACCTTCGATCGCCTGAGACTTAACGCGGTTACGAATGGCGCTCTTCAGCTCGCGCTCCATGTTTTTACGCACTTCAGCGCGCAGACCTTCTACGGAACCATCTTCAACGCCGAAACGTTTGATGAATTCAGCAGTCAGTTCCGGCAGTTCACGCTCTTCAACTTTCTTCAGGTTGATAGCGAATTTCGCTGCTTTACCCTTCAGGTTTTCTGCGTGGTATTCTTCCGGGAAGGTCACGTCGATGGTGAACTCTTCGCCAGCTTTGTGGCCTTTGATACCGTCTTCAAAGCCCGGGATCATGCGACCCTGGCCCATCGCCAGTACGAAATCAGACGCTTTACCACCTTCGAACTCTTCGCCGTCAACTGAACCGGTGAAGTCGATGGTCACGCGGTCTTCTGCTTCAACAGCGCCGTCTTTTTCTTTCCAGGTAGCCTGCTGTTTACGCAGAGTATCCAGCATGCCGTCAACGTCAGCGTCGGTCACTTCAACGATCGGTTTTTCAACTTCGATCGCTTCCAGACCCTGCAGTTCAACTTCCGGATACACTTCAAACTCTACAGAGTAGGTGAAGTCTTCACCCAGCTTGTATTCGCCCGGAACATAGGTCGGTGCGCCAGCCGGATTGATTTTTTCTTTAATGATGGCGTCAATGAAGTTACGGCTCATCAGGTCGCCCAGAACGTCCTGGCGTACAGACGCGCCATAACGCTGAGCAACGATATTCATTGGCACTTTGCCTTTACGGAAGCCGTCAATACGTACTTTTTTCGCAACGTTGACCAGCTCGCTTTTAACAGCGGTTTCGATGCTGTCAGCAGCGATAGTAATCGTTACACGGCGGCCAAGGCCTTGAGTGGTTTCAACTGAAACTTGCATCTTGTTACCTCAAAAAATCACAGTGCTCGGTCAACTCTTACCCCGCAAGCACAGGTTGTTGGCTTCGCGGTACCGGGATGTTCTTATAATCAATCACATTCCCTGTTACCAGAATCATCCCGAAAGCATTCAAATAGGACGCGGCATTATAGCGGCATCACTTTTATGAGTCGAGAACGGTTATTGCGCGCTACCGCGTATTTTTTCACAATTCCCGGGGAAATTTCGTCTGAATGCTGGGCAAAAAGCGCAAAATCCAGGCAAAACAAAACGGCCCGCAGGCCGTTTTTCATAAAATCTTTAGCAACATACTGGAAAAGCGCTGACGGTTGCAAATGCGTTTTTACGCAATGCTTCCTGCTCCACGACAGGGAGGAGAGGCAAAAATGGTATCCTGCAACCCTTCCCATTCCTTGATAGTGTAAGTATGCAGAGCCAGCGCATGAACGGTAGTAGAGAGTTCCTCCGCTAAAGTACTGTAAATCATTCGATGACGATTCAGAAAACGTTCACCCGTAAAACGATCGCTGACCAGCACAACTTTAAAATGGCTTTCAGAGCCGGCTGGGACATTGTGACGATAGCTTTCATCCACAACTTCGAGGAATACGGGTTGGAACGACGCCCTTAATTTTTCTTCTATCCGCTCACGTATCATCATGAAATATCTCCTCCGACAACGCTGAGATGTCACCCATCCCTTTAAATACTAGCCGCTTTTACCGTTTCCATTACAGCTTAGCAACAAATATTTAGCTTTCGTCCCAGTTTTTCTGTCAACCGTATGAAGTTTACTGATTTAATGATTAATTCACATCCTGCGCACTACTGATTCTTTTACTCAAGGTGATTATTTCGTCAACACGATGAATTTACATGCCTTACCCACTTCCCCTCGTCGTTGGCAATGTTATGATGGCGAGAATTTTTACCAAACACGCTTACCAGTCTCTGAGAGCCAGAACATGTTCAAAAAAATCCTCTTCCCGTTAGTTGCTCTGTTTATGCTTGCAGGATGCGCAACACCACCAACGACGATTGACGTTTCCCCAACAATGACGCTGCCGCAACAGGATCCAAGCCTGATGGGCGTCACCGTTAGCATTAATGGCGCCGATCAACGTACCGATCAGGCGCTGGCGAAAGTGACCCGCGATAATCAGATTGTCACCCTGACCGCCTCTCGCGATTTGCGTTTCCTGCTGCAAGAAGTGTTGGAAAAACAAATGACCGCTCGTGGTTACATGGTCGGCCCAAATGGTCCGGTGAACCTGCAAATTATTGTTAGTCAGTTATATGCGGACGTATCCCAGGGCAACGTGCGTTACAACATCGCCACTAAAGCAGATATCGCCATCATCGCCACCGCGCAGAATGGCAACAAGATGACCAAAAACTATCGTGCCAGCTACAACGTTGAAGGCGCTTTTCAGGCTTCCAATAAAAATATCGCTGATGCGGTTAACAGTGTGCTAACCGACACCATTGCTGACATGTCTCAGGACACCAGCATCCACGAATTCATCAAGCAGAACGCGCGTTAATTTCTGCCCTCTGGCCCGGCGCAAGCCGGGCCTGTAGACGCCCATGTCCAGTCAATATTTACGTATTTTCCAACAGCCACGTTCAGCTATTTTGCTGATCCTGGGGTTTGCTTCCGGGCTACCGCTCGCCCTGACATCCGGCACCTTACAGGCGTGGATGACGGTCGAGAATATCGATCTCAAAACCATTGGTTTCTTCTCTCTGGTCGGCCAGGCTTACGTCTTTAAATTCCTCTGGTCACCGCTGATGGACCGCTACACACCCCCGTTTTTTGGGCGGCGGCGCGGTTGGTTGCTCGCCACGCAAATCCTGTTATTAGTCGCTATTGCGGCGATGGGTTTTCTCGAACCAGGCACTCAACTCCGCTGGATGGCGGCACTGGCGGTGGTGATCGCTTTTTGTTCCGCCTCCCAGGATATCGTCTTTGATGCCTGGAAAACGGATGTGTTGCCAGCGGAAGAACGCGGCGCAGGTGCGGCAATCAGCGTGCTGGGATATCGCCTGGGGATGCTGGTTTCCGGCGGTCTGGCTTTATGGCTGGCGGATAAATGGCTGGGCTGGCAGGGCATGTACTGGTTGATGGCGGCGCTGCTGATCCCCTGCATTATCGCGACGCTGCTTGCACCAGAACCAACCGACACTATTCCTGTGCCCAAAACGCTGGAACAAGCGGTTGTTGCCCCCCTGCGAGATTTCTTTGGCCGCAATAATGCCTGGCTTATTTTGCTTCTTATCGTTCTGTACAAGCTGGGCGATGCTTTCGCCATGAGCCTGACAACCACCTTTTTGATTCGCGGCGTCGGATTTGATGCCGGCGAAGTGGGTGTAGTTAACAAAACGCTCGGTCTGCTGGCGACCATCGTCGGCGCATTGTTCGGCGGAATTTTGATGCAGCGCCTGTCATTGTTCCGTGCGCTTATGATTTTCGGCATTTTACAAGGCGCGTCCAACGCAGGTTACTGGCTGCTTTCCGTGACTGATAAGCATCTCTACAGCATGGGCGCGGCCGTCTTTTTCGAAAACCTGTGTGGAGGGATGGGTACATCGGCGTTTGTAGCGCTGTTAATGACTTTGTGTAATAAGTCATTTTCCGCCACCCAGTTTGCTCTGCTCTCAGCGCTTTCTGCTGTAGGACGGGTTTATGTAGGACCAGTAGCTGGTTGGTTTGTTGAAGCTCACGGCTGGCCGACGTTCTATCTATTCTCTGTTGCCGCCGCCATACCTGGACTTATTTTGCTGCTGGTCTGCAGACAGACGCTGGAGTACACGCGGGTCAATGACAACTTTATCCCACGTACCGAGTATCCGTCAGGTTATGCCTTCGCCATGTGGACCCTTGCGGCGGGCTTCGGTCTTTTGGCCGTATGGCTATTGCTGTTAACGATGGATGCCCTGGATTTGACCCACTTCTCCTTCCTGTCTGCTCTACTGGAAGTCGGCGTTTTAGTCGCCCTGTGCGGTGTCGTGCTTGGTGGTTTACTGGATTACCTGGCGCTACGAAAAACGCATCTGACGTAAACTGTGAATATTATTTAGCTGTAGTAATCACCCGGCGTAATTATTACGGCTAAATAAACATCAGCATCGCTTAATAATATTTGTTCTTTTGTGCGGCTTAGATTTCGAAAATTATTGACGCCATTTATAGATTCTATTTTTCTTACACGATTCAGCAAATGACACTTTATTTCCCCTCACCTTAATTGTCACTTCAATGATAATTATTTGTTAAATAATTGTTTTATTCTGTAATTGGTTATACCAATTGCCCTGCCCCACCACTTCCGCACGCCCCTTTCGTTATAACGCCCTTTTGCAACAGCTTCTTAAAACCAACTTGATATGTTTCGCAACATATGTGACCTGACAGCCAAATCCAAGTAACAGGAATTTAATCATGTTTACAGTAATGTAACCTTCCCGTAAAATGCCCACACACTTTAAACGCCACCAGATCCCGTGGAATTGAGGTCGTTAAATGAGACTCAGGAAATACAATAAAAGTTTGGGATGGTTGTCATTATTTGCAGGCACTGTATTGCTCAGTGGTTGTAATTCTGCGCTGTTAGATCCCAAAGGACAGATTGGTCTGGAGCAACGTTCACTGATACTGACGGCATTTGGCCTGATGTTGATTGTCGTTATTCCCGCAATCTTGATGGCTGTTGGTTTCGCCTGGAAGTACCGTGCGAGCAATAAAGATGCTAAGTACAGCCCGAACTGGTCACACTCCAATAAAGTGGAAGCTGTGGTCTGGACGGTACCTATCTTAATCATCATCTTCCTTGCGGTACTGACCTGGAAAACCACTCACGCTCTTGAGCCTAGCAAGCCGCTGGCACACGACGAGAAGCCCATTACCATCGAAGTGGTTTCCATGGACTGGAAATGGTTCTTCATCTACCCGGAACAGGGCATTGCTACTGTGAATGAAATCGCTTTCCCGGCGAACACTCCGGTGTACTTCAAAGTGACCTCCAACTCCGTGATGAACTCCTTCTTTATTCCGCGTCTGGGTAGCCAGATTTATGCCATGGCCGGTATGCAGACTCGCCTGCATCTGATCGCCAACGAACCCGGTACTTATGACGGTATCTCCGCCAGCTACAGCGGTCCGGGCTTCTCAGGCATGAAGTTTAAAGCTATCGCCACACCAGATCGCGCCGCATTCGACCAGTGGGTCGCAAAAGCGAAACAGTCGCCGAACAGCATGTCTGACATGGCTGCGTTCGAAAAACTGGCTGCGCCTAGCGAATACAACCAGGTGGAATATTTCTCCAACGTGAAACCAGATTTGTTTGCCGATGTAATTAACAAGTTTATGGCTCACGGTAAGAGCATGGACATGACCCAGCCAGAAGGTGAGCACAGCGCACACGAAGGTATGGAAGGCATGGACATGAGCCACGCGGAATCCGCCCATTAAAGGGGTTGAGGAAGAATAAAGATGTTCGGAAAATTATCACTTGATGCAGTCCCGTTCCATGAACCTATCGTCATGGTTACGATCGCTGGCATTATTTTGGGAGGTCTGGCGCTCGTTGGCCTGATCACTTACTTCGGTAAGTGGACCTACCTGTGGAAAGAGTGGCTGACCTCCGTCGACCATAAACGCCTCGGTATCATGTATATCATCGTGGCGATTGTGATGTTGCTGCGTGGTTTTGCTGACGCGATTATGATGCGTAGCCAGCAGGCTCTTGCCTCGGCGGGCGAAGCGGGCTTCCTGCCACCTCACCACTACGATCAGATCTTCACCGCGCACGGCGTGATTATGATCTTCTTCGTGGCGATGCCTTTCGTTATCGGTCTGATGAACCTGGTGGTTCCGCTGCAGATCGGCGCGCGTGACGTTGCGTTCCCGTTCCTCAACAACTTAAGCTTCTGGTTTACCGTTGTTGGTGTGATTCTGGTTAACGTTTCTCTCGGCGTGGGCGAATTCGCACAGACCGGCTGGCTGGCCTATCCACCGCTATCGGGAATAGAGTACAGTCCGGGAGTCGGTGTCGATTACTGGATATGGAGTCTCCAGCTATCCGGTATAGGTACGACGCTTACCGGTATCAACTTCTTCGTTACCATTCTGAAGATGCGCGCGCCGGGCATGACCATGTTCAAGATGCCAGTATTTACCTGGGCATCACTGTGCGCGAACGTACTGATTATTGCTTCCTTCCCAATTCTGACGGTTACCGTCGCGTTGTTGACCCTGGATCGCTATCTGGGCACCCATTTCTTTACCAACGATATGGGTGGCAACATGATGATGTATATCAACCTGATTTGGGCTTGGGGCCACCCGGAAGTTTACATCCTGATCCTGCCTGTTTTCGGTGTGTTCTCCGAAATTGCGGCAACCTTCTCGCGTAAACGTCTGTTTGGTTATACCTCGCTGGTATGGGCAACCGTCTGTATCACCGTGCTGTCGTTCATCGTATGGCTGCACCACTTCTTTACGATGGGTGCGGGCGCGAACGTAAACGCCTTCTTTGGTATCACCACGATGATTATCGCCATCCCGACCGGGGTGAAGATCTTCAACTGGCTGTTCACCATGTATCAGGGCCGCATCGTGTTCCATTCGGCGATGTTGTGGACCATCGGTTTTATCGTCACCTTCTCGGTGGGTGGGATGACTGGCGTGTTGCTGGCAGTACCGGGCGCGGACTTCGTTCTGCATAACAGCCTGTTCCTGATTGCGCACTTCCATAACGTTATCATCGGCGGCGTGGTCTTCGGCTGCTTCGCAGGGATGACCTACTGGTGGCCTAAAGCGTTCGGTTTCAAACTGAACGAAACCTGGGGTAAACGCGCGTTCTGGTTCTGGATCATCGGCTTCTTCGTTGCCTTTATGCCACTGTACGCGCTGGGCTTCATGGGCATGACCCGTCGTTTGAGCCAGCAGATTGACCCGCAGTTCCACACCATGCTGATGATTGCAGCCAGCGGTGCGGTACTGATTGCGCTGGGTATTCTCTGCCTCGTTATTCAGATGTACGTTTCTATTCGCGACCGCGACCAGAACCGTGACCTGACTGGCGACCCGTGGGGTGGCCGTACACTGGAGTGGGCAACCTCTTCCCCGCCTCCGTTCTATAACTTTGCCGTTGTGCCGCACGTTCACGAGCGTGATGCATTCTGGGAAATGAAAGAGAAAGGCGAAGCGTATAAAAAGCCTGACCACTATGAAGAAATTCATATGCCGAAAAACAGCGGTGCAGGTATCGTCATTGCAGCTTTCTCCACCATCTTCGGTTTCGCCATGATCTGGCATATCTGGTGGCTGGCGATTGTTGGCTTCGCAGGCATGATCATCACCTGGATCGTGAAAAGCTTCGACGAGGACGTGGATTACTACGTGCCGGTGGCAGAAATCGAAAAACTGGAAAACCAGCATTTCGATGAGATTACTAAGGCAGGGCTGAAAAATGGCAACTGATACTTTGACGCACGCGACTGCCCACGCGCACGAACACGGGCACCACGATGCAGGCGGAACCAAAATCTTCGGATTTTGGATCTACCTGATGAGCGACTGCATTCTGTTCTCTATCTTGTTTGCTACCTATGCCGTTCTGGTGAACGGCACCGCAGGCGGCCCGACAGGTAAGGACATTTTCGAACTGCCGTTCGTTCTGGTTGAAACTTTCTTGCTGTTGTTCAGCTCCATCACCTACGGCATGGCGGCTATCGCCATGTACAAAAACAACAAAAGCCAGGTTATCTCCTGGCTGGCGTTGACCTGGTTGTTTGGCGCCGGATTTATCGGGATGGAAATCTACGAATTCCATCACCTGATTGTTAACGGCATGGGTCCGGATCGCAGCGGCTTCCTGTCAGCGTTCTTTGCGCTGGTCGGCACGCACGGTCTGCACGTCACTTCCGGTCTTATCTGGATGGCGGTGCTGATGGTGCAAATCGCCCGTCGCGGACTGACCAGCACTAACCGTACCCGCATCATGTGCCTGAGCTTGTTCTGGCACTTCCTGGATGTGGTTTGGATCTGTGTGTTCACTGTTGTTTATCTGATGGGGGCGATGTAATGAGTCATTCTAACGAACATAGCGGCGCATCCCATGGCAGCGTAAAAACCTACATGACAGGCTTTATCCTGTCGGTAATCCTGACGGTGATCCCGTTCTGGATGGTAATGACAGGTTCTGCCTCTCCGGCCGTAATTCTGGGAACAATCCTGGTAATGGCTGTGGTACAGGTTCTGGTGCATCTGGTGTGCTTCCTGCACATGAATACCAAATCAGATGAAGGCTGGAACATGACGGCGTTTGTCTTCACCGTGCTAATCATCGCTATCCTGGTTGTGGGCTCCATCTGGATTATGTGGAACCTCAACTACAACATGATGATGCACTAAGAGCGGCGGTTATGATGTTTAAGCAATACCTGCAAGTAACGAAACCAGGCATCATCTTTGGCAACCTGATCTCGGTGATTGGGGGATTCCTGTTAGCCTCAAAAGGCAGCATTGATTATCCCCTGTTTATCTACACGCTGGTTGGGGTGTCACTGGTTGTGGCGTCGGGTTGTGTGTTTAACAACTACATCGACAGGGATATCGACAGAAAGATGGAAAGGACGAAGAATCGGGTGCTGGTTAAAGGCCTGATCTCTCCTGCTGTCTCGCTGGTGTACGCCACCTTGCTGGGTATTGCTGGCTTTATGCTGCTGTGGTTTGGCGCGAATCCGCTGGCCTGCTGGCTGGGGGTGATGGGCTTTGTGGTTTATGTCGGCGTTTATAGCCTGTACATGAAACGCCACTCGGTCTACGGCACATTGATTGGTTCGCTCTCCGGCGCAGCGCCGCCGGTGATCGGCTACTGTGCGGTAACGGGCGAGTTCGATAGCGGCGCAGCGATTCTGCTGGCTATCTTCAGCCTGTGGCAGATGCCTCACTCCTATGCCATCGCCATTTTCCGCTTTAAGGATTACCAGGCGGCAAACATTCCGGTATTGCCAGTGGTAAAAGGCATTTCGGTGGCGAAGAATCACATCACGCTGTATATCATCGCCTTTGCCGTTGCCACGCTGATGCTCTCTCTTGGCGGTTACGCTGGGTATAAATATCTGGTGGTCGCCGCGGCGGTGAGTGTCTGGTGGTTAGGTATGGCCCTGCGCGGCTATAAAGTTGCTGATGACAGAGTCTGGGCGCGCAAGCTGTTCGGCTTCTCTATCATCGCCATCACTGCCCTCTCGGTGATGATGTCCGTTGATTTTATGGTGCCGGACTCGCATACGCTGCTGGCTGCTGTGTGGTAACACAACCTCTCTATTAAAAAGGTGCTACGGCACCTTTTTTCTTAGCATTAGAATCATATCCCTCTCGAAATATTTACTAAAAAATCCGCATGTTTACCCCATTCGTTTGCCGCTTTACACTAGTCGCGAATTTAAAATAGAGGTGGTAATGAACGATTATAAAATGACGCCAGCTGAGCGGCGCGCGACCTGGGGTTTAGGGACCGTATTCTCGTTGCGCATGCTGGGCATGTTCATGGTTCTGCCGGTTCTGACCACGTACGGCATGGCTCTGCAAGGTGCCAGCGAAGCATTAATCGGTATTGCCATTGGTATTTATGGTCTGACTCAGGCCGTTTTTCAGATTCCGTTTGGCCTACTTTCCGACCGCATTGGTCGAAAACCATTAATTGTCGGCGGACTGGCAGTGTTTGCTGCCGGTAGCGTTATCGCTGCGCTCTCTGACTCCATCTGGGGAATTATTCTGGGCCGGGCGTTACAAGGCTCCGGTGCGATTGCTGCTGCCGTTATGGCGCTGCTTTCCGATCTCACGCGCGAACAAAACCGCACCAAAGCGATGGCGTTTATCGGCGTGAGTTTTGGCATTACCTTTGCCATTGCGATGGTACTTGGCCCGATCATCACTCACAAACTTGGGCTGCACGCGCTGTTCTGGATGATCGCTATTCTGGCAACGACCGGCATTGCGTTGACCATTTGGGTTGTGCCCAACAGTAGCACTCACGTACTTAATCGTGAGGCCGGAATGGTGAAAGGCAGTTTCAGTAAAGTGCTGGCGGAACCGCGGCTGCTGAAACTCAACTTTGGCATTATGTGTCTGCATATTTTGCTGATGTCGACCTTTGTTGCCCTGCCCGGACAACTGGCTGATGCGGGGTTCCCGGCGGCTGAACACTGGAAGGTCTATCTGGCGACAATGCTAATCGCCTTTGGCTCGGTCGTGCCTTTCATTATCTACGCTGAAGTTAAGCGCAAAATGAAGCAAGTCTTTGTCTTCTGCGTCGGGTTGATCGTGGTTGCGGAAATTGTGTTGTGGAACGCGCAAACGCAGTTCTGGCAACTGGTGGTCGGCGTGCAGCTTTTCTTTGTGGCGTTTAATTTGATGGAAGCCCTCCTGCCCTCACTTATCAGTAAAGAGTCGCCAGCCGGTTACAAAGGTACGGCGATGGGTGTTTACTCCACCAGCCAGTTTCTTGGCGTGGCGATTGGCGGTTCACTGGGCGGCTGGATTGACGGCATGTTTGACGGTCAGGGCGTATTTCTCGCTGGCGCAATGCTGGCCGCAGTGTGGCTGGCAGTCGCCAGTACCATGAAAGAACCGCCGTATGTCAGCAGCTTGCGCATTGAAATCCCGGCGAACATTGCCGCAAACGAGGCGTTAAAAGTGCGTTTGCTAGAAACTGAAGGCATCAAAGAAGTGTTGATTGCAGAAGAAGAACATTCAGCTTATGTGAAAATCGACAGCAAAGTGACGAATCGCTTTGATGTTGAACAGGCAATTCGCCAGGCATAAAAGCGAGGCGAAATTGCCTGCTGCGCTACGCTTATCAGGCCTACTAAGCTCCTGATTTACAAACCTTTGTAGGCCGAACCAAGCGTTCATGCCGCATCTGACATGAACAAAGCGCAGGTTGTCGCGATTAATCGCGGAAGTTTTTGAACTGGAACGGCTGACCCAGATCGCCACCGCGCACCATCGCCATGACAGCCTGCAAATCATCACGAGATTTGCCAGTCACGCGGATCTCATCGCCCTGAATTTGCGCCTGCACTTTCAGTTTGCTGTCTTTGATCATCTTGACGATTTTTTTCTGAGTGGCGCTCTCAATGCCCTGTTTCAGTTTCGCTTCCACAAACCAGGTTTTACCGCTATGAACGATATTTTCCGGTACATCCAGTGAACTGCCTTCAATGCCGCGCTTCAGCAGCTTGGCACGCAGAATATCCAGCAACTGATTGACCTGGAAGTCGGACTCGCTCAACACTTTGATGGTTTTGCTGGCGTCGTTCAGCTCAAATGAGGCTTCAACGTTACGGAAGTCAAAACGGGACTCCACTTCGCGGCTCGCGTTATCGACCGCGTTACGTGCTTCCTGAAGATCAACTTCAGAGACAATATCGAAAGATGGCATCTTTTCCTCTCCCTTCATTTTTGATGCGAAGCATAATACCTGCAAAGTTAAATAACCAACAGTCCTGCACCAGGACGTATCCCTTAATTGTGCATAGTCGCAACAGCATGCACAATTAAGGGATAGCCTTATTGAACACCCGGAGTGGTTGCGGGTGAGGAGGAACAATGAAAATTACCGTATTGGGATGCGGTGCCTTAGGGCAATTATGGCTTACAGCACTTTGTAAACAGGGTCACGAAGTTCAGGGCTGGCTGCGCGTACCGCAACCTTATTGTAGTGTGAATCTGGTTGAGACTGATGGTTCGATATTTAACGAATCGCTGACCGCCAACGATCCCGATTTTCTTGCCACCAGCGATCTGCTCCTGGTGACGCTGAAAGCATGGCAGGTTTCCGATGCCGTCAAAAGCCTCGCGTCCACACTGCCTGTAACTACGCCAATACTGTTAATTCACAACGGCATGGGCACCATCGAAGAATTGCAAAACATTCAGCAGCCATTACTGATGGGCACCACCACCCATGCCGCCCGCCGCGACGGCAATGTCATTATTCATGTGGCAAACGGTATCACGCATATTGGTCCAGCACGGCAACAGGACGGCGATTACAGTTATCTGGCGGATATTTTGCAAACCGTGTTGCCTGACGTTGCCTGGCATAACAATATTCGCGCCGAGCTGTGGCGCAAGCTGGCAGTCAACTGTGTGATTAATCCACTGACCGCCATCTTGAATTGCCCGAACGGTGAATTACGTCATCATCCGCAAGAAATTATGCAAATATGCGAAGAAGTCGCGGCAGTGATCGAACGCGAAGGGCATCATACTTCAGCGGAAGATTTGCGTGATTACGTGATGCAGGTGATTGATGCCACAGCGGAAAATATCTCGTCGATGTTGCAGGATATCCGCGCGCTGCGCCACACTGAAATCGACTATATCAATGGTTTTCTCTTACGCCGCGCCCGCGCGCATGGGATTGCCGTACCGGAAAACACCCGCCTGTTTGAAATGGTAAAAAGAAAGGAGAGTGAATATGAGCGCATCGGCACTGGTTTGCCTCGCCCCTGGTAGTGAAGAGACTGAAGCCGTCACCACGATCGACCTCTTGGTTCGCGGCGGTATCAAAGTCACCACTGCCAGCGTAGCCAGCGATGGCAACCTGGCAATTACCTGCTCGCGCGGCGTGAAGCTGCTGGCGGATGCGCCGCTGGTCGAGGTGGCTGATGGTGAATATGACGTGATCATACTGCCTGGTGGCATTAAAGGCGCAGAGTGTTTTCGCGATAGTACCCTGCTGGTTGAAACCGTTAAACAGTTCCACCGTTCCGGGCGTATCGTCGCGGCTATTTGCGCCGCGCCAGCCACCGTGCTGGTGCCGCACGATATCTTTCCGATTGGCAATATGACCGGCTTCCCGACGCTGAAAGACAAAATTCCCGCTGAACAATGGCAGGACAAGCGCGTCGTCTGGGATGCACGGGTAAAATTGCTGACCAGCCAGGGGCCGGGTACAGCTATCGACTTTGGTCTGAAAATTATCGACCTGCTGGTTGGGCGCGAGAAAGCCCATGAAGTGGCATCACAACTGGTGATGGCGGCAGGGATTTATAATTATTACGAGTAGTGTCGGATGCGGCAAACGTCGCATCTGACCAGATGCGACGTAAAAACTACAAATTACGGGCGATATACCTTCACATTGTTAAAGCCCTGCTCGCGCAGATAGAGCGCCTGCAGACGGCTCATCACCCCACGCTCACACCACAGTAGCCAGGTTCTGTTCTGGTCGAGATCGCCAAATTTGGTGCTCAGTTTATAGAACGGCAGAGAAACCACATCAATCCCTTCGACTTTCAGTGGCTTATCTTCCTGTTCATCGACAGAACGGATATCGAGAATCACGTCGTTCGGGCCGAAGTCATTGACGGTTTCCACTTCCACCACTTCCTGCTCGGTCTGCTGGGCGATTTCGCGGATATCAACGTTATTCGCTTCCTCAACCACTTTATCGAGAATGCTGAAGTCGAACTTCTCTTCTTCCGCTTCAATCTTCGACTTAACCGCTTTCACCGTCGGGCTTTTGGAGATAACACCGCAGTATTCCGGCATAGTACGGGCAAAGTCTTCGGTGCCAATCTGGCGAGCCAGGTTGATGATGTGCTCTTTGTCGTAAGAGATCAGCGGACGCAGGATCAACGTATCGGAGACATTATCAATTAAACGCAAATTGGTCAGGGTCTGGCTGGACACCTGGCCCAGTGCTTCGCCGGTGACCAGCGCCTGTACGCCGTAACGTTCAGCCACTTTAGAAGCGGCACGTACCATCATACGTTTGAGGATAACGCCCATCTGACCGTCGTCGATTTTCTCAAGAATTTCACCGACTACCGGCTCGAAATTAATGGCGACAAAACGCACGCGGTGGGAGCTGCCAAAGCGGTTCCACAGATAATGCGCCACCTGACGCACGCCAATTTCATGCGCCGCGCCGCCAAGGTTAAAGAAGCAGTAATGCACCCGGCAGCCGCGACGCATCAACATATAGCTGGAAACACCGGAGTCGAAACCACCGGAAATGAGCGACAATACATCTTCCTGAGTGCCGATCGGGAAACCGCCAATACCTTCGTAGCGGCCTTTAATCAGCAGGAGGCGATCGTCTTCCACTTCCAGATGAACAGTGACATCCGGGTTAGTCAGCTTCACGCGCGCGGATTCAATATGCTGATTTAAACCGCCGCCGACGTAACGTTCCACATCAATCGAGCTAAAATCATGTTTGCCACGGCGCTTCACGCGTACGCAGAAGGTTTTCCCTTCCAGTTGATCGCGATACTGAACCAACGCTTTCTCGAAAATATCGTGCATGTCAGTAAACGGCACGTCTTCGACTTCGAGAATATGGTGGATACCCGGAATACGGGTCAGGGCGTCGCGAATAGCCAGACGCTGGTTTTCATCTTTTGCGCGAACTTCGATGTTATCCCAGTGGCGGACGACAGCGAGCGTCTCATCATAGTGCTTTAAAACGTTACGAATGTTCCCGGTAAGGATTTTTATAAAGCGCAAGCGCACAGATTGGCTTTTGATGGTGATTTCCGGGAACAATTTAATGATAAACTTCATGGCGGCAATGGTTCGTTGGCAAGCCTTAAGCGACTTGTATAGGGAAAAATACAGCAGCCCACACCTGCGGCTGCATCCAGGCGCGGAAGTATACCACTAACATCGCTTTGCTGCGCACATCACCTTACCATTGCGCGTTATTTGCTATTTGCCCTGAGTCCGTTACCATGACGGGGCGAAAAATATTGAGAGTCAGACATTCATTATGCCGAAGAAAAATGAGGCGCCCACCAGCTTTGAAAAGGCGCTGAGCGAGCTGGAACAGATTGTAACCCGTCTGGAAAGTGGCGACCTGCCGCTGGAAGAGGCGCTGAACGAGTTCGAACGTGGCGTGCAGCTGGCACGTCAGGGGCAGGCTAAATTACAACAAGCCGAACAGCGCGTACAAATTCTGCTGTCTGACAACGAAGACGCCTCTCTAACCCCTTTTACACCGGACAATGAGTAATGGACTTCCCGCAGCAACTCGAAGCCTGCGTTAAGCAGGCCAACCAGGCGCTGAGCCGTTTTATCGCCCCACTGCCCTTTCAGAACACTCCCGTGGTCGAAACCATGCAGTATGGCGCATTATTAGGTGGTAAGCGCCTGCGACCTTTCCTGGTTTATGCCACCGGTCATATGTTCGGCGTTAGCACAAACACGCTGGACGCACCCGCTGCCGCCGTAGAGTGTATCCACGCTTACTCATTAATTCATGATGATTTACCGGCGATGGATGATGACGATCTGCGTCGCGGCTTGCCGACCTGCCATGTGAAATTTGGCGAAGCGAACGCGATTCTCGCTGGCGACGCTTTACAAACGCTGGCGTTCTCGATTTTAAGCGATGCTGATATGCCAGAAGTGTCGGATCGCGACAGAATTTCGATGATTTCTGAACTGGCGAGCGCCAGCGGTATTGCCGGAATGTGTGGTGGTCAGGCGTTGGATTTAGACGCGGAAGGCAAACACGTACCTCTGGACGCGCTTGAGCGTATTCATCGTCATAAAACCGGCGCATTGATTCGCGCCGCCGTTCGCCTTGGTGCATTAAGCGCCGGAGATAAAGGGCGTCGTGCTCTGCCAGTACTCGACAAGTACGCAGAGAGCATCGGCCTTGCCTTCCAGGTTCAGGATGACATCCTGGATGTGGTGGGAGATACTGCAACGTTGGGAAAACGCCAGGGTGCCGACCAGCAACTTGGTAAAAGTACCTACCCTGCACTTCTGGGTCTTGAGCAAGCCCGGAAGAAAGCCCGGGATCTGATCGACGATGCCCGCCAGTCGCTGAAACAACTGGCTGAACAATCACTCGATACCTCGGCACTGGAAGCGCTAGCGGACTACATCATCCAGCGTAATAAATAAACAATAAGTATTAATAGGCCCCTGATGAGTTTTGATATTGCCAAATACCCGACCCTGGCACTGGTCGACTCCACCCAGGAGTTACGACTGTTGCCGAAAGAGAGTTTACCGAAACTCTGCGACGAACTGCGCCGCTATTTACTCGACAGCGTGAGCCGTTCCAGCGGGCACTTCGCCTCCGGGCTGGGCACGGTCGAACTGACCGTGGCGCTGCACTACGTCTATAACACTCCGTTTGACCAGTTAATCTGGGATGTGGGGCATCAGGCTTATCCGCATAAAATTTTGACCGGACGCCGCGACAAAATCGGCACCATCCGTCAGAAAGGTGGCCTGCACCCGTTCCCGTGGCGCGGCGAAAGCGAATATGACGTATTAAGCGTCGGGCATTCATCAACCTCCATCAGTGCCGGAATTGGTATTGCGGTTGCTGCCGAGAAAGAAGGCAAAAATCGCCGCACCGTCTGTGTCATTGGCGATGGCGCGATTACCGCTGGCATGGCGTTTGAAGCGATGAACCACGCGGGCGATATCCGTCCTGATATGCTGGTGGTTCTCAACGACAATGAAATGTCGATTTCCGAAAATGTTGGTGCGCTCAACAACCATCTGGCGCAGCTGCTTTCCGGTAAGCTTTACTCTTCACTGCGCGAAGGCGGGAAAAAAGTTTTCTCTGGCGTTCCGCCCATTAAAGAGCTGCTCAAACGTACCGAAGAACATATTAAAGGCATGGTGGTGCCAGGCACGTTGTTTGAAGAGCTGGGCTTTAACTATATCGGCCCGGTTGACGGTCACGATGTGCTGGGGCTTATCACCACGCTGAAGAACATGCGCGACCTGAAAGGCCCGCAGTTTCTGCATATCATGACCAAAAAAGGTCGTGGTTATGAACCGGCAGAAAAAGACCCAATCACCTTCCACGCCGTGCCTAAATTTGATCCCTCCAGCGGTTGTTTGCCGAAAAGTAGCGGTGGTTTGCCGAGCTATTCAAAAATCTTTGGCGACTGGTTGTGCGAAACGGCAGCGAAAGATAACAAGCTGATGGCGATTACTCCGGCGATGCGTGAAGGTTCCGGCATGGTCGAGTTTTCACGTAAATTCCCGGATCGCTACTTCGATGTGGCAATTGCCGAGCAACACGCCGTGACCTTTGCTGCGGGTCTGGCGATTGGTGGGTACAAACCCATTGTCGCGATTTACTCCACTTTCCTGCAACGCGCCTATGATCAGGTGCTGCATGACGTGGCGATTCAAAAGCTCCCGGTCCTGTTCGCCATCGACCGCGCGGGCATTGTTGGTGCTGACGGTCAAACCCATCAGGGTGCTTTTGATCTCTCTTACCTGCGCTGCATACCGGAAATGGTCATTATGACCCCGAGCGATGAAAACGAATGTCGCCAGATGCTCTATACCGGCTATCACTATAACGATGGCCCGTCAGCGGTACGCTACCCGCGTGGCAACGCGGTTGGCGTGGAACTGACGCCGCTGGAAAAACTGCCAATTGGCAAAGGCATTGTGAAGCGTCGTGGCGAGAAACTGGTGATCCTTAACTTTGGTACGCTGATGCCAGAAGCGGCGAAAGTCGCTGAATCGCTGAACGCTACGCTGGTCGATATGCGTTTTGTGAAACCGCTTGATGAAGCGTTAATTCTGGAAATGGCCGCCAGCCATGAAGCGCTGGTCACCGTAGAAGAAAACGCCATTATGGGCGGCGCAGGCAGCGGAGTGAACGAAGTGCTGATGGCCCATCGTAAACCAGTACCCGTGCTGAACATTGGTCTGCCGGACTTCTTTATTCCGCAAGGAACTCAGGAAGAAATGCGCGCCGAACTCGGCCTCGATGCCGCCGGTATGGAAGCCAAAATCAAGGCCTGGCTGGCATAATCCCTACGCCACTCCTGCTATGCTTAAGAAATTATTCATGGCAGGAGTGGCAGCATGCAATACAACCCCTTAGGAAAAACTGACCTTCGCGTTTCCCGACTTTGCCTCGGCTGTATGACCTTTGGCGAGCCAGATCGCGGTAATCACGCATGGACACTGCCGGAAGAGAGCAGCCGTCCCATAATTAAACGCGCACTGGAAGGCGGCATAAATTTCTTTGATACCGCCAATAGCTATTCCGATGGCAGCAGCGAAGAGATTGTCGGTCGCGCACTGCGGGATTTCGCCCGTCGTGAAGACGTGGTCGTTGCCACCAAAGTGTTCCATCGCGTTGGTGATTTACCGGAAGGATTATCCCGTACGCAAATTTTGCGCTCTATCGACGACAGCCTGCGCCGTCTCGGCATGGATTATGTCGATATCCTGCAAATTCATCGCTGGGATTACAACACGCCGATCGAAGAGACGCTGGAAGCTCTGAACGACGTGGTCAAAGCCGGGAAAGCGCGTTATATCGGCGCGTCATCCATGCACGCCTCGCAGTTTGCTCAGGCGCTGGATCTACAAAAACAGCACGGCTGGGCGCAGTTTGTCAGTATGCAGGATCACTACAATCTGATTTATCGCGAAGAAGAGCGCGAGATGCTGCCGCTATGTTATCAGGAAGGCGTGGCGGTCATTCCGTGGAGTCCGCTGGCGCGGGGACGTCTGACGCGTCCGTGGGGAGAAACCACTGCACGGCTGGTATCTGATGAGGTGGGGAAAAATCTCTATAAAGAAAGCGATGAAAATGACGCGCAAATTGCGGAGCGGTTAACGGGCGTCAGTGAAGAACTGGGAGCGACACGAGCACAAGTTGCGCTGGCCTGGTTGTTGAGTAAACCGGGCATTGCTGCACCGATTATCGGTACATCGCGGGAAGAACAGCTTGATGAATTGCTGAACGCGGTGGATATCACCTTGAAGCCTGAACAGATTGCCGAGCTGGAAACGCCGTATAAGCCGCATCCGGTGGTTGGATTTAAATAAGAATCCAGGCCTGATAAGGCGCACAACCGCCGGATGCGGCGTGAACGCCTTATCCGGCCTACTATAGGATACCAATCGGCCAGTGATGACCGATAAAGTACAGGATGCCTGCGGAAATCACCCCAGCGACAATATCATCTATCATGATCCCCATGCCGCCATGTACATTGCGATCAAACCAGCGGATCGGCCACGGCTTCCACATATCCAGAATACGGAAAATGACGAATCCGGCGGCGACCCACTGCCAGTCATTGGTCGGCAATGCCATGAGCGTGATCCACATGCCGATAAATTCGTCCCAGACAATGCTGCCGTGATCGTGCACGCCCATATCTTTCGCGGTCTGATGACAAAGATAGACGCCGATACAGATCCCCAACATCACCACCAGCGAGTAGAGCTGCCAGGGCAAAAAGGTCATCAGATACCAGAAAGGGATCGCCGCCAGCGATCCCATCGTGCCAGGAACGATTGGGCTTAACCCACTTCCGAATCCGACAGCCAGCAGATGCCACGGATTACTCATTTTCAGGCGACTTTTCGCGACATCTTTATGGCGTGGCAAAATGGTCATATCCTTTCCAGTCTAACGTGACAGGTTCGCCGTCACGAATAAAACAAAGCCCTTCGATATCGGCGGTCATTTGCCCGATACAGGTAAACGGTACGCCCAGGTGTCCGAGAGCCACATCCAGCGCGCCACGGTTCAGTTCCGGCACCGTGAAACACAACTCGTAATCTTCACCGCCAGAGAGCGCCCAGCGCAGCGCCTGTTCCGGTTCAACATGGCGAGAAAGCGCATCAGAAAACGGCAGCAATGCCAGGTCAATACGTGCGCCGCAGTCGCTGGCTTTCACGATATGCCCGAGATCGGAAATCAGACCGTCAGAGAGATCGATAGCTGAATTTGCCAGATCGCGCAGTGCCTGCCCCTGTAAAATACGCGGCGATGGACGGAGATGACGTTTGATCAAGTAGTCCGCATCTTTAGCATCGGCAACCTGCAAACGGTTTTGCAAAATCGCCAGCCCGGCGGCGCTATCGCCCGGTGTACCGGTCACATAGATCCAGTCACCCGGTTTCGCCCCAGAGCGCGTTAAGGCTCGTCCCATCGGAACAAAACCGTGGATACCCAACGTCATTGATAATGGCCCACGCGTGGTATCGCCGCCAATGAGTTGCATATCGTAATAATTGAGAAGATCAAACAAACTGTCGCTGAAGGACTCAAGCCACGCTTCGTCTACGTTCGGTAAGGTTAATGCCAGCGTCAGCCAGGCCGGATCGGCCCCCATTGCCGCCAGATCGCTTAAGTTTACCGCCAGTGCTTTATACGCCAAATCCGCAGGATCGATGTCAGGAAGGAAGTGATTGCCCGCCACCAGAGTATCAGTGCTGATCGCCAGAGTCTGTTTTTCGGGGATATTGAGAAGTGCGCAATCGTCGCCGATGCCCAGTTCGACATCAAGACGAGAACTTCTTACACGGTCAAAATAACGGGCAATCAGGGAGAACTCGCCACATGCCATACGTTATGCCTCAGCAGGTAAAAAAGAAAAGGCCGGCGAGTGCGGAACTGTTTTTCCGTTACTCTGCCGGCCTGGATATCACTTTTTGTTAGGGCGAATCACAGGTGCTGCTTTATCCAGTACGCCGTTGACGAACTTATGACTGTCTTCTGCGCCGAACGATTTCGCCAGTTCGATCGCTTCGTTAATGGCCACTTTGTACGGCACATCGCTACGTTTAGACAGCTCGTACAGCGCAATGCGCAGTACTGCTTTTTCTACCTGGCCCAGTTCTTCCAGCAGGCGGGACAGGTATGGCTTCATCAGTCCGTCGAGGTATGCGGTGTTAGTCGCCACCCCGGCCAGCAGCTCACGGAAGTACAGGACGTCAACGTCTTTTACATCCTGTTCAGCCAGGAACTGGTATTCAACATCAGCGATGTCGTTCTGGGACAACTGCCAGGAGTAGAGCGCCTGGACGGCACACTCACGAGCGCGGCGACGAGCAGCAGGTTTCACGGATTTCCCCTTACTAATTTCAGGCCTTGATGGCTTTCAATACATTAATCATTTCAAGCGCGGTCAGTGCAGCTTCTGCACCTTTGTTACCAGCTTTGGTGCCAGCACGTTCGATCGCTTGTTCAATGCTTTCAGTGGTCAGAACCCCAAAAGCAACCGGAATTTCGCTGTCCTGGGCAACATGCGCCAGGCCGTTGCTTGCACCACCAGCGACATATTCAAAGTGGGCAGTGCCACCACGAATAACCGTACCCAGCGCAATCACCGCGTCGTATTTACCGGTTTTAGCCAGTGCACCCGCCGCCAGCGGCAGCTCATAGGCACCAGGCACCCAAACAACGGTAATGTTTTCATCTTTTACCTGACCGATACGTTTCAGTGCGTCAATTGCACCTTCCAGCAGGCTGTCATTGATAAAGTTGTTGAAACGCGCGATGGTGATGGCGACGCGAGCGTCCGGGGTAGCAACGTTAGCTTCAATAATGTTCATTTTCTTCCTTCGGGTTCGAGTATGGCCCCGCAGGGGGGCGGATTTTAGCATAATATTTCGTGCGCTGCTTCCCTTTCGAGCCGGGAGATCATGCACCCACTAAATGCAGGCAAATATCCGGGCCTACATGACGTATCTCTTTGAATTTCAATTGGGGGGCGTCGGCTAATTTCTCAAGCCCTGGCAGCGTACATAATCCGCGGGCGTCGCTGCCTAATAGTTTAGGTGCGATATAGACAATCAGCTCATCGACTAAACCCGCCTGTAGCAATGCACCAGCGAGCGTTGGGCCCGCTTCCACCCAGATACTGTTAATCTGTTGCTTGCCGAGTTGCATCATCAGCACAACCAGATCCAGATGACCTTTATGCTCTGGAATCTGCAAGGTACGTACCGTTTCCGGCCACTCACGAGAATCTTCCTGCGTACGCGCGAACCAGGTTTCGCCCGGCTGCTGCACAATGCGGTGTTCCGGCGTCACGCGATTTTGGCTATCAATCACAATACGTACCGGCTGGCGGAGATTTTGTTGCGGATAGAGCGCCTGAGTTTGTTCATCCAGCTCGGACCAACGCACCGTTAAAGCCGGATCGTCCGCCAGGACTGTGGCGCTACTGGTTAAAATGGCATGACTTTGCGCACGCAGACGTTGTACATCGCGTCGCGCCTGAGGCGAAGTGATCCACTGGCTTTCACCGCTCGCCATCGCCGTACGGCCATCTAGCGACGCGCCAAGTTTCAACTGTATATAAGGAAAGCCGGTGCGCATGCGCTTGAGGAAACCTTTATTCAATTGCTCGGCTTCATTCATCATCAGTCCGTGGCTGACGTCAATGCCAGCCTGTTGCAAACGGTAAAGTCCACGCCCAGCGACCTGCGGATTGGGGTCTTGCATTGCGGCAACCACGCGCGCTACGCCAGCAGCAATTAATGCGTCGCAACACGGTGGCGTACGACCATGATGACTACAGGGTTCGAGTGTCACATACGCCGTTGCGCCAGTGGCTTTTTCACCTGCCATACGCAACGCGTGTACCTCGGCATGCGGTTCGCCCGCGCGGTGATGGTAACCTTCACCGACAATTTCGCCATCTTTCACAATGACGCACCCGACATTCGGGTTAGGGTGAGTGGTGAAGCGTCCTCGTTGCGCCAGCTTTAGCGCCCGCGCCATGTATAACTCGTCCTGCACGGTTTAATCCTCCAGGCGCGCAATCTCTTCGCCAAATTCTTTGATATCTTCGAAACTGCGATAGACAGAGGCAAAACGGATATAGGCGACTTTATCGAGCTTTTTCAATTGCTCCATCACCAGATTGCCAATCATTTTACTCGGCACTTCGCGCTCACCGGTGGCACGGAGTTGCGATTTAATATGGTTGATCGCCATTTCGACGTCATCGGAACTCACCGGACGTTTTTCCAGCGCCCGCAGCATTCCGCTACGCAATTTTTCTTCATTAAACGGTTCGCGCACGTCGTTGCTTTTCACGACACGCGGCATAACCAGTTCCGCCACTTCAAAAGTAGTGAAACGTTCATTACACACCAGACACTGCCGACGGCGGCGTACGGAAGAGCCCTCGCTCACGAGACGAGAGTCAATTACCTTAGTGTCCACGGCGAAACAGAATGGGCAATGCATACGGCGTCCTGACCAGGTGGTTAATAGAAATCTATTTTACCCTGAACTGACGATACAACAAAGGCGCAACGCTTTTGAGATAAAGGATCGATGCTTTCACCGCTTTAAGCCTCTACCATTAGACTTATTGAGACGAGAAAGGGACGACCTATGAATATTAAAGTATGTTTTCGACTACTCCTGCTGGGAAGCCTGTTCAGCCTGAGCGCCTGCGTACAGCAAAGCGAAGTGCGCCAGATGAAACACAGCGTCAACACGTTGAATAAAGAGATGACTCAGCTCAACAAAGAAACCGTCAAAATCACTCAGCAAAATACGCTGAACGCAAAATCCAGCAGTGGGGTTTACCTGTTGCCTGGTGCAAATACACCGGCACGGCTGGAAAGCCAAATTGGCACTTTACGTATGTCACTGGTGAATATTACGCAAAATGCAGATGGCACCGCTCTGACGTTACGGATTCAGGGCGAGTCTAATGATCCCTTACCCGCTTTCAGCGGAACCGTTGAATATGGACAAATTCAGGGAACAACTGACAATTTTCAGGAAGTCAATGTGCAGAATCAATTGATTAACGCACCTGCCAGCGTCCTCGCTCCGAGCGATGTTGACATTCCGTTACAGCTAAATGGCATTTCAACAGACCAGTTAGGTTTTGTTCGCATCCACGACATTCAACCTGTTATGCAGTAAACGTTTTGCGGGGCGTTTTGTGCGTCCCGCAACATCTTCCTCCTTCATTTTGTTACTCTGCTTACATCACCCAGATTGATAGTAAAAGTTTGCAACAAGGGTGAAAGTCAGTACAATTCCCGCCCGAATATGTGTATTCGTGAACGCAATCGATTACGTAAATGATAGAACTGTGAAATACAACATATTTTTGTGAGCAATGATTTTTATAATAGGCTCCTCTGTATAGGAAATATTTAGAAACGCAATTTGCGCCTTTTTCACTCCCGCAAGGGATTTTCAAACAGTGGCATACATATGAAAAAAACATTACTGGCAGCCGGTGCGGTACTGGCGCTCTCTTCGTCTTTTACTGTCAACGCAGCTGAAAACGATAAACCTCAGTACCTTTCCGACTGGTGGCACCAGAGCGTTAACGTAGTTGGTAGCTATCACACTCGTTTCGGACCGCAGATCCGTAACGATACCTACCTGGAGTATGAAGCATTCGCTAAAAAAGACTGGTTCGACTTCTATGGTTACGCGGATGCGCCGGTATTCTTCGGCGGTAACTCCGATGCCAAAGGTATCTGGAACCACGGTTCTCCGCTGTTTATGGAAATCGAACCGCGTTTCTCCATCGATAAGCTGACCAATACTGATCTTAGCTTTGGTCCGTTCAAAGAGTGGTACTTCGCGAACAACTACATTTACGACATGGGTCGTAACAAAGATGGTCGCCAGAGCACCTGGTACATGGGTCTGGGTACTGACATCGACACTGGCCTGCCGATGAGCCTGTCCATGAACGTCTATGCGAAATATCAGTGGCAGAACTACGGCGCAGCGAACGAAAACGAGTGGGACGGTTACCGTTTCAAAATTAAATACTTTGTGCCGATTACCGATCTGTGGGGCGGTCAGCTGAGCTACATCGGTTTCACCAACTTCGACTGGGGTTCCGATCTGGGTGATGACAGCGGTAACGCAATGAATGGTATTAAGACGCGTACCAATAACTCCATCGCTTCCAGCCATATTCTGGCACTGAACTACGATCACTGGCACTACTCTGTCGTTGCACGTTACTGGCACGACGGTGGTCAGTGGAACGACGATGCAGAGCTGAACTTCGGCAACGGCAACTTCAACGTTCGCTCTACCGGCTGGGGTGGTTACCTGGTGGTAGGTTACAACTTCTGATTATGAAAATGCCGGGATTTATTCCCGGCATTTCAGATTGTTGACAACGTGAGCTTTGTTCATGCAGGATGCGGCGTAAACGCCTTATCGGACCTACAAAAGCACGCAAATTCAATACATTGCTGAGATTACGTAGGCCTGATAAGCATAGCGCATCAGGCAATTTTGCGTATTTATCACTTCTTCTTATTCATCATTGCTTTTAAATCAGCGAATGGGTTGTACTTCGCTTCACCGACATCTTTCTGCGCATCTTCCCCTGCGATAACGGTCGTACCATACTGATCCGCTTCGGTATATTTCGAATGCTCATGATCGTGACAATACAGACACAACAATTCCCAATTACTACCATCTTCCGGGTTATTGGTATGGTCGTGATCGATATGGTGCACAGTTAGCTCACGCAGGTTGGAATAGACAAACTCGCGAGAACAGCGACCGCAGACCCACGGATAGATTTTTAATGCTTTTTCGCGATAACCGCTTTCTAACCGTGCATAGTTTTTTGGGATGATAGCCATAAAAAGTTACCTGGATAAAATGTAGGGTTACGCGCAGTTTCCCAAGATGTGGGGATTTTCGCAATCACCATACATCAAAAAAAATCCCGGTCTACTGACCGGGATTTTCAACATCAGCTGAAACTTGATTACGGCAGAATTGACGGCTGGTCCGCCCCTTCTTTTTCCACTTTCTGTTGCAGCATATGCTCGCGCTTCATACCTAGTTTCAGAGCCAGCGCAGATGCAACATAGATGGAAGACGCGGTACCAATGGTTACACCAATCAGCATGGTCAGCGAGAAGCCTTCCAGCACCGGGCCACCGAAGAGATACAGCATCAGGATAACCATCAAGGTAGTACCGGATGTGATCAAAGTACGGTGCAGCGTCTGGGTCAGCGACACGTTAAAGATTTCGTAAGGCGTACCGCGACGGATTTTGCGGAAGTTTTCACGAATACGGTCCGATACCACGATACTGTCGTTAAGCGAGTAACCGATAACCGACATCAACGATGCCACAATGGTCAGGTCAATCTCGATATGGAATAACGACAAAATACCCAGCGTAATGATAACGTCGTGCGCCAGCGCGATTACTACCCCTGCTGCCAGTCGCCACTCAAAGCGGAAACCAACGTACACAAGGATAGACAGCAGTGCCGCCATCAGCGCCATCGCACCGGTTTGCGCAAGGTCTGCCCCCACGCTCGGGCCGACGAACTCAATACGCTTCACCGCCGCGTTCTGATTGGTAGCTTCGTTAATCACCTTCAGAACTTTGCTGCCCAGCACCTGGCCACCGGTTTCGCCTTCAGCAGGCGGCATGCGGACCATGATGTCGTGGCTGCTACCGAAGTTTTGCAGCATCGGCTCTTCAAACCCTGCCTTCTGCAATGCATCACGCATCACATCGATTTCAGCCGGTTTTTCGAGCGTAATTTCAATAACCGTACCACCGGTGAAATCCAGCCCCCAGTTAAAGCCGCGCACGCCCATAATGACGATCGCAGCGATTAACAGCAGACCAGATATGCCGAAAGCCCAGTAGTCCCAGCGCATAAAGTCATAGACTTTACGGCCGTGGTTTAGTTGTTCAACAGTATATTCCTGTGCCACATCGCACTCCTCAGATTGACAGCTTCTTGACGCGCTTGCCGCCATATAGCAGGTTTACGATGGCACGCGTACCGACAATCGCGGTAAACATCGACGTCGCCACACCGATACCGGTAGTAATCGCGAACCCTTTAATTGCCCCGGTACCCACTGCGTACAGGATGATGACTTTAATCAGCGTGGTGATGTTCGCATCGAAGATGGAACTGAACGCGCCACGATAACCTTCATCAATTGCCTGCTGCACAGTACGTCCGTTGCTTAACTCTTCTTTAATACGTTCGTTGATCAGTACGTTCGCATCGACCGCTACCGCAAGGGTTAAGACGATACCCGCGATCCCCGGCATACTCAGCGTCGCGCCAGGCAACAGCGACATAATGCCGACAATTAAGATCAAGTTCGCAATCAGAGCACTGGTCGCAATCAGACCAAACTTCTTATAGAAGAGGATCATGAACAGAATAGAAACCAGCAGACCGGCGAGACATGCCTCCAGCCCCTGTTCAATGTTCTGCATACCCAGGGTCGGACCAATGGTACGTTCTTCAACAATCTGAATCGGTGCAATCAACGCACCGGCACGCAGCAGCAGCGACAACTGACGCGCTTCGTTCGGGTTGTTGATACCAGTGATACGGAAGCTGTTACCCAGACGAGACTGGATATTCGCGATGTTAATCACCTCTTCCTGTTTCACCAGAACCGCACGACCATTAGCATCTTTCTTACCGCTGTCTTTGTACTCCACAAACAGGGTCGCCATCGGTTTGCCGATGTTGTCCTTAGTGAAGTTCGACATGATGTTACCACCTGCGCTGTCGAGCGAGATGTTAACCTGCGGCTGGTTATATTCGTCCTGGCTGGAAGTAGAGTCGGTGATATGGTCACCGGTCAGAATTACGCGTTTGTACAGCACAACCGGCTGACCTTCGCGGGTCTGTTTCACTTCAGAGTCGCCCGGTACACGGCCAGATGCGGCAGCGGCCTGGTCAATGTTGGTGTTTACCAGACGGAACTCCAGCGTCGCGGTCGCGCCAAGAATCTCTTTCGCGCGAGCGGTATCCTGAATACCTGGCAGCTCAACGACAATGCGGTCTGCGCCCTGACGTTGTACTACAGGCTCCGCCACACCAAGCTGGTTTACACGGTTACGCAGGATGTTAATGTTCTGCTGCACCGCATATTCACGCGCTTCACTGAGACGCGCATCGCTCATGACCGCGCGCAGCTGGTTGCTGCCCTGGCTGCTAATCACCAGGTCCGGATGACGCTTGCTCAGATACGCAATGGCTTCATCACGGGCGTTGCCATCGCGGAAAGTGATGCTCAGACCGTAATTATTTTCTTTACGAACAGTGGTATACGGGATGCCTTTTTCACGCAGGTCGCTGCGCAGGCTATCGATATTTTGTTCCTGGAGTTTGCCAAGCGCAGTGTCCATATCCACTTCCATCAGGAAGTGAACGCCGCCACGCAAGTCAAGACCGAGCTTCATCGGCTCGGCGTGAATAGCTGCCAGCCAGCGCGGCGTGGCCGGGGCAAGGTTAAGCGCCACGACATATTTGTCACCCAGAATGCCCATTAATGCTTCACGAGCGCGTAGCTGGGTGTCAGTGGAGTCGAAGCGCGCAAGAATAGCGCCCTCTTCCAGTGCCACAGACTTAGCAGTTATTTTTTCTTCTTGTAACGTTTTCTGGACCTGGATCAGCGTTTGCTCACTGGCGGCGACTCCGCGCGCACCAGTGATCTGAACAGCCGGATCCTCACCAAACAGGTTGGGAAGCGCATACAGCAGACCGATGACAATCACCACGATCAGCATGACGTACTTCCACAAAGGATAACGGTTTAACACGGCAATTCCCTTAGGGAAAAATTTTAATTACAGCGCCTTCATGGTGCCTTTCGGCAGAACGGCGGCTACGAAGTCACGTTTAATAACTACTTCAGTGGTGTCATTCAGCGCGATAGCAATGTAGCCGTTTTCTGCTACTTTGGTTACGCGACCGACCAGGCCACCGTTCGTCAGCACTTCATCACCTTTCGCGATGGAGTCCATCAGCTTTTTGTGTTCTTTGGTGCGCTTCTGCTGTGGGCGCAGGATCATGAAATAGAAAATCAGACCGAATACCACCAGCATCAAAATCAAAGACATCGGGCTACCTTGTGCCGGAGCACCCGTTGCCGCTACCGCATCAGAAATAAAAAAGCTCATTAAATTTCCCTCATTATTAATATTAATCAACGTTCAAAGGTGGTACTTCTCGCCCCTGACGCTGGTAAAAATCAGCTACGAAGCTCTCTAATTTACCCTCTTCAATAGCCTTGCGTAAACCCGCCATCAAACGCTGGTAATAACGAAGGTTATGAATGGTGTTGAGTCGCGCGCCTAATATTTCGTTGCAACGGTCGAGATGATGCAAGTAGGCACGTGAATAATTGCGACAAGTGTAGCAATCACACTCAGGATCGAGCGGCCCCGTGTCGCTCTTATACTTCGCATTGCGGATTTTCACCACGCCATCGGTCACGAACAAATGACCATTTCGGGCATTGCGGGTTGGCATTACGCAGTCAAACATATCGATACCGCGACGCACGCCTTCAACCAGGTCTTCCGGTTTACCAACGCCCATCAGGTAACGCGGTTTGTCTGCCGGAATTTGCGGACACACATGCTCCAGGATACGGTGCATATCTGCTTTCGGCTCACCCACTGCCAGACCGCCGACAGCGTAGCCATCAAAACCGATATCTACCAGACCTTTAACAGAGATATCACGTAAATCTTCGTAAACGCTGCCCTGAATGATACCAAAGAGCGCATTTTTGTTGCCGAGGCTGTCAAAACGCTCGCGGCTACGCTTCGCCCAACGCAGCGACATCTCCATAGAGCGCTTCGCGTAATCCCAGTCAGCAGGATACGGCGTACACTCGTCAAAAATCATGACGATGTCTGAGCCAAGATCGTATTGAATCTCCATCGATTTTTCAGGATCGAGGAAAATCGGGTCGCCGTTGATGGGGTTACGGAAGTGCACGCCCTGTTCGGTGATTTTACGGATATCGCCGAGACTGAAGACCTGGAAGCCGCCGGAGTCGGTAAGGATCGGGCCTTTCCACTGCATGAAATCGTGCAGATCGCCATGCAGTTTCATGATTTCCTGACCCGGGCGCAGCCACAGGTGGAAAGTGTTACCGAGGATAATTTGCGCGCCAGTGGCTTCAACTTCTTCCGGCGTCATCCCTTTTACGGTGCCGTAGGTGCCAACAGGCATAAAACAAGGCGTTTCCACTACGCCACGATCGAAGACCAGGCGGCCACGGCGTGCGCGACCGTCGGTGGTGTCCAGTTCAAATTTCATTTTTTCTCCACTACGTCAGAAAAACAGTCCAACGTTTAAACCAGCGCCGCGGAATTACTCCCCGACGCGCTCATTAATTGCCTGCGGATTGTACGTGATAAACATCGCATCGCCGTAACTAAAAAAGCGATATTTCTCTTCTACCGCCGCTTTATAGGCGTTCATAGTGTGTTGATAACCGGCAAATGCTGAAACCAGCATAATCAGCGTTGACTCCGGCAGGTGGAAGTTAGTCACCAGCGCATCGACCACTTTGTACTGGAAGCCGGGATAGATAAAGATTTGTGTATCATCGAAAAACGGTTCAATCAGATCGTTTTTCGCCGCCTGGGCCGCGCTCTCAAGCGAGCGAACAGAGGTGGTGCCAACCGCAATCACCCGGTTACCACGTGCTTTAGCAGCCAGCACTGCGTCAACCACATCCTGCGGCACTTCAGCGTATTCTGAGTGCATGATGTGGTCTTCAATGGTGTCGACGCGTACCGGCTGGAACGTACCTGCGCCTACGTGCAGGGTCACGAACGCCATCTCCACGCCTTTGGCGCGCAATTTTTCAAGCAAAGGTTCGTCAAAATGCAGCCCAGCAGTCGGGGCCGCTACTGCGCCCGGTTTTTCGCTATAAACCGTTTGATAAAGTTCGCGGTCTGCATCTTCGTCCGGACGGTCGATATACGGCGGCAGTGGCATATGGCCGATGCTGTTAAGAATATCCAGCACCGAACGCTCATCATTAAATTCGACTTCAAACAGCGCGCCGTGACGAGCGGTCATTGTTGCTTTGATGCTTTCGTCATCGCCCAGCAGCAATTCAGCGCCCGGTTTTGGTGCTTTCGAGGCGCGAATATGCGCGAGAATGCGTTTGTCGTCGAGCATCCGCTCAACCAGCACTTCAATTTTACCGCCGCTGGCTTTACGCCCAAACAGACGCGCCGGGATCACGCGGGTATTGTTAAAAACCAGAAGATCGCCGGGGTTGAGCTTATCGAGTAAATCGGTGAAAGTACCGTGCGTCAGCGCGCCCGTCGGCCCGTCCAGCGACAGTAAACGACAGCTACTGCGTTCAGGCATTGGATAGTGGGCAATCAGGGATTCGGGCAATTCAAAGGAGAAATCGGTAACGCGCATGACACTGACTCAGACTAAAATAAGAGGCGGGTAGTCTAGTGCCGGGGCGCTCTCCCTGCAACCTTTACCCCCCTTTGGATAGAATATAATCGATGAATTTTTTAGCTCACCTGCATTTAGCTCACCTGGCGGAAAGCTCGCTTTCCGGCAACTTACTGGCTGATTTTGTTCGCGGAAATCCTGACGAAAGTTTTCCGCCCGACGTGGTCGCAGGTATTCATATGCATCGGCGAATCGACGTATTAACCGACAATCTGCCGGAAGTCCGCGAAGCGCGGGAGTGGTTTCGCACCGAAACGCGCCGTGTCGCGCCTATTACGCTGGATGTCATGTGGGATCACTTTCTTTCCCGACACTGGTCGCAGCTGTCGCCGGACTTTCCGCTACAGGAATTTGTCTGTTATGCCCGCGAGCAAGTGATCACTATTCTACCGGACTCACCGCCGCGCTTTATCAATCTGAATAACTACTTGTGGTCAGAGCAATGGCTGGTGCGCTATCGCGATATGGATTTCATCCAGAGCGTGTTAAACGGTATGGCAAGCCGTCGCCCACGTCTGGATGCTCTGCGTGACTCCTGGTACGATTTAGACGCCCATTACGACGCCCTTGAAACCCGCTTCTGGCAGTTTTATCCGCGGATGATGGCGCAGGCTTCACGCAAGGTGTTGTAAGGTATTAATTCATCCACACCGTGGCTGATATCGCGGGCAACGTCAGGATCCCATCTACCCGTTGTCCGTTCCCTTCTTTGCATTGCCATTGCGCGACATTAAGCAACGGCGACGCGGGTAGCACGACTTCACACGCTTCACCACGGTTAATTGCCACCAGCACACGCTGCTGATTGAGCACACGCACAAATACCACCACGTTATCTTCGGCATACAGCACCTGACAGCCCCCACGACGCAATGCCAGACTCTTCTTACGCAGCGCAATCATTCGCTGGTACAGCGCGAATAGCTCCGTATCTTGTTTTTCCGGGTCCCAGGGAAAAGGTTTACGACAAAACGGATCGTTTTTGCCGTCCACGCCCACTTCATCGCCGTAATAAATACACGGCACACCAGGCCAGGTAAACAGCCAGACGACCGCCAGTGGCAGACGCGCAACATCCCGCCCGAGTAACGTTTTAAATCGCGCAGTATCGTGGCTATCGAGCTGGTTAAACATACGCAGTTGCTGTTGGTGAGAAAGCCCCGCACGATAATTGTCCATCCAGGTCATACAGATTTGAGCATCAATCTGCTGCGGATCGTAAGAGACGTCGGTATTAGCGAGAAAGCCCCACAGCGGAAAAGTAAAGCCGCGATAGTTCATTGATGCATCTTCCACATCGGCCTGTAGCCATTGCCGCGCATCGCCAAAATATTCACCGACAATGTACGCTTCCGGCTGAGTTTCTTTCGCCGCCTCAGTGATACCGGCGACATGCTGCAAATTATTGCGCGCGCCGCCCGCTTCCCCCAGCATATGCACCACGTCCAGCCGCCAGCCATCCATATTCCACGGCGCTTTCAGCCAGTGACGAACAATGCTGTCTTCACCGCGATATATTTCATTCACCAGACTTTCCGACTGATAATCCAATTTTGGCAGGCTGGCATAGCCCAACCAGTCGAGCGCCGTACCGTCATCGCGAAACGAGTACCAGTCGCGCCAGGGCGATTCGGGGTTATGACAAGCGCCGCCCGTCCCGCGATTGTGCCTGTCAAACCAGGCATGAGAATCGCCACTGTGGTTAAACACGCCGTCCAGCATCAGCCGCATCCCTTGCTGCTGCGTGTTATGTCTTAAACGCAGCAACGCCCCGTCGCCGCCAAACTGCGGATCGACGTGGCGATAATCTTCAGTATCGTATTTATGCACGCTGGGCGCTTTAAACACCGGGTTAAGATACAGCGCCGTCACGCCGAGTTTTTTCAGGTACGGCAGTTTTTCGCTTATCCCGTCCAGATCGCCGCCATAGAACGTTGATCCGCCCGCCTGTGCCGTGACTGGTTCATCCCAGTCACGCAATATGATTTCCTGCCCGGCAGCGTGATGATAATAGACATGATCCTGATCGGCATTACGAGGCAGACTGCGGGCAAAACGATCCGGGAAGATCTGATAAAAAATCTGATCTGCCGCCCATTGTGGTCCGATATCCGGCACATCAACGGCAAACTGTTCCAGCCGTGCTGGCGGTATTGGGCTGAAACCTTGCGGCGTAAACCAACGCTGGCGATCGTGCCACAGCAATTTGAAACTGTAGCGCCGCCGTGGTTGCCCGGTAACGAGAGAGAGCGCTCCCCGCCACGCCGTCACGCCAGGCTGCGGCTGGCTGCGCTGTTTATGCATCGGTACTGATATTTCTTCGTTATCGTTTTCCATGCGCAACATAATGCGCTGTGGCGGCTCTTCGCCCGTCAGCCACAGTGTAATAAGCAGTTGATCTTTGCTTTGCTTAACAAACGGGGACACCGGCAGGTGCCATGCATTTAACATCATAATTCCCCTGCGATTAAAATGTGTTCACCTTGCCATAGCCTAATGCAGGATCAATCATCATCTGAAGGATATTTGGGGGAGGAGGACGGGGGCGGATACTTTTCGGAATAGCCGGATCAGGTTTTGCTCCTGATCCGGCGACAAAAGGCAGGAATTAGTGGTTTTCTGCCAACTGACGATCGTGGCGGCGTTTAAACATCCAGCCAATCAACAGCACCACAATCCACGCAAAACCAACATACAGAGAGATGCGCGTTTCAGGGTGATAACCAATCAGCCCGATGATAAAGACCAGGAAAATCAGCCCCGCGATGGTTGTTGCCACCCCGCCAGGAACTTTAAATTTCAGCGCTTTAACTTCTTCTGGCGGTAGACGGCGACGGAAGGCAATCTGCGACAGCAGGATCATAATCCACACCCACACGGTGGCGAAGGTCGCCAGCGAGGCGATCACCAGGAAGACGTTTTCCGGCATGATGTAGTTCAGATACACCGCAAACAGCAGCGCAGTGGTCATTACCAGCACCGTGACCCACGGAATACCGCGACGCGACGTTTTGCTAAAGATTTTCGGCGCGCTACCCTGCTCTGCCATGCCGTGCAGCATACGGCCTACGCCAAACACGTCGCTGTTAATTGCCGACAACGAGGCTGTCAGCACAACGAAGTTAAGAATGCTGGCGGCAAAGGTAATCCCCAAATGCTGGAACGTCAGCACGAACGGGCTACCAGCAGTACCTACCTGATTCCACGGATAGATAGACATAATGACGAACAGCGTACCAACATAGAACACCAGAATACGCATCGGCACTGAGTTAATCGCGCGCGGAATAGACTTCTCCGGCTCTTTCGCTTCACCGGCGGTAATACCAATAATTTCAATACCACCGTAGGCAAACATCACCATTTGCAACGACATCACCATGCCAAGCCAGCCGTTACTGAAGAAGCCACCGTTGCTCCACAGGTTATGGATACCGGTCGGTTGCCCGCCGTTGCCAATCCCCCAAATGATGATGCCGAAACCGGCAACGATCATGATGATAATGGTGGCAACTTTAAAGAACGAGAACCAGAACTCCAGCTCGCCAAACACTTTCACGCTCATCAGGTTAATGGCGCAGATGATCAACACCACGCTCAGTACCCAAATCCAGTGCGGCACCGTCGGGAACCAGACGCCCATATAGATACCGAAAGCGGTCACATCGGCGATGGCGACAATCAGGATTTCAAAGCAGTAGGTCCAGCCGGTGATATAACCTGCCAGCGGGCCAAGGTTTTCCTGCGCGTAACGCGAGAAAGAGCTGGCGGCCGGGTTATGTACCGACATTTCCCCCAGCGCACGCATAATGATATACGCGGCGACACCACCGATAATATAGGCCAACAACACGCTCGGTCCGGCCATTTTGATGGCGTCTGCCGAACCGTAAAACAACCCGGTGCCAATTGCTGAACCCAGTGCCATAAAGCGTATGTGTCGGGTACTTAGCCCACGCTTTAGCTTGTTCTTACTTTCCATCAATTCCTAACCCATCAACACAATAAAAAACCACGGGGCATCGCAGCCCCGTGGTTAAAACAAATGTTCAGTGATTTAGTGAGCGCTGGAGGTCACCTGACGACCTGCCGCGCGATCCCAGATAATGGCCAGAACCACCATCACCACTGTTGGCATTAACCACGCCAGACCTTGTTCGGCCAGCGGTAAACGCTGCGCCCAGGACGGTAAGATATCGCTGAATGCAGATGCTTTGATCCCGTCGAGAATACCAAAAAGCAGGCTGATAAACATCGGCGGAGCAATCACGCGGGACGAATTATGCCACCATGAGCGTGTAAAACTTAATACAACCAGTGCGATGCACGGCGGATAAATAGCGGTCAGCACCGGTACGGAGATCTGGATCAGCTGGCTTAAGCCGAGGTTAGAAACCACCATCGAGAAGCCGCCGAGGATAAACACCAGCGTACGATAAGAGAGCGGTACGTACTGGGCAAAGAATTCTGCACAAGCACAGGTCAAGCCAACTGCCGTTACCAGGCAGGCGATGAAGATTAACGCCGCCAGCAGGAAGCTACCGCCGCCGCCAAAGGTGTGCTGAACGTAAGCATGCAGAATAGCAGCGCCGTTTGCAGACTGATCGACCAGCGACGCGCTGTCTGAACCCAGACGGAACAGCGCCAGGTACAGCAGAGTCAGACCAACACCCGCCATCAGGCCAGCCCAGACGGTATAACGGGTCAGCAGACGCGCTTCGGTAACGCCACGAGAACGCGCCGCGTTAACAATAACGATGCCAAACACCATCGCGCCCAGCGTATCCATTGTCAGATAGCCGTTGACGAAGCCGTTAGAAAACGCAGCGTTTTGATAAGCCTCAGTCGCCGAGCTAATCGAACCCGCAGGCCAGACAATTGCCGCAACAGACAGGATGACCAGCGCGATAATTTTCAGCGGCGCAAGGAAGTTGCCCACGGTATCCAGCAGCTTGCCCGGATAGAGCGAAACCAGAATAACGATAGCGAAATAGACCAGGCTGTAGATAAACAGCGGCAGTGCAGAGTCACCCGTCAGCGGCGCAATGCCCACTTCAAAGGAGACGGTTGCCGTACGCGGTGTTGCAAACAGTGGCCCTACCGCCAGGTAGCAGACCGTTGCCAGCAGCACGCCTGCAACTTTACCGATTGGTGTGCTCAGACTGTCAACGCCGCCGCCAACTTTTGCCAGCGCCACTACCGTTAATACCGGCAGACCAACGGCAGTAATGAGGAAGCCGAATGCCGCAGTCCAGACGTGTTCGCCTGCCTGCAAACCGACCATAGGAGGGAAAATAATGTTACCTGCGCCAACGAACAACGCAAATGTCATAAAGCCCAGAGCGATGATATCGCGCGATCTTAACTGATGGGTCATAAATCATACTGCCTGTGGATGTGGTGTTGTAACGTTAAATTTTTGTGCCAATCCCTGGGGATGATACAGCGGTATTTTTAAACAATTTTAGCGGGAAACACTCCCGACCAGACGCGGCGAAGAATAGTTTTTCGATTTACCGCTTGAATGCAGTCAGTATGACAGCATCTGATGCGCAATTTAAACGCTTATAACGTTTTAAAGCAAGGAGGGATCTAAAAACCAGAGGGATATAGCGATAAGAAATCACCAACCAGTATAAAACACTATTACCGTGAAAAAGACATGGCTAATCATGCGAACAAAAAATCAGCAGACGTTGTAAAATTCAGCGCCGTTTTTGTGACTGCAAAGAAAAAAAGCCAGCATCGGCTGGCTTATGGCAACAAAAAATGACAAAGGCGGATTAATCACTGTTTTTGGCAATTAAACGTTCCGGCAGAACAAAACTGAAACGCGTGCCTTTACCCACCGTACTTTCAATATTGAGCCGACTTTCGTGATGATTAACCGCATGCTTCACGATCGCTAACCCCAACCCGCTACCGCCGGTTTGTCGGGAACGCGCTTTATCAACGCGATAAAAACGCTCGGTCAGGCGCGGGATATGCTCCGGAGCGATGCCTGGCCCATTATCTTCAACGCTAAGCTCAGCACCGTGCGGCACTCGCTGCCAGCGCACCGTGATATGTGTGCCTTCCGGCGTATGATTCACCGCGTTATAGACCAGATTCGAAATCGCACTGCGTAGCTGGTCTTCACTGCCAGACACTTTGAGGTTGTTATCTATCTCAAAGGTAATTGTCTGTTTTTGCTGGCTCAGCGTCTGGGCTTCCCGTTCAACAACGCGTAGCATCATCGGCACATCAACCTTCTCATTCAGCAACTGCGTCGGCGCGGCTTCAATTTTCGACAATGTCAGCAACTGCTTCACCAGCCCTTCCATCCGCTGAGTCTGCTCACGCATGGTGTGCAACGCTTTTTCGCGTACCGCGCCTTCGAGCGGCTGCTCATGCATCATCTCCAGATAGCCCTGTAACACCGTCAATGGCGTGCGTAACTCATGGCTTACGTTGGCAAAAAAGTTGCGCCGCGCCCCTTCCAGTTGATGCATTTGCGTGACATCTCGCGCCACCATCAGCAACTGTTTATGGGTATAAGGCATGACGCGAATTTCCAGATGCCGCCCGGTGTTGAGCACCAGATTGAGCGGGCGAGAAAAATCACGCGTTTTCAGATATTGCGTAAACTCCGGGTAACGCAGCAGGTTAAGGATGTTCTGCCCGTTATCTTCCGGCCAGCGCAGACCAAGAATTTGTTGCGCCAGACCGTTACACCAGAAAATACCACCCTCTTCCGTGGTCAGTACCACCGCATCGGGCAGTGACTCTGCCCCGCTACGAAAGCGTTTAATAAGATTGCCCAGTTCGCGGCGGCGTTTTTTATTACGCAGCTGCATCTGGTGCAAGCCGTACAGCAGCGGTTCCCAGCTACCACGCCCCGGTGGCGGGGTCATACTGCGATCCACCCACAGCCACCATGAAAGGCGCAATAAATTCCAGAAATGCCAGATAAGCAGCCCCGTTACCGATGCCAGCAAAAACCAGGGCAGGTAACCAAAAAATGCACCCAGGATGAAAGCCGGGAGGCAGCAAAGTAACAGCTCCAGCACCAGCCTTTTCCACGACAGCCGTTCCAGCACGTAAGATACTCCAGTTAAGAAATCATAAGCCTTGCTCTGCGTCCGACGAGCAAGGCGTTAAAAGCGGGTTGAAAAACGATATCCTGTGCCGCGCACCGTCTGCACCATGCGGTCATGCCCGCCGGGCTCCAGTGCTTTACGCAGGCGGCGAATGTGGACATCGACCGTACGATCTTCCACATACACGTTGGTTCCCCAGACGTGGTTTAACAGCTGCTCGCGGCTGTACACGCGCTCAGGATGCGTCATAAAAAAGTGCAGCAGTTTAAATTCTGTCGGCCCCATCTCCAGCGGCTCTTCACCCGCCATCACCCGGTGAGATGTCGGGTCCAGACTTAGTCCCTGCATCTCAATCACCTCTTCCACCGCCATTGGCGAAATACGGCGCATTACCGCTTTGATTCGCGCCACCAGCTCCTTCGGGGAAAACGGCTTGGTGATATAGTCATCCGCGCCAGTTTCAAGGCCGCGCACGCGATCTTCTTCTTCCCCTCTGGCGGTCAACATCACCACTGGAATATCCCGGGTCATCGACTCGCGCTTGAGGTGTTTGATGAACTGGATACCGGAGCCGCCGGGTAACATCCAGTCGAGAAGAATTAAATCCGGCCAGGGTTCATTCAGTTGATTCACAGCACTGTCATAATCTTCCGCTTCGACCGGCTGAAAGCCATTTTGCTCGAGCACGAAGCAGACCATTTCACGAATTGGAGCTTCATCTTCTACGACCAGAATACGTCTCGCCATGATTTGCCCTGTTGTAATAAATAGATTGCGATCGTTAATGCGACGTCATTATGCGTCAGATTTATGACAGATTTATGAAAAACACGTCGCACATCCCTTCAGGTTATTGATTTCCGTGGTGCAGAAAAAAGCAAATAACATACTTGTTTGGGTATAATCGCGGCCATGCTTTTTCGCCAGGGAATCGTTATGCGCATCCTTCACACCTCAGACTGGCATCTCGGCCAGAACTTCTACAGTAAAAGCCGCGAAGCCGAACATCAGGCTTTTCTTGACTGGCTGCTGGAGACAGCACAAACCCATCAGGTGGATGCGATTATTGTTGCCGGTGATGTTTTCGATACCGGCTCGCCGCCCAGTTACGCCCGCACTTTATATAACCGTTTTGTTGTCAATTTACAGCAAACGGGCTGTCATCTGGTGGTACTGGCAGGAAACCATGACTCGGTAGCCACGCTGAATGAATCGCGCGATATCATGGCGTTCCTCAATACTACCGTGGTCGCCAGCGCCGGACATGCCGCACAAATCTTGCCACGTCGCGACGGGACGCCAGGTGCGGTGCTATGCCCGATTCCTTTTTTACGCCCACGTGACATTATTACCAGCCAGGCGGGGCTTAACGGTATTGAAAAACAACAGCATTTGCTGACAGCAATCACCGACTATTACCAACAACACTATGCCGATGCCTGCAAACTGCGCGGCGATCAGCCTCTACCCATCATCGCCACGGGGCATTTAACGACCGTTGGCGCCAGTAAAAGTGACGCCGTGCGTGACATTTATATTGGCACGCTGGACGCCTTCCCGGCACAAAACTTTCCGCCAGCCGACTACATCGCGCTCGGACATATTCACCGCGCACAGATTATTGGCGGCATGGAACACGTTCGCTATTGCGGCTCTCCCATCCCACTGAGTTTTGATGAATGCGGCAAAAGTAAATATGTCCATCTGGTGACATTTTCAAACGGCAAATTAGAGAGCGTGGAAAACCTGAACGTGCCGATAACGCAACCAATGGCGGTACTAAAAGGCGATCTGGCGTCGATTACCGAACAGCTGGAACAGTGGCGCGATGTATCACAGGAGCCACCTGTCTGGCTGGATATCGAAATCACTACTGATGAGTATCTGCATGATATTCAGCGCAAAATCCAGGCATTAACCGAATCACTGCCTGTCGAAGTATTGCTGGTACGCCGCAGTCGTGAACAGCGCGAGCGTGTGTTAGCCAGCCAACAGCGTGAAACCCTTAGCGAACTTAGCGTCGAAGAAGTTTTTAATCGCCGTCTGGCACTGGAAGAACTGGATGAATCGCAGCAGCAACGTCTGCAACATCTTTTCGCCACGACGTTACAGACCCTCGCCGGAGAACACGAAGCATGAAAATTCTCAGCCTGCGCCTGAAAAACCTGAACTCATTAAAAGGCGAATGGAAGATTGATTTCACCCGCGAGCCGTTCGCCAGCAACGGGCTGTTTGCCATTACCGGCCCAACCGGTGCGGGGAAAACCACCCTGCTGGACGCCATTTGTCTGGCGCTGTATCACGAAACTCCGCGCCTCTCTAACGTTTCACAATCGCAAAATGATCTCATGACCCGCGATACCGCCGAATGTCTGGCAGAGGTGGAGTTTGAAGTGAAAGGTGAAGCGTATCGCGCGTTCTGGAGCCAGAATCGGGCGCGTAACCAGCCAGACGGTAATTTGCAGGTGCCGCGCGTAGAGCTGGCACGCTGCACAGACGGTAAAATCCTCGCCGATAAAGTGAAAGATAAGCTGGAACTGACGGCAACGTTAACCGGGCTTGATTACGGACGTTTCACCCGTTCGATGCTGCTTTCACAGGGGCAATTTGCCGCCTTCCTGAATGCCAAACCAAAAGAACGCGCGGAATTGCTCGAGGAGTTAACCGGCACCGAAATCTACGGGCAAATCTCGGCGATGGTTTTTGAACAGCATAAATCGGCCCGCACTGAGCTGGAGAAACTGCAAGCGCAGGCCAGCGGTGTTGCGTTATTAGCGCCAGAACAGCTGCAATCGCTTACAGAAAGTTTGCAGGTACTCACTGACGAAGAAAAACAGTTACTCGCCGCGCAGCAGCAAGAACAACAATCACTTAACTGGTTAACGCGAAAGGATGAATTGCAGCAGGAGGCCAGTCGCCATCAGCAGGTACTGCAACAGACGTTAGCCGAGGAAGAAAAAGCACAACCGCAACTGGCGGCGCTCGGTCTGGCGCAACCCGCACGAAATCTTCGTCCGCACTGGGAACGCATCGCAGAACACAGCGCGGCGCTGGCGCATACTCGCCAGCAGATTGAAGAAGTAAATACTCGCTTACAGAGCACAATGGCGCTTCGCGCGAGCATTCGCCACCACGCGGCGAAGCAGTCAGCAGAATTACAGCAGCAGCAACAAAGCCTGAATACCTGGTTACAGGAACACGACCGTTTCCGTCTGTGGAACAACGAACTGGCTGGATGGCGCGCACAATTTGCCCAACAGGCCAGCGATCGCGAGCATCTGCGGCAATGGCAACAGCAGTTAACCCATGCAGAGCAAAAACTTAATGCGCTTCCGGCGCTCTCTTTGGCATTAACTGCCGATGAAGTTGCCACCGCCCAGGCGCAGCAAGCAGAACAACGCCCGCTCCGCCAGCGCCTGATTGCACTGCATGGGCAGATAGTCCCTCAGCAAAAAAGGCTGGCGCAGCTACAAGCCACTATTCAGAGCATTACGCTGGAACAAACGCAACGTAACGCTGCGCTGACAGAAATGCGCCAACGTTATAAAGAAATGACGCAGCAGCTTGCCGATGTCAAAACCATTTGCGAGCAGGAAGCACGTATTAAAACGCTGGAAGCCCAGCGCGCGCAGTTACAGGCGGGTCAGCCGTGTCCGCTTTGTGGTTCCACCAGCCACCCGGCGGTCGAGGCGTATCAGGCGCTGGAACCGGGCGTTAATCAGGCCCGGTTCTTAACGCTGGAAAATGAAGTGAAAAAGCTCGGCGAAGAAGGCGCAGCGCTGCGAGGACAACTGGATGCATTAACAAAGCAGCTTCTGCGCGATGAGAACGAAGCGCAAAGCCTCCGACAAGATGAGCAAGCACTTACTCAAGAATGGCGTGAACTAACGGCCAGTCTCAATATCACCTTACAGCCACAGGACGATATTCAACCGTGGCTTGCCGCCCAGGAAGAGCACGAAAAACAACTGCAATTACTCAGTCAGCGTCATGAATTGCAGGGGCAAATTGCCGCGCATAATCAGCAAATTTTTCAGTATCAACAACAGATTGAACAACGCCATAAGCAACTCTCTGCGGCGTTAGCCAGTTACTCGCTGGCATTGCCACAGGAAGATGAAGAAGAGAGCTGGTTGTCGGCGCGCCAGCAAGAAGCCCTGAGCTGGCAGCTACGCCAGAACGAATTAACCGAGTTGCAAAGCCGTATTCAGCAGTTGACGCCAATTCTGGAAACGCTGCCGCAAAGTGATGAACTACCGCATAGCGAAGAAGCCGTGACGCTGGAAAACTGGCGACAAGTTCACGAACAATGCCTCGCGTTGCAAAGCCAGTGGCAAACCTTACAGCAACAGGAAGTTCTGGCAGCACAAAGTCTGCAAAAAGTTCAGGCGCAGTTTGACACCGCGCTACAGGACAGCATTTTTGACGATCAGCAGGCATTTCTTGCGGCGTTAATGGATGAACAGACGCTAACGCAGCTGGAACAGCTGAAACAGAATCTGGAAAACCAGCGTCGTCAGGCACAAGCGCTGGCAACTCAGGCGGCAGAAACACTGGCACAACATCAGCAGCAACAGCCTGGCGGACTGGATCTCACGTTGGCTGCGGAACAGATTCAGCAGGCGTTAGCACAAACTAACCAAAAATTACGTGAAAATACCACTCGCCAGGGGGAAATTCGCCAGCAGCTGAAGCAGGATGCAGACAACCGTCAGCAACAACAAACCTTAATGCAGCAAATTGCACAGACGACGCAGCAGGTCGAGGACTGGGGGTATCTTAATTCGCTGATTGGCTCCAAAGAGGGAGATAAATTCCGTAAGTTCGCTCAGGGGCTGACGCTGGACAATCTGGTCCATCTGGCTAACCAGCAACTTACCCGGCTGCACGGGCGCTATCTGTTACAGCGTAAAGCCAGCGAGGCGCTGGAGGTCGAGGTTGTCGATACCTGGCAGGCAGATGCAGTGCGCGATACCCGTACCCTTTCCGGCGGCGAAAGTTTCCTCGTGAGCCTGGCACTGGCACTGGCGCTTTCGGATCTGGTCAGCCATAAAACGCGTATTGACTCGCTGTTCCTCGATGAAGGTTTCGGCACGCTGGATAGCGAAACGCTGGATACCGCCCTTGATGCACTGGATGCTCTGAACGCCAGTGGTAAAACCATCGGGGTGATTAGCCATGTTGAAGCAATGAAAGAGCGTATTCCGGTGCAAATCAAAGTGAAAAAGATCAACGGTCTGGGCTACAGCAAACTGGAAAGCGCGTTTGCGGTGAAATGACTATTCAGCAGGATAATGAATACAGAGGGGCGAATTATCTCTTGGCCTCGCTGGTCGTTATCCTGCAAGCTATCACTTTATTGGCTACGGTAATTCGTAGCTGCTCTGTTGGTTGTGATGGTGGTATGAAAAAAGTTATTTTATCTTTGGCACTCGGCACATTTGGTCTGGGGATGGCTGAATTTGGCATTATGGGGGTGCTCACAGAGCTGGCACACAATGTGGGGATTTCGATTCCTGCCGCCGGACATATGATTTCGTATTATGCGCTGGGGGTGGTGGTTGGTGCCCCGATAATCGCGCTTTTTTCCAGTCGCTACTCACTCAAACATATTTTGTTGTTTCTGGTGACGTTGTGCGTCATTGGCAACGCCATGTTCACGCTCTCTTCGTCTTACCTGATGCTCGCCATTGGCCGTCTGGTTTCCGGTTTTCCGCATGGCGCATTTTTTGGCGTCGGGGCGATTGTATTATCGAAAATTATCCAACCAGGCAAAGTCACCGCTGCCGTGGCGGGTATGGTTTCCGGGATGACAGTCGCCAATTTGCTGGGCATTCCACTGGGGACGTATTTAAGTCAGGAATTTAGCTGGCGCTACACCTTTTTATTGATCTCTGTTTTTAATATCGCAGTGATGGCATCGGTCTATTTTTGGGTGCCGGATATTCGCGACGAGGCGAAAGGAAAGCTGCGCGAGCAGTTTCACTTCTTACGTAGCCCCGCACCGTGGCTAATTTTCGCAGCCACCATGTTTGGCAACGCAGGTGTATTTGCCTGGTTTAGCTACGTTAAACCTTACATGATGTTTATTTCCGGTTTTTCGGAAACGGCGATGACCTTCATTATGATGCTGGTCGGGCTGGGGATGGTGCTGGGGAATGTGCTAAGTGGCCGGATTTCAGGACGTTACTCGCCGCTGCGCATTGCGGCAGTGACTGACTTCATTATTGTGCTGGCATTGCTGATGCTCTTTTTCTTCGGCGGCATGAAAACAACGTCGCTTATTTTTGCTTTTATTTGTTGCGCGGGATTATTTGCCCTTTCGGCGCCGCTGCAAATATTGTTACTGCAAAATGCCAAAGGCGGAGAGTTATTAGGTGCCGCCGGTGGACAAATAGCGTTTAACCTCGGTAGCGCCGTCGGCGCATATTGCGGCGGGATGATGCTGACGCTGGGGCTGGCATATAATTACGTGGCGTTGCCTGCCGCCCTGCTCTCGTTTGCTGCAATGTCGTCGTTGCTGCTGTATGGTCGCTATAAGCGCCAGCAAGCGGCGGATAGTCCGGTGCTGGCGAAACCACTGGGGTAGATGCAGCCACGGTGCGCGTTGCTTATTGCCGGATGCGGCGTGAACGCCTTATCGGCCTACGGTTCTGGCACATTTTGTAGGCCTGATAAGACGCGGCAAGCGTCGCATCAGGCATGATGCGCCAATTGCCTGGGTTTTTTACTCTTGTGGCCATAACCACGCAGCGCCGCGCACGCCGCTGGAATCACCATGCTTCGCCTTACGCACCGGCGTTTCACATTCTCCGCCGAAGACAAATTGTTTAATCAACTGCGGAACCGTTTGATATAAACGGTCTACATTGCTCATCCCGCCCCCCAGGACAATCACATCCGGATCGAGAATATTCACGACATGTGCCAGCGATTTTGCCAGTCGCAGCTCGTAGCGACGCAATGCCAGTTCCGCTACCGGATCGCTTTCTTCAACCAGGCGGATAATTTCACTGCCTTTCAGAGCATGTCCGCTCAAACGACGATAATCCGTCGCGAATCCCGTGCCCGAAATAAAGGTTTCAATACAACCTTGTTTACCGCAATAACAAGGGACTTCCTCGCGATAACGCAGTTCGTCTTCGTCCATCCACGGTAGCGGATTGTGTCCCCACTCACCTGCCGTGCCATTGCCGCCGATATGCGCCCGCCCATTGAATGCCACACCCGCGCCACATCCCGTGCCGATAATCACGGCAAATACCGTCTGCGCCCCGCCTGCCGCGCCATCTACCGCTTCCGAAACCGCCAGGCAGTTGGCGTCATTTGCCAGCCGCACTTCCCGCTGCAACCGCGCACTTAAGTCTTTATCAAATGGTTGACCGTTAAGCCAGGTTGAATTGGCATTTTTCACCACGCCGGTATAGGGCGAAATCGAGCCTGGAATCCCCATCCCCACCGTTCCGCGCTGCCCTGTCGCCTGCTCCGCCATATCAACCAACGTGGCGATCGTTTCAATAGTCTGGCGGTAATCATCACGCGGCGTGGGCAGACGATGACGGTACAACTGCTCCCCTGCATCGCCCAGAGCAATGACTTCTGTTTTGGTGCCGCCTAAATCGATACCTATACGCACGGTACTCTCCTTATTTTTTTCAATATCAATAGCGTAGAGACGGACAACCGGATTGGCAATGCAAGGCCGCCGACAATTCGTTATCATGCCCGCTAAATTTAACGACAAGGCCGTGGAAATTATCATGCTGTGGTTCAAAAATTTAATGGTTTACCGTCTTAGCCGCGAAATTTCGCTGCGTGCAGAAGAGATGGAAAAACAGCTAGCCTCGATGGCATTTACCCCATGCGGCAGCCAGGACATGGCGAAGATGGGCTGGGTTCCTCCGATGGGATCGCACAGCGATGCGTTAACGCACGTTGCCAATGGTCAAATTGTTATCTGCGCGCGCAAAGAAGAAAAAATTCTCCCGTCTCCGGTCATTAAACAGGCGCTGGAAGCGAAAATCGCCAAGCTGGAAGCAGAACAGGCGCGTAAGCTGAAGAAAACCGAAAAAGATTCGCTGAAAGATGAAGTGCTGCACTCTCTGCTGCCTCGCGCCTTCAGCCGTTTCAGCCAGACAATGATGTGGATCGACACTGTGAACGGTTTGATCATGGTGGACTGCGCCAGCGCCAAAAAAGCTGAAGATACGCTGGCACTGCTGCGTAAAAGCCTGGGGTCGTTACCGGTTGTGCCATTGAGCATGGAAAACCCGATTGAACTGACGCTGACCGAATGGGTACGCTCCGGTAGCGCGGCACAGGGCTTCCAGCTGCTTGATGAAGCCGAGCTGAAATCACTGCTGGAAGATGGCGGCGTGATCCGCGCGAAGAAACAGGATCTGACCAGCGAAGAGATCACCAATCACATTGAGGCCGGAAAAGTGGTGACTAAACTGGCGCTCGACTGGCAGCAACGCGTTCAGTTTGTGATGTGCGACGATGGTTCGCTCAAGCGCCTGAAATTCTGCGACGAGCTGCGCGATCAAAACGAAGATATCGACCGCGAAGATTTTGCCCAGCGTTTTGACGCCGATTTCATCCTGATGACCGGCGAACTGGCAGCGTTAATTCAAAACCTGATCGAAGGATTGGGCGGCGAAGCACAACGTTAATAGCTGGTTTACCTTCAATGCCGGATGTGACGCACTGGGTGCGTCACATCCGGCGTACGAAGCCATGCCCGACATTAATCTAATCATTCGCTACGTCGGGCAATGATTTTTAACGCTGCAATATTATGTGTTTTACGCCGTAACCTCATTTTAATTCCTCAAGCTTATTGCGCGCTTCACTACGAATTTGCCGTGTTGATCCGGTTTTAACTAATTCACGTAATTGTTGTGGATCCGGATGATCGGCAAATAACAGTAATGACGGATCCTCTTTTAACCACGCTGTTCTCACCTCAGCTGGCAGTTGCGGGTTGGCAATCGCTCCCTGACGATCCTGCGGTGTAACCAATGCTGTGAATGCGGAAGTCGGCGTATGCGCATTAATCAACGCCGTTTTACGTAATTGTTCATGTCGACTTTGCAGTAATGCCAGCCAAAACTCGTCATCAGGCTTATCTGTCAGCTTATCCAGCTCGACTAAAATAACGCTATCATCATCATTCCAGCGACGTAATCCTCTATCACATTGCCTACGGTTACTATTTGTCATATCTGTGACAGACAGCGCCCAGTCAGAATTAAAGCGATATTGCTTATCAAGACGGGTAATAATCTCTGAGGGTAAATCATTTTTATCAAATAACTGATTGCGCATCCGGTAACGATATTCAGCCGATAAATCAGGCAGCAAATCGATAGCGTCATTAAGCATTGCTTCATCTACTACGCCATTATCAATCAGTTCCAGCTGTATATCATACGCCTGCTCCTGATCTTCTTGCCGTTTGCTTATCATTAACTGCAATGTGCGCCGCCACAATTTTTTCTTATATTCCAACGGCAGCAGTTTATCGTGTGCTAATTTATTCCAGACAGCGGGGTTATCATGATGTGTCAGGAGATAGTTAATCACTTCAGTTGACGTCAGATAACGCGCACCTTCTTGTATATATTGCACATCCTCTTTTGCCAGCGATAGTTGGCGCGCTTCTGGTAAAGCAATAAATAATTCCATAACGATATTTTTATGGTCTTTATTATCGAGATACATTTGATCTGCAATACGTTCAATATCGGCAATACTCATGTTTGCAGAAAGCTGCGTAACTTTTAGTTCCGCAAGGGCATGAGCTACGGCTTCACGGACCTTAAGTGATTGATCGTTACTCAGCGCCACCACTTGCCGTGTGGTCAAATCTGCACCAGCAATTCGTTCGCGTAGTTCATCATCATCGCTGTTTATCAGTTCATCTACCACGGATGCAGGCGCCAGCCACGCGTAGTCGTACTGGCTGACTAACGTCTTACGCACAATCGGAAACGGACTCTGACTTAATAGGGCAATGATTTCCGGAGAAAGATTATCCTGTCTGGCCTGCTCGCGTTGGACGCTCTCGACAGGCGTCGACATTAATTTTTCATTCACTTCTGGTGAAATATCGCTGTTTTTAATCAGTCCTTTCGCCACTGCCTGGTCTTTAATAAAAGGCGCGGTGAGTAAATGCATTTGCCTGGCGGGCCAACGCTGCGCCATATATTCCCGTGTCTGGTCATCAGGATGCTGTAGCAATTGCAGCATAACATCGGTTGGTAGACTCTCCATGCGAGTCAGAAAACGTGCCACCAGCGGATCTTCATGCTTAACGTTGCCAGCCGCAAATTTTTCGACTTTACCCTGTTCAATCCACTGCAATTTTTCACTTAACCCCGATACAGGCTTATCGCGAAACAACGGCAATCCCTGAGCAACACTGAGCGCTACGCTGTCATAATCAGGATAGGCATTTAAAACATCGTCGGTTTGAATTTCAGTAATCTCATAAAGATCGGGCTCAAACAGCGAATACGCTTTTCGAATATTCGTATCCCAATCATAATTTTCACTGCTGGCATCTTCGTTGATATAAAACTCAGCGTGATTAACTTCAAATTGCGTCGCCTTGTCTGAAACAATAATTCCGCGAGCAGTAATTCCTTTCATTACTTCAAAGTTATGATCATTATAATTAGCATAGACTAAGCCTTTCGCTTTCATCTCACCTTTGACGTACGCGAAATCATGATTAATAAAATTGTCGACAATCACATTGCCCAACACAATGAGTTGACCATCACCTGCCGAATAATCATCATAATCACCATTAATGGTTAAATCTCCCTTGACCACCAATGTATGCTTATTACTAAAATTGCTGGAGATTGATAAATCTCCATTGTGGTAATACCACCGAATATTATTTTTAAGCATATAAGAGGCTTCCATACTATCACCAGTTACCTCTTTCACTCCATTACGCTCTTCTGCGGTCATGATATGGAAATCCGACTTAATAAGATCATCACTAGTGATCCACTCGGCAGCGTAAACATTTTCGGTGACAATAAATACAACCATACAAATGATCAATATTTTTATTTTATTCATAATCTTCACTGATATTAATATCAACCTTGATAGATTATAAATATATCGAATATAGAAAAATTAGCAGCAACGGAGATTTTATTATTCGTGAAATAAGGAATATTTCAGAAAAATGCCCTCCCATTCAGACGGGAAGGCGCGATATTACAGATAGCGGCACAGGTAGGAGGTCGGTTCGGCAACTTGCAGATGGAACTCACTGTGGCCGGGAACATTAAATACTTCACCAGCTTCATACACGCGCCAGTCGGTAGCGCCAGGCAGTAAAACATTCAGCGCCCCGCTGACAACCGTCATCTCTTCGGGTTCCGCAGTACTGAACGTGTATTCGCCTTCAACCATCACACCGACGCTGGCGCGGCCAGTATCGCTGCTGGTAAAGCCGATCGATTTCACTTTTCCGGAAAAGTATTCGTTACTTTGAAGCATAAACTGGCCCTGTCAGGTGATTTAACATCTTCTTCACTATAGGGGCCAAAGGTGCTAACTGTCACGTAAAATTACACCAGCAATTCCGCCGCCAGCCTTGCAATCAATACGTTAGAGAGCAAAACAGGTACATCGAGCTTTTTTTGCAGTAAATCGCGATGACGCTGATTAAATCCCAAACAATCCAGCATGATGACATCCGCCCCATTCGCCAGCAATTCTTTCCCGGCATCAACGATTTTCTGTTCCGAATCATGAATGGGATTTCCCAGCGAAAATAGTGGTGTTCTCTGCAAGATTTGCCATTTTTTCGCCTGAACGGCCAAAAGCTCTTCTACTGGTACAATAACACCGACCTGGTGACCTTCAACAATGGAGGAAACCAACGGCGGAAGAATGCGCAAAGGCTCGAGGAAGATCGTATTTCGCGCTGTCATATTACTAATGTTGGCCGTACTCATTAGCAAAATAACGTCATAATCCTGATTATCGAGTACCTCAATCACGCTCTGTAGATCACGCTCCACTTTACGGCGCGAAACGTGGGCCAGCTGGTTGTCATTTAATAATGTGAGAATAGTTTCTTCGCCTGCTTCTGGCGCATACTCCGCCATCACCTCTTCGCGGCTTAACTTCCCCAGCAGGCTATGATGGGAAATATTGTTTTCGTCAATGTACTCCGTCAGAAGCGGCAAAACTTCATGCATTGGTACAATGCCGATGGTCAGAATCGCCAACGACGCGCTCATTGTCTTCCACCTTTTTTTCGTCGTTAATTACCGGGCAAATACAAAGCACCACTGCGGGCGCTTGCCGATGCTACAAATGCAAAAAAGCGTAGCAGCAGGCGCGCACGGGATAATGTAAAGATTCCCAATAGTTCCAGTAATGGATTGTTATTGTTTAATATTCTAATTATTTGAAAAACATGAATTGTGAAAAATGTGATGCAGGTCCGTTGTAATAGCACTCAGAGTCCCTTCCGAGCAGTCTGATGCGGTCACTCTTTATCAGGGTCCTCGTAGCGTTTTTTAGCATCCATCGCCTCCTGGGCCGTAGGATGTTCGCTGATCAAAGAGTCTGGTTTGGGATGGTCGGCACGCAGCTGATACCAGGTCACAGTCTGTCCTTGCTGGCCTTTTTCTACCGTAACAATTCTGGCTTCTCGGGGATAAGGCGGTTTCGTTGGCATTGTTCTTCCTTATTTAACGGGATGAACATTAAGTATAGGTGTCAGGACAATGACAGTTTGCCGTTTGTGCCAAAGCGGTTCGAATTTCAGAGATCACCTGACTGGGTTCGTTGGTAGCATCGACGATAATATGCGCAACCTCACGATATAAAGCATCGCGTTCTTCCAGCACTTCCTGAACTTCTTCACTTAACGGTTTTCCTGTGAGTGTTGGCCGTAAATCCTCTTCTGGAGCTGCTTGCAGACGATTTACCAGCACCGACACCGGCGCGCACAAGTAAACCACAATCCCGTTATTACGCATGTAGTGGCGATTAAATTCCGTCAGAATAATACCGCCTCCCGTCGCGATAACGCTGGATGGTGCAGTTACTGCTTCCAGAGCTGCGCTCTCCCTGGCGCGAAATCCTGCCCACTCTTCCCTTTCGACGATCTCTGCCACCGTCATATTGAGTTGTGATTGCAACCATTGGTCGGTATCAACAAACCGACAGTTGAGCGAATCGGCAAGGGCCATTCCGACCGTTGTTTTACCACAGCCCCGAGGCCCGATCAGAAAAAGAGGTTGTGTCATCGTGGGTTTTCCCCAAAAGGTCGCAATGCGGCGAAAGCCGGTTTCGTAAGAATAACGATCATACCATCAAACTAGTACAATTTCGATTGTAAAGAAATAATTCCACTTAAGGAGCGAACTTCAATACATTCCTTACTATATCAAGAAATGAGTGAGAAAGAAGTGTAAATAATATATTACATTTACGAACGGTTACGTTGAACTTCCAGCCACCATTTTTCAAGTTCAGCCGCAAATGCCTGGCGGTCACGTTGCGAAAGGCTATCTGGTCCTCCGGTCTGTATCCCGCTGGCTCGTAGAGTATCCATAAAATCGCGCATCGTCAGACGTTCACGAATAGTTGCAGGTGTGTACCGTTCGCCACGCGGATTCAGTGCTGCCGCGCCTTTCTCAATGGCTTCAGCAGCCAAAGGAATATCTGCGGTTATCACCAAATCGCCCGCCTCACACTGACGTACAATTTCATTATCGGCCACGTCAAAACCTGCCGCGACGCGCAGCGTGCGAATAAACCGCGATGGCGGCACGCGTAAACTCTGATTTGCCACCAACACCAGCGGCATCTGCATACGTTCTGCCGCTCGATACAGAATCTCTTTAATTACATTGGGACACGCATCGGCGTCCACCCATATTGTCATAAGGCTATCCTCCGTTGGGTAATCTTCTATTGTGTCGCGCTTTTGCCTTCCGGCATAGTTCTGTTTATGCTTCTGAGCAGGCGCTTTTCAAAATAACGAATTCACGGCAGGAGTGTGGCAATGGAAAAGAAAATCGGTTTTATTGGCTGCGGCAATATGGGAAAAGCCATTCTCGGTGGTCTGATTGCCAGCGGTCAGGTCCTTCCAGGGCAAATCTGGGTGTATACCCCCTCCCCGGATAAAGTTGCCGCCTTACATGAACAGTTTGGTATCAACGCCGCAGAATCGGCACAGGAAGTGGCGCAAATCACCGATATCGTCTTTGCTGCCGTCAAACCGGGCATCATGATTAAAGTCCTTAGCGAAATCACTTCCAGCCTGAATAAAGACTCTCTGGTGGTTTCTATCGCCGCAGGCGTTACGCTCGACCAACTTGCCCGGGCGCTGGGTCACGACCGGAAAATTATCCGCGCCATGCCGAATACCCCCGCGTTGGTCAACGCCGGGATGACATCCGTAACGCCAAACGCGTTGGTCACTCCCGAAGATACTGCCGATGTACTGAATATTTTCCGCTGCTTTGGTGAGGCGGAAGTCATTGCTGAGCCGATGATCCACCCAGTGGTGGGTGTGAGCGGTTCTTCGCCAGCCTATGTCTTTATGTTTATCGAAGCGATGGCCGACGCCGCCGTGCTGGGCGGGATGCCACGCGCGCAGGCCTACAAATTTGCCGCCCAGGCGGTAATGGGTTCCGCAAAAATGGTGCTGGAAACCGGCGAACATCCGGGCGCCTTGAAGGATATGGTCTGCTCACCAGGAGGCACAACCATTGAAGCGGTACGCGTTCTGGAAGAGAAAGGCTTCCGTGCCGCGGTGATCGAAGCGATGACGAAGTGTATGGAAAAATCAGAAAAACTCAGCAAGTCCTGATGACTCTCGCCGGACGTCAGGCCGCCACTTCGGTGCGGTTACGTCCGGCTTTCTTTGCTTTGTAGAGCGCCATATCAGCCGATTTCAGCCACTCACGGTAGTGACTCATTTGCGGATTCAGCGGCGCGATACCGACGCTTATCCGTAATATCACCTGCGGCGTATTTGGCAGGCGTAATGCATTTAATCCTTCATGCACACGTAACATGGCAGTAATGGCGTTTTCGGCTGGCGTACCAGACATAATCACCGCAAATTCATCACCGCCAAAACGACCAATCACATCGCTGCCACGTAGGGTAATTTGTAACTGCCGGGTAAGAGCAACGATTGCTTCATCACCCACATCGTGCCCCCATGTATCGTTGATACTCTTAAAATGGTCGATATCAATAATCAATAGCGTCGCATCGCGATTGTGTCGGCGGCAGTTATCAAACTCATTACGTAGCATGATTTCCCAGTGACGCCGGTTATAAACGCCCGTCATGCCGTCGCGGGTACTCATGACCTGCAATCTTCGTTTATGTTCAGCCAGTTTGGTCGCTGTCTGGTAGCTGACCCAGCCAAACAGCAGGGGATAAATGACGATAATGGGAAGGGAGAGCCACCATTCGAGCGGCGCACTCTTGAGCGACACCGTGATCCCCGTGAGTTCGAGAGTGACAAGGCAGGAAACAACCATCAGCACCAAACCGGCGACAAACAGACGGGGGCCGCCTGCCCCCATCAAATTCAGGCACATAATCATCAGCATTGCGATCGAAGGCAGCACGTTTACGCCCATCACGCCTACCCACATACCTGCTAACACTGCATCGGTTTTTAAGTTGTATATTTCCCGGCCAAGCGGATCGACGGCCCTGCTCGCCAACTGCCAGGCTAAATGCGGCCAGACAAACGCCCAGCCAACCAACACCAGCCACCACCAGCCCGACAGCGGGTGCGAAACCATCGTCGAAGCGATTGGTAAGAACATCCCTGCCAGTCCTACCGCACGCGGTAGTCTGACGCGACGGGCGAAGCGCAGCCCGGATCGCTGATGTTCGTTTTGAGGAGCTAATGGTGGTATCTCCCCGTGCGCCGCCGCTTTTTTGAAAAAATTTTCATCATTCATTATTTTTGGGAACATTCAGAAACAATTTTCCCAAATTATAGAGATGGGGCTAAAGGCGGGAGTATGATATTTCGGGTGAGCCATTTTCTTAACTCACCCGTTAGCACTATAGGTATTACGCGGCTTTCTTGAGGCAGGCGCTCATAAACTTATTACGATCATCACCTTTCAGAGATTGCTGCGTCGCCTGACTATTACATTCGCGCATCTTCTGCTGCTGTGGTGTCAAACTCTTTTCAGCGGGCGCAGATTTGCTGTTCTTCAGGCAATCACTCATGTATGTCTTACGGGCATCCCCTTTCAACGCCTGCGCTGTCGCCTGTTGATTACAGGAGGTCATACGCTGTTGTTGTGGGGTTACAGTTCTCTCGGCAGCGCCGACAGTGGTTAAAAAAACCAGACCGAATAGCAGGGTAACCAGTAATGTTATTTTCATAGCACCATCCCTCTTAACATTTTAACCAGGAGCATTTGCGCCCTTGATCTGCCTTTAAGTCTGGTTGCTAACAGCAAAAAAACCACCCGACAGCCAAAATTAGCCGCCGGGTTCGGTGTTATTTCAGTCCCAGTGCAGCTTTCATGGTGTAGAAGAGATCGGTCTGATCGGTCAAACCAACCACATTCGCAGCCTGCGGACCATATGCAGCAATACGTAACTGGCTACCGGTATGCTCTTGTGAATCCTCTTCGGAGTTCCCGTAACTCATCACCATCACTGCGCCATCTTTGGTGTTTAACGCCTGAGTCAGACCCGGCGCTTTGGTATCCGGCGCGACAATCTGGCTGGCGTGGGCGTGGTCAGCGGTGACCACCACCAGTGTGTTGCCATCCTTTTTGGCAAATTCCAGCGCCCGCTGTACGGCTTCATCGAGATCGACCGTCTCGCCAATTTGGCCACAAGGATTCGCGGCGTGATCCTGTTTATCGATCGACGCGCCTTCAACTTGCAGGAAGAATCCTTTCTCATTTTTGCTCAGCAGTTCAATGGCTTTATCGGTCATCTGCGCCAGCGTAGGCACGCTGTCATTGCGTTGCGGATTCGGGGTACAGGTGACCGCAGGTTTATCGATGTTACCGTGATAAGACGCCTTTGGTCCTTCCCAACGCACAGGCATATTGCCGTCGGCAAATAATCCGAGCAGTGGTTTTTGTTGGTTAGCTTCCGTCACCGCAGTCAGCGATGCAGCATCGCTGACTAACTGATAACCGCACGCCTGCGCCTGTTCACGCAGTGTTTTTCCCTGCCATTCACCGGCGGTTGCTGTTTCTGCAAACGTTTTTGCACCGCCGCCAAGCGTAACATCCGCACGGGCGTTAAGCAGTTGTTCGGTAATCGATCCTTTTCCGCCTTTTTCCAGCGCGTTGCTCGGGCATTTTTCGCTGGTAACGCTCGGACCATAGCATTTGCGCGAGGTCACATGTGCCACAAGCGCAGCGGGAGTGGCATCCTGTATTTCAGCCGTTGAAACGTTGCCGGTCGCCAGTCCTGCGGCTTTTGCCAATTCCAGAATCGTTGAGTGATCTTTTTCATGAATATCGACACCCAGCGCGCCGTTATACGTTTTGACGCCAGTTGACCAGGCCGTTGCTGACGCAGCGGAGTCGGTCACGTAGTCTGGTTTTCCGGTTTTTTTATCCAGCGCATAATGGGTGTATTGTCCGGTAAGCGGTAAGGCATCGATCCCTTTAAAAAAACCGCCCGCGCCTTCAGCATAATTGCGTGCGGCAGTGATTTCCGAATCCCCCATCCCATCACCAATCAATAAAATAATATTTTTTGCGGGTTTATCGCTAAGAGAATCGCGTAAGGCAGTCGTCTGATCGCTCGTTAATCGGCGAGCGCCGCCAGGCGCGGTAATATCCCCCTGTGCCGCTCGGTTTTCCAGAATTGGCATCTCTGGTGTCCGAGCTTTAGTAACAGGGGTAAACAGTAACGGCAAGAGAGCCAGTGCAATAGTGCTTTGTTTCACTTTATTTTCTCCATGTACAAATACATTAAAAAATAAAAACAAAGCGACTATAAGTCTCTGGCATGACAACATTATGACAGCAGTTGAAGGGCTTAACTTTTTACTGACGAGGATGCCTCAATAACTTCTTTACGTAATCGCGCAGCAGCTCCGTATCGTCATCAGGAATGCTGGCATCGGGCTTTACCGAATATAGCGCTCCTTCAACCTGATCAATCAACCGCTGTTGGTCATTTTGCGCCATATTGCGAAGCATCGCAGTAACGATAATCTCTAGTGCTTCGACCTGTGCGCACAATTCTTTCGATTCCTCTTCCTTTTGGGCAAGCTTAAATAACAACTCAGCAATGAGATTTTTCATATCTGTATTTCCTTATCCAAAGTATGGAGAAGTTAACATTATGTTTCACAACTGCATAGAGTCTTGATGTAGTATTTTTATGACAGAGGAAATAGTTTTAGCAAATATTTCTTTCACATTTATCAGCGAAACGTTTCTCTATTTTTAAATAATTCCACACATAAAATATAGGTATATAATTATTAATGTTTTTTATAATAAAAAGTTATGAAATATATCCTTTTGGTTAACTTATTATTAAGCATAATAACCATCCGGGCAGTAATTCACACCAGGAATAAATTAGTTTCCCGTTCATCATTTTTGTGATCTTGCGCACATAATTTAGTCAGCGATGAATTTTAACCAGCAAGCTGCACGCTTTGTCAGCAGAAGATTGCAACAAACTGTCAGAAGGCCGCGAATCCCCCGTTTTGTCGTGGTAATGTATGCTCTTTGTGTTCTACGGGATAGGTTTTTAAGATGGAAAAACTGCGGGTAGGAATCGTTTTTGGTGGAAAGTCAGCAGAACATGAAGTGTCTCTGCAATCGGCAAAAAACATTGTCGATGCCATTGATAAAAGTCGCTTTGACGTTGTGCTGCTGGGCATTGATAAACAAGGGCAATGGCACGTCAGCGATGCCAGCAATTATTTGCTGAACGCAGGCGATCCTGCCCATATTGCACTGCGCCCTTCGTCCACCAGTCTCGCGCAGGTGCCGGGTAAACATGAACAGCAACTTATTGATGCGCAGAACGGCCAGCCGTTGCCGACGGTGGATGTCATTTTCCCAATTGTCCACGGTACGTTGGGCGAAGATGGTTCCTTGCAGGGAATGCTGCGGGTTGCCAATCTACCGTTTGTCGGTTCCGATGTTCTTGCTTCAGCTGCATGCATGGATAAAGACGTCACCAAACGTCTGCTGCGTGACGCTGGATTGAACATCGCGCCATTTATTACCCTGACGCGCACCAATCGCCATAAAATCAGCTTCGCCGAAGTGAAGTCTAAACTTGGGTTGCCGCTGTTTGTAAAACCAGCTAATCAGGGTTCCTCTGTTGGCGTCAGCAAAGTGACCAGCGAAGAGCAGTATGCGCTTGCTGTCGATCTGGCGTTCGAGTTCGATCACAAAGTGATCGTTGAGCAAGGGATCAAAGGTCGTGAGATCGAATGCGCGGTTCTGGGTAATGACGATCCGCAAGCCAGTACCTGTGGCGAGATCGTCCTGACCAGCGATTTCTACGCCTACGACACCAAGTACATTGACGAAGATGGCGCGAAAGTGGTGGTTCCGGCAGACATTACGCCGGAAATCAACGATAAGATTCGGGCGATTGCCGTTCAGGCTTACCAGGCGTTGGGATGTGCTGGCATGGCGCGTGTAGACGTCTTTTTAACACCGGAAAACGAGGTGGTGATTAACGAAATCAACACGCTGCCAGGGTTCACTAACATCAGTATGTATCCGAAGCTGTGGCAAGCCAGTGGTCTGGGCTACACCGACCTGATCACTCGTTTGATTGAGTTGGCGCTGGAGCGTCACGCAGCGGATAACGCATTGAAAACCACCATGTAATATTCAAACGCCCGGTAATATTTTTATTGGGCGTTTTCAGTATCGTCATCGCGACGGCGAATAATCAGTCCCGCCAGCCAGAAGCTAATCACCCACGTCACCAGCCCTACCGCGTAGGTCTGCCAGCCTTTTGCTTCAAACCCCAGCAACCCTACTACACCATTAAGAATGAAAATAAGGCCAATGGCGAACGCATAGTAATGCCAGTCGCGGCGGATTTTCACAGGCAGATTCATGGCAGCTCCGTTAACGAAAAATAACATCCTTGCATATTCTGCAACAGCCGTCTGTGGTGTAGACAACATTTCCGAAATTGTTAATAAATTTAACTTAAGGTTGCTATTTTGTGACTCACAACGAAGATTCACGCTTCGGGATTATTCCCAACAGCAATTTACCATGATTCTGATATTGACAATCTTAATGACCTGTCAGACTTGCCATAAGCCGCTGGTATCACACCAGAAGAGAAGCAGATGACTTCCGGAGGTTTTTATGGCTGATTTCACCCTGTCAAAATCGCTGTTTAGCGGAAAATATCGCGATGCCTCTTCAACGCCTGGCAACATTGCCTATGCGTTGTTTGTGCTGTTTTGCTTTTGGGCTGGGGCGCAATTGCTGAACCTGTTAGTGCATGCGCCCGGCGTCTATGAGCGTTTAATGCAGGTCCAGGAAACAGGCCGCCCACGGGTGGAAATTGGTTTAGGTGTCGGCACCATTTTCGGGCTGATCCCGTTTTTAGTTGGCTGCCTCATTTTTGCAGTGGTGGCGCTATGGCTGCACTGGCGACATCGCCGCCAGTAAGATTTATTTTGCCAGATGCGGCGTAAACATCTGGCCTACGATTACCTATTGGTCACGGCTTCATACAGCGTGCTCGCCTTTCATCGACGCGCTTCGCAAACCATGCCGTAGTCAGGTTGCGGGTGATTTTCGGGCTTTCCAGTTGAATGCCGGGCAACATTTCGCGAGGTAGTGATTTACCCGTTTTCGCTTCGGCAAGTTGATAAACTTTCTTGTACAGCGCCGTCTCTTCAAAAGAGAAACTATCCCCTTTCTCTAACTGACGGCGAATTTCGCTGTCGCTCATTCCCAGTTTGCCCGCCAATTTACGCGTCGCCAGTTCTGTTTTACCCGGCTCTTTACTGTCATAACGAATCAAATCACCATCCAGCGCCAGCTTCACGCCACTGGCTTTGCTGACCGCATTTTGAAACGCGGCATTACGACTGGCGTACCAACCGGCATTAAAATCGGCGAAACGGAAAATCGGCGCGCTATAGCTGGCAGGATAATTGAGTAAATGGTAAGTACCGAACCATAATCCGCCACGACGACTAAAGACCTCCTGACGTACCGTACCGTCCATTTTCCACGGATAACCTTTGGTATGCTGTTCAGCAAAAGCAATACTGACCTGCATCGGCCCACCGGTGCGCACCGGGTTAAGCGAACCAAACAGCGTCTGCCCCATCGGCACCATGCTGATCAGATCGTCAAAAATTGCACTCAGCTGCTTTTCCGTGCGCACGGAATCTAACCGTTCGCTGTAGCTTTTGCCGTTCGGCGATTTGATTTTTAGCGCGGTATGGACCAGAAATGCAGGGATGTGCATCCGTTCGGCGCGACGGTCAATCTCTTGCCAGGCGATTTTACTTAATCCAGGAACGACCGGATCCGCCTGATAATTTGACTCCTGCTGTGCCACCGCCAGCACCGAGCAGACATTTTCCAGTGTCGGTGCCAGCCCCTGACTTTCAAAAGTGGTGGCAAGATCTTTCGCCCAGGCATCGCGGTCTTTTACGCTGGCGGGTAACTTCTGCCGCACCACGCTAGCCACATCTATCGTTTTTTCACCCTTTTTCAACGGCTGCGGCGCCTGACTGCTACACCCCGCTAAAACCAGAACCGCCAACAATGAAAGCGAAGACAGATGATTGACTCGCGACATTACCTCTCCTTTTTAACTCAATGTATGGGTTACTTCCTGAATTTTGTCATTATCCAGTTCATGTTCAAAGCTGCGCAGACGTTTATAGATCGACATCAACTCGACCAGCGTGGTCCATGAGTTAATCAGATACTGGAAAGCGCCGCGAACCTGACCAAAAACGTTGGTGATTTGGGTCATCAGGCCGAGCGTAATCGTACCGGCAACAATCGACGGAAATAGCAAGAACAACCCGAAAACGTTATCAACCTGCAGATAGAGAATGCGGGCGATGTTGAAATACATATAGTGAAAATAGAGGCGGAAATAGTTCTTCCGTACCGCGCTGAACAACTCGCGTACCGTTGGCGGTGTCGCACGCGTGGCGTCGTCTTCACCATAGACCAGCTCTTTACGGTAGGCGGCTTCTACTCGCTGGTTTTTAAACTCAAGCCCCGGCAGTTTGATCCCCACCACCGCCAGTAATCCGGTCCCCATCAGCGACCAGACAATCGCGGCAATCACCAAACCATACGGAATATGCCCAACAATCGGCAACTCTGGCACGTGCGCGGAGAGCGTCACCAGCACCGGCAAGAAGGCGATGAGCGTCATAATGGCGTTAATAAAGCTGACGCCCATATTCTCAAGCGTCGAAGCAAAACGCATGGTGTCTTCCTGCACACGCTGCGCGGCCCCTTCGATATGGCGCAGTTGCTGCCAGTTGGCCATGTAGTATTCGTTCATCGCCGTACGCCAGCGGAACACGTAGTGGCTGACAAAAAAATTGTTCAAAACACTGATAACCACCGCGATCAGCGCAATCCCCAGAAAGACGCCCACTTCGCGATAAAACTGTTCGATGGTCACTTTATGCGGCGAACTGAGCGCGGTTTGAATCAGGTCATAAAACGGTGCATACCAGGCGTTGACGGCCACACCGACTTCTACCAGAAACCAGGTCACGAAGATAATTAGCGCAGTGCCGAGTATTGACCAGTACTGCCAACGATGCGGGCTGTAGATAAACCAGAACAGCGCAAAAAGTCCTACGCAAACAATGTAATAAGCGTAAAAAACCAGGAAGTCTAACGACCAGAAACGGGCGGCGCTAATCGGAATCTGCCCAGAAGACCCGGTGATGCGGGCAACCCAGTCACCGCCTCCGGCTTGCCAGAAGATTACGGCAATCAATGCCCAAACAAAGGCCGAGAGAAAAAAAGCTCCCGGTTTTGGGAAAAAAGACTTAAACATATGCTCTCCTGCTAGCTTCTTATCGTTTTAGCAACGGCTGTGTATTAACCGATGGCCGCTTCAAAGAGTCAGCCAAATGAAACCGCCCATTGTGACCAACCGCGGGGCGCTTAGTTCGTTCTCCTGACGGGAAGAATTGTTTCGACGGATTTCACCAACAAAGGATTGTTTACATAAGCGCATTAACACGTACAGGATCACAAATGCAGACATTGGTGAGCAGGAAAAAGAACGTGTTTACGCGCCGTTACGTTTTTAACACTATTATTGCACTAATTTGCGCTTTGCAATCCATCAACGAGTAGTATAAATACGCTCAGTTACCTTCATTTAATTTATGGACACCACCGTTGAAACGTAGTCTGCTTTTTTCTGCCGTGCTGTGTGCGGCGTCATTGACCTCTGTCCACGCGGCGCAACCTATCGCCGAACCTGAATTCGCCTCTGATATTGTTGATCGCTATGCCGATCATATTTTTTACGGCAGCGGTGCCACCGGGATGGCGCTGGTCGTTATCGACGGTAATCAGCGTGTCTTTCGCAGTTATGGCGAAACTCGCCCTGGTAATAACGTTCGCCCGCAGTTGGATTCAGTAGTACGTATTGCTTCGCTCACCAAGTTGATGACCAGTGAGATGCTGGTGAAATTGCTGGACCAGGGGACAGTGAAGTTAAACGATCCACTGAGTAAATATGCCCCGCCAGGCGCTCGCGTGCCAACCTACAATGGTGCCCCTATCACGTTGGTGAATCTGGCAACCCATACCAGCGCCCTGCCCCGTGAACAGCCCGGCGGCGCGGCAAATCGTCCGGTGTTTGTCTGGCCGACGCGAGAGCAACGCTGGAAATACCTTTCTACGGCAAAGCTAAAAGCCGCGCCAGGCAGTCAGGCCGCGTACTCCAACCTTGCGTTCGACCTGCTGGCGGATGCACTGGCGAATGCCTCCGGTAAGCCTTATACCCAGTTGTTTGAAGAGCAGATTACCCGTCCGCTGGGGATGAAAGACACCACCTACACACCATCACCGGACCAGTGCCGCCGTTTGATGGTTGCCGAGCGCGGCGCCAGTCCGTGTAACAATACGCTGGCGGCCATTGGCAGCGGCGGCGTTTATTCCACACCTGGCGATATGATGCGCTGGATGCAGCAATATTTGTCTTCTGATTTTTATCAGCGTAGTAACCAGGCGGATCGCATGCAGACGCTGATTTATCAGCGTGCGCAGTTTACGAAAGTGATTGGCATGGATGTGCCCGGCAGAGCGGATGCACTCGGTTTAGGCTGGGTGTATATGGCGCCGAAGGATGGACGTCCGGGTATTATTCAGAAGACCGGTGGTGGCGGTGGTTTCATTACCTATATGGCGATGATCCCGCAAAAAAATATCGGTGCGTTTGTCGTCGTGACCCGTTCACCATTGACACGGTTTAAAAATATGAGCGATGGCATTAATGATTTGGTGACCGAACTTAGCGGGAATAAACCGCTGGTCATTCCCGCTTCCTGATTAATACTCTGAAGGCAAACGGTTGATTGCGACCAGTTTGCCTTTATTCATTTCGATATAGCCGCCTTTACGCAAAGCAGCGAGAACTTCCGCAACGACAGAACGCGATATACGTGTACGTTGATGGATATAATTCATCACACCAATACGTGATCGCAATTCTTCATTCCAGTCAATCATTGATAATAATGTTGCGCGGATTTGTTCGTAGGAATTATGCCCAATGAGCTGTACGTCGCGTAATTCCAGAATTCTATTTTGCCAGGCTAACCAGTAAAAAGCGTCTCGCCAGAGTTGATTTTGTTCAATAAGCGTAATGGTTTGTTTGGCTGGCAGATGATATCCCGTACAATTTCCTTCTGATATTAATTTGTATGGTATATCGTTTTTCATTAAACCATCAGCCAGTCCCATAATATAAGGAGCCTGGGTAATACCGATAAGTACGTTTTCTTCCCTACGCAGAGAGATAACACCTTCTAAAATAACGAATGTGTCTTCGCTGTTTACATCACTGGAAAATATAACTTGTTTTTCATTATTAAACTCGAAGCGCGTGCCGTATCTGGACAAACATTTATCGAGCTTACCAAATTCCTGAAGAGGTTTAACTACAGATAACATTTGCGCGTCCTTTGCAGTAATGCCCGTCAAATCCTTGACGGGCATTATTTAGATTAAATTACCAGTATTTCTTCAGAGTGAAGAATATTACCAGGTATATTTAACACCCACGTTTGCGGACCAATCTTGATCTACGTCACCACCACCGAGGTAGTTAGCATCGGTATAGGCGCTGAAGTTCTTGGTGAAGCTGAACTGAGTACCCAGACCAACACGTACCGCAGACCCTTCAGTACCGTTATCGATGGAATCGCCGTTCACATCGTTATCGTTGTTAGAGTCGTCGTAGACGTAAGCCAGTTTGAAGTACGGAGTCAGAGCCTGGTCTTCGCTGTAAGTGAAGGTATAACCTGCATCTACACCCAGTTCATAACGCATGCTGTCGTAAGACTGACCGTCAACTTTCATGTCGTTGCTCAGCTGGTAGTCATCACCAGACTGGAACAGACCAGAAATGCTGCCGTAAGGAGTTACGTAACCAGCATCACCCAGTTTGAAGTCGTAACCGGCTTTCAAACCGAAGCCCCACGCGTCAGAGTTGGTGCTACCGTCAACGTAAGTACCGTTGCTCATGGTTGCAGACAGATCGTTGTTGAAGTGAGAGTAGCTCAAGCTACCATCAACAAAGATGTTGTTCGCAAAGCGAGCAGAAGAGTAGATGTAGGCAGATTGGCTGTCTTGATCCACCTGACCAGAACGGTCATTCATGTCGCCTTTACCGAAGCCTGCAGCCGCACCGACGATCCACTTAGCGTTGTTACCATCAATTTTGGTATCAACACCGACCATGATGCCGTTAACATCCTGATCGTAGTCGATGGTACCGTTGTTGCCGTTGAAGTTACCACCGAAGTAGCTTACCCATGCGCCGCCGTTATCAGCCAGACCATGACGAGAGTTGGTCAAACGAGTACCAACGGTGTCTTGTTCCAGGTTCCAGATATTGGTGTTTGCAGACGGAATGCTCAACGCCATGTTAGCGTAGTCAGTCAGCTCGGTCTGATGCAGAACAACGGTGTTACCTTCCTGACGAGCTTCGTAGGTGTATGTGTAAATAGACCCGTTTTAGT
>NZ_RHJI01000001.1 GCF_004211955.1 Escherichia sp. E1V33
CGCAGGTAAGCCGACCAACAAACCAAACCTGGTCTGCGGTCCGGTGCAAATCTGCTGGCATAAATTTGCCCGCTACTGGGATGTAGAGCTGCGTGAGATCCCTATGCGTCCCGGCCAGCTATTCATGGATCCGAAACGCATGATCGAGGCCTGCGACGAAAACACCATCGGCGTGGTGCCGACTTTCGGCGTGACCTACACCGGTAACTATGAGTTCCCGCAACCGCTGCACGATGCACTGGATAAATTCCAGGCCGACACCGGTATCGACATCGACATGCACATCGACGCCGCCAGTGGTGGCTTCCTTGCGCCGTTCGTGGCGCCGGATATTGTCTGGGACTTCCGCCTGCCGCGCGTGAAATCCATCAGTGCTTCAGGCCATAAATTCGGTCTGGCTCCGCTGGGCTGCGGCTGGGTGATCTGGCGTGACGAAGAAGCGCTGCCGCAGGAACTGGTATTCAACGTTGACTACCTCGGCGGTCAGATTGGTACTTTCGCCATCAACTTCTCCCGTCCGGCGGGTCAGGTGATTGCACAGTACTATGAGTTCCTGCGCCTCGGCTGTGAAGGTTATACCAAAGTACAGAACGCCTCTTACCAGGTTGCTGCTTATCTGGCGGATGAAATCGCTAAACTGGGGCCGTATGAGTTCATCTGTACGGGGCGCCCGGATGAAGGTATCCCGGCGGTGTGCTTCAAACTGAAAGACGGGGAAAATCCAGGATACACCCTGTATGACCTCTCTGAACGTCTGCGTCTGCGCGGCTGGCAGGTTCCGGCATTTACCCTCGGCGGTGAAGCCACCGACATCGTGGTAATGCGCATTATGTGCCGTCGTGGCTTCGAAATGGACTTCGCTGAACTGTTACTGGAAGACTACAAAGCCTCCCTGAAATATCTCAGCGATCACCCGAAACTGCAGGGTATTGCCCAACAGAACAGCTTTAAACATACCTGATAACAGGATGTTACCTGCATGCCAGGAGCATGCAGGTTTAATGCCTTCATGGTAAAGAAATATATCCTATAAATAAGAGCTGTGGCGTAATGATCAGAATGCTAATTCTGGTCATTTTTTTGGGGGGGAGGAAGCTCATATAGTTGAATAATTTGCAATACAAATTAAATTTTGTGCAAATTATAGTAGAATGCATGCGATATTATTCATATCCGTTATTATTGCTCATTTTTGCTCTAATAGATTGAAAAATAAGTGACCTGGAACAATGCTTCTAACCACTTAGCAGGCTATTCATTTTTTCGTTTAAGCTTAGTTTAAGTGATGATTTGACTTAGGGTGTTGGCGTGCTACATTAAATACAGCAATATGTTTTTGTTATAGTGTATTAATGATGCAATCACTAAATGGAACTTGTTTAATTGCGTATGCAAAGCATGAATATATTCTCACCATGGTTAACGGTGAGTCCTATAGTTTTAACAGTGGTGATTTAGTTTTTGCGGATGCGAGCCAGATCTTATTTGATCAGTGCATTGAGAACGCAGTCTTTGTCACGAAGGACACTCTTTCATTATTCCTTCCGATGCTCAAGGAGGAGGCATTAAATATTCATGCCTATAAAAAAGTTCCTTCGCTAATTGTTCATCACTGCACCCGAGATATTCCTGTTTTTCAGGAAGTTGTACAGCTTTCGCAGAGTAAAAATCTTCGCTATGGTGAGGTTTTACGTAAAAGGGCATTAATATTCGCGATATTGTCTGTTTTTCTTGAAGATGAACAGTTTATAACGCTACTCATGAATATCTTACAGCCCAATATGCGAATGCGGGTTTGTACGGTCATTAACCGTAATATCGCTCATGAATGGTCATTGGCGAAAATAGCCAGTGAGTTATTGATGAGTCCAAGTTTGTTAAAGAAAAAATTGCGTGAAGAAGAGACGTCTTATTCACAACTGCTTACCGAATGTAGAATGCGACGCGCGTTACAACTCATTGTAAGACATGGTTTTTCTATAAAGAGAGTGGCCGCGTTGTGTGGCTACAACAGTGTATCGTATTTTATTTATGTTTTTCGCAATTATTATGGCATGACACCGACAGAGTATCATGAACGCATAGCTGAAAGAGGGTGTAATAACCATCTGATGATGGATGTTTGTGTACCAGAAAAGTGTTGTCACCCTGAAAGGATAGTAAGGTTATAATTGCTTTTTGAAGTTAAAAAAAAACCCGGCATAGGGGACCGGGAAGAGGATAGTCTGCCGTCTCCAGACTAATAAGCCGTTATAACACTCCATGTTGGCACGGGAAACTTTGTGCTCTCAGTGGTTTAAATATAACTTTTACTGGAGATAAGATCAGCCAATTTTTTATAAACATAAGCTATACACGAATTTAAGATATATCACGCATGCATTTACTTTTTATGTCTTTACCGATATGTGCGCTTGTGTATGCGATTACTTTTGGTCCTACCAATTTTGGCAGTTTTGGTTTTTTAAATGAGTCATACATCATTTCATTTGTATACTGAAATTGTAATGGTTGTAGCAATGGAATATAAGGGCTTGTCATGACACACGTTTGCTCAGTGATCCTCACTCGCCGTTCATTTGATATTTATCATGAGCAGCAAAAACTCTCTTTGCAAAAAGAGAGTATTCTTTTGATGGACAAAAATATGGTGGAAAATTTTCCTTTTGATGAATCCTTCGCCCGCAGACTAGATATCGATGAAAGGATCATTAGCCATTACTTGCACAATATCCGTCTTTCGGGTCGGTGTTTAGGGCTGCATGGTAAAAAACGGTTGTTAGTTAACCCAACACCACCGATGCCGCTGGTCACTGCAATATTTGATAGTTTTGCTCAAGAAGATATTGCGTCCAGGACATTAAATAATATGCTGTACTTTTCCTGCCTTTCGATGTTTTCACGAAATAAAGAACTTATTCCCTTCCTTTTTAATAGCATTAGCACTATTTCAGGTAAAGTTGAACGCATTATTAGCTTTGATATCGCCAAACGTTGGTATCTGCGTGATATCGCCGAAAAAATGTATACCAGTGAAAGCCTAATCAAGAAAAAATTGCAGGATGAAAACACCTGCTTTAGCAAAATATTATTGGCTTCACGAATGTCGATGGCCAGACGATTACTCGAGTTACGACAAATCCCGCTGCCGATGATTGCAGAAAAATGTGGCTATAGCAGTACGTTGTACTTTATTAATACTTTCCGCCAGTACTATGGCGTAACCCCACATCAGTTTGCGCAACAGTCAACGGGGACCTTTTCCTGACTGGATTTCTCATTCGAAAGTCGGTCAGGATCTCCCTCACACTTCATGTGAAAATCTTTCCTCATCAACTCTGCCGGGTCACCGGCAAGTTTGCTTTCGCAGTTTGCAAAACAGTAAACGTATTTTCAGGAGGAAAAGACGCGGCATGTTCAGGATTATTAAGTTTGCAATTCATACAACTACGGGAATTCTGGTCAGTGTCGTGTTGTTTAAATTGATCACCAACGGTTGGAGCGGTTTCTACTTTCAATGCTGTTTACTGAGTCTGATGTTCCTGGCGGTAAGTTGGTTGTTGAGTGGCGAGTGGTTTGCGGGAAAGAGCAAGGCTGAACCCTTATGTTCAACCTTGCTCTCGTTTACACGTTACGCTTTTTTAAAGCGGGCAAAGAGATGTTCCACCACTACGAAAAAGACCGGAACGAAGTAAATCGCCAGCACCGTTGCTGCAAACATCCCCCCCATAACGCCTGTACCTACTGCGTTTTGCGCACCGGAGCCTGCGCCATGACTGATAACCAGCGGCAGCACGCCGAGTATAAAGGCCAGAGAGGTCATCAGGATGGGGCGTAAGCGCATCCGTGCCGCTTCGATAATCGCTTCCATCGGCGTCTTCCCTTCTTTTTGCATCATCTCAACCGCAAACTCGACAATCAGGATGGCGTTCTTGGCGGAAAGCCCAATGGTGGTCAGCAGACCAACCTGGAAGTAGACGTCATTGCTTAACCCGCGCAGGTCAGTAGCCAGTAACGCGCCAATTACCCCAAGCGGTACGACCAGCATTACCGAGAACGGAATCGACCAGCTTTCGTAAAGTGCGGCAAGGGCAAGGAATACCACGACCAGCGAGATGGCATATAGTGCCGGAGCCTGGTTGGAAGATAACGCTTCCTGATATGACAGCCCGGTCCATGAGTAGCCAACGCCAGTCGGAAGTTTTGCGACCAGATCCGCCATAAATTTCATTGCATCACCGGTACTTTTTCCAGCCGCCGCTTCACCTAAAATCTCCATTGCTGGAATACCGTTGTAGCGTTCCAGACGTGGTGAGCCGTAAGTCCACTCTGTTGAAGAATAAGCAGAAAGTGGCGCCATCGTGCCGGAGGCGTTGCGCACATACCATTGGTTTATATTGTCCGGCAGCATGCGGAACGGTGTTCCCGCCTGGACATACACTTTTTTCACCCGTCCCTGGTTAAGGAAGTCGTTCACGTAGCTACTACCGAAAGCGGTGGAAATGGTCTGGTTGATATCGGACAACTCCACGCCCATCGCCTCAGCTTTCGCCGCGTTGACGTTGACTTTGAACATCGGCGTATCTTCCAGGCCGTTCGGGCGTACCCCGGTGACCTGGTCAGGCGATTGTGCTGCCAGAGACAGCAACTCGTTTCTTGCCTGGGTTAGCTTTTCATGCCCCAGGTTACCGTTGTCCAGCAGTTCCATATCAAAACCTGACGCTGTCCCCAGTTCTGCTACCGCCGGTAAGTTGAACGGGAAAATAACTGCTTTATTGATGCGGCTAAGAGCCACCATCGCCCGCTGAATAATCGCCGTTACCGAATTTTCTTCGCCGACACGTTCAGACCAGGGCTTCAGGCTGATAAACGCCAGACCGTTGTTTTGCCCCTGGCCGCTAAAGCCGAAGCCACCAACGGTAAACACTGACTGGACATTATCTTTCTCTTTTGTCAGATAATAATCAGTCACCTGTTGTAGCACTTTGCTGGTGTTTACCATCGTAGCGCCGGAAGGTAATTGCGCGGTGGTCATAAACACCCCCTGATCCTCTTCCGGTAAGAAAGAGGTTGGCGTGCGCAGGAACAGCACCGCCATCCCAGCGCAGATCAGCAGGTAAACCACCATGTAGCGACCAGTGCAACGTAGCAGAGAGCGTGTGCTGTCGGTATAGTGCTGAGTCGATTTTTCAAACAGGTTGTTGAAGCGAACGAATAAGGCGTTCGGCTTGTGACCGCCTTCCGGCGCAGCTTTCAGAATGGTGGCGCAAAGGGCAGGGGTCAGACTCATTGCCACAAACACCGAAAGCAGCATGGATGAGATAAGCGTGATGGAGAACTGGCGATAAATCTCGCCCGTAGCACCGCTCATAAAGGCCATCGGCATAAACACCGCAGACAGAACAACGGCAATCCCGACCAGCGCGCGTTGGATTTGCCCCATCGATTTATGCGTCGCTTCCTTCGGCGGCAGTTTATCTTCCGCTATCACGCGCTCGACGTTTTCTACCACCACGATCGCATCATCAACCAGCAACCCTATCGCCAACACCATCCCGAACATCGTGAGAGTGTTGATGGTAAAACCGACCGCCGACAAAATCGCAAATGTGCCGAGAATAACGACCGGAACGGCAATTGTCGGGATAATCGTAGCGCGAATGTTTTGTAAAAACAGATACATGACCAGGAAGACGAGGATGATAGCCTCGATCAGCGTTTTGAAAACTTCATGAATTGAAATTTCAATAAATGGCGTGGTGTCGTAAGGATAAACTGTTTTCAGACTGGCCGGGAAAAAGGCCGATAGCCTGTTCAGCTCTGCTTTCACCGCTCGCGAGGTATCCAGGGCGTTCGCCCCGGCAGCCAGTTTGATGGCGATCCCGGCGGCAGGTTTGCCATTAAAACGCGCCACGGTAGAATAGTCTTCTGCGCCTAACTCGACGCGGGCAACATCACGTAGCAATACTTGCGAGCCATCTTGCCGAACTTTAAGCAAAATTTTGCCAAATTCTTCCGGTGTTTGCAGACGTGTCTGCACAATGATAGAGGCGTTCAGTTGCTGGTCCGCCGCCTGTGGCATCCCCCCCAATTGACCACCGGAAATCTGGTTATTCTGTATCTTGATTTGGGAAATAACATCAGACGGTACAAGATTGTATTTATTGAGTTTTTGCGGGTCCAGCCAGATACGCATGGCGTATTGCGAACCAAATAACTGTACGCTACCTACACCTGCGGTACGGCTTAACGGGTCTTTGATATTCGACGCGACATAGTCCGCGATATCGTACTGGTTCAGACTACCGTCGTCAGAGATAAACCCCGCCACCATCAAGATATTGCTGCTCGACTTATCAACACTTATCCCTTGCTGTTGCACCGCTTCGGGTAATGAGGGCATAGCCAGTTGCAGCTTGTTCTGTACCTGAACCTGCGCGATATCAGGTGATGTACCCGTCTCGAAGGTTAGAGTGATGGAGGCATTACCCGCAGCGTCGCTGGTTGATGACATATACATTAAGCCATCCAGCCCATTCATATTTTGCTCAATCACCTGGGTGACAGAGTCTTCTACCGTTCGCGCATCGGCACCTGGATAGGTTGCGCTGACGGTAATTGTTGGCGGCGCGATTTGTGGATATTGCGCAACGGGCAGGTTCATGATCGCCAGCCCGCCCGCGAGCATCATAATAATGGCAAGTACCCAGGCAAAAACTGGGCGATCAATAAAATAGTTAGCCATGAAAGTCCCCTTAAGCCTGCAACGTTACTGTTTCGATTCGGTGCTGGCGTTTTCCTGGCCGGAGGAAATTGCGCGTGCTTTGATACCCGGACGAATGCGTTGCAAACCGGAAACGATCACGCGATCGCCAGCCTGCAAGCCAGAAGTGACGACCCACTGGTCGCCGATGGCTTTAGTGGCCTCAATTTCACGTAACTGCACGACATCATCTTTATCAAGAATGAGTGCCGTTGCTTTGCCCTGGGCGTTATGGGTAACACCTTCCTGCGGCACCAGTAAAACGTTCTGTCGGCTACCTTCATCCACTAATGCCGTGACGTACATGCCTGGCAACAAGTCGCCATTCGGATTGGGGAAAATCGCCCGTAACGTCACGGAGCCCGTGGTTTCATCCACCGTCGGGTCGGAGAATTTCAGCGTGCCGGTCTGGCTGTAACGTTTACCATTTTCCAGATTGAGCTGTACCGGCGTACTGCCCTGAACTTGTTTGATTTGCCCACTGGCGACCTCTTCTTTCATGCGCAAGAAATCCTGCACCGACTGCGTGAGATCGACATAAATCGGGTCCAGACGTTGTACGGTAACCAGCGAATCTGCCTGATTAGCAGTAACTAATGCGCCGACGGTCACCGATGACTTCCCACTGACGCCAGTAATAGGCGAGGTGACATTAGCGTATTGCAGATTGATGGTCGCCTGCTCAACGGCAGCTTTGGCGACGGTGACATTCGCTTCTGCTTCATTAAGTTGAGTTCGCGCCGTGTCGTAGTCCTGGCGGCTGACGTAGTTGGTTTTCAGCAACGATGCCTGGCGGTTAAAGGTAATGCGGGCATTGCTGGCGGTAGAGAGGGCTTTAGCCAGCGAACCTTTGGCAGAGTTTAATTCAGCTAGTAACGGAGCAGGGTCAATCTGATACAACGAATCGCCCTGGTTAACTTTATCGCCTTCGATAAAATTGCGTTTAATGATGATGCCACCTACCTGCGGGCGAATCTCAGCAACTTCATAAGGAACAGTTCTGCCGGGCAATTCGCTCATGACATTGACTGAGCCGGGGGAGAGCGTCACCACGCCCACTTCTGGCGTCATGGAGGCAGCCTTTTGCGCTGATTTGTCGTCGCATGCGGTAAGTATTACGCCGCAGAATAACAACGGTATTAACAGTTTTCTTTTTCTGTTCATTTTATTCCCTGAAAATTCGTGAAAAATTACGGATTTTTTGAATGTGCGCGGGGAGAGGCATGAGGGATTTACTGACCTGCGGCATAGTGCCGACCATGGGGAAATATGCCTGTGATGGAGCATGCAGGCCGAGTGGCCAATGTGGCGATGTTGATGGCAAAAAAAATGTTGCCGTTCTGCTGACAGTATCTGCCTGCATCCGGGCAACGAATGTTTCTACTGGTGGATACATAAACCAGGGGAATAAGTTCGTTTTCGCTTCTCCTTTGGTTATCACCGGGAGTAATGGAGTAAGCATTTGCATCCCTCATCATGCCAGCCGTCAATTTCAGGCACTTATCGCTGGGCCACATCAACTCCTTCTTAAAAATAAGAAGAGATCCCCAGAGTCACGATGTCGCTCATACGTCTAAGTTTCAGCTTGTACATAATATTGAATTTCTGGATCTTTAATGTCTGCTGCGAAATTTTCAGCGTTGATGTGATATTACTTTCATTTTTGTTCTTCAGGATTAATTGCATAATTTTGAATTGATTATGCGAGAAACATAATTGAGAATTCTTATGGGGCAAGTGTTTTCCATAAGTAATATCAATCAAGTTTTTAATGCTTTCTTTACGGCTGATAAAAAAGATAGGCGACTGACTTTTAAGTTTACTGATGTGGTAAGGTGCCAGAACAATGATTCTTTCGGCATCTAAATTCTCAAGAAACTTAATCGCTTCTTCATCAAGGATATGATTATGATAGGTATCAATGATCACCTTGAATGGTTTGTTGTCTATGCTTTTGATCTCTGACAGGGAATTGATTTTTATCATTTCGTGATTATCTTTCAACTGCAAAAAGCCCTGTAAAAGAAAAGAATCCTTCGTCATGAGAAAAATCATAACTTGCTCCTTAGCCGTTATTGTTTCGAACATGTCATCCTTTTCATTATTTACATCCATGTCCGAATTCGTTGTTCAATATAGTAAACGCCTATAAGAACGTTGCCCTTCGTGAACTAATACGTCTATTAACACTAATCAAAACTTGAGATTTATCCATCACGTACTCCATATATTGGTCCTAGGTAACATTCCTGGTTGTTATAAGTTTGTTAGTGCCAACAGGAAATTAACATCTTCTATGTTTTTACCAAGAATAAGTTATCAATTTAAAGTTTGTGATTTCTGAATAATAAAACTAAAATAAAAAAGTAATCCGATTTAAATATCGAGTCTCCTTGTTTCTACTTAAGCTGGCAATTGGATTGCCAGCTTTCTTTTTAATTTTCCTGGAAAATTAATATCAATTGCATTAATTCTCCGCTTATTGAGTCGATGCTTGCCAAATCTTGATTTCATTTTCCCACAGCACTTTTAAACATTAAACCTGACTACAGAAAATATCAGCCATGATAATGTTTGAAATGGCTAATTTGCTGTGAGGTAAGTAAAAACATAAAGTTTTTAGAGAGTTATTTAATGATTCGCACGGTTATTATTTCAACGATGGTTTATGTTTTGTCATGGTGGCTATATGAAGTGGGAGTATTATATGCCTCATAGTCACTATGAGTGATTATGAGGCGGTGTGGGAAATGCTTTGTAGAAACCTGATATTGATTATTTTTTAACGAATAAACTAGCGAAGCTAAACAAGCTGGCAGCGCTGAATATTAGTTCTATCCCCACCAGAGTAGAAACTAATGTTACAGAAACCACTGGCGTTGCACCCAGGAATATCCATGCGATGACGATATCCAGGATACCAATGACTAGCTGTAGCCAGCTGCCTTTCATTGAACGCTGGCGATACCAACTCATCAAGCGAATAACCCCAGCGACACAGAACAAGCCAGCGATAAACGCCGCAATAGCAAAAATTCCCAGTTCCGGTGCGCGGATGAAGAAATAGCCGATCAACAAATAGGCGACAGCAACAAGGAAGCCGGATAATACAGGCCAGAAATTATGACTCCGGTTGCTGAATAAACCAACAATAAGCGCAATGCCTGAGCAGATTAATAATGCACCAACGACCGTGCTAAGGATATCGCCAGAGACAAACGGAAAGCTTATACACAGCAAACCGACAATAAACAGTAGCACAGCAATAAACTGGATTGCTCTCCGATGCTTCTTAAGCATATCCAGATCAAATTTTAAAATTGTTGCCTTATCTATATATAACATAGAACCACCCTATAAATTTAAGAAGAAAAACCCCTACTATCAATTTATGCCAAAAATGCATCAAGGAATGCATGTGATTTAATAAAAATTTCCTAATTCATGTGTGTGAAGCCAATGTAACTTATTGTATTTAAATAAAAATATCTGATTTTGATATTTTATCTCAACATGACATACCCCCAAAACCAGGTTATAACCTCAATGTCGAAATTGATTCGTGACGGCTCTTTCACTTTCTAGTTGAGGATATTACGATGAAAAAAGTATTAGGTGTAATTCTCGGTGGCCTGCTTCTTTTGCCAGTTGTGAGCAATGCAGCGGATGCACAAAAAGCAGCTGACAATAAAAAACCTGTCAACTCCTGGACCTGTGAAGATTTCCTGGCTGTGGACGAATCCTTCCAGCCGACTGCAGTCGGTTTTGCTGAAGCACTGAATAACAAAGATAAACCAGAAGATGCGGTTTTAGATGTTCAGGGCATTGCAACCGTAACCCCAGCTATCGTTCAGGCTTGTACTCAGGATAAACAAGCCAGCTTTAAAGATAAAGTTAAAGGCGAATGGAACAAAATTAAGAAAGATATGTAATTTCAGGAATATGCTACGTCATAATTCCTTGCATATTGAACAGGCCGGAATACCTTCTTCCACAGCGGGTATTCCTTCTGTTCATATATAAATTCTTTGTTGAATGGGTTACAAAATGAATATTTCATCTATACGTAAAGCGTTCGTTTTCCTGGGCGCTGTAGCGGCTTTGTCATTGGTGAATGCACAATCTGCTTTGGCTGCAAATGAATCTTCCAAAGATATGACGTGCCAGGAATTTATTGATTTGAATCCAAAAGCGATGACTCCGGTTGCGTGGTGGATGCTGCATGAAGAAACAGTATATAAAGGTGGTGATACTGTAACCTTAAATGAAACCGATCTCACTCAAATCCCTAAAGTGATCGAATACTGCAAGAAAAATCCGCAGAAAAATCTGTATACCTTCAAAAATCAAGCATCTGATGATCTGCCGAATTAATGGGGTTAAAGCAAAAAGGAGTAGCAAGTTGAGCCATCTTGCTGCTCCTTTTTGCGTTTTTATATGACTACTGAATTTATTATTCGTTTGATCCTGGCTGCAATTGCCTGTGGTGCTATTGGCATGGAAAGACAAATGCGCGGCAAGGGGGCAGGGCTTCGTACACATGTCTTAATCGGTATGGGTAGCGCCCTGTTTATGATTGTGTCGAAATATGGTTTCGCTGATGTGCTGGCGCTGGATCACGTCGGGCTTGATCCCAGCCGTATTGCCGCTCAGGTTGTCACTGGCGTCGGTTTTATAGGCGCGGGTAATATCCTCGTTCGTAATCAAAATATTGTCGGCCTCACCACCGCAGCGGATATCTGGGTAACGGCAGCCATCGGCATGGTGATTGGCAGCGGTATGTATGAGCTGGGTATCTACGGTTCAGTAATGGCTTTGCTGGTGCTGGAAGTTTTTCATCAATTAACCTACCGCTTGATGAATAAAAATTACCATTTACAGCTTACGTTGGTGAACGGTCATACGGTGTCGATGCTCGATTGGTTTAAACAGCAAAAAATCAAAGCTGACTTAGTCTCACTACAAGAAAATGAAGATCATGACGTGGTTGCTATTGATATCCAGCTTCGGGCTATGACATCAATTGAAAATCTATTGCGGTTATTGAAGGGAATGGCGGGCGTGAAAGGTGTCTCGATAAGTTAATGTGTGCGGCAGAGAAGCCTGGTTCGCCGCACTACTCACAACTCAGACCAGATAATCAATATGTTGATGGCGCACCAGTTCATTGATCCGCTTAAGGTTGAGGATCATCATGATATTGTGTTTATGACAGTAGAACGTTTTTAATGATATTTTTAGTTTTTCCAGAATATCTTCTGTCGTCATTTGATTGGCAATGCAGGTAAGAACCTGATGCTGTTTGCATGAGAGCGAAACATCAGCCTCTGGCGCAGAGCAGTAACTGCCATTGATGAGTGCAATAAAGTCGATGATCGTGATGGCCCGCTGAACAAACGTCACCGGTATTTTCCCCAGACAGCGTTTTATATTAAACGGGGAGAAAATGATTACATGAATGGGATTCAGTCGTTTAATTTTATTGAGCAATGTTGAATGGAATACATTATTCATTAATGTATCAATAATGACTAAGGCATTTTGGTGCAACGTTAAGTCGATCTCTTCTTCGGTCTGTATATGGACGACATTACCTTTACTCAGGATGTTTTTCATCGCGGTGAAGAACATCGTATCCCTGGTAATTATAAGAAACATAACCGACTCCTGTTGCGGACATTAACTTTATAATCAGGCTGCCAAAAGTAATTAACAGGACAGTGCTTATAATTATATTAATTAGCTTGCTGTGCATTAATTGAATGTGTTTGAAGATGCAGATATTTCATCAATATCTGCATCTTCAGGTAATGTTATTTGACCAGTTCTGGCGTTACCTGGCTAACCGCATCGGTATAGTAAGGAGTGCCACCCCAGCCGGGTTCTGGCCAGAATGCGCCGTAGCCGTAATCCCACAGGTTGTAGGTTGTGTTCATCACTTCTCGTAAATGCCACACCTGAATCCCCTGCATATTCACTTCAAGGAAGTTATATGGGACTTTGTTGATAAAGCCAGGTTGTTCGCCCTGAATGGTCCCGAGGATGGTGACATAGTGATTACGGTAGTTTACTGGGTCAAGGAAACCACTTTGCCTGGCAAGAAGTCGGCCTTGATAATTTGCTTCAATATCAGGTTTTGCATAGCTATCCAGCGGTAATACTGCGATTTCTAACAACGTATCTGTTTTGCCATTAATGACGTTAATCACTTTACCGCCAAAGCGAGCCTGCTGACCAACGTATAAATTTGGTTGGTTATGAACAGCAACAAAACTTTTTTGAATATCAGGCTGGTTATTACCTTTGATATTTTGTGGAATAGAACTACACGCGGCAAGCAATAATGCAAGGCTGACGATGAGAGCACCTTTTGACTTGTTCATGTTACTATCCTTATCAACAAATGTTAAAACCATAATAGATATTTATTTATGGTTTTCATCCGATTCTTAAGTGATATGCCTGATAGTAGTGAAAAACTGTCTGATATTTATATGGCTTCAGCTATGGTTCAGTAAAGAAAGCGTAGGACGCGATGCTAATATATGCCGCAGTATAATGCTAGCCATTTATTGGGTCATTACAAATAGCTTATTATTTTCTCTCATGACCAGAGAACTTAACTGTTATCGTTCTCGAGATATACAGTTTTAAATATAGACTTATTGATAGCTATCTCATTGTTTTCTCATTATTATATGAACAGTTTTCCTGAAGAATTGAACAGTGAAAATGTGTTGTTTTGAATTATTCTAATATCATAAATTCGCTTTCCGCTATATCGATCGTTTTTAAATTTTCGCGATTTTGTTTTCTGATGTGAGGTATTCGAACTTTTCTAAGATTCTCTGCTGATTATTGCTGTAGTAGAGGGTTGTGCGCAGAGGAAAGGAAATCGTGCGTAAAGAATTTCGACTTAGCCTGGATAAGGCGATAAATGATTATGCAGACGTTGTCCGAATCAGGACGTAAAAAAACCGACTTTACGTCGGTTTTTTACTTTTCAGCCCTGAGTTGGTGGCTCTGGCTGGAGTGAGAATGCCATCATCTAACGCATCAATGCTAATACCATACTGAAACTATTGCAAGGACATGCTGGTTTTATAACCTGAATATACTGTGTGATTATCCAGTTAGCTCTGAGGCATTTTCACTCTGGCAATGCGCATAAACGCTTTCAAAGTCCTGATCAGTGGTACGGGTGGTGCCGTTAACTGATGCTCTGGCTGGAGTGAGAATGCCATTATCTAACAATGGGGCATGCGCCGTGACAGGCAATGGATGAGTAAGCGGTTGCATTCTCACTCCATCGCATGGAGAAAACGGGTGATTGATAAAGCAATCATCGTTCTTGGAGCGTTAATTGCGCTGCTGGAACTGATCCGCTTCCTGCTTCAGCTTCTGAACTGATAGCGGAAACGTAGCTAAGGGCAAAGAGCACACCACTCTTTGCCCTTTAACATTTAACGCATTGTCACGAACTCTTCTGCCGCCGTCGGGTGAATGGCCACCGTGTTGTCGAAGTCTTTTTTGGTTGCGCCCATCTTCAGCGCCACCGCGAAGCCCTGCAACATTTCGTCCATACCAAAGCCAATGCCGTGAATACCCACAATCTTCTCTTCTGGCCCAACGCATACCAATTTCATGCGGCACGGCTGGCGGTGAGTGGTGACGGCGGTATACATCGCAGTGAAAGAGGATTTATACACTTTCACCTGATCGTCGCCGTACTGCTCGCGTGCCTGCGGTTCCGTTAAACCAACAGTACCAATCGGCGGATGGCTGAAGACCACGGTCGGAATGTTGCTGTAATCCAGATGCTCATCCGGCTTGTCATTAAACAGGCGCTCAGAGAGACGTCGACCTGCAGCTACGGCTACCGGCGTCAGTTCCACCGCGCCCGTGTTATCGCCCACCGCGTAAATACCATCAACATTGGTGTTTTGATATTTATCGACGACGATATAGCCTTTTTCGTTAGTTTTAACGCCAGCGGCTTCCAGGTTGATGTTGTCATTGGCAGGCTCGCGACCAATCGCCCAAATCAGGCAATCCACCGTTTCACTGCGACCATCTTCCAGCTCCAGCGTCAGGCTGCCATCGGCATTTTTCACTACCGCTTTCGGGATGGCATTGGTGTGCAATTGCGGGCCTTCGGCGTTCATCACTTCGACCAGCGTTTCAGAGATCATCGGGTCGAAGCTGCGCAGCGGCGCATGTTTACGCACGAACAGATGCGTTTTAGCACCGAGGCCGTTAATCACGCCCGCCAGCTCAACGGCGATGTAACCCGCGCCAACAACCGCTACGCGCTCTGGCAAAGCAGGAAGGGCGAAGAAACCATCGGAATCAATGCCGTATTCCACGCCCGGAATGTCTGGATGGCTCGGGCGGCCACCAGTAGCGATCAGAATATGATCGGCCGTGATGATTTCGCCGTTAACTTCCAGCGTTTTGGCATCAACGAAGCGGGCAAAGCCCTTGATCACATCAACGTTATTTTTACCGAGCACGTTTTCATAGGAGGTATGAATACGGTCGATATAGGCGGTACGGCTGGCGATCAACGTTTCCCAATTAAACTTATTGATGGTGGTATCGAAACCATAGTCCGGGCCGTACATGTGGATCGCCTCACGGATTTGTGCCGCGTGCCACATCACTTTTTTCGGTACGCAACCAACGTTCACGCAGGTGCCGCCCAGCTCTTTGGCTTCTATCAGCGCGCATTTCTGGCCGTACATAGCCGCGCGGTTGATGGAGGCGATACCGCCGCTGCCGCCGCCGATGGCGATGTAATCATAGTGTTTAGTCATGACATAGTGTCCTTATCGTTGATTACCGCGATTGTAGCGCGAGACGTAATAGGTGCCAGCGATGGCTGCAATTACTCCGGCACGATCCAGCTTACGGTAGCGTGACCAGTACCTGCCGGAACCAGTTTGCTGTGCAGCCACGGCAGCACGTTATTCATCTGCTGTTCCAGCTTCCACGGCGGGTTAATCACAATCATGCCGGAAGCGGTCATGCCACGGCGATCGCTGTCTGGCAGTACAGCCAGTTCAATTTGCAGAATTTTGCGAATGCCGGTCGCTTCCAGGTCGTGGATCATGCGCTTAATTTGCTGGCGTAGCACCACCGGATACCACAATGCGTAAGTGCCCGTGGCGAAACGTTTGTAACCTTCTGCTATCCCGCTGACTACCGCCTGATAGTCGGTTTTCATTTCATACGGCGGGTCGATAAGGATTAAACCACGGCGGGAAACCGGCGGCAGCTTGGCCTTAAGCTGCTGGAAACCGTCGGCTTTTTCGACGCGCGCACGGCTGTCTTTCTGAAATTCAGAACGTAGCAACGGGTAATCGCTCGGGTGCAGCTCGGTCAGTTGCAGGCTGTCCTGTTCACGCAGTAACTGACGAGCAATCAACGGTGAACCGGGGTAGTAACGCAACTGACCGCTACGGTTGAAGTGTTTTACCACATTGATGTACGGCTCCAGCTCTGCAGGCAAATCGTCCTGCTGCCAGATACGGGCAATACCTTCGAGATATTCACCGGTACGCTCGGCATGTTCGCTGCCTAACTGATAACGTCCGGCTCCTGCGTGGGTATCGAGATAGAGAAACGGCTTATCTTTCTCTTTCAGTGACTCGATGATCAGGCTCTGAACGGTATGTTTAAGGACGTCGGCGTGGTTGCCAGCGTGAAAGCTGTGGCGATAACTGAGCATGGGTAAAGGTGTTCCGGTAAGTAAAAATCGGCCCGTATTCGGGGCGCACAAAAGCATATCAGGACAGTATACCGAAAAGAGGCCGTCGCCGCGAAAGCGTAACGTTTCTCATTGAAATTCACTACACTTAACCCCATGCTACACACATTATGTAAAGCGCCTGTTGAGCGCTTCCTTAACCTCTTTAACCAGGACTGCGCTAATGACGAATCCGTTACTGACTCCCTTTGAATTACCTCCGTTTTCTAAAATTCTCCCGGAACATGTCGTTCCAGCCGTGACTAAGGCGCTGAACGACTGCCGCGAAAATGTGGAGCGCGTAGTAGCGCAAGGGGCACCGTACACCTGGGAAAATCTCTGCCAGCCGCTGGCGGAAGTGGATGATGTGCTGGGGCGTATTTTCTCTCCGGTCAGCCACCTGAACTCGGTGAAAAATAGCCCGGAACTGCGTGAAGCGTACGAACAAACTCTGCCGCTGCTGTCGGAATACAGCACCTGGGTAGGGCAACATGAAGGGCTGTATAAAGCATACCGCGACCTGCGCGATGGCGATCATTACGCCACGCTGAACACGGCGCAGAAAAAAGCGGTTGATAACGCACTGCGCGACTTCGAACTCTCTGGCATCGGTCTGCCGAAAGAGAAACAGCAGCGCTACGGCGAGATTGCTACCCGTCTTTCCGAGCTGGGCAACCAGTACAGCAACAACGTCCTTGATGCGACGATGGGCTGGACCAAACTCGTCACCGACGAAGCGGAGCTGGCGGGGATGCCAGAAAGCGCGCTGGCTGCGGCAAAAGCCCAGGCCGAAGCGAAAGAGCTGGAAGGCTACCTGTTGACGCTGGATATCCCAAGCTACCTGCCGGTAATGACCTACTGCGACAACCAGGCCTTGCGTGAAGAGATGTATCGCGCTTATAGCACTCGCGCTTCAGATCAAGGTCCAAACGCCGGTAAATGGGATAACAGCAAGGTGATGGAAGAGATCCTCGCTCTGCGTCACGAACTGGCGCAACTGCTGGGCTTTGAAAACTACGCGTTTAAATCACTGGCTACCAAAATGGCGGAAAACCCGCAGCAGGTGCTTGATTTCTTAACCGATCTGGCAAAACGCGCGCGTCCGCAGGGCGAAAAAGAGCTGGCACAACTGCGCGCCTTCGCCAAAGCCGAATTTGGCGTGGATGAGTTGCAGCCGTGGGATATCGCTTACTACAGCGAAAAACAAAAACAGCACCTCTACAGCATCAGTGACGAACAGCTGCGTCCGTACTTCCCGGAAAACAAAGCAGTTAACGGCCTGTTTGAAGTGGTGAAACGTATTTACGGCATCACCGCCAAAGAGCGTAAAGATGTTGATGTCTGGCATCCGGATGTACGTTTCTTCGAACTGTATGACGAGAACAACGAGCTGCGCGGCAGCTTCTACCTCGACCTGTATGCCCGTGAAAACAAACGCGGCGGGGCGTGGATGGATGACTGCGTAGGCCAGATGCGTAAAGCCGACGGTTCTCTGCAAAAACCGGTCGCGTATCTGACCTGTAACTTCAACCGCCCGGTAAATGGTAAACCGGCGCTGTTTACCCATGACGAAGTGATCACCCTGTTCCACGAGTTCGGTCACGGCCTGCATCATATGCTGACCCGCATTGAAACCGCCGGTGTGTCTGGTATCAGCGGGGTGCCGTGGGATGCAGTCGAACTGCCGAGTCAGTTTATGGAAAACTGGTGCTGGGAGCCTGAGGCGCTGGCGTTTATCTCCGGTCACTATGAAACCGGCGAACCGCTGCCGAAAGAGTTGCTGGATAAAATGCTGGCGGCGAAGAACTACCAGGCGGCGCTGTTTATTCTGCGTCAGCTGGAGTTCGGTCTGTTCGATTTCCGCCTCCATGCAGAGTTCCGCCCGGATCAGGGGGCGAAAATCCTCGAAACTCTGGCAGAAATCAAGAAACTGGTTGCTGTGGTGCCTTCTCCGTCCTGGGGCCGCTTCCCGCATGCCTTTAGCCACATTTTTGCCGGTGGTTATGCCGCAGGTTACTACAGCTACCTGTGGGCCGATGTGCTGGCGGCAGATGCCTTCTCGCGCTTTGAGGAAGAGGGCATTTTCAACCGTGAAACCGGGCAGTCATTCCTCGACAACATTCTGAGCCGTGGCGGTTCAGAAGAGCCGATGGATCTGTTCAAACGCTTCCGTGGCCGTGAACCGCAGCTGGATGCGATGCTGGAGCATTACGGCATTAAGGGCTGATCATTCAGTGAAAATCTGCTTAATTGATGAAACAGGCGCCGGAGACGGCGCCTTATCTGTTCTTGCTGCCCGCTGGGGGCTGGAGCACGATGAAGATAACCTGATGGCGCTGGTGTTAACGCCGGAGCATCTGGAACTGCGTAAGCGCGATGAGCCGAAGCTTGGCGGCATTTACGTTGATTTTGTTGGCGGAGCGATGGCGCACCGACGCAAATTCGGCGGCGGACGCGGTGAGGCGGTGGCGAAAGCGGTGGGCATTAAAGGCGATTATTTGCCGGACGTGGTGGACGCTACCGCTGGACTGGGGCGCGATGCCTTTGTGCTGGCTTCGGTCGGCTGCCGGGTGCGGATGCTGGAGCGTAATCCAGTGGTTGCCGCATTGCTCGACGACGGCCTGGCGCGTGGTTATGCGGATGCGGAAATCGGCGGCTGGTTGCAGGAGCGTTTGCAGTTAATTCACGCCTCCAGCCTGACGGCGCTGACCGATATTACCCCGCGCCCGCAGGTGGTCTATCTCGACCCGATGTTCCCGCATAAGCAGAAAAGCGCGCTGGTGAAAAAAGAGATGCGCGTGTTTCAGTCGCTGGTGGGGCCGGATCTCGACGCTGATGGATTGCTGGAGCCTGCGCGGCTGCTGGCGAGCAAACGCGTGGTGGTGAAACGCCCGGACTACGCGCCGCCGCTGGCGAATGTCGCCACGCCAAACGCGGTTGTCACCAAAGGGCATCGCTTTGATATTTATGCCGGAACGCCGATGTAAGCGTGAAATTGGGTACCTGGTTGCCGACTGATGACAAAGTTCCAAAAGTACCCGGACAGTCCCCTCGCCCCTTTGGGGAGAGGGTTAGGGTGAGGGGAACAGGTTTGCACCGGAGTGAACCATGCCCCTCACTCCAACGCTCTTCCTGAAGGGCGAGCGTGAAATAACGATTCGTTTGTTGCAACAAAGATTAATGGATTTCCGGCGTCTCAATCATTCGTTTTAGCCACGGCACCATCAACAGCATTACTACAGCAACGGCCAGCGTGACCAGACCAATCTTACCAAACACGTTGGTATAGACGGGCAACGTCTCAAGCGGATCGGTAATGTTGTCTGGCACCGCGGTAAATGTTGCCACATAGCCACCCAGCAAGAACGCGGCAGCCTGCGTCAGGAACCACATCCCGAGAATAAAGCCCATCAAATGTTGTGGCACCAGAGCGGCAACCATTGCCAGGCCCAGGGCGCTAATAAACAGTTCACCTAAGCTCTGAAATAAGTACACCAACACGATAAACCACGGCGATGTCAGCCCCTGAGCATCCGCAAACCACATTCCCGCAGCGGCGGCTGTCAAAAAGCCCAGCGAGCACATAAACATACCGAGGGTAAATTTCATCGGCATGGAGAGGTCTTTGCCTTTATTCCCCAGATGGGTGTAGATACCTGCCAGTACTGGGCTGGCGAGCACCACCCAGAACGGGTTAAGCGCCTGGAAGCTCACCGGGTTGATGGAAAAACCGAGAATTTCATGATGCACGTTGTTGATAGCAAAGAAGTTCAGCGACGTTGGCATCTGGGCGTAGAGGATGTAAAACACCACCGCTTCAAGCATCAGCACAAAGGCGACAAACATCTTATTGCGCCCGGTTTTATCCAGCTTGAATGCCTGGCGGAAGAAGATAATGGTCACGACGATAGAGAGAGCAATCAGTACCAGATTGGCGACTTCCACGTTGTGCATCAGCCATGCGCAGACGAAAATCATCACCACACTGCCAAACAGCACGTACAACAATTTGCTGAAGCTCATCGGTCGGAAATCTGGTTCAGAACCAATGTATTTCACCATTCCACGACAGGCGATGTAAACCAGTAGCGCGACAATTAATCCTGCCCCGCATAAGTTATAGGTGACGGAATAGCCAAATCTGTCAGCGATAACTGGTGCTAGCGATAGCGCAATCAGCGAGCCGATATTGATCGACATATAGAACAGGGTGAAGGCGCCGTCGAGACGTGGATCTTTCGGTGGATAGCACTTCGAAAGCAGGCTTGCCGGGTTGGCTTTAAACAGGCCGTTGCCGACGGCGATTGTTCCCAGCGCGATGAAGATCAGGTCTGGCTTGAGTAGCGACATCCCGGTCATGAAGTAGCCTATTGCCAGAACAATTGCCCCAAGGACAATGGTGCGTTTAGTCCCTAACAGATGGTCGCCAACATAACCACCGATCGAGATAAGGCCATAGACCAGCGCAGCGAAGGCACCAAAGGTGACAAAGGCCTGCTCTTGTGAGAAACCGAGCTGTTTAACGAAGAAAACGGCCAGGACGCCTTGTACGCCGTAGTAACCGAATCGCTCCCATAGTTCGACAAAAAAGATCATGAAGAATGGGCGAGGTTGTTGCAGCATCCCCGTGGGTGTTGTTGTATTCATAATTTTGAGCCTTTCAATACCATCATGAAAAGTATGAACGCGTAAGTGATTGCGCGCGAAAGAGTTTACACATGTCTAAAATTCTTAATATTGATGCAATGAATGAATTAATGCACTATCTCAGCAAAAAATAACCAGACAATCATGCTGTTTGTTTGAATTATGATGGCGTTAAATGCTGTTTTTGGCGGGGTAAATTTGAATTATTCGATGCGTAGTTGAAGTTTCTGACCGCAGATGAATACCGGCTTGATTGAGCGCTCTTGTGTTTGTAACCGGGGTACAACACAAAAAGCAGAACGCCCGCATCAGCGGACGTTCAGGAGCAAGTGGGGGAGATGATTATTCTTCTTCGTCGCGCAGCGGAACAATCAGCATATCAACGTGAACGGTGTTGATCAGCTGACGTGCGGAAGACATCAGTTTGCTCCAGAAGTCCTGGTGGTGACCACAAACAACCAGGTCCATATCGTATTTCTTGATCGCATCAACCAGAACCTGACCCAAATCGCCGCTGCCGCTAAGGGTTTCAGTGATTGGGTATCCTGCGTTGGTGGAGAGTTCGGTCAATGCATGGTGAGTCTCTTCGGAAATGCGTTTTTGCATGTCACCCAGATTTACATCAATAAGTCCGGTGTATAGGTCAGAGTAGTTTACATCTACGTGGATCAGAGAAACTTTCGCATTGTAGGGGCGAGCCATAGAGACTGCTTTCTCTACCAGAACTTTGCTTTCCGGGGAGAGATCGACCGCGATGAGAATGTGTTTATAAGCCATAGTGTTACTCCTTCCATAAAGTTGTCGATGACTGGCCAGCTAGCGTTTCTTGTGCCGTTACGTCACCCGCGTCCTACGAACTACGTGCGCGGGGCTAACCCAGCCGTAAAGATTCAGTGAAAAGACCACCCTTACCTTATAGCGACCTGGATGATCCGTCAATCCGCCTTGCTTACCAATCAGATAATCAAATTTTCTACATGAATGTATTGATAGTGGTTAACCTTATGGAAAAAAAACAACCTAATCTCCTACACTATCTATAGAGCCGCTCGGATGTTCGTCATCACAAAAGCGGTTTCTCCAGGACCTGGTGTTAACTGATTGGCAGCGTATCGGGAGCGGTAGCCCCGGAGGGGAACTCCGCGGGCAGGTCGCCGGGGAGGGGGTATGATAAGCACCGTCGCATTATTTTGGGCTTTATGTGTCGTTTGCATTGTTAACATGGCGCGCTATTTCTCATCACTACGCGCGTTGTTAGTGGTACTGCGTAATTGCGATCCATTGCTCTATCAATATGTTGATGGAGGGGGCTTTTTTACCTCACATGGCCAACCCAACAAACAGGTGCGTCTCGTTTGGTATATCTATGCCCAACGTTATCGCGATCATCACGATGATGAGTTTATCCGTCGCTGTGAGCGCGTGCGTCGTCAGTTTATTCTGACCAGCGCATTGTGTGGCCTGGTGGTGGTAAGCCTGATTGCGTTGATGATTTGGCATTAAGCTCCACGGTAATAACGCATAAAAAAAGCGGGCCAGTAAACTGACCCGCTCGTTTTTATGCGTGCGATTACAGGAACTGCAAGGAGAGCCAGTACAGCCCACCGGAAAGCAGTACCGCGGCTGGAAGGGTAAACACCCAGGCCATCAGAATGCTGGTCACGGTTTTACGCTGTAAGCCGCCGCCGTCAACCACCATCGTCCCCGCTACGGAAGAGGAGAGTACGTGAGTGGTGGAAACCGGCATCCCGGTATAACTCGCCAGGCCGATGGACACTGCCGCCGTCATCTGAGCAGACATCCCCTGAGCGTAGGTCATGCCTTTCTTACCGATTTTCTCACCGATAGTGGTCGCCACACGACGCCAACCAATCATCGTACCGATACCTAACGCCAGCGCGACCGCCATGATGATCCACACCGGAGCATACTCGATGGTACTTAGCATATCGGACTTCAGTTTCTTCAACAGACGCTGATCGTCAGCATTTACGCCAGGCAATTTCACCACTTTGTCGATGGTGTCAGAAACGCACAGCATAATGCGGCGCATCTGGCTACGTTGGTCAAGCGACAGCTTGTCGTAGCTTTCCACATCGGCAGTCAGCATGCCTTTCAGGCGGTTGAGTGCGTTAATGGTATTTGACGGATGGCAGTGGAACTCCGCAGGTTGTGTTGCACCTGCTTCCGGAGCCGGCACTAACTGATCAGCACCGGTCGCCTGTTTAAGCAGCGCAGGATGCTGCTCAAAGTAAGCTTCCACATTGTTGATGGCATCACGGGTACGGGTGATTTCGTAGCCAGTGGCATTCATATTCACCACGAAGCCCGCTGGTGCGACGCCAATCAGCACCAACATAACCAGACCAATGCCTTTCTGACCATCGTTCGCGCCGTGAGAGAACGCCACGCCGATAGCGGAAAGGATCAGCGCGATACGCGTCCAGAACGGCGGCTTTTTCTTACCGTCTTTCTTTTCACGCTCCGCTGGGGTCAGGTGGATACGGGCGCGTTTCTTGGTGCCGCTCCAGTAGCGACGCAGCAAGAAAATCAGACCGCCAGCAAACACCAGGCCGACAATAGGGGAAACGATCAGAGATGCGAAAATACTTAATACTTTCGGGATATTGAGTGCATCCACCACTGACGTACCGGTCATCAACGCATTGGTTAAACCAATACCGATGATCGCGCCAATCAGCGTATGGGAGCTGGATGCAGGTAAACCAAAGTACCAGGTACCCAGGTTCCAGATAATCGCTGCCAGCAACATAGAGAACACCATGGCAAGACCATGGGACGATCCCATATTAAGCAGCAGGTCCGTCGGCAGCATATGCACAATGGCATAGGCAACACTAAGACCACCCAGCAAAACACCCAGGAAGTTGAACACTGCCGCCATAACCACAGCGAGCTGAGAACGCATCGCGCGGGTATAGATGACAGTTGCCACGGCGTTGGCTGTGTCATGGAAACCATTGATGGCTTCGTAGAACAGCACAAAAGCCAGTGCAAGCAATAATAACAGCCCGGTATGCAAATCCAGGCCAGCAAACAAATGTAGCATAGGACGTTACGCCATTTTGAGGACATGAACGCGGCGCATTATCAGTGACTTTCGCGGCGCGGGCAAAGTGAAATATAGATTTTTTTGATTTGCCTCCTGTATGAATTTCGCGCAAAAAATAATTATCTTATATAATTCAGATAAATACTTCCCCTAAGTAATATTGACGCTGGTGCGGCCACTGAGGAATCTTTACAATTCACGCCCATTTTTTCTAAGAGGAGCGCAACGTGGAAAGGTTTGATGCCATTATTATAGGCGCTGGTGCGGCGGGTATGTTCTGTTCTGCGCTGGCAGGTCAGGCAGGACGCCGGGTTCTGCTGATCGATAATGGTAAAAAACCAGGGCGCAAAATCCTCATGTCTGGCGGTGGGCGCTGCAACTTTACCAACCTTTATGTCGAACCAGGTGCCTATCTGAGCCAAAATCCACATTTTTGTAAGTCTGCACTCGCGCGTTTTACCCAGTGGGATTTCATTGATCTGGTCAATAAACACGGCATCGGCTGGCACGAGAAAACGTTAGGGCAACTCTTCTGTGATGACTCCGCTCAGCAGATTGTCGACATGCTGGTGGCTGAGTGTGAGAAGGGCAATGTGACATTCCGACTTCGCAGTGAAGTATTGAGTGTCAGTCGTGGTGAAGATGGATTCATCATTGAACTAAACGGTGCCAGCGTGGCGGCAGATAAATTAGTTATCGCCAGCGGTGGGCTTTCGATGCCTGGTCTTGGTGCCTCGCCATTGGGTTATAAAATTGCCGAGCAATTTGGTCTTAAGGTATTGCCGACCCGTGCCGGGCTGGTGCCATTTACCTTACATAAGCCATTACTCGAACAACTACACGTTCTGGCAGGCGTTTCGGTGCCATCCGTTATCACGGCGGAAAACGGCAAAGTCTTTCGTGAAAATCTTCTCTTTACCCACCGTGGCCTTTCCGGTCCGGCAGTGCTACAAATTTCCAGTTACTGGCAACCCGGTGAGTTTGTAACAGTTAACTTATTGCCCGATATCGATGTCGATGCGTTTCTCAATGAGCAACGCCAGGCGCATCCGAATCAAAGCCTGAAAAATACGCTGGCGATTCATCTGCCAAAACGTCTGGTAGAGTGCCTGCAACAGTTGGGGCAAATCCCGGATGTGGCTTTAAAGCAGTTGAATGTTCGTCAGCAGCAGGCGCTTATCCCCACGCTCACCGAATGGCGTGTACAGCCAAATGGTACGGAAGGTTACCGTACCGCTGAAGTTACCCTTGGCGGTGTGGATACTAACGAACTCTCATCACGGACAATGGAAGCACGTAAAGTGCCGGGTTTGTACTTTATTGGTGAAGTCATGGATGTGACTGGCTGGCTTGGTGGCTATAACTTCCAGTGGGCCTGGTCGAGTGCCTGGGCCTGTGCGCAGGATTTGGTAGCAAAATAAGCCTTGTGGTATAGGGCTATGGCGTCGTGAAGTGCCTGCCATAGCCGCTCAACGTGGTTTACCCACGGTGTAGCATCAATATGGCAGTCAGCCTGCGAACGTGCTTTTTGTCATGATGTTTAACGCTCTCGTAACGCTTCTCTGGCCCGATTGAACGGTTTGATTAAATAGTCGACGATGGTTTTTTCGCCGGTTTTGATGTCTACCGTGGCGATCATCCCCGGCACGATGGAAAAGCGTCGTCCCAACTTGTTTTGCAGGTAATCCTGGTGGGTGCGGATAAACACGCGGTAGTAGAAGATTTCTGGTTTTACTTCATCCTGGATGGTGTCGGGTGAGATGGTTTCCACTACCCCTTCAAGACCACCGTAGATGGCGTAATCCCAGGCGGTGATTTTGACCAGTGCTCTCTGTCCGGGGTGAATAAAGGCGATATCGCGCGGTGAGAGGCGCGTTTCAATCAGCAGGCGATCGTCGACGGGGACAATTTCCATCATCTCACCGTTGGGGGGAATGACGCCGCCAATGGTGGTGACTTTGATGTTTTTGACGATGCCACGCATGGGAGAGCGCACGGTGAGGCGGGTGACGGAATCCTCACGGCCTTTAATAATTGCTGAGAGCATTTCCACTTCGGCATTCGCTTTCGATAAGGCTTCGCGTGCCTGAACGTAATATTGCGCGCGCAAGTCAGTGATTTTTAATCCTAAATCGCTTTTTTGTCGTTGCAGGCGTAGCACTTCAACATGGCTGGCGGCACCGCTTTTTTGTAGCCGCTGGGTGATTTGCAACTCTTTATTGACCGAAACCAGGGCTTCCCGCAGTTCGGCTTCGGTGTCTGCCAGTTGCGCACGGCGGCTTTTATACAGGCGAGTTTCAGAGGCGAGCAGTTCTGGCCAGTTGTTGAGCGAGGCCGGGAAAGTGAGCGGTAAATCGTTCACTTCAGCGGTCAAACGCGCACTGGAAGCCAGAGAGGCACGATATTTTGCTGCGCTTTCTCCGACATTTGATTGTGAGCGAGTCGGATCGAGGCGAGCCACGACTTGATTCGCCTCTACCCGGTCGCCTTCACGGACGGTGAGCTCTGCCAGAATACCGCCATCCAGCGATTGCAAAATTTGCTCGCGGGAGCTGGGGATCACTTTTCCATTGCCGGTGGAGACTTCATCGACTTTACCAAACCAGGCCCAGACGCCAAGGATGGCAAACAACAGCGTGCAGAGAAAAATAATCCGGCTGGCCCCGGAAAACTCGCGCTCGCGGCGGATATCCAGATCTTCCATTGCAGTATCATGCGGACTGGTTTTCATTCTTCCACTCCTTTGCGTTTGCCCGGCTGCCGCTGAGTGCCTGTGCTTTCGGTGCGTCCATCACCAGTTGCCCTTCTTTTAGCACCACTACGCGCTCAACCAGTTCAAGAATCGGCACCCGATGAGTTGCAACGATGAGCGTGCGGTTGCCAAGCCAGGGGATCATCCGCTGGATAAACTCCCGCTCGGTATGCTCATCCAGCGCGGCGCTGGGTTCATCCAGCAGGACAATGTTTGGCGATCGCAATAACATACGTGCCAGTAGAATCGACTGCCGCTGCCCACCCGATAAGCCATTACCGCCTTCCATCACCGGGTGATCCAGCCCTTTTGCCAGCCGCTTAACAAACGTTGCGCCGCCGCTTATCTCCAGCGCCTCGAAGAGCTGCGCATCGCTGGCATGTGGAGCGCCAAGCGTTAAATTTTCCCGCAGCGTGCCATAAAACAGGCGGGCGTTCTGGCTGAGGAAGCCTATGTTGCGGCGTAAATCCGCCATATCGATTTGCGACAAACTGAGACAATCAAGACGGACATCCCCTTCAACCAGCTCCATGCCGCCTGCCAGCGCCTGTAATAGCGTTGATTTTCCGGCACCGTTACGACCGAGGATTGCAAGCCTCTCGCCGGGCCTGATTTCCAGATGTGAGATCCGAAGTGGAATGCGTTGATCTTCATGGTGGTAGCGAAACTGCGCATTCTCAAAAACATAGTGACCGTGGAAGATTTCCTGATGCACCCGGTTTTCGTCGCCTCCGGTTTCACTGGGTAGTTGCATAATGCTGTCGAGTCCCGTTTTGGCTGCTTTGACCTGCTGCCAGCGGGCCAGCACGCCGCAGAGATTTGCCATCGGCGCAATCATCCGCGAACCGAGCATTGATGCCGCCACCACGGCTCCGGTGGTCAGGGTGCCATCAATCACCATTGGCGCGCCGAACATAATTACCGCCGCGTAAACCAGGCTTTGAACCGACATCCCCCAGTTGATTAACCCCTGCGTCAGTCGGCGGGTGCGTAAGCCAGACTCGCCCGTGATACGGATGTAACTGTTCCATTGCTGCAAAAAACGGTTTTCTGCCTGCATCAGTTTGATATCTTCCAGCCCCTGTACGCTCTCGACCAGCACGGCATTGCGCAACGTTGCTTCGTGCGCCGCCTGATTCGCCAGTACGGCCAGTTTTTTCTGCAACAAAAGCCCTGGCAAAATCATCAGCAAGGCTGCGACCGGGGCGATCCACGCCAGCGGTGGGGCGATAATCGCCAGCACGATGATAAACAAGAAGAAAAATGGCAGATCGACAATGGTCGAAAGCGTGGAGGAGGTGATCATCTCGCGGATCTGTTCCAGCTCGCGCAGTTGGGAAATAAAGCTGCCGGTGGAGCGGGGGATGGCGCTGTTTCGTAGCCGCAGGGCGTGGCTGAATACGCGGTCGGAAATACGCATATCGGCGCGTTTGCCGAGCACATCCATAATGTGAGTACGCGCTTCGCGCAGCAAAAAGCCAAATATCACTGCGACCAGCACGCCCAGCGAGAGCACATACAGCGTGGGATAAGATTGCGCGGGGATCACCCGATCGTACACCTGCATGGAAAAGACGATCCCGGCCAGCGAAAGAACATTAATCAAAAATGCGGCAATCATCACCGGCAGATACGGGCGAACATCCTGCATCACCAGTTCGCGCATCCAGTCGGGCTTAAAGCGGGAAATATAGCTGTCGACGCGACGGTCTTTCAGTGCCGAGAGCGGGCGCAGTGCCGTGAGGGTGCCGATCTCCGGTAATAGCTGGCTGAGAGTGAGGCGGTTGCGTTGGCCTTCTTCTTCGCCTGTGATAAACACATCCAGCGCATCTTCACCGTTAAAGTTTTCGATAACAATCAGTTGCCCATTTTTTAACTCAGCCACCAGCGGTAAGCGCCACTGATTAAAATCGGGATTGTCTGCCTCGAGAAGATGAAAGGAGAGGCCGCCCTGGCGCGCCAGCTGGGTCAGGGCCTGCGTTTTATTTTTCCCGGCAAACCACGGAGCGTTAGCCTGAATCGCTCCCGGTGAGCAGGCGATGCGGTAATGGCTGGCAGTATGGCTGATGGCTCGCGCCCACTGGCTGAGGACGCGTTCATCACAAACCTGGTTAAACGGCGGCGCGGTGCGGGTCATGGCTGGATCTCCACGGACTGAATGCGGCGGTTGTTGAGGGCAAATGCCTGACGCAGCGTGCCGGTGTTATACAGGCAGTTCAGTTGCAACTGCCGAAGCTGGCTCTGGATTTGCAGTTCTGCAAAACGAGCCTGATACACTTCCTGCTCGGCGTTGAGCACATCCAGCAACGGGCGCGAACCGAGATCGAGATATTGCTGTTGATACAGTTCGCGCGTGCGTTCGCTGAGCTGTTGCTGGCGGCGCAGAATTTGTAACGCGCTGGCGAGGCTCATTGACTGGCTGCGTGAATCCAGCAGTTTTCGCCGCACCTCAAGGCGGGTGCGTTGAATTGCCGATTGTGCCGATTCCACTGCGTGGCTGGCGGCGTTACGCCGCGCGGTCAGCCCGCCGCCCTGATAGATGGGCATCTCCACTTTGACCATCGCGGTATATTGCGTTTTATCGAGCACATCGTGGCTGGGGTATTTGTCGTTGAGATAGTGCTGAACGGACGGTTCCAGCGAGATGGTGGGCGTCATTTGCGCATTGGCGTAATCGAGATTAGCCTGCGCTACATTTGCCTGCGCCCAGGCCGCTAACACGGCGGGGACTAAGCGATCGTCGGGTTTGGCTTGCTCACAGCTACCGTCCAGTTTTTGGGGGAAATCATTGCTGATGGCGTTGAGCGAGTTCCAGCCAAGCATACTCATCAGCGAGGCTTTAGCGCTGTCGAGATCGGCTTGATACTGTGCCAGTTGCGAGCGTGCCGCCTCGATTCGCGCATCGGTTTGCACCACGTCAGACATCGATGTGGCGCCTTCATCGTTGCGCTGCCGGGTCAGTTTGCCGATACCGTTAAGCGCAACCAGTTGTTCTTCCGCTGTTTCGACCATCTGCTGCGCCGCCTGCACCTGTACAATGGCGTTTGCCGTTTCATGCGCCACGCTATCAATACTCAACAACACGTTGGCCTGCTCTTCGGCAGCGCCTGCGCTTTCGGCGCGCACCTGGCTTGCGACTTTGCCGAAGTCATAGAGCATTTGGGAGATCGACAACACCAGCGCGGGGCTGTAACCGTGATCGAGATAGGTATTGCTGTAGCCGTTGTTCACCCCGGCGCTAATCTGTGGGTAGTATTTTGCTTTCGCCACTTCAATCTGTTCATTTTGCGACAGTAATTTGCCGACGGCTTCGCTGATTGAAGGATGCCAGTTCACTGCACGATCGACCGCCTCATTAAGCGTTAATGTTCCTGGCGCTGCCGGGCTGAGCGGTAATTGCGCCGCCGAGCCATCGAGAGCGGGTAGCATCTGGTCTGCGGCGAGGGTTTCAGAGGAGATCGGTAGTTCTTGTGCATTGAGACGCCCGCAACTGAGCGCCAATGTCACTAATGCCGCGACGCAGGCCATTTTTCCCATAACTATCCCTTTGAAAATCAAAATAACTACCGTTGCCCCGGCGGTCATCGCCTCCGGGGCTGTTTCGCGTTTTTGTCAGGTCACAATGTGATTTTGTTGAATTAACTCATCGAGCGTGGTGGTGACGTTCTCCAGGGTCACGAGGTTGGTTGAGTTGAAGGTGGCGCCGCTGCCGTCGCGGTCAATGGCGATCACCGTGTTGCTGCCGTTGCTGGTGACGCTGAGATAGTTGCCAAGGGTTGCGTTATCGCCGTTCCAGCCGACTAACAGATCGCCAATATCGATCTTGTCGCCCTGTGCCAGCGAGAAGTTGCTCCAGCTATCCGTGGTGCCGTTCCCGCCGGTGGCATCGGTGGTATTGAGTAGCTCATAGATCAACGTATCGCCGTAGGCGCTGCCGATAACGCGGTCGGCTTCGGCGGTGCTGACCACCTGCGGGTTCATCTCAATGGTTAGCGTGGCGCTGTCGCTGTGCCCGTTTTGGTCATTGAGGGTGTAGGTGAAGGTCTCCTTCGAGGTGATGTTAGCCAGTGAAACGCCGCTGTTGAGTTGGTAGGTGTAGTTCCCGTCCAGCCCCATAGTCAGTACGCCGTACTTACCGTTGATGGTGGCGGTTGCCTCACTGCCGCTCTGGGGATCAAGCGTTGCACTACTGCCGCCCGCGCCAGTGACCGTGAGAAGGGTATGGACGCTGGCAATATGGTCATCGTCATAAATATTGCCCGTGACACTGTTGCTGCCGCTGGTTTCGAAGTTATCCAGATCGACCAGCGTGCCGCGCAGACTCGGGGTAACGGTGATTTGGCCTACGCCTAACGCGCCGACATTACCCACATAATGCAGCTGATAGTTACCCGCATGTAAGTCAATGCCGGTCAATGGAATATCGAGATTGCCGCCGAGCAGCAGGCCACCATTAAACGAACCGGCAGTTACCTGAGCGCCATTACTGTCAAGCAGAGTCCAGTTAACGGTTAAACCGCCCAGCGATAAGAGTGAGGAGACATTAAAGTGCAACACTGCGTTATGGACGGCGGTTCCGGCGGCGACTTCAATGATTCCGCTACCGGAACCAGATGTGGCGGATAACAGTTTTGCCGCCCACGAGGCATTCCCCACGCTGTTATCCGTAAAGCTCTGCGAGGTATCCTGCAATGTGGTGACCGGCATCAGACTGCTGGTGTCATTCACCGCATCCAGCGGCTGTGGCGTGGCGGTGATATTCAGCGAGGCGCTGCTGGTATCGCCGTTCGGCGCGGTTACTGTGTAAACAAAGCTGTCTGGCGTTTTAATGCTGTCTGCGCCAATACCGCTACGCAGGGTATAGCTGTAATTCCCGGCAGCGTCGATGGTCAGCGTGCCATATTGCCCTTCAATTTCCGTGGTGCCCGTCGCCGCAATCGCCACGCCATTGACGGCGGTAACGACCGTACCTGCTGGCGCCGAGTCGTTAGTCAGAATCTCTCCCTGAGTGGTTCCGGCAAGCGAACTGACGGCGTAGCTGTGATCGGCCTGAATATCGAGATTATAAAACGTCGCCAGCGCCAGACCGCCGGAGGAGTTGAGCAGGAACAGATAGTCACCGCCCGGTAGCGTGACGGTTAACGGCGTTGAGCCACCGCCCAACAGTGCCGTGACCCAGCGTGGTTCTACCCGGTATTGTTCATACTGTTGAATGGCATCGTTAAAGCGATAGATGTAGAGATCAAAACCGCCAAGGGTCACGCCAAGAACGCTTGCCTGAACCGTAATGGTGCGGGTTTCGCCCTCCTCAACGTTGAAAATAATGGGATCGGTCAGCCCTTCCACCAGGCTGACATCCAGCAGATTGCCAAGGCCTACGCTTGCAAGCGTAAAGCCCGTTTGATCCGACGGGCCGTTGTCGGTTGCACTCACCTGGGTATTAAAGATGAGTGAGGCGCTGTCATCGGCGGCGGTGACGCTACCCGGTGCTGGCGCGTCTCCCAGCGTCACGACCAGTTTCGCTGAGGACTGAGCGCCATCGTGGCTGAGTGTGTAGGTGAAACTTTCGCTACGCCCATAAACCGATGCCGAGGTATTGGTCAGTGTATAGGTGTAGCTCCCGTCCTGGTTAATATGCAGGAAGCCGAATTGCCCCTGCACATCTATACCGCCGGAAGGTACAGTAATCACATTACCGGTAGCATCGGTGACAGATGTCACTAAGGTTCCGGCAGGGGCGTTATCCTGACCATTGCCGGGATCGATATCGGTAATCACGTTGCCGGTATCGGTTAATTCGCCGGTAAGCGTTCCTGCGCTGGTTTTCGCCAGCGAAACATCCAGACTGGTATACGCGCCGGTTGCCAGCAGGCTGGTGTTATAGCTAACGACCCGATAATCGCCACCGGAGAGACCGTCGTAGTTGAGCGTAACGCCCGATGCGCCGAGAGTGAGCAAATCAGCAAACTGCGGTTTGGCGGTATCGACAATGGTGACCCAGGCGTTGAGTTCGGTATCAAAACGCTGAATGACAATCTCCATTGTGCTTAACAACGACAGCACCACGCCGGTTGCGGCGGCATTGATGGTGATAGCGCCGCTACCGCCTTCATCAATACTGAAATTCACCGCTGCGGTGTCGGTGCCCAGCACATCTGCGACCGTTCCCAGGGCATTAACCAGCAGGAAACCGTAATCGCTATGGTGTTCATTGGTAATGCTGGCGTTGGTTTGCAGCGCCAGGTTAATCACGTTGTCTTCAGCCAGCAGTGGCACTATCGGTGCGGTTACTGAAATGGCCGGAGAGCTGTTGCCCGCCGCATCCGTTGCGCTTACCGAAAGCACTTCGCCGTCTATTTGCCGCACCGGCAGCGTTACGCTGTAAACACCGTTGTTATTCGCCGTCGCCGTGACAGTTGTACCACCCGGTAAGGTGATGGTGACGGTGCTTCCCGCTTCGGCAATACCGTTGATGGTGCTGCCATCGGCACTCATTTGCGCCGTGGGAGAGGGCGGTGGTGTGGTATCAACCACAATGGTGGTTTCCAGCGACATACCGCTGGTATTACCTGCGGCATCGGTCGCAGAAATCGCAAACGCATGTGACCCCTGGGCTAAATCTTCCGCTGGGGTGTAAGTCCAGTTCCCGTCCTCATCCGCCGTCACGCTGGTGATTAGGGTGTCGTTGTCATAAATATTGATGGTGGCGTTCGCTTCGGCGGTTCCGCTGAGTTCAGGGCGCGCGTCGTTGGTGGCTTGCCCGTTAGCCAACGGCCCATTAAAGACGCCCCCGGCCACATCATCCACAACAGACGAAAGTGTGGGTACGGCGGGCAGTACGGTGTCCACCGTCAGGGTAAAGTCTGGCGATGCTGGGCTGGTATTACCGGCGCTGTCAGTGGCGGTGACGGTCAGCGTATGGAAGCCCTCGCCCAGCGGTGTTTGCGGCGTTAAGCTCCAGTTGCCCTGAGCGTTGACCATGGTGGTGCCAATTGCGACGCCATCGCTGAGAACCGTGATGGTTGCGCCCACTTCCCCGGTGCCGCTGAGCGCCGGGCGGGTTTCATTGGTGGTTTGACCGTTGGCGATGGTGCCTGTCACCGGCGTGGTATGATCCTGCACTGTCACAAGCGTTGGCGCCAGCGGTGCCATGGAATCCAGCTTAATCGTGAATGGCGTTGATTCTCCGCCTGTATTCCCGGCGCTATCCGTTGCTGCCACCGTAAAGCGATGCTCGCCCTGATCCAGCGCCTCATCAGGCGTAAAGCTCCAGTTGCCGTCATCGTCGGCACGGGTGGTGCCAATTTCCGTACCATTATCAAAAATAGTAATAGTGGCGTTGGCTTCAGCTGTGCCGTTCAGGGTGGGTTGCGCGTCGTTAGTGAGCTGCCCGTTATTGAGTTGGCTGCTGCCTGGCTGGTCATCAATCACCGTGGTAATGACCGGGATGGCAGGTGGCAGTGTATCGACCACCAGTTCAAACGCAGAGGTGGGATTGCTGACGTTACCCGCCGCGTCGGTGACCGTCGCGGTCAGCGCATGGAAGCCCTCACCCAGCGGTGTCGTGGGGGTGTAGTTCCAGTTGCCATTTTCATCGGCTGTGGTCGTGCCAATGACAGCGCCGTTATCGCGGATGGTCACCAGCGCATTGGCAGCCGTAGTACCCTCAAGGGTAGGGGTGTTGTCGTTGGTAATCTGCCCGGAGGTCAGAACTTGCTCGCTGCCGACGTTATCGGTTACCGAATTAATCAGCGGGGCGTCTGGTAACGTTGTCGTAATGGTAATGGTGTATTGCGCGGAAGGATCGCTCAGGTTACCCGCGCCGTCGCTGGCGCGGACAGTAAACGTATGGTCGCCTTCCCCCGGCGTCGTTTGCGGCGTAAAGCGCCAGTTGCCGTCACTATCGGCGCTGGTGGTGCCTATTTCTGCGCCGTTGTCATAAATAGTGATAAGGGCGTTCGCTTCCGCCGTGCCGTTCAGCGTCGGCAGCGGATCGTTCGTTGCCTCGCCATTAGCGACCGTACCGATATCTGGCGAAACGTCATCCGTAATGCTGGTGATCGTTGGCGCAACGGGCGCGACGGTATCAATGGTGATGGCATAATTGGGTGATTGACCGCTACTGCCATCGCTGGTGAGCTGCGAGGCGGTAAAGTTGTAAGTGCCGCCCTCGCTCAGCGGCTCGGTTAGCTGGTAGCTCCAGTTGCCGCTGCCATCGGCGGTGACCGTGGTCAGCTCATCACCATTTTGATAAATCGTCACCACAGCTCCCGCTTCGGCGGTTCCCCGCAGTAGCGGCAGCGTATCGTTAGTGGTGCTTCCGTTGCCGGTAACGCCCAGACCTGGCGCCACATCATCAACCACTTCAAGCGTAGGCGGTAACGGCAGGCCCGAGTTTGACGCAGTAAACGGTGTGCCTGGCCCCAGGTTGCCTGCCGCATCCTGTGCGATAGCAATCAGGGCCGCGCCAGAGGTTTGTGCCGGAGAGAGCGTAACGCTGTATTCGCCGGTTGTGGCATTAGCCACGGCGCTGCCGAGCACGGTGTCGCCGCTATAGATAATTACCGTACTGCCTGCTTCTGCCACACCGCTGATTCTGGTGCCATCGTCGGCGACAAAGGTCACTTCTGGCGCATCAGGCGCTACGGTATCAAGATTGAGCGTGACGGGTGTTGCCGACGAAATGGCATTACCGTTGCTGTCCTGGGCTATGAAGGTGAGGGCGTTTACACCGTTCGTTAATGGAACATCCACCGACCAGGTGCCATTTTCCCCGACGGTAACCGTCGCCACGGGAACGGCCCCATTATTGTTATAAATCGCAATAGTCGAGCCGGGGATCCCGCTGCCGCTCACTGTTGGCGAGGTATCGTTGGTCAGGCCGCCATTGGTTAACGGCCCGGTAATTGCCGCCACATCATCCTCAATATCGGTTACCAGTAGCGGCGTGGTATTCACGCTAAACGATACGCTGTTGGAATCGCCGCTGGGGTTGCCTGCCGCATCGGTCGCTCTGGCGGTCAGCGTGTAGCTACCATTGGTCAGCGGGGTTGTTGGGGTAATACTCCACTGACCCTCGGTCACCGTGGCTGTGCCGATAACCGTAGTGCCATTGTATAAGGTGATTGTTGTGCCATCGATGCCGCGACCATTGATGGTCGGCGTGTTGTCGTCGGTGATCGCCCCGTTTGCCAGATTGCCCGTGTAGGTGCCCGCATTATCATTGACAGTATCAATGGTCGGTGCAGCAGGTGGGGTGAGATCGATATTGAGCGAAATTGCCGTCGACGGCTCGCTGATATTGCCCGCCGGATCGGTTGCCGTGATGGTTATCTGATAGCTGCCCTCAGGAAGTTCAGTTTGTGGGGTAAAGCTCCAGTTGCCGTCAGCATCGACGATTGCCGTTCCCAGCGGCGTGGTGTTGTCATCAAGATAAACCGAAATGACATCACCTGCGGTGCCCGTGCCGCTAAAGGTTGGTGTGGTGTCGTTGGTATTGCCATTAGTGACAACACCGGTGACCGGATCGCGATTGTCGCTGATTATCGGCGCACCTGGCTGCGTCGGCGGCGTGTTATCAACATTGAGCGTGAAGCCAGGCGACAGGATACCCGTGTTACCTGCGACGTCAGTTGCCGTGGTGGTGAAAATATGCTGCCCCTCGTCAAGGGCCTCTGGCGGCGTGAAGCTCCATGTGCCGTCAGTCTGAACGACGGCTGTGCCAATTTCTGTGTCGTTATCGTAAACAGTGATGGTCGCGCCAGGTTCACCGCTGCCGGTGAGCTCTGGCGATGTGCTTTTTGTACTGCCGCCATTATTGAGAGAGTGTGAGGTATCGCCGACAAGCCCTTCGGCCGCCAGAATCACTGGCGCGGGTGGCGGCGTGGTATCGATGGTCAGAATAAAGGTGCCAGCATTGCTGGCCGTTCCGGCGGCGTTGGTGGCGATGGCTGTCAGCGTATGGGAACCTTCGCTCAACGGTTGAGTCAGTTGATAACTCCAGTTGCCGCCCGCCGGAACGGCAAAGGTGGCGATGGGGATATCGCCATCATACAGCGTGATGCTCGTCCCTTCCGGGCCTGTACCGTTCAGCACCGGTAGATTGTCATCCGAACGGCTTTCGGTCAGGAGATTGCCCTGAATGCTACCGACATCATCCGTCGCGGTGGCAATGGTCGGTGCGTCGGGTTTCGAGGTATCAACGTTGATGGTGATAACGGCAGGCTGTGCGGTGCTGTTGCCTGCTGCGTCGAGTGAAGTAACCGTTAACCGATGTTCGCCAGGGGTAAATGCCTGATTAGCTGCGACAGCGTAACTCCAGGAGCCAGACGTGCCGATAAGTACAGTGGTTAACAGGATGCCATTATCATAGAGGCTTACCAGCGAGCCGGGTTCGCCCGTTCCTGAAATGGTCGGGCGGGTATCGTCGGTTGCCCCATTGTTATTTGCCACGTTGCCGGTAATCGAACCGACATCATCATTCACCAGTGTAATGGTTGGGGCCGTGGGGGCCACGCTATCGACAAATAAACTCCAGGTAGTGCTGCCACTGGTGTTATTGCTGGCATCGCTGGCGGTAAAGCTCAGGGTGTGACTTCCCTGAGCGAGTGCCGTTGTCGGTGTCCATAACCAGTTGCCGTCGCCATCGGCGGTGACCGTTGTCAGCAAGGTGCCGTTATCATAAATCTTCACCAGCGAGCCAGCCGCCGCAGTGCCACTGATTTGCGGTTTATCGTCGTTGGTCAGGCCGCCGTTTGAGATAGCGCCGATATTGCCTGCAACATCGTCGGTAATTTGGGTAATAACTGGCGCGGGCGGAGCGGTGAGATCCGGTGCCGTCGCCGTGGTTCCCGGCCCGGTATTGCCGCTACTGTCGGTAGCGCTGGCCTCAACGGTTTCGCCATCAGTTAACGCAGGCGTCAACGCAACGGTGAAATTGCCATTAATATCGGCCATCGCTTCACCGAGGTCATTACCCTCACTGTCTTTAATATGGACCGTGCTGCCAGGTTCAGCAGTACCGCTCACAGAGGTACCATCAATCGCGACCAGAACATTTTCCGGCGCGGCAGGCGCGGTAGTATCTGCAATCGTGGGTGCGGTAGCGGATGAGCCAGGGCTGTTATTACCCACAGGATCGGTTGCCACAGCCGTCAGCGTATCGCCAGTGGTCTGGTTAGGGAACAGCGGAACGGTGAAATTACCGTTGCCATCCGCTTGCGCATCGCCCAGTTTATTGCCGCTGCTGTCGGTAATAGTCACGGTACTGCCAGGTTCGGCAGTGCCGCTTACAGAGGTGCCGTTTTCTGCCACTAAGACATTTTCCGGGGCAGCAGGGGCGGTTGTGTCGGGAGCTGTCACACCTGTGGGGGTACCGATATTTCCTGCAGGGTCGGTGGCGATAATAGTCAGTATTTCCCCATTCGTCTGAGGCGGGGTAATGGGAATGTTAAATTTGCCGTCTGAGTTTGCGATGCCGCTTCCCACGGTATCGCCATTGCTATCGACAATTACTACGGTGTTACCCGGTTCGGTAGTACCGGAAACTATTGTACCTTCGCTGTTAACTGTTGGATTAGTGACTGCCGAGGGGGGCGTGGTATCGACGTTAAACGGAGGAACAGTCGTTGCCGAGCTGACGTTCCCGTCAGCATCGGTCTGGGTAATTGTCAGATTATGTTCGCCTTCGCCTAACGGGGTGTTCGGGGTAAAACTCCAGGTACCGTTACTGGCGACTTCTGTTTTACCCAGTAGTACGCCATTACTGTCATAAACAGAAATGATATTACCCGCAGTGCCTCTACCGCTCAGGGTCGGTGTAGCGTCATCGGTAACGCCATTGGCAGGCACTGTTCCTGTAATCGAACCCGTATTATCTGTAATGCCAGTTATCTCCGGAGCACTGGGAGGCGTCGTGCCATTTCCATCATCTGATCCTCCCTCGCCAGGAAAACCGTTTCCCGGATCACCACCGTCATCAGTTCCACCATCCCCACCGCCAGGATTACCGTTGCCCGGATCATCATGATGAGAGCTTCCACCGCCGCCACCACTGCTGGCTGCTATTGCCACACCTCCTGCGACCGCTGCGCCACCCAGAAGCCACGGCCAAACCGCTCCCCCTTCATGGCTGCTTTCACCAGACATGAGCGGTGTTAAATCATCAATGGGCTGAAAATGAAATGCACCGTCGGTATCCTGTACCCACCACAGCGTCCCGTTATCCTCTTGCAGAACAAGCTGACTGGCCCCCTGATCGTTGGTTACGTAAAAGTTTTTTAAAACAATTGTTTCACCAGAATGGAGAGTAATAACCAGATCCTGGTTTACCCGCGCCAGTTTGCTGATTTCATCGCGAGAGACCGCAAGTTTAATAATGGACGGTGCATTAAGGTTAATTTCAGAAGCCTGAACATCGCTGGAAACACCCGTCAATTTTGAGACAACAGTAAGCTGCTGCATTTCTTCACTCCTGATGATCTTTGCTCTCGTAGTAGCTGTTTTCAACTAACCCAGGTCTAAATTTCAGACGAGCGATTACATACATCATCCTGGATGAATTTCTTTAGACACTATTAATTACGGGCGGCGCAGAGAGCTGGATTTTATTTTGTAAGTCCTGTCTTATTTTGATGGACTAGTTCTTTTGTATTAGATGATATAGTCAGAAAGATAGATTTATGCAAATTTTGCACTATAAAATTAATGTTAAATATAAAAGATAGCGTTGCACCATTACGTAAAAGAGTAATGATTTCAGTTGGTAAACAATATTCCTTCGATGAAGGCACTGATGACTTTTTAATCCAATTAAACAAGACGTGAGAAGATATATTTTCGGTCAGACGCTTTGTTCCTGGCTACATAAGATCGCTAATTATCCCCAAATGAATTGTGGAATACAAAATCCGATAAGTAATCCTGTGATTGTATGCTCTGCATCATCTTATAAAACATTTGTTATGACGGGCATAACCAGAAGATATACTCTAAATAATTCGAGTTGCAGGACAAAACACCAGGGGCGTTTTGAACAACGCTTGAGTTGGCCCTGAAAGGGCGAGGCCGAAGGCCGAGTAACGCGGCAAGTGAGTGACTCCCCCAGGAGCTTACATAAGTAAGTGACTGGGGTGAACGAACGCAGACGCAGCACATGCAACTTGAAGTATGACGAGTATAGAGACTGTTAACACATAGCGTAATGTGTACTTCACTTTATGTTGTATAGCTAAACAGACGCAATGGTAAAACTTTAAAGTCTTTTCCTGATTTAAGGGCACAGTTTTATTGGTTCTACACAGTAGCAAAATAAGCCTTGTGGCAATTACTGGCATCATTGCCAGTGTTAATCACCTTTATTGAAGGAACTTCGAATCACCTGACTGATGGTAAGTATTAATGTGTTCGCCGGGTTGGCTTAATAGCATAATCCGGCGGCAGATATTATTTTTTTGCAGAACCTGCTTCTAATATAGAAACGATGGAAAAGAGTGTAAAACACACTGCACCTAAACCAACCAGAACTCGCGAAGGAATAAAATAAGCCATATCGGTTTGCGCAATTTCAGCAAGGAACGCTGCGAGGAACAGGCAAAACAGACAGGTAAATACCGGAATCATGGGGATTCTATTGGCTAACGAACAGGTGCGTCGCCATACCAGCGCCAACAACCACACTTTGGAGAAAATACTGTAGCAGATCATCCCCAGACAAATGAGAATAATGCCGGGGGCCAGACGGGCGCTTGCATCTGAACTGATTAATACGTAGATACCCTGAATAACAGTAAGTGAGCCGAGCAAAATAACCCAATAGCACCACAGCCAATGCTCTTTCACTGAGAACGTATTCTGCGTTTGATGGACAATAGTGGCGACAAGGCCAATAAGGCAAGCGCAAATTGCCGTTAATCCCAATAGCACATGGCCTGCAACATAATGTGGTGTGATATCAGCGCTACGTAACAGCGCGACTGACCAAATGAAACCAAAGAGAGTAAGCAGAACGGGAACGGCAATTAAGCAGTTACCGATTGTTGAAGAATAAGCCTGCAACGGCGTACCATCACTCTTACTGCCCGAGGCGTTTTTGGGGATCAGCAGAAAATGGCCGGAAGACGCCGCCACGGTGGATACACAAGCAGCAATCATCCCAACACCAAAAATAACATGCCCGGCAACAAACTCATCGGCCATGACATTATCGCTTGCCAACAGTGACCATCCCCAAATCATAGTTATTGCAGAACCGGCATAACCAATAATAGGAAATAACGTGTTGTAGAACTTATTCACGCCGTGAGTTAACTGAGAGATAATAATAAATGCGGTAGTGAATAACGCCAGACAGATTGCAGAAAGCGAAATAAGTACATGCCCCGCCACAAAATACTCACTTTGCCCGGAACCTGCTAATACAAAATCACCCAATGCAATACATATTATCCCCATAATTAAAGGGATTAATTTAAATAGCCATCCGATATATATATTCATTTTAAACTCCATGTGTACTTTCTGCTAATATAAGAAAGCGTATCAGTAGTATTTTTAGTCAGTTAAATATAACAATCAGATACCACTAATTGTAAAAAGTAACTTTACTATAGTCGGATTTAGTGTTCTGGGTATCAAGTTTTAGATGTGAGTTAACGCTACTAAATAAATATTTATCCTACGATAAATTCTGAATTAATATATTATTTTTTTAAATGACCTTGTTCGAGACTGCTTTATTTAATACATAAGCCTTTATCATCTTTTCAAAAAATTATTTCACATTCGGTAAATATTTTCACCTCGGGCGATAATAACGCTATGTGATAGTCATCGGGTTTTCTGTTACGGAAACCTGTGCAGCAGTACCTGAGAACCTGTGCAGAAGATTTTTGGTTAAAAAACGCTATCGGACAGAAGAACATCGCGATGTATCACAAGCTGATGGTAATCAAATAGACAACATGAATATAACTGTTAGTATTTAATTGATTTCACTTATGAGTATGCGTGTTTCATTTACGGCCAGGAATGCTGATGATGACAACATTACTACCCGTTTTCACCAGACCTTCCCCCGTTGGCGCTCAGTTTGCTGCGCCCTGGCCGCCTTTGCCGTTTCCTTCTTATCCCGGATGGAATAATTCGCTGAACGTCGTTCGGTGGCAGTTGTAACACGCGTCGATTGCTTACAGGGATTATGGCGGGTCGATTATGGATAATATTAAGCGCCATCTGGCGTGGTGGGTTGTCGGGGTTCTGGTGGTGGCTGCCGTCGTGGCATGGTGGCTGTTGCGTCCGGCAGGTGTGCCGGAAGGCTTTGCCGTCAGCAATGGGCGCATTGAAGCGACGGAAGTGGATATCGCCAGCAAAATTGCCGGGCGTATCGACACCATTCTGGTGAAAGAAGGCCAGTTTGTTCGCGAAGGTGAAGTGCTGGCGAAGATGGATACTCGCGTGTTGCAGGAGCAACGACTGGAAGCCATCGCGCAAATCAAAGAGGCACAAAGTGCCGTTGCCGCCGCGCAGGCTTTGCTGGAGCAACGGCAAAGTGAAACTCGCGCCGCACAGTCGCTGGTTAATCAACGCCAGGCCGAACTGGACTCCGTGGCTAAACGTCATACGCGTTCCCGCTCGCTTGCCCAACGTGGGGCTATTTCTGCGCAACAGCTAGATGACGACCGTGCCGCCGCTGAGAGCGCCCGAGCTGCCCTGGAATCGGCAAAAGCTCAGGTTTCTGCCTCTAAAGCCGCTATAGAAGCGGCACGCACCAATATCATTCAGGCGCAAACTCGCGTCGAAGCCGCGCAAGCCACTGAACGGCGCATTGCCGCAGATATCGATGACAGCGAACTGAAAGCCCCGCGTGACGGACGCGTGCAGTATCGGGTTGCCGAGCCAGGTGAAGTGCTGGCGGCAGGTGGTCGGGTACTGAATATGGTCGATCTCAGCGACGTCTATATGACCTTCTTCCTGCCAACCGAACAGGCGGGCACGCTGAAACTGGGCGGTGAAGCCCGGCTGATCCTCGATGCCGCGCCAGATCTGCGTATTCCTGCAACCATCAGTTTTGTCGCCAGTGTCGCCCAGTTCACGCCAAAAACCGTCGAAACCAGCGATGAACGGCTGAAACTGATGTTCCGCGTCAAAGCGCGTATCCCACCGGAATTACTCCAGCAGCATCTGGAATATGTCAAAACGGGCTTGCCGGGCGTAGCGTGGGTGCGGGTGAATGAAGAACTTCCGTGGCCTGACGACCTCGTGGTGAGGTTGCCACAATGACGCATCTGGAACTGGTTCCCGTCCCGCCTGTCGCGCAACTGGCGGGCGTGAGCCAGCATTATGGAAAAACCGTTGCGCTGAACAATATCACACTCGATATTCCGGCCCGCTGTATGGTCGGGCTGATTGGTCCGGATGGCGTCGGGAAGTCGAGTTTGTTGTCGTTGATTTCCGGAGCCCGCGTCATTGAGCAGGGCAATGTGATGGTGCTGGGCGGCGATATGCGCGACCCGAAGCATCGCCGCGACGTCTGCCCGCGCATCGCCTGGATGCCGCAGGGGCTGGGCAAAAACCTCTACCACACCTTGTCGGTGTATGAAAACGTCGATTTTTTCGCTCGCCTGTTCGGTCACGACAAAGCGGAGCGGGAAGTCCGAATTAATGAGCTGCTGACCAGCACCGGGTTAGCACCGTTTCGCGATCGTCCGGCAGGGAAACTCTCCGGCGGGATGAAGCAAAAACTGGGGCTGTGCTGTGCGTTAATCCACGACCCGGAACTGTTGATTCTTGATGAGCCAACAACGGGGGTTGACCCGCTCTCCCGCGCCCAGTTCTGGGATCTTATCGACAGTATTCGCCAGCGGCAGAGCAATATGAGCGTGCTGGTCGCCACCGCCTACATGGAAGAGGCCGAACGCTTCGACTGGCTGGTAGCGATGAATGCCGGAGAAGTGCTGGCAACCGGCAGCGCCGAAGAGCTGCGGCAGCAAACGCAAAGTGCCACGCTGGAAGAGGCGTTTATAAATCTGTTACCGCAAGCGCAACGCCAGGCGCATCAGGCGGTAGTGATCCCACCATATCAACCTGAAAACGCAGAGATTGCCATTGAAGCGCGCGATCTGACCATGCGTTTTGGTTCCTTCGTTGCCGTTGATCACGTCAATTTCCGCATTCCACGCGGGGAGATTTTTGGTTTTCTTGGTTCGAACGGCTGCGGTAAATCCACCACCATGAAAATGCTTACCGGATTGCTGCCCGCCAGCGAAGGTGAGGCGTGGTTGTTCGGGCAACCGGTTGATCCAAAAGATATCGATACTCGCCGTCGGGTGGGCTATATGTCGCAGGCGTTTTCGCTCTATACCGAGCTCACCGTGCGGCAAAACCTTGAGTTACATGCCCGTTTGTTTCACATCCCGGAAGCGGAAATTCCCGCAAGAGTGGCTGAAATGAGCGAGCGTTTTAAGCTCAACGACGTTGAAGATGTTCTGCCGGAGTCATTGCCGCTCGGCATTCGCCAGCGGCTTTCGCTGGCGGTGGCGGTGATTCATCGCCCGGAGATGTTAATCCTCGATGAGCCTACTTCTGGCGTCGATCCGGTGGCGAGGGATATGTTCTGGCAGTTGATGGTCGATCTCTCGCGCCAGGACAAAGTGACCATTTTCATCTCCACCCACTTTATGAACGAAGCGGAACGTTGCGACCGTATCTCACTGATGCACGCCGGAAAAGTGCTCGCCAGCGGTACACCGCAGGAACTGGTTGAGAAACGCGGAGCCGCAAGTCTGGAAGAGGCATTTATCGCCTATTTGCAGGAAGCGGCAAGGCAGAGCAACGAAGCCGAAGCGCCGCCCGTGGTACATGACACCACCCACGCGCCACGTCAGGGATTTAGCCTGCGCCGTCTGTTTAGCTACAGCCGCCGCGAAGCACTGGAACTGCGCCGCGATCCGGTACGTTCGACGCTGGCGCTGATGGGAACGGTGATCCTGATGCTGATAATGGGTTACGGTATCAGTATGGATGTGGAAAACCTGCGCTTTGCGGTGCTTGACCGCGACCAGACCGTCAGTAGCCAGGCGTGGACGCTCAATCTCTCCGGTTCCCGTTACTTTATCGAACAGCCGCCGCTCACCAGTTATGACGAGCTTGACCGTCGGATGCGTGCGGGCGATATCACGGTGGCAATTGAGATCCCTCCCAATTTCGGGCGCGATATCGCGCGTGGTACGCCCGTGGAACTCGGCGTCTGGATCGACGGAGCGATGCCGAGCCGTGCCGAAACGGTAAAAGGTTACGTGCAGGCCATGCACCAGAGCTGGCTACAGGATGTGGCGAGCCGACAGTCCACACCTGCCAGCCAAAGCGGGCTGATGAACATTGAGACGCGCTATCGCTATAACCCGGATGTAAAAAGTCTGCCAGCGATTGTTCCGGCGGTGATCCCGCTTCTGTTGATGATGATCCCGTCAATGCTAAGCGCCCTTAGCGTGGTGCGGGAAAAAGAGCTAGGGTCGATTATCAACCTTTACGTGACTCCTACCACTCGTAGCGAATTTTTGCTTGGCAAACAGCTGCCGTACATCGCGCTGGGGATGCTGAACTTTTTCCTGCTCTGCGGCCTGTCGGTGTTTGTGTTTGGCGTACCGCATAAAGGCAGTTTCCTGACGCTCACCCTGGCGGCGCTGCTGTATATCATCATCGCCACCGGAATGGGGCTGCTGATCTCCACCTTTATGAAAAGCCAGATTGCCGCCATTTTCGGTACGGCGATTATCACGTTGATCCCGGCGACACAGTTTTCCGGGATGATCGATCCGGTAGCTTCGCTGGAAGGGCCGGGACGTTGGATCGGCGAGGTTTACCCGACCAGTCATTTTCTGACTATCGCCCGCGGGACGTTCTCGAAAGCGCTGGATCTGACTGATTTGTGGCAACTTTTTATCCCGTTGCTGATAGCCATACCGCTGGTGATGGGCTTAAGCATCCTGCTGCTGAAAAAACAGGAGGGATGATGCGCCATTTACGCAATATTTTTAATCTGGGTATCAAAGAGTTGCGCAGTCTACTCGGTGATAAAGCGATGCTGACATTGATTGTCTTCTCGTTTACGGTGTCGGTGTATTCGTCAGCGACCGTGACGCCAGGATCATTGAACCTGGCACCGATCGCTATTGCCGATATGGATCAATCGCAGTTGTCGAATCGGATCGTTAACAGCTTCTATCGCCCGTGGTTTTTGCCACCGGAGATGATCACCGCCGATGAGATGGATGCCGGACTGGACGCCGGGCGCTATACCTTCGCGATAAATATCCCGCCTAATTTTCAGCGTGATGTCCTCGCTGGACGCCAGCCGGATATTCAGGTGAATGTCGATGCCACGCGCATGAGCCAGGCATTTACCGGCAACGGGTATATCCAGAATATTATCAATGGTGAAGTGAACAGTTTTGTTGCGCGCTACCGTGATAACAGCGAACCGTTGGTATCGCTGGAAACCCGGATGCGCTTTAACCCGAACCTTGATCCCGCGTGGTTTGGCGGGGTGATGGCGATCATCAACAACATTACCATGCTGGCGATTGTATTGACCGGATCGGCGCTGATCCGCGAGCGTGAACACGGCACAGTGGAACACTTACTGGTGATGCCGATAACGCCGTTTGAGATCATGATGGCAAAGGTCTGGTCGATGGGGCTAGTGGTGCTGGTGGTATCGGGATTATCGCTGGTGCTGATGGTGAAAGGCGTGCTGGGCGTACCGATTGAAGGCTCGATCCCGCTGTTTATGCTGGGCGTGGCGCTCAGTCTGTTTGCCACCACGTCAATCGGCATTTTTATGGGGACGATAGCGCGTTCAATGCCGCAACTGGGGCTGCTGGTGATTCTGGTGCTGCTGCCGCTGCAAATGCTTTCCGGTGGATCCACGCCGCGCGAAAGTATGCCGCAGATGGTGCAGGACATTATGCTGACCATGCCGACGACACACTTTGTTAGCCTAGCGCAGGCCATCCTCTACCGGGGTGCCGGATTCGAAATCGTCTGGCCGCAGTTCCTGACGCTGATGGCAATTGGCGGCGCGTTTTTCACCATTGCGCTGCTGCGATTCAGGAAGACGATTGGGACAATGGCGTAAGGAAGGGAAACTTGACTTCATACTGTGATGTCATAAAGTGAAGTCATAAGGACATGCCATGAGAATCCAGGTACAGGCTTTACGGAAGAAACAAAAAAACACATTGGATCAAATATTTAAATCTCATGTTCCTCAAGGGATCAAGTGGTCAGATATAGAGTCACTGGTTAAAGCATTAGGCGGAGAAATTAAGGAAGGAAGAGGTTCGCGCTGTAAGTTCATACTCAATATGAGCGTTGCGTGTTTCCATCGGCCTCATCCGTCGCCAGATACCGATAAAGGCGCTGTAGAAAGCGTGCGTGACTGGTTACTAAGTATAGGGGTAAAACCATGATCAAACTGAAGACGCCAAACTCTATGGAGATTGCCGGGCAACCTGCTGTAATCACCTATGTGCCAGAACTGAATGCATTTCGTGGCAAATTCCTGGGTTTGTCAGGTTATTGTGATTTTGTCTCTGACAGCATTCAGGGGCTGCAAAAAGAGGGGGAGCTTTCCCTGCGAGAGTATCTTGAGGATTGTAAAGCTGCGGGTATTGAGCCTTATGCGCGTACAGAAAAGATTAAGACCTTTACGTTACGCTATCCAGAATCGCTGAGTGAACGCCTTAATAATGCGGCTGCGCAGCAACAAGTCTCTGTTAATACCTATATTATTGAAACACTGAATGAGCGTTTGAATCATTTATAACTTATAGCGGCCCAACAATTTCTGTTGCGCCGCTATATTTTTGCGGCTCTTAAGATGCCTTTCTAACCAACCGATGCCCCTCATTCATCATCAGGATTTTGCTATACACATCTTCCTCGACGGCGTTTTTTGCTGATGCCATGACTCGTGCCAGATTCGCCTCGTTGTGATTATTCACATACGCTTTGCCGACGGCGGTGATAAACGCTTTGCGCAGATCGCTGGCGATATTTACTTTAGCGACGCGATAATTAACAAAGCTGCGTAATATCTCCGGGGCGATACCGGAGCCGCCGTGAATAACCAACGGCACCGGACAGACTTCGGCAATGCGCTTCAGCAGGGGGATATCGATACGCGGTATATCGTCCAGGCCATGAACGTTGCCAATAGAAACTGCCAGCATGTCGCAACCGGTACGCTCGACAAAGGTCTTCACCTTTTCCGGTTCCGTTTTGCAATCGGCTTCGCTGACATGATCATCTTCTTTGCCGAGAATCGCCCCCAGCTCCGCTTCAACCGGTACACCATAGGATTTACAGAAATCGACAGCTTCCTGGGTGAAAGCGATATTCTCTTCAAAAGAGAATGCGGCACCGTCAATCATGACCGAGGTAAAGCCCGCGCGCACCGCCTGTTTCACATCCTCCTGAGTTTTCCCGTGATCCAGATGAAGACTGACCGGAACATCCATTTTATCGGCGTGACGTTTCACGATTTCATAAATGTAATCGTATCCCGAGAGTTGTGCATTGGTTGGCGCAATCTGAATGAAGTTGGGTAATCCCGAACGCTCAATAGCGTTTAAAATTGAAATTGTCGTCTCCAGATTGGTGGTATTAAATGCGCCCGCTAATACCCGTTTTTCCTGAATGCGGTCGAGCAGTATCCGTCCATTAACTAATGGCATATTGAAAACCTCATCTTTTAATATCAGTTAATTATTCAGCTTCACCGAAGCGGTCGCGAAATAAGTCGGTGAGAGTCTGTATGGCCTCGTTTTCATCATCGCCTTCGCAGCGTATTTCCACCGTTTTTCCGCCTTTTATTCCGGCGCGCATAATATTCATCATGCTGGTGGCATTAATATCATTACCCTCATAGTGCAGCGTCACTTTACAGCTATATTTTTTGGCGGCTTTCGCCAGACAGGCCGCCGGACGTGCATGCAGGCCAGTACTGTTTCTGACTTCCACGGTTTTACTCAACATAGTGCTCCTCCCGATGATGTAATGGCATCACGCCTTCTTGCTGTAATTTCAACTGATACCAGCTTTTCCACTTGTACTGATAACGCTGTAATTGATGGTATCTCGCCCGATTCGGTAACAAACGTTGGGCTATAGCGACTGGCGGCGGTGGAATATCCGGTGCGGCGGTTAATAATGCTCCGACAGAAACCGCCTCGTTAAATGCAATTGCTTCAACCGGACGCTGTAAAATATCCGCCTTTAATTGCAGCCAAAGGGGATTATGGGTTGCCGGACCGATCACTTTTAACGCGCTGGTGCCAGGCACGTTAAAACAGGCGAAGCAGTTGGCAAATTCCATGGTTAATCCCAGTGATACGCTGGCAATTAACATGTCGATACTTAACGTATCGCCAAGCCCATAAAATAATCCACGGGTATGGCGATTTTTATAGGGCGAACCCGAACCGCGAAGATGTGGAATAAAGACGGGAATGTCATCGAGCAACCAATTCCCCGCCAGATAATCAGCATGTCCGCGAGTAAGTGATGCGGCGATCTCCTCATCGGTTAGCCGGAACGTGTTGCGCAGCCACTCCAGCGCGAAACCGCCCACGGGCAGCGACGCAAACAGGGTGAACTGGTTGGCAAGTGAGTAACAGCCGTTTGCCAGCTTGTCACGTTTGGCCTGTTCATCCAGCGTCGGTTGTGTATCCAGTTGCAGAATGCCTTCCGTGGTCCCCGTCGAGTTAAGGATATCGCCTGGCATCATCTGCAACGCCCGTGCGCCCACCATATGGTCATGTCCGGCCAGCGTCACGCTGACCGGCTGCAAGAACCCAAGCGCCTTACAGAGTGACTCGCTGACCCATCCGGCGTGTTCGCCTGGTTGCACTAATGGCGCAAATGCTGAACAGGGAACGTGTAACAACGCCGCCGCTTTCGCTGACCATTCGCCTTTACGCACGTCCAGACACAGCGTGCGGCTTGCTAAGGTGATATCCGTGCGCTGTTCGCCGGTCAGCCGCCAGAGCAGTACTTCCGGCGCATGTAGCCAACGCAGACCGCGGCGATTGCGCAGCGGATAATGCTCCAGCAACCAACGCATTTTGAAGGCAGAGTAATTGCTGTGCAGTGGTAGCCCGCAGATGTCATAAAGTGCCGCACTGTCTGCCTCGCTAAGCGTTGTCAGATACTCTTCACCGCGACGATCATACCAGGCCAGCATTGGCGTCAGGATCTCGCCATGCTCGTCAAGGAACACGCCTGACTCGCCAAAACTGGCAATGCTGATCCGCCTGACTGGCAGCGGCGAAGCGGCGTTCAGTTGCGCTATCGCCTGGCGGACCTCCTGCCAGAGGGCGTCGATATCGAAATCAACATCGCCCTGTGGGGAGATCTGTTTTGCCGTCACGAATTTATGCGCGCCCAACGTCGTTGCATCCAGGCAGGAAAAACAGGTGACTTTGCAATTGGTGGTGCCAATATCGATAACGATAGCTGCGCTGTTATCAGGCATAAACCGTGCTCCGCGTCATTCGGAAAATGCCATACAGTACCAGGGCGATAACCGGCACCAGACCAATGGCGATGATATTGCCGTTGAATATTTCCAGCAGCCAGAAGCGGAACGGGTTACCGCCATCAAGGAAACTGGAAACCTGGCCGCTGGAGCCTTCGGCAAATTTGAAATTAACGTCTTTCGCCATTCCGGTAATAAACGGCGCGATTTTGGTAGCAATCCACAGGTCGGCAATAATCACCGGGATCGCCGCCAGAACGGTGCGGAAAATATTGCCACGGCTGGCTAAAGCAATCATCGACGCCATTACCGCCAGGTTGGCAAGGTCGCCAAGCGGCAGGACTTCATTACCCGGAAGGACAAACGCGATAAAGACCGAGATTGGCGTCAGCAGCAGGGCGGTGGAGATAATCGCCGGGTTACCTACGGCAACGGCGATATCCAGGCCGATATAGAGATCGTCACGGTCAGGGTATTTGGCATTGAGATACTTTTTAATAGCTTCAGACAGCGGTAATAAACCTTCCATCAGGATGCGTACCATGCGTGGCAGGATGAACATCACACCGCCAATGCTGATGCCAAGCAGCAAGACTTTTTTGAAATCGTATCCGGCAATTACGCCGAGCAGAATGCCCAGAATAGTGCCAACCATCATCGGTTCGCCGAAGATGCCAAACTTTTTCTGTACGGTTTCCGGGTCGATATGAATACGATTGAGGCCAGGGATATGGTCGATGATTTTGTCGACCAGCAGACCGACCGGGAAGAACACCACCGAGGAGAGCGTCGGCAATGAGATCCCTTCCAGACCAAAGTATTTTTGTACCAGTGGCGCAGACCAGTCGGCGAGTTTGAGCACCACCACCGCGGCAATCGCCGCCGCCAGCAGACCAAAGAACAGACTGCCGGTGCTGTAATAAACCAGCGTACCAGCAAGGGCAAAATGCCAGTAGTTCCACATATCTACGTCAACGGTGCGGGTTTTATTTAACGCCAGCATCGCCACGTTAATCAGAATGGTCAGGGGAATAACAAACGGGGCAATTGGCGAACCCCATGTAATAGCGGAAAGCGGTGGCCAGCCTAAATCCACCACCGGTAAATTAATTCCGGTGCGTTCAACCATCGCCTGGGCCGCTGGCCCGACATTGCTGGTAAGAATATCGAAAATGGCATAAATACCGACAAAACCAATGCCGACTGTTAATGACGAACGTAAGGCTTTAGCGGGTTTTACTTTAAAACAGAGAGCAAGAATAAATAACACCAACGGCAACATTACCGTCGGGCCAAATCCCAATATATATTGCACAATATTATAGAGAGTATGCGCGATATCGTTCATAATAAACCTCTTTTTCAGGCGAGAGCGCACCTCGCGTTAGCGCCTGATGGAGTGTGTTGAAATTAATTATTATTAATTACTTTTTAAGGATAGAAACAATTTGCGCCAGTACTTTTTCTTCGCCAATACCGGTAATAATCGGCAAGCCGTTGACCACCGGGACGTCGAGTTCATAAGGCACTTTAGTTGTTGAAACTACCAGTGCTACGCCGTCAGTATTTCCAGGTAAAGAGGCAACGTTGGTTTGGGAATAATTGACGTTAAGACCTTGCTCTTTGCAATATTCCATGACTTTTTCTGTTACCGCCGTGGATGTGGCAATACCCGTGGCGCAGACAAATAAAATGGTTTGACTCATATTTCACCTCGTTCTTTCATTTTGTTTAAGATTACTGTGTGTATTTCTGTTGTTTCCATCGTCAGCAGGGCGCGCATAAAGGGCGTATCCTGAATCATTTCCATAATCCAGCCCAGGGCATTTAATTGTTTGTTACTTTCGCTTAAGGCGAGCAAAAAAATCACCCTGACAGGCACGGGATCAGGATCGCCACCCATATCGGCAAACTCTACCGGTTCCGGCAGGATGCCGACGGCAATTGCATTGTGCCTGACATGTTTATGGTCCGTGTGCGGAATGGCGACGCACGGTGGTTCGGTAGGCAGCCCCGTTGGGTACGTAGCCTCACGTTTCAGTACGTGATCGGCAAAATCAGGGACCACCAGCTCGGCGGCAACCAACGGTTGCGCTAACTGAGGGATTATCTGTTCAACGCTTAACCCTGCCGGTAGCCGTTGAATAAAATTTTCCTGAAACTGTATGCCTTGCATTTTCTTCCTCATAAAAAGTGTATTTAACTCACTTCCCGCCGTTGCAGCACGGTGCCAAGATAATATTTATTGCCTTTTAACCAGACGTTGCCAAACTCAACGGGCAAATCGCGGGAGAAAAAGACTAACTGCTCCAGATGCAAAACGGGCGCATCTTCACTGATATCTAAAAAATGACCGCGTTCATTACCAATTAATCGCGCGGCATAGCGACTTTCCGAGTAACGAATTTTTCTTTGCGACAACGTTTCTATTGTTGGAAATAAATTGTGTTGATTAAAATCGATTTCCGCGATGCCGGGGCATAGCTCAATATTGATACGGTTCTCTATCAGCATCGCTTTTTCATCACCAATCGAACGTAAACGTTCAAGGTAAAGAATATCCTGGCCGGGCGTTATTCTTAATTTCTCTGCAACATAACGATTAGCCGGTTCAATCCGTGACGTAATAACTTCAGTGGTAAAATGTATTTTCTGGCTTTCCAGCGATTCCGCGAATGACAATAATCCTTCACCTAACGGATATGCCACGTTCTCTTTTTTGACAAATGTTCCCTTGCCCTGGACCTGTATCAACACGCCTTCTTTTACCAGTTGGGCGACCGCTTTTTTAACGGTTCCCCGACTCACTTCCAGCATATCCATAATCTGGTATTCCGAAGGGATGCGATCGTCTTCCACCAGTTCCCCGGTATAAATGCTTTCTCTTATCCACTCCACCACTTGTTGATAGAGCGGTATTTGTGACGACTTACTTAATGATTTCATGGCGCGCACCTGAACATTTACAGTTGTCTATGGACAATCATGGACAACTTCAAGCGTATAGTAGGTGAACGGGAGAAAAAGAGGATCGAAATGTCTCACATTTTGAGGGACCAAATCGTGATCAAAAAAATGTGATGGAAGTCGAAGTTTGGCAGGAATTTACTGCGCCGTGAGGAAATAACGGCGCGTTGGGCGGTGTTAATCTTCCTTCGGCAAGCACTGCAAATGCCCGTGCCGCACGCCGCGTTGGGCGATAACGTCATCGGCAAAATGCTGCACGTCGCCCATGTCACCTTTCAGCACGGCGATTTCCAGACAGTCGTCGTGATTAATGTGCACATGTAGCGTGGCGACCGAGAGATCGTGGTGATGATGCTGGGTGGAGACAATACGGCTGGCTAAGTCGCGTTTTTCGTGTTCATACACATAGGAGAGCACCGCGAAACCTTGCGTGCCGTGCTGCTGGGTTGCCTCTTGCGCCAGAGCGCTACGCAGAATATCGCGGATAGCTTCGGAACGGTTGTTATAACCACGACGCTGGCTCAGGCTGTCCAGCGTCTCCAGTAAATCGTCATCAAGCGTGATGGTGACTCGTTGCATTTGCGTTAAACCTTTTCTGTGGCGCGACGGCGCACGGGGAATGCGGGTAATACCGCGTTTTGTAGCACACGTCCGGCGTCAGAGGAAAAGGTTAATTTCTCTCCCACCGCCTGGGTTTCGACGATTTGCCCGTTGTCCATTACCATCACCCGCTGGCAAAAGCGTTCTACAAGACGTAAGTCGTGGGTGATGAACAGGCAGGCGGTGCCAAACTGTTGTTGCAGCTTTTTCAGCAGGCGAATGACGCCCGCCTGTAACACGAGATCAAGGTTAGAAACGGCTTCATCCAGAATCAGCAGTTTCGGTTCGACCGCCAGGGCGCGCGCCAGGCAGACGCGCTGGAGCTGGCCGCCGCTTAACTGCGGTGGGCGCTTGTCGAGCACGCTGTCGTCGAGATCGACCGCATTCAACATTTCGCTGGTGCGCGCCAGTTGTTCGGATTTTTTCAGCGATAGCAGGTGGCGCATCGGTTCACGCAGGATCTCGCGCACGGTTTTGCGCGGATTCACGGCGCTGATGGAGTCCTGAAATACCATCTGAATATCGCGGCGGAACGCTTTACGCTGGGCACGATTGAGCTTTGCCAACGGTTCGCCGCGCCAGCTAATATTCCCTTGTGAGGGAGACTCTAAGCCTACCAGCAGCCGCGCGAGGGTGCTTTTCCCGCAGCCGCTGCGCCCCAGCAGGGCGACGGTTTCGCCGCTTTTCAGGGTCAGGGAAACGTTATTCAGCACCGCCTGGCGCTGATGTTTTCCGCTAAAGCCACCGTGCGCATAGTGATGTGAAAGGCCGGAGACGTTAAGTAAAGTCATGATGCCAACTCCATACCATAAAGGGCGAGGTGAGCAGAAACCAGGCTGCGCGTCACCGCATGTTTGGGGGCGTTAAACAGCGTTTCGACATCGCCCTGTTCGACAATCTTACCGTCAGACATTACCGCTACGTCATCCGCCAGACGCGCCACCACGCCCATATCATGGGTGACCAGCAGCATCCCCGGCGCCTGTTTTTGCATAATGCTTTCCAGCAGATCGAGAATGCGTGCCTGCGCTACTACATCGAGGTCGGTGGTCGGTTCATCGGCGATGATAAACGGTGATTCGCACAGCACCGCCATCGCAATCATCATGCGCTGCAACATACCGCCGCTCATCTCGAACGGGTAGAGCTTCAATACGCGCGCGGCGTTTTCCAGCCCCACCGCTTCTATGGCAGCGGTAAGCGTAGCGTCATCGGCGGGTTTCCCCAGCGCCAGGCAGGTTTCACGCGCGTGGGTGTGCATGGTGTGCAGCGGATTAAAGGCGCTGCGCGGGTTCTGCATGATGGTGGCAATTTTGATGCCGCGCAGGGCGCAGGGAGAAACCGGTTTGCCATCGGCTAAAATTTCCCCCGCCGTCTGGCGAACGCCTGCGGGCAGAATGCCCAGCGTCGCGGCGCAGGTCAGTGATTTCCCGCTGCCGCTACCGCCAACTAACGCCAGCACGCGCCCGCGTTGCAGGGTTAACGATACGCCGTGCACCAGCGGCTGCGCGGCCTGTAGCGCGATATTACGTAGTTCAATCTGTTGCGGCATTAGTGTGCATGCTCCGTCACCAGATGAGGGTCCAGATGATCGCGCAGAGCGTCACCCACCAGGTTAAAGGCCATCACGCTGATAAACAGCGCCAGCCCCGGCCAGAACATTTGCAGCGGCTGGGTCCAGATATACTGACGCGCGTCGTTAATCATCACGCCCCATTCGGCGGTCGGCGCGGTCACGCCGAGGCCGAGGAAGGACATCCCCGCGACGTGCAGCATCATATGGCCGATATCCAGCGTTGCCAGCACCAGCAGCGAAGGGATCACCGCACCTGCCAGATGATCAACAAACACTCGCACATGGCCCGCGCCAGAAAGCCGTGACGCCAGCACAAACTCGCGCTGGCGCAGTGAAATCACCAGGCTGCGCACCATGCGTGCATACCACGCCCAGTGCGACAGGGCGATGGCGATAATCACGTTGGTCAACCCGGTGCCGAGCACGCCGACCATAAAGAACGACAGAATCGAGGTCGGGAAGGTCATAAACATATCGGCGACGCGCATGGTAGCCTGATCAACGCGCCCGCCAATCAGCCCGGCGCTGCCGCCAATAATCAGCCCTAATGTCAGCACCAGCAGCAGGCAGGCCATTACCGAGCCGAGCGACACGCGGGTCGCCGCCATCAGCCGCGAGAAAATATCACGCCCTAAATGATCGGTGCCCAGCCAGTGCTGCGCATCCGGCGAAAGCAGGCGCGACGGCAGATCAATCGCCTGAGGGTCATACGGCAGCCACCACTGGCTGGTAAGCGCAATCAGCGCCAGCAGGGCGATAATGATCAGCGCCAGGCGAACCGACCAGCGGGAAGAGAGGAAAAAGTTCACGCGTGCGCTCCTTCATGACGACGAATGCGCGGGTCCAGCGCGGCGTTGAGCAAATCAACAATCAAATTACAGACCACAAAAACCACCACCATCATCAGCGTAAAGCACTGGATCACCGGATAGTCACGGTTAAAAATCGCCGACACCGCATAGCGCCCGACGCCCGGCCAGGCAAAGATGTTTTCGATAATCATCGTCCCGCCGATCAGTTCGCCGATGTGCATCCCAACAGCGGTGATCATCGGCAGCGAGGCATTGCGCAGAATATGGCGGCGTTCGGTCTGTTTGTCGTTCAGGCCGCGCAGCCGCGCCCAGGTGACGTGACGCTGACCGGCGACGTCCAGCATACTGGCGCGCAGCAGCCGCGCGTTAATCGCCAGCGACATAAAGGCGATGGAAACCGCAGGCAAAATGATGTGCTGCCAGCCGCCGTAACCCATCGCGGGTAGCCATTGCAGATACACCGAAAACGTCATCACCAGTAAAAACGCCAGCCAGAAGTTGGGCATCGACACGCCGAGAAACGCGATAAAGCGCACGGCGAAATCCGGCAGACGATCGCGATGACGTGCCGCCCAGATACCGAGCGGTACGGAAGTGAGCAGAATTAATACCAGCGCCGCGCCTGCCAGTTCCAGCGTGGCGGGCAGGAAGTTCAGCATATCGTCCAGCACCGGGCGCTGCGTGGCAAACGAGATGCCGAAATCAAGATGCAGCGCCTTCCACAACCAGGTTCCGTACTGGACGTACAGCGGCTGATCCAGCCCGAGCATGGTGCGGGTAGAGGCCAGCATCTCCGGCGTTGGCGGCAGGTTAGATAAACGCAAATAATCGAGCGCCGGGTCGCCGGTACCGAGGCGCAGCATCAGAAAAATGATCACCGAGGCGGCGAGCACCATCGGGATCAGCAGCAGAAAGCGGCGTAATACGTAACGCAACATTAAGGTTTCACCGGTTTAATCTGTTCGAACGGGATTTCGGTGGCGATCGGCGCGTAGGGGATGTTACCCAGCTCCGGTTTTGATACCACCATCATTGAGATGTAACTGATAGGCAGATAAACCGCCTCGTCATGCAGACGGGTCAGAATGTCGCGATACAGCGCCTGACGTTGCGTTTCGTCATGGGTCGCCAGCACTTCGCCGATCTCTTTATCAATCAGCGGTTTGTCGGCTAATCCTTGCTGTGCCTGGAAGTCAGCGTGTGACGGTACGCGCATTGAACTCAGGAAGGCGTGTGGATCGTATGGCGCGCCCCAGGTGCGGTGGAAAATCATGCCAAAACGACCGTCGCGCTGACGAGCATAGATACTGCTCTCTTCTTCGCCGATCAGCGAGACATCTGCGCCAATCTGGCGCATATCAGCCTGAATGATTTCCGCCATTGATTTACTTAACGCATCGGTGCCGATGAACGACAGTTCAATGCGCAGCGGCTGACCGTTTTTCTCACGGATGTCTTTGCCCGCAGGCAGCGTCCAACCAGCTTTTTCCAGCAACTCTTTCGCTTTCTGCGGATCGTACTGGCGCGGTTTCAGGCCGAGGTTGGCGTAGGGCACAGAAGAGGCAAACAGGGTGTCGGCGACCTGCTGGGTGCCATACAACGCGTTATCAATCAGCGATTTTTTGTTTACCGCGTAATTAAGAGCTTCACGTACTGCCAGCTCGTTGGTAGGGGCTTTGGCGGTATTGAGTGCCAGCATCACGGTTTCGATCGGCTGTGACAGTTGGGTGTGGTAAGCCGGATTCTGGCTAAAGCGGGCGAAGGTATCGAGCGGTAATAACCCTTCGTTTCCGTACAGCAGGTCGATATCGCCAGTTTCAAACGCCACCGCGCGGGTAGTCGGGTCCGGGATGACGTTAAAGGTGATCTTTTTAATCGCTGGCTTTTCGCCCCAGTAGTTTTCGTTACGGACGAAGACATCGTACTGATTCAGTTTCGATTCCTGCAAAATCCACGGTCCGGTGCCAATCGGCGCTTTAATTCCGTTCATGGTTTCATGGTTTTTAAACTGCGAGGGGGCGATAAAACGGAAAGGACGGGGCAGGGCCAGTTCTTGCAGGAAAGGATAGTAGGCGCTTTTCAGGGTGATTTGCAGCTCTGTTTTACTGAGTGCTTTAACATCAACAATCTGGTTTGCCAGCTCCAGCCAGGCGTGACGTTGACGGTTATCGAGCACTGCGCGGAAGTTTTCTGCCGCCGCCTCTGCATCAAACGGTTCGCCGTTAGAGAATTTCACGTCATCGCGCAGGGTGAAGGTCCAGGTTTTGCCATCTTCCGAATGGGTCCAGCTTTTTGCCAGCCACGGGATCACCGAACCGTCTGCCTGATATTTCACCAGCGGTTCATAAACCATGCTCTGGGCGAACATCTGGTTAGGCGTGTAAAGGTGCGGGTTTAGTGGCCCGACATTCACCGGCCAGGCGGTGGTGATTTCATCTGGTGCGGCGGCATGGACGATAAAAGACGCACAAGCCAGCAGCGCAAATAGAGTGCGGCGGAGTGTGGAGAACATAGTAGCCCCAATGGATAAATGGTTGGCGAAATAAGTATGGCGACGATTCGCTATGTTGAAATCTGGTAGTGACTCTGCATATGCGGCCTGTTCCCCCTCACCCTAACCCTCTCCCCAGAGGGGCGAGGGGACTGTCCGTGCACTTTTGTGGCTGTAACTGCAATAGCCAGGTTCTGCACGGTGTGCCCCCTCTTCCCAGAGGGGCGAGGGGACTGTTCGTGCACTTTTGTAGCTGTAACTGCAATAGCCACCCTTTGCTCGGTGCCCTCCCTCTCCCCAGAGGGGCGAGGGGACTGTCCGTGCACTTTTGTGGCTGTAACTGCAATAGCCAGGTTCTGCACGGTGTGCCCCCTCTCCCTTCCAGGGAGAGGGCTGGGGTGAGGGTAAAATACGCTGACAAATCCCTGTAACCTACTCCCTGAAAATTCAGAAATCCGGACGTACGCGCTTATGTTGAGTCATCAGTTTTCAGTATGACGATTTTAAGTATTCGTCATACTGATTACCTGTTCTGGATCAATAGATGGGCAGTCGAAGGGGCGGATCAGTTAAGCGAATCGATCCATTGCACACTATCGGCGGTGAGCGTAAAGGGAGTAGGGGTGCAGATCGCAAGGCTTAAATTTTCTAGCTGACAATGGCTGACTGACAGCGAGGAGTGATAGGTGCTGTCTACGCTGACGATTTGCCAGGCGCTGCCACCACGCTGTTTAACGATGGCTTCTTTGCGCGTCCAGATGCGCCAGAACATTTCCAGTTGCTGATCAGGATGCACGGCGTCCATCTCAGCGTGTTCCCCGAGGCTGAATACGGCGTTCGCCAGCCAGCGCCAGTTGGCGCGCGGGCGAATCACTTCGATATCGCAGCCAACTTCGCCTTCATCGCTCAACAGCAGGGCGATATCGTCACCGCTATGGCTTAAGTTGAACCATAGCGGAGTCTCCGGGGCGAAAGCGGGTTTGCCTTGTTCACCGTAGATGATGTCCGGTAGTGGAGAAAGCGTGTGCGAAAGCAATGCACGCCCCGCCAGCCAGCGTTCGCGCCGTGGGCCTTGCGGTGCTTGATCGCGCAAAGCCGGTGGCAGTGGAGCTGCGCTTAAGGTCGAAACTTTCCCCAGAACTATCCGATACATATCAGGGCCAACGTTTTATGATGATGGATGTATTAATGCCGCCAAAGGCAAAGTTGTTGCTCTGCAAAAACTCACAATCAATCTTGCGAGCTTCATGCATGATGTAATCCAGCTCGCCGCAGTTGGCATCTGGTTTCTTCAGGTTTAGCGTAGGCGCAAACCAACCTTCGCGCATCATTTGCAGACTCATCCAGGCTTCGAGCGCGCCACAGGCACCAAGCGTATGACCAAAATAGCTTTTCAGCGAGGAGAGCGGCACATTATCACCGTAAATGGCTGCTGTCGCCAGACTTTCTGCCATATCACCACGATCGGTCGCCGTGCCATGCGCCGATATATAGCCGATATCACTTGCGCTTAACCCGGCGATTTTCAGCGATTGCTCCATACAATACTGCATGGTTTCGCGCTGCGGCTGGGTAATATGTGCCGCGTCGCAGTTGGTGGCAAAGCCGACGATTTCACCGTAAATGGTCGCGCCGCGCGCTTTAGCGTGCTCCAGTTCTTCGAGAATCAGCGTCCCTGCGCCTTCACCGATCACCAGCCCGTCGCGGTTTTCATCGAACGGTGAAGGTGTGGTTTTCGGCGCATCATTGTGCTGGCTGGTGGCAAAAAGCGTATCAAATACCGCCGCTTCTGAAGGGCATAACTCTTCGGCACCACCGGCAACCATCACCGTTTGATAACCGTGGCGAATGGCTTCCCACGCATAACCGATCGCTTGGCTGCCGGAGGTACAGGCGCTGGAGGTTGGGATCACCCGCCCGCGCAGGCCGAAAAAGAGGCCAGTATTAACGGCGGTGGTGTGCGGCATCATCTGCACATAGGTGGTGCCAGTGATGTTATTCGTGTGCTTTTCCGTCAGCATGGTGGCGAATTCGCTTACCGGACCGGTACTGCCGGTCGATGAACCGTACGCAATGCCCGTTTCGCCGCTGGTTAATATCGGATCGCCAATCAACCCTGCCTGCTCTAACGCCAGTTCGCTGGCGCGGGTCGACATTTGCGACACGCGGCCCATCGCACGGATACGCTTGCGGGTGTAGTGCTCCGGTAGCGTAAAATCATCAATAGGTGCGCCAAGCAGGGTGTGCAGTCCATCATAAATCTGCCACTCCGGCATTTTGCGCACTGCGTTCTCATACGCCAGCAGACGTGCAGAAACGTCCTGCCAGTTTTCACCAAAGGCAGTCACGCCGCCCATTCCTGTAATCACTACGCGACGTGTCATAACATCCCTCCGTTGATGGAAATAACCTGGCGGGTGACGTAACCCGCAATATCAGACATTAAATAGCTGGCAAGCCCGGCAACTTCTTCCGCCTGGCCCATGCGTTTCATGGGGATCATCGACATTGCCTCTTTCAGGGCGCTCTCTTCCATTTCGATCATCCCGGTATCAATAAGCCCTGGCGCGATGCAATTGACGGTGATTTTGCGCTTCGCGAGTTCGATAGCCAGTGCTTTTGTTGCGCCGATAATTCCGGCTTTGGCGGCGCTATAGTTCACCTGGCCGCGATTGCCCATTACGCCGGAAACCGAGGACAGCGTGATGATGCGTCCACCCTGGCGCGCGCCGATCATCGGCATAATGCACGGCTGAATGACGTTGTAGAAACTGTCGAGGTTGGTGTGGATCACCGCATCCCAGTCGTCATCGCTTAAAGCCGGAAAAGCGGCATCGCGGGCGATCCCGGCGTTACTAACCACGCCGTACCAGGCACCGTATTGCGCGATTTCGTGCTCCAGCACTTCCCGACACTGTTCGCGGTTTGCGACGTCGAAACTGAGCAAACGCCCGTTACCGCCGTTGGCGACAATGGCATTCAGCGTTTCCTGAGCGCCTGTAGCGTCACGGTGATAGTGAACGCCAATGTTAAAGCCGTCTGCCGCCAGTTGGCAGGCGATGGCGCGACCAATGCCTTTGCTGGCACCAGTAACCAGAACTGAACGACTCATCAGGACGCTCCTTGTTGAAACAGGGTGGTAAGTTCTTCCGCGGTCGGCTGGAAGGTGTTAATGCGGCCCGTCGCCTCGCCGTCGTTGATGCTGCACTCAAAACTGCCGAAGCGATCGTCCTGCATCAGCAGTTTGACGGTAATGGTTAGCGTCTGGCCTGCGGGCAGAATGCCAGCGGCGCAAAGCAATTCACGCGCGCCCAGTACCATCCCTAACGCAATACTGTTTTTGCCCTGCTGGTGGCGATGCCAGCCAGACCAGACGCCGACGGTTTGCGCCATCAGTTCAAGGGCAAACCAGCCAGGGAGATTGCCGTCCGGGTCGAGAAACGGTGCCAGTACGCCACTGGGCGAGACCGTTACGCGGCACACCGCGCTGTCATCGCTGACGCTCACCACGTCTTCCAGCAGTAACATGGGCGCGTCGTGGGGCAGATAAGCGCCGGGGGATAAATAGTGGCTCACGAAACCCTCCCGAGCAGAATGCTGGCGTTATTGCCGCCAAAGGCGAAGGAATTGGACAGGATCACCGGACGTGCCAGCGGCTGTGGTTTTTCGATAATGCCGCACGGTGGCAGCGTGGGATCGCACGGCGACAGGCTGAAGTCCTGAGCGGGCAGCGGTAAATCACGCTGTAAAATCAACATGCTGATTGCCGCCTCGGTAATGCCCGCCGCGCCCAGCGTGTGTCCGGTCAAATGTTTGGTGGAGCTGCAAGGTACGCGTTCACCAAACAGGGCGTTAACCACCATTGATTCAATCTGATCGTTGAGTTGTGTGGCGGTGCCGTGCAGGTTGATATAGCCGACGTCATCTGGCGTAAGCTGCGCATCGGTCAGCGCCTGATTAATAGCGCGGATCGCCCCTTCGCCCTGCGGATGAGGGGCTGAAATATGGTAAGCGTCGCTCGATTCACCAACGCCCAGCAATGCGATGGGCTGCGGTTCGCGGGTCAGTAGCATTAGCCCCGCGCCTTCGCCAATGGTGATACCTGCGCGGTCACGACCGAACGGCTGACATAAAGTTGGCGAGAGCGATTCGAGGCTGTGAAAACCGTTAATCGGCATCCGGCTCAGGGTGTCTGCGCCACCCACAATGGCGGCATCGACCAGCCCCGCCTCGATAAGCCTGCGCCCGCTGATCATCGCTCTGGCGCTGGAAGAGCAGGCGGTCGAAAGGGTATAGGCCGGGCCGTCGAGCGCCAGCCAGTGGCTGAGAAAGCGCGACGGATCGCCGAGTTCCTGTTGTGCGTAGTGCCATGTGGTGCTCGGCTGCCCGTTGGTGCACAGGTTAACGTGCGTGTCGCCTTCATGCAGGCCGGAGGTGCTGGTGCCAAGTACAATCGCGATGCGCTCGCGACCATATTTCGCGATAGCGTCATCAACCTGCGGCTGTATCTGCGCCAGCGCCGCCAGCAGGATCTGATTGTTGCGCGAGCGGTGCGCCGCGAATTTTTCCGGGATAAGCGGAAGCTCGCCATCCACGCCAGCCAGGACCGCCTGCGGATGCCCCTGCAACCAGCCTGCGCGCGGGCGCATGCCGGGAGCGACACCGCGAGTCAGGTTGGCTGCGATATCGTCAAGGTTATTTCCCAGGGCGTTGATCATGCCGATGGCGGAAATATAAATCATATCAGTCACCTAAGTATTGAATGGTGATGTGGTATTTAAAGACATGCTGCTCAATGCTGATTGGCACGCGTTTGCCCTGGCGATTCAAATAGGTGATTTCCGTGACCAGCTTGCCGCTGGCGTTACGCAGCTCGCGTTTGTCGCCGTTGTCGCGAAGCGTCCAGTCTGTGGGAAGTTGCGGTTGCCAGGCGCTAATCGGCCAGTGGCTGAGCATCACGTCAGCCAGTACCTGACTTGCGGGCGGTAACTGTGGGACGACGATGGATTGCTCGGCGCGTAGCCCTTTTGCATCGTAGGTCACCAGAAACAGGCGAATGCCGACCGACGACAGCCCGGCAAGGGTGATTTTCTGGTCGTCGGCGTTAAGCATCACTAACAGCGACTGGGTTTTGCCGTTGAAGCTGCCGGTCAACAGTTGCTGGGAATTGACGGCGGGTGAAATCCCCGGCGCAGGCAGTGTGATGCGTGTGCCAGGTTGCAGCCACGCCTGCGGGCGGCTTTCCTGTTCCGGTTGCGAGTGGCTACAGCCGGTGAGGATAAGCGTAGCGGTCAGGGCGAACGCTCGCCAGAATGTGGGTTTGATCATTTTTTTGTTCTCTTTTTATCGGGCATCGCCAGCGGCGAAAGCAGGAAGGCGGTGAAAATACCGCTCACCAGCACAATGCCAAAACTGCTGATGGCCTGGGTGGCGCTGAATACCAACATTCCCAGCGTCAGCAAGGTGGTGAGCATTGCCAGCGTGATCGCCAGTAGCGAAGTTAACGGTGTACCGCGCGGATTACTGAAAAACAGCGTGTAATTGATGCCGATGCCAAGCACCAGCACCAGCGCCAGCAGTGAAAAGAGATTCACCGCCTGCCCGCTAATCGCCAGCACCGCCAGACCGCAGCCCAGAGAAAGCACCGAAGGCACCAGGCTGATAAGCCCTTTGCGCCAGCCGAGACGGGCCACTGCGCCGCAGGCAATCACCGCCAGCGCCACCAGCAACAAGCCGGTTAAGACGTAGCGGTAAAGTGCGAACAATTCATCAAAGGTGCTTTTGCGATCAACCCAGGCAATGCCGCCAGGGTAATAGCTGGCGATTTCCTGCAACAACGCGCTACTTTTAACCCCTTCAACCGGCACCAGTACGCCGCTTTCGCCGTTTTCCAGCGTCAGCCACAGCAGACGCCAGCCTTCACTGGCGGGGCTTGCCAGCCATTCATCAACGTTCACTGGCATGGCGTTGAGATCTGGTTTCACCGCCGCCAGCCCGGCGTTTTGCAGTGCTTTTGTTATCGTCGGGGCCGCCGTTTTCAGCAGGTCTAAATCTTCCTCCTGTCGCGCCAGAGAGTTCAGCGGAATAGTGCGGTAATTGCTGATAAGACCGTCTTTTTTCGCCTTCTCCAGCGAGGAGGTAAATGTCTCCAGCCGTCCCAATGTTTGCTGTGGGGAGTCGCCGTAAACCACAAACCATTTTTGATCGACGCTCTGCCCGGTCAGGGCGGTAATGGCTTTTTCCTGTGCCAGAATATGCTGCGGTAGCGCCTGTAACTGCGAGATATCGTCATCGACGCGTAGCATTGACATCCCCGCCAGCGAAAACAGCGCCAGCGCGACGGGCAGACCCCGCGACAGTTTTTTATTGCGCCGCCACGCTGCCAGCCAGCGTAGCATCAGCGCCATCGCCGGAACCGGACGCACCGGCAGGCCACGGCACAGCCACGGATGCCAGAACAGGACGGTCAGACAAGAGGCGCTCAACCCGACGGCGGCAAAAATCGCCATCTGGCGAATTCCGGGGAAGGGGGCGAGCATCATAATCAGATATGCCGCCACGGTAGTGAGCAGCGCCAGCAGCAAGGCATTGCGCACTTTCGCCAGGCTTTGCCACGGCGAAACGTCGTTGCCGTGCACCATCCGTTCGGTGAGGTAATAGAGCGTGTAGTCAGCGGAAATGCCGATAACGCTCATGCTCATCACCAGCGTCATCAGGTGTAATTCGCCGAAAATCAACAATGTGGCAACCGTTCCCGCCAGTGCGCCGATGCCGATGGAAATCACGCAAAGCAGCAACGGGCGTAAAGAGCGGAACACCGCCACAATCAGTAATATCACCCCTAGCAGCGTTGCCACGCCCAGGGTGGAGATATCCTGCTTCGCCTGTTGGCTGGCGTAATCGCTGTAAAATACCGTGCCGCGCGAGAGCAACTGCGCCTGCGGGTAACGCGTTTTCAGATCCTTTTCCAGCGTATTCAGGGTCGTGATGAGCTGGTGGGTTTGCTGCATATCAAACGACGATCCCGCCAGTTCACCGTGCAGCAGATACCAGTAGTTGCCCTGGGGATCCTGCGTCACCAGCCAGCCGTCCATCAGCCGCAAACGCTGGCCGTTTTTCGCCATCGCCAGCTGCGAGCCGCGCATTAACATCAGCGGATCGTTTTGCAGCTCTTTGCCGCTTACCCCGGAGAACGCAGAATAAAGCTGGGAGAGGATCCACTGCGCCTGCGCTTCGCCGCCGTTTTGCAGGCGGGCGCGGGTGTCGGGGTCAATCAGGCCGTTGCGATGCTGCCAGAAAAATGCTCCCCACGCCTGCTGGCTGGCGGCATCCATTGGCCCTTTAACGTCGCCGAGCGCAGCGGATTTTTGCAGCAGCGTCAGCCACTCCTGAGCGACCAGGGGATTAGCCTCTTTACCGGGGCTGACCAGCCACACCAGTTGGCGGTCCAGACGCTGCATAAAGCCGTCATTCAGCGCCGGAGGAATATCGCCCATCGCCTGTTTGGGTAACATGGCCAGCACGCTACTGTTCAGTCGTGATTGCGGCAGCAGGATCAGTAACGCCGCCGCCATGACCAGGCAGACTAGCCCCCATAACAGCGCGGGGCGTTTACTGGGCGGCAAAACGTTGGCGTTCGTCATCGGTCAGTTGCGCTGGCGTCAGTTGATGTTGGGTAAGAGCGATATCAGTGCGGTCGCCCTGTTTATCATTAAGCTGAATGCTCTCCAGATAGGTTTGCCCGGCGAGATCGATGGTGTTGAAAATTTTATCCAGCGGCGTGGTGGTCGGCGTCAGGCGCAGCGTCCAGCGGCCTTCGCCTTTGTCGGCAAATTCGACGCGGAAGTTTTGTTCCAGCACTTTGCGATCGGCCTGGAACAGCGCACGCAGCAGGTGGTTAAACTGGAACATCTGCGGGTTATTTTCTGCCGTGATGATTTGCGGCGGCTGACCGTTGATCACCTGCACCATGCGTTTATCGTCCAGCAATAGCTGCATGGGGAACGGTGAGGTTTGATCCCACAACAGCCCCTGGTCGCGGGCGATCAACATCTGGCCCTGAGATCGCAGCGGCTGCGGCAGATCTTTAATCGTCCGGGTTTGATCGAAATGGGCGCGGATCACCGGCTGTTCGGTAAAGCGTTGCTGAAGATCGTCCAGGGTCAGAGCGCACACAAACGGGCTAATCAGCAGCGCCAGCAGCGGTAAAAATTTCATGGTTTGACTCCCATGCGTTCAAACAGAATATCGGGGCTGACAAAGCACAGTTCGCGGCTTTTCTCGTCGACCGCGACCTGAATGGTGTATCCGGTGGTGGCGCGTTTGCCCGTTTCGGCATCGAAAATCTGATAGCCAATCCGCAGGCGATTTTCGAACTCTTCGATATGCGCACGTACGCGAATGCGTTGCTCAAAAGTGAGGGCGTGGCGATATTTCACCCGCGCATCGACCACTGGCCACAAATAACCGGACTCTTTCATCTGCCGATAGCCGTAATTGAACTGGTTGAGCAGCGCCTCGCGGGCCACTTCAAAGTAGCGAAAATAGTTACCGTGCCAGGCCACGCCCATCATATCGACGTCGTGAAAGGGAATGGTCAGCTCGACTTCAGCGGTAAATCGGGGATCGTTCAGCACCCTTTACTCCTTGTCCTGGACTTCCGGCAGTTGCCAGAAATCGAAAAAATTAAACCAGTCGAGGGGCGACTGGAGCGCGTAATGTTCCAGACGCGCGGCGTAGTGGTCGATAGCGTTTTGCAGCGCCTGCTGGCGTTCGCCACGTGGCAACAGCAGCGGGTCGGCAAAGGTTTCGCAGTGAATATGCAGCTTGCCGTGCTGGCGCAGGGCGAAAATCAGATTCACCGGGCAGCGCAAAATAGAGGCGAGAATAAACGGCCCCTGTGGGAAAGGCGCAGGCTGGCCCATAAACGGACTCCAGCAGACGCGCCAGTCGCCGCCGCGTTGCGGGGTGACGGCGATGCGGTCACCGACAATCGCCACCCATTCGCCGTTATCCAGCTTCTCTTTCAGCAGGATGGCGGTTTCCGGGCCGATATCCGTTACCGGCATCAGGTTGATGCCGGCCTGCGGAGCCATCTCTTGCATTATCTGTTTAAAGCGTTGGGCGTTTTCGCTAAACACCAGCGTGTTAATGGTTTTGTAGCCCTGAATTTTTGCCAGCGCCCGGCACACTTCCACATCGCCAAGATGCGAGGCCAGCAGCAATTTGCCGCGCGGATCGCTGACGTTAAGCGCCGCTTCTGCGCCTGGCGCAAACAGCACATCGCGCCCCAGTTGCAGCTCGCCGCGCCAACTGGCGATTTTGTCGAGCATGGCGTTACCGAAACGTAGAAAGTGCTGATAGCTGTTGAGTTTTGCTGCCTGTGGTTGATGCTGGCGCACACGGGCGAGCCAGTCTTGCGACGCTTTGCGCGCACGAGAAGCAGTGAGCCAGTAGACGCCCACTACCGGGTAAAGCAGCGCGCTAAACGCCGTTCTTCCCAGCAGACGCCAGACCAGTAGCATCAGGCGCATTCCCCATAATCCTTTCACTTCACTCTGCCGCGCCCAGTGGCTGGAAGAGCGGCGCATCAGCAGCGAAGGAATACGCGGCAACATGCCGAAAAACAGCCGTGTGTGCATGAGCGAGATGCGGACGTTATCTTTCAGGGCATCAAAATGCGAAAGCCCGTCCAGCGGATAGGTGACGCGGGTCGGCACGAAATAGCTGGTATTTCCCTGCCAGTAGAGGCGCACCATCACTTCGGTGTCGAAATCCATCCGCTTGCCGATGGTGGCGTGTTTTGCCAGTTGCAGCGTCGGCGCAACCGGATAAACGCGAAAGCCGCACATGCTGTCTTTCAGTTGCAGGGAGAGCGTTTCGATCCATACCCAGACGTGAGTGACCCAGCGCCCGTACAGCCGTGAGCGGGGGATGGATTCATCGTAAATCGGCTGGCCGGAGATCAGCGCAGCAGGGTGCTGTTCGGCAAGTGCCAGCAGTTTAGGGATATCTTCAATCGCGTGCTGACCGTCAGCATCCACCTGCACTGCATGGCTGAAGCCCGCGTCTTTCGCCGCCTGTAAGCCGCGCATCACCGCCGCGCCTTTACCTGCGTTTTCTGCCAGGCGGATTAAGGTCACGCCAGGCTGTTCGGCAAGCAGACTGTCCAGTTGCTGTTGCGTGGCGGCATCGCTGCCGTCATCCACCACAATACAGGGCAGATTAAATGGCTTAAGACGCGCCAGCACGCCCGGCATCATTGCGCCGTGGTTGTAGCAGGGGATCAACACGCAGGGAGAAAAGTTTACCGGCATAGGCGGATCTTCCCGCTACTGGCGGTGTGGCGGGCGTCACCGTCGTGACGCTGATAGCTAAAGCTCAGAATCTGGCGATCTTCCTGCCAGTTAAGCGTGAGCGTGACGCGGTTTTCCGGCAGCAACGGAGACTGGAATTTTATGTTCTGAATGGAGTGAAAACGCCAGCCAGGCGCGAGCAGGGCAAGCGCGTAACTCATTGCCCAGTCGATTTGTGCCACGCCAGGGAGTAACGGTTGCACGGCAAAATGGCCGCGAAACCAGAACAGCTCTGCCCTGAGATGCAAAACAATCTCAAGGTGATTCGCTTGTGCCTGATGGCGCTCGATTTCATGGGGCTTCATGAAATAACTCCTGTAATTGCGCATAGACACGCTTGTTCATACTGTTTACTGGCATTTCATCAATAACGCGCCAGTAACGCGGAATGGCAACAGGCTCCAGCGTCGGGCGCAGTAATCGCCGCCAGGCTATTTCCTGGCTATGCCCGCCGCCGTTCTGCCATTGCAGGCGAGCTTTGTCATCCAGCACCAGCAAAACGCCAATACTCTGACGCCCGCCGCGCATAACAGGAACAGCCGCCGCCTCGCGAATGCCGTCCAGCGCCAGCAGACGTTGTTCCACTTCCTGCAAAGAAATACGTTTTTCTTCAATCTTAACGATGCGTCCGCGACGCCCCATCAGATGGAACTGGCCGTCTTCGCTAAACTGTAAGTTATCGTCGAGCAACAGGCCGTTATCTTCCGTCATCAGCGGTGAAAAGAGACGAAATGCATTCCCTTCGGCCTGGAACTGCATACCTGGGAAGGGTAGCCAGCGGCGTTGCTCCTGTTCGCGGTAACGCCAGGCAATGACGCCGGTTTCCGTGCTGCCGTAGATTTCATCAGGCCAGACGCGCAGCCAGCTCGCGGTGTGTTGTACGTCCTGCCACGGTAGCTCACCGCCAGCGGACAGAAGCACCTGAACAGGCGGCGGACAAAGCTGGGTATCCAGACGCTTCAAAAATGCCGGGCTGCTGATGAAGATATAGCGATGCTGATGACTCAACGCGGCAAACTGTTCGACATACCAGAGCATGGCGGCGTGGAGCGGTAATCCCAGCGCCATTGGCAGGAAAACGCGAAAAGTCAGGCCGTACAAATGCTGCGGCAATACGGAACCGATGACACGACATCCGGCAAGACGTGCGCCTAATCGTTCAGCCAGCAGTTCTGCTTCACGGTCCAGCAAATGAACAGGTTTAATCACCCGCTTCGGCTGTCCCGTGGAACCAGAGGTAAACAGCTCGATATAAGCCTCTGGCGCTATGGCGGCAAAGGTGAATGATTGTGTCGCGACTTGTGGGGAACTTGCTACCAACAGCAATGAACCTTGCCAGTTAAGTTCGCTGTCGCTAAGCACACCATCGAACAGTTCACGTTGCTCGTTAAGCTGGATGACACGGTTATGCCCCGGAAGCACCGGTGTTTTTCCGGCGTGTAGCGTGGCGAGCAGGGCAACGATAAACAGATAGCTGTTCTCAAAGCACAGCGCCCAACGTTCACCCGGCTGTTGCTGCAAACGGCAGATAAGTTGCGCGACATCGTGACGCAAATCGCCCAGCGTCCAGGTGCTTTCGTCCAGCCACGCAATGGGCGTGTCATCAGGGCGTGGCGCAGTCAGCCAGCGTGCAAGCGGTAAGGTCTGCTTCATGAGCGATCTCTTTTCATCACCTGACGGCGCACCAGCCATTCACCAGCCATTAATGTTCCCATCAACAAATAAGCAATCATGCCGTTCCAGGCAGTCCATAACGACATATCGCCATGCAGCGCGGTAAAGAGGGCAATTCCACCGTTAATGATGAAAAAACCGCACCAGATTTGCGTAACGTGGCGGGTATAGCGCACGCCCTTTTCCGGCAGATCTGGCTCCTGCAAACGCGCCAGCCGCTCAACAATCGGCATTGCCGACCACAGCGAACCGCCAAAAACCGCCAGCATGACCGCGTTAACCACTACCGGGTAAAACAGCAGTAGCTGGTGTGTTTTCAACAGAAAGCTGGCGACACACAAGGCGATGCCCACGACAGCGACGATTTGTGTGACGACCTGGAGCGGCCCAGCCTGGCGACGGGTCTGGCGCAGGCGCAACAAAAGCAGCAACGCCATTAGCGGCAACAACCAGTACAGGCCGTTATGCGCCAAACCAAGCCAAACCACAAACGGCCAGGCGAGCAGTAATAATCCGGTCAGCAGCTTAATCATCGGTAGCGAGCGAATGCCCGACATCAGATCAGGCTTCTTGTAGCAGGCGTTCTACAGCCTCGACCACATCCTGGACTGTACGCACAGCTTTAAACTCTTCCGGCTTGATTTTCTTACCGGTTTTCTTTTGCAGGTGCACAATCATGTCAACGGCGTCGATGCTGTCCAGTTCCAGATCTTCGTACAGGCGCGCTTCAGGTTTGATGTCCTGCGGATCGATTTCAAACAGCTTAACCAGCAGGGCTGAGACTTCCTGATAGACGGTTTGTTGTTCTGTCATGATGACTCTCCTCAGGCGCGTTGCGCAGCAATGAAAGAGGCCAGAGTGGCGACGGAGAAAAAGTGCTGACGCATCTCTTCGCTTTCCGCAGAGAGCACGATGCCGTACTCATTTTTTACTGCCAGTCCCAGTTCCAGGGCATCGATAGAGTCCAGCCCTAAACCGTCGCCGAACAGCGGCGCATCGGTCTCGATATCATCAGGAGTCAACTCGTCCAGATTGAGGGTGCTGATGATGAGATTTTTAATTTCCAGATAAAGCGCTTGCATTATTTATTCCTGAGAGAGGTAAACAACCTTGTTGTAATTGAAGCAAAAGATGCCGGTTTAGCTGCCTTGCTGCCAGCGCCGGTTCTTGTGAAGTTGCATCGTAAAATTCTTGAATTTCTACCCGCCCACGGACTTCAACCGTAAAAAACGGTCGGGCAGGTGGAACGTCATACCATTTACTTTGTTTATCCAGCAGATGCTCGCTACAGCCGATCGTTACGATGCGCATATCGCTGGCGCAGCGCACGGCAATATTCGCCGCACCGCGCTGTAACGTCATTTTTTCACCAGGCTTCGTCCGCGTGCCTTCGGGGAAAATCAGGATAGTGTCACCCTGTGCCAGTCGCTGTTGGCAGCGGGGTAACAGGGTTTCAGCTTCGCTGTTGATTAAATAATCTGCCGCCCGCACGACGCCACCAAGAAAAGGATTTTTTAACAGCGCGCTTTTCACCAGGCAGTCAGTTTCTGGCATGACTGACGCCAGCAGTACGTAATCGATCAGCGTGGGATGATTAGCTACGACGAGGCAACCCCGTTCCTGACGTAAAATTTCAGCCCCATCAATCCGATAATCCAGCACGCCAAGCCCTTTTGCGACTGTTAAAAACAGGCGAAAACTGGCGGCAATGCTGCGGCGCGCCAAACGACGGCGGCGGGAAGTATTCCACACCAACACTAACAATACGTTAAACCACACCACAGAGAGCAATAGTCCGCCGAGGCCAAACAGGGCAAAACACAACCCGGTCATAACCAGTCGCCATGCCCATTCCAGGCGCGACATCAGCTTACTCATCTGCGGCTCCAGCGCCATTGCACGCGCTCGCCAGGCAGTGAAAAAGCATCTGCATTTTGTAAATAGTGCTGTAAAAACAACATGCTTTGCGGCAGTGATGTTTCATCTCCTGCGATGGCTGGCTGCGTTTCACACTGCCACTTATCTCCCGCTTCAATCACCAGCGCGACAGCATATGGCCAGGTCGGCATTTCTGCTGGGAGCTGCGGGTGATAAAACTCAGGCAGAAAACCATCGAAGTCGACCATCAACACGCGCTGGTATCCCGCCTGTAACAGACTAAGCACTTCACACAAACCTTGTTGAAAAGTGTCGCGACCAGCTGAAAGCGATGATGAAACGATCGGCTGTTTGGCCGCAATGGTCAGGTTACCCACGGAAGAGTTGTGTACGGAGAGCGCGAAGTCCGTCGGAGAGAGCGCCTGTTCGGTTGCCAGTGCATGAACTATGCGGTAATTGCGTTCCAGTTCGCCATGACGACTGGTATACAAAACGGCCTCTGGCTGATGGCGGCGCAGCATTGCCAGACCGCACTCCACGGCCAGTTTGCTGCCAGAACTGAGACGGCGGGCGGTCATCATTGGCAATTCGCTTAATTTTGCCAACGGTGCAGCAGGGTCAACCGCCCACGGCTGGCGCGACCATGCTTGCCATTGCTGGGCTTCGCTAAGTCCAGGCGCCAGTGCCTTCCAGTCGGTAATATTTAATGTAAATTTCATCAACGCGCGCCCGCGGTAAACCAAAATTATTAAGTGACGATTATTTCTTTTGGCATATCAATAATGTATGCCCAACGCCTAAATTATCGTGGCGCTCTGCTACCTGAAATCCTGCTTTATTCAGATAGTCGTAAAATTTCTCTGCGCTATAGAAACGGCTGTTACCGTTTGCCATGCAGGTGAAATAAAGTGAGGAGGCATTCAGGCTAAACGATGCCGCTTCAAACCGCTGCGCATCCCAGAACAACTCCATAATGCAGAGTTTTGCGCCGGGCTTCATTACGCTGGCAACTTTGCTGAGTATGCTAATTATTTGTTCGGGTGAAAAACAGTCTAAAAATTGACTCATCCACCAGATATCAGCCTCGCCCGGCAACGGCGCATCGCTTAGCATATCCACAGCATGGAAATCTATACGATCAGAAAAGCCTGCATTCGCGATATTTTCTTTGGCGAGCACAATTTGTTGTGGCAGATCTAATAACGTAACGGTGATGTTTTCGTTGTATTTACAGCAGCGCAAAGCCCACTTACCGGTATTGCCGCCTACATCGTACAAGGTTGTGGGGTTGTTGGCGAATACATAAGGCAGTGCGGCGTTAAATGCGCCATCTGAATAGTAATGATCAAACGCGAACCAGCTTTCACGGGCGGCGTCAGGTAATTGTGAAAGTGCCGGATATATCGTCGGCCAGTCGCCAAATACTTTTAACCCGGAAGGTTTGCCTTCATTGAGTGAATCGGCGAGGAAGAATAGCCCCTGATAACAGACATCCTGGGTGAAATCCATATTCACGCGCGTCATGGTGTCATGCAGGAGGTAATGACCGATTTTCGCCAGGTAATAAATTCCCTCTTTGCAGGTAATAATTCGCCCGCTTAAGCCCATATCTAACAGGACGCTGGCAGCATATTCGTTGATATGACTATTTTCGGTGATATCAGCCAGCGTTGCGCCATGTTTGCCTTGCCGATCCAGATAAGAAAGCACACCCGCATTCCGCAGGCAGAGAGCTGTTTGAAAAAGCATAGGGGCAAAGGCAATGCGTTGAGCTTCGGTAATCGCATCCAGTGCGCTAAGAGAATCCTGTTCGTACATGTTGGGCACAACCTGTTAAGAGGGAATTAAATTATTATCGGACCGAAGCGGCCCGACTTTAGGGGAAATTACAAATCTGCGCCAGCCGACAAATTCAGTTGAATATCTTTGTCGAGATTGCGGACCCAGCGATTATAGTTTTTATGAATTTGTCCGCCTGATGCTTGCAGGTTCTGACTATTTTCATAATTGATATCGTAGCTGGATGCCGTGTAGTTAATGCGAATTTCTGCTGAATGATCGCGTGATTGTTGACGTGCTTTAATTACGCCTTGTCCGGCTTCGGACATAATCCATTTGCGTTCAACGCCAGCTTTCAGAATCGCTTTTTTAACTTGATCCTGGGTATGACCGGCGCTGACGGTTGAGTGAACTTGATCAATTGGCGCAGTACGCGCACAACCCGCTAAAGCGCCCACAACAGCAATAGCAGCAAACCATTTCATGTAGTGTTTCATTAGAACCCCATTAAGGTATTGTTTTTACGAGTAAAGCAGGATTTAACTGTAATTGCTGGTATCACTCTTCTTTATTTAGCGAAAAATTTACTTATGAGATAAGTCAGTAAGTGCATATCAGAACAAAAAACATTTTGAGATGACTAACTTACTGCCAGCGGGGACCAACTATAAGTGAGTGAGAAAAATGAGGCAATAAAAATAACACAATGTAATCAGTGCATTCTCTGGGATAGAAATTTAATAGTTATTCCGTGTTTATATATATTTGACTTAGGGAGTGGTTTTTATAAATTAATTTTATGAATAATATTTCATCATTTTCTCAAATCAAATGGCCACCGTTAGATAAACGGTGACCATTGCCTGATAAGGAGGCGCTATTATCCCGGTAACCGACTTTTCGGTCTGCCTGGTCCCAATAAAATCGCCAGTTTGCTACCGCCTTTCGTGGTTTCCATCCAGATTTTACAGACGCTGGTTAATGGCACCGAGAGTAGCATTCCTACCGGACCGAGCAGCCATCCCCAAACTAACAACGAAAGAAATACCACCAGCGTGGACATCCCCAGGCGATGGCCCATCATCCGTGGTTCTAAAATATTGCCGATGACCATATGGACAACTAAAAACAGCGCACCGACCAGAATACATTCGTAAACGCCATTAAACAGCAACACCTGGATCATTGGCGGCACGGCGGAGATCACCGCGCCGATATTGGGGACGTAGTTGAGTAAAAACGCCAGCACTGCCCACATTAGCGCAAACTGTACGCCCATCAGCGCCAGCCCCAGCCAGACGATAACGCCCGTCCATAAACTTAGCAGCGTTTTTAATGCCAGATAGTGCGAAACGCCTTTTAATGCGCGGTGTAATCCGGCGATATGAATCTGTGGGTTATTCAACGCAAAGCGCATTTTGTAAGGGACGTGGCGTACTTCAAACAGCATAAAAACAACGGTCATCACCAGCAGAAGTACGCTCGCCATTGCCCCGGAAAGCCCGGTCATTAATGCGGTGGTGAAGGTAACCACTTTTTCTGAATCCATCCGCTGCAGCATTCGTTCCGGCGACATATGCAAATTAAGAAAAGGCAGCATTTCCTGCAATTTAAAAAGCTTGCGCGTTAGCTCCTTATTAAACTTCGGCAGCATAGAGATGAATTCGTTAAATGATGCCGCCAGCACACCGACCAGCGCAGTAAGCGCAATCAGCATCACTACGACCACAATCGTAATGGCAACGGGACGCTGAACTCCGCGACGAATAAACCAGGTGACCAGTGGGTTGAGGACGATGGCAAAAAACAGCGCCAGTAACAATTGAACAATGATATCTGCCGCTGCGTGAATCCCCGCAAGGATCACTACCAGTGAAGCCAGCTTGAGTAGAATATGCATGCCCGTTTTATCGGGTTGAGGGGTTTCCATTGGGGCTTCCTTGTGACTTTTTGTATTAAGTGTAGCGGGAGTCACGCCAGCAATATTCTGATTTTTCCTGCTGATTTTCACGCCACCACGTGGTAAAAATGAAACACTGTTGTAAAAATGTGGTGATCCTCATGCCCGTACCCGTTGCCGAACCGGCGCTTAACGGATTGCGCCTGAATTTGCGCATTGTCTCCATTGTCATGTTTAACTTTGCCAGCTATCTGACCATTGGGTTACCGCTCGCTGTGCTGCCGGGCTATGTCCATGATGTGATGGGCTTTAGCGCCTTCTGGGCAGGGTTAGTTATCAGTCTGCAATATTTCGCCACCTTGCTGAGCCGCCCTCATGCCGGACGTTATGCCGATTTACTGGGGCCCAAAAAGATTGTCGTCTTCGGTTTGTGCGGCTGCTTTTTGAGCGGCCTGGGGTATCTGAGTGCTGGGTTAACCGCCAGTCTGCCAATTATCAGCCTGTTATTACTTTGCCTGGGACGCGTCATCCTTGGGATTGGGCAAAGTTTTGCCGGAACGGGATCGACCCTGTGGGGCGTTGGCGTGGTTGGCTCGCTGCATATCGGACGGGTGATTTCGTGGAACGGTATTGTCACTTATGGGGCGATGGCGATGGGTGCGCCGTTAGGTGTCGTGTTTTATCACTGGGGCGGCTTGCAGGCGTTAGCGTTAATCATCATGGGCGTGGCGCTGGTGGCAATTTTGTTGGCTATACCGCGTCCAACGGTGAAAGCCAGCAAAGGCAAACCGCTGCCGTTTCGCGCGGTGCTCGGGCGTGTCTGGTTATACGGCATGGCGCTGGCGTTGGCTTCTGCCGGATTTGGCGTTATCGCCACCTTTATCACGCTGTTTTATGACGCTAAAGGTTGGGACGGTGCGGCTTTTGCGCTGACGCTGTTTAGCTGTGCGTTTGTCGGAACGCGATTGTTATTCCCTAACGGCATAAATCGTATCGGCGGCTTAAATGTGGCGATGCTCTGCTTTAGCGTTGAGATTATCGGCCTGCTACTGGTTGGCGTGGCGACTATGCCGTGGATGGCGAAAATCGGCGTCTTACTGGCGGGGGCAGGGTTTTCGCTGGTGTTCCCGGCATTGGGCGTAGTGGCGGTAAAAGCGGTTCCGCAGCAAAATCAGGGGGCGGCGCTGGCAACCTACACCGTATTTATGGATTTATCGCTGGGCGTGACCGGACCACTGGCAGGGCTGGTGATGAGTTGGGCGGGCGTACCGGTGATTTATCTGGCGGCGGCGGGACTGGTAGCAATCGCGTTATTGCTGACCTGGCGGTTAAAAAAACGGCCTCCGGTGGAAGCACCTGAGGCCGTCTCGTCATCTTAAAATCACTGAATAACCAGCGTATTAATGATGTTTTCTGCGGTGGTCTGCGCTTTTTGCTGATCGTCAGCAGGCAGTGTGATTTGCATCGTCAGCAGTTGGTTGCCCACGTTACCCAGAATGACGGAAGAGTACGCCGTCTGGCCTTTCGCAGAGATAACGCTGTCTAACTGCTGCATTTTGTGACCTTTCAGCTCAATGGCTTTATTGGTTACCACTTGCAGCTGTGGATCGCGGCTACGTTGCTGATCTTCCAGACGCTTCGCCAGCACAGCCAGGTCTTCTTTCGGATCATCGCCCATGATGACGATGACTGCTTTCTGCCCGGTGGCGTCGGACCAGACGTGCATGTTATTGGCCTGTGTCCCCAGCTTACCGCTCTGGTCGGTCATATCCGCTGGCAGCGAGAAGCTTAACTTGCCATCAAGCAGGTTGACGGTATTCACGGTAGCGTTACTTTCCGCGACTGTACCTTCCGCTGTAGCGTTAGTGTCTTTATCATCACAGGCCGCAAGCCCCATAACCAGCAGGCCAATTCCGACATATTTAACCAGATTGCGCATTGACATCTTCCTTTTGATAAACGGCCATAACGGCTCATTCATCCATCTTATCACAACTCCGATAACGAACCTTTAACTCGCCTGCAAAGCGTTGATTTCAGATTTATCTGCCAGTCTTTTCAATAACATATTGAGTAATACGCCATACATTGGCAGGAAGAAAACGATACTGATTAACACTTTGAAACAGTAATCAACCAGCGCGATTTCCATCCAGTGTTCGGCCATAAAGGCATCCGGACTGCGCCAGAACGCAATGAAGAAGAAGGCCAGCGTGTCACTGACGTTACCGAACAGTGTGGAAGCCGTCGGTGCCAGCCACCAGCGGCGATTCTGGCGCAGGCGGTTAAAAACGTGCACGTCGAGGATCTGTCCCAGCGCGTAGGCCATGAAACTGGCGGTGGCAATACGGGCGACAAACAGGTTGAAGTGGGCGAGAGCGCCGAATCCCTGCCAGGAACCCATATAGAATAGCGACGAGATGACGTAGGAGATCAGCAACGCAGGGATCATCACCGCGAAGATAATACGACGAGCCAGCGGTGCGCCAAAAATACGCACGGTCAGGTCGGTAGCAAGAAAAATAAATGGAAAGCTAAACGCGCCCCAGGTGGTATGAAAACCAAAAATGGAGACGGGAAGCTGAACCAGATAGTTACTGGAGGTGATCACCAGTAGATGAAATAACGATAACCAGAACAACGCCTTATAGCGTTGAGTTTGCGAGAAAACGTTCATATTGTACCTTTTTGATTAACCATTGGGGTGAGGGAACCCAATACGTGCGACACGCTATTTTATACGTGCTTACCCTTTTTTCGAGCCGCCGCATGATACTGCTTTACGTTGACAATGCAATGGTTAATTTTCACGCAATCGTTAACCTGGTTTGCTTACGGACTCACAGGGCGTAAACTAGCGCCGTTTTTTTATGTGATGAGAAGAAAATGACCGATCTCTTTTCCAGCCCTGACCACACACTCGACGCACTTGGCCTGCGCTGCCCGGAACCAGTAATGATGGTGCGCAAAACCGTGCGCAATATGCAGCCTGGTGAAACGTTGCTGATTATTGCTGACGATCCGGCGACGACCCGCGATATCCCTGGGTTTTGTACCTTTATGGAGCACGAACTGGTGGCCAAAGAGACGGATGGATTGCCTTATCGCTATTTGATTCGTAAAGGTGGTTAAGGTGGATCACGGACTGTTCCCCTAACCCTCTCCCCAGAGGGGCGAGGGGACCGATCGAACTCAATGTTGCTGCTTGAAACCGGTTTGTAGGACGGATAAGGCGTTCACGCCGCATCCGGCAAGCTAGTGTAATGGAATACACAAATGGATTATTTAATTCCTGTTTGCCTGGGATTGCTGGGATTGTTCGCGATGTTCGCCCCCAATTGGCTGATGCCTGTTTTAATCGCCGTGGGGGGATGGCTGGGGGTACTTGCCTGTGGTTGGCTCTGGCTAATGATTTTTTTACCTTTACTTAACGGCGTCGGGCTTGCTTATGCCCTGTGGTTGATGTTCAAAAGGCCATCATTCACGTCCCGCCTGGTTGCTACATGTTGTGTTATCTCCGTCATTCTGATGTTAGCGCTTTATTATGCTTTCCTGACCATGCCGCCGTTCCCGCCTCAGCACTAAGCCTGATAGCCAGAGGCTATCAGGCAACACCTTTACTTCCTGCGCAACAACCTTAACGCATTCGCCGTCACCAGCACCGTCGCACCCGTATCTGCCAGCACCGCCAGCCACAGTCCGGTCATCCCCAACAGCGTCGTGACGAGGAAGACCCCTTTCAGCCCCAGTGCAATAGTGATGTTCTGACGGATATTAGCGTGAGTGGCGCGCGCCAGTTCAACCATTTGCACCAGACCGCGCAGGTGGTTATGGGTTAATGCCGCGTCGGCGGTTTCCAGTGCGACGTCTGTGCCGCTACCCATTGCAATCCCAATGGCGGCAGCTTTCATCGCTGGCGCGTCGTTAATACCGTCGCCGACCATCGCCAGCGGTGCGTGTTGATTCAGCTCGGTCACCGCTTTGACTTTATCTTCCGGCAATAGGCCCGCTTTAAATTCCAGCCCCAATTCTCCGGCGATTGCCGCCGCGGCGCGTGGATTATCGCCGGTGAGGATCACTCCTTTGACGCCCAGCGCGTTCAGTTCACTGATGGCAGTTGCGGCATCGGCGCGCAGAGTATCCTGCAATGCAATGACACCCAGCACATCATCGTTACGTACGACCAGCACTACCGTTTGCCCTGCGCTTTCCAGTTCGTTAATTAAACCAGCAAATGCATCAGCGGGATGTTTACCAGCAGCGCAAATCAATACGCGCTCACCGTTAACCTGCGCTTCAATGCCAGACCCGACCAGCGCCCGCTGTGATTCGGCGGCGGGAATGTTTAGTGCAGCGACCTGTGCTTCGCGCACGATGGCCTGGGCCAGCGGATGCGTTGCCCCTTGTTCTACCGCCGCCGCCAGTGTCAGCAGTTCAGATTCGCTAATACCCGTTGCCGGATGAATCGCGGTGACGCGCGGTTTGCCAACAGTCAGCGTACCGGTTTTATCAAACGCCACCTGGGTAACACGACCCAGCTGCTCCAGCGCCGCACCGCCTTTAATCAACGCCCCACGACGTGCAGCTGCTGCCAGCCCGGAGGTAATCGCCGCAGGTGTTGAGATAACTAACGCACACGGGCAGCCAATCAGCAGCAGCGTCAGGCCTTTATAAATCCACTCTTGCCAGCTTGCGGCAAACAGCAGCGGTGGAACCAGTGTCACCAGTAGAGCGACGGCCATAATCGCTGGCGTGTAGATACGGCTGAAACGGTCGATAAACCGCTCAATCGGTGCGCGGCGCTCTTCGGCCTCTTCGATCAGTTTCAGAATGCGGTCAATGGCGCTGGCACCCGGTTCTGACAATACTTCCAGCGTCACCAGACGGTCTGCGCTGGTGGCGCCTGCAGGAACTTTATCGCCCGTCGCGCGCTCCACCGGAATGGATTCGCCGGTCAGGGCGCTTTCATCAAAGCTGGCAAAGGGCGAGAGCAGTTTACCGTCAGCAGGCAAACGCCCGCCTGCCGCAACTTCAATCACATCGCCCGGACGCAGGCTGTTAATCGCCACCTCTTCACGCTCACCGTTACGTAAACGCGTAGCGGTTTCTGGTTTCAGCGCCATCAACGCGCTGACGCCCTGACGCGCGCGGCTGGCAGCCCAGCCTTCCAGTCGTTCGCCAATCAAAAACAACAGCAATACCATCGCGGCTTCTGCCGTTGCGCCAATAAACAGTGCGCCAATGGCGGCTACGCTCATTAATGTTTCAATGGCAAAGTAACTGCCGGATTTGATCAGCCGTAATGCCTGACGAGCAATCGGGTACAGCCCAACCAGCGTGGTGGCGATAAATGCCAGTTGACCGAACGGATGATTAAATTGCTCCAGTCCCCAGCTGATTGCCATCATCACGATAAGCGTAATCAGCGGCAGATTCTCTTTCAGGCGCGATGCTTGCGGTTCGTCGGCGGCCTGTTCATCGCGCAGGGAATAGCCTGCTTTTTGCACCGCAGATTCAACTTGTGCACGGATGTCAGTGTCGGCATCAACCACCAGTTTCTCGGTGGCGAACAACACTTGCACCTGATTTACGCCAGAAAGCTGGCGCACGGCATTTTCCACTTTGCGCGCACAGGCGGCGCAGTCCATGCCGCTAACTTTCCAGCTATAGCGGGTGCCGGAGACGTTTTCAGAGAGAGTTGGCGTGCTGGAACATGCGCCGTCGCAGCAACAGTCGTTAGCGTTTTGTACCGTGGTTAGCGGTTTGAACGCGGCAAATTGAGGTGCTTTCTTGCCGTGATTGTCAGGAGTCGACATGGCATCCTCCGGTTAAGTTTTTCTCATTAACCGAAGGATACACTCTGGAGTCGACTCCAGAGTCAAGTTTTATCAGAGATACAGCGAGCGGACGATGAGGAAGTGACCGGCAAAGTAACAAGCTGCGGCAATGGCGTTATCGGCCCGGAAGCGGCGGCGATAGTGACTACCCAGCCAGACAAAGTTACTGATAAACAGTAACGAAGCACCGACAAACGCAGAAAGGGCCGGAGCGGTCGGGCGGAAGAACCACAATTCTCCTGCCAGCCACACCATCACCAGCGTCATCCCGACAAAGGTACAAATGGGCCAGCGTAACTCTTCCAGGCGCGTCCAGATAATGGCCAGCAACAGCGCGCCCAGTACCAGCAGCACCAGCGGCAACGGCCAGAAGAAAGAGAGCGTCATCTGGCTGGCAAAATAGATGGTGTACAGCAGGTGCGAGAGGAAAAATGCGCCAATGGCGTACATCAGACGCTGACGTGGTAATAGCGTTAGCGCATCGCCCAGCAGCGACGCACATAGCCCTGCCAGCACCAGATAGCTAATGGCGTCGAACATCGGCGCTTGCCAGGCCAGCAATAGCAGGAGAAGAAGAGTTAACGGTTTAAACACCCAGCGTTGCCAGGTTGAACCACGATAGGAGGCATCCACAGATAGCCATGCGGAAAGACAGACAGCGATAAACGACCAAAGCATCTTAGTTCCTTGAATTCGTTATTATTTAGTAAGCGGAATGCCTACAGTCTTGCTATTCAGTTTAGTGGCGAGGGTGGACAGATGACAACACCATAACGGGCAGGGTATGCTTATTTCCGCATTTTCCGATAAGGTACAAAGATGAGTAAACCACCTCTTTTCTTTATTGTTATCATTGGTTTAATTGTTGTCGCTGCATCGTTTCGCTTTATGCAGCAGCGGCGGGAAAAAGCTGATAATGATATGGCACCGCTCCAGCAAAAGCTGGTGGTGGTGAGTAACAAGCGGGAAAAACCAATTAACGATCGCCGTTCGCGCCAGCAGGAAGTGACTCCGGCTGGCACCAGTATGCGCTATGAGGCAAGCTTCAAACCGCAAAGCGGCGGACTGGAGCAGACGTTCCGTCTGGATGCCCAGCAATACCATGCCCTGACAGTGGGGGATAAAGGTACGCTGAGCTATAAAGGCACGCGATTTGTCAGCTTTGTTGGCGAACAATAAGGTTATTTTTTGACCTTGAATTTCTTCTGCCAGACCAGCAGTTCAAACACGCCGAAAAGGAAAATACGCACCTTTTCGGCGGTGGTCATCTGCGGGCCATCTTTCGGTAAGGTGGATTTCAGTAATGCCAGTTGCAAACCATGCATCAGCACCGTAAAAATCAGCGCCACGTTAACGAAAATATTCAGTGGTCGCGGAAATGGCTGAACAAGATTGAGGATTAAAAATCCCCATACGCAAAGCATTAACAAACGTCCAATATTAATCAGCATCACTTTCTCCTTGTGTTTCACGCTGATACAAGCGATAAGCAACTTGACCCGCCACTTTCTCCCGATATAACGCCCAGTTTGCCGGAACAGTAGGCAGGCCATTTTCTACTTCGCTCTCGACATATATCCAGGCTTCGTCAGCCAGCCAGCCGTTCTCTTCCAGTAAATTAATGGTTTCTTCCAACAAGCCTCGGCGGAATGGTGGATCGACAAACACGATATTATGCGGTGTGCCTTTTTGCGCCAGGAATGACATTGCATTACTGTTAACCACCCGCGCATTATCTGCTTTCAGGGTTGCCAGATTCTTGATTAATTGCTGATGCACCGCGCGATCCATCTCAATCAGCGTGGCGCCCGCAGCGTAGCGTGACAAGGCTTCCAGCCCCAGCGCGCCGCTACCGGCGAAGCAATCCAGACATTGCGCATCGACGATAACCGGAGCCAGCCAGTTAAATAACGTTTCGCGCACGCGATCGGTGGTGGGGCGCAGGCCTGGGCTGTCCGGAACCGGGAGTTTACGGCCTCGCCACTGCCCGCCAATAATGCGGATTTGGCCGCTACCGGAATGATTCGGTTTTTTCATGATAAATTGCTCAATCCGCCAGATAACACATAATTGCAGGCGGTGATGTGTATTCAGTTAAGTGATAGACTATTTCATCATTTTTTTAGCTGCTATGTACATAGCGTTAACGCTGTGCCATGAAGCAACAGCGAGGAGTGTAGTCGCAGATGGCGAAAGAAAAAAAACGTGGCTTTTTTTCCTGGCTGGGCTTTGGTCAAAAAGAGCAGACCCCGGAAAAAGAGACAGAAGTCCAGAACGATCAACCGGTTGTAGAAGAAACTGTCCAGGCAGAAGAGCCTGCGAAGCTTGCTGAACAACCTGTTGAGGAGTTGCCGCAGGCCCATACTGAAGCCGAGGCGGAAACTTTTGCTGCCGAAGTGGTGGAAGTAACGGAACAGGTTGCCGAAAGCGAGAAAGTGCAGCCTGAAGCTGTTATCGAAGCGGAAGTCAGTGCGCTGCCAGAACCCGTAGTGGAAGAATCGCCAGCACCGGTAGTTGAACCTGAAGTTACGCCGGAGCCAGTGGCTATTGAGCGTGAAGAGCTGCCGTTGCCGGAAGAGGTCAACGCCGAAGAGGTTTCGCCAGAAGAGTGGCAGGCTGAAGCGGAAACCGTGGAGATTGTCGAAGCGGCGCAAGAAGAAGCGGCTAAAGAAGAAATCACCGACGAAGAGCTGGAAGCACAGGCGCTGGCGGCAGAAGAGGCGGTAATGGTGGTTTCTCCGGCAAAAGAAGAGCAGCCGGTGGAAGAAATCGCTCAGGAGCAGGAAAAACCGACCAAAGAAGGTTTCTTCGCGCGCCTGAAACGCAGCCTGTTAAAAACTAAAGAAAACCTCGGTTCCGGATTTATCAGCCTGTTCCGCGGTAAAAAAATCGACGATGATCTGTTTGAAGAGCTGGAAGAACAGCTGTTGATCGCCGATGTGGGCGTGGAAACCACGCGTAAAATCATCACCAACCTGACAGAAGGCGCATCCCGCAAGCAGCTTCGTGATGCCGAGGCGCTCTATGGCCTGCTGAAAGAAGAGATGGGCGAGATTCTGGCGAAAGTCGATGAACCGCTTAACGTCGAAGGCAAAGCGCCGTTCGTGATCCTGATGGTAGGCGTCAACGGAGTGGGGAAAACCACGACGATTGGTAAGCTGGCGCGTCAGTTTGAGCAGCAAGGTAAATCGGTCATGCTGGCGGCGGGCGATACTTTCCGTGCGGCAGCGGTTGAGCAGTTGCAGGTCTGGGGCCAGCGTAACAATATCCCGGTGATTGCCCAGCATACTGGTGCGGATTCCGCCTCTGTTATCTTCGACGCGATTCAGGCTGCGAAGGCGCGTAATGTTGACGTCCTGATTGCCGATACCGCCGGACGCCTGCAGAACAAATCGCACCTGATGGAAGAGCTGAAAAAAATCGTCCGCGTGATGAAGAAACTCGATGAAGATGCGCCGCATGAGGTTATGCTGACTATCGACGCCAGCACCGGGCAGAATGCGGTAAGCCAGGCCAAACTGTTCCACGAAGCGGTTGGCTTAACCGGCATCACGCTAACGAAACTGGACGGCACAGCGAAAGGCGGGGTAATTTTCTCGGTGGCTGACCAGTTTGGTATTCCTATCCGCTATATTGGTGTCGGCGAACGTATTGAGGATTTGCGTCCGTTTAAAGCGGACGACTTTATAGAGGCACTTTTTGCCCGAGAGGATTAACAATGATTCGCTTTGAACATGTCAGCAAGGCTTATCTCGGTGGGAGACAGGCGCTGCAGGGCGTTACGTTCCATATGCAGCCGGGTGAGATGGCGTTTCTGACCGGCCATTCCGGCGCAGGGAAAAGTACCCTCCTGAAGCTGATCTGTGGGATTGAGCGGCCCAGCGCCGGGAAAATCTGGTTTAGCGGCCATGACATCACGCGTCTGAAAAACCGTGAAGTTCCGTTTTTGCGTCGCCAGATCGGCATGATTTTCCAGGATCACCATCTACTGATGGACCGTACTGTCTACGATAACGTGGCGATCCCGCTGATTATCGCCGGTGCCAGCGGTGACGATATTCGTCGCCGCGTTTCTGCTGCGCTGGACAAAGTCGGGCTACTGGACAAAGCGAAAAACTTTCCGATACAGCTTTCTGGCGGTGAACAGCAGCGCGTTGGCATTGCCCGCGCGGTGGTGAACAAACCTGCGGTACTGCTGGCGGACGAACCGACCGGTAACCTGGATGATGCGCTGTCAGAAGGGATTTTACGTCTGTTTGAAGAGTTTAATCGCGTTGGGGTAACAGTATTGATGGCAACGCACGACATCAACCTGATTTCACGACGTTCCTATCGCATGCTCACTCTGAGCGATGGTCACTTGCATGGAGGCGTGGGCCATGAATAAGCGCGATGCAATCAATCATATCCGGCAGTTTGGCGGGCGTCTTGATCGCTTCCGTAAATCGGCTGGCGGCTCTGGCGACGGTGGTCGTAACGCGCCGAAACGCGCGAAGTCTTCGCCAAAACCGGCAAATCGCAAAACTAACGTTTTCAACGAACAGGTACGCTATGCGTTCCACGGCGCTTTGCAGGATCTGAAAAGCAAACCGTTCGCCACGTTTTTAACCGTGATGGTCATCGCCATCTCCCTGACGCTGCCCAGCGTCTGCTATATGGTGTACAAAAACGTTAACCAGGCGGCGACGCAATATTATCCGTCACCGCAAATTACCGTTTATCTGCAAAAAACGCTGGATGATGACGCCGCTGCGGGCGTGGTGGCGCAGCTACAGGCCGAGCAGGGCGTGGAGAAAGTGAATTATCTTTCTCGTGAAGACGCACTGGGCGAGTTCCGTAACTGGTCTGGTTTTGGTGGTGCGCTGGATATGCTGGAGGAAAACCCGCTTCCGGCAGTAGCGGTGGTGATCCCGAAACTCGATTTTCAGGGAACGGAATCACTGAATACGCTGCGCGACCGTATCACCCAGATTAACGGCATTGATGAAGTGCGGATGGATGACAGCTGGTTTGCCCGTCTGGCGGCGTTAACCGGGCTGGTCGGGCGCGTTTCGGCGATGATTGGCGTATTGATGGTGGCGGCAGTATTCCTCGTCATCGGCAACAGTGTGCGTCTGAGCATATTTGCTCGCCGTGACTCCATTAACGTGCAGAAACTGATTGGTGCGACGGATGGTTTCATCCTTCGCCCATTCCTGTACGGCGGCGCGCTGTTGGGATTTTCTGGCGCATTGCTGTCATTAATTTTGTCAGAAATTCTGGTACTACGTTTGTCATCAGCGGTGGCGGAAGTGGCGCAGGTTTTCGGAACGAAGTTTGATATCAATGGCTTATCGTTCGATGAATGTCTGCTTTTGCTGCTGGTGTGTTCGATGATTGGCTGGGTGGCAGCTTGGCTTGCCACGGTACAACATTTACGCCATTTTACGCCTGAATAATAAAAGCGTGTTATACTCTTTCCCTGCAATGGGTTCCGTAGCAGGGAAAGAGACCCCGTTGTCTCTTCCCGGTATTTCATCTCTATGTCACATTTTGTGCGTAATTTATTCACAGCGTTGCATTGAACTTGTGGATAAAATCACGGTCTGATAAAACAGTGAATGATAACCTCATTGCTCTTAAGCTCTGGCACAGTTGTTGCTACCACTGAGGCGCCAGAAGATATCGATTGAGAGGATTTGAATGACTGACAAAATGCAAAGTTTAGCTTTAGCCCCTGTTGGCAACCTGGATTCCTACATCCGGGCAGCTAACGCGTGGCCGATGTTGTCGGCTGACGAGGAGCGGGCGCTGGCTGAAAAGCTGCATTACCATGGCGATCTGGAAGCAGCTAAAACGCTGATCCTGTCTCACCTGCGGTTTGTTGTTCATATTGCTCGTAATTATGCGGGCTATGGCCTGCCACAGGCGGATTTGATTCAGGAAGGTAACATCGGCCTGATGAAAGCAGTGCGCCGTTTTAACCCGGAAGTGGGTGTGCGCCTGGTCTCCTTCGCCGTTCACTGGATCAAAGCAGAGATCCACGAATACGTTCTGCGTAACTGGCGTATCGTCAAAGTTGCGACCACCAAAGCGCAACGCAAACTGTTCTTCAACCTGCGTAAAACCAAGCAGCGTCTGGGCTGGTTTAACCAGGATGAAGTCGAAATGGTGGCCCGTGAACTGGGTGTAACCAGCAAAGACGTACGTGAGATGGAATCACGTATGGCGGCACAGGACATGACCTTTGACCTGTCTTCCGACGACGATTCCGACAGCCAGCCGATGGCACCGGTGCTCTATCTGCAGGATAAATCATCTAACTTTGCTGACGGCATTGAAGATGATAACTGGGAAGAGCAGGCGGCAAACCGTCTGACCGACGCGATGCAGGGCCTGGACGAACGCAGCCAGGATATCATCCGTGCGCGCTGGCTGGACGAAGACAACAAGTCCACGTTGCAGGAACTGGCTGACCGTTACGGTGTTTCCGCTGAGCGTGTGCGCCAGCTGGAAAAGAATGCGATGAAAAAACTGCGCGCCGCGATTGAAGCGTAATTTCCGCTGTTAAGCAGAGAACCCTGGATGAGAGTCCGGGGTTTTTGTTTTTTAGGCCACTGCAATAATCAATTCCCGCCTCCGGCAAAACGTCAATCCCCACGCAGATTGTTAATAAACTGTCAAAATAGCTATTCCAATATCATAAAAATCGGGTATGTTTTAGCAGAGTATGCTGCTAAAGCACGGGTAGTCATGCATAAAACGAAATAAAGTGCTGAACAACAACATCACAACACACGTAATAACCAGAAGAATGGGGATTCTCAGGATGAACATGAAGGGTAAAGCGTTACTGGCAGGATGTATCGCGCTGGCATTCAGCAATATGGCTCTGGCAGAAGATATTAAAGTTGCGGTCGTGGGCGCGATGTCCGGTCCGGTGGCCCAGTACGGTGACCAGGAGTTTACTGGCGCAGAACAGGCGGTTGCGGATATCAATGCTAAAGGTGGTATCAAAGGCAATAAACTGCAAATCGTAAAATATGACGATGCCTGTGATCCGAAACAGGCGGTTGCGGTGGCGAACAAGGTCGTTAACGACGGCATTAAATACGTGATTGGTCACCTCTGCTCTTCATCAACGCAGCCTGCGTCTGACATCTACGAAGACGAAGGCATTTTAATGATCACCCCAGCGGCAACCGCGCCAGAACTGACCGCGCGCGGCTATAAGTTGGTTATGCGCACCACCGGCCTGGACTCCGACCAGGGACCAACGGCGGCGAAATATATTCTTGAGAAAGTGAAACCGCAGCGTATTGCTATCGTCCACGACAAACAACAGTACGGTGAAGGTCTGGCGCGTGCGGTTCAGGACGGCCTGAAGAAAGGCAATGCTAACGTGGTGTTCTTTGATGGTATCACCGCCGGGGAAAAAGATTTCTCAACGCTGGTGGCGCGTCTGAAGAAAGAGAATATCGACTTCGTTTACTACGGCGGTTATCACCCGGAAATGGGACAAATCCTGCGTCAGGCACGCGCGGCAGGGCTGAAAACTCAGTTTATGGGGCCGGAAGGTGTGGCTAACGTCTCGCTGTCTAACATTGCAGGTGAGTCAGCGGAAGGGCTGCTGGTAACCAAGCCGAAGAACTACGACCAGGTTCCGGCAAACAAACCAATTGTTGACGCGATCAAAGCGAAAAAACAGGATCCAAGCGGCGCGTTCGTCTGGACCACCTACGCCGCGCTGCAATCTTTGCAGGCGGGCCTGAATCAGTCTGACGATCCGGCGGAGATTGCCAAATACCTGAAAGCGAACTCGGTTGATACCGTGATGGGGCCGCTGACCTGGGATGAGAAAGGCGACCTGAAAGGCTTTGAGTTCGGTGTATTTGACTGGCACGCCAACGGCACGGCGACCGATGCGAAGTAATTGTTAATCGGCAACTTTGGGTTGCCGCCAAATTGCTAATATCGAGTACGTTGCTTCATGCCGGATGCGGCGTAAACGCCTTATCCGGCCTACAAGATCCAAATAAATCAGTAAATTGCAACACACATGTAGGCCTGATAAGCGTAGCGCATCAGGCAATTTCTCGTTGGTCATCACTTTTGAAATCAAACTTGACGATTAACGCTTCTCCCAGCCGCCCTGTTGTGCCGTAAACCCCAGTGCCTGCATAAACGCTGTCATTACGCTGCGATCTTCCACGCCAGCATCCGCCATCCACCAGCCTGAAACGCCAGGATTGTTACGCAAAACCTCTTCCAGCAGATATTGCCCCACACCGCGACGCCGGGTGACTTCCCGCACGCGCAGGGAATCCAGTGCCCCCTCGGTGCCGCTTAAGGTCACCCGCACGGCAGCGAGCAGGCGCTCGTTAAAACGCGCGGCGTAAATACGGTGGTTATCGTCAACCTGTAAAGAGGAAGGGGAATACTCCGGCCAGATCTTTTGCAGGTCAATCCGGTCCTGGTCGCTAAAGTTTTCTAATCGAATGATGGTCAGCTTCATGGGGAACCCGTGTAAATCACAAAAGTGGAACCAGTGTAACGAAATAATTTAATCGGAGGCTTTCTCTTTTTTATTTCTTTTGGCAGGTGATTAATTTTTTTTCAGCAATAATTACAAAGTTAAAACATTAGAGAATGAAAAATGTCCAGCATAATCCCCTGAATGGTAGTGAATTATTCCGCCCTTTGTGCCGTTATTTTATGCTGACAAAGGCGCTTTTTTCTGTTTATCTATCAACATATTCAGAATATTATCTGTTCTTAATCGACTGAAAAATAGGGATTTTAATCGCTATTATCACAATATACTGTGCTAAACCCTTAATCAGACAGGTAAAAACAGTGCAGTATAAAAAAAGAACAGTCTGATTTTTGAATACATAAAAACAAAGCAGCACAACATTACGAGTGGGGATTTTGAATAATGAAACGGAATGCGAAAACTATCATCGCAGGGATGATTGCACTGGCAATTTCACACACTGCTATGGCTGACGATATTAAGGTTGCCGTTGTCGGCGCGATGTCCGGCCCGATTGCCCAGTGGGGCGATATGGAATTTAACGGCGCGCGTCAGGCAATTAAAGACATTAATGCCAAAGGGGGAATTAAAGGCGATAAGCTGGTTGGCGTGGAATATGACGACGCCTGCGACCCGAAACAAGCCGTTGCGGTCGCCAACAAAATCGTTAACGACGGCATTAAATATGTTATTGGTCATCTGTGTTCTTCTTCTACCCAACCTGCATCAGATATCTACGAAGACGAAGGTATTCTGATGATCTCGCCGGGAGCGACCAACCCGGAGCTGACCCAACGCGGTTATCAACACATCATGCGTACTGCCGGGCTGGACTCTTCCCAGGGGCCAACGGCGGCAAAATACATTCTTGAGACGGTGAAGCCCCAGCGCATCGCCATCATTCACGACAAACAACAGTATGGCGAAGGGCTGGCACGTTCGGTGCAGGACGGGCTGAAAGCGGCTAACGCCAACGTCGTCTTCTTCGACGGCATTACCGCTGGCGAGAAAGATTTCTCCGCACTGATCGCCCGCCTGAAAAAAGAAAACATCGACTTCGTTTACTACGGCGGTTACTACCCGGAAATGGGCCAGATGCTGCGCCAGGCCCGTTCCGTTGGCCTGAAAACTCAGTTTATGGGGCCGGAAGGTGTGGGTAACGCATCATTGTCGAATATTGCCGGTGATGCTGCCGAAGGCATGTTGGTCACTATGCCAAAACGCTATGACCAGGATCCTGCAAACCAGGGCATCGTTGATGCGCTGAAAGCAGACAAGAAAGATCCATCCGGGCCATATGTCTGGATCACCTACGCGGCGGTGCAATCTCTGGCGACTGCCCTTGAGCGTACCGGCAGCGATGAGCCGCTGGCGCTGGTGAAAGATTTAAAAGCTAACGGTGCAAACACCGTGATTGGGCCGCTGAACTGGGATGAAAAAGGCGATCTTAAGGGATTTGATTTTGGTGTCTTCCAGTGGCACGCCGACGGTTCATCCACGGCAGCCAAGTGAAAATCCCACCGCCCGTGAAATGCGGGCGGGTTTAGAAAGGTTACCTTATGTCTGAGCAGTTTTTGTATTTCTTGCAGCAGATGTTTAACGGCGTCACGCTGGGCAGTACCTACGCGCTGATAGCCATCGGCTACACCATGGTTTACGGCATTATCGGCATGATCAACTTCGCCCACGGCGAGGTTTACATGATCGGCAGCTACGTCTCCTTTATGATCATCGCCGCGCTGATGATGCTGGGCATTGATACCGGCTGGCTGCTGGTGGCGGCGGGATTCGTCGGCGCAATCGTCATTGCCAGCGCCTACGGCTGGAGTATCGAACGGGTAGCCTATCGCCCGGTGCGCAACTCTAAGCGCCTGATTGCGCTTATTTCCGCAATCGGTATGTCCATCTTCCTGCAAAACTACGTTAGCCTGACCGAAGGTTCGCGCGACGTGGCGCTGCCCAGCCTGTTTAACGGTCAGTGGGTGGTGGGCCATAGCGAAAACTTCTCTGCTTCTATTACTACCATGCAGGCGGTGATCTGGATTGTCACCTTCCTCGCCATGCTGGCGCTGACGATTTTCATTCGCTATTCCCGCATGGGGCGCGCGTGTCGTGCCTGCGCGGAAGATCTGAAAATGGCGAGTCTGCTTGGCATCAACACCGACCGGGTGATTGCGCTGACCTTTGTGATTGGTGCGGCGATGGCGGCGGTGGCGGGAGTACTGCTCGGCCAGTTCTACGGCGTGATTAACCCCTACATCGGCTTTATGGCCGGGATGAAAGCCTTTACCGCTGCGGTGCTCGGTGGGATTGGCAGCATTCCGGGAGCGATGATTGGCGGGCTGATCCTGGGGATTGCGGAGGCGCTCTCTTCTGCCTATCTGAGTACGGAATATAAAGATGTGGTCTCATTCGCCCTGCTGATTCTGGTGCTGCTGGTGATGCCGACCGGTATTCTGGGGCGCCCGGAGGTAGAGAAAGTATGAAACCGATGCATATTGCAATGGCGTTGCTCTCTGCCGCGATGTTTTTTGTGCTGGCGGGCGTCTTTATGGGCGTGCAACTGGAGCTGGACGGCACCAAACTGGTGGTCGACAGCGCTTCGGATGTCCGTTGGGAGTGGGTGTTTATCGGCACGGCGGTGGTCTTTTTCTTCCAGCTTTTGCGACCTGCTTTCCAGAAAGGGCTGAAAAGCGTTTCCGGGCCGAAGTTTATTCTGCCAGCCATTGATGGCTCCACGGTGAAGCAAAAGCTGTTTCTCGTGGCGCTGCTGGTGCTTGCGGTGGCGTGGCCGTTTATGGTCTCACGCGGGACGGTGGATATCGCCACCCTGACCATGATCTACATTATCCTCGGCCTCGGGCTGAACGTGGTGGTAGGGCTTTCTGGCCTGCTGGTGCTCGGTTACGGCGGCTTTTACGCCATCGGCGCTTACACTTTTGCGCTGCTCAATCACTATTACGGTCTGGGCTTCTGGACCTGTCTGCCGATTGCCGGGTTAATGGCAGCGGCGGCGGGCTTCCTGCTCGGCTTTCCGGTGCTGCGTCTGCGCGGTGACTATCTGGCGATCGTTACCCTCGGTTTCGGCGAAATTGTGCGCATATTGCTGCTCAATAATACCGAAATTACCGGCGGCCCGAATGGCATCAGCCAGATCCCAAAACCGACCTTCTTCGGGCTTGAGTTTAGCCGTACCGCCCGTGAAGGCGGCTGGGACACGTTTAGTAATTTCTTTGGCCTGAAATACGATCCCTCCGATCGCGTTATCTTCCTCTACCTGGTGGCATTGCTGCTGGTGGTGTTAAGCCTGTTTGTCATTAACCGCCTGCTGCGGATGCCGCTGGGTCGCGCGTGGGAAGCGTTGCGTGAAGACGAGATAGCCTGCCGTTCGCTGGGCTTAAGCCCGCGTCGTATCAAGCTGACTGCCTTTACCATCAGCGCCGCGTTTGCCGGTTTTGCCGGAACGCTGTTTGCGGCGCGCCAGGGCTTTGTCAGCCCGGAATCCTTCACCTTTGCCGAATCGGCGTTCGTGCTGGCGATAGTGGTGCTCGGCGGTATGGGCTCGCAATTTGCGGTGATTCTGGCGGCAATTTTGCTGGTGGTGTCGCGCGAATTGATGCGTGATTTCAACGAATACAGCATGTTAATGCTCGGTGGTTTGATGGTGCTGATGATGATCTGGCGTCCGCAGGGCTTGCTGCCCATGACGCGCCCGCAACTCAAGCTGAAAAACGGCGCAGCGAAAGGAGAGCAGGCATGAGTCAGCCATTATTATCTGTTAACGGCCTGATGATGCGTTTCGGCGGCCTGCTGGCGGTGAACAACGTCAATCTTGAACTGTACCCGCAGGAGATCGTCTCGTTAATCGGCCCTAACGGTGCCGGAAAAACCACGGTTTTTAACTGCCTGACCGGATTCTACAAACCCACCGGAGGCACCATTTTACTGCGCGATCAGCATCTGGAAGGTTTGCCGGGGCAGCAAATTGCCCGCATGGGCGTGGTGCGCACCTTCCAGCATGTGCGTCTGTTCCGTGAAATGACGGTGATTGAAAACCTGCTGGTGGCACAGCATCAGCAACTGAAAACCGGGCTGTTCTCTGGCCTGTTGAAAACGCCTTCTTTCCGTCGTGCCCAGAGCGAAGCCCTCGACCGCGCCGCGACCTGGCTTGAGCGCATTGGTTTGCTGGAACACGCCAACCGTCAGGCGAGTAACCTGGCCTACGGTGACCAGCGCCGTCTTGAGATCGCCCGCTGCATGGTGACGCAGCCGGAGATTTTAATGCTCGACGAACCGGCGGCGGGTCTTAACCCGAAAGAGACGAAAGAACTGGATGAGCTGATTGCCGAACTGCGTAACCATCACAACACCACTATCTTGTTGATTGAACACGATATGAAGCTGGTGATGGGAATTTCAGACCGAATTTACGTGGTCAATCAGGGGACGCCGCTGGCAAACGGTACGCCGGAGCAAATCCGTAATAACCCGGACGTGATCCGTGCCTATTTAGGTGAGGCATAAGATGGAAAAAGTCATGTTGTCCTTTGACAAAGTCAGCGCCCACTACGGCAAAATCCAGGCGCTGCATGAGGTGAGCCTGCATATCAATCAGGGCGAGATTGTCACCCTCATTGGCGCAAACGGGGCGGGGAAAACCACCTTGCTCGGCACATTATGCGGCGATCCGCGTGCCACCAGTGGGCGAATTGTGTTTGATGATAAAGACATTACCGACTGGCAGACGGCGAAAATCATGCGCGAAGCGGTAGCGATTGTCCCGGAAGGGCGTCGCGTCTTCTCGCGGATGACGGTGGAAGAGAACCTGGCGATGGGCGGCTTTTTTGCCGAACGCGACCAGTTTCAGGAGCGCATAAAGTGGGTGTATGAACTGTTCCCGCGTCTGCATGAGCGCCGTGTTCAGCGGGCAGGCACCATGTCCGGCGGTGAACAGCAGATGTTGGCGATTGGTCGCGCGCTGATGAGCAACCCGCGTTTGTTGTTGCTTGATGAGCCATCGCTCGGTCTTGCGCCGATTATCATCCAGCAAATTTTCGACACCATCGAACAACTGCGCGAGCAGGGGATGACCATCTTCCTCGTCGAGCAGAACGCCAACCAGGCGCTAAAGCTCGCCGATCGCGGCTACGTGCTGGAAAACGGTCATGTGGTGCTCTCCGATACTGGTGATGCACTACTGGCGAACGAAGCGGTGAGAAGTGCGTATTTAGGCGGGTAAATTATCAATAACCCGGCAGCTAAGTTCTGCCGGGTTATTCGTCCGTATACAGACTTGTTTCAACTGACCGGGAGGATTAAAACCAGACCACTTATTTGCCACGGAAAGGTTCCCTCCTATGCATTATGCCGTTGTCGCCATGTTTGAAATGCTTTGCTGTATTCACGCTTACCGTACCGGACAAGAGCGATACTGGTTTTTTATCATCTTCTGTTTTCCGGTGATTGGCTGCGTGGCGTATTTTGTCATGGTGATGCTGCCTGAAACGGGCGCTGACCGTCACGGGCGCACCTTTCTGATGCGCCTGCAGGACAAAATCAACCCGGAACGCCACCTGCACAAATTAACCGAAGAGCTGGCGATTGCCGAGACGAATCAAAACCATTATGCGTTGGCTAATGAACTGGCGCGTCTGGGGCGTTATCACGAAGCTGTTCCCCATTATCAGCAGGCGTTAAGCGGGATATTCGCCCATGAAGCGGCAATGATGCTCAGCCTGGCGCAGGCACAGTTTGCTATTCAGGAGTTCGCCGCCTGTCAGCAGACGCTGGAAGATGTGATGCGTTATAACCCTGATTTTCAGTCGGCAGACGGGCATTTGTTATTTGCCAGAACGTTAGCCGCACAAGAAAAATACGCTGATGCGGAAAGCGAGTTTGAAGTATTGATTTCTTATTACCCCGGCCCGCAGGCGCGTATTTACTATGCGGAAATGTTGGCGAAAATGAGTCGGTTACGTGAAGCCAACGAGCAGTATATTGCCGTGGTTGATACGGCTAAACGTTCAAGACCACATTATAGAAAACACCACCGGGAATGGATTAAGACCGCCAATGATCGGCTGAAGCAGAGTATTGTTCAGTAAGCGCTGCGCCAGATAGTCTCTGGCGCGTTAATTTTCCCCAACGTAGCATTATCCGTGCCCCATCTCCCATTTTCCCTCACCCGTACCGTCACCGCCTTGTCATCTTTCTGACACCTTACTATCTTACAAATGTAACAAAAAGGTTATTTTTCTGTAATTCGAGCATGTCATGTTACCCCGCGAGCATAAAACGCGTGAATTCGCGCATTCGGTACAACAAGAGAGATAAACGATGAAACCGTTACATTATACAGCTTCAGCACTGGCGCTCGGACTGGCGTTAATGGGGAATGCACAGGCAGTGACGACCATTCCGTTCTGGCATTCTATGGAAGGGGAACTGGGTAAAGAGGTGGATTCTCTGGCCCAACGTTTTAACGCCGAAAACCCGGATTACAAAATTGTACCGACCTATAAAGGCAACTACGAGCAGAATTTAAGTGCGGGAATCGCCGCATTTCGCACCGGCAACGCGCCGGCTATTTTGCAGGTTTATGAAGTTGGCACCGCCACCATGATGGCGTCGAAAGCCATTAAACCGGTGTATGACGTGTTTAAAGAGGCGGGGATTCAATTCGATGAGTCGCAGTTTGTGCCGACGGTTTCAGGTTACTACTCCGACAGCAAAACGGGCCACTTACTCTCCCAGCCGTTTAACAGCTCGACCCCCGTTCTCTATTACAACAAAGACGCCTTCAAGAAAGCAGGATTAGACCCGGAACAGCCGCCGAAAACCTGGCAGGATCTGGCGGACTATTCTGCAAAACTGAAAGCCTCCGGTATGAAGTGCGGCTACGCCAGCGGCTGGCAGGGCTGGATCCAACTGGAAAACTTTAGCGCCTGGAACGGTCTGCCGTTTGCCAGCAAAAACAACGGCTTTGACGGCACGGATGCGGTGCTGGAGTTCAACAAGCCGGAGCAGGTGAAACACATCGCCATGCTTGAAGAGATGAACAAGAAGGGCGATTTCAGCTACGTCGGGCGTAAGGATGAATCCACCGAGAAGTTCTATAACGGTGATTGCGCGATGACCACCGCCTCTTCCGGTTCTCTCGCTAATATTCGTGAGTACGCCAAATTTAACTATGGCGTAGGCATGATGCCTTACGACGCCGATGCGAAAGATGCACCGCAAAACGCCATTATCGGCGGGGCCAGCCTGTGGGTGATGCAGGGCAAAGATAAAGAAACGTATACCGGCGTGGCGAAGTTCCTCGACTTCCTCGCGAAGCCAGAAAACGCTGCCGAGTGGCATCAGAAAACCGGTTATCTGCCAATCACCAAAGCAGCGTATGACCTGACCCGTGAGCAGGGCTTTTATGAGAAAAACCCAGGGGCGGATACCGCGACGCGTCAGATGCTGAATAAGCCGCCGTTGCCGTTCACCAAAGGGCTGCGTCTGGGCAACATGCCGCAGATCCGCGTGATTGTGGATGAAGAGCTGGAGAGCGTGTGGACTGGTAAGAAGACGCCACAGCAGGCGCTGGATACTGCCGTTGAGCGTGGAAATCAGTTGCTGCGCCGTTTTGAGAAATCGACGAAGTCTTAATTCGAGCTTTACCCCTCACCCTAACCCTCTCCCTAAGGGAGAGGGGACCGATCGGCGTGGTGGAAAAATGCCGTATAGGTTTGCAACTTTGCTCGGTGGGAAAAGTATGCACCGCCTTTCTCCCTCGCCCCTCAGGGGAGAGGGCTGGGGTGAGGGGAACACAACACGAAGAGTTTAACTATGTCATCATCCCGTCCGGTGTTCCGCTCGCGCTGGCTGCCTTATCTGCTGGTCGCGCCGCAGCTCATCATCACCGTTATCTTTTTTATCTGGCCTGCGGGCGAAGCGTTGTGGTACTCGCTGCAAAGCGTCGATCCGTTTGGTTTCTCCAGCCAGTTTGTCGGCCTGGATAACTTCGTCGCGCTGTTTCATGACAGCTACTATATCGACTCCTTCTGGACGACGATAAAATTCAGCACCTTTGTCACCGTCAGCGGTTTGCTGGTATCGCTGTTCTTTGCGGCGCTGGTGGAGTACATCGTGCGCGGCAGTCGTTTCTATCAAACCTTGATGCTGCTGCCGTATGCCGTGGCTCCCGCCGTTGCCGCCGTATTGTGGATCTTCCTGTTTAACCCCGGTCGCGGGCTGATCACCCATTTTCTCGCTGAGTTCGGCTACGACTGGAACCACGCGCAAAACAGCGGTCAGGCAATGTTTCTGGTGGTGTTTGCCTCAGTATGGAAGCAAATCAGCTACAACTTCCTGTTCTTCTATGCCGCGCTGCAATCCATTCCCCGTTCGTTGATCGAAGCCGCAGCCATCGACGGTGCAGGGCCGATTCGCCGCTTCTTTAAGATTGCGCTGCCGCTTATCGCCCCGGTGAGTTTCTTCCTGCTGGTAGTGAACCTGGTGTATGCCTTCTTCGACACCTTCCCGGTGATCGACGCCGCCACGTCCGGCGGGCCGGTTCAGGCCACCACGACACTGATTTATAAGATTTACCGCGAAGGCTTTACCGGACTGGATCTGGCTTCGTCTGCCGCACAGTCGGTGGTGTTGATGTTCCTCGTCATCGTGCTGACGGTGGTGCAGTTCCGCTATGTTGAAAGCAAGGTGCGTTACCAATGATTGAGAACCGTCCGTGGCTGACGATATTCAGCCATACCATGCTGATCCTCGGGATCGCGGTGATCCTCTTCCCGCTGTACGTGGCGTTTGTCGCGGCGACGCTGGATAAACAAGAAGTCTACGCCGCACCGATGACGCTCATCCCCGGCACGCATCTGCTGGAAAACATCCACAACATCTGGGTGAACGGGGTAGGCACGAATAGCGCGCCGTTCTGGCGGATGTTGCTTAACAGCTTCGTGATGGCGTTCAGCATTACGCTCGGCAAAATAACCGTCTCGATGCTCTCGGCATTCGCCATTGTCTGGTTTCGTTTTCCGCTACGTAACCTCTTCTTCTGGATGATTTTTATCACCCTGATGCTGCCAGTTGAAGTACGTATCTTCCCGACGGTGGAAGTCATCGCCAACCTGAAGATGCTCGACAGCTACGCAGGTTTAACGCTGCCGCTGATGGCCTCGGCGACCGCTACCTTCCTGTTCCGCCAGTTCTTTATGACGCTGCCGGATGAACTGGTGGAAGCCGCGCGGATCGACGGCGCGTCGCCAATGCGCTTCTTTTGCGACATCGTTTTTCCGTTGTCCAAAACTAATCTGGCGGCGTTGTTTGTGATCACCTTTATTTACGGCTGGAACCAGTATTTGTGGCCGTTGTTGATTATTACCGACGTGGATCTCGGCACCACCGTGGCAGGGATCAAAGGGATGATCGCCACTGGCGAAGGCACCACGGAATGGAACTCAGTGATGGCGGCGATGTTGTTAACGCTTATCCCTCCGGTAGTGATTGTTTTAGTGATGCAGCGTGCCTTCGTGCGCGGCCTGGTCGATAGTGAGAAATAAGATGGCAGGACTGAAATTACAGGCAGTAACCAAAAGCTGGGATGGCAAAACCCAGGTCATTAAACCGCTGACCCTTGATGTGGCGGATGGCGAATTTATCGTGATGGTCGGGCCGTCTGGCTGCGGGAAATCGACGCTGCTGCGCATGGTTGCCGGGCTGGAGCGGGTGACGGAAGGCGATATCTGGATCAACGACCAGCGGGTGACCGAAATGGAGCCGAAAGATCGCGGGATTGCGATGGTGTTCCAGAACTACGCGCTTTATCCGCATATGAGTGTTGAAGAAAACATGGCGTGGGGGCTGAAAATTCGCGGCATGGGCAAGCAGCAAATTGCCGAGCGCGTTAAAGAGGCGGCGCGCATTCTGGAACTGGACGGTCTGCTTAAGCGCCGCCCGCGCGAGCTTTCCGGCGGTCAGCGTCAGCGTGTGGCGATGGGCCGCGCGATTGTGCGCGATCCGGCGGTGTTCCTGTTTGATGAGCCACTCTCTAACCTCGATGCCAAGCTGCGCGTACAGATGCGTCTTGAACTGCAACAGCTGCACCGTCGGCTGAAAACGACTTCACTCTACGTTACTCACGATCAGGTTGAAGCAATGACGCTCGCTCAGCGGGTAATGGTTATGAACGGCGGCGTTGCCGAACAGATTGGCACACCGGTGGAAGTGTACGAAAAGCCCGCCAGCCTGTTTGTAGCGAGTTTTATCGGCAGCCCGGCGATGAACCTGCTGACAGGCCGCGTGAATAATGAAGGCACGCATTTCGAACTGGACGGCGGTATCGTGCTACCGCTAAACGGTGGCTACCGTCAGTATGCCGGGCGTAAAATGACTCTCGGCATTCGCCCGGAACATATAGCGCTAAGCTCGCAGGCAGAAGGTGGTGTGCCGCTGGTGATGGACACGCTGGAGATCCTCGGCGCAGATAACCTGGCGCACGGACGCTGGGGCGAACAGAAGCTGGTGGTACGGCTGGCGCATCAGGAGCGCCCGACGGCAGGCAGCACGCTGTGGCTGCATCTGCCGGAAAATCAGCTACATCTTTTTGATGGTGAAACAGGACAACGAGTATGAGTAACTGGCCTTATCCCCGCATTGTCGCCCATCGTGGCGGCGGTAAACTGGCCCCGGAAAACACCCTGGCGGCAATCGACGTCGGGGCAAAATACGGTCATAAGATGATCGAATTTGACGCGAAGTTATCGAAAGATGGCGAGATCTTCCTGCTCCATGACGACAATCTTGAACGTACCAGCAACGGCTGGGGGGTTGCGGGCGAACTGAACTGGCAGGATTTACTGCGCGTGGATGCGGGCAGTTGGTTTGGTGGTGAGTTCAAAGGCGAGCCTCTGCCATTACTTTCGCAGGTCGCAGAACGCTGCCGCGAACACGGGATGATGGCGAATATCGAAATCAAACCCACCACTGGCACCGGACCATTAACGGGCAAAATGGTGGCGCTGGCGGCACGCGAACTGTGGGCTGGTATGACGCCACCGCTGCTGTCATCGTTTGAGATTGATGCTTTAGAAGCCGCACAGCTGGCGGCACCGGAACTGCCGCGTGGTTTATTGCTTGATGAGTGGCGCGACGACTGGCGCGAACTGACCACGCGGCTGGGCTGCGTCTCTATTCATCTCAATCATAAGTTGCTCGATAAAGCGCGAGTGATGCAGTTGAAAGACGCCGGACTGCGGATTCTGGTGTATACCGTCAACAAACCCCAGCGCGCGGCAGAGTTGCTGCGCTGGGGCGTGGATTGCATCTGTACTGATGCGATTGATGTTATTGGTCCGAACTTTACGGCCCAATAGTTTTCAACGGAATGTCAGGCTGCGACGTGCCGGGTGGATTCAGCATGTCGCCGTTTTTCCTCTGTTGCAGCATATGCTGCTGATTTAGCGAACTATCCGGATTATGGTTGCTGTTTAACATCCCGCCGTTGGTGTTGGGCAGCATTTGCTGCCGGGCGGGGTTTAGCTCCCCCGGCTGCGACTGCAATACCCGCTGAGAGTTGCTATTAATCTGATTTTCTAAATGCTGCTGTTGTAATTGCGTCTGCGTTTTCAGTTGCTGATTCAGCATCCCTTTTTGCTGGATTTGCTGAGTCTGCATCTGGGTTTGCATCCGCTGCTGGCTGGGGATCTGATATCCCGGCTGGTTGGGGTTATTCAGAGTATTAATGGGCTGTGCAAAGCCGACAAACGGCAGGAGTGCCGTCAAAAGCAGAAGTCGTTTCATCGCGTATCCTCCTCTGAAGATATCCTTTAAGTTTACTCTGTTCCCGGCGAAACGATGATTATTTCAGAGTTATACACCAGGCTTAAGTGGGGAAGGCCCCTCACATAACTGGAGAATAACGATGATAAAACCGACGTTTTTACGCCGGGTGGCGATTGCTACTTTGCTTTCAGGATGCTGTTTTAGTGCTGCCGCCGCGCCACCTGCGCCGCCGCCCGTTTCGTATGGCGTGGAGGAAGATGTCTTCCATCCGGTACGCGCGAAGCAGGGAATGGTAGCGTCTGTGGACGCCACTGCCACCCAGGTGGGGGTAGATATTCTAAAGGAGGGCGGGAATGCCGTTGATGCCGCTGTGGCAGTGGGGTATGCGCTGGCGGTAACACATCCGCAGGCAGGGAATCTGGGCGGCGGTGGTTTTATGCTGATCCGATCGAAAAATGGCAATACCACCGCTATCGATTTCCGCGAAATGGCGCCCGCCAAAGCAACACGCGATATGTTCCTCGATGACCAGGGCAACCCGGACAGCAAAAAATCACTCACTTCGCATCTGGCTTCCGGCACACCAGGTACGGTAGCGGGCTTCTCGTTGGCGCTGGATAAATACGGCACCATGCCGTTGAATAAAGTGGTGCAACCGGCGTTTAAACTGGCACGCGATGGTTTTATCGTTAACGACGCGCTGGCCGACGATCTCAAAACCTACGGCAGTGAAGTGCTACCAAATCACGAAAACAGCAAAGCTATCTTCTGGAAAGAGGGCGAGCCGCTGAAAAAGGGCGACAAGCTGGTGCAGGCGAACCTGGCAAAGAGCCTGGAGATGATTGCCGAAAACGGCCCGGACGAATTCTACAAAGGCACGATAGCGGAACAGATTGCCCAGGAGATGCAGAAAAATGGTGGTTTGATCACTAAAGAGGATTTAGCGGCCTATAAAGCGGTCGAACGTACACCGATTAGCGGCGATTATCGTGGGTATCAGGTTTACTCCATGCCACCGCCATCTTCCGGCGGGATTCATATCGTACAGATCCTCAATATTCTGGAAAACTTCGATATGCAGAAATACGGCTTTGGCAGTGCCGATGCGATGCAAATCATGGCAGAAGCTGAGAAACACGCCTACGCCGACCGCTCGGAATATCTTGGCGACCCGGATTTTGTCAAAGTCCCGTGGCAGGCGTTGACCAATAAAGCCTATGCCAAATCTATTGCCGATCAAATTGATATCAATAAAGCGAAGCCATCCAGCGAAATTCGTCCTGGCAAGCTTGCACCTTATGAGAGTAATCAAACTACCCATTACTCAGTGGTGGATAAAGACGGTAACGCGGTGGCGGTGACCTATACGCTGAACACCACCTTCGGTACGGGGATTGTCGCGGGCGAGAGCGGTATTTTGCTCAATAACCAGATGGATGATTTCTCCGCCAAACCGGGCGTACCGAACGTTTACGGGCTGGTGGGCGGGGATGCCAATGCCGTCGGGCCGAACAAACGCCCGCTGTCATCGATGTCACCAACCATTGTGGTGAAAGATGGTAAAACCTGGCTGGTCACCGGAAGCCCTGGCGGAAGCCGGATTATCACCACCGTGCTGCAAATGGTGGTGAATAGCATCGATTATGGCATGAATGTCGCCGAAGCGACCAATGCGCCGCGTTTCCACCATCAGTGGTTGCCGGACGAGCTACGTGTCGAAAAAGGGTTTAGCCCGGATACGCTCAAACTGCTGGAAGCAAAAGGTCAGAAAGTGGCGCTGAAAGAGGCGATGGGTAGCACGCAAAGCATTATGGTTGGGCCTGACGGTGAGTTGTACGGTGCATCCGATCCGCGCTCGGTGGATGATTTAACGGCGGGGTACTAATATCTTAAGCCCTCTCCCGGTAGGTGAGGGCTTAAGTGACAACCCTGGATTGCAAATCCTTTATTTCACCCGCGCCATATAATACGCATCAACATATTCACCGTTTCGCAATGCGTACTTCTTACCGGTCCCTTCAATCTCAAAGCCGAATTTTTTATAGACCTTAATCGCTGGCGCGTTATCGACGAACACCGTTAGCTCAATACGATCTACCCGCAACCAGTTGTCGCACATTTCAATCATCTCTCGCATCAGGGCGCTGGCGACGCCGCGGTTCTTCCAACGAGAGTCGACACAGATACCAAAATCGGCAACATGACTGCGTCGCGGGCGTTGTTGCACGTCAATGGTGAGATGGCCTACGACGTCTCCATCAATACAGGCGACGAGTTGCTTGATGCCGGGGCGATCGGCGAGTCGATCCTGCCACATTGGCTCTGACGGATGAGGCACCTGTAGCGTGTTGTAATACACCTCTGGCTGGGCGTGAATCTGCCTGATGGCCTCGTAATCGCGCGTTTCAGCATGGCGTATCACTATCTCACTCATTCTTCTGTCCTCTTTAGGGTAAATGTCCCTTTCAACATCATTGACTTTCAAATGCGAGTCAAATGCATTTTTTTGCAAAAAGTGTTGGACAAGTGCGAATGAGAATGATTATTATTGTCTCGCGATCAGGAAGACCCTCGCGGAGAACCTGAAAGCACGACATTGCTCACATTGCTTCCAGTATTACTTAGCCAGCCGGGTGCTGGCTTTTTTTTTGCTTTCGTACTGGTTTGATTGCTACTTTGTCCACGGGAAGTGTTCCTCGTGTTGAGACAAATGCAAAATTGCCTGATGCGCTACGCTTATCAGGCCTACAAACCGATGCCATTTTGTGTAGGCAGGGTAAGGCGTTCACGCCGCATCCGGCATGAACAAAGTACACTTTGCCAACAATCTGACGTACTGAAGCACAGGCATAGGAACCACGTCCGCTTTGCGCTAAGGTGTAAATAACCACCTTAAAAAGGACGAAATCATGGTCATCAACTGCGCCTTTATTGGCTTCGGCAAAAGCACCACCCGTTACCATCTGCCGTATGTACTTAACCGCAAGGATAGCTGGCATGTCGCGCATATTTTTCGCCGCCATGCGAAGTCGGAAGAACAGGCCCCCATTTATTCCCATATCCATTTCACCAGCGATCTCGACGAAGTGTTAAACGATCCCGATGTTGAGCTGGTTGTCGTCTGCACCCACGCGGACAGCCACTACGAGTACGCGAAACGCGCGCTGGAAGCCGGGAAAAATGTGCTGGTCGAAAAACCGTTCACCCCGACGCTTGCCCAGGCGAAAGAGCTGTTTGCGTTGGCGAAAAGCAAAGGGCTGACCGTCACGCCGTATCAGAATCGTCGCTTTGACTCCTGCTTCCTGACGGCGAAAAAAGCGATTGAAAGCGGCAAGCTGGGAGAGATTGTTGAAGTGGAAAGCCATTTTGACTATTACCGCCCGGTGGTAGAAACCAAACCTGGACTGCCGCAGGATGGCGCGTTCTATGGTCTTGGCGTGCATACGATGGACCAGATTATCTCGCTGTTTGGTCGCCCGGATCATGTAGCCTATGACATCCGCAGCCTGCGTAATAAAGCTAATCCTGACGACACCTTCGAAGCGCAGTTGTTTTATGGTGACCTGAAAGCGATCGTCAAAACCAGCCATCTGGTGAAAATCGATTATCCGAAATTTATCGTTCACGGTAAGAAAGGTACATTTATTAAATACGGCATCGACCAGCAGGAAACCAGCCTGAAGGCTAATATTATGCCGGGCGAACCGGGATTCGCGGCGGATGATTCGGTCGGTGTGCTGGAGTATGTCAATGACGAGGGCGTGACGGTCAGAGAAGAGATGAAGCCGGAGATGGGCGATTATGGGCGCGTTTATGATGCGTTGTACCAAACCATCACCAGCGGGGCGCCAAATTACGTCAAGGAATCTGAAGTTCTTACCAATCTGGAAATCCTTGAACGCGGATTTGAGCAAGCCTCTCCCTTCACAGTGACTCTCGCGAAGTAAGTTTGATGGCCCCTCGAATAGTTCAATTTTTTTGAACAGAGGGGTCAATTTTCACCCTCTATCATCCCAGGCGGATCGGGTCCACACTAAGCCCATCGAAATCATTCAGGGGGCGAATACAAATGATCTACTTACGCAAAGCAAATGAACGCGGTCATGCAAATCATGGCTGGCTGGACTCCTGGCATACTTTCTCTTTTGCCAACTATTACGATCCGAACTTTATGGGCTTCTCCGCGCTGCGTGTGATTAACGACGACGTGATTGAAGCAGGGCAGGGCTTCGGCACTCACCCACATAAAGATATGGAAATTTTGACCTACGTGCTGGAAGGTACTGTTGAGCACCAGGACAGCATGGGCAATAAAGAGCAGGTTCCGGCGGGCGAGTTCCAGATTATGAGTGCGGGTACGGGGATTCGTCACTCAGAGTACAACCCAAGCAGCACCGAGCGTCTGCACCTGTATCAGATCTGGATCATGCCAGAAGAAAACGGTATTACGCCGCGTTATGAACAGCGTCGCTTCGATGCCGTGCAGGGCAAACAACTGGTGCTTTCGCCGGATGCGCGTGACGGTTCGCTGAAAGTGTATCAGGATATGGAACTGTACCGCTGGGCGCTGGTAAAAGATGAGCAGTCGATACATCAGATTGCCGCTGAACGCCGCGTCTGGATCCAGGTAGTGAAAGGTCATGTCACCATTAACGGCGTGAAAGCCTCGACCAGCGATGGTCTGGCAATCTGGGATGAGCAGGCGATTTCCATCCATGCTGATAGCGACAGTGAAATCCTGCTGTTCGATTTACCGCCAGTCTAAATTTATCTCACAAACCTTCCTGAGGAATCAGGAAGGTTGTGATGCGTCCGTGGTAAACTAAAGGAATCTATCCCTTTTGTACCTTTCAGGACGATGAAAAAGAAAAGACCCGTACTTCAGGATGTGGCTGACCGTGTAGGCGTGACCAAAATGACGGTCAGCCGCTTTTTACGCAACCCGGAGCAGGTTTCCGTTGCTCTACGTGGCAAGATTGCCGCCGCTCTTGATGAACTGGGTTATATTCCCAATCGCGCGCCCGATATCCTCTCAAACGCCACCAGCCGGGCGATTGGCGTCCTGTTACCTTCTCTCACCAACCAGGTTTTCGCCGAAGTATTACGCGGAATCGAAAGCGTCACCGACGCGCACGGTTATCAAACCATGCTGGCGCACTACGGTTATAAACCGGAAATGGAGCAAGAACGCCTTGAATCAATGCTCTCCTGGAATATCGATGGCCTGATCCTCACCGAACGCACCCATACGCCGCGCACCTTAAAGATGATTGAAGTGGCGGGTATTCCAGTGGTGGAGTTGATGGACAGCAAGTCGCCGTGCCTCGATATCGCCGTCGGTTTTGATAACTTTGAAGCGGCACGCCAGATGACCACCGCGATTATTGCTCGCGGGCATCGCCACATTGCCTATCTCGGCGCACGCCTCGACGAACGAACTATCATCAAACAGAAGGGATATGAACAGGCGATGCTGGATGCAGGCCTGGTGCCGTATAGCGTGATGGTTGAGCAGTCTTCATCTTACTCTTCCGGTATTGAACTGATTCGCCAGGCGAGACGGGAATATCCGCAGCTGGATGGCGTATTCTGTACCAACGATGACCTGGCGGTCGGCGCAGCGTTTGAATGCCAGCGTCTGGGGTTGAAAGTTCCTGACGATATGGCGATTGCCGGTTTCCACGGTCATGATATCGGCCAGGTGATGGAGCCGCGGCTGGCGAGCGTGCTGACGCCGCGTGAGCGGATGGGCAGCATTGGCGCTGAACGCCTGCTGGCGCGTATTCGTGGCGAAGCCGTAACACCAAAAATGTTAGATTTAGGTTTCACCTTGTCACCGGGCGGATCTATTTAAGCTCACAAATTTGAAGTAGCTCACACTTATACACTTAAGGCACGGATGGATATTGCTTCTGTTTTTGTCCGGCTGGAGAATGTTACCGATAACAGTTACCCGTAACATTCTTAATTCTTGTACTGTGGGGGCACCACTTTGAGCACGACTAATCATGATCACCACATTTACGTCTTAATGGGCGTATCGGGCAGCGGCAAATCTGCGGTCGCCAGTGAAGTGGCGCATCAACTTCATGCCGCGTTTCTTGATGGCGATTTCCTCCATCCGCGCTGCAATATTGAAAAAATGGCGTCTGGTGAACCGCTGAATGACGACGATCGTAAACCGTGGTTACAGGCGCTGAACGACGCCGCATTTGCCATGCAGCGTACCAATAAAGTGTCGCTGATTGTCTGTTCCGCACTGAAAAAGCACTATCGCGACCTGCTACGTGAGGGCAATCCGAATCTCTCTTTCATCTACCTGAAAGGCGATTTTGATGTGATTGAAAGCCGCCTGAAAGCGCGCAAAGGCCATTTCTTTAAAACCCAAATGCTGGTGACGCAGTTTGAAACGCTGCAGGAGCCGGGTGCGGACGAAACCGATGTACTGGTGGTGGATATCGATCAACCGCTGGAAGGTGTTGTGGCAAGCACCATTGAGGTTATTAAAAAAGGCAAATAAGTAGTGACTACATTAACGCTTGTTTTAACAGCAGTAGGGTCTGTTTTACTGCTGCTGTTTTTAGTCATGAAAGCGCGTATGCACGCTTTCCTGGCTTTGATGGTGGTGTCTATGGGGGCTGGCCTTTTTTCCGGTATGCCGCTCGATAAAATCGCAGCGACAATGGAAAAAGGGATGGGAGGCACCCTCGGCTTCCTGGCGGTGGTTGTCGCCCTGGGAGCCATGTTTGGCAAGATCTTACATGAAACCGGCGCAGTCGATCAGATTGCCGTCAAAATGCTCAAATCCTTCGGTCACAGCCGCGCGCATTATGCCATTGGCCTTGCAGGGCTGGTTTGTGCGCTGCCGCTGTTCTTTGAAGTGGCGATTGTTCTGCTGATTAGCGTTGCTTTCTCGATGGCGCGCCACACTGGTACGAACCTGGTGAAACTGGTGATCCCATTATTCGCAGGCGTGGCGGCAGCGGCGGCATTTCTGGTTCCTGGACCAGCGCCGATGCTGCTGGCATCGCAGATGAATGCCGACTTTGGCTGGATGATCCTGATTGGCCTGTGTGCTGCAATTCCAGGAATGATTATTGCCGGGCCGCTGTGGGGCAACTTCATCAGCCGTTACGTTGAGCTGCACATTCCTGACGACATCAGTGAACCGCATCTCGGTGAAGGCAAAATGCCATCCTTCGGATTCAGCCTGTCGCTGATCCTGCTGCCGCTGGTACTGGTAGGTCTTAAAACCATTGCCGCGCGTTTTGTACCGGAAGGATCAACTGCTTACGAATGGTTTGAGTTTATTGGTCATCCATTTACCGCGATTCTGGTTGCTTGTCTGGTAGCAATTTATGGCCTGGCAATGCGTCAGGGTATGCCAAAAGACAAGGTCATGGAGATTTGCGGTCATGCGCTGCAACCAGCAGGGATCATTCTGCTGGTGATTGGTGCAGGCGGCGTGTTCAAACAGGTGCTGGTTGACTCTGGCGTAGGTCCGGCGCTGGGCGAAGCGTTAACCGGCATGGGCCTGCCGATTGCTATCACCTGCTTCGTGCTGGCAGCGGCTGTGCGCATCATTCAGGGTTCTGCCACCGTTGCCTGTTTAACGGCGGTGGGGCTGGTGATGCCGGTCATTGAACAACTGAATTACTCCGGTGCGCAAATGGCGGCACTGTCGATTTGTATCGCCGGTGGTTCGATTGTTGTCAGCCACGTTAACGACGCAGGCTTCTGGTTGTTCGGTAAATTTACAGGTGCGACCGAAGCCGAAACGCTGAAAACCTGGACCATGATGGAAACCATCCTCGGCACTGTCGGTGCTATCGTCGGGATGATTGCGTTCCAGTTGTTGAGTTAATTCTGTTTGCCCGGTAGGTCTTACGCTACCGGGCTCCTTCCTGGTAATGCCTCTCGTTACCCCTTCATCCACATCCGAATGCCGTCGAGGAACATCTGGGTTGCCATCATCACCAGAATCAATCCCATCAGACGTTCCAGTGCGTTCACACCTTTCTCGCCCAGCAGACGTAAAAATAGCGACGACTGTAACAGGATGACAAATGTACCGCCCCAGGCCAGCAGCAGCGCAATCACCAGATGCCCCATCTGATTCGGGTACTGGTGGGACAGCAGCATTAAGGTGGCGAGGATAGTCGGTCCTGCTACCAATGGGATTGCCAGCGGAACAATAAACGGCTCCTCACCTGCCGGAAGCCCGCTGCTATTTCCTGAAGCGCTGGGGAAAATCATCTTAATGGCGATCAGAAACAGAATGATGCCGCCAGAAATGGAGACGGTTTCCGCACGCAGGCTAAGAAAAGCCAGAATTTTCTCGCCCGCAAACAGGAACACCAGCATCACCAGGAGAGCAATAAGCAACTCTCGCACCATGATTGCCCGACGTCGCTTGGGTTCTGTATGTTTCAGTACGGACATAAAAATAGGTAGGTTTCCGAGCGGATCCATAATCAGGATCAATAAAACTGCTGCAGAAATGATTTCATTCATAACTCAAGTTCCCTGATAATTGCCGTGGACTTTCTGCGTGCTACGAAAGCAGGATAAGTCGCATTACTGATGGCTTCGCTATCATTGATTAATTTCACTTGCGACTTTGGCTGCTTTTTGTATGGTGAAAGATGTGCCATGAGGACACCGGCACATATATACAGCACACATCTTTGCAGGAAAAAACGCTTATGAAAAATGTTGGTTTTATCGGCTGGCGCGGTATGGTCGGCTCCGTTCTCATGCAACGCATGGTTGAAGAGCGCGACTTCGACGCCATTCGCCCTGTCTTCTTTTCGACTTCCCAGTCTGGTCAGGCTGCACCTTCCTTTGGCAGTGCTTCTGGCACACTTCAGGATGCCTTTGATCTGGAGGCGCTGAAGGCCCTCGATATCATCGTAACCTGTCAGGGCGGCGATTATACCAACGAAATCTATCCAAAGCTCCGTGAGAGCGGATGGCAAGGTTACTGGATTGACGCAGCATCGTCTCTGCGCATGAAAGATGACGCCATCATCATTCTTGACCCAGTCAATCAGGACGTCATTACTGACGGATTAAATAAAGGCATCAGGACTTTTGTTGGCGGTAACTGTACCGTAAGTCTGATGTTGATGTCGTTGGGCGGTTTATTCGCCAATGATCTTGTTGATTGGGTTTCCGTTGCAACCTACCAGGCGGCTTCCGGCGGTGGTGCGCGACATATGCGTGAGTTGTTAACCCAGATGGGCCAACTGTATGGCCATGTGGCGGATGAACTTGCGACACCGTCCTCTGCTATTCTCGATATTGAACGCAAAGTCACGACCTTAACCCGCAGCGGCGAGTTGTCAGTGGATAACTTTGGCGTGCCGCTGGCGGGCAGCCTGATTCCGTGGATCGACAAGCAGCTTGATAACGGTCAGAGCCGCGAAGAATGGAAAGGGCAGGCGGAAACCAACAAGATTCTCAACACATCTTCCGTTATTCCGGTAGATGGTTTGTGTGTGCGTGTCGGGGCGTTGCGCTGCCACAGCCAGGCATTCACCATCAAATTGAAAAAAGATGTGTCTATTCCGACCGTGGAAGAACTGTTGGCGGCCCATAACCCGTGGGCAAAAGTGGTTCCAAACGATCGCGAAATCACTATGCGTGAGCTAACCCCAGCTGCCGTCACCGGTACGCTGACCACGCCGGTAGGCCGTCTGCGTAAGCTGAATATGGGACCTGAGTTCCTGTCAGCTTTTACTGTGGGCGACCAGCTGCTGTGGGGGGCCGCGGAGCCGCTACGCCGGATGCTTCGTCAACTGGCGTAATGTTTATTCATTAAATTTGGGGCGTAATGCTGCCCCTTTTAGTGCGTAGTACAGGAGTAAGCGCAGATGTTTCATGATTTACCGGGAGTTAAATAGAGCATTGGCTATTCTTTAAGGGTGGCGGGATACATACGTATTCAATGCCTTACCTGAAGTGAGGACGGCGTAGAGAGGATGCACAGAGTGCTGCGCCGTTCAGGTCAAAAAAATGTCACAACCAGATGTCAAAAATTAGTTGGATGGGGTGACACAATAAAACAGGAAGACAAGCATGTCCGATCGTATCGATAGAGACGTGATTAACGCGCTAATTGCAGGTCATTTTGCGGATCCTTTTTCCGTACTTGGAATGCATAAAACCACAGCGGGACTGGAAGTCCGTGCCCTTTTACCTGACGCCACTGATGTGTGGGTAATTGAACCAAAAACTGGACGCAAAGTCGCTAAACTGGAGTGTCTCGACTCTCGTGGATTCTTCAGCGGCGTCATTCCGCGGCGTAAGAATTTTTTCCGCTATCAGTTGGCGGTTGTCTGGCATGGCCAGCAGAATCTGATTGATGATCCTTACCGTTTTGGCCCTTTAATCCAGGAAATGGACGCCTGGCTGTTATCTGAAGGTACCCACCTGCGCCCATACGAAACCTTAGGCGCGCACGCGGATACTATGGATGGCGTTACCGGCACGCGTTTTTCTGTCTGGGCGCCAAATGCCCGCCGTGTCTCGGTTGTTGGGCAATTCAACTACTGGGATGGTCGTCGTCACCCAATGCGCCTGCGTAAAGAGAGCGGCATTTGGGAACTGTTTATCCCTGGCGCGCATAACGGTCAGCTCTATAAATACGAAATGATTGATGCCAATGGCAATCTGCGTTTGAAGTCTGATCCTTATGCCTTCGAAGCACAGATGCGCCCGGAAACCGCTTCCCTTATTTGCGGACTGCCTGAAAAGGTCGTGCAGACCGAAGAGCGCAAAAAAGCGAATCAGTTTGATGCGCCAATTTCTATCTATGAAGTTCACCTGGGGTCATGGCGTCGTCATACCGACAACAACTTCTGGTTAAGCTATCGCGAGTTGGCCGATCAACTGGTGCCTTATGCGAAATGGATGGGCTTTACCCATCTCGAACTGCTGCCAATTAACGAGCATCCATTCGATGGCAGTTGGGGCTATCAGCCGACTGGTTTATATGCGCCAACTCGCCGTTTTGGCACCCGCGATGATTTCCGCTATTTCATTGATGCCGCCCACGCAGCAGGTTTGAACGTGATTCTCGACTGGGTGCCGGGTCACTTCCCGACAGATGACTTTGCACTTGCCGAATTTGACGGCACAAATCTGTATGAACACAGCGATCCGCGTGAAGGCTACCATCAGGACTGGAATACCCTGATCTACAACTATGGTCGTCGCGAAGTCAGCAATTTCCTTGTTGGTAACGCGCTGTATTGGATCGAGCGTTTTGGTATCGATGCGCTGCGCGTCGATGCTGTAGCTTCGATGATTTATCGTGATTACAGCCGTAAAGAGGGCGAGTGGATCCCGAACGAGTATGGTGGACGCGAGAATCTCGAAGCGATTGAATTCCTTCGCAATACCAACCGTATTATCGGTGAACAAGTACCTGGCGCGGTGACGATGGCGGAAGAGTCTACCGACTTTCCTGGCGTTTCTCGCCCGCAAGATATGGGCGGTCTGGGTTTCTGGTATAAGTGGAACCTGGGATGGATGCACGACACCCTCGACTACATGAAGCTCGACCCGGTTTATCGTCAATATCATCACGATAAACTGACGTTCGGCATGCTCTACAACTACACTGAAAACTTCGTCCTTCCGTTATCACACGATGAAGTGGTGCACGGCAAAAAATCGATTCTCGACAGAATGCCAGGCGATGCATGGCAGAAATTTGCCAATCTGCGTGCCTACTATGGCTGGATGTGGGCGTTCCCGGGCAAGAAACTGTTGTTCATGGGTAACGAATTTGCCCAAGGGCGTGAGTGGAACCACGATGCTAGCCTCGACTGGCATCTGCTGGAAGGTGGCGACAACTGGCATCACGGTGTCCAGCGATTGGTGCGCGATCTGAACCATACTTATCGTCACCACAAAGCACTGCACGAGCTGGATTTTGACGCGTACGGCTTTGAATGGCTGGTGGTGGATGACCATGAACGCTCGGTGCTGATTTTTGTACGTCGCGATAAAGAGGGTAACGAAATTATCGTTGCCAGCAACTTTACGCCGGTGCCGCGCCATGATTATCGCTTCGGCATTAATCAGCCAGGTAAATGGCGTGAGATTCTCAACACCGATTCCATGCACTACCACGGCAGCAATGCTGGCAATGGCGGTGCGGTACATAGCGATGAGATCGCCAGCCACGGTCGTCAGCATTCATTGAGCCTTACTCTACCACCGCTGGCCACTATCTGGCTGGTGCGGGAGGGAGAATGACACAACTCGCCATTGGCAAACCTGCTCCCCTTGGCGCGCACTATGATGGCCAGGGCGTCAACTTCACTCTCTTTTCCGCTCATGCCGAGCGGGTAGAGCTGTGTGTGTTTGACGCTCAGGGCATAGAACACCGGTATGACTTGCCAGGACGCAGCGGCGATGTCTGGCACGGTTACTTGCCGGATGCACGCCCGGGTTTGCACTATGGGTATCGCGTACATGGCCCCTGGCAACCTGCTGTGGGACATCGCTTTAACCCGGCGAAGTTGTTGATTGATCCCTGCGCGCGGCAAATTGAAGGTGAGTTTAAAGATAACCCGCTGCTGCATGCAGGCCATAATGAACCTGATTATCGTGACAACGCCGCCATTGCACCGAAATGCGTCGTGGTGGTCGATCACTATGATTGGGAGGATGATGCCCCGCCGCGCACGCCGTGGGGCAGCACTATCATTTATGAAGCCCATGTCAAAGGCTTAACCTACCTGCATCCGGAGATCCCGGTTGAGATACGCGGCACCTATAAAGCGCTCGGCCATCCGGTGATGATCAACTATTTAAAACAGTTGGGCATTACCGCGCTGGAACTGTTGCCGGTGGCGCAGTTTGCCAGTGAACCGCGCCTGCAACGTATGGGGCTAAGTAACTACTGGGGCTACAATCCGGTGGCGCTGTTTGCGCTGCATCCGGCATATGCCAGCTCGCCCGAAACGGCGTTGGACGAGTTCCGCGACGCAGTGAAAGCCCTGCACAAGGCGGGTATTGAAGTCATTCTCGACATCGTACTCAACCACAGTGCGGAACTGGACCTGGACGGCCCGGTATTCTCACTGCGCGGGATCGACAACCGTAGCTATTATTGGATAAGAGACGACGGCGATTATCACAACTGGACTGGCTGTGGTAATACGCTCAATTTAAGCCATCCGGCGGTAGTGGAGTACGCCAGCGCCTGTCTACGTTACTGGGTGGAAACCTGCCACGTTGATGGTTTCCGCTTCGATCTCGCAGCAGTTATGGGGCGAACACCTGAGTTTCGTCAGGATGCGCCGCTGTTTACGGCTATCCAGAATTGCCCAGTGCTTTCGCAAGTGAAGTTAATTGCCGAACCGTGGGATATCGCGCCCGGCGGCTATCAGGTGGGCAATTTCCCACCGCTGTTTGCCGAGTGGAATGACCATTTCCGCGACGCCGCACGCCGTTTCTGGCTGCACTATAACCTGTCGCTGGGTGAGTTTGCCGGGCGTTTTGCCGCCTCCAGCGATGTTTTTAAACGTAATGGCCGTCTGCCGAGCGCTGCGATTAATCTCGTCACTGCGCATGACGGTTTTACGCTTCGCGACTGCGTTTGTTTCAACCATAAACACAATGAAGCAAATGGAGAAGAAAATCGCGACGGGACCAACAACAATTACAGTAACAATCATGGTAAAGAAGGGTTAGGCGGTACTCTTGATTTGATTGAACGGCGGCGCGACAGCATTCACGCCCTGTTAACGACGTTGTTGCTCTCCCAGGGTACGCCGATGTTACTGGCAGGTGATGAACATGGTCACAGCCAGCATGGCAATAACAATGCCTACTGCCAGGATAACCAACTAACGTGGTTGGACTGGTCGCAGGCAAACAGTGGGTTAACGGCGTTTACCGCCGCGTTAATCCATCTGCGCAAGCGCATTCCTGCTTTGGTAGAGGATCGCTGGTGGGAAGAAGGCGATGGCAATGTCCGTTGGCTGAATCGATATGCTCAACCTTTAAGCTCGGATGAGTGGCAATACGGGCCAAAGCAGCTGCAAATTTTGCTTTCGGATCGTTTTTTGATCGCAATAAACGCCACGCTTGAGGTAACAGAGATTGTTTTACCTGCTGGGGAGTGGCACGCCATTCCCCCATTCGCTGGAGAGGATAACCCAGTGATTACGGCTGTCTGGCCGGGACCTGCACACGGATTGTGTGTGTTCCAGAGATGATAAAAAAGGAGTTAGTCATGGTTAGTTTAGAGAAGAACGATCACTTAATGTTGGCGCGCCAGCTGCCATTGAAATCTGTTGCCCTGATACTGGCGGGAGGACGTGGTACCCGCCTGAAGGATTTAACCAATAAGAGAGCAAAGCCTGCCGTACACTTCGGCGGTAAGTTCCGCATCATCGACTTTGCGCTGTCCAACTGCATCAACTCTGGGATCCGTCGTATGGGCGTGATCACCCAGTACCAGTCTCACACCCTGGTGCAGCATATTCAGCGCGGCTGGTCGTTCTTCAATGAAGAAATGAACGAGTTTGTCGACCTGTTGCCCGCGCAGCAGAGAATGAAAGGGGAAAACTGGTATCGCGGTACCGCAGATGCGGTCACGCAAAACCTCGATATTATCCGCCGCTATAAAGCGGAGTATGTGGTGATCCTGGCAGGTGACCACATCTACAAGCAAGACTATTCGCGAATGCTTATCGACCACGTCGAAAAAGGTGCTCGTTGTACCGTTGCTTGTATGCCAGTACCGATTGAAGAAGCCTCTGCATTTGGCGTTATGGCAGTCGATGAAAACGATAAAATTATCGAATTTGTTGAAAAACCGGCTAACCCGCCTTCAATGCCAAACGATCCGAGCAAATCTCTGGCGAGTATGGGTATCTACGTCTTTGACGCCAACTATCTGTATGAATTGCTGGAAGAAGACGATCGCGATGAAAATTCCAGCCACGACTTTGGTAAAGATTTGATTCCAAAAATCACCGAAGCAGGCCTGGCTTATGCGCATCCATTCCCTCTCTCTTGCGTACAGTCTGACCCAGACGCCGAGCCGTACTGGCGCGACGTGGGTACGCTGGAAGCTTACTGGAAAGCGAACCTTGATCTGGCCTCTGTGGTGCCGGAACTGGATATGTACGATCGCAACTGGCCAATTCGCACCTACAATGAATCATTACCACCAGCGAAATTTGTTCAGGATCGCTCCGGTAGCCATGGGATGACCCTTAACTCACTGGTTTCCGGCGGTTGTGTAATCTCTGGTTCAGTGGTGGTGCAGTCCGTTCTGTTCTCGCGCGTTCGTGTTAATTCATTCTGCAACATTGATTCCGCCGTATTGTTACCGGAAGTATGGGTAGGTCGCTCGTGCCGTCTGCGCCGCTGTGTCATTGACCGCGCTTGTGTCATTCCGGAAGGCATGGTGATTGGTGAGGACGCAGAGGAAGATGCACGTCGTTTCTATCGTTCAGAAGAAGGCATCGTGCTGGTTACGCGCGAAATGCTACGGAAGTTAGGGTATAAACAGGAGCGATAATGCAGGTTTTACATGTATGTTCAGAGATGTTCCCGCTGCTTAAAACCGGCGGTCTGGCTGATGTTATTGGGGCATTACCCGCAGCACAAATCGCAGACGGCGTTGACGCTCGCGTACTGTTGCCTGCATTTCCCGATATTCGCCGTGGCGTGACCGATGCGCAGGTGGTATCTCGTCGTGATACCTTTGCCGGGAATATCACGCTGCTGTTCGGACATTATAACGGGGTTGGTATTTACCTGATTGACGCGCCGCATCTCTACGATCGTCCCGGAAGCCCATATCACGATACCAACTTATTTGCCTACACCGACAACGTGTTGCGTTTTGCGCTGTTGGGGTGGGTCGGGGCAGAAATGGCCAGTGGGCTGGACCCATTCTGGCGCCCTGATGTAGTGCACGCGCACGACTGGCATGCAGGCCTTGCGCCTGCGTATCTGGCGGCACGTGGGCGTCCGGCGAAGTCAGTGTTTACTGTGCACAATCTGGCCTATCAAGGCATGTTTTATGCACATCACATGAATGACATCCAATTGCCATGGTCATTCTTTAATGTTCACGGGCTGGAGTTCAACGGGCAAATCTCTTTCCTGAAAGCCGGACTGTATTACGCTGACCATATTACAGCGGTTAGTCCGACCTACGCTCGCGAGATTACTGAACCACAGTTTGCCTACGGTATGGAAGGTTTACTTCAGCAGCGTCATCGTGAAGGGCGACTTTCCGGCGTACTGAACGGCGTGGACGAGAAAATCTGGAGTCCAGAGACGGACTTACTTTTAGCCTCGCGTTACACCCGCGATTCATTGGAGGATAAAGCGGAGAATAAGCGCCAGTTGCAAATTGCAATGGGGCTTAAGGTTGACGATAAAGTACCGCTTTTTGCAGTGGTGAGCCGTCTGACCAGCCAGAAAGGCCTGGATCTGGTGTTAGAAGCCTTACCGGGCCTTCTGGAACAAGGCGGACAACTGGCGCTGCTCGGCGCGGGCGATCCGGTATTGCAGGAAGGTTTCCTTGCTGCAGCAGCGGAACACCCCGGTCAGGTTGGTGTACAGATTGGTTATCACGAAGCATTTTCGCATCGCATTATGGGCGGCGCGGACGTCATTCTGGTGCCCAGTCGTTTTGAACCGTGCGGTTTAACACAACTTTATGGATTGAAGTACGGCACGCTGCCTTTGGTGCGGCGTACCGGTGGGCTTGCTGATACAGTCTCTGACAGTTCTCTTGAGAACCTCGCAGATGGCGTCGCCAGCGGGTTTGTCTTTGAAGATAGTAATGCCTGGTCGCTGTTACGGGCTATTCGACGTGCTTTTGTACTTTGGTCCCGTCCTTCACTTTGGCGGTTTGTGCAACGTCAGGCTATGGCAATGGATTTTAGCTGGCAGGTCGCGGCGAAGTCGTACCGTGAGCTTTACTATCGCTTGAAATAGTTTTCAGGAAACGCCTATATGAATGCTCCGTTTACATATTCATCGCCCACCCTTAGCGTAGAAGCGCTTAAGCACTCTATCGCTTATAAGCTGATGTTTACGATTGGAAAGGATCCTGTCGTCGCCAATAAACATGAGTGGCTGAACGCAACGTTATTTGCTGTGCGCGATCGTCTCGTGGAGCGTTGGTTGCGCTCGAACCGTGCCCAACTGTCGCAAGAAACTCGTCAGGTTTACTACCTGTCGATGGAGTTTTTGATTGGCCGTACTCTCTCCAACGCCATGTTGTCGTTAGGTATTTATGACGATGTTCAGGGTGCGCTGGAGTCGATGGGGTTAAATCTCGAAGAGTTAATTGATGAAGAAAATGACCCAGGCCTCGGTAACGGTGGTCTGGGACGTCTGGCAGCTTGCTTCCTGGATTCACTGGCGACTTTAGGGTTGCCAGGTCGCGGCTACGGTATTCGTTATGACTACGGTATGTTCAAGCAGAACATCGTTAACGGCAGCCAGAAAGAGTCACCGGACTACTGGCTGGAGTACGGCAACCCGTGGGAATTTAAACGACACAATACGCGCTACAAAGTGCGTTTTGGCGGACGTATTCAGCAAGAAGGCAAGAAAACCCGCTGGATTGAAACTGAAGAAATCCTGGCCGTTGCTTATGACCAGATAATCCCCGGCTATGACACTGACGCAACGAATACCCTGCGTTTGTGGAGCGCACAGGCCAGTAGCGAAATTAACCTGGGTAAATTCAACCAGGGTGACTACTTCGCGGCGGTGGAAGACAAAAACCACTCCGAGAACGTATCCCGCGTACTGTACCCGGACGACTCCACTTATTCCGGGCGTGAACTGCGTCTGCGTCAGGAATACTTCCTGGTTTCCTCGACCATTCAGGACATTTTAAGCCGCCATTATCAACTGCATAAAACCTACGATAATCTGGCAGATAAAATAGCGATTCATCTCAATGACACCCATCCGGTGCTGTCGATTCCTGAGCTGATGCGTCTGCTGATTGACGAGCATAAATTCAGCTGGGATGACGCTTTTGAAGTGTGTTGCGAGGTCTTCTCTTACACCAACCACACGCTGATGAGCGAGGCGCTGGAAACCTGGCCGGTCGATATGCTGGGTAAAATTCTGCCGCGTCACTTGCAGATAATCTTTGAAATCAATGACTATTTCCTGAAAACCTTGCAAGAGCAGTATCCAAACGACACTGACCTGCTGGGACGGGCGTCAATCATTGATGAATCCAACGGGCGTCGTGTGCGGATGGCCTGGCTGGCGGTTGTCGTGAGTCATAAAGTCAACGGTGTTTCGGAGTTGCACTCTAACCTGATGGTGCAGTCGTTGTTTGCTGATTTTGCGAAAATCTTCCCGGGTCGTTTCACCAACGTTACCAACGGTGTGACGCCGCGTCGCTGGCTGGCGGTAGCAAACCCATCGCTTTCAGCCGTGCTGGATGAACACCTGGGCCGTAACTGGCGTACCGACCTTAGCCAGTTGAGCGAGTTGCAACAGCACTGTGATTTCCCGATGGTCAACCATGCGGTGCATCAGGCGAAGCTGGATAACAAAAAACGTCTGGCCGAGTACATCGCCCAGCAGTTGAATGTGGTGGTGAATCCGAAAGCGCTGTTCGATGTGCAGATCAAACGTATTCACGAATACAAACGTCAATTGATGAATGTGTTGCACGTTATCACTCGTTATAACCGTATCAAGGCCGATCCGGATGCTAATTGGGTGCCGCGCGTGAATATTTTTGGCGGCAAAGCCGCTTCGGCTTATTACATGGCGAAGCACATTATCCATTTGATCAACGATGTCGCTAAAGTGATCAACAACGATCCACAGATTGGCGACAAGTTGAAAGTGGTGTTTATCCCGAACTACAGCGTTAGTCTGGCGCAGTTGATCATTCCGGCGGCCGATCTGTCTGAACAGATTTCGCTGGCGGGGACGGAAGCCTCCGGCACCAGTAACATGAAGTTTGCGCTTAACGGCGCGCTGACTATCGGTACGCTGGACGGCGCGAACGTCGAGATGCTGGATCATGTCGGTGATGACAATATCTTTATCTTTGGTAACACTGCGGAAGAAGTGGAAGAACTGCGTCGTCAGGGTTACAAACCGCGTGAATACTACGAGAAAGATGAAGAGCTGCATCAGGTGCTGACGCAAATCGGCAGTGGCGTGTTCAGCCCTGAAGACCCGGGCCGTTACCGCGATCTGGTTGATTCGCTGATCAACTTTGGCGACCACTATCAGGTGCTGGCGGATTATCGCAGCTATGTAGATTGTCAGGATAAAGTTGATGAACTCTATGAACGTCAGGAAGAGTGGACTGCAAAAGCGATGCTGAACATCGCAAATATGGGTTACTTCTCTTCAGACCGTACGATCAAAGAGTACGCCGATCATATCTGGCATATTGATCCAGTGAGATTGTAAGTTCGCTAAAAAACAGAACGGGGCCAAAAGGTCCCGTTTTTTTCGCCTTTATTTCGGAAAAGTGTCCAGAGGGGGCGAGGGTTCTCGGGGAGTATAATTCCGTCATTCAGGAAGAATGGACAGAATGATGCCAAATAGAAAATGGATTTTGACCTCGCTGATAATGACTTTTTTCGGCATCCCCATACTGGCGCAATTTTTGGCAGCGGTTGTTGCCATGCTGGGTGTCGGGCTTACCGGTATTATTGAAGTTTGTAATATCCTTATCACGCCAACAATTTATCTTCTACTCAACGTCTTTATGCTGACGCTGGGGGCGATAATAATATTTTTCTCTGGTCGCGTGTGGGCCGGTGATAGCGCACCAGAAAACAGAGAAATAGCCGTCTGGCGGCAATGCTTTTTTCTCTTACCCGCGCTATTAACCCTGGTTGGCTGGATAATCACGCTACATCTGGCAGATTATCAATTTCGCCAGATGGGAGCAGGTTGGTTGGCAAACCTTATGCTTCCCTGGCTGGGCGTTTTTTTAGTCTCATTAGTGGGTGGTGAGTACTGGTGGATGGTCATTATTCCCGTTGGGGCGCATATCAGTTTTTCGCTGGGATACGCCTGGCCGACCAGATATCCTTTATCCGGCACGTCCGGACTACGTTGCCGTAACTTACTCCTGTTTCTACTTCTCTTACTTGGTATTGTCGCCGGGTATCAGGCCCATTTATATAAGCAGCAAAATCCTGGTGTCGGTGTACGCGAAAATATTGATATCTGGGCCTGGCGACCCGATAAACTCAATAATCGACTGACGCCGCTGCGTGGCAAACCGCAAATTCAGTTTAGGCAAAACTGGCCGCGAATCGATGGCGCCACGGCTGCGTACCCAATTTATGCTTCTGCATTTTATGCATTAAGTGTAATACCAGAGGATTTTCACGTTTGGGATTATCTGGAAAACTCTCGTACGCCAGAAGCATATAACAAAATCGTTAAGGGCGATGCTGATATTATTTTCGTGGCGCAACCTTCCGGTGGGCAAAAAAAACGTGCAAAGGAATCTGGTGTCACTTTGCTGTACACCCCCTTTGCCCGTGAAGCATTTGTTTTTATCGTTAATGCTGATAATCCAGTTAATTCCCTGACTGAACAACAAGTGCGAGACATTTTTAGTGGCGCAATTACCAATTGGCGTACTGTTGGCGGTAACGATCAGGAGATCCAGACCTGGCAGCGCCCGGAAGACTCTGGCAGCCAGACAGTGATGCAATCACAGGTCATGAAAAATGTCCGCATGATCTCGCCGCAGGAAACGGAAGTGGCAAGCGTGATGGAGGGAATGATTAAAGTCGTTGCCGAATACCGTAATACAAACAACGCAATAGGCTATACCTTCCGCTATTACGCGACGCAAATGAATGCTGATAAAAATATAAAATTGCTAGCGATTAACGGTATTACACCGACGGCGGAAAACATTCGCAACGGCAAATATGCGTACATCGTCGATGCATTTATGGTGACGAGAGAAAATACAACGTCAGAAACACAAAAACTGGTCGAATGGTTTTTAACGCCGCAGGGGCAGAGTCTGGTAGAAGATGTGGGATATGTGCCGCTGTATCCAACAATGGAATAACGCTCGAGAGAAAGGAATCAGCGAGATGAATAAATTCACCGGTGTTTTACTATTAGGCACGGCGTTACTGGCGGGATGTGTCGACCGGGAAGGGTACTATAACAGCGTCAGGGAAGAAGAGAGCCATGGACTGACGTCTCTGCGGGGGCAACCTGCATTACGTTACAGCGATGATTGGTCAAGATGGCCGAGAGTGTACGGCGCTACAGCCTTATACCCGCTGTATGCCTCCGCGTATTATAAATTAGTACCCGAGCCAAAAGATAAGGATCGAACCTCGCTGGCCTGGCAGGCGTATGGTTTGCAGCAAACCCGAACAGCTGAAGCCTACGATAGTCTGATTAAAGGTTCCGCGACGGTTATTTTTGTTGCACAACCGTCGGAAGGACAGAAAAAACGTGCAGAAGAAGCGGGTGTTAAACTGAAATATACCGCTTTCGCCCGCGAAGCCTTTGTCTTTATCGTTGATATTAATAACCCGGTAAATTCTCTCTCTGAGCACCAGGTTAAAGCTATTTTTAGCGGCAAAACTAGCCGCTGGAATAAAGTAGGTGGTAGTGACGAACATATAAAAGTCTGGCAGCGCCCTGAAGATTCTGGAAGCCAAACGATTATGAAGGGGCTGGTTATGCAAGACACCCCAATGCTGCCAGCTAAAAAATCCACTGTGATTGATCTTATGGGCGGTTTAATTACTGAAGTTGCCGACTATCAAAACACGCCATCTTCCATTGGGTACACCTTCCACTATTACGTCACTCGTATGAATGACAATATGCTCAAAATGCGCAAGCAGATTAAACTTTTGGCTATAAATGGCGTTGCGCCTACCGAGGAAAATATCCGCAACGGCACTTATCCATACATTGTGGATGCCTATATGGTGACGCGTGAAAATCCCACGCCGGAAACGCAGAAATTTGTTGACTGGTTTATAAGTCAGCAGGGGCAACAGTTGGTAGAGGATGTGGGGTATGTGCCGCTGTATGAAGCATCCCCCGAATCATCAGGACAATAATGATGAATATAATCAGACTTTATATTTATCCGTTATTTCTCGGCTTTGTTATTGTGCCGTTGTTGGTGTGGCCGATGGTGGTTGCGCTGGCTGCTTGTATTATCACGCTGAGTTTTCTGGGGGAAATGCTGTTCTCAATCCCGCTCATGATCAGGCGTATTTCACTTCTGCAATTACAACTTTGGTTATCGGCTGAATATGCGCTTTTTTTCTGTGTAATATGTTGTGTCGGTTGGCAATTTGCTCGCAGAACTCAATCTAAATTGAAAAGCAGGCTCCATTGTTGGTTGGTATTCGCACCGATCTATTTATGGTTGATCCTCTGGAATATCATTTATTACATCGCGCCAGCGAAAATTGCGCTGCTGGAAAATATCCGCAATTTCTTTCTGCTTGTTGTCTGGCTACCCCTGAATTTTTCGCCATTTTGGCCTCAGCCGTGGACGGATTTTATCGGTCCGATAAGCGCACAGCTTGGGTTTGCGTTGGGATATTACTGCCAGTGGTGCAGCAAAAATAGAAGCCAGAGGCAGAAGTGGGGGGAGTGGGTAACGTGCTTAAGTTTTGTTACGTTGGGTATGATGGCGTGGGCTTTGCGGTAATTCCCTGAATCAAAAAGTAGGTCAGATTGTTGACAAAGTGGCGCTTTGTTCATGCCTGATGCGGCGTGAACGCCTTATCAGGCCTACAAAATCATGCAAATTCAATATATTGCATAAACCACGTAGGCCTGATAAGCGTAGCGCATCAGGCAATTTTGTGTTTGTCATCACTCTCAGGCCAGATTGAAATCTGACCTGATCACCTTACGTTAATTTACGACGCCAGCGACAGCTTCTGCTGCGTATACTCCACCAACCACTGACTCACACGAGATTGTTGTTCCGCACTCAGCCACATACCTTGTTTTGTGCGACGCCACAGGGCATCGTCGGCGCGGCGGACCCACTCGTGGTCGACCAAATATTTCAGCTCCGCTTCGTAGAACTCATGACCGAAATCTTCCCCAAGATCGCTTACCGCTCCCGCATTGCCGAGCAGCAACTCGCTGTTGCTGCCATAAGTACGCGCGTAATGACGTGCCAGCGATTCGGTCAGGAACGGATAACGGCGGCGTAAGCGAGCGGCATAATCGTCGCGGTCGCCCTCGATGGCACCACCCGGTAACACGCTCTCTTTTGTCCATGCCGGGCCAATGCCCTGATAATACGGCGTTAGTTTTTCCAGCGCGTGCTCCGCCAGTTTGCGATAGGTGGTCAGCTTACCGCCGAATACCGACAGCAGCGGTGCTTTGCCATTTTCATCATGAATATCAAGGGTGTAATCACGGGTAATAGCCTGCGGCGAGTCGGACTCATCATCACATAGTGGTCGCACGCCGGAGTAGGTCCAGACAATATCGTCACGGCTTAACTGCTTTTTAAAGTGCGCGTTATACACATTCAGCAGGTAATTGATTTCACTCTCTTCAATCTTCACCGCTTTCGGATCGCCTTTGTATTCCACATCGGTGGTGCCGATGATGGAAAACTCGTCCATCCACGGGATCACGAACACAATACGTTTATCTTCGTTTTGCAGAATGTAGGCCTGCTTTTGGGTATGCACGCGCGGCACCACAATATGGCTGCCTTTGATCAGGCGAATGCCATAAGGCGAAGGCAGATGCATCCCGTCGTCGAAGAACTGTTTCACCCACGGGCCGGTAGCATTAACCAGGCCGCGCGCCTGCCAGGTGTATTTTTTGCCGGTATCGATATCTTCCGCTTCCACAATCCACAGGCCGTTTTCGCGGCGAGCAGAAGTAGCACGAGTACGAGTAAGCACTTCGCCGCCTTTACGCACCACCATCTGGGCGTTGGCGAGTACCAGACGGGCGTCGTCTACCCAACAGTCAGAATATTCGAATCCGCGCTTAATTTCCGGTTTTAACACTGAGTTTGCGCTAAAACGCAAACCGGTTGATCCCGGTAGGCTGGTGCGTTTACCCAGATGATCGTACATAAACAGACCAATCCGAATCATCCACGCCGGGCGCAGATGCGGACGATGCGGCAGGCGAAAACGCATCGGGAAGGCGATATGCGGGGCCATTTTCAGTAGCACTTCACGTTCAGCCAGCGCCTCGCTGACCAGGCGGAATTCATAGTGCTCAAGGTAGCGCAGGCCACCGTGAATGAGTTTTGAACTGGCGGAGGAGGTCGCACATGCGAGATCCTGCGCCTCCAGCATCAGCACGGATAAACCGCGTCCAGCGGCGTCTGCCGCGATACCAGCACCATTGATGCCGCCACCTATCACAATCAGATCTTTGGTTTCCATGCTGCCCTCATTCACTTTCGTTAAAGCTCATAAATGTTCGTTATCGAACATATTAGCAAAGAATCGCGCTTTAGGTAACATTGAAAAAACATTTTAGAGTGATATGTATAACATTATGGCGTTTATCTGCCGCTTCGACGTAAACTGTGCGGTAAATTTGCCCACTTGTTTGTAAAGAAAGAGAGACGCATGGATCAGTTCGAATGTATTAACGTTGCCGACGCGCACCAGAAGTTGCAGGAAAAAGAGGCGGTGCTGGTCGATATTCGCGATCCACAGAGTTTCGCAATGGGGCATGCGGTGCAGGCTTTCCATTTAACCAACGACACACTGGGCGCGTTTATGCGTGATAACGACTTTGACACACCGGTGATGGTGATGTGTTACCACGGTAATAGCAGCAAAGGCGCGGCGCAGTATCTGCTGCAACAGGGCTACGATGTGGTCTATAGCATTGATGGCGGCTTTGAAGCCTGGCAACGTCAGTTTCCTGCAGAGGTGGCGTACGGCGCGTAACGCTTTATACTGTCCCCTTTTGTGTGGAATAAGCGACAGCAACGATGTTGATGATTACCTCTTTTGCTAACCCCCGCGTGGCGCAGGCGTTTGTTGATTACATGGCGACGCAGGGTGTTATCCTCACGATTCAACAACATAACCAAAGCGATGTCTGGCTGGCGGATGAGTCCCAGGCCGAGCGCGTACGGGCGGAGCTGGCGCGTTTTCTCGAAAACCCGGCAGATCCGCGTTATCTGGCGGCGAGCTGGCAGGCAGGCCATACCGGCAGTGGCCTGCATTATCGCCGTTATCCTTTCTTTGCCGCCTTGCGTGAACGCGCAGGTCCGGTAACCTGGGTGATGATGATCGCCTGCGTGGTGGTGTTTATTACCATGCAAATTCTCGGCGATCAGGAAGTGATGTTATGGCTGGCCTGGCCATTCGATCCAGCACTGAAATTTGAGTTCTGGCGTTACTTCACCCACGCGTTAATGCACTTCTCGCTGATGCATATCCTCTTTAACCTGCTCTGGTGGTGGTATCTCGGCGGTGCGGTGGAAAAACGCCTCGGTAGCGGTAAGCTAATTGTCATTACGCTTATCAGCGCCCTGTTAAGCGGCTATGTGCAGCAAAAATTCAGCGGGCCGTGGTTTGGCGGGCTTTCTGGCGTGGTGTATGCGCTGATGGGCTACGTCTGGCTACGTGGCGAACGCGATCCGCAAAGTGGCATTTACCTGCAACGTGGGTTAATTATCTTTGCGCTGATCTGGATTGTCGCCGGATGGTTTGATTTGTTTGGGATGTCGATGGCGAACGGAGCACACATCGCCGGGTTAGCCGTGGGTTTAGCGATGGCTTTTGTTGATTCGCTCAATGCGCGAAAACGAAAATAATTCCAGGGATTTAGAAATGAAACAAACACAACGTCACAACGGTATTATCGAACTGGTTAAACAGCAGGGTTATGTCAGTACCGAGGAGCTGGTGGAGCACTTCTCCGTCAGCCCGCAGACTATTCGCCGCGATCTCAATGAGCTGGCGGAGCAAAACCTGATTCTGCGCCATCATGGCGGTGCGGCACTGCCTTCCAGTTCGGTTAACACGCCGTGGCACGATCGTAAAGCCACCCAGACCGAAGAAAAAGAGCGGATTGCCCGCAAAGTGGCGGAGCAAATCCCCAATGGCTCAACGCTGTTTATCGATATCGGCACCACGCCAGAAGCGGTGGCGCACGCGCTGCTTAATCACAGTAATTTGCGCATTGTGACCAACAACCTCAACGTCGCTAACACGCTGATGGTAAAAGATGATTTTCGCATTATCCTCGCCGGTGGCGAATTACGCAGCCGCGATGGCGGGATCATCGGCGAAGCGACGCTCGATTTTATTTCCCAGTTCCGTCTGGACTTTGGCATTCTGGGGATAAGCGGTATCGATAGCGACGGCTCGCTGCTGGAGTTCGATTACCACGAAGTTCGCACCAAACGCGCTATTATTGAGAATTCGCGCCACGTTATGCTGGTGGTCGATCACTCGAAATTTGGCCGTAACGCGATGGTCAATATGGGCAGTATCAGTATGGTTGATGCCGTCTACACCGACGCCCCGCCGCCTGCGGGCGTGATGCAGGTGCTGACGGACCACCATATTCAACTGGAGCTGTGCTGATCCTGCACCGACTCCCACGACAGACCAAAACGTGCCAGGTATTTGCGTAGCCGATCCGCGTCATTGACGCTGGCTTTGCCCTGGCGCGAAACGTCAAAAAGCTGTCGTCCGGCAGCGGAAAGCGACTTTGCCTGGCGGCAGATAGCTATCACGTGTTCCAGTTGCAGCCTGTCAAAAAGGTCGATATTTTCTGCCTCCGCACCCAGTAGTTGCGTAAGCACGGAAGGACGGCTCTCCTGCCAGTTATAGCGCAGACGGGTTATCTCATCCTCCACCACTTCCCGAGTGATGCGTCCGTTATTGGCAAAGGTTGCCATCCGCGTGACGCTGGCGGAAAGTTCGCGAAAGTTACCGCGCCATGTTGCCTGGGGAGAGGTCGCAAAGGCCAGCCAGGCGCGCCGCGCTTCGGTGTTAAAACGCACGCTGTCGCCGGTAAGCGCGGCGTGGCGCTCCACTTCATAATCCAGGTTCGGTTCAATATCTTCCTGGCGCTGGCGTAGCCCCGGCAGGGTGAAGGTCCAGAGATTGATCCGCGCGTACAGGTCTTCGCGAAATTTGCCTTCGGCAACCAACTGGCGCAAATCGCGCACCGTTCCGGCGATAAGCTGAAAATCACTGCTCACCTGGCGATCGCTACCAAACGGGTAAAAGGTTTTTTCTTCAATGGCTTTCAGCAGCATTGCCTGTTCGTCTGCGCCCAGTTCGCCAATCTCATCAAGAAATAACATCCCGCCGTTGGCACTGCGTAATAAGCCTTCCCGCGATTCCCGCGCCCCGGTAAACGCGCCTTTCACATGACCAAACAGCGTCGACATGGCGGTATCGCCGCGCAGGGTGGCGCAGTTCACCTCAACAAACGCACCGCTAAACTGATGCCGCGCCTGTTTCAATTCAAAGATGCGTCGTGCCAGAAACGACTTACCCGCGCCGGTCGGACCGTTAAGCAGGATCGGTGCGCGGGATTTAATCGCCACTTTTTCGATCTGCTCAATCATGCGGTTGAAGTGGGGGTTACGTGTGGCAATGCCGGACTTAAGAAAATCAAGCGTTTGCTGGCGTTCCTCGGCAAAGCGGCTGGCGATGGCGTTATAACGGCTTAAATCGAGATCGATAATCGTCACTTCACCTGGGCCGCGCGGTTGTTCTTTTTTGCGCGGAGGTGAAGATTGTATCAGCCGGGCGGGCAGGTAACGCGCTTCTGCCAGCAGAAACCAGCAAATCTGCGCGACGTGGGTGCCGGTGGTGATGTGAATTAAGTAGTCTTCTTTATCAGGTTGGAACGCGTAACCACGGGCGAAATCATGCAGGCAGGCGTAAACTTCTTCGAAATCCCACGGGTTATGCAGTTCAGTCTCAACGCCTACCACTTCTGTTTCTGGCGAAACGCTGGCGATATCGCGTTTAAGCGTTTCAAACAGCGAGCGCGAGCGGGCGTCGTGCAATAATTCCAGTCGATCGATGACCAACGATTCTTGCTGGCATAAACAAAGCGTCGGACGCCATTTCGACCAACGCTGACTGCCGCGCCCGGCATAATCCAGCACCGTTCCGACAAAGCCAAAAGCCACTGTTTTACGCATCTTAGATATCCTTATAAAAGACGATATTTCATTATCGGTAAATTGGCTTTGCGGAAAATCTCCGTTTACGGACGTAAAAATATAATCTTTTAAAAACAATGCATTAAAAAATCAAGCTGCTTATTTAATTTTCTGGCACGACGGTTGCAATTATCAGGACATACCAACGAAAAGAGAAAAGCAAAATGAATTACGAATTACTGACCACTGAAAATGCCCCGGTAAAAATGTGGACCAAAGGCGTGCCGGTAGAAGCCGATGCGCGTCAGCAACTTATTAATACGGCGAAGATGCCGTTTATTTTCAAACATATTGCGGTAATGCCTGATGTGCACCTGGGTAAAGGTTCCACCATTGGTAGCGTGATCCCGACCAAAGGGGCGATTATCCCGGCGGCGGTGGGCGTGGATATCGGTTGTGGAATGAACGCACTGCGTACCGCGTTAACGGCGGCAGACCTGCCTGAAAACCTGGCACAGCTGCGTCAGGCGATCGAAACTGCCGTGCCGCACGGGCGTACCACTGGCCGTTGTAAACGTGATAAAGGCGCATGGGAAAATCCGCCTGTTAACGTCGATGCGAAATGGGCCGAGCTGGAAGCCGGTTATCAGTGGTTAACGCAAAAATATCCCCGTTTCCTTAACACTAACAACTATAAACACCTGGGAACGCTGGGAACGGGTAACCACTTTATTGAAATCTGCCTTGATGAGTCGGATCAGGTGTGGATTATGCTGCACTCCGGTTCACGCGGAATTGGTAACGCCATCGGAACTTATTTTATCGATCTGGCGCAAAAAGAGATGCAGGACCAGCTTGAAACGTTGCCGTCGCGTGATCTGGCGTACTTTATGGAAGGTACGGAATACTTTGATGATTACCTGAAAGCCGTGGCCTGGGCGCAACTTTTTGCCAGCCTTAACCGCGATGCGATGATGGAAAACGTGGTAACGGCGTTGCAGAGCATTACGCAGAAAACGGTAAGACAGCCACAAACGCTGGCGATGGAAGAGATCAACTGTCACCACAACTATGTGCAAAAAGAACAGCACTTTGGCGAAGAGATCTACGTGACGCGTAAAGGCGCGGTGTCTGCGCGTGCTGGTCAATATGGAATTATTCCCGGTTCGATGGGAGCGAAAAGCTTTATCGTCCGTGGGCTGGGAAATGAAGAGTCATTCTGTTCGTGCAGCCACGGTGCCGGGCGGGTAATGAGCCGTACTAAAGCGAAAAAACTGTTCAGCGTGGAAGATCAAATTCGTGCCACCGCGCATGTGGAATGCCGTAAAGATGCCGAAGTGATCGACGAAATCCCGATGGCGTATAAAGATATCGATGCGGTGATGGCGGCACAAAGCGATCTGGTGGAAGTTATCTACACCCTGCGTCAGGTGGTGTGCGTAAAAGGATAAATGATGAAAAGGATGATTGCGCTGGATGGCGCACAGGGCGAAGGCGGCGGGCAGATCCTGCGCTCGGCGCTGAGCCTGTCGATGATAACCGGCAAGCCATTTACCATCACCGGTATTCGTGCCGGGCGGGCGAAACCGGGGCTGTTGCGCCAGCATCTGACCGCGGTAAAAGCGGCTGCGGAAATTTGTAGGGCAACGGTGGAAGGCGCGGAGCTGGGGTCGCAGCGTCTGGTCTTCCGGCCCGGCACCGTGCGTGGCGGCGATTACCGCTTTGCTATCGGTAGCGCCGGAAGTTGTACGCTGGTGCTGCAAACGGTGCTGCCTGCGCTGTGGTTTGCTGATGGACCTTCGCGTGTTGAAGTGAGCGGCGGTACCGATAACCCGTCGGCCCCGCCTGCGGATTTTATCCGCTGGGTGCTGGAGCCGCTGCTGGCGAAAATAGGAATTCATCAGCAGACCACATTGTTACGCCACGGTTTTTATCCTGCCGGAGGCGGAGTAGTGGCAACGGATGTCTCGCCCGTGGCATCGTTTAACACCTTGCAACTTGGCGAGCGCGGAAACATTGTGCGGATGCGTGGTGAGGTGTTATTAGCTGGCGTGCCGCGGCATGTCGCAGAGCGTGAAATCGCTACGCTGGCGGGTAGTTTTTCCCTGCATGAGCAGAATATTCATAACCTGCCGCGCGATCAGGGGCCGGGTAATACCGTCTCGCTTGAAGTCGAAAGTGAAAATATCACCGAACGCTTTTTTGTCGTCGGTGAAAAGCGCGTCAGTGCCGAGGTGGTCGCGGCACAGTTAGTGAAGGAGGTGAAACGCTACCTGGCGAGCCCGGCGGCGGTGGGGGAATATCTCGCTGACCAGCTGGTGCTACCGATGGCGCTGGCGGGGGCGGGAGAATTTACGGTGGCCCATCCCTCATGCCATCTGCTGACCAATATTGCCGTGGTGGAGCGTTTCTTGCCCGTGCGGTTCAGTCTGACAGAAACAGGCGGCGTAACGCGAGTGAGCGTTGAATGATGCAGAGATGTAAGCCGGAGCTGGCGCGTTATCCGGCTAAATTCACACTCCATACCCCATCATCTTCAGCAGTTTCTGCGCGTGTTGTACCGCAGCCTGGCGGTGGGCGACGCCGAGTTTTTGGTACAGATTACGGATATGCGTCTTGATGGTGGTCGCCGCCACTTCCAGCTCGCCCGCAATTTGCTCGTTGCTGTAACCGGAGTAAATCAGCCCCAGTACCTGCCATTCGCGCTGGGTCAGCGGACTGGTACGGATCAGTTCTGGTACTTCCGGATGATTTAGCAGACGTTCAACGAAACTTTCATCGAAATGGGCAAATTTATGCCGATGATGTTGATTGATTTCCCGCAGAATACGCTGCGCGCGGTGTTGTTCCAGTTCTGGCAGTGTATTGAGCTGAATCAGCTGGCGCAGTTGTTGCGCCATCGCTTCGCCTTCAATAACAAAATGACTGATAAATCCGGTGCGATTCGCCAGTTTCAATGCATCCAACAACACACGCTGGGCGTCGCTTTTACGCCCGGCTTGCCAGTACAACTGATTGAGTAAAAGCAGGTTACGGTTGAGGTCGCTCATTAACCGCAGGCTGCGGGCGTTTTCGTTCAGTTCTTCGAGGACTATTTCCGCAGGTTCAAACTCTCCCAGCAAGATTTGTGCACGGGCAATGTTGCGCCATTGACCTTGCAGGAAGTGGTTGTTCGCAAACTCTGGTTTGGCCGTATGACGCAACCAGTTGGCAGCGGCGGCTTTGTCGCCAGTCATCTGCCAGTAAATCACGCGAACTTTGTTGGCGTTAGAGATCCAGTCGCTGTGATATTTGCCATTCCCCAGCAGGTTTTCCAGGCGGTTAAGCTGGCTACGGGCATTATCTAAATCGCCACGGGCCAGCGAGCATTGAATTAACATGGCCAGACACTGGAGTTGTTGCTGCGGCTGATAAGACGACAAGACTTCAATCCCGCTACGCGCCGACGCTTCGGCTTCATCCAGCCGCGCCCAGGCCCATAGCAGTTGTGCACGGATGCGCACCAGAAACTCATGCATCGGCAACTGTTCCAGATGTTGTTCGTTAATCAACTGGAACGCTTTTTCCTGCGTTTCCCACGCGGTTTGCAGGAACCCCTGAGCAAACAGAATTTCACTTTGCTGGATTAAACTCCACAAGGCGTAGTGCCAGACATCGTGCTGACGCGCCATTTGCTCGGTTTGCTGCATCAGCGCCAGCGAGCGGGTAAGTTCACCTTTGCAGTGCAACACTTCGCCAAGCACAGAGGTCGCGACAATTCGGCTGTAGAACCAGCCCGGAGGCAGTTCTTCCAGCGCCAGTTTTGCCAGCCGCTCGGCTTCTTCAGGATTGCCATCGTTAATGGCCACCTGAGCGCGCAGAGCGTTAAATTCTGCATGCATGGTGCCTTCCCTGATATCCTTGAGCTCATGTTCGGCGCGCGCCAGCAGGGTGTTCACTTCGCCGTAGCGATGCTGGCTTTGCATTAGCCAGGCTTGCAACAACACCAGTTGCGGATTTTCCAGCAGACTGTCCCACGGCAGGGCTTTGAGTGACTCTTCCAGCAGCGAAAGTTCACTGTGGTTGAACAGGCTCCAGGCGTGATTAAGCAGAATATCGCGCAGCATCAGCGCGTCGCCCGCCGCCAGCGCATGATGGATGGCTTCGCTTGGGAAGCCCTGGGTCATCCAGCTTTCTGCGGCGGCACGGTGGATTTCGGGCAGTTCCGCCGCCAGTTCCCACTGGCAGCGCTGGCGCAGGAAGTTGCCAAACAAAGGGTGATAGCAGAACCACTCGCCGGTATCATCCATCCGTTGCAAAAACAGCCCCTGACGCTCAATCTCTTCAAGGCGCATTTGCCCGTTTTCTTCGCCGGTAACACGGGTGATTAGCGCATCGTTCATCGAGCGTAAAATGGCACTTTTCAGCAGAAAATGGCGCGTCGCCAGATCCACGTTATCCAACACTTCATCGACCAGATAATCAGAAAGATGGCTGGCATTAATGCCCGCCAGGCGACGTGCGGATTTGTGCGCAGAATGGGTATTCTGTCGGACGGAGAGGGCGATTAATTGTAAAGCCGTTGCCCAACCAGAAACGTCATCGCAAATCCGGCTACTTTCAGCGGCTTCAATGGGTGAAGACAGACGGCAATCAAAAAACTGCTTGGCTTCCTGATGGGTAAACGCCAGTTGCTGGCTGCCAATTTCCAGCAGTTGGTCACGTACACGCAAATTAGCAATACCCAGTTGCGGAAGATTGCGCGACAAAACCACCAGGGTCAGATTTTCCGGTTGATGACGAATAAAGAAGCGCATTGACTCGTGAATCACTGGGTTAGTGATCAGATGATAATCGTCAATAACCAGGTAGAGCGGCTGGTGCCACTCTGCCAGTTCGATAAACAGTTGGGCAAAAAGTGAGGATAGACTGGCATATTGCCGCTTTTGCGCCATCACTTCACTGGCGGGGCAATGCCCGTTGGTGGCCTGTTGAATTGCGGCAATCAGGTAGCTGGCGAACCGTTCTTGCTGGTTATCGCCGTCATCCAGCGAGTACCAGCCCAAATCGTTTTTGCCTGCCGCCCATTGGGATATGAGCGTTGTCTTTCCGTAGCCCGCAGGACTTGTGATCAGCACCAGCCTGAAGTTGTTCGCGCCGGAAAGTTTAGCCAGCAGGCGTTCACGAACCACGGTATGGTCGAGTCGAACCGGGCGACTTAATTTTGACGGAATCAGCATAGTTAATCACTTCACTGTGGAAATTGAGGAAATATTATTTTTTTTGCGCTTCGTAATTAATGGTTATAAGGTCGGCCAGAAATCTGTGCAATGCAAGCGATGACGGTTTTTTATGTGTCTGAATTTGCACTCTGTCACAATTCAAAACCTTTATTAATGGTTCACCTAAAAACTACGCTGATACAGCGTAGATACTGGATCTTATTGTGTTTTCTCGTGATTCAAAAGCGTTATTAAAGCAATGATGCTTCCTTAATTCATGATGAAAGGTCTGTCTAAAAAGATGATCTTAATAAATCTATTAAGAATGAGATGAATCACGATTGGTATTTCATTACTGAAACAATTTCGCTGCTTTACTTGATTTATAGAGTGACTTTCCGCTTTTTGATAATAAGCAACGGCCCTTTCTTACTGTTAATAGTCAGTTTTTTGCGCTCTTTGGCGCTGGGCCGATGCTTTTGCTGTTGATTGCACTACCTTTAAGTGTTCGCGATCACATTTTCTTGCTCATCCCCGTCACTCCTCCCCGCCTAATCCCCCGTAGGATGAGGAAGGTCAACATGGAGCCTGGCAAACTAACGATAACGTTGTGTTTAATGTCTAAGAAAACTGGAACTCCTATGTCACAACCCATTTTTAATGAAAAGCAATTTCAGGAAGCCCTGTCACGTCAATGGCAGCGTTATGGTTTAACATCTGCAGCTGAGATGACCCCTTGTCAGTGGTGGCAGGCCGTGAGTGAAGCTCTGGCGGAGATGTTGCGTGCCCAGCCTTTTGCCAAACCGACGGCAAATCAGCGCCATGTTAACTACATCTCAATGGAGTTTTTGATTGGTCGTCTGACGGGCAACAACCTGTTAAATCTCGGTTGGTATCAGGCTGTTCAGGATTCGCTGAAACCCTATGACATCAACCTGACAGATCTGCTGGAAGAAGAGACAGACCCGGCGCTGGGCAACGGCGGTCTGGGGCGTCTGGCGGCATGTTTCCTCGACTCAATGGCGACCGTCGGACAATCCGCAACAGGCTATGGTCTGAACTATCAATATGGTTTGTTCCGTCAGTCATTTGTTGACGGTCAACAAATGGAAGCGCCAGATGATTGGCATCGCGGTAACTATCCGTGGTTCAGCCATAATGAAGCACTTGATGTGCAGGTTGGGATTGGTGGCAAGGCTACTAAAGACGGATGTTGGGAGCCTGCATTTACCATTACCGGCCAGGCGTGGGATTTACCTGTGCTGGGCTACCGTAACGGCGTGGCGCAGCCGCTGCGTTTATGGCAGGCGACACATGCGCATCCGTTTAACCTCACGAAATTCAACGACGGCGATTTCCTGCGTGCTGAACAACAGGGCATCGACGCTGAAAAACTCACCAAAGTTCTCTATCCAAACGACAACCACACTGCGGGTAAAAAACTGCGTCTGATGCAGCAATATTTCCAGTGCGCCTGTTCGGTAGCGGATATTCTGCGTCGTCATCATCTGGCAGGCCGTAAACTGCATGAGTTGGCAGATTACGAAGTTATTCAACTGAACGATACCCACCCAACTATCGCTATTCCAGAACTGCTGCGCGTACTGATTGATGATCATCAGATGAGCTGGGATGAAGCCTGGGCGATCACCAGCAATACCTTTGCTTATACCAACCATACCCTGATGCCAGAAGCACTTGAGTGCTGGGATGAGAAACTGGTAAAAGCCCTGCTGCCACGCCATATGCAGATCATCAACGAAATCAACAACCGCTTTAAGACGCTGGTGGAAAAAAACTGGCCTGGCGACAAAGCGGTTTGGGCGAAACTGGCAGTCGTACATGACAAGCAGGTTCGTATGGCGAACATGTGCGTGGTCAGCGGTTTTGCGGTGAACGGCGTGGCCGCGCTGCACTCGGATCTGGTGGTTAAAGATCTGTTCCCGGAATATCACCAGCTGTGGCCGAACAAATTCCATAACGTTACCAACGGTATTACTCCGCGCCGCTGGATCAAGCAGTGCAATCCGGAATTGGCAGCATTGTTGGATAAGACACTGAAAAAAGAGTGGGCTAACGATCTTGATCAACTGATTAATCTGGAAAAGTTCGCTGATGACGCGAAATTCCGCCAGCAATATCGCGAGATCAAACAGGCGAATAAAGTTCGTCTGGCGGAGTTTGTGAAAGTTCGTACCGGTATTGAAATCAATCCTCAGGCGATTTTCGATATTCAGATCAAACGCCTGCACGAGTACAAACGCCAACACCTGAACCTGCTGCATATTCTGGCGCTGTACAAAGAGATTCGCGAGAACCCACAAGCCGACCGTGTTCCACGTGTGTTCCTGTTTGGAGCCAAGGCCGCGCCGGGCTACTACCTGGCGAAGAACATTATCTTTGCGATCAACAAAGTAGCGGAAGCGATCAACAACGATCCGCAGGTGGGCGACAAGCTGAAGGTCGTGTTCCTGCCAGATTATTGTGTATCTGCAGCGGAAATGCTGATCCCGGCGGCGGATATCTCTGAACAGATCTCCACCGCAGGTAAAGAAGCTTCTGGTACTGGCAATATGAAACTGGCGCTTAACGGTGCGCTCACTGTCGGCACGCTGGATGGCGCAAACGTGGAGATCGCCGAGAAAGTTGGTGAAGAAAACATCTTTATCTTCGGTCATACCGTCGAGCAGGTTAAAGCGCTGAAAGCGAAGGGCTACGACCCGGTAAAATGGCGGAAGAAAGATAAGGTCCTGGATGCGGTATTAAAAGAGCTGGAAAGCGGCAAATACAGCAATGGCGATAAACACGCCTTTGACCAGATGCTGCATAGCCTCGGTAAGCAGGGCGGCGATCCGTATCTGGTAATGGCGGACTTTGCGGCTTATGTCGAAGCGCAAAAACGCGTGGATGTGCTGTACCGCGACCAGGAGGCCTGGACTCGCGCGGCGATCCTCAATACTGCCCGCTGCGGTATGTTCAGCTCAGATCGCTCAATCCGTGATTATCAGGCTCGTATCTGGCAGGCAAAACGCTAAGGAAGCGCGATGGAAAGCAAACGTCTGGACAAAGCCGCGTTGGCGGCGGGGATCAGCCCCAATTACATCAATGCCCACGGAAAACCGCAGTCGATTAGCGCCGAAACCAAACGGCGTTTGCTTGATGCGATGCATCAAAGTGCCGCCACGAAAGTGGCGGTAACACCAGTGCCAAATGTCATGGTGTATACCGCCGGGAAAAAAATGGCAATGGCGGTAGAGGGAAGCGGCGAATATAGCTGGCTACTGACCACCGAAGAAGGTACGCAGTACAAAGGCCACGTGAGCGGTGGTAACGCGTTCAATCTGCCGGCAAAACTGCCGGAAGGTTATCACACGCTGACGCTTACTCAGGATGAACAGCGTGCTCATTGTCGGGTGATTGTCGCTCCGAAACGCTGCTACGAACCGCAGGCATTGCTCAACAAGCAAAAACTGTGGGGTGCCTGCGTCCAGCTTTATACGCTGCGATCGGAAAAAAACTGGGGTATTGGGGATTTTGGCGATCTCAAAGCGATGCTGGTGGATGTGGCAAAACGTGGCGGGTCGTTCATTGGTCTGAACCCGATTCATGCGCTGTACCCGGCAAACCCGGAAAGCGCCAGTCCGTATAGCCCGTCTTCTCGCCGCTGGCTGAACGTGATTTATATCGACGTTAACGCCGTTGAAGATTTCCAGCTTAGCGAAGAGGCACAAACCTGGTGGCAGATGCCGACCACGCAGCAGACGCTGCAACAGGCGCGGGATGCCGACTGGGTTGATTACTCCACCGTGACCGCACTAAAAATGACAGCGCTGCGGATGGCGTGGAAAAGTTTTTCACAACGTGATGATGAACAAATGGCAGCGTTTCGCCAGTTTGTTGCTGAGCAGGGCGATAGCCTGTTCTGGCAGGCGGCGTTTGACGCGCTACATGCCCAGCAAGTGAAAGAAGACGAAATGCGCTGGGGCTGGCCAGCATGGCCGGAGATGTATCAGAACGTGGATTCGCCAGAAGTGCACCAGTTCTGCGAAGAACATCGCGATGACGTTGATTTTTATCTCTGGCTGCAGTGGCTGGCTTACAGCCAGTTTGCCGCCTGCTGGGAGATAAGCCAGGGCCATGAAATGCCGATTGGCTTGTATCGTGACCTGGCCGTTGGCGTAGCAGAAGGTGGAGCAGAAACCTGGTGTGACCGCGAGTTGTATTGCCTGAAAGCGTCGGTTGGCGCGCCGCCGGATATCCTCGGCCCGTTGGGGCAGAACTGGGGATTGCCGCCGATGGACCCGCATATCATCACCGCGCGCGCCTATGAACCGTTTATCGAGCTGCTGCGTGCCAATATGCAAAACTGCGGCGCGTTGCGAATTGACCATGTGATGTCGATGCTGCGTTTGTGGTGGATACCGTATGGCGAGACGGCGGATCAAGGGGCATATGTTCACTATCCGGTGGATGATCTGCTCTCGATTCTGGCACTTGAAAGTAAACGCCATCGCTGCATGGTGATTGGTGAAGATCTCGGCACTGTACCGGTAGAGATTGTCGGTAAGCTGCGCAGCAGCGGTGTGTATTCCTATAAAGTGCTCTATTTCGAAAACGACCACGAGAAGACGTTCCGTGCGCCGAAAGTGTATCCTGAGCAGTCGATGGCGGTTGCGGCGACACACGACCTGCCAACGCTGCGTGGTTACTGGGAAAGCGGAGATTTAACGCTGGGCAAAACGCTGGGGCTATACCCGGATGAAGATGTGCTGCGTGGTTTATATCAGGATCGCGAACTGGCGAAGCAAGGGCTGCTGGATGCGCTGCATAAATACGGTTGTCTGCCTAAACGCGCCGGGCATAAAGCGTCGCTGATGGCGATGACGCCGACGCTTAATCGTGGTTTGCAGCGCTACATTGCCGACAGTAACAGTGCTCTATTAGGACTACAGCCGGAAGACTGGCTGGATATGGCCGAACCGGTGAATATTCCTGGCACCAGTTACCAGTATAAAAACTGGCGACGCAAGCTTTCCGCAACGCTTGAGACGATGTTTGCCGATGATGGGGTGAACAAGTTGATTAAAGATCTGGACAAGCGGCGCAGGGCGGCAGCGAAGAAGAAATAGAGTGCGGTTGATGCCGGATGCGATGCATCCGGCAGTCAGTGTTATCAAATCACCATATTCAGCAGCAGACAGCCTACCAGACCGCACACTGAGATAATGGTTTCCAGCATCGACCAGGACTTGATGGTCTCGCCGATAGTCAGGTTAAAGTACTCTTTGAACAGCCAGAAGCCCGGATCGTTCACGTGAGAGAAAATCACACTACCGGAACCCACTGCGATAACCATCAGCTCCGGGCTAACACCCGTCGTTGCAATCAGCGGTGCAGCGATACCACCCGCAGTGATTGCCGCAACGGTTGCGGAACCCAGTGCGATACGCAGTACGGCAGCAATCGACCAGGCCATCAGCAGCGGAGAAATGTTGGTTTCGTGCATCATGGAAGCAATGTATTTGTCCACGCCGCTGTCTACCAGCACCTGCTTGAACGCACCGCCACCACCGATGATCAACAGCATCATCGCGATGATTTTGATTGAAGAAACCAGCGTGTCGTTAATCTGATCCATTGAACGACCACGGTTCAGACCAAAGGTGAACATCGCGATCAGTACGGCAATCAGCGTAGCCATTACCGGGTCGCCGAGGAACTCCGCCACAGGCAGGAAAGCGTGACCTTTCGGCAGGATCATTTCGGCAATCGCACGCATCGCCATCAGTACAACCGGCACCAGAGAAGTCCAGACGCTGACACCAAAGCTCGGCATCTCTTCTTCACTGAAGGTTTTCGCGCTGTACAGACCTTCCGGAATTGGCTTATCGATACCTTTCAGCACGCGAGCGTAAACCGGACCAGCAAGAATAACAGTCGGGATTGCCAGAATGGTGCCGTACAGCAGGGTTTTACCCATATCAGCCTGGAAGATGGTGGCAATCGCGGTTGGACCCGGATGCGGCGGCAGGAAGCCGTGAGTAACAGACAGCGCAGCTGCCATCGGTACACCAACGTAAAGCAGTGGAATATTCGCCGCTGCAGCGATAGTGAATACCAGAGGCAGCATCAGTACGAAACCCACTTCATAGAACAGGGCAAAACCAACGGTGAAACCGGTCAGTACCACAGCCCACTGGATGTGCTTTTTACCGAATTTGGCAATCAGCGTGGTGGCGATACGTTGTGCACCACCGCAGTCTGCCAGCATTTTGCCCAGCATCGCGCCAAAACCCATGATCAGGGCAAGGCTGCCGAGCGTACCGCCGACACCGGCTTTGATAGAGCCGATAACTTTATCCAGTGGCATACCTTGCATTAATCCAACAGCAAGCGCCACCAGGACGAGAGCGATGAAACCGTTCATTTTGAAGCGGATCATCAGGAGTAATAACAAGATTACACCGATAGCAACAATGACTAATGGCATGATTTACCTGGCCTTTCATTTGTTATGGGTAACGTCAGGCTTCTGACGATAAATTCTGATCGTCCCAACTGGGAACAGAGATATAACAGCACCATGGCTGACGACTTCTAAAACTAATTAGTGTAGTCAGATGTTATGAGTGTGTTTGGTGCCCATGCAAATGATACGGGTAACATTGTGTGCTTGAGAATCACCAGAGCGGGGTAAATTTAAATTATGAGAGGTTGGTCATATTATCGCGGGGAAAAGTAGGGATTGGATTTGCCGAGGCAATGTAGCGCCAATGCCTGGCAGACGGCCCGATAAGACGCTTTAGCGTCGCATCGGGCAATCTACAAAAGAGAGGATAACTCAGTAGTAAGAGTGTTCGCCGCGCTGGTGTTCGGTGAGATCGCGGACACCTTTCAGTTCCGGGAATTCGTTCAGCAACTGCTTTTCGATCCCTTCTTTCAGCGTCACATCGACCATTGAACAACCGTTACAGCCGCCGCCAAATTGCAGAATGGCGTAACCGTCTTCGGTGATTTCCATCAGCGAAACGCGACCACCGTGACCGGCAAGTTGCGGGTTGATCTGCGATTGCAGCATATACTCCACACGCTCCATCAGAGGCGCATCGTCAGCCACTTTACGCATTTTGGCGTTCGGGGCTTTCAGCGTCAGCTGAGAACCCAGCTGGTCGGTTACAAAGTCGATCTCTGCATCTTCCAGGTATGGTGCGCTCAACTCATCAACATACGCAGTCAGCAGGTCAAATTTCAGGGCGGTATCGGTGGCTTCCACAGCGTCCGGCGGACAATAAGAAACGCCACATTCAGCGTTAGGCGTGCCAGGGTTAATCACAAATACGCGGATTTGTGTCCCTTCTTCCTGGTTTGCCAGCAGTTTGGCAAAGTGCGCTTGTGCAGCATCGGAAATACGGATCATAGTAATGGCCTAATAGTTGACTATTTTAGTTGGTTATAATACGCCCATCATCGAGGCTCTACAAGGTTCGACAAAGGCACCAGACCTGGACAGTCGCCGCACCATTGCGTAAAAGCAACTGCGCAATCTCTGCGACGGTACTTCCGGTGGTGACGACATCATCCACAATCACCATATGGCGACCTTGCACAGGCAATTCAAGGCGAAAGGCATTTTTCAGGTTGTGCTTGCGCAGCCGGGCGCTGAGAAAATGCTGGGTCGCGGTGGCCCGTGTACGCGTGACGGCTTCGCTATCCCATTGGCAGTGCAACCAGCGTGATAATGGCTTACACAGCAAATCACTCTGATTAAAACCCCGACGCCAGTGACGGCGCTGCCATAACGGTACGCTGACGATGCGATCCGGCAGTTGTAACCCCGTGGTGCGGTGGGCGCGTAAGACCTCCAATAGTAACAGACGTGACAGGGAGCTGGCGATTTCGCTGCGACGGGAAAACTTAAGCTGGTGGATAAGCGAACTTAGAGGCGGCGCATAGTCGGCAACGGTGACCAGTCTTTGCCACGGTGGTGGTTTTTGCAGGCAGCGACCGCAGGGAAGATGTGAGTATGTTGCCGGTAATCCACATTGCGGGCATAACATTTTATCTGTACGGGCGGCGTGAGAGCAGACCGAACAAATCCCCCAATGACCTAACGCCAAAGGCATTCGGCATAGCCAGCATAATCCTGGTACTGTTAGCATATGTTCATCCTTGTGAGTCAAAAGAGAACAATAGCGGATGAATAACATCTGGTGGCAGACCAAAGGTCAGGGGAATGTTCATCTTGTGCTGTTGCACGGATGGGGACTGAATGCCGAAGTGTGGCGTTGCATTGACGAGGAACTTAGCTCGCATTTTACGTTGCATCTTGTTGATCTACCTGGCTTCGGGCGCAGCCAGGGATTTAGTGCGATGTCGCTTGCTGATATGGCGGAAGTCGTGCTACAGCAGGCACCGGATAAGGCTATTTGGCTGGGCTGGAGTCTGGGCGGGCTGGTGGCAAGCCAAATTGCGTTAACCCATCCCGAGCGTGTTCAGGCGTTGGTCACCGTGGCATCGTCGCCGTGTTTCAGTGCTCGTGACGGCTGGCCGGGGATAAAACCGGACGTGCTGGCAGGTTTCCAGCAGCAACTCAGTGAAGATTTTCAGCGTACTGTGGAACGGTTCCTTGCGTTACAAACCATGGGTACAGAAACGGCACGCCAGGATGCGCGAGCGCTGAAGAAAACCGTTCTGGCGTTGCCGATGCCGGAGGTTGACGTGCTCAATGGTGGGCTGGAAATTCTGAAAACGGTCGATCTCCGCCAACCTCTGCAACACGTACCCATGCCGTTTTTGCGATTGTATGGTTATCTCGACGGTCTGGTGCCGCGCAAAGTGGTGCCGAAGCTGGATGAAGTCTGGCCGCACAGCGAGTCGTACATTTTCGCCAAAGCGGCCCATGCACCGTTTATTTCGCATCCGGACGAGTTTTGTCAACTGCTGGTGGCGTTGAAGCAGAGGGTGTAGACAGCTTTTGAAATGGCGAGACAGAACTTTACTGACTCGCCGCAGCCAACTCTTCTTCTGACAGCCCGGTAAAGCGCATGATGTCTGCAAGAGGGACTCCGGATTCAAGCATTATTTTGGCTATATGCAGGGCTTTGGATTGTTCCCCCTCCTGCCGCAATCTTTCCGCAATAGTCATTAAACTCTCCTTGTGTTTTGGTGAACGTTCGGCCACACCGTCGATAAAATCGTTAAAACGTACCGCATCGCCGGTTTGCAGTATGTAATTAAACAGCCCTTTGATTTGTCTGTCATTAGCGTATCCACTACTTAATAAGCAGGCCATTTGCTCTACCAGCCCCATCAGGTCACGTTGGCGTATATGTTTTTGAATTAACTCCAGCAGCGCCATGCGTCGGTGCTGCATGATTTCATCATCAGGCATGACGGTGATATCAATCAGCGGAAATGCAGAGGCATAAAGCTGCCTTGCCAGGTTGGGATCGGCGAAACAATCCAGCCAACACAGCGAATAGGGATAGGGGCTTTCAATACCGTGATAAAACAACAATGGCACCACCATCGGCAACGTTTTGTATCCGGCATCCAGGTGGTTTTGCATTGCGGCAATGGCGTAACGCATCATGCGGAATGCGATCAGTTTGTTTGAGGTGCTTTGATGTTCAATCAGACAATAGATGTATCCTGGTCCTTGTTCCGTTTTCACCGACCACAGCACGTCGGAATAGCTTTCACGCAGATCGTCATCAATAAAGCTGCTCGACTCCAGCTTGAGGGTTTTCATATCACAGAGCGCGTGAATGGGTGCCGGTAAATGAAACGCAAGAAAATCGCGTGCCGTGTCCGGTTGGCGTAAAAAGAGTTTGAACAGCGCATCGTGTGGGGTGGAACTCTGCTTTTTGCTCATGGCGCTTCTTCACCTGGTGTTTGAATGCCGCGACTCTACGCGCCACTCCACACCTGTGCATTAGCGAGTTTTCATCCCTGCGAGACGCTTTCAGAGGAACTTACGTCGCGCTGCAAGAATTGCATTTTTATGGAAAGCCGCACGCAAAAAAGCCCGGATGCAAACGCATACCGGGCTTTTCAAAACAGGCGATGGAGTATGGTTAACGCAGCGCCCACCACTCGCGCAGACAGGCTTTTCCTTCCGGGCAGCTTTTACAACTGCCGGAGAGGCAGCCGTCAGGTTCTTCCTGAATCCGCACCGCTTTGCCCATACTTTCCAGCTGTTGCAGCATGGCGTTAATCATTGGCTGCGGGGTGTTCAATGTCTGGCTTATCTGAGCCGCTTCCATACGGCCCCGTAACGCCAGCAAATCACGCACCTGAATGAGCGAAGCCATTGCTGCACCCTTAGTGGCAATCGCCAGTGGTGCTGGCTGCACAGCAACTGCTTACCGATTTGCGTGTTGCCAGCAGTTCGATATCCACCCGGCTACGCGCGCGGCGCAGCAAACCGATAACCACGATGTTAAACAGGATAACCGCCAGAATGCACACCAGGCTGTAAGTTGGGTGCTGGCTGTAGCTGGCGACCTGATAGAACAATGTTGCCAGCGAGTAAGCGATATTCAGCCCCCACAGGATGGAGAAGCCCATCCAGCCACGGCTTGATTCACGAGCAATTGCACCCATCACCGAGATGCACGGTACATACAGCAGGACGAAAATCAGATAGCTGTAAGCGGCTGCCGCACTGCCGAATTTCTGATCCATCACGCCCATCGCCCCGGTACCCATTTCGCCGTCGCCTTTACTAGCTTCAATGGGGTTCATCAGTACGCTAAGGCTGAAGGTGTCTTTCAGGCTCTGCCAGGTTTCATCAACCGCGCTGAACAGCTCTTCACCGAGATTAAATTCTGCCGGATTGAACTCTTCGTCCTGAATATTTTCTGCGGTGTAGAGAGTGTTGAGCGTACCCACTACCACCTCTTTCGCCATGGCGCCCGTGAACAGGCCAACCGTTGCCTGCCAGTTATCCTCATGCACGCCAATCGGTTTGAAGACCGGGGTGATCACACGGCTAACGGAAGCCAGCGCCGAGTCGTTGATGTTATCGACGATTTTCCCGCTCAATGAGAAGCTGTTGAATGCGCTCAGGAAAATGCTGACGATGATGATCACTTTACCTGCGCGCATCACGAAGCCTTTCAGACGCTGCCAGGTCTGGATAATCAGGCTTTTAACGTGTGGCACGTGATAGACCGGCAACTCCATGACAAACGGCGTCGCTTCACCGCGCATGATGGTGTACTTGAGCATCAGGCCAGTCAGCACCGCCATCACAATACCCAGCATATACAGCGAGAAGACCGCCAGCGCGCCGTTCTGCCCGAAGAAGGCAGCCGCAAAGACCGCGAAGATAGCCAGACGCGCGCCGCAGGACATAAACGGTGCCATCATGATGGTCATCAGACGTTCACGCGGCGCATCAAGCGTACGCGCACCCATTACCGACGGTACGTTACAACCGAAACCGACGATCAGCGGTACAAAGGATTTCCCCGGCAAGCCCAGCGCCTGCATCAGACGGTCCATCACAAACGCCGCACGCGCCATATACCCGGAGTCCTCGAGGAAGGAGAGGAACAGGTACATCATGCCGATCTGCGGCACCAGTGGCAGCACGGTGTTAATACCACCGCCCAGGCCCTGGGCAAGGAAGATTGTCAACCAGTCCGGGAAGTGGAGCGTGTAGCCAATCCACTGAATACCATGCACAAACAGCGCCACGGAACCGACGTCAAACAGCGGCTGTAACGCTCCGCCGATGTTGATAGCCAGCAGGAACATCAGGTACATCACAAAGAGGAAAATCGGCAGACCGAGGAAACGGTTGAGCACGATTTTATCTACCGCAGTGGTGAAACGGCTGGGTTCTGCCGTCAGGGTGTTGCTTACTACATCACAGATGGCAGCAATGCACTGGTAACGCGCATCGGCAATATGCAGCGCCGGATCGTCCATCTCATTACGCAGACGGGCGAGGGCGGCATCCAGATGCTGCGACGCTTCACCGGCGTAGGCGCGGCTGTAGATATCGCCTTCCAGCATTTGCAGGCCCAGCCAGCGACGTTGTTTCAGCGGGATGTCGGAAGGCATCACTTTTGCCAGTGAATCTGCTTCGTTGAGCAGCGGCTGCGCGTAATGCACCAGTTCCACATTATCGTTAGATTTATAGCGATCAATCGCCAGCTTGAGCGCTTCAATACCGCGACCACGGGTTGAAACCAGCGGGATCACCGGGCAGCCAAGACGCGCCGACAGCGCATCAATTTCAATGCGAATATTTTGCTTCTCGGCAATGTCGAGCATGTTCAGCGCCACGATGCAGGGAATGCCGAGTTCCAGCAGTTGCAGCGTCAGGTACAGGTTACGCTCAAGGTTAGACGCATCCACCACGTTAATTAGCAGGTCGGCATCACCACTCAAAATGTAGTGGCAGGCGATTTGCTCGTCCAACGACGTCTGAGATGAAATGGTGGTCAGAGAATAGGTGCCGGGCAGGTCCACCAGCGTGACCTGATGATCGGTGGTGGAGAATTGCCCTTCTTTACGTTCGACGGTAACGCCAGCCCAGTTTCCTACACGCTGACGCGCGCCGGTGAGCTGGTTAAATAAGGTTGTCTTGCCAGAATTTGGATTACCAATTAAGCCAATGGTTAATTTTTTCATTGTTATTCTCACCGTATTAACAGGAAACCGCTTCCACTTCTAATAAGGCCAGATCTTTTTTCCGTAATACCAGGCTCACACGACGGGTTTCGATATGAATGGGGTCACCGAGTGGAGCGACGCGCACCACATTAAAAGAGGAGCCAGGTAACATGCCAAGAGAAAGCAGCTTCTGACGATATGCCGGGCTGATTTCACGGGAAAAGCCAGTGATTTTCCACGCAGTATCTGGAGTGTATTGCATAGGTGCCTACTTGTTTCTCATTAACTGGATAACTACCTCATGGGGCGTTTGACAGCGACATGGGACCAGATGATTTGCCAACGAAGGAGAGATTAAATAATCAACAGCACAATGATAATGAGAATGGTTTCTATCAGCAATACTTAAAATGTGTGCGAATGTTGGTTTAGATAATAATCTGACTCAATGTTGATGTGGCTCAAGGTTATATCGCAGCGAAAATATAATTCGAATAGCGAATTACCAGCACAGGCTAATGTTTAATTAAGGTTTCAGTTGTTAATGAAGTGATAAATATTAACGGAATATATTGTGAGTTTGGCTGTGGAATAAATATGCCGGAGATATTCTCCGGCAGAGATTGCTGACAAACTGGCTTAAAAGTCCAAAAGGGGCACGGTTTTCCCCCTCGCCCTTTTAGGGAGAGGGCCGGGGTGAGGGTAAATAACCGTGCCAGTGCTGGTCTGTTCCCCTCACCCTAACCCTAACCCTCTCCCCGGAGGGGCGAGGGGACTGTCCGGGCACATTTTTAGACTTTGTCATCAGTCTGAGCCGGAGATATTTTCCGGCATTTTTATGTCAGGCAAGGCGTTCGTTGCCAGATGCGGCGTGAACGCCTTATCTGACCTACGATTTCGTGCAAATTCGAACCGTAGGCCAATCAGGGCATTTAACGCTTTTTCCCCATTGCCGCTGCCAGCGCATCCATCATTGCGCTATTACCGGCAGGCTGCGCTTCACGACCGCGCGGTTTGGCTGCCGGGCGGTTGTTTTGCGGGCGATCGTTACCACCGCTGCGACGGGCATTGGTTTCACCAGGCTGCTCGTCCAGACGCATGGTCAGGGCGATACGTTTACGCTGAAGATCCACTTCCAGCACTTTTACCTTCACAATGTCGCCCGCTTTCACCACGGTATGCGGATCTTCCACAAACTTGTTCGACAATGAAGAGATGTGAACCAGGCCGTCCTGATGCACGCCGATATCGACAAACGCGCCAAAGTTGGTGACGTTGGTCACCGCGCCTTCGAGGATCATACCCGGTTGCAGGTCGTTCATTGTCTCGACGCCATCGGCAAACTGAGCGGTTTTAAATTCCGGACGCGGGTCGCGACCCGGTTTTTCCAGCTCTTTGATGATGTCGGTTACCGTCGGCACACCGAATTTTTCATCGGTAAAGTCAGATGCTTTCAGGTTACGCAGCTCGCTGCTGTTACCCATCAGATCTTTCAGTGCCTGCTGCGTTGCCGCCAGAATGCGTTCCACCACCGGATAGGCTTCCGGGTGAACGGTAGAGGCGTCCAGCGGGTTATCGCCGTGGTTAATACGCAGGAAGCCCGCGCACTGTTCGAAGGCTTTTGGCCCCAGGCGGCTCACTTTCAGCAGTTGCTGGCGGTTCTGGAATTGGCCGTTCTCATCGCGCCAGGCAACAATGTTTTGCGCCATCATGCGCGTCAGGCCCGCCACGCGAGTTAACAGCGGAACAGAAGCGGTATTCAAATCAACGCCAACGGCATTTACGCAGTCTTCTACTACTGCATCCAGTTTGCGGGCCAGCTGCGTCTGGCTGACGTCATGCTGATACTGACCCACACCGATAGATTTCGGATCGATTTTCACCAGCTCCGCCAGCGGATCCTGCAAACGACGGGCGATAGACACCGCGCCACGCAGCGAAACGTCGAGATCCGGGAACTCCTGTGCTGCCAGCTCGGAAGCCGAGTAAACCGACGCGCCAGCTTCGCTGACGATCACTTTCTGCGCAGTCACTTTCGGGAACTGCTTCTGAACGTCGAGATAGAAACGCTCGGTTTCGCGGGAAGCCGTACCGTTACCGATCGCCACCAGTTCAACGTTATGCTTTTCACACAGGGCAGCAACGGTCATAGCCGCTTTTGCAGCCTGCCCGGTATGCGGATAAATAGTATCGGTCGCCACCAGTTTGCCCGTTGCATCGACCACCGCCACTTTTACCCCGGTACGCAGGCCCGGATCGAGGCCCATCGTTGCACGCAGTCCGGCGGGGGCCGCCATCAGCAGATCGTGCAGGTTACGGGCAAAGACGTTGATTGCTTCATCTTCCGCGCGTTCGCGCACGGTGCCCATCAGTTCGGTTTCCAGGTGCATCAGCACCTTGATGCGCCAGGTCCAGCTCACCACGCCTTTGCGCCAGCTATCTGCCGGGGCATTGTTCAGGCGCAGGCCGAGATGATCCATGATGATTTGCTCGCAATAGCTCTCTTTTGGCGGCTCATCGAACTGCGGATCGGCATTCAGCGAAAGCTGGAGTACGCCTTCGTTACGCCCACGGAACATCGCCAGCGCGCGGTGAGAAGGCACCGTTGACAGCGGTTCGTGATGATCGAAATAGTCGCGGAATTTCGCCCCTTCCTCTTCTTTACCGCTCACTACCGTAGAAACCAAATGCGCGTTCTTCCACAGATAATCACGCACTTTCGCCAGCAGCGCGGCATCTTCGGCAAACCGTTCCATCAGGATATAGCGCGCGCCGTCCAGCGCGGCTTTGGTATCTGCCACGCCTTTATCGGCATCAACATATTGTGCAGCGGCGACTTCTGGCGTGTGTGACGGATCGCTCCACAGCAGGTCAGCCAACGGCTCAAGCCCTGCTTCAATGGCGATTTGCCCGCGGGTGCGGCGTTTAGGTTTGTAGGGCAGGTAGAGGTCTTCGAGTTCGGTTTTGCTTAGGGTGGCGTTGATGGCATTCGCCAGATCATCGGTGAGTTTGCCTTGCTCGGAAATGGACTTGAGGATCGCCTGACGTCTCTCTTCCAGCTCGCGCAGGTATCCCAGACGCGTTTCCAGATTACGCAACTGCGTGTCATCCAGACCGCCGGTGATTTCCTTACGATAACGTGCGATAAACGGCACGGTATTCCCTTCGTCAAGCAGGCGAACGGCAGCGTCAACCTGTTCCGGGCGCGCCTGAATTTCACCCGCAATAATGCGGCAGAACGAATCATTCATCATGGTTTGAGTTCATCTTTTCGGATCAAAAATCAGGGGATAGTTATACGGATTGGCTGGCCAAAATGCCAGCCATTGGCAGGAGGTTAAGACTCTTCCTTACGGTTTCACGTATTCGATGGCGTTAACATACCAGCTCGCTTCCCCGGCAGGGGTATTCACCACCGCCAGATCGCCCACTTCTTTTTTCAGCAATGCGCGAGCCATCGGGGAATCGATAGAGATGTAATCTTTACGGCCAAAGATTTCATCGTAGCCGACGATACGGAAACGGTGAGTCACGCCATCGTCGTTTTCAATCTCTACCCACGCACCAAAGAAAACTTTGCCTTCCTGCTGGGGCGAGTAATCGACGATTTTGAGATTTTCCATACATTTAGTGAGATAGCGCACACGACGGTCGATTTCACGCAGGCGCTTTTTATTATACTGATAGTCAGCATTTTCGCTGCGGTCGCCCAGACTCGCGGCCCAGGTCACCTTCTTTGTGACTTCCGGGCGCTCTTCACGCCAGAGATAATTTAGCTCTTGTTTGAGTTTTTCATACCCTTCCCGGGTAACCAGGGGCGTTTTCATCTCGTTGATTCCCTTTGTCTGTTTGATAATGCGCACATTGGGTATAACGTGATCATATCAACAGAATCAATAATGTTTCGCTGAATAAATTGTATACTTAAGCCGCTGTTTAATATGCTTTGTAACAATTTAGGCTGAAATTCATACCAGATTTAGCTGGTGGCGAACGTGAGCTTTTTTAAGAATACACGCTTACAAATTGTTGCGGACCTTTGGGAGTACAAACAATGCAAGAGAACTACAAGATTCTGGTGGTCGATGACGACATGCGCCTGCGTGCGCTGCTGGAGCGTTATCTCACCGAACAAGGCTTCCAGGTTCGAAGCGTCGCTAATGCAGAACAGATGGATCGCCTGCTGACTCGTGAATCTTTCCATCTTATGGTACTGGATTTGATGTTACCTGGTGAAGATGGCTTGTCGATTTGCCGACGTCTTCGTAGCCAGAGTAACCCGATGCCGATCATTATGGTAACGGCGAAAGGGGAAGAAGTGGATCGTATCGTGGGCCTGGAAATTGGCGCTGACGACTACATTCCAAAACCGTTTAACCCGCGTGAACTGCTGGCCCGTATCCGTGCGGTGCTGCGTCGTCAGGCGAACGAATTGCCGGGCGCGCCGTCACAGGAAGAGGCGGTAATTGCTTTCGGTAAGTTCAAACTTAACCTCGGTACGCGCGAAATGTTCCGCGAAGATGAGCCGATGCCGCTGACCAGCGGTGAGTTTGCGGTACTGAAGGCATTGGTCAGCCATCCGCGTGAGCCGCTCTCCCGCGATAAGCTGATGAACCTTGCCCGTGGCCGTGAATATTCCGCAATGGAACGCTCCATCGACGTGCAGATTTCGCGCCTGCGCCGCATGGTGGAAGAAGATCCGGCGCATCCGCGTTACATTCAGACCGTTTGGGGTCTGGGCTACGTTTTCGTGCCGGACGGTTCTAAAGCATGAGGCGATTGCGCTTCTCGCCACGAAGTTCATTTGCCCGCACGTTATTGCTCATCGTCACCTTGCTGTTCGTCAGCCTGGTGACGACTTATCTGGTGGTGCTGAATTTCGCGATTTTGCCGAGCCTCCAGCAGTTTAATAAAGTCCTCGCGTACGAAGTGCGTATGTTGATGACCGATAAACTGCAACTGGAGGACGGCACGCAGCTGGTTGTGCCTCCCGCTTTTCGTCGGGAGATCTACCGTGAGCTGGGGATCTCTCTTTATTCCAACGAAGCTGCCGAAGAGGCCGGGCTGCGTTGGGCGCAACACTATGAATTCTTAAGCCATCAGATGGCGCAGCAACTTGGCGGCCCGACGGAAGTTCGCGTCGAGGTTAACAAAAGCTCGCCTGTTGTCTGGCTGAAAACCTGGCTGTCGCCCAATATCTGGGTGCGCGTGCCACTGACCGAAATTCATCAGGGCGATTTCTCTCCGCTGTTCCGCTATACGTTGGCGATTATGCTGATGGCGATAGGCGGGGCGTGGCTGTTTATTCGTATCCAGAACCGACCGTTAGTCGATCTCGAACACGCGGCCTTGCAGGTCGGTAAAGGGATTATTCCGCCGCCGCTGCGTGAATATGGCGCTTCGGAGGTGCGTTCCGTTACCCGCGCCTTCAACCATATGGCGGCAGGCGTCAAGCAGCTGGCGGATGACCGTACGTTGCTGATGGCGGGGGTAAGTCATGACTTACGCACGCCGCTGACGCGTATTCGGCTGGCGACTGAGATGATGAGCGAGCAGGATGGCTACCTGGCAGAATCGATCAATAAAGATATCGAAGAGTGTAACGCCATCATTGAGCAGTTTATCGATTACCTGCGCACCGGGCAGGAGATGCCTATGGAAATGGCGGATCTCAACGCAGTACTCGGTGAGGTTATTGCTGCCGAAAGTGGCTATGAGCGTGAAATTGATACCGCGCTTTATCCTGGCTGCATAGAAGTGAAAATGCATCCGCTGTCAATCAAACGTGCGGTGGCGAATATGGTGGTCAACGCCGCCCGTTACGGTAATGGCTGGATCAAAGTCAGCAGCGGCACGGAGCCGAATCGTGCCTGGTTCCAGGTAGAAGATGACGGTCCGGGTATTGCGCCGGAACAGCGTAAGCACCTGTTCCAGCCGTTTGTCCGCGGCGACAGTGCGCGCACCATTAGCGGCACGGGGCTAGGCCTGGCAATTGTGCAGCGTATCGTGGATAACCATAACGGCATGCTGGAACTTGGCACCAGCGAGCGGGGCGGGCTTTCCATTCGCGCCTGGCTGCCTGTGCCGGTAACGCGGACGCAGGGCACGACAAAAGAAGGGTAAAAAAACGGGAGGCGAAGGTGCCTCCCGTTTTGCTTTCTATAAGATACTGGATAGATATTCTCCAGCTTCAAATCATTACAGTTTCGGACCAGCCGCTACCAGCGCGGCACCCGCAGGGGTGTCGGTGTATTTATCGAAGTTGTCGATAAACAGTTTCGCCAGGGTTTCGGCTTTTTCCTGCCACTGTTCAGGAGAAGCGTAGGTGTTACGCGGATCGAGGATCTTCGTGTCTACGCCCGGCAGTTCGGTCGGGATCGCCAGGTTAAACATCGGCAGAGTGAAGGTTTCTGCGTTATCCAGCGAACCGTTGAGGATAGCGTCGATAATGGCGCGGGTATCTTTAATGGAGATACGTTTGCCGGTGCCGTTCCAGCCAGTGTTAACCAGATATGCCTGAGCACCTGCCGCTTGCATACGTTTCACCAGCACTTCTGCGTACTGAGTTGGGTGCAGCGACAGGAATGCCGCGCCGAAGCAGGCGGAGAAGGTTGGCGTCGGTTCGGTGATGCCACGCTCAGTACCCGCCAGTTTGGCGGTGAAGCCAGAGAGGAAGTGGTACTGAGTTTGATCGGCAGTCAGGCGAGAAACTGGTGGCAGTACGCCAAAGGCATCTGCGGTCAGGAAGATAACCTTAGTCGCGTGGCCCGCTTTGGAAACTGGCTTAACGATGTTTTCGATGTGATAGATCGGGTAAGAAACGCGGGTGTTCTCAGTTTTTGAACCATCGTCAAAATCGATAGTGCCATCTTCACGTACGGTGACGTTTTCCAGCAGCGCATCGCGGCGGATAGCGTTGTAGATTTCCGGTTCCGCTTCTTTCGACAGTTTAATGGTTTTCGCGTAGCAGCCGCCTTCGAAGTTAAACACGCCGTCATCATCCCAGCCGTGCTCGTCATCGCCAATCAGGCGACGTTTCGGGTCGGTGGAAAGGGTGGTTTTACCGGTGCCAGAAAGACCGAAGAACACCGCAACATCACCTTTCTCGCCAACGTTGGCGGAACAGTGCATGGAGGCAATGCCCTTCAGCGGCAGCAGGTAGTTCATCATCGAGAACATCCCTTTCTTCATTTCGCCGCCGTACCAGGTGCCGCCAATCAGCTGCATGCGCTCGGTCAGGTTAAACGCCACGAAGTTTTCAGAGTTCAGACCCTGCTCTTTCCACTGCGGGTTGGTGCACTTCGCGCCGTTCATGACGATAAAGTCAGGTTTGAAACCTTCCAGCTCTTCATCACTCGGGCGAATAAACATGTTCTTGACGAAATGCGCCTGCCAGGCCACTTCGGTAATGAAACGTACGGAAAGGCGAGTATCCGGGTTAGCGCCACAGAAAGCATCAACCACGAACAGGCGTTTGCCGGAAAGCTGTTTGGTCACCAGGCCTTTCAGATGTTGCCAGGTTTCCGGGGTGAGCGGTTTGTTGTCGTTCTTACCTTTGCCTTTGTCAGCCCACCAGAAGGTATCGCGAGTCGTATCGTCACGCACGATATACTTATCTTTTGGTGAACGCCCGGTGAAGATCCCGGTATCCACGGCAACGGCACCCAGATTAGTTAACACCCCGCGCTCATAACCTGTCAGGCTCGGATCGAGCTCTTCCTGATACAGCAGGTCGTAGCTTGGGTTGTAAACGATATCATGAACGTCACTGATACCATAAGCCTCGAGTTCTTGCGGGGTCAAACCATTGTTAACGCGCATTTCACTGCTCCTTAGCCAATATGTATTGCCTGAATAGTAAAGTCTTTTTGGGGGGGTTAACCGCGACAAGGCTCATAGATTTACGCATCTGGAGAAATTCATATTTGACAAAAAACTCCGTGATTCCTGTCACGAAACGGTTGCTATTATCGCAGAAATAGCATTCCAGGTGTGGAAAATGTTCCTAAAAGGTTAAATGTTAGTTTAATTGACCATTATAATGTGAGTTAAATCTCATTCCTGATTGAAATTTATGCAAAATAAATCAGTAAAGTATCGATTCACCACCGCAAAATTTTTTGTAAATTTTTCTGAAAATAAATATTAGTACTGCCTGAATGCAATAATTAACCTTCCTTTTGATTCCGGATCACGAACATGGATAACGTTGAACTTTCACCTGCAACACGGTGGGGAATGGTCGCCACTGGGCTAATCCAGGGGCTGGTTTGCTATTTTTTGATAACCTGGCTGGCTGTGGACAATAACAACTGGATTGTTTACGGCATCCCTGCGACCGTGGCACTTTCATCAGTTTTGTTATTCACCGTGGAATCCTTCAAACAGAAGCGTTTGTGGGGGTGGCTGGCGCTGGTATTTATTGCCACCCTGGCGATGAGCGGCTGGCTGAAGTGGCAAATTGATGGCATGAGTCCCTGGCGAGCAGACCAGGAACTCTGGGAATTTGGTTGTTATCTGCTGTTAATGGCGATGTTGTTATTGCCCTGGATACAACTGAATTTACACGACAGAAAAGAGCGAACGAACTATAGCTTTTTTTACCAGTCAGCGTGGCATAACGTTCTAATATTGATGGTGATTTTTATCACTAATGGTCTGACCTGGCTGGTGCTTTTACTGTGGAGCGAGTTATTTAAACTTGTTGGTATCACGTTTTTCAGTACCCTCTTTTTTTCAACCGACTGGTTTATTTATCTTACGCTGGGCCTGGTTACCGCGCTGGCAGTCATTCTTGCGCGGACACAATCGCGGTTAATCGCCTCTATACAAAAGCTCTTCACGTTAATCGCTACGGGTTTACTACCTCTGGTTTCACTGCTGACGCTGCTGTTTATTATCACTTTGCCCTTTGCTGGTTTGAATGCGATTTCACGCCACATCTCCGCCGCTGGGTTGCTTTTAACTCTGGCCTTATTGCAATTGCTCTTAATGGCCATTGTCCGCGATCCGCAAAAAACATCGCTTCCCTGGACTGGCCCGTTGCGTTGCCTGATAAACACGTCTCTGCTGGTGGCTCCGCTCTATGTACTGATCGCTGCCTGGGCTATATGGATGCGGGTCGCTCAATACGGCTGGACTGCCGAACGCTTGCACGGCGCATTGGCGGTGGTGGTGTTACTGGTTTGGTCGCTGGGGTATTTCGTCAGTATTGTCTGGCGTAAAGGGCAAAATCCCCTTGTTCTTCAGGGTAAAGTGAACCTCACAGTTTCGTTGCTGGTACTGGCAATACTGGTGCTTCTTAATTCGCCGGTGCTGGACAGTATGCGCATTAGCGTGAACAGCCATATGGCGCGTTATCAGAGCGGCAAGAACACGCCAGACCAGGTAAGTATCTATATGCTCGAACATAGCGGTCGTTATGGACGTGCGGCGCTTGAGTCGCTGAAAAGCGATGTCGAGTATATGAAAGACCCGAAACGCAGACGGGGCCTGCTGATGGCTTTTGATGGAGTGCAACGTCTTCAGCAGAAGATATCGGAAAAAGCATTAGCTGATAATGTATTTATTGCCCCGGGTTCTGGCAAACCGGATGCGGCCTTCTGGTCGGCAGTGATGAAAAATCGCTATAACGCAATGATATGCATTGAAAAAGATGCCTGCGTGCTGGTAGAGCAAGATCTGAATAGTGATGGTAGGGCAGAGCGGATCCTGTTTGCCTTTAATGATGAAAGAGTCATTGTCTATGGTATTGATCCTGCCGGGAAAGAATGGAAAGAGATTACGATGAGTTCACTCCCGCGTGTAATAACGAAAGAGAAATTACTCACAGCGGCGAAAGATGGAAAACTGGGGACGAAGCCTAAAGTGTGGCGCTCTCTTACGGTGGATAGTGAAACGCTGGATTTGAATCTGAATGAATGACAGTGCGCATCTGATTTTTTATTGGATGCGGCGCATCAGGCAATGTAGTCATGATATCCGGCAGATTCATCTCTGCCGGACATGGTGATTAATGAACTTGCGGGTCTGCCGGAGACGCATTGTTGCGGATCTCGGCAATATCCATTGCATTGAACAGATAGTGGTTACCACAGTAATCACAATGCATGTCAATTTCGCCTTCTTCCGCGAGGATGCTATCAACTTCTTCATCCGGCAGCGTTTTCAGCGCGTCGGCGCAACGTTCACGCGAGCAGGTGCATTTGAATTCAACATCCTGCGGATCGTAAACCGTCACCTCTTCTTCGTGATACAAACGCCACAACACTTCGTTTGCCGGTAACGTCAGTAGCTCTTCAGTTTTGATGGTTTCGGTTAGCGTCGCCAGATGGTCGAAGTCGTCCTGCTGGGCATTTTGCGCAGGCATTACCTGCAACAACATACCGCCCGCAGCCGGTTTGCCGTCTACGTCGCCGGTGCGAATAAACAGGCGCGTCGGCAGCTGTTCAGAACGCATAAAGTAATCTTCCAGGCAAGCCGCCAGGGTGTCACCTTCCAGGCCAACTACGCCCTGATAGCGTTCGCCTTCGCTCGGGGTAATTGTGATCACCACGTAACCATTGCCGACCAGCGTTTTCAGATCGGCATTTTCCGGAATTTCACCCTGCACACGCGCAACACCGCGCATCTGCTGTTTGTTGTTTCCGTTGATGACCGCCAGACTCATCGGGCCGTCGCCTTGCAGCTGTACGGTGATATCACCATCAAACTTCAGCGTAGCGGTCAACAGGCTGGTCGCGACCAGCAGTTCAGCCAGCACGTTTTTCACCGGCTGCGGATAATCGTGATTCTCAAGGATCTGTTGCAGGGTTTCCGAAACGGTTACCAGTTCGCCGCGCACGGCAAAGTTTTCAAACAGATAGCGATGTAATTGGTCATGTTGCGGCATAATCATCTCTCTTGCAGGTGACAGTTATTCACTGTCGCCGTGTTTAAATCGTAACAGGTCACGGCGCTCTTTTTTGTCCGGGCGCCGGTCCGGGTGCGGCATGGTTAAGGCATTCAGTTTACGTGCCAGCGCCATTTTTTCGCGTTTCTCTACACTTTCCGCAGTCTCTTCATACAGCAAGACCGCCTCGCTGGCGGGGCGACGCTGTTCAGTAATCGCCTTTACAATTACCGTTCGTTCGTCATTTCCCTGGCGCAGTGTGAGCGTGGCATTCAGCTCGACGATTTTGCTCGGCTTGCTGCGCTGCCCGTTGTAATGCACCTTACCGCCTTCAATCATTTCGCGGGCCAGCGCGCGGGTTTTATAAAAACGGGCGGCCCATAGCCATTTATCCAGTCGAACCTCAACAGCCGGTTTTTCTTTCATGGCGTCTCCTTCACATTAGCGAGGGGATCAGGCGGCGGTAGTCATTCAGTGACGGATGGCGTTCATACTGTTTTTCGGCTATTCCAGAGTCAGGGTTGGTGACGCCGAGACAGTAACGAATACCAAATTGCGCGGCAGCATCGAGAATGGCTTCGCTGTCATCAATAAACAGCGTTCTTTCAGCTTTCAGACCCGTAGCTTCGGCCACCGCATGCCATAACCGCTGATCCTCTTTCGGATAACCAAATGTGTGGGTGGAAAGTAATAAATCAAGGTGCGCGTCCAGACCCGTATGCTCAAGTTTAACGGCCAGGTTATGTGGATGGGCGTTAGTGAGCAAAATTCGCCGCTTGCCGCTGGCTTTCAGGGCTTCGAGAAACGGAATAGTATCTTCGCGCAACACGGCACGCGGCCCCATCTCGGTGGTCATCGCACAGATATCCAGACCCAGTTGCTCGCTCCAGTAATCAAGACAGTACCAGTTTAGCGTATGCTGCACGTCGTGATATTGCTGGCGCATATATTCCATTGCTTCCTGTGGCGTAACACCGTTTTGCGCGCCCCAGGTTTCAGGCACTAGCTTTTGCCAGAAATAGTTATCGAAGGCGAGGTCGAGCAACGTGCCGTCCATATCCAGCAGAACGGTATCTACGTCCTGCCAGGCAATGTTGATATGCATGAGGGAAATCTCCAGAGTGAAGCAACTTGCGCGACAGGGTAGCATAACCTGCCGCGCAAACGTGTTATTCGATGAGGCTTTCTGAAGACGTGAGCAGCGTCGGATTCAGGCAGCTTTCGTAATATTCCTGAATCTCCATCATGCGGGTGCGATGACGTTGGTAACGACGCCAGGCCTGCACGCCATTATAGATGGCACAGCCGAACATCGTCAGTAGCAGTAATGTGGTGCCGAGATAGCGCCACAGGCCAGAACGGTCTGGAATAGGGTGCAAGCCGATATGCTGCGTGCCGTTGGCATCGGTGAAGGTATTGGTGACGATCCCTTCGGCGTTAAACGGTGTATGCATCAACATTTGCGCCAGCTTCTGGAAAGCGTTCCATTGTTCTTGCGCCGGGTAGTCATAAAGCGAGGCTGCTGGCCACGGTTGATCGACAAAATCGCTGCCTTCGTCGCTGACAATCAGGAAGCCGCCAGGCGCTGGGCTATTCAGTGATTGCGCCGCTCGCGCCGTTTCATGAGTGATAAACGGTGCGGTGGAAGTCGCCACCAGATTATCCAGCGATTCTGCGCTCACCGGGCGAAGTAATACATTTACACCATCAAGTTTTCCTGCGTTGGCGCGTTTCACCAGTGCGTCCCAGTCCTTACTGTTGCCGAGATTCACCAGTGCGTTTTTTAAGCGCACACAATCATCTTTGGCAGCACAGAGATCTGCGGTCTTCAGTACGATGTTGCCAAAGTCATCAAGCAAAACCATGCCGGATTTCTGAATCGCAGAACGTAATGAGGCACTGACACGTGATTCATCTTCCGGTTTAGGGTGCAGTTGACGGTTTACTGCTTCGGTCAACGCCGTAGCTTTGTTAACCAGTTCCGATTCCGGTAATGGCAATGAACGGGCGTCATTCCAGATAATCTGTGAGCAGTCAAACGGCAAAAACGGTGAATTGGTTTTCGCGCTCCAGGTGCCGGAAGTGCGGATATTACACATGCCTGTACCGCTTAGACGTAAGGTATCGCCCACGCGTACGCCAGCGTCCGCAAGTTGTTTGACACTGGTGGCCTCAATAGTCTGCGCGCCTTTCATCCACGAGAGCGTGAATTTCAACGGCATATCCAGTGGGATCCAGAACAGCAGCATAAACAAGACTAACAGCGAACCGGCAGCGATAACTGTGCTGCGTAGCCAGTGCTGCAACGGGAAGTTTTTTACTTCGTCATGCAGCGAAAGATAGCGCCCCTGGCGCACGACGTGGCGGTCGAGGTAGATATCGATATCGGTTTGTTGACCGAGATCCTGAGCAATGTATGGCTGCCAGTGTGCGGGATAGACCAGGTCGATAATACCAAGCGAAATATTGTTGATCTGTTCCTGAGAGTTTTCGCCAAATAGCCCCCAGCGACGCGGTGTCCCGCGCAGGCAGTGGATCTCCCGTAGGGAAGATTTTGCAGGTGGCGCATATAATCCCCACAGACCCGCACCCAGCAGCAGTAGCGCGCCGCCAACCAACCATGGGACAAATACATCTGGGGTCACCAGGCAGAAATAGAACATCAGGAATGAGGCGACAATTAGCAGCGCTTCCCGCAATCCTCGTGGGCGGCTAAGTGCATACTCTTCGTGCGTTTCCTGGCGAATGTTGAGCAACTCAATTTGTTCGCTCTCTTCACCGCGAATCGACGCCTGCGTTGATGGAATAGGTTGTAACGCGTAACCGCGAGTCTCCTGCATATACTCTTGCAGCGTATGGCCGTTGAGTGAAATGACTAATGGGAGCGAGTCGGTATAAATCAGTTCAACGGTGTTTTCGTCGTTGATGTACTGCTCCCAGAAAGGCGGCAGGTGGACTTCTACCGAGTCAAGATAGTAGCGCCATTTATTGGGATCGTCGGTAGAGATGCCATAACGTGTGATAGCGTGCGTCAACATCATCACGTTATTGCTTTCGGCGTTCAGCGTCAGAGAGACAGGCGCCGTGCTGGCACCCGTCGGACCGGGAACCTGCAAAATCTGCGTCAGGCTCTCGAGATAATTTTCAACAGCGCTACGTTCTTCTGGAGTGAGTTTGCGCGTTTGCGCATCAGCGAAGGCGTTAGCCCAGGGCAATTGTCGCCGCCTGGTGCGTGCTTTTATCAGCCATCCCGCAAGTAGTGAGCAGGCCAGCAAAGCAGCTAAAAAAATCACAATGGTGCTCATGCTTTCCCCATCTTACTTAATTTGTCAGGCGTGATTATTCGCACCCTGGACACAATATAGGATTCTGCGGTTGGCTATCGGCAAGCGTGGAGTTGAACTTGAGCATCATTAAGCGCATCCCAGTAACCGCTGATCATAGCAAACCCTCTGAGGGCGGAATATCAGCAAATTCCTGGAGTTATTTCAACCTATTGACTTTTAATTTGATTTGAGAACGATTATTTATCAGGTTGCATAAATGTAAATAACATGCAATTCACATTGCCGAAACGGTCTCCGATATCGCACAATAAATACTGATTTCACTGCAAAGATTCCACAATGAGAAAATCATTACAAAAACCCACCATTCTGAATGTTGAAACTGTAGCCCGTTCCCGACTGTTTACCGTCGAAAGCGTGGATCTGGAGTTCAGCAATGGCGTGCGGCGTGTTTATGAACGAATGCGTCCAACCAACAGGGAAGCGGTGATGATTGTGCCTATTGTGGACGACCATCTGATCCTGATTCGTGAGTACGCGGTGGGAACTGAATCCTACGAGTTAGGTTTTTCGAAAGGACTGATTGATCCCGGTGAAAGCGTTTATGAAGCTGCGAACCGCGAGCTTAAAGAAGAAGTTGGATTTGGTGCGAACGATCTGACTTTTTTGAAGAAACTCAGTATGGCCCCGTCTTACTTCTCCAGCAAAATGAATATTGTGGTGGCGCAGGATCTTTACCCGGAATCGCTGGAAGGCGATGAGCCAGAACCTCTGCCGCAAGTTCGCTGGCCGCTGGCGCATATGATGGATTTGCTCGAAGATCCTGACTTCAATGAAGCACGCAATGTCAGCGCACTGTTCCTGGTACGTGAGTGGTTGAAGGGGCAGGGGCGGTTGTAAATACGTAGAGCTTGCCTGATGCGCTATGCCTTATCAGGCCTACGCATTTTCTTCAATGTATTTATTTTTCAATATATTGCATGCCGGATAAGGCGTTCACGCCGCATCCGGCATGAACAACGTGCACTTTGCCAGCGAACTGAAAAGGCGCCGAAGCGCCTTTTTAATCAGAACAATTCCTGCGCCTCACCATTATCGATAATGGTCGTTCCCACCTCGCGCACCGCCTGCTGTGTAGGCTGTGTACCTTCAATGAAGTACTCTTCGCGGCTGTTGCCGCCGCTGGCCAGTTGCCCAGTGCTGCGATCGATATTCACCGTCACAATACCTGGCGGCGGCGTCAGCGGTTGTTCCGGCACACCTTCCAGAACGGCTTTCATATAAGCGTCCCATGCAGGCTGCGCGCTTTTAGCACCACCTTCATAACCAGAGATCTGATCTTTAATCGCCCCGGAAGCCGTGGTATGACCGAGATTACGACGGTGATCGTCAAAGCCAATCCATACCGAGGTTACTACGCCTGGACCGTAACCCGAGAACCATGCATCTTTCGAGCTATTGGTTGTCCCGGTTTTCCCACCGATATCATGACGTTGCAAATCACGACCTGCGCGCCAGCCAGTACCCTGCCAGCCTGGTTCACCAAAGATATTGGTGTTCAGTGCGCTCTTAATCAGAAATGCCAGCGGAGTGCTGATAACGTGCGGTGCATACTCCTGCGCGCCAGTCTTCGCAACTAATGCCTGATTAGCTTGCTCCAGTTGCGGCATTGGCACCGAAACATTTTGCTGCTCGCGTGAGATAGCCACGTCTTCAACGTCGTTATTTTCCAGCACGTTCGATTTTTGCGTATCGCCGTAAATCACCGGAATATCGCATTCCGGGCAAGCTACTTTCGGTTTCGCTTCGAAAATCACGCCGCCCTGGTCGTTTTCAATTTTGCTGATAAACCACGGATCCACCAGGAAGCCACCGTTCGCCATTACCGCGTAGCCGCGTGCCACCTGCAGCGGCGTGAAGGACGCGGAACCCAGCGCCAGTGATTCGGTATGAACAATGTTTTGCGCCGGGAAGCCGAAGCGTTGCAGATACTCTGCAGCGTAGTCGACGCCCATAGCCCGCATTGCACGCACCATCACCACGTTCTTCGACTGACCCAGTCCCTGACGTAAACGGATTGGACCGGCATATTGCGGCGGTGAGTTTTTCGGCTGCCAGTCAGAACCAGCACCGGCGTCCCAACGGGAAATCGGCACATCGTTCAGCATACTTGCCAGCGTCAGACCTTTATCCATCGCTGCGGTGTAGAGGAACGGTTTGATATTCGAACCCACCTGACGCAGCGCCTGAGTAGCACGGTTAAACTTGCTCTGGTTGAAGTCAAAGCCACCAACCAGCGCCATAACGGCACCGTTTTGCGGATTGATCGACACCAGCGCAGAGTTCACCTCTGGCACCTGCGCCAGCCACCAGGCATCGCCAACCTGACGAACCCAGATTTGCTGACCCGTTTGCACCACATCAGTCACTTTACGCGGCGTCGGTCCCTGCTGAGTGTCTGAACGGTAAGGACGCGCCCAGCGAACACCTTCCATACGCAACGCTACGGACGTTCCGTCAGCCAGCATCGCTGTTGCTTCCTGCGGATTGGCGCTGGTAACTGCGGCAGGCAGCAGCGGACCGTATGTCGGCAACGCTTTTAGCGTATTGGTTATTTTTTTGGTGTCCCACGCCGTCTCACCCACCTTCCACAGCACATTAGCCGGGCCGCGATAGCCGTGGCGCATGTCGTAGTCCAGCACGTTGTTACGCACTGCCTGCTGGGCGGCCTGCTGAACTTTGCGGGTAATGGTAGTGTAAATGCGATAACCGTCTTCATAAGCGCTTTCGCCGTAACGGTTATACATCTCCTGACGCACCATTTCGGTGAGATACGGTGCCGAGAACGCAATTTCCGGCGCGTGATAGTTGGCGTTAATCGGCTCACTACGCGTCTGATCATATTGCTGCTGGGTGATATACCCTTCGCTCAACATACGCGACAGCACAACGTTACGCCGTGCGACGGCGCGATCCATTGAGTAGAGCGGGTTGAAAGTGGATGGGGCTTTTGGCAGCCCGGCAATCACCGCCATTTCGTTTAGCGTCAGTTGGTCGACCGTTTTACCGAAATAGACTTGTGCCGCAGCACCGACACCATAGGCGCGGTAACCGAGGTAAATCTTGTTCAGATAAAGCTCGAGGATCTCGTCTTTAGTCAGCAACTGTTCAATACGAATCGCGAGGAACACTTCCTTAATCTTACGCATCATCGTGCGTTCCGGACTCAGGAAGAAGTTTCTCGCCAGTTGCTGAGTAATGGTGCTCGCCCCTTGTGACGCGTGACCAGAGAACAACGCCACACTTGCCGCACGGAAGATCCCCACCGGGTCAACGCCGTGATGCTCATAAAAGCGGCTGTCCTCCGTCGCGATAAAGGCTTTCACCATTTCCGGCGGGATTTGATCCAACGTAACCGGAATACGACGCTTTTCACCATATTGCGCAATTAGCTCGCCATCGGCGCTGTAAATCTGCATCGGAATTTGCAGGCGAACATCTTTTAATGTCGCCACATCCGGCAGTTGTGGCTCGATGTAGCGGTATAGGCCATAAATCGAGCCTGCTCCCAGCAGAATGCAACAGACTGCAAGGATCAAAAAATACTTTACGAACTTCACTGGAAATTTCCCATTTAGTTTCATTTGGGCAGTTTATAAACAAACGCGCGGTAGTATAAAGGCAAGCCAGACGCATTGATATACCCGTCAGAGTGACGGGTGATAAGGAGATCATCACAATGGCATTTAAGAACTGGCAAATTGGGTTGCATTTACAACAGCAAGAAGCGGTGGCGGTTGCTATCGTGCGTGGTGCAAAAGAATGCTTTTTGCAACGTTGGTGGCGTTTGCCGCTGGCGACAGACATTATCAAAGATGGGCGCATTCTCGATGCAGAGCGGCTGGCAAAAACGTTGCTACCGTGGAGTCGTGAACTGCCGCATCGACATCACATTATGCTGGCATTTCCTGCCGGTCGAACGTTACAGAGGGCATTTCCACGCCCGGCGATGTCTCTCGGTGAGCGAGAGCAAACGGCATGGCTGGCCGGAACAATGGCACGCGAGCTGGATATGGAACCGGACTCCCTGCGCTTCGATTATAGCGAAGATTCACTAAGCCCCGCCTATAACGTGACCGCCGCGCAAAGCAAAGAACTGGCAACGCTGCTTACCCTGGCAGAAAGATTGCGTGTTCACGTTAGCGCGATTACCCCGGATGCCTGCGCTTTACAGCGGTTTCTGCCTTTTTTACCCCCTCACAAACAATGTCTGACCTGGTGTGATCACGAACAGTGGTTGTGGGCGACGCGCTATAGCTGGGGGCGCAAGCTGGCGGTGGGGATGACAAGCACAAACGACCTTGCCGCGATGTTATCCGTGGATCCCGAAAGTATCGCGGTATGTGGCGAAGGCGGATTTGACCCCTGGGAGGCGGTTTCTGTTCGTCAGCCGCCGCTACCGCCACCAGGTGGAGACTTCGCTATTGCGCTGGGGCTGGCGCTTGGGGGGAGTCGCTAATGAATCCACCAATCAATTTTTTGCCCTGGCGACAGCAACGCCGTGTAGCCTTTCTTCGCTTCTGGTTGCAGATGTTTGTTGCCCCTCTGCTGCTGACCGTTGGGATAACGCTAATGCAGCGTCTGGCATATAACGCCGAAGCACGCGTAGACGCCATTTTGCTCGAGGCAGAACAACAACTCGCCCGTAGCTTACAGGTCACTAAGCCACGTTTGCTGGAGCGCCAACAGTTACACGAACAGCATTTGCGACGCCAGCGTCAGCGACAATTTACCCGCGACTGGCAACCCGCGCTGGAAACGCTGGCGACGCTTTTACCAGAAAAAGCCTGGCTGACTACGCTGAGCTGGCAGCAGGGAACGCTGGAAGTCAAAGGGTTTACGTCGAACATCACAGCACTAAATGTGTTGGAGAAGTCACTCCGTGAGGATGTCTATTTTCAGCTCAACCAGCGAGGGGCCACGCAGCAGGATGCACAAGGGCGCTGGCAATTTGAGTATCAGTTAACAAGGAAGGTTAGCGATGAACTCGCTCTTTGACTGGTGGTTTGCCACATCTCCTCGTATCCGCCAGTTTGGCTGGGCAGTCTGGTTGCTTATGTTATGCACAATCATCGTTCTTTCATTGACCCATCAGAAAGAGAGCGACGCATTAACTCGACTGCGGGCAAGTAATCATCAGCAGTGGGCGGCACTGCATCGCCTGGTAGACGCGCCCACCATCAGCGAAGAAAAGACGTTGCCCTTTTCGCCGCTGGATTTTCAGTTGCCTGGCGCGCAACTGGTTTACTGGCATCCGTCCGCCCTGGGAGGTGAGTTAGCGTTGAAAACTCTCTGGGAAGCGGTGCCGTCGGCATTTACACGACTGGCAGAGCGCAACGTCAGCGTAAGTCGTTTTTCGTTAAGCGTGGAAGGTGATGAACTCTTGTTCACATTACAACTGGAGACGCCGCATGAGGGTTAAACGCTGGTTGTTGGCAGGTATTGCATTGTGCCTTTTAACCGGTATGCGCGACCCGTTTAAACCGCCGGAAGATCTATGCCGGATTAGCGAACTTACCCAGTGGCGCTATCAGGGGATGGTAGGAAGAGGCGAGCGCGTTATTGGCGTAATAAAAGATGGGCAAAAGAAATGGCGACGGGTGCAGCAAAACGATGTGCTGGAAAACGGCTGGACGATCTTACAGCTGACGCCAGACACACTAACGCTGGGAACCGGGACAAACTGCGAACCGCCACAGTGGTTGTGGCAACGGCAAGGAGATACAAATGAAGCAATGGATAGCCGTATTACTGTTGATAATGATGCCCATCGTGCAGGCGGCAAAGCCGCAAAAAGTCACGCTGATGGTGGATGACGTTCCGGTTGCTCAGGTGTTGCAGGCACTGGCCGAACAGGAGAAGCTAAACCTGGTGGTGTCGCCAGACGTCAGCGGTACGGTATCGCTACATTTAACGGACGTTCCCTGGAAGCAGGCGCTACAAACCGTAGTGAAAAGCGCTGGGCTGATAACGCGTCAGGAAGGCAACATTCTTTCAGTGCATTCCGTTGCCTGGCAAAATGAAAATATCGCCCGTCAGGAGGCAGAGAAGGTACGGGCGCAGGCAAATCTGCCGCTGGAAAACCGCAGTATAACCCTGCAATACGCCGACGCGGGAGAACTGGCGAAAGCAGGGGAGAAACTACTGAGTGCCAAAGGGAGTATGACCGTTGATAAACGCACCAATCGCCTTTTGCTACGTGATAACAAAGCGGCGTTAAACGCGCTGGAACAGTGGGTAGCGCAAATGGACCTTCCGGTCGGGCAGGTTGAACTGTCGGCGCACATTGTCACCATTAATGAAAAAAGTCTGCGCGAGTTAGGCGTGAAATGGACGCTGGCCGATGCGCAACAAGCTGGCAGCGTTGGGCAAGTGACTACGCTCGGTAGCGATCTCTCCGTAGCGACGGCGACGACACATATCGGTTTTAACATTGGGCGGATCAACGGACGTTTGCTGGATCTGGAGCTTTCCGCACTTGAACAGAAACAGCAACTGGATATTATCGCCAGCCCACGTTTACTGGCTTCGCATCTCCAGCCTGCCAGCATTAAACAGGGGAGCGAAATTCCGTATCAGGTTTCCAGTGGTGAAAGTGGTGCAACATCGGTGGAGTTTAAAGAGGCGGTGCTGGGAATGGAGGTCACGCCCACCGTGCTTCAAAAAGGCCGCATTCGGTTGAAATTACATATTAGCCAGAATGTGCCGGGGCAGGTACTACAGCAGGCCGATGGCGAAGTGCTGGCGATTGATAAGCAGGAGATCGAAACGCAGGTCGAGGTCAAAAGCGGAGAAACGCTGGCGCTGGGCGGCATTTTTACCCGTAAGAATAAATCAGGTCAGGATAGTGTACCGCTGCTGGGCGACATTCCTTGGTTCGGGCAATTATTTCGTCATGACGGAAAAGAAGATGAACGACGTGAGTTAGTGGTATTTATCACGCCACGGCTGGTTTCCAGTGAGTAAAACAGCCGTAAAACTGGCGATGTTTTTATGCTGAACACGTTTCATCTATTTGACGTGCGCAGGTATTTAGCATACAAGGAGTACCGATTTGAGAGTTGGTGCTCTTCGCTGCCTGCGTTTCATGATGATGATTTATCATTCAGGCGGCATTTTGCTGTCTTTTTTACGCTAATCTTACCCGGTGATTTATCGCCAAAGCGGTGATAGCAAGGCAGCATGCTTGCAGCGACCAGATATGCAGAGGGATGGGCGATTTATTCAGTTGCCAAACCTGCTGGAGTATTGAGATAATTTTCAGTCTGACTCTCGCAATATCTTATGAGGTTTCAGTTCATGTCCTGCTGCGCTCTCTGAGCGAAGCGGGTTTATCATTAACGAATAGTCTTAGTAGTACCGAAAAAATGGCAGAGAAACGCAATATCTTTCTGGTTGGGCCTATGGGTGCCGGAAAAAGCACTATTGGGCGCCAGTTAGCTCAACAACTCAATATGGAATTTTACGATTCCGATCAAGAGATTGAGAAACGAACCGGAGCTGATGTGGGCTGGGTTTTCGATTTAGAAGGCGAAGAAGGCTTCCGCGATCGCGAAGAAAAGGTCATCAATGAATTGACCGAGAAGCAGGGTATTGTGCTGGCTACTGGCGGCGGCTCTGTGAAATCCCGCGAAACGCGTAACCGTCTTTCCGCTCGTGGCGTTGTCGTTTATCTTGAAACGACCATCGAAAAGCAACTTGCACGCACGCAGCGTGATAAAAAACGCCCGTTGCTGCACGTTGAAACACCGCCGCGTGAAGTTCTGGAAGCGTTGGCCAATGAACGCAATCCGCTGTATGAAGAGATTGCCGACGTGACCATTCGTACTGATGATCAAAGCGCTAAAGTGGTCGCAAACCAGATTATTAACATGCTGGAAAGCAACTAATTCTGGCTTTAAATACACTCGTCTGCGGGTACAGTAATTAAGGTGGATGTCGCGTTATGGAGAGGATAGTCGTCACTCTCGGGGAACGTAGTTACCCAATTACCATCGCATCTGGTTTGTTTAACGAACCAGCTTCATTCTTACCGCTGAAATCGGGCGAGCAGGTGATGTTGGTCACCAACGAAACCCTGGCTCCTCTGTATCTCGATAAGGTCCGCGGCGTACTTGAACAGGCGGGTGTTAACGTCGATAGCGTTATCCTCCCTGACGGCGAGCAGTATAAAAGCCTGGCAGTACTCGACACCGTCTTTACAGCGTTGTTGCAAAAGCCGCATGGCCGCGATACTACGCTGGTTGCACTTGGCGGCGGCGTAGTGGGCGATCTTACCGGTTTCGCGGCGGCGAGCTATCAGCGCGGCGTTCGCTTCATTCAAGTCCCAACGACGTTATTGTCGCAGGTTGACTCCTCCGTTGGCGGCAAAACCGCGGTAAACCATCCCCTCGGTAAAAACATGATTGGCGCGTTTTACCAACCTGCATCGGTGGTGGTAGATCTCGATTGTCTGAAAACGCTTCCTCAGCGTGAGTTAGCTTCGGGGCTAGCGGAAGTCATCAAATACGGCATTATTCTTGACGGCGAGTTTTTCCACTGGCTGGAAGAGAATCTCGACGCGCTGCTTCGTCTGGATGGCCCTGCAATGGCGTACTGTATTCGTCGCTGCTGTGAGCTGAAAGCAGAAGTTGTCGCCGCCGACGAGCGTGAAGCTGGCTTACGTGCTTTACTCAATCTTGGACATACCTTTGGTCATGCTATTGAAGCTGAAATGGGCTATGGTAATTGGCTACACGGTGAAGCGGTTGCTGTGGGTATGGTGATGGCGGCGCGCACATCGGAACGTCTCGGGCAGTTCAGTTCTGCTGAAACGCAGCGTATTATTACCCTGCTCACGCGGGCTGGGTTACCGGTCAATGGGCCGCGCGAAATGTCCGCGCAGGCATATTTACCGCATATGCTGCGTGACAAGAAAGTCCTTGCGGGAGAAATGCGCTTAATTCTTCCGCTGGCAATTGGTAAGAGCGAAGTTCGCGGCGGTGTTTCGCACGATATCGTTCTTAACGCCATTGCTGATTGTCAGTTAGCGTAACAACAAGAAAGGTCAGGCCGCTTATCCAGCGGTTTATTAGCTTCAGGTTAATTGCAACGTGGTAAGCATTAACCTTTTAGTGGGGTGTTAAATGGATGAATTCAAACCAGAAGACGAGCTGAAACCCGATCCCAGCGATCGTCGTACTGGTCGTTCTCGTCAATCTTCTGAGCGTTCTGAACGTACTGAACGTGGCGAACCGCAGATCAATTTTGATGATATTGAACTTGATGATACGGATGATCGTCGTCCGACCCGCGCGCAAAAAGAGCGCGATGAGGAACCGGAAATCGAACAAGAATATGACGAATCCGAAGATGAAACCGTGGATGAGGAGCGCGTAGAGCGTCGTCCGCGTAAGCGCAAAAAAGCAGCCAGTAAACCCGCTTCTCGTCAGTATATGATGATGGGCGTCGGTATTCTGGTTCTGTTGCTGCTGATCATCGGTATCGGTTCTGCGTTAAAAGCCCCCTCGACCTCTTCCAGCGATCAAACTGCGTCTGGCGAGAAGAGTATTGATCTTGCTGGCAATGCGACCGATCAGGCGAATGGCGTGCAGCCAGCACCGGGAACCACGTCTGCGGAAAATACTCAGCAGGATGTTTCTCTGCCGCCAATCTCTTCTACGCCGACCCAGGGGCAAACCCCGACGGCAACGGATGGTCAACAGCGTGTTGAAGTGCAGGGTGATCTGAACAATGCGCTGACCCAGCCGCAAAATCAGCAACAGCTGAACAATGTGGCGGTAAGCTCGACATTGCCGACCGAACCAGCAACGGTTGCTCCAATACGCAATGGCAATGCATCGCGCGATACGGCAAAAACGCAAACCGCTGAACGTCCGACCACCACGCGTCCGGTTCGTCAGCAGGCAGTGATTGAACCGAAAAAACCGCAAGCAACTGTGAAAACTGAACCGAAGCCGGTAGCACAGCAACCGAAGCGTACCGAACCAGCAGCGCCAGTGGCGAGCTCGAAGGCACCGGCTGCGACTTCTACGCCAGCGGCAACGCCAGCGCCAAGTGCGACTGCCAGCACGGAGCCGACACAGACGGCATCGCCGGCACAAACCACAGCAACACCAGCTGCTGGGGCGAAGAGCGCGGGTAATGTTGGTTCGTTGAAATCGGCACCGTCAAGCCATTACACTCTGCAGTTGAGCAGTTCTTCTAACTACGACAACCTGAACGGTTGGGCGAAGAAAGAGAATCTGAAAAACTACGTTGTCTATGAAACGACGCGTAATGGTCAGCCGTGGTATGTCCTGGTTTCTGGCGTGTACGCTTCGAAAGAAGAAGCGAAAAAAGCGGTATCTACATTGCCAGCCGATGTCCAGGCCAAAAACCCGTGGGCGAAACCGCTGCGTCAGGTACAGGCCGATCTGAAGTAATCAAGGCTATTTCCCGCAATGGATAACCGTTGCGGGAACTGCCTGAAGCGCTGGATGCTGTCGGAGCTTTCTCCACAGCCGGAGAAGGTGTAATTAGTTAGTCAGCATGAAGAAAAATCGCGCTTTTTTGAAGTGGGCAGGGGGCAAATATCCCCTGCTTGATGATATTAAACGGCATTTACCTAAGGGCGAATGTCTGGTTGAGCCTTTTGTTGGTGCCGGGTCGGTGTTTCTTAACACCGACTTTTCTCGTTATATCCTTGCTGATATCAACAGCGATCTGATTAGTCTCTACAACATTGTAAAGACGCGTACCGAAGAGTACGTGCAGGCTGCTCGCGAGCTGTTTGTTCCAGAAACGAATTGCGCCGAGGTCTACTACCAGTTCCGCGAAGAGTTCAACAAAAGCCAGGACCCATTCCGCCGGGCAGTATTGTTTTTATATTTGAATCGCTACGGCTACAACGGCCTGTGTCGTTACAACCTGCGCGGTGAGTTTAACGTGCCGTTTGGTCGCTACAAAAAACCCTATTTCCCGGAAGCAGAGTTGTATCACTTCGCTGAAAAAGCGCAGAATGCCTTTTTCTATTGTGAGTCTTACGCCGATAGCATGGCGCGCGCAGATGATGCATCCGTCGTCTATTGTGATCCGCCTTATGCGCCGCTTTCTGCGACTGCCAACTTTACGGCGTATCACACAAACAGTTTTACGCTTGAACAACAAGCGCATCTGGCGGAAATCGCCGAAGGTCTGGTTGATCGCCATATTCCAGTGCTGATCTCCAATCACGATACGATGTTAACGCGTGAGTGGTATCAGCGCGCAAAATTGCATGTCGTCAAAGTTCGACGCAGTATAAGCAGCAACGGCGGCACACGTAAAAAGGTGGACGAACTGCTGGCTTTGTACAAACCAGGAGTCGTTTCACCCGCGAAAAAATGATTCTCAAGGAGAAGCGGATGAAACAGTATTTGATTGCCCCCTCAATTCTGTCGGCTGATTTTGCCCGCCTGGGTGAAGATACCGCAAAGGCCCTGGCAGCTGGCGCTGATGTCGTGCATTTTGACGTCATGGATAACCACTATGTTCCTAACCTGACAATTGGGCCAATGGTGCTGAAATCCTTGCGTAACTACGGTATTACCGCCCCTATCGACGTGCATCTGATGGTGAAACCGGTCGATCGTATTGTGCCGGATTTCGCTGCCGCTGGTGCCAGCATCATTACCTTTCATCCAGAAGCTTCCGAGCATGTTGATCGCACGCTGCAACTGATTAAAGAAAATGGCTGTAAAGCGGGTCTGGTATTTAACCCGGCGACACCGCTGAGCTATCTGGATTACGTGATGGATAAGCTGGATGTGATCCTGCTGATGTCCGTCAATCCTGGTTTCGGCGGTCAGTCTTTCATTCCTCAAACACTGGATAAACTGCGTGAAGTACGTCGTCGTATCGACGAGTCTGGCTTCGACATTCGACTGGAAGTGGATGGCGGCGTGAAGGTGAACAACATTGGCGAAATCGCTGCGGCGGGCGCGGATATGTTCGTCGCCGGTTCGGCAATCTTCGACCAGCCAGACTACAAAAAAGTCATTGATGAAATGCGCAGTGAACTGGCAAAGGTAAGTCATGAGTAAGTTTGAAGATATTCGCGGCGTCGCTTTTGATCTTGACGGTACGCTGGTGGACAGTGCTCCAGGTCTTGCTGCTGCGGTAGATATGGCGCTGTATGCGCTGGAGTTACCCGTTGCAGGTGAAGAACGCGTTATTACCTGGATTGGTAACGGCGCAGATGTTCTGATGGAGCGCGCATTGACCTGGGCGCGTCAGGAACGTGCGACTCTGCGTAAAACAATGGGTAAACCGCCCGTTGATGACGACATTCCGCCAGAAGAACAGGTACGTATTCTGCGTAAACTGTTCGATCGCTACTATGGCGAGGTTGCCGAAGAGGGGACGTTTTTGTTCCCGTACGTTGCCGATACGCTGGGCGCGTTGCAGGCTAAAGGCTTGCCGCTAGGCCTTGTCACCAACAAACCGACGCCGTTCGTCGCGCCGCTGCTCGAAGCCTTAGATATCGCCAAATACTTCAGCGTGGTGATTGGTGGTGATGATGTGCAAAACAAAAAACCGCATCCGGACCCGCTGTTACTGGTGGCAGATCGGATGGGCATTGCCCCACAACAGATGCTGTTTGTTGGCGACTCACGCAATGATATTCAGGCAGCAAAAGCAGCTGGTTGCCCTTCTGTTGGTTTAACCTATGGATATAACTACGGCGAGGCTATCGATCTTAGCCAGCCTGATGTAATTTATCAGTCTATTAATGACCTTCTGCCCGCACTAGGGCTTCCGCATAGCGAAAATCAGGAATCGAAAAATGACTAAGCCCATCGTTTTTAGTGGCGCACAGCCCTCAGGTGAATTGACCATTGGTAACTACATGGGTGCGCTGCGTCAGTGGGTAAACATGCAGGATGACTACCATTGCATTTACTGTATCGTTGACCAACACGCGATCACCGTGCGCCAGGATGCACAGAAGCTGCGTAAAGCGACGCTGGATACGCTGGCCCTGTATCTGGCTTGCGGTATCGATCCTGAGAAAAGCACCATTTTTGTTCAGTCCCACGTGCCGGAACATGCGCAGTTAGGCTGGGCACTGAACTGCTATACCTACTTCGGTGAACTGAGCCGCATGACCCAGTTCAAAGATAAATCTGCACGTTATGCCGAAAACATCAACGCCGGGCTGTTCGACTATCCGGTGCTGATGGCGGCGGACATCCTGCTGTATCAAACCAATCTGGTGCCGGTGGGTGAAGATCAGAAACAGCATCTGGAACTGAGCCGCGATATCGCACAGCGTTTCAACGCACTGTACGGCGATATCTTTAAGGTGCCGGAGCCGTTTATTCCAAAATCTGGCGCGCGCGTGATGTCGCTGCTGGAGCCGACCAAGAAGATGTCCAAGTCTGACGATAACCGCAATAACGTTATCGGCCTGCTGGAAGACCCGAAATCGGTAGTGAAGAAAATCAAACGTGCGGTCACTGACTCCGACGAGCCACCGGTAGTTCGCTACGATGTGCAGAACAAAGCGGGCGTTTCCAACCTGCTGGATATTCTTTCCGCGGTAACGGGCCAGAGCATCCCGGAACTGGAAAAACAGTTTGAAGGCAAGATGTATGGTCACCTGAAAGGCGAAGTGGCTGATGCCGTTTCCGGTATGCTGACTGAATTGCAGGAACGTTATCACCGTTTCCGCAACGATGAAGCCTTCCTGCAACAGGTGATGAAAGACGGCGCGGAAAAAGCCAGCGCGCACGCTTCCCGTACGCTAAAAGCGGTGTACGAAGCGATTGGTTTTGTGGCGAAGCCGTAATATCAAAACGCTCGGACGGTCCCCTCGCCCCTTTGGGGAGAGAGTTAGGGTGGGGGGAGCAGGCAAGCGCCAGTGCGAATTACCCTCTGCTCGCATTGACGAATAAATCAATTTGTCATCACTCTGAAACCGGGGAAACCCGGTTTTTTTATCCTCTTTTCGCCACAACCCGAAAAAATGTGAAGCGCCTCGCCGTTTCCACATCTCGTCGTTGCCACTTATCTTCATTTTAATGAAGATATAAACATTCATTTTATTGAAAATATATTATGCGTCGAACGTTTATCAAAAAAGAAGGCGTCGTCATCACGACTCTGGCTCGTTATCTGTTAGGTGAAAAGTGCGGTAATCGATTGAAAACCATAGATGAACTGGCAACAGAATGCCATTCATCGGTTGGTCTGACACAAGCCGCGCTGAAAACGCTGGAATCAAGCGGCGCGATAAGAATTGAACGCCGCGGGCGCAATGGCAGCTATCTGGTTGAGATGGATAATAAAGCCCTGCTGACTCATGTGGATATCAACAACGTGGTATGTGCGATGCCCTTGCCCTACACCCGTTTGTACGAAGGGTTGGCGAGCGGATTGAAAGCCCAGTTTGATGGCATTCCTTTTTACTATGCGCATATGCGCGGCGCGGATATTCGCGTGGAGTGTTTACTTAACGGCGTGTATGACATGGCGGTAGTATCCCGCCTGGCGGCAGAAAGTTATCTCACGCAAAAAGGTTTATGCCTGGCGCTGGAACTTGGACCGCACACCTACGTTGGCGAGCACCAGTTGATTTGCCGTAAAGGCGAGTCCGCAAACGTGAAGCGCGTGGGGCTGGATAACCGCTCGGCGGATCAGAAAATCATGACCGATGTCTTTTTTGGCAATAGCGATGTGGAGCGCGTCGACCTCTCATATCACGAGAGTTTACAACGCATTGTTAAAGGCGATGTCGATGCGGTTATCTGGAACGTGGTGGCAGAAAGCGAACTGGCCATGCTGGGATTAGAGGCGACGCCGCTGACGAACGATCCACGATTTTTACAGGCCACTGAAGCTGTGGTACTGACGCGAGCCGATGATTACCCGATGCAACAATTGCTACGTGCGGTTGTTGATAAACATGCCCTGCTTGCTCATCAACAGCGAGTAGTCAGTGGGGAACTTGAACCCAGTTATTAAGCGAAAGGTGTCTTAAATGGAAAACAGACTCAACCTGCTTTGCGAGGCAGGAGTCATTGATAAGGACATCTGCAAAGGCATGATGCAGGTCGTCAAGGTAATGGAAACTGAATGTCATCTGCCGGTGCGTAGCGAGCAAGGGACGATGGCGATGACACACATGGCGAGTGCGTTGATGCGCAGTCGTCGTGGTGAGGAAATTGAGCCGCTGGATGACGAATTACTGGCGGAACTGGCGCAATCCAGTCACTGGCCCGCGATTGTGCAATTGCATCAGGTGTTGTTGAAGGAATTCGCACTGGAAGTTAACCCGTGTGAAGAAGGCTATTTGCTGGCCAACCTTTATGGATTATGGATGGCTGCTAACGAAGAGGTTTGAGTCATACGGCAAATCCACGTCACATAACTTAAATATTCAAAAAAATGAATGTTTAATTCAAGGAATAGAAACGAGGCAACAAGATGTTTGTAGAAGCATTGAAACGCCAGAACCCAGCACTGATTTCCGCCGCACTAAGCCTGTGGCAACAGGGCAAGATCGCCCCGGACAGCTGGGTTATCGACGTGGATCAGGTACTGGAAAACGGTAAGCGGCTGATTGAGACTGCGCGGCTTTACGGCATTGAGCTGTATCTGATGACCAAGCAGTTTGGCCGTAATCCGTGGCTGGCGGAAAAACTTCTGGCGCTGGGCTACAGCGGTATTGTGGCGGTGGATTACAAAGAGGCGCGGGTCATGCGCCGCGCCGGTTTGCCGGTAGCGCATCAGGGGCATCTGGTGCAAATCCCTTGTCATCAGGTTTCTGACGCCGTTGAACAGGGAACCGACGTCATCACCGTGTTTACCCTCGATAAAGCGCGGGAAGTTTCTGCGGCAGCGGTGAAGGCCGGACGGGTCCAGCCTGTGCTGCTCAAAGTTTATAGCGATAATGATTTTCTTTATCCGGGGCAGGAGAGCGGTTTTACCCAAAACACGCTGCATGACATTGTCGCTGAAATCCAAAAACTACCCGGATTACATTTAGCGGGACTTACCCATTTCCCTTGCCTGCTTTGGGATGAAACAAGCGGGAAAGTTTTACCCACGCCGAATCTTCACACGCTGGTACAAACACGAGATCAACTGGCGAAATCTGGTATTGCGATTGAGCAACTGAATGCCCCTTCAGCGACCAGCTGCACTTCGCTGCCGATGCTGGCGCAATACGGTGTGACTCATGCCGAACCCGGTCATGCGCTGACGGGCACTATTCCGGCAAACCAGCAGGGCGATCAGCCTGAACGTATCGCGATGCTTTGGTTAAGTGAAATTTCCCACCATTTCCGTGGCGACAGCTACTGCTACGGCGGCGGTTATTACCGTCGTGGTCATGCCCACCGCGCTCTGGTTTTTACTAAAGAAAATCAAAAGATTACTGAAACAAATCTCAAAACTGTGGATGACAGCAGTATCGACTACTACCTGCCGTTAGCAGGCGAGTTTCCGGTGAGTAGTGCCGTAGTGTTCTGTTTTCGTACACAGATTTTTGTTACCCGCAGTGATGTGGTGTTGGTATCGGGTATTCAGCGTGGCGAACCGGAAATCGTCGGTCGTTATGACAGTCTTGGAAACTCTCTGGAGGCGTAATGGCGCGATTTGTGGTGTTAGTGATTGATAGCTTTGGCGTAGGCGCAATGAAAGATGTCACGCTGGTGCGTCCACAGGATGCCGGGGCGAATACCTGTGGTCACATCCTGAGCCAGTTGCCGCATTTGCAGCTACCAACGCTGGAGAAGCTGGGGCTAATCAACGCATTGGGTTATGCGCCAGGCGATATGCAACCGTCAGATTCCGCAACCTGGGGTGTGGCAGAACTGCAACATGAAGGTGGCGATACCTTTATGGGGCATCAGGAAATTTTAGGCACGCGCCCGTTACCGCCGCTGCGGATGCCTTTTCGCGATGTGATTGACCGTGTTGAGCAGGCATTAGTTTCCGCCGCTTGGCAGGTGGAGCGCCGTGGCGATGATCTGCAATTTCTGTGGGTCAATCAGGCGGTTGCGATTGGCGATAATCTCGAGGCGGATTTAGGCCAGGTCTATAACATCACCGCCAATCTCTCTGTGATCTCTTTTGACGACGCAATCAAAATTGGTCGTATCGTGCGTGAGCAGGTACAGGTCGGTCGGGTCATTACATTTGGTGGCTTGTTAACCGACAGTCAACGCATTCTCGATGCCGCAGAAAGTAAAGAAGGGTGCTTTATTGGTATCAATGCGCCGCGTTCTGGCGCTTATGACAACGGCTTCCAGGTCGTGCATATGGGCTACGGTGTTGATGAAAAAGTGCAGGTGCCGCAAAAACTGTATGAAGCGGGCGTGCCAACCGTGCTGGTGGGTAAGGTGGCAGATATCGTCAACAATCCTTATGGCGTGAGCTGGCAAAATCTGGTGGATAGCCAGCAGATTATGGATATCACCCTCGACGAATTTATCACCCATCAGACAGCGTTTATTTGCACCAACATTCAGGAAACCGACCTCGCTGGTCACGCAGAAGACGTCGCACGTTATGCCGAACGTTTGCAGGTCGTTGACCGCAATCTTGCTCTCCTGGTTGAGGCGATGCAGCCAGATGACTGCCTGATCGTCATGGCTGATCATGGTAACGACCCGACAATCGGTCACAGCCACCATACCCGCGAAGTCGTGCCGGTGCTGGTTTATCAGCAAGGCCTGGCTGCTACTCAGCTAGGTGTTCGCACCACGCTTTCTGATGTGGGGGCTACCGTGTGTGAATTTTTCCGTGCGCCACCGCCACAAAATGGTCGCTCTTTTCTTTCCTCCCTCCGGTTTGCAGGAGACACCCTATGAGTTTTGATCCGACGGGCTACACCTTCGCCCATGAACATCTGCATATTGATCTTTCCGGCTTTAAAAACAACGTGGACTGCCGCCTTGATCAGTATGCGTTCATTTGCCAGGAGATGAACGACCTGATGGCCCGGGGCGTGCGTAATGTGATTGAGATGACCAACCGCTACATGGGGCGAAATGCACAATTTATGCTCGATGTGATGCGTGAAACGGGGATCAACGTGGTGGCCTGTACCGGCTATTACCAGGATGCCTTTTTTCCTGAACATGTGGCGACCCGCAGTGTGCAGGAACTGGCACAAGAGATGGTCGATGAAATTGAACAGGGTATTGATGGCACTGACCTGAAAGCCGGGATCATTGCAGAGATTGGTTCCAGCGAGGGCAAAATCACGCCGCTGGAAGAGAAGGTGTTTATTGCCGCCGCGCTGGCGCATAACCAGACCGGGCGCCCAATCTCCACGCATACGTCGTTTAGCACCATGGGGCTGGAACAACTGGCGCTACTGCAAGCCCGCGGAGTTGATCTTTCGCGCGTCACTGTTGGCCACTGCGATCTGAAAGACAACCTCGACAACATTTTGAAGATGATCGATCTCGGCGCGTATGTGCAGTTCGACACCATCGGCAAGAACAGTTACTACCCGGACGAAAAGCGCATTGCGATGCTCCACGCGCTACGCGACCGTGGGTTGCTTAACCGCGTCATGCTGTCGATGGATATTACGCGCCGCTCTCATTTAAAAGCCAACGGTGGTTATGGCTATGACTATTTATTGACCACCTTTATTCCGCAATTGCGCCAGTCAGGATTCAGTCAGGCCGATGTGGATGTGATGTTACGTGAAAATCCCTCTCAATTTTTCCAATAAGGACAGACTAATGAAAAAGATTGGCGTTGCAGGCTTACAGCGTGAGCAGATCAAAAAAACCATTGAAGCGACGGCTCCAGGCTGTTTTGAAGTTTTCATTCACAACGACATGGAAGCGGCAATGAAGGTGAAATCCGGGCAACTGGATTATTACATCGGCGCGTGTAATACCGGTGCGGGCGCGGCATTGTCGATTGCCATCGCGGTGATTGGCTATAACAAAAGTTGCACCATTGCCAAGCCGGGTATCAAAGCGAAAGACGAACATATCGCCAAAATGATCGCCGAAGGGAAAGTGGCGTTTGGGCTTTCCGTTGAGCACGTCGAACACGCGATTCCGATGCTGATTAACCATCTGAAATAAAAGGCACGACTATGGATCTGTATATTCAGATTATCGTGGTGGCGTGCCTGACGGGTATGACATCGCTTCTGGCGCATCGCTCGGCAGCCGTTTTTCATGACGGTATCCGCCCGATCCTGCCGCAACTGATTGAAGGCTATATGAACCGTCGCGAGGCGGGGAGTATCGCTTTTGGTCTGAGCATTGGTTTTGTGGCCTCGGTGGGGATCTCCTTTACCCTGAAAACCGGGCTACTCAACGCATGGCTACTCTTTCTTCCTACCGATATCCTCGGCGTACTGGCGATAAACAGCCTGATGGCGTTTGGTCTTGGCGCTATCTGGGGCGTGTTGATCCTCACCTGTCTGTTGCCGGTAAACCAGCTGCTGACCGCACTGCCGGTGGATGTATTAGGTAGTCTGGGGGAATTAAGCTCGCCGGTGGTTTCAGCTTTTGCACTGTTCCCGTTGGTGGCGATTTTCTACCAGTTTGGCTGGAAGCAAAGTCTGATCGCTGCCGTGGTTGTGCTGATGACCCGTGTGGTGGTAGTGCGCTATTTCCCACATCTTAACCCTGAATCCATAGAAATCTTTATTGGCATGGTGATGCTGCTGGGGATCGCGATAACTCACGACCTGCGTCATCGTGATGAAAATGACATCGATGCCAGCGGGCTTTCGGTGTTTGAAGAACGCACGTCGCGGATTATCAAAAACTTACCGTATATCGCTATTGTTGGGGCACTGATTGCCGCCGTTGCCAGCATGAAGATTTTTGCTGGCAGTGAAGTGTCGATCTTCACCCTTGAGAAAGCATATTCCGCAGGCGTAACGCCGGAACAATCACAAACGCTGATTAATCAGGCGGCACTGGCGGAATTTATGCGCGGGCTGGGTTTTGTGCCGTTGATTGCCACCACCGCGTTAGCCACTGGCGTGTATGCGGTTGCGGGCTTTACCTTTGTTTATGCGGTGGGCTATCTCTCGCCAAATCCGATGGTTGCAGCAGTATTAGGCGCAGTGGTTATTTCGGCAGAAGTGCTATTGCTTCGTTCGATCGGCAAATGGCTGGGGCGTTACCCATCGGTACGTAATGCGTCGGATAACATCCGTAACGCCATGAATATGCTGATGGAAGTGGCGTTGCTGGTCGGTTCGATTTTCGCAGCAATCAAAATGGCAGGCTATACCGGATTCTCTATCGCGGTTGCCATTTACTTCCTCAACGAATCTCTGGGCCGTCCGGTACAGAAAATGGCGGCACCGGTCGTAGCAGTAATGATCACCGGCATCCTGCTGAATGTTCTTTACTGGCTTGGTCTGTTCGTTCCGGCTTAAGGAAGGCACCTATGAAGACGTTTCCTTTGCAGAGCCTGACTCTTACTGAAGCGCAGCATAAGCAGTTTGCGCTGGTGGACTCGATTTGCCGCCATTTCCCCGGCAGCGAGTTTCTTACTGGCGGTGATTTAGGGTTAACTCCAGGGCTGAATCAACCGCGTATTACCCAACGGGTGGAGCAGGTGCTGGCTGACGCGTTTCATGCGCAAGCGGCGGCGCTGGTACAGGGCGCGGGTACTGGAGCGATTCGTACGGCGCTGGCGGCTTTGCTCAAACCGGGACAGCGTCTTCTGGTGCATGACGCGCCTGTTTACCCGACGACTCAGGTCATTATTGAACAGATGGGGCTGACGCTTATCACTGCTGATTTCAATGACCTGTCGGCACTTAAGCAAGTTGTCGAAGAGCAACAACCGGATGCGGCGCTGGTGCAGCATACGCGCCAGCAGCCGCAGGACAGCTACATTCTGGCAGATGTGCTGGCAACGTTGCGCGCGGCAGGTGTGCCAGCGTTAACCGATGACAACTATGCGGTGATGAAAGTGGCGCGAATTGGCTGCGAATGTGGGGCAAATGTCTCGACATTTTCCTGCTTCAAGCTGTTTGGGCCAGAGGGTGTTGGCGCGGTGGTAGGCGATGCCGATGCTATTAGTCGGATTCGCGCCACGCTCTATTCCGGCGGCAGCCAGATTCAGGGCGTGCAGGCGTTAGAAGTATTGCGTGGTCTGGTGTTTGCGCCAGTGATGCACGCGGTGCAGGCGGGGGTATCTGAGCGGTTGTTAGCTTTGCTTAATGGTGGTGCGGTGCCGGAAGTTAAAAGCGCCGTCATTGCTAATGCACAGTCGAAGGTATTGATTGTGGAGTTTCATCAGCCGATTGCCGCCAGAGTGCTGGAAGAAGCGCAGAAACGCGGCGCGTTGCCTTATCCGGTGGGAGCGGAGTCGAAATATGAGATTCCGCCGCTCTTCTATCGACTTTCCGGAACGTTCCGTCAGGCGAATCCGCAATTAGAACATTGTGCGATTCGCATTAACCCGAATCGCAGCGGTGAAGAGACGGTGCTGCGGATTTTGCGTGAGAGTATTAGCAGCGTTTAATCTTTTGAACGATATTTTCGAAAAGAGTGCAGAAACAAATACGCCCTCGGGTAATCCCGAGGGCGTCAGGCAATTAAACCGGCGTTAACCGATTTCTGTCAATGACTTACTGTGCAGTAGGACCGCAGCCGCCAATGATTTTAGAAATAGAAATTGCCGGGTGCAGCAGGTAGTCGTAAGAGCAGTTCTTTTCACGGTTTTCAATATGACCAGTACATGCAGTTAATGTTGCCAGTACCGCACCAACCAGTGCTACTTTAATAAACTTGTTCATTTTCATTCCCTATGTAAAATATATCGAGTAATATTCATTGATTATGTGAATATAAGCAAACAGCTCGCTAAAGACGATACAGGAATATCTATTATGCGTCAGTGAATGGACTATGAATATTATGATTATATTTGTAAGCCGCTGTAACTGTAGGACGTTATTAAACTAAATTAGTTAAAAGTTTGTTTTATGTCTGGTGAAAATAAACATTAATATAAGTATGTTTGTAAATAAAAAAAGGCCAGAAATATCCGGCCTTAGTTGATTTTTTTAAATTAATGGTTAGAGAACCAATTTAATTTATCGCGCAGGCCAACGACCCGACCAATAATAATTAATGATGGGCTGTTCATTTTCTGCGCCAGTTCGCCCAACTGCGTGAGCGTACCGTTAATCACACGCTGCGTGACTGCCGTACCGTTTTCGACAATTGCCACCGGCATTTCACCAGGCATTCCGTGTTCAATCAGTTTTTGCTGAATGGTCGCGGCCTGATTCAGTCCCATATAGAACACCAGCGTCTGTTTTTCTGCCGCCAGATTTTCCCAGTCCAGCTCTCCACCGGTTTTTAAGTGTCCGGTAATTAAGCGTACGCTCTGAGCATAATCGCGATGCGTAAGTGGAATACCCGAATAGGCAGAGCAACCAGAAGCTGCGGTTATACCCGGAACCACCGAGAACGGAATGCCTGCATTGCATAGTGTTTCCAGCTCTTCGCCACCACGGCCAAAAATAAACGGATCGCCGCCTTTCAAACGCACCACGCGTTTGCCTTTTTGCGCTTCCCGAAGAAGGATCTGGTTAATCTCTTCCTGCGGTACGCAGTGATATCCCGCGCGTTTACCGACGAAGACACGATCCGCATCGCGGCGTACCAGATTCATAATATCGTCAGAAACCAGACGGTCGTAGACCACCACATCAGCCTGCTGAATTTGTTGCAGACCTTTCAGCGTCAGAAGACCAGCATCGCCTGGACCTGCGCCAACCAGCACTACTTCACCACGATGATCGAGCGGTTCGTTGATTAACTGTTCGGTGGTTTCAGTAATGGCTTTCTGATCGTTGTTCGCCAGCGACTGCGCCAGACGGTCGTTAACGAACAATTTTTCCCAGAAGCGGCGACGTTCACCCATCGTGGCGAACTGTTGTTTGACCCGACCGCGCAACTGCCCGGCATATTTCGCCACCTGGCCCAGATGCAGCGGCAGCAGTGATTCGAGTTTTTCGCGCAACAGGCGCGCCAGAACCGGAGAAGTACCGCCAGAGGAAACCGCCACCATCAGCGGTGAGCGGTCAATAATCGACGGCATAATGAAGCTGGCGGCTTTCGGCGCATCGACCACGTTACAGAAGATGCGACGAGCTTCAGCGGCTTCGCTGACGCGCTGGTTAAGCGCGTCATCATCCGTCGCTGCAATCGCCAGCCAGCAGGTGTCGAGAAGGCTTTCATCAAATGGCCCTTCGACGAGGGTTAACATGCCTGCATCTGCCCATGCGGTGAACTGTGGAATAAACGCTAATGCATTCACCGTTAAGCGAGCGCCTGCGTCTAACAGCAACCTTGCTTTGCGTTCCGCGACATCACCACCGCCGACAATCAGACAGTCGCGATCGCGTAATTGGCAAAATATAGGCAAATGATCCACGTAAAAACCCCTTAGTAATTAACCGGCAGCCGTTTCAGTTTGATTAAATTTGTCCGCAACCGGACGATTCGCTTTCGGCGTAGCATACCAATAACCCAATCCCATGAATACGGCGCCCGATAAAGTATTACCCAGCGTCACCCACAGCAGGTTATGACCAATACCCGCCAGCGTGTAGGCTTCGCTGTGATTGCCGAACCAGGAGAGCGCGAATAGCGTCATGTTAGCGATGGAGTGCTCATAGCCGGATGCAATAAATGCCAGCAGACACCACCAGATAGCGATAAATTTCGCCGCCCCTTCAGTACGCAGCGCCATCCAGATTGCCAGACAAACCAGCCAGTTACACAATGCACCTTTGAAGAACAGTACCATTGCCGGTGCGGTGGTTTTAGCCAGCGCGACGGAGTGAACGATGCTGGTATCTACCGGCAGCAGGCTACCGCCGCCCCAGCTATAGAGCATGGCAACGAAGACAGAACCGACCAGGTTACCCAGCCAGGTTTGCGGCAGGATTGCCCACATTTGCCCGTGGCTGATGGTGCCCGCTTTCACCCCAAAGGTGAGGAACATGGTGTGTCCGGTGAACAGTTCAGAACCGGCGATAATCACCAGCGTTAAAGCGATACCAAAGGTCGCGCCCATCACCAGAGGGCGTACGGATGGATCGAGCAAATTACCGAGCGTGAAAATCAGGATGATCCCAAGACCCACATACGCGCCCGCCATAGCGGAGCTGACCCAAAAGCCGAGCGGGTTATTTGCCGACAGGCGTGCAATGCGCGCAGCATTAGCCGCACACTTATTAATAGTGTCTGTAAACATTTGATTATCCTTTAAAAAATAAAAGCAAAAAATAAAACAAAAAGTTTAAAAAATGTCCTGCAATATACCGAAGGTCATTACAGGACAATGCAAAAAGGGGAGGCATTGCGCCTCCCGTTAAAACATTAACCGCGTAGCTGTACCACGCCGTCTTTCACTCGCGCTTCGTAATGCTTGACGGAAAACTGTTCGTCTTCCATGCACAATCCGTCGCTTAAGCGAAAACGCTGTTTTTTCAGCGGGCTGGCGACCCACAGCTCGCCCTGGTGTTCCGCAATCAGTCCGCGTGACAGCACGCTGGATTCGAAGAACGGATCGATGTTGCTGATCGCAAACACCTGGTCGCTGTGATACGGGCGGAAAATTGCTACCTGCTCGTCACCTAACAGCGCGCAGACACCGGTTTCAGGCAGGATGTCATCGATTTTGCAGATGTCTTTCCACTGGCTCATGCGTTGTCCTCCACCAGAGTTACCGGGATACGTTCATACGGCGTTGCCGGACGGTGCTGTTCGCGCTCTGGCACCATCTGCACGTTCGGGTCACGCTTGTCGCTGTTGATGAAGTGTTTGAAGCGAGTCTGCGCAGACGGCGTATTGACCGTTTCAGTCCACTCACACACTACCGCTTCACGCAGGCGCGCCATCTCTTCTTCCAGATGTGCGTTCAGCCCCAGTTTGTCGTCAATGATCACTGCTTTCAGGTAATCGATGCCGCCTTCGAGGTTTTCTAACCACGGTGCGGTACGCGTCAGCTTGTCGGCGGTACGGATGTAGAACATCATGAAGCGGTCGAGATATTTGATCAGCGTTTCGCGATCGATATCCGCCGCCAGCAGATCCGCATGACGCGGTTTCATGCCGCCGTTACCACAAACGTACAGGTTCCAGCCTTTTTCGGTGGCGATGATACCCACGTCTTTACCCTGGGCTTCTGAACATTCACGGGTACAGCCGGAGACACCGAACTTCATTTTGTGCGGCGTACGGATGCCTTTGTAGCGGTTTTCCAGTTCCACGCCAAGGCCGACGCTGTCGCCAACACCGTAGCGGCACCAGGTGCTACCCACGCAGGTTTTCGCCATACGCAGTGCTTTCGCATAGGCATGACCGGTTTCGAAGCCCGCTTCAATCAGCTGACGCCAGATTTCCGGCAGATCGTCTTTCTGTGCACCAAACATCGCCAGGCGCTGGGAGCCAGTGATTTTGGTGTAGAGATTAAATTCACGCGCGATACGACCCACTGCCATCAGCCCTTCCGGGGTGATTTCACCGCCCGGAGAACGCGGGATCACCGAGTAGGTGCCGTCTTTCTGGATGTTAGCGAGGAAGTTGTCGTTAGAATCCTGCAGCGGAGTATGTTCCGGCTTCAGAATGTATTCGTTCCAGCAGGAGGCCAGCAGCGAACCGACGGTCGGTTTACAAACTTCACAACCGTAGCCTTTGCCGTGTTTCGCCAGCAGTTCTTCGAAGGTTTTGATGCCTTCAACGCGGATCAAATGGAACAGTTCCTGACGCGAATAAGCAAAGTGTTCGCACAGGTTGTTGTTGACTTCGATACCCTGTTTCGCCAGTTCTGCGTTCAGTACCTGCGTTACCAGTGGGATACAGCCACCGCAGCCAGTACCCGCTTTGGTTTCGGCTTTCAGCGCCGCAACGGTGTGGCAGCCTTTGTTGATAGCAGCAATCAGATCACCTTTAGTGACGTCGAAGCAGGAGCAGATTTGCGCACTGTCTGGCAGTTTATCAACACCGATAGACGGCTTACCGCTACCCGAGTGTGCTGGCAGGATCAGGGAATCCGGGTTTTCCGGCAGTTCGATAGCGTTCAGCACCAGTTGCAGCAGGTTGCCGTAGTCGCTGGTATCGCCCACCAGTACCGCACCGAGCAGGGTTTTGTTGTCTTCGCTGACAATCAGGCGTTTGTAGATCTCTTTGCTTTCGTCGAGGTAAACGTAGCTACGCGCGCCAGGTGTACGACCATGCGCATCGCCAATACCGCCTACGTCTACGCCCAGCAGTTTCAGCTTGGCGCTAAGGTCGGCACCTTCAAAGGCGTTTTCGCTGCCAAGAATGTGGTCAACGGCGACCTGCGCCATTTTGTAGCCCGGAGCTACGAGACCAAACACACGGTTGTTCCAGCTTGCGCATTCACCGATGGCGTAGATATCCGGATCGGAAGTCTGGCAGGAATCATTAATGACGATACCCCCACGCGGAGCTACGTCCAGACCACACTGGGTTGCCAGCTTATCGCGCGGACGGATACCGGTAGAGAAGACGATAAAGTCAACTTCCAGCTCGCTGCCGTCGGCAAAACGCATGGTTTTACGCGCTTCGACACCTTCCTGCACAATCTCAAGGGTGTTTTTGCTGGTGTGAACGCGCACACCCATGCTCTCGATTTTGCGACGCAGCTGCTCGCCACCCATCTGATCAAGCTGTTCCGCCATCAGCATAGGGGCAAATTCGATAACGTGGGTTTCAATACCTAAGTTTTTCAGCGCGCCAGCGGCTTCCAGACCTAACAGGCCGCCACCAACAACGGCACCGCGCTTGCTGCGACGTGCGCAGGATTCAATGGCGTTGAGGTCTTCAATGGTGCGATAGACAAAGCAGTCCTGAGTATCAGAACCTTTGATTGGCGGGATCCACGGGTAGGAACCGGTCGCCATGATCAGCTTGTCATAAAAAACGGTGCGCCCGGCGCTGGAGTGGATCACCTTCTCCTGGCGGTTGATGGTGATAGCGCGTTCGCCGACCAGAACTTTGATGCCGTGTTTCTCGTAAAAGCCTTCGCGCACCAGCGACAGCTCTTCGGCGGTGTGGTGAGAGAAGTAAGACGAGAGGTGTACGCGGTCATAAGCGATGCGCGGTTCTTCACAGAAAACGGTAATATCAAAGTTGGCCGCATCAGATTTATCAAGAAGATCTTCGATAAAGCGATGGCCGACCATACCGTTACCGATAATTGCGAGTCTGACTTTGCTCATTTTTGCCTCGATTTCTTTTTTATTACCGCCTACCTTAACGATTCAGCAACCCCGCTTATTGATGTAAATCAAATTCACCTTTATATACTCCTTAAGTGGTATATTGCTGATTTGTATAAATTTTCTTAAGTCACGGAATTGTCTGACATTTCATGTTTGTGTAAAAAACACACAAAATGAAAGGTTTTATAGAGATGAAGGCACGTTGCGGGGGAAGAGAAGAAAAGGCCGGACGACGATAGCGGCGCCCGGCATGAGCAATTAATGAGAGGTCAGGGTGTTGTGCTGACGGTGACGGCTGACAAAACCTAACAGGAAGCACATCACGAATACCACAGCGTACAGACCGTTTGCAGTGAGCAGTGCTGCCTGTGGACCGCTATGTTCAACAATCGGTCCGGTAACCACAAAGGTCAACATGGTGCCGATGGTCCCGCAGGTCAGGACAAAGTTAACCAGTTTTGGCGATGGTACTTTGGTCTGCTGTGAACCCAGGGTGATGATGGTGGTATAGATCGCGCTGGAGAAGAAGCCCAGGGCGAGAATTGACCACGCCATATGTGCCGGTGTTCCGGTGTTAAAGACATACATCAGAATCGCAGCCAGACCAGCCAGTACGGTCAGAATGCGTTGCAGATCAAAGAAGCGAAGAATAAAGCTGAATGCCCACATGCCAACCATGTACGACATCCAGAAGTTGCTTACCAGCGTACCTGCATCGTTCAGGCTCATGCCCAAACCTTTGGCATACTCCGGCACCCAGGAGATAAAACCTAACTGACCGAGGATGTAGCACAGTGCCGCAATGGAGAGAAACAGCACGCCGATCCCCCATTTTTCTTTCGCTACCGGAGCGTCAGTTTTTGGCGCATGTTTACCCAGTGACGGGAACTCACAGCCGAAGGTCAGAATAAAGATAGCGACGTACACCAGCCCGATGCAGGCATAAACCCAGTACCACTCAATGCTGCGTGCCAGCAGATACGCGGCAATCATCGGGAAAATCATCCCGGCCATGCTGAAGAAGGAGTCGGTAAACAGTAGACGGGAACCGCGCTGACGTCCTTCATAGATTTGCGTTATCAGGAACGTACCAATCGACATAGTGATGCCGCTGACTACTCCAAGGATGAACATCGCCGCCGAGAATAGCGCAAGGCTATGACTGAACATCAAACCAGCAACCGCCAGCACCATCAGGAGAAAGCCAAAACGTAACTGCGTTTTCAACGGGACGATTTCCATCAGCCAGGCGTTGAGGAAGATTGAGATTAGAATGCCGGCATTGAGGAAGGTGAAGGTATTACTCATACTGGAAACGGGCAGATTGAAATAATCGGCGATATTCCCCATCACCATCCCGGTGACAATAACCAATGCACCTGTCAGTGCGTAGGAAAGAAAGCTAATCCATGTGAGCTTGATGCGATTGCTGTTAGTCATGATTGGCCTGCGTTTAAAGATAAAATGGCATAGTAGATATGCTGCGAGCGGGCGATTTTAGGTGATTTTGTGATCTGATTAAATATTTAATTGCAAACGGTTGCTAATTTACAATATTTAAAGTGATTTTGATCACGAAATAAAAGTGATCATCAGGTTACATATATTTCAAGTACGTAAAATTAGGTAAAGGAATGGCCTTGTCATTGAAGGCTATTTAGAATCTCTCCACTTGCTTTTTTTCTGCACTGTTAAGGAAATCTCATGTTCAAATCGACCCTGGCAGCGGTTGTAGCTGTTTTCGCTCTTTCTGCTCTCTCACCTGAAGCAATGGCAGCGAAAGGGGATCCGCACGTATTGTTAACAACCTCTGCTGGTAATATCGAACTGGAGCTGGATAGCCAGAAAGCGCCAGTCTCAGTGCAAAATTTCGTCGATTATGTGAACAGCGGTTTTTATAACAACACCACTTTTCACCGGGTGATCCCGGGCTTTATGATTCAGGGCGGTGGATTTACCGAGCAGATGCAGCAGAAAAAACCGAATCCGCCGATCAAAAATGAGGCTGATAACGGTCTGCGTAACACCCGTGGCACTATCGCGATGGCGCGTACTGCCGACAAAGACAGCGCCACCAGTCAGTTCTTTATCAACGTTGCCGATAACGCCTTCCTCGACCACGGTCAGCGTGATTTCGGTTACGCCGTATTTGGGAAAGTGGTGAAAGGTATGGATGTTGCTGACAAGATTTCCCAGGTGCCGACCCATGACGTTGGCCCGTACCAGAATGTGCCGTCAAAACCGGTAGTTATCCTTTCCGCTAAAGTCCTGCCGTAATGATTTCTCGCGCGGGCAATCTTGTCCGCGCCTCTGCTCTCCCGGCGTAACCTGGATTTGCCGCTTATACTTGTGGCAAACGGACACGTTCAGGGAGGCATCAAGTGAAGAAACTCACCGATAAGCAAAAGTCCCGTCTCTGGGAGCTTCAGCGTAATCGTAATTTCCAGGCCAGCCGCCGCCTTGAAGGCGTCGAGATGCCATTAGTCACTCTTACTGCCGCAGAGGCTTTAGCACGCATTGAAGAGTTGAGGGGGCATTATGAGCGCTAAATTCGGCGAAGGGCGCGACCCGTATCTCTATCCTGGCCTTGATATCATGCGTAATCGACTGAATATTCACCAGCAGCAGCGGCTTGAGCAGGCAGCCTACGAAATGACGGCGCTGCGTGCCGCGACCATTGAGCTGGGTCCGCTGGTGCGCGGTTTACCGCATTTGCGTGCTATTCACCGCCAGCTGTATCAGGATATTTTCGACTGGGCGGGGCAACTGCGCGAAGTCGATATTTATCAGGGCGATACGCCGTTCTGCCACTTTGCCTATATCGAAAAAGAGGGCAATGCCCTGATGCAGGATTTGGAGGAAGAAGGTTATCTGGTTGGCCTTGAGAAAGCGAAGTTTGTCGAGCGACTGGCGCACTACTATTGTGAAATCAACGTCCTGCATCCATTCCGTGCGGGAAGCGGCCTGGCACAACGGATCTTCTTCGAGCAACTGGCGATTCATGCCGGCTATCAACTGAACTGGCAAGGTATTGATGAAGAGGCCTGGAATCAGGCGAATCAGAATGGGGCAATGGGCGACCTTACGGCTCTGCAGACGATATTTAGCAAAGTGGTAAGCGAAGCCGGGGAATCTGAGTAAAATAGCGCGGTTCTTTCGTACCGGAGCCGCCATGATCCTGCTTATTGATAACTACGATTCTTTCACCTGGAACCTCTACCAGTACTTTTGTGAACTGGGGGCCGATGTGCTGGTTAAGCGCAACGATACGCTGACACTGGCGGATATCGACGGCCTTAATCCACAGAAAATAGTCATCTCGCCCGGACCCTGTACGCCAGATGAAGCCGGGATCTCCCTTGACGTTATTCGCCACTACGCCGGGCGCTTGCCAATTCTTGGCGTCTGCCTCGGCCATCAGGCGATGGCGCAGGCATTTGGCGGTAAAGTCGTACGCGCCGCAAAGGTCATGCATGGTAAAACCTCACCGATTACGCATAACGGCCAGGGCGTATTTCGGGAGCTGGCAAATCCACTTACTGTGACGCGCTACCATTCGCTGGTGGTGGAACCTGACTCATTACCGGAGTGCTTTGAAGTGACGGCCTGGAGCGAAACTGGGGAGATTATGGGGATTCGCCATCGCCAGTGGGATCTGGAAGGTGTGCAGTTCCATCCGGAAAGCATTCTCAGCGAGCAGGGGCATCAACTGCTGGCGAATTTCCTGCATCGCTGATTTCTGGTTGCTATCTAGTGATTTTTTATGCATATTTTGTGATTATAATTTCACATTGATTTATGCGTAACAGGGTGATCATGAGATGGCAACTGAACAAGCAGCAATTACACGCGCGACTTTCGATGAAGTGATCCTGCCGATTTATGCACCGGCAGAGTTTATTCCGGTAAAAGGTCAGGGCAGCCGAGTCTGGGATCAGCAAGGCAAAGAGTATGTCGATTTCGCGGGTGGGATTGCGGTAACGGCGTTAGGCCATTGCCATCCGGCGCTGGTGGAAGCGTTAAAAATCCAGGGCGAAACCCTGTGGCATATCAGCAATGTTTTCACCAATGAACCGGCGCTGCGTCTTGGGCGCAAACTGATTGAGGCGACGTTTGCCGAACGCGTGGTGTTTATGAACTCTGGTACGGAAGCCAACGAAACCGCCTTTAAACTGGCGCGTCACTACGCCTGCGTGCGTCATAGCCCATTCAAAACCAAAATTATCGCCTTCCATAACGCTTTTCATGGCCGCTCTCTGTTTACCGTTTCCGTGGGCGGACAGCCGAAATATTCCGACGGCTTTGGACCAAAACCGGCCGACATTATCCACGTTCCTTTTAACGATCTTCACGCAGTGAAAGCGGTGATGGATGACCATACCTGTGCGGTGGTGGTTGAGCCGATTCAGGGCGAGGGCGGTGTGACGGCCGCGACGCCAGGGTTTTTGCAGGGCTTGCGTGAGCTGTGCGATCAGCATCAGGCATTATTGGTGTTTGATGAAGTGCAGTGCGGGATGGGGCGGACCGGCGATTTGTTTGCTTACATGCACTACGGTGTGACGCCGGATATTCTGACTTCTGCGAAAGCGTTAGGCGGCGGCTTCCCGATTAGCGCCATGCTGACCACGGCGGAAATTGCTTCTGCGTTTCATCCTGGTTCTCACGGTTCCACCTACGGCGGTAATCCTCTGGCCTGTGCAGTAGCGGGCGCGGCATTTGATATCATTAATACCCCTGAAGTGCTGGAAGGCATTCAGGCGAAACGCCAGCGTTTTGTTGACCATTTGCAGAAGATCGATCAGCAGTACGATGTGTTTAGCGATATTCGCGGTATGGGGCTGTTAATTGGCGCGGAGCTGAAACCACAGTACAAAGGTCGGGCGCGTGATTTCCTGTATGCGGGCGCAGAGGCTGGCGTAATGGTGCTGAATGCCGGACCGGATGTGATGCGTTTTGCACCGTCGCTGGTGGTGGAAGATGCGGATATCGATGAAGGGATGCAACGTTTTGCTAACGCGGTGGCGAAAGTGGTCGGGGCATAAATAAGACGCGTCAGCGTCGCATCAGACAAAGGATGTCGGATACGGCGTGAATGCCTTATCCGACCTGCGTTTTGCCCCAGGCATTGAATATATTACGCCTTCGAATCCCGCAACTTGCGACTCAGCCAAATACCGTGGTGGGGGCGCTGCCGCCACGCCATCGATGAAATGGTGTGCATGGTGTTCAGATGACCAATAACCCGCTGTAAATGCTGTTCCAGGGTACCCGCCGCGCCATCGTGCGGTAACATCTCTGGCGAGTCTATGATATTGGCGTCACCAGACCCGCCCGGCTCGTCATATTCCAGCCGCTGTTGACAGCGTTGAATGGCGATTTCACAAGACTGCAAATACTCTTGCGCCAGCTCCGGTGGTAATGTCCGGTGTTCTCGCGCCAGCGTGGTCATGGCATTAATATGTTCAACAATAAACTGACTATGCGTTACCCACAGTTTCATATCTGCCAGATAATGGCTGTTAAACGCCGGTTCCTGCATCGCCTGATTTAATGAGTTATACAGAGTGTTATGTGCCTGATTCACCCGCATTCGCTGCCAGGCCAGTGGCGTTGGTTGCGGATCTTTACTCAGGATCAGACGAATCGCTTCCTGGTAGGTTTCTAAAGCATCATGGGCGTTTTTACGCAATAAACCACTCTGCCACTGCGGCCACAGCCATACCGTGCCGCCGAAGGCAATTAAACAACCAATAATGGTATCGATAAGACGCGGAATGATGTATTGCTCGCCGTTCAGCCACAACAGTTGCAGGGTATACACCGCAGTTATGGTAAAGCCGACCGTTGCCCAGCCGTAGTTTTTGCGCAATATCAGGTAGCTGGCGAGGGTGGTAAACAGCATCAGCGTCAGGGTGTAACCTTCGGGAATTTTAAAGTGCAGCGCCACGCCCGCAATGATTAACCCGACCACGGTTCCCACGGATCGATTCACGATCCTCAGACGGGTCGCGCCGTAACCGTTTTGTGTCACCAGCAACACCGTCATCAGGATCCAATACGACTTCGGCAGATGTAGCGCGGTCCCCATCAAACTGGCGACGCTTAACATCACGCTGAGTCGCCCGGCATTGCGCAGTGCCGGAGATTTCAATGAAAGATAACTTTTTAACGCCGGAAGTAATGGCATCCGCCGTTGTTTATCCGCCAGCAGATCGCGGGTATAGAGCGGTTTCTGGGTGCGCAGCACACGAGCGATGCGGCTGAAGTGCCAGTAGCAGAATTGCCCCACGGGGTTATCCGGATGCTGGCGGGCGATTTTCTCCAGTGCGCCAATTTGCTTCTCCATCGTAAAACGCGTAGGTAGGCGATGGTAAAGAATGTCATCAGCCAGCACGCGCAGGCGAGCGGCGATCGTTTGCGCATTCCAGCGGATAACTTCTTCCGCATGGCTACGCTCGACCAGCTTTTGCACCTCTTCAGGTTGATGCAAACTGACCGAAATGTGTTCCTGTAAATCCAGTGCTTCCTGGAAAATGCGCAACATCCGCTTGTAATCGGTATTATTTTGCGCGGAAAGCATGTGCATTTGCTGATAGCACTGGGTAATTAAATCGACCGCTTTTTGCTGGCGTACCAGCAGCGGAGGCAGCGCTTTTTCAGGGTCGGTGTGCTGGGTAAGCAGACTGTATTTGATTTCACAATAATCAGCCAGTTCACGGTAGAGCAGACTTAGTGACTCGCGTAGGGGTTGTTCGCGCCAGATCCAGAACCAAAACCAGTTAAACAGCCCGTACCAGAGTGTGCCTAACGCATAAATGAGCAGTGGCTCCCATACCGGCATATATCCCGCCAGACTGAGGGTAAAAATGGCAGCTAGCAGCGATGCAGGAAGCAATTTGGCGTGTAATGGCCCAAGCTCGGCAGTGACGCCAAGTACCAGCGTTAACCCGGTCAGCAGAAAGGGCAGGGGGATATCTTTTTCCAACAGCAGCTGTGTCAGTAAGCTACAGGTAGCAAACAGTGACGCGCCAATAATCAAGCGTTTAAAAAAACGTTTATGGGGGGTATCAAGCCCCGCAATGTTGCAACAGGCAGGGACGAGTGAAAACAGCAGGCCGAGTCTTAATTCGCCAAACAACAGACCAACGGCCACGGGCAAACATAGCACCAGTGTTTGTCGTAGTGCATAGTTGATATCAGGATGATAAATCAGTCTGCGCCACATCGGTTTAAACAAAATGGCGCGCTACCTGGTAACGCGCCACTCCGATGGGATTAACGGGTGCCGTAAACGACGATGGTTTTCCCGTGTGCGGAGATCAAGTTCTGATCTTCGAGCATCTTCAGAATGCGCCCCACGGTTTCACGAGAACAGCCGACAATTTGACCAATTTCCTGACGGGTAATTTTAATTTGCATACCGTCCGGGTGAGTCATTGCATCGGGTTGTTTCGCCAGATTCAGCAGCGTCTGCGCGATGCGACCTGTCACGTCGAGGAACGCGAGGTTGCCCACTTTCTCTGAAGTGACTTGCAGACGACGCGCCATCTGCGCGGAGAGACGCATCAGAATATCCGGGTTCACCTGAATTAATTGACGAAATTTTTTGTAGGAAATTTCAGCTACTTCACAGGCGGTTTTTGCACGTACCCATGCGCTACGTTCCTGGCCTTCTTCAAACAGGCCCAATTCGCCAATAAAATCACCCTGATTCAGATAGGAGAGGATCATTTCTTTACCCTCCTCGTCTTTGATCAGCACTGCCACAGAGCCTTTAACGATGTAGTACAGCGTTTCCGCTTTTTCACCCTGGTGAATAAGCGTGCTCTTGGATGGATACTTATGAATGTGGCAATGAGACAAGAACCATTCGAGAGTCGGGTCTGTTTGCGGTTTGCCAAGCACCATGCGCGGTTATCCTCTGTTATAAGCTTTCTCCAGAGCCAGAAAACGGCGCTGTCTCTGGATTGCCGAAATGTGCTTCCCGCTACCTGGGAAGGGGCTATCAACTGAACTGCACGGTAATGTGACGTCCTTTACATACATGCAGTACATCAATGTATTACTGTAGCATCCTGACTGTTTTAGCATAGCTTTCGCTTTGTGTCTCCTGGTGTCTCGCTTCAGCATGACCCAGGTCGCCTTCCGTTGCGCGAATTGGTCAGTACGCGTACTCTGTCAGGAAAATTGACGCAATGGAGTTCCGATTATGCAAGCGCGTGTGAAGTGGGTTGAAGGGTTAACTTTTTTGGGCGAATCCGCCTCTGGTCACCAGATTTTAATGGATGGTAACTCTGGCGATAAAGCGCCAAGCCCGATGGAAATGGTGCTGATGGCGGCGGGGGGCTGTAGCGCCATTGATGTGGTTTCTATCCTGCAAAAAGGGCGTCAGGATGTCGTTGATTGTGAAGTAAAACTGACATCTGAACGCCGCGAAGAGGCACCGCGCCTGTTTACTCATATCAATTTGCATTTTATCGTCACTGGTCGCGACCTGAAGGACGCAGCGGTTGCGCGTGCGGTTGATCTCTCTGCCGAGAAATATTGTTCAGTGGCGCTGATGCTGGAAAAAGCCGTGAATATTACTCACTCGTATGAAGTGGTTGCCGCGTGATTTAACTACCCCGTAGTGACGCCGGATAGTATTTTATCCGGCGTAATAGCAGAGTTACTCGATTTTCTTCCCTTCCATCAATCGCTGTACCAGCGGCAGCATAATTAATTCCATTGCCAGCCCCATTTTGCCGCCCGGCACCACTAATGTATTGATGTGGGAAATGAACGAGCCTTGCAGCATCGCCAGTAGCCAGGGGAAATCGATCCCTTCCAGATTACGAAAGTGAATCACCACAAAGCTCTCGTCCAGCGATGGGATGCCTTTCGCCGCGAACGGGTTTGAGGTGTCAACGGTGGGGACGCGCTGGAAGTTAATATGGGTGCGGGAAAACTGCGGTGTGATGTAGTTGATATAGTCTTCCATTGAACGCACTACCGAGTCCATCACCGCTTCTCGTGAGTGCCCGCGTTCGCTGGTGTCGCGGATTAGTTTTTGAATCCACTCCAGGTTAACGATAGGCACTACGCCAACCAGTAAATCCACACGCTGCGCGACGTTATGTTGTGGTGTGACCACGCCGCCGTGCAAACCTTCATAAAACAGCACATCGGTGGGTTCCGGTAGCGCCTGCCACGGGGTGAATGTGCCCGGCACCTGATTCCACGGTACGGCTTCGTCGTAGGTATGCAGATATTTGCGAGATTTCCCTTTGCCGCTCTGGCCGTATTCAATAAAGGTCTGTTCCAGCAGGCCGAAGTCGTTGGCCTCGGGGCCGAAGTAGCTAATATGCCGCCCGGCATCGCGCGCCTTGCGGATCGCCATATCCATTTCCGGGCGGGTGTAGCGGTGAAAACTGTCGCCTTCCACCTCGGCTGCTTGCAGATTTAACTGCGCGAATATTTTACGAAACGCGAGGCTGGTGGTGGTGGTCCCCGCGCCGCTGGATCCTGTTACCGCAATGACCGGATGTTTGGCAGACATAGTAACTCCATGACTTGGCTATCATTATTATCTCGTCCGCCGACGGTTGCAGGTTATTCGCGAAACTGACTGCGCGGCATGATATTGACCGTTTCGTGCAGCTCTGACCATACCAGCACCGCTTCTCCGCACTGTAGCTGGCGTTTGACGTCGGCGACTTTCTGTTCAAGCGTACGCTCTTGTTCACCATAATCGGTGCCTTCACGTAACACAAAGCTTTCAATTAAATTTTCCAGCGTTTCAGGGGAGATGTCTTGCCAGGGAATCAACATGATTTCGCCTCCAGATACGTTGTTAACCAGTCAGGAATGCGTGACTCCAGCCACATTTGCGGGTGAAGTAATGTACCGCCAATAAAGCCAACATGGCCCCCATGTTCGGTCAGTTGATACTCTACTTGCGGGGGAAGATTTTCCGGTTTCGGGATCACCTGGTGATCCATAAACGGATCGTCTTTGGCGTGAATAATCAGCGTCGGTTTGGCGATCCGATTGAGCATCGGCATGGCGCTACACTGACGATAATAGTCGATAGCATCGGCGTAGCCGTGAATTCTGGCGGTGATTAGATCGTCAAATTCGCGGATGCGACGTACCGATTTTAACTGCGCGAGATTAATCGGCAGTGTTCCGGGGTAGGCTGCCAGTTTGCGCGCGGCATTGGCTTTTAACAGGTTCAGCAAGTAACGCTGATAAACGCGGGAAAAGCCCTTTTCCATATGGTAACTACAGGCTTCCAGCACAAATGGCGCGGAGACAATCACCGCCGCATCAATCGGGACATCATTACCTTCTTTGGCCAGCAGGCAAGCCAGCATATTACCGCCGAGCGAATAGCCGACGGCAGCCGTTGGCGCATGACCAAACTCGCGTTGCAGCCAGCGTAAAAACCAACTGGCATCTTCGGTTTCGCCCGAATGGTAAATGCGGTGCATACGGTTTGGTTCACCGCTGCATCCGCGAAAATGCATCACCACCCCCAGCCAACCGCGCTTTTGCGCTGCATCAACCAGACCGTGGGCATAAGGGCTATTCAGACTGCCCTCCAGACCATGAAACACCACCAGACGCGGTTTATGCTGCGCTTGTGTGGGATCTTCACTCCACGCGAGATCGACAAAATCACCGTCGGGCAACTCTAGCCGCCGCCAGTGCGGGGTGAATTTCACCTGACGACGAAACAGACGCGGCAGCATGGTTTGTAGATGGCAATTGCTAAAGCCGCGCATAGGGGTGAATTCAGCACTGCTGCTGAATTCATTGGCATCGGTCGTCGTTATCTGCGCCATCAGTTGCTTTGGCCTTCCAGCAGCATCTGCTCAAGCTGCTCCTGAGCTTCCAGCCACGCCATTTCGCACTCTTCCAGGCCGGATTTGGCGCTGGCTTGCTGTTGCAGGCAGGCGGTCAGCTCCGCTTTACGGCTCTGGTCATACAGTTCGCTGTCGCCGAGTTTCTCTTCTGCCTGCGCCAGTTGAGCGTTCAGCTTCTCCATCTCTTTTTCCAGACGGGCAATCTCTTTACGCAGTGGCTGGGTTTGCGCACGCAGCTCCGCTTCCCGGCGCTTCTGATCTTTACGTGCCTGGGCGCTGTTCGCGTTCTCTTTTGGCGCTTCGTCGGTCTGGTTTTCCTGCTTTTGTACGTCGCTCAACCACTGTTGATAATCTTCCAGATCGCCGTCGAACGGTTCGACTTTACGATCGTGAACCAGGTAGAGATCGTCAGTGGTGGAACGCAGCAAATGACGGTCGTGCGAAACGACAACCAGCGCGCCTTCAAACTCGATTAATGCTTCGGTGAGTGCCTGACGCATGTCGAGGTCAAGGTGGTTGGTCGGTTCGTCGAGCAGCAGCAGATTCGGACGCTGCCAGACGATTAATGCCAGCACCAGGCGTGCTTTTTCCCCACCGGAGAAGCGGCGCGTTTCTTCGGTTACTTTATCGCCCTGGAAACCAAAGCCGCCGAGGTAGTCACGCAGTTTTTGCTCCAGCTCCTGCGGCGCTAAACGTGCCAGATGTTGAATAGGCGATTCGTCGGCGCGCAAGTATTCAAGTTGATGCTGGGCGAAGTAGCCGAGCTTGATCCCTTTCGCCAGACCAATTTCACCGCTGACTGGCGCAAGTTCACCGGCTAACAGTTTGATTAATGTCGATTTACCTGCGCCGTTGCGGCCTAGCAGACCAATGCGCGAGCCGGGGACCAGGTTCAGTTTAATCGAGTCGAGAATAATGCGATCGCCATAGCCCGCGCTGACTTTTTCCATCTTCAGTAACGGATTTGGCAGGCTTTCCGGCGCGCGGAAGCTAAAGCGGAACGGGTTGTCGACGTGCGCGGGGGCAATCAGCTCCATACGCTCGAGCATCTTAATGCGGCTCTGGGCCTGCTTCGCTTTGGTGGCTTTGGCACGGAAACGGTCGATATAACTTTGCAGATGCGCCACACGCTCTTGCTGGCTTTCGTACATCGCCTGTTGCTGCGCCAGACGGGTGGCGCGCTGCACTTCAAACGAGCTGTAGTTGCCGGTGTACTCGAACATGCTTTGTTGTTCGATATGAATAATTTTATCAACGATCGGATCGAGGAAGTCGCGGTCGTGAGAGATCAGGATCAGCGTGCCCTGATAGCTCTTCAGCCATTTTTCCAGCCAGATAACGGCATCGAGATCGAGGTGGTTAGTCGGTTCGTCGAGCAGCAGTAAGTCTGAACGGCAAATCAGCGCCTGGGCGAGGTTAAGACGCATACGCCAGCCACCGGAGAAATCACTCACCGGGCGCTCCAGTTGTTCATTGCTGAAACCGAGGCCGTGCAGCAGGCTGGCGGCACGGGAGCGAATACTCCATGCGTCAATAGCATCCAGCTTGCCATGAATGGTGGCGATGGCGTGCCCGTCGTTACGTTCGTTGGCGTCGTGTAGCTGCGCTTCCAGTTGACGATATTCACGGTCGCCGTCAATGACATATTCCAGCGCCGCTTGCGGTAGCGCCGGCGTTTCCTGATTCACCCACTCTAGTTGCCAGCTTCCCGGAAAGGTGTAGCTGCCGCCGTCGGCGCTGATTTCATTTTTCAGCAATGCCAGCAGGGTAGATTTACCACAGCCGTTTTTACCCACCAGGCCGACTTTCTGCCCGGGGTTGATGGTGGCGGTGGCATTATCCAGCAGGACGCGCACGCCGCGACGAATTTGTAACGAGGAGAAAACAATCATAAGGCGCCGTATGTTCAGACTATGTTAACTTATCATTATGATAATGTAATGTATGGGCGAGCTGCCGCACCGGGCGCAATGGTAGCCCAAAACAGCGACTATACACAAAAACCATACCGGGAGGGGGATGATGTCTCAGCCAGCGAAAGTTTTGCTGCTGTATGCCCATCCGGAATCTCAGGACTCGGTGGCAAACCGGGTACTGCTTAAACCGGCCACGCAGCTCAGCAATGTTACCGTGCACGACCTTTACGCGCACTATCCTGATTTTTTTATTGATATCCCCCGTGAGCAGGCATTACTGCGTGAGCACGAGGTGATTGTCTTTCAGCATCCTCTTTATACCTATAGCTGCCCGGCGCTACTGAAAGAGTGGCTGGATCGGGTATTAAGCCGTGGTTTTGCCAGCGGGCCGGGAGGAAACCAACTGGCGGGAAAGTACTGGCGGAGTGTGATCACCACCGGCGAGCCGGAAAGTGCTTACCGTTATGACGCGTTGAATCGCTACCCGATGAGCGATGTTCTGCGCCCCTTTGAACTGGCGGCGGGCATGTGCCGGATGCATTGGTTAAGTCCCATCATTATTTACTGGGCGAGACGGCAAAGCGCACAGGAGCTGGCGAGCCACGCCAGAGCCTACGGTGACTGGCTGGCAAATCCGCTGTCTCCAGGAGGCCGCTGATGGAAGGTTCCGATTTTTTACTGGCGGGAGTGCTGTTTCTCTTCGCGGCGGTGGCTGCGGTGCCATTGGCATCGCGGCTGGGCATTGGGGCTGTGTTGGGATATCTGCTGGCAGGAATTGCGATTGGCCCGTGGGGGCTGGGGTTTATTAGCGACGTCGATGAGATCCTCCACTTTTCGGAACTCGGCGTGGTATTTCTGATGTTTATCATCGGCCTTGAGTTGAATCCTTCCAAGCTTTGGCAATTGCGACGCTCGATTTTTGGTGTAGGCGCGGCGCAGGTGCTGTTAAGTGCGGCGTTGCTGGCAGGATTATTGATGCTGACCGATTTCGCCTGGCAGGCTGCAGTGGTGGGGGGCATTGGTCTGGCGATGTCCTCAACCGCAATGGCACTGCAACTGATGCGCGAAAAAGGGATGAATCGCAGCGAATCCGGGCAGTTAGGCTTCTCGGTGTTACTGTTTCAGGATCTGGCGGTGATCCCGGCGCTGGCATTAGTGCCGCTGCTGGCGGGATCGGCAGACGAACATTTCGACTGGATGAAAGTCGGTATGAAGGTGCTGGCGTTTGTCGGCATGTTGATTGGTGGACGCTATTTACTGCGTCCGGTATTCCGTTTTATTGCAGCTTCTGGTGTGCGAGAAGTGTTCACCGCCGCGACGTTACTGCTGGTGCTGGGTTCCGCGTTATTTATGGATGCGCTGGGGTTGTCGATGGCGCTTGGTACGTTTATTGCGGGCGTGTTGCTGGCAGAAAGCGAATATCGCCACGAACTGGAAACAGCTATCGACCCGTTTAAGGGGTTGCTGCTCGGGCTATTTTTTATCTCGGTTGGAATGTCGCTCAACCTCGGGGTGCTTTATACCCATCTGCTGTGGGTGGTGTTAAGCGTTATTGTGTTGGTGGCGGTGAAAATTCTCGTGCTGTATCTGCTGGCGCGGCTGTATGGCGTGCGTAGCTCCGAGCGGATGCAGTTTGCTGGCGTGTTGAGTCAGGGCGGCGAGTTTGCCTTTGTCCTCTTTTCTACGGCTTCTTCGCAACGGTTGTTTCAGGGCGACCAGATGGCGCTGTTGCTGGTGACGGTCACGCTTTCCATGATGACCACGCCGCTGCTGATGAAACTGGTAGATAAGTGGCTATCCCGCCAGTTCAACGGTCCGGAAGAAGAGGATGAAAAACCGTGGGTCAACGATGATAAACCACAGGTCATTGTCGTGGGCTTCGGACGTTTTGGACAGGTGATTGGTCGTTTGCTGATGGCGAATAAAATGCGTATTACCGTGCTGGAGCGGGATATCAGCGCCGTTAACCTGATGCGTAAATATGGCTACAAAGTTTATTACGGTGATGCCACGCAAGTTGACCTGTTGCGCTCTGCAGGTGCCGAGGCCGCAGAGTCTATCGTCATCACCTGTAACGAGCCGGAAGACACCATGAAGCTGGTGGAGATTTGCCAGCAACACTTCCCGCATTTGCATATTCTTGCGCGAGCGCGCGGACGTGTGGAAGCGCATGAGTTATTACAGGCAGGGGTGACGCAGTTTTCCCGTGAGACATTCTCCAGCGCGTTAGAGCTGGGGCGCAAAACGCTGGTCACGCTTGGCATGCATCCGCATCAGGCGCAGCGGGCGCAACTGCATTTTCGCCGTCTGGATATGCGGATGCTGCGGGAGTTAATCCCGATGCATACCGATACCGTACAAATTTCTCGCGCCAGGGAAGCCCGACGCGAACTGGAAGAGATTTTCCAGCGTGAGATGCAACAAGAACGACGCCAGCTGGATGGCTGGGATGAATTTGAGTAGAGGGTAAAGATGGCAATCCGAAAACGTTTTATTGCGGGCGCAAAATGCCCGGCCTGTCAGGCGCAAGATTCCATGGCGATGTGGCGCGAAAATAATATTGATATTGTTGAATGTGTTAAGTGCGGACACCAGATGCGTGAAGTCGATAAAGAAGCCCGCGATCACGTTCGCAAAGATGAGCAAGTGATCGGGATTTTTCATCCGGACTAGCGATATGCTTCGAGTTTTTTTAAGCTAGTGAGTACACGGCTGCAGAATTCCGCTACAATCTGCGCCACTATTCTTCCCATGCTCAGGAGATATCATGAAAGTAGCAAAAGACCTGGTGGTCAGCCTGGCCTATCAGGTACGTACAGAAGACGGTGTGTTGGTTGATGAGTCTCCGGTGAGTGCGCCGCTGGACTACCTGCATGGTCACGGTTCCCTGATCTCTGGCCTGGAAACAGCGCTGGAAGGTCATGAAGTTGGCGACAAATTTGATGTCGCTGTTGGCGCGAACGACGCTTACGGTCAGTACGACGAAAACCTGGTGCAGCGCGTTCCTAAAGACGTATTTATGGGCGTTGATGAACTGCAGGTAGGTATGCGCTTCCTTGCTGAAACCGACCAGGGTCCAGTACCAGTTGAAATTACTGCGGTTGAAGACGATCACGTAGTGGTTGACGGAAACCACATGCTGGCTGGCCAGAACCTGAAATTCAACGTTGAAGTTGTGGCGATTCGCGAAGCGACCGAAGAAGAACTGGCTCATGGTCACGTTCACGGCGCGCACGATCATCACCACGATCACGACCACGACGGTTGCTGCGGCGGTCATGGCCACGATCACGGTCATGAACACGGTGGCGAAGGCTGCTGTGGTGGTAAAGGCAACGGCGGTTGTGGTTGCCACTAATACCGAAAAGATGACAAAAAAGCGGGGAATTCCCCGCTTTTTTTTGCCTCAATAATGCGGCGGCGGTGTTTCTTCAGCCTGCGACGCGATGTTCGACGGCTGGCTGGCTTTTAACTTCTCGGTCAGCAGACGCAGATGATCGCGCAGTTTCGCCATCTCCATTTCATGAGCGGTCACCGTGACGTTCAGTTCTTCAATGGTGATTTCCTGAAAAGCCAGTCGACTCTCCAGTTCTGCCAGGCGTGCTTCCAATGTTAAATCCTGCATGATTCACCTCTTTTGTCGAATGGTCGCCGCGGATTCTACTTAACTTTGCTGCCCGAGACAGCACTCATTTCGCAGTCATCGAAACTAATTTAAACAAAAAGAGTCTGAAAATAGATGATAATAGGGCGTATCTGTATGTAGATTTGTTCGACAACGTTTTATAGTACCCTTCTGATAATAGTTAACCCAGGGGTGAGATGCCCCGATCCTGGAGATATGGATGAAATCACTGTTTAAAGTAACGCTGCTGGCGACCACAATGGCCGTTGCCCTGCATGCACCAATCACTTTTGCTGCCGAAGCGGCGAAACCAACTGCAACTGCTGACAGCAAAGCAGCGTTCAAAAATGACGATCAGAAATCAGCTTACGCGCTGGGTGCTTCGCTCGGTCGTTACATGGACAATTCTCTGAAAGAACAAGAAAAGCTGGGCATCAAACTGGATAAAGATCAGCTAATCGCGGGTGTTCAGGATGCATTTGCTGATAAGAGCAAACTCTCCGATCAAGAGATCGAACAGACTCTGCAAGCGTTTGAAGCACGCGTGAAGTCCTCCGCTCAGGCGAAGATGGAAAAAGATGCTGCTGATAACGAAGTAAAAGGTAAAGAGTATCGCGAGAAATTTGCCAAAGAGAAGGGTGTGAAAACCTCTTCAACTGGCCTGGTTTATCAGGTAGTAGAAGCCGGTAAAGGCGAATCACCGAAAGACAGCGATACTGTTGTAGTGAACTACAAAGGTACGCTGATCGACGGTAAAGAGTTCGATAACTCTTACACCCGTGGTGAACCGCTCTCGTTCCGTCTTGACGGCGTGATCCCTGGCTGGACTGAAGGTCTGAAGAACATCAAGAAAGGCGGTAAGATCAAACTGGTTATTCCACCAGAGCTGGCTTACGGCAAAGCGGGCGTTCCTGGGATCCCACCGAATTCTACCCTGGTATTTGACGTAGAACTGCTGGACGTGAAACCAGCGCCGAAGGCTGATACGAAGCCAGAAGCAGATGCTAAAGCAGCAGATTCTGCTAAAAAATAAGCATTAAAAACCGCCGCCTGACCAGGCGGCGGTTTTTTTATTGCAGGCCGGATATAATTAGTGCTGGAAAGCGGAACCTCCGCTGTATTAATTTAATTACCCGCATCATTAATGAGCCTGCCCTGAAAAGTTAACGACAGGCTCCTGAAAAGGAGTGTTTTTTTTCATGTCCAGGTCGCTTTTAACCAACGAAACCAGTGAGTTGGATTTACTGGATCAACGTCCTTTCGACCAGACCGATTTTGATATTCTGAAATCCTACGAAGCGGTGGTGGACGGGTTAGCGATGCTCATTGGTTCCCACTGTGAAATCGTTTTGCACTCTTTGCAGGATTTAAAATGTTCAGCCATTCGTATTGCCAACGGCGAACATACAGGCCGGAAGATTGGCTCGCCAATTACCGATCTGGCACTGCGTATGCTGCACGACATGACGGGAGCGGATAGCAGCGTTTCTAAATGCTACTTTACTCGCGCCAAAAGCGGCGTATTAATGAAGTCGCTCACGATTGCTATTCGTAACCGTGAACAGCGAGTGATTGGTCTGCTGTGCATCAATATGAATCTTGATGTGCCATTCTCGCAGATTATGAGCACCTTTGTGCCGCCAGAAACCCCGGACGTCGGTTCAAGTGTCAACTTTGCGTCTTCGGTTGAAGATCTGGTTACCCAAACACTGGAGTTCACCATTGAAGAAGTGAACGCCGATCGTAATGTTTCTAATAACGCCAAAAATCGTCAAATCGTGTTGAATCTCTACGAGAAAGGCATTTTCGATATCAAAGATGCCATCAACCAGGTTGCTGATCGCCTCAACATCTCCAAACATACTGTTTATCTCTATATCCGTCAGTTCAAGAGCGGTGATTTCCAGGGGCAAGATAAGTAATGCGTTTTGCCATCGTGGTGACCGGGCCAGCATACGGTACGCAACAGGCGAGTAGTGCTTTTCAGTTTGCACAGGCGCTGATAGCAGAAGGCCATGAGTTGAGTAGCGTCTTTTTCTACCGGGAAGGGGTCTATAACGCTAACCAGTTAACTTCTCCGGCAAGTGACGAATTTGACCTCGTACGTGCCTGGCAACAACTGAGTGCGCAACATGGTGTGGCACTGAATATCTGCGTGGCGGCAGCGTTACGCCGCGGTATCGTCGATGAAACTGAAGCTGGAAGATTGGGGCTAGCCTCGTCAAACCTTCAGCCGGGATTTACCTTAAGTGGACTTGGCGCTCTGGCGGAAGCCTCGCTGACCTGTGACAGGGTGGTACAGTTCTGATGAAACGAATTGCGTTTGTTTTTTCTACTGCGCCTCATGGCACCGCGGCTGGCCGCGAGGGATTAGATGCTTTACTCGCAACTTCCGCTTTAACTGACGATCTCGCCGTCTTCTTTATAGCCGATGGCGTTTTTCAGCTCCTGCCAGGACAAAAGCCCGATGCTGTGCTGGCACGTGATTATATCGCCACTTTTAAACTGCTGGGTCTGTATGATATTGAACAGTGTTGGGTTTGTGCGGCTTCTCTGCGCGAACGCGGGTTATATCCGCAGACACCATTTGTTGTCGAAGCCACGCCGCTTGAAGCAGAAGCCTTACGCAGCGAACTCGGCAACTACGATGTTATTTTGAGATTTTGAGGCGTACATGCTGCACACATTACATCGCTCACCCTGGCTGACAGATTTTCCTGCGCTGCTGCGTCTGCTCAGTGAGGGCGACGAACTACTGTTATTGCAGGATGGCGTAACTGCCGCAGTTGACGGCAACCGCTACCTTGAAAGTCTGCGTAATGCCCCCATTAAGGTCTATGCCCTGAACGAAGACCTCATTGCCCGCGGTTTGGTTGGTCAAATTTCGAACAATATCATCCCAATTGACTATACTGATTTCGTCAGACTTACGGTAAAGCACACCAGCCAGATGGCCTGGTGACGGCGGGAACGTTGTATATTTCTTGACACCTTTTCGACACCGCCCTAAAATTCGGCGTCCTCATATTGTGTGAGGACGTTTTATTACGTGTTTACGAAGCAAAAGCTAAAACCAGGAGCTATTTAATGGCAACAGTTAACCAGCTGGTACGCAAACCACGTGCTCGCAAAGTTGCGAAAAGCAACGTGCCTGCGCTGGAAGCATGCCCGCAAAAACGTGGCGTATGTACTCGTGTATATACTACCACCCCTAAAAAACCGAACTCCGCGCTGCGTAAAGTATGCCGTGTTCGTCTGACTAACGGTTTCGAAGTGACTTCCTACATCGGTGGTGAAGGTCACAACCTGCAGGAGCACTCCGTGATCCTGATCCGTGGCGGTCGTGTTAAAGACCTCCCGGGTGTTCGTTACCACACCGTACGTGGTGCGCTTGACTGCTCCGGCGTTAAAGACCGTAAGCAGGCTCGTTCCAAGTATGGCGTGAAGCGTCCTAAGGCTTAATGGTTCTCCGTTAAGTAAGGCCAAACGTTTTAACTTAAATGTCAAACTAAACTCGTAGAGTTTTGGACAATCCTGAATTAACAACGGAGTATTTCCATGCCACGTCGTCGCGTCATTGGTCAGCGTAAAATTCTGCCGGATCCGAAGTTCGGATCAGAACTGCTGGCTAAATTTGTAAATATCCTGATGGTAGATGGTAAAAAATCTACTGCCGAATCTATCGTATACAGCGCGCTGGAGACCCTGGCTCAGCGTTCTGGTAAATCTGAACTGGAAGCATTCGAAGTAGCTCTCGAAAACGTGCGCCCGACTGTAGAAGTTAAGTCTCGCCGCGTTGGTGGTTCTACTTATCAGGTACCAGTTGAAGTCCGTCCGGTTCGTCGTAATGCTCTGGCAATGCGTTGGATCGTTGAAGCTGCTCGTAAACGCGGTGATAAATCCATGGCTCTGCGCCTGGCGAACGAACTTTCTGATGCTGCAGAAAACAAAGGTACTGCAGTTAAGAAACGTGAAGACGTTCACCGTATGGCCGAAGCCAACAAGGCGTTCGCACACTACCGTTGGTAATCCCTTCGGAGTTTTAGTCACCAGGCGGGCGCTTCCAGTAAGCAGCCCGCTTTGGGCTACTTAAATTGAACGCCTAAAAGATAAACGAGGAAACAAATGGCTCGTACAACACCCATCGCACGCTACCGTAACATCGGTATCAGTGCGCACATCGACGCCGGTAAAACCACTACTACCGAACGTATTCTGTTCTACACCGGTGTAAACCATAAAATCGGTGAAGTTCATGACGGCGCTGCAACCATGGACTGGATGGAGCAGGAGCAGGAACGTGGTATTACCATCACTTCCGCTGCGACTACTGCATTCTGGTCTGGTATGGCTAAGCAGTATGAGCCGCATCGCATCAACATCATCGACACCCCGGGGCACGTTGACTTCACAATCGAAGTAGAACGTTCCATGCGTGTTCTCGATGGTGCGGTAATGGTTTACTGCGCAGTTGGTGGTGTTCAGCCGCAGTCTGAAACCGTATGGCGTCAGGCAAACAAATATAAAGTTCCGCGCATTGCGTTCGTTAACAAAATGGACCGCATGGGTGCGAACTTCCTGAAAGTTGTTAACCAGATCAAAACCCGTCTGGGCGCGAACCCGGTTCCGCTGCAGCTGGCGATTGGTGCTGAAGAACATTTCACCGGTGTTGTTGACCTGGTGAAAATGAAAGCTATCAACTGGAACGACGCTGACCAGGGCGTAACCTTCGAATACGAAGATATCCCGGCAGACATGGTTGAACTGGCTAACGAATGGCACCAGAACCTGATCGAATCCGCAGCTGAAGCTTCTGAAGAGCTGATGGAAAAATACCTGGGTGGTGAAGAACTGACTGAAGAAGAGATTAAAGGTGCTCTGCGTCAGCGCGTTCTGAACAACGAAATCATCCTGGTAACCTGTGGTTCTGCGTTCAAGAACAAAGGTGTTCAGGCGATGCTGGATGCGGTAATTGATTACCTGCCATCCCCGGTTGACGTACCTGCGATCAACGGTATCCTGGACGACGGTAAAGATACTCCGGCTGAACGTCACGCAAGTGATGACGAGCCGTTCTCTGCTCTGGCGTTCAAAATCGCTACCGACCCGTTTGTTGGTAACCTGACCTTCTTCCGTGTTTACTCCGGTGTGGTTAACTCTGGTGATACCGTACTGAACTCCGTGAAAGCTGCACGTGAGCGTTTCGGTCGTATCGTTCAGATGCACGCTAACAAACGTGAAGAGATCAAAGAAGTTCGCGCGGGCGACATCGCTGCTGCAATCGGTCTGAAAGACGTAACCACTGGTGACACCCTGTGTGACCCGGATGCGCCGATCATTCTGGAACGTATGGAATTCCCTGAGCCGGTAATCTCCATCGCAGTAGAACCGAAAACCAAAGCTGACCAGGAAAAAATGGGTCTGGCTCTGGGCCGTCTGGCTAAAGAAGACCCGTCTTTCCGTGTATGGACTGACGAAGAATCTAACCAGACCATCATCGCGGGTATGGGCGAACTGCACCTCGACATCATCGTTGACCGTATGAAGCGTGAATTCAACGTTGAAGCGAACGTAGGTAAACCGCAGGTTGCTTACCGTGAAACTATCCGCCAGAAAGTTACCGATGTTGAAGGTAAACACGCGAAACAGTCTGGTGGTCGTGGTCAGTATGGTCATGTTGTTATCGACATGTACCCGCTGGAGCCGGGTTCAAACCCGAAAGGCTACGAGTTCATCAACGACATTAAAGGTGGTGTAATCCCTGGCGAATACATCCCGGCCGTTGATAAAGGTATCCAGGAACAGCTGAAAGCAGGTCCGCTGGCAGGCTACCCGGTAGTAGACATGGGTATTCGTCTGCACTTCGGTTCTTACCATGACGTTGACTCCTCTGAACTGGCGTTTAAACTGGCTGCTTCTATCGCCTTTAAAGAAGGCTTTAAGAAAGCGAAACCAGTTCTGCTTGAGCCGATCATGAAGGTTGAAGTAGAAACTCCAGAAGAGAACACCGGTGACGTTATCGGTGACTTGAGCCGTCGTCGTGGTATGCTCAAAGGTCAGGAATCTGAAGTTACTGGCGTTAAGATCCACGCTGAAGTACCGCTGTCTGAAATGTTCGGATACGCAACTCAGCTGCGTTCTCTGACCAAAGGTCGTGCATCATACACTATGGAATTCCTGAAGTATGATGAAGCGCCGAGTAACGTTGCTCAGGCCGTAATTGAAGCCCGTGGTAAATAAGCCTAAGGGTTAATACCAAAGTCCCGTGCTCTCTCCTGAAGGGGAGAGCACTATAGTAAGGAATATAGCCGTGTCTAAAGAAAAATTTGAACGTACAAAACCGCACGTTAACGTTGGTACTATCGGCCACGTTGACCACGGTAAAACTACTCTGACCGCTGCAATCACCACCGTACTGGCTAAAACCTACGGCGGTGCTGCTCGTGCATTCGACCAGATCGATAACGCGCCGGAAGAAAAAGCTCGTGGTATCACCATCAACACTTCTCACGTTGAATACGACACCCCGACCCGTCACTACGCGCACGTAGACTGCCCGGGGCACGCCGACTATGTTAAAAACATGATCACTGGTGCTGCTCAGATGGACGGCGCGATCCTGGTAGTTGCTGCGACTGACGGCCCGATGCCGCAGACTCGTGAGCACATCCTGCTGGGCCGTCAGGTAGGCGTTCCGTAC
>NZ_RHJI01000020.1 GCF_004211955.1 Escherichia sp. E1V33
CAAAAGCTGCCCTGCGCAGTGTTTAACTCCGCTTATACAGCGGCAGCCAAATCACCAGAGAGTAGGCCTGATAAGACGCGACCAGCGTCGCATCAGGCATTCTGCTCAAACGCCGGATGCGGCGTAAACGCCTTATCCGGCCTACAAAAGCTGCCCTGCGCAGTGTTTAACTCCGCTTATACAGCGGCAGCCAAATCACCAGACGTAAACCGCCAAGCGGGCTGTCTTCCGCCTTCACCCAACCCCGATGCTGCTGGATGGCGGTTTCGACAATTGCCAGCCCCAGACCCGTACCGCCAGATTCACGATCGCGCGCTTCATCGGTGCGATAGAACGGACGGAAAATCTGTTCGCGATCTTCCGGGCTAACGCCAGGACCATCATCATCCACCGTAATGGTGATACCGTCTTTATCTACCGCGAAGCCTACTTCGATCTTCGTATGGGAATAACGCAGAGCATTACGCACAATGTTTTCCAGCGCACTTTCCAGGGCGTTCGGGTTGCCGTACAGCGGCCACGGCCCCGGCGGGAAGTTAACCGTAAACGACTTGCCCATTTGTTCCGCTTCGAACGCCGCGTTATCCAGCACTTCGTTCCACAACTGGTTGGCTTTGATTGTCTCGCTCACCAGCGCGTTTTTCTGCTGATTACGGGACATCACCAACAGGTCGTTGATCATGCTGTCCAGACGCTGGGCTTCTGTTTCAATACGCTCCAGTTCCTTGCTTTCACCACTACGACGACGCAGTAACGCCGTACCCAGTTGCAGACGCGTCAGCGGCGTGCGCAGTTCGTGAGAGATATCAGAAAGCAGGCGCTGCTGGGAGGTCATCATGCGTTCCAGCGCGGTCACCATCTGGTTAAAACTGGCACCTGCGGCAAGAAATTCTTGCGGCCCCGCTTCCAGTTCAGGATGCTGGCGTAAGTTCCCCTGGGCAACTTCATCGGCCGCGTTTTTCAGCTTACGCGCCGGTTTTGCCAGACTCCAGGCCAACCACAACAGCAGCGGCGTACTGACCAACATCGTGACAATCAGCAGTAATAGCGGGCGGTCAAACAGTAAGTTTATGAAATCGGATTGAGAACTGCTGGCCGGACGAATCAGATAAAGCTGGTAATTATCTTCACCATCGCGCACGGAGAAGGGACCGACCAGTTCCACGCGGCCATACTTTTTCTTCTGCGGGTGATCGGCGTTATCTGCTTGTCCAATAAAGTTGCGAATGATCTGCATTTCGCTGCGTTCAGCGCCGATCACGCGGCCTTCAGTGGTCACCAGTAATAAACGCTGGCCTGGCGGCGCCCACTTATCAATGGCCCGGAACAGACGCCGCCACCACATTAAATCGTTGGGTGGATCGTTCGCCAGTTCCGCTTCGACATGCTGCTCAATCATCAGCCCCTGACGCTGTTCGCTATCCAGAAGCTCGGTCATCTGGCGTGAGTCGAGCTTGGGTAACATCAAAACCAGCATCAACACCAGCGCTAGCGTCAGCCAGAAGATGGCGAAGATGCGCGCGGTTAAACTGCCTATCATGAAGCGGAAACCATCAGATAGCCGCGACCACGCAATGTTTTAAACCACGGATGACCGTCTTTACGATCCGGCAGCTTACGACGCAGGTTGGAAATATGCATATCGATAGCACGGTCGAAAGGCGTCAGGCGTTTGCCCAGCACTTCCTGGCTTAAATGCTCACGAGAAACCACCTGACCCAGATGCTGCGCCAGTAGGTAGAGCAGGGTAAATTCAGTACCGGTTAACTCCAGTGTTTGCCCGTCGAAGCTGGCTTCCTGACGGCCTGGATTCAGCACTAAGGCGTCAACTTCCAGCGTCGGCGAACCGTTATCGCTGTTCTGCTGTTGTTCGCTCCAGTGCGAACGGCGCAGGATCGCGCGAATACGTGCAACCAGTTCACGATCGTTAAACGGTTTCGGGAGATAGTCATCCGCACCCAGCTCAAGGCCGAGGACGCGATCAAGTTCACTGCCGCGAGCCGTCAACATAATGACAGGCGTCTGGTGTGTCTGGCGAAGTGCTTTCAGCGTATCGATACCATTTTTCTTCGGCATCATCACATCAAGCAAAAGTAAATCAATGCTGTCGTCCAGAAGAGCAAGCGCCTGTTCCCCGTCGTGGGCAACAATCACGTTGAAGCCTTCCATCTCGAGCAGCTCCTTTAACAGGGAAGTCAGCTCTCGGTCATCATCAACTAACAGGATTTTATTCATTGTTTAAATACCTCCGAGGCAGAAATTACGTCATCAGACGTCGCTAATCCATGACTTTACGTTGTTTTACACCCCCTGACGCATGTTTGCAGCCTGAATCGTAAACTCTCTATCGTTGAATCGCGACAGAAAGATTTGGGAGCAAATGATGCGCATAGTTACCGCTGCCGTCATGGCCTCAACGCTGGCAGTCAGTTCATTAAGCCACGCTGCTGAAGTCGGTTCAGGCGATAACTGGCATCCGGGAGAAGAACTTACGCAGCGCAGTACGCAGAGCCATATGTTCGACGGCATAAGTTTAACCGAACATCAGCGTCAGCAGATGCGAGATCTTATGCAACAGGCCCGGCACGAACAGCCACCTGTTAATGTTAGCGAACTGGAGACAATGCATCGCCTTGTCACCGCAGAAAATTTTGATGAAAACGCTGTGCGCGCACAGGCAGAAAAAATGGCGAACGAGCAAATAGCTCGTCAGGTTGAGATGGCAAAAGTCCGCAACCAAATGTATCGCCTGTTAACGCCAGAGCAGCAAGCGGTTTTAAACAAGAAACATCAACAACGAATGGAGCAGTTGCGCGACGTGACGCAATGGCAAAAAAGTTCATCGTTGAAGCTATTGAGTAGTAGCAACTCACGTTCCCAGTAGTAAACCCTGTTTTCCTTGCCATAGACACCATCCCTGTCTTCCCCCACATGATGTGGGGGTTTTTTTTATCCGCAATTTGCCTGTTACTTGATGCATTGCAGATGATTTGCATCCGTTATACTACCGTCAGTTGATAGCGGGAGTATTTATGAATCAATCTTATGGGCAGCTGGTTAGTCGGGCGGCGATTGCTGCAACGGCGATGGCTTCGCTGTTATTACTGATTAAAATTTTTGCATGGTGGTATACCGGATCAGTGAGTATTCTCGCTGCGCTGGTGGATTCGCTGGTGGATATCGGCGCGTCATTAACTAACTTATTGGTCGTGCGCTACTCACTGCAACCTGCCGACGATAATCACTCCTTTGGTCACGGTAAAGCTGAGTCGCTCGCCGCGCTGGCGCAAAGTATGTTTATCTCTGGCTCCGCGCTGTTCCTGTTTTTGACCGGGATTCAGCATTTGGTTTCTCCGACACCGATGAAAGACCCGGGTGTTGGGGTTATCGTGACTATTGTGGCGCTAATTTGTACGATTATTCTGGTCTCGTTTCAGCGTTGGGTCGTTCGCCGGACGCAAAGCCAGGCAGTGCGGGCAGATATGCTACATTATCAGTCTGATGTTATGATGAACGGCGCGATTTTGCTGGCGCTGGGATTGTCCTGGTATGGCTGGCATCGTGCTGATGCCCTGTTTGCTTTGGGAATCGGCATCTATATTTTATATAGCGCGTTACGCATGGGGTATGAGGCGGTCCAGTCATTATTGGATCGCGCGCTGCCCGATGGCGAACGACAGGAAATTATTGATATCGTGACTTCCTGGCCGGGAGTTAGCGGCGCTCACGATCTTCGCACGCGGCAGTCAGGGCCGACCCGCTTTATTCAGATTCATTTGGAAATGGAAGACTCTCTGCCTTTGGTTCAGGCACATATGGTGGCGGATCAGGTAGAGCAGGCTATTTTACGGCGTTTTCCGGGTTCAGATGTGATTATCCATCAGGATCCTTGTTCTGTCGTACCCAGGGAGAGTAAACGGTCTACGCTTTCATAATCCGTATAAAAGAGAGCCAGACCCGCATTTTGTGTATAAAATACCGCCATTTGGCCTGACCTGAATCAATTCAGCAGGAAGTGATTGTTATACTATTTGTACATTCGTTGGATCACTTCGATGTGCAAGAAGACTTCCGGCAACAGATTTCATTTTGCATTCCAAAGTTCAGAGGTAGTCATGATTAAGAAAATCGGTGTGTTGACAAGCGGCGGTGATGCGCCAGGCATGAACGCCGCAATTCGCGGAGTTGTTCGTTCTGCGCTGACAGAAGGTCTGGAAGTAATGGGTATTTATGACGGCTATCTGGGTCTGTATGAAGACCGTATGGTACAGCTAGACCGTTACAGCGTGTCTGACATGATCAACCGTGGCGGTACATTCCTCGGTTCTGCGCGCTTCCCGGAATTCCGCGACGAGAACATCCGCGCCGTGGCTATCGAAAACCTGAAAAAACGTGGCATTGACGCGCTGGTGGTTATCGGCGGTGACGGTTCCTACATGGGTGCAATGCGTCTGACCGAAATGGGCTTCCCATGCATCGGCCTGCCGGGCACCATCGACAACGACATCAAAGGCACTGACTACACCATTGGTTTCTTCACTGCGTTGAGCACCGTTGTAGAAGCGATCGACCGTCTGCGTGACACCTCTTCTTCTCACCAGCGTATTTCCGTGGTGGAAGTGATGGGCCGTTATTGTGGCGATCTGACGTTGGCTGCGGCCATTGCCGGTGGCTGTGAATTCGTTGTGGTTCCGGAAGTTGAATTCAGCCGTGAAGACCTGGTAAACGAAATCAAAGCGGGTATCGCGAAAGGTAAAAAACACGCGATTGTGGCGATCACTGAACATATGTGTGACGTCGACGAGCTGGCACACTTCATCGAAAAAGAAACTGGTCGTGAAACTCGCGCAACTGTGCTGGGCCACATCCAGCGTGGTGGTTCCCCGGTACCTTACGACCGTATTCTGGCTTCCCGTATGGGCGCTTACGCTATCGAGCTGCTGCTGGCTGGTTACGGCGGTCGTTGCGTAGGTATCCAGAACGAACAGCTGGTTCACCATGACATCATCGACGCTATCGAAAATATGAAGCGTCCGTTCAAAGGCGACTGGCTGGACTGCGCGAAAAAACTGTATTGATGATTTCGGAAAAAGGCAGATTCCTTTAGCCTGAAACCGATGACAGAAGCAAAAATGCCTGATGCGCTTCGCTTATCAGGCCTACATGAATTATGCAATTTATTGAATTTGCAAACTTTTGTAGGCCGGATAAGGCGCTCGCGCCGCATCCGGCATGGATAAAGCGCACTTTGTCAGCAATATGAGGCGGATTTCTTCCGCCTTTTTAATCCCCCAACATATACCCACAAGTTATAGCCAATCTTTTTTTATTCTTTAATGTTTGAATCCCTTTCTGGCACGCTTTGCTCATCACAACACAACATAAGAGAGCCGGGCGATGAACAAGTGGGGCGTAGGGTTAACTTTATTACTGGCAGCGACCAGCGTTATGGCAAAGGATATTCAGCTTCTTAACGTTTCATATGATCCAACGCGCGAATTGTACGAACAGTACAACAAGGCATTCAGCGCCCACTGGAAACAGCAAACTGGCGATAACGTGGTTATTCGTCAGTCACACGGTGGTTCTGGTAAACAAGCGACGTCGGTTATCAACGGTATTGAAGCTGATGTTGTCACGCTGGCTCTGGCCTATGATGTGGACGCGATTGCGGAACGCGGGCGTATTGATAAAGAGTGGATCAAGCGTCTGCCGGATAACTCCGCACCGTACACTTCCACCATTGTTTTTCTGGTGCGCAAGGGTAATCCGAAGCAGATCCACGACTGGAACGATCTGATTAAGCCCGGTGTTTCGGTGATCACGCCTAATCCGAAAAGCTCTGGTGGTGCTCGCTGGAACTACCTGGCAGCCTGGGGCTACGCGCTGCACCACAACAACAACGATCAGGCAAAGGCACAGGATTTTGTTCGGGCACTGTATAAAAACGTCGAAGTTCTGGATTCTGGCGCGCGCGGCTCCACTAACACCTTTGTCGAGCGCGGAATTGGCGATGTACTGATTGCCTGGGAAAACGAAGCTCTGCTGGCAGCGAATGAACTGGGGAAAGATAAATTCGAAATTGTCACCCCGAGTGAGTCTATTCTCGCAGAACCTACGGTGTCAGTTGTCGATAAAGTGGTAGAGAAAAAAGGCACCAAAGAGGTGGCGGAAGCTTACCTGAACTATCTCTACTCGCCAGAAGGCCAGGAGATTGCGGCTAAAAACTACTATCGTCCGCGCGATCCTCAGGTAGCGAAAAAATATGAAAATGCCTTTCCGAAGCTGAAGTTATTCACCATTGATGAAGAGTTCGGTGGCTGGACGAAAGCGCAAAAAGAGCATTTCTCTAACGGCGGTACGTTTGACCAAATCAGTAAACGTTAATATTTTTAAGACTCTCAGCCCGGTGGCATCTCGCGACCGGGTTTTTTATTTGTCTCGATTTTGCGTTACCCTTGCATCTCTTTGAGGTACAGGGAAAAAAAAGATGAAAAAAGCAGGTCTTCTTTTTTTAGCGATGATGGTTATCGCTGTTGCAGCTGCGGGCATTGGTTACTGGAAATTGACCGGCGAAGAGTCGGATACGTTACGTCAGATTGCCCTTGAGCAATGTTTACCCAACCAGCAGCAAAACCAAAACCCTTCGCCATGTGCGGAAGTCAAACCCAATGCCGGATATGTGGTTTTAAAAGACCTCAACGGTCCTCTGCAATATTTGTTGATGCCAACGTATCGTATCAACGGCACTGAAAGTCCATTGTTAACCGATCCATCAACGCCTAATTTCTTCTGGTTAGCCTGGCAGGCGCGTGATTTTATGAGCAAAAAATACGGCCAGCCAGTCCCCGATCGCGCGGTATCTCTGGCGATTAACTCCCGTACCGGGCGCACGCAAAACCATTTTCATATCCATATCTCTTGTATTCGTCCTGATGTGCGCGAACAACTGGATAATAATCTGGCGAATATCAGCACCCGTTGGTTACCGCTGCCCGGTGGGCTGCGTGGGCATGAATATCTGGCGCGTCGGGTAACTGAAAGCGAGCTGGTGAAACGTAGTCCGTTTATGATGCTGGCGGAAGAAGTACCAGAGGCACGGGAACATATGGGCAGTTACGCGCTGGCGATGGTGCGACAGAGTGATAACTCGTTTGTATTGCTGGCGACGCAGCGTAATCTGCTGACGCTGAATCGAGCCTCAGCTGAGGAACTTCAGGATCATCAGTGTGAGATTCTGCGTTAAAGCAAGGAATTGAGGAAAGCTAAGTGCCGGATGCGATATCCGGCACCTGTCAGACTTAAGCCTGTTTAGCCGCTTCTGCAGCTTTAACGATCACTGCGAAGGCGTCAGCTTTCAGAGAAGCACCGCCAACCAGCGCGCCGTCGATGTCCGGCTGAGCGAACAGTTCTGCAGCGTTAGACGCGTTTACAGAACCGCCGTACTGGATGATCACTTGTTCAGCGATGTTAGCGTCAACTTTAGCGATGTGGTCACGGATGAATTTGTGAACAGCCTGTGCCTGCGCCGGAGTTGCAGATTTGCCAGTACCGATTGCCCATACTGGTTCGTAAGCAATAACCGCACCTTCGAATGCTGCAGCACCCTGAGTTTTCAGTACTGCGTCGATCTGACGTGCGCAAACTTCTTCAGTTTTGCCCGCTTCGTTTTCCGCTTCGGTTTCACCGATGCACAGAACCGGAGTCAAACCCTGCTCTTTCAACACCGCGAATTTTTTCGCGATCAGTTCGTCAGACTCTTTGTGGTAAGTACGACGTTCAGAGTGACCGATGATGATGTACTGTGCGCCGATGTCTTTCAGCATAGCAGCAGAGGTTTCACCGGTGAATGCGCCGGACAGGTTCAGATCCACGTTCTGCGCACCCAGCATGATGTGGCTGCCTTCAGCTTCACGCTTCGCCATATCGATGTACATTTCCGGTGGTGCGATTGCAACCGCACAGCCAGCAACACCTGCCAGCTCTTTACGCAGGTTAGAAACCAGCTCATGAACCATGTGGCGGCTGCCGTTCAGTTTCCAGTTACCCATCACTAAAGGATGTCGCATTTTAATTCTCCACGCTTATAAGCGAATAAAGGAAGATGGCCGCCCCGCAGGGCAGCAGGTCTGTGAAACAGTATAGAGATTCATCCGCGGAAAGGCTTTGCTTTTTGTCATTTATTCAACCCTTCAAGCGATTCAGATAGCGCCAGCTTAATCGGTTCAACAGCGAAGGTCAGTCCCTTTTCGCCGTTGTCCGCGACAACATAGCGCAGTGCGCCTTCTGTCTCGGTGTAATAACGTTTGTTTTTCCCCGCAGTAAGGAGCGATTGCAGCTTTTTCTGACTTTGTGTTTTGGTCATCAGTGGGGTGAGTGTGCGGATCACCGCCGCCATGTATTCATGAGCTTTCGCTTTGGCGGCTTTTTGCTCTGGTCCCTGGATTGGTAGCCAGGTAATTTGAATGCTTTTGATTTTTAAAGTGCCGCGCTCCAGCGCCGTAGAGGCATACAAGTTCTCGTTAATTTTACTGGCGGCGCGAGTCAGATTGGCTTTGTCGGGGCTGCTGTCGATGGCGCGAAACTCGTTCAGTGGCAGGTTGGGGTTCTGGCTGTTAAAGTTTTCTCGAAACTGGCTGATGGAGAGATCGAAGGTAGGGGCGCCAGCAAGCAGATAGGGCGCAGTGGTCGCCGTACCTGGTGTTTGTGCATGCACCGTTGTGCTAACGGCTGATGCAGAACATAAGAGAAAAAACAGCGTAAACCCTGGCTTCATCGACAGTACCTTTTGTTATGACTGGCTCCGATTAAAACGATATCTGTCTCCCTTGTCAAAAGGGTAGAATCCTGGAAAAGACAACCATCAAGGAACTTACATGACCATACAGCAATGGTTATTCTCATTTAAAGGGCGTATTGGACGCCGTGATTTCTGGATTTGGATAGGCCTCTGGTTCGTTGGCATGCTGGTGCTTTTCTCACTGGCAGGTAAAAACTTACTCGATATCCAGACCGCCGCGTTTTGCCTGGTGTGCTTACTTTGGCCGACAGCGGCAGTAACGGTCAAACGGCTGCACGATCGCGGGCGTTCCGGCGCATGGGCATTTTTAATGATTGTAGCGTGGATGCTGCTGGCGGGTAACTGGGCGATTTTACCGGGCGTCTGGCAATGGACGGTTGGGCGTTTTGTCCCGACGTTGATTCTGGTGATGATGCTTATTGATCTTGGCGCATTTGTCGGTACGCAGGGCGAAAATAAATTTGGCAAAGATACTCTGGATGTGAAGTATAAAGCCGACAATAAATCAAGTAATTAACCTTTAATATATCTCTTATTGCTATTTTTTTCCGGGATCGTTATTTCCACGCTGGAAATGACAATGCCCGGAAAATCCCCCTCATTTCCTTACATTAAGCAATATCAAAAAAAATGGTAATCCATAAGATCATTACTTGTTTGTTCTTCTCTTAACGGCGCATTATTCTTAAGTCGTAATCGACAGAGAGGCGAATATACAGAGGTGCCCTATGAAAGATGTCGTAGATAAATGCAGTACTAAAGGATGTGCGATTGATATCGGTACGGTGATTGATAACGACAACTGTACCAGTAAGTTTTCGCGTTTTTTTGCCACTCGCGAAGAAGCAGAGTCCTTTATGACCAAACTGAAAGAGCTTGCCGCCACTGCATCCTCTGCGGATGAAGGGGCCAGCGTGGCCTATAAGATTAAGGATCTGGAGGGGCAAGTTGAGCTTGATGCGGCCTTCACCTTCTCATGCCAGGCCGAGATGATTATTTTTGAGTTGTCCCTGCGTTCGTTAGCTTGATGGAGTCGCTTTAGAAGGAGTTAAACATGGCTTATAAACACATTGGCGTGGCAATTTCCGGAAATGAAGAAGATGCCCTACTGGTGAACAAAGCCCTGGATCTCGCCAGACATAATGATGCTCACCTGACGTTAATTCATATTGATGATGGCTTAAGCGAGTTGTATCCGGGCATTTACTTCCCTGCAACAGAAGATATTCTTCAGTTGTTGAAAGATAAGTCGGATAACAAGCTGTATAAACTGACGAAAAATATTCAGTGGCCGAAGACAAAACTGCGTATTGAGCGCGGAGAAATGCCGGAAACACTGCTGGAAATTATGCAAAATGAGCAGTGCGACCTCCTTGTCTGTGGTCATCATCACTCATTTATCAACCGTTTGATGCCGGCATACCGCGGGATGATCAATAAGTTGAGTGCGGACCTGCTCATCGTGCCGTTTATCGATAAGTAACCGCTTACCAGTAATGCTCCGCTGTCATATGGCCCGGTCGACGACGTAAATGTTTCGTCATCTGCCGGGTTTCTTTTAACAGTTGTTGCGTATCGCGCACCATTTGTGGATTACCACACAGCATTACATGGCTGGTTTCTTTATTCATCGGCAGGCCAACCGCGTTTTCCAGTTCACCGCTTTCAATTAACGCTGGTATTCTCCCGGTGAGTGAGCCCGCTGCCGTTTCCCGACTGACTACCGTCTGAATACGCAGTTTCCCTTCGTAGCGTTTTTCCAGTTCCTGCATCAGTGGTAAATAGCTTAAGTCGGCGGCATATCGTGCAGCGTGAACCAGCACCAGTTTTTTGAAGCGATCTAAATCTTTGCCCAATTGCAGAATCGATAAATAAGGGCCAATCGCCGTACCGGTCGCCAGCATCCACAGTGTTTCACAATCCGGGACTTCATCCAGCACAAAGAAGCCAGCAGCTTCGCTAACCACCTGCACTTCGTCACCCGGTTTTAGCGCCGCCAGTCGCGGACTTAATTTGCCATCGGGGACGGTGACCAGGTAAAACTCCAGATCGGGATTATCGGGCGAGTTAACGTAAGAGTAGGCACGCTGAACGCGTTCGCCGTCAATTTCAAGGCCAAGTTTAGTGAATTGCCCGGCGGTAAACGGAAGCACGGGAGCGTGAACGGTGAGACTAAACAGGGCGTCGGTCCAGTTCTGCACTTTAGTGACTTTGCCTGTTACCCAATCAGCCATGTTTTTCTCCTGTTTTGATTGACTTGCCTTATCTTCGTTCTCCGAACAAAAAAATTCCAGTCCCGAAGGACTGGAAGGCTCAATCGATCAAATCACTCAGAGAATGTGCACCTGCATATCCGGGTCTTTACGATCCAGATAGTGAATTGACTGAATGCGACGAATGGTGCGAGATTTACCACGGATCAGCAGCGTTTCGGTGGTGGCAATATTGCCTTTGCGGCTAATACCTTCCAGCAGATCGCCTTTGGTGATACCGGTTGCAGAAAAGATAACGTTATCGCTGCGGGCCATATCGCCCAGACGCAACACTTTACCCGCTTCGATGCCCATTGCTTTGCAGCGTGCCAGTTCCTGTTCACCAATGCGGCGATTTTCTTCGTTGTCGCCTTTGACATCATGACGTGCCAGCAGACGGCCATTCATATCGCCATCTAACGCTCGAATCACCGCCGCAGAAACCACGCCTTCCGGCGCGCCGCCAATGCCGTACAGCACATCAACTTCGCTGTCTGGCATACAGGTGAGAATTGAGGCTGCAACATCGCCATCCGGAATAGCAAACACGCGCACGCCGAGTTGCTGCATTTCTGCGATAACGGCATCGTGTCGCGGTTTTGCCAGAATCGTTACCGTTAGTTCGCTCAATGGTTTGCCGAGCGCCGCGGCAACATTGCGCAGGTTATCCGCCAACGGCAGATTCAGGTCAATGGCGCCCTTAGCTCCCGGTCCGACGATAAGCTTCTCCATATACATATCTGGCGCGTTGAGGAAGCAGCCTTTATCGCCTACTGCCAGCACCGCCAGCGCGTTAGCCTGACCCATCGCCGTCATGCGCGTGCCTTCAATCGGATCAACAGCAATATCCACGGCATCGCCGCGACCAGTACCGACTTTTTCACCAATGTAGAGCATCGGTGCTTCGTCGATTTCACCTTCACCAATGACGATGGTGCCGTCAATGTTGACCTGGTTGAGCATAATACGCATGGCGTTTACCGCCGCCCCATCAGCGGTGTTTTTATCGCCGCGTCCTAACCATTTGTAGCCAGCCAGCGCCGCTGATTCGGTGACGCGGGAAAATTCGATGGCAAGTTCTCGTCTCATAGCAAACTCTAAGCAGTAAGGAATGGCGCGAAGTGTAGCACAGGGGAAGGGCGGGATTATTGATGTGTGCGGGGGTTGCCCCCGCACGGTTTCAGAGTCTGCGTGATGCCGGATGTGTATCCGACTCGTAGGCCTGATAAGACGCGTCAGGTTTGTAGGCCTGATAAGACGCGTAAGCGTCGCATCAGGCGATCAGCATCGGCAATCGGTTCAGATGCCTGACATTACTCGTCGTGTTCTTCCCACGCCATCGCGCGTTTGACCGCTTTTTTCCAGCCAGCGTAACGGTAATTACGCTCGGTAGTTTCGATACCAGGACGGAACTCGCGTTCAATCACCGCTTTCTCTTGCAGCTCGTCGAGATTTTGCCAGAAGCCAACAGCCAGACCAGCAAGATAGGCCGCACCCAACGCAGTCACTTCGCGCACTTCCGGGCGCTCAACACGCGTGCCGAGAATATCGGACTGGAACTGCATCAGGAAGTTATTCGCCACCGCGCCGCCATCCACGCGCAGGGCGTGCAGACGAATGCCTGAGTCGGCCTGCATCGCTTCCAGCACGTCACGCGTCTGATAAGCGATAGATTCCAGCGTCGCACGGATGATGTGGTTGGCGTTCACCCCACGAGTTAAGCCGAAAATGGCCCCGCGCGCATACGGATCCCAGTACGGTGCACCCAGTCCGGTAAAGGCTGGAACCACATACACACCGTTGGTGTTTTGTACTTTAGTTGCAAAGTATTCGGAATCGTAGGCGTCGTTAATCAACTTCATTTCATCGCGCAGCCACTGAATAGATGCGCCCGCCATAAACACAGCACCTTCCAGCGCGTAGTTTACTTCTCCGCTCGGGCCACAGGCGATGGTGGTCAGCAGACCGTTTTCTGATTTCACCGCTTTCTCGCCGGTGTTCATCAGCATAAAGCAGCCAGTGCCGTAGGTATTCTTCGCCATCCCTTCTTTCACGCACAACTGGCCGAAGAGTGCCGCCTGCTGATCGCCAGCAATCCCGGCGATCGGAATACGCGTGCCGCCTTTGCCGCCAATGTTAGTCTGACCGTATACTTCGGAAGAACGACGTACTTCTGGCAGCATCTCACGCGGGATATCCAGCGCGTCGAGCATTTTGTCGTCCCAGTCCAGAGTATGGATGTTGAACAACATGGTACGAGACGCATTAGTGTAATCGGTGACGTGAACGCGACCCTGAGTCATTTTCCAGATAAGCCAGGTATCAACCGTACCAAACAGCAGTTCACCACGGCGTGCGCGCTCGCGGGAGCCTTCCACATGGTCGAGGATCCACTTCACTTTGGTGCCAGAGAAGTACGGGTCAATCACCAGACCGGTATTGTTACGAATGTACTCTTCCATGCCGTCACGCTTGAGATGCTCGCAGATCTCGGCGGTACGACGGCACTGCCAGACAATAGCGTTATAGATAGGCTTGCCGGTTTCTTTTTCCCAGACGATGGTGGTTTCACGTTGGTTCGTAATACCGATAGCTGCAATTTGATCGGAATTAATATCTGCTTTCGCCAGCACTTCTACCAGTGTGGAGCTTTGAGTGGCCCAGATTTCCATTGGGTCGTGTTCTACCCAGCCTGGTTTTGGGTAAATTTGCTCAAATTCGCGCTGTGACACGCTAATGATATTGGCATCGTGATCCATCACGACCGCGCGGGAGCTGGTGGTGCCCTGGTCGAGCGCAACGATATATTTTTTTTCAGTCATGTTTAATTGTCCCGTAGTCACATTACAGCGAAGCTTTTTGTTCTGAAGGAGTTGTGATCTCCTTTTCTTCCACAACACAGATATCGCAAGGCAAATGGCGGCCAATCAGTTTGCGGTAGGCGAATGCACCTACAATCGCGCCAACGATAGGGCCAAAAAGCGGCACCAGGAAGTAAGGAATGTCTCTGCCGCCGGTAAAGGCGACATTGCCCCAGCCCGCCAGCCAGGCAAAGGCTTTCGGACCGATATCACGTGCTGGGTTCATGGCAAAGCCCGTCAATGGGCCCATAGATGCGCCAATGACCGCAATCAGTAGACCAATCAGCAAGGGAGCTAAAGGGCCGCGCGGTACGCCGTTACCATCGTCCGTTAACGCCAGGATCAGCCCCATCAGAATAGCGGTAATCACCATCTCAACTGCGAAAGCCTGCACAAAATTGATATGAGGATTAGGATAAGTAGAGAAAGTACCCGCCAGATCAACACTTTCGACGCTTCCGCGAACAATATGATGGGTCTGCTCGAAGTCGAAGAATAAATTGTAGTAAAGCCCGTAAACTAATGCCGCAGCGCAGAAAGCTCCGGCGACTTGTGAAACGATATAAGGAATAACCTTGCGCTTGTCGAAACAGGCAAACAGCCACAACGCAATGGTGACAGCTGGATTAAGATGTGCGCCGGAAACCCCTGCGGTTAGATAGATGGCCATTGCCACCCCCAGTCCCCAAATAACACTGATTTCCCACTGACCAAAAGACGCACCAGCGACTTTAAGTGCAGCAACGCAACCGACACCGAAAAAAATCAACAACCCGGTACCGAGGAATTCAGCAATGCACTGGCCTTTCAAGGTTGATGTTTGACTCATAATCGGATCCTGAAGAGTTAATGTTTGTTGTATGCGTGAAAGTCACGGACCTCCACGATGCTTGTAGGCATGCTGTAAACTTATCGTTAACGAGCGAAAACGAGAAATATCGAACTTAAAATGTGTGTGCTTCGTCATAAAATGAGCGTTATCGCGCTATTTATTTCATCTGTTTATACATGATGCATGTTTGTTAGATCATTAACGCAACAAATTTATTAACATTTTCGATTGATGTGGGTTATGTCACCAGGAGAAGGATGAAAAGTGTGGCAAACCGTAATCTACAAGGCGTGCCGCTGGACAGCGATGGCGCGGCTTCATACAATCGGAGCTAACTAAAATGCGCTCGTATTTATTAAGGCGTCACCGGTAATCGGGACGAGGATTTTTATCCATCAACGCCTTGCAATTCAGGAGAGGTATGACAATGTCATTAGAAGTGTTTGAGAAACTGGAAGCAAAAGTACAGCAGGCGATTGATACCATCACTCTGTTGCAGATGGAAATCGAAGAGCTGAAAGAAAAAAACAATTCACTGTCGCAGGAAGTTCAAAATGCCCAGCAGCAGCGCGAAGAGCTGGAGCGTGAGAACCATCACCTGAAAGAACAGCAGAACGGCTGGCAGGAACGTCTGCAGGCCCTGCTGGGTCGTATGGAAGAAGTTTAATCTCTTCCACGCAGAGGCGCCGTAAGGCGCCTTATTTTTTTACTTCACTGCATTTTTAGCAGACAACATAATCTCCATCGCCTGTTGGCGATATTTATCTGCCGTATCTGGCTCCATTAATGCAATGATCCCCACAGCCCTGGGGGTGTCTTCAAGATAAACACTGATGGTTCTTTTCTGCTGACCATCAAAATTTATCAACACGTCTTGATACTTACAGGTGAAATGTTTGGCATTACAGTCATGAAACTGGAAGGTTTCTTCATTGTATTGATCCTTGAGATTGTCTCGCTGCATCTTCTTTAACTCTTCCAGCGAGTCATCGGCGCTACGTCCTGCGGGCAGGCGGAAAGCAGAAATAAAGACGCTATTATCTTCACTTCTTATATCAATGGTTTTATCTGTACGAATGGAAACCGTATTCCAGTGTCGGTTCGGGACAGTCACGGAAATAGCGGCATTCTCAAAGGTATATTGCCACGGGGTGAACATACGAAACGTATTGCCGACGTTGGATAAAAGCAGGACTCCCAATACCCAGCAGCACCCGCGAGTAAAACTGGCGAAGTTACGCGTTTTTTTAGCAAATGCGCACAGAATACCTGACACAAGCACGGGAAGTAACAACGGCCCCAGAAGTACTGAACCGATATACTCGCCAACCATGCCAGGATCTCCAGCAAGCAAGTTACTGTGCTGAAGATGACTAAGAAAAACAGTTATTATCCATAGTATTAATAAGATAACGTATCTCATATCAATCCCTTATTATATAATACGTTCGCTACTAACGATGATTCATATCACTATTTCCGGAATGGTTAATTTACCATATAGCATTAATTTTTAATGCTGTATATTTTTATGAAATGATTTATCGATAATTAATTTATATTGTCAGATGTGAAGTATTGATATTTAAAATAAATTAAACAAAAACAAACGATAGTCTTTATGAATATTTGGCATATAAAAAAGGGGAATTTAATTCCCCTTTTAACGCATGGCAGATACTTATTCAATATCCAGCGGATCTTCAGAAAGAATAATCCCGGTATTGTCGGCATAGAGATGATCGCCGGAGAAGAAAGTGACGCCGCCAAAATTGACGCGGACATCGCTTTCGCCAATGCCTTCGCCAGCGGCACCGACCGGAATTGCGGCCATCGCCTGGATGCCTATATCCAGCTCTTCCAGATCATCTACCTGACGCACCGCGCCGTAAATGACCAGACCTTCCCATTCATTTTGTACTGCCAGACGCGCCAGTTCAGCATCGACCAGTGCGCGACGAACAGAACCACCGCCATCGACGACAAGTACGTGACCACGGCCATTCTTTTCGAGCAGATCGTACAGCAACCCGTTGTCCTCGAAACATTTTACCGTGATGATTTGTCCGCCAAACGACGCCCGTCCACCAAAGTTGGAGAACAGCGGTTCCACGACGTTGACATCTTCTTGATAGATGTCACAAAGCTCGGAAGTATCGTATTTCATAGGCTTAACATTCAGTTGCTGCGAGAATTTTCAGTATATCGCGCTATGTGGGTTGTTGGCAAAATCATCAATTGTTAATTGATATTTGTCAGTTATGTGGCCCACTGGCTTAAGAATATTCCCAAAACAAACAGCAGGTTAGTTAATAATGCTCCCTTGACGGTGCGTTCCAGCATCGGACGCATCGCCGCCGGGTCCATTTCACGCATCACATAACGGGCCTGTTTCACCAGCAACGGCGTTGCTAACAGGAACAACCAGCCCCACAGGCTGTGCAGTGAAAAGAGATTAAACAGCGCCAGACACACCAGCGAGCCCATCAGCAGGCAGGCATGGTAACGACGGGCGTTCACTTCACCTAAGCGCACTACCAGCGTGTTTTTGCCATTCTCGCGGTCGCTATTGATATCGCGCAGATTGTTAATGTTCAGCACCGCCGTTGCCAGCAAACCACAGGCTGTCGCCGGAAGGATCAGCGCCGGAATCAGCGTATGCGCCTGCAAATACCAGCTGCCCATTACACTTAACCAGCCAAAGAACACCAGTACGGAAATATCACCCAGGCCGATATAACCATAAGGACGATTGCCCACGGTATAGGTGATAGCGGCGATAATTGATAACCCACCAAGAATCAGAAAGCCGACAAAATCAGCCAGGTTATGACACGCCACTGCGACCAGCGCCAGCCCGGAGAGACAGATGAGCACGACGGTAATAATGAGCGCCCGTTTCATCTCTTGCTGGGTAATGACCCCTTTTTGCATGCCGCGCAGTGGTCCAATGCGGTCAGGTTTGTCGCTACCTTTGACGGCATCACCGTAGTCATTGGCGAGGTTAGAGAGGATCTGTAACAGCCCGGCGGTAATGAGTGCCAGCAGAGCGACGAGCGGATCGAAGTGACCTTGCCACCATGCCAGCGCCGTCCCGACGATAATTGCAGCAAAGGCGAGGGGGAGGGTTTTAGGTCGTAAACTTTCCAGCCACGCCTGAGTTCGGCTAATTTGTTGTTCAGTCATAATACGCGCCAATAAAAATGGGGCCTTTCAGCCCCATCAAACAATGATGAAAATGATTGAACGCGATTATAGGATAAAACGGCTCAGATCTTCATCTGCCACCAACGCATCCAGATGTTTGCTCACATAATCTGCGTCAATAGTGATGGTTTGACCGCTTAAATCGCTGGCGTCGTAGGAAATCTCTTCCATTAAACGCTCCAGAACAGTGTGTAAACGACGAGCACCGATGTTTTCGGTGGATTCGTTTACCTGCCATGCAGCTTCTGCAATGCGTTTGATACCGGAGTCGGTGAACTCAATATTCACGCCTTCGGTCGCCATCAGTGCTTTGTACTGCACGGTGATAGAGGCATTCGGCTCGGTCAGAATACGCTCAAAGTCGCTGGTGGTCAGGGCTTGCAGCTCAACGCGGATTGGCAGACGACCTTGCAGTTCTGGGATCAGGTCAGACGGTTTCGCAACCTGGAATGCGCCAGAAGCGATGAACAGAATGTGGTCAGTTTTGACCATCCCGTGTTTGGTGGAAACGGTGCAACCTTCTACCAGCGGCAGCAAGTCGCGCTGAACGCCTTCACGAGAAACATCCGGACCGGAAGACTCACCGCGCTTACAGATTTTGTCGATTTCGTCGATGAACACGATCCCGTGCTGCTCAACAGCGTCGATAGCGTCTTGCTTCAGCTCTTCCGGATTCACCAGTTTTGCCGCTTCTTCTTCAATCAGCAGCTTCATGGCGTCTTTGATTTTCAGCTTACGCGCTTTTTGCTTCTGACCGCCCAGGTTCTGGAACATGGACTGCAGCTGGCTGGTCATCTCTTCCATTCCCGGAGGCGCCATAATTTCAACGCCCATCGGTGCTGCGGCAAGATCGATCTCGATTTCTTTGTCATCAAGCTGGCCTTCACGCAGTTTTTTGCGGAATGCCTGACGGGCAGCGGACGGTTCCTGCTGCTGTTCGGTCTGTCCCCAGTTGTTTTTAGCCGGTGGGATCAGCACGTCGAGAATACGTTCTTCTGCCAGTTCTTCAGCGCGATAACGGTTTTTCTCGATAGCTTGTACACGCACCATTTTCACTGCGGCATCGGTCAGGTCGCGGATAATAGAATCGACTTCTTTACCTACATAACCGACTTCGGTGAATTTGGTCGCTTCAACTTTGATGAACGGCGCGTTCGCCAGTTTAGCCAGACGACGGGCGATTTCCGTTTTACCGACGCCGGTCGGGCCGATCATCAGAATGTTTTTCGGGGTCACTTCATGGCGCAACTCTTCGTTGAGCTGCATGCGGCGCCAGCGGTTACGCAGTGCAATCGCCACGGAACGCTTAGCGTTATCCTGGCCGATGATGTGCTTATCAAGTTCGCTGACGATTTCGCGTGGGGTCATTTCAGACATGGGAGATCCTTACGCTTTGTAGCTTAATTCTTCGATGGTGTGGAAATGGTTGGTATAGATGCAAATGTCGCCTGCAATATCCAACGCCTTTTCAGCAATTTCACGGGCGCTAAGTTCTGTGTTTTCTAACAGAGCGCGTGCCGCAGCCTGGGCGTAAGGGCCGCCGGAGCCGATAGCAATAAGATCGTTTTCTGGCTGCACCACGTCACCGTTACCGGTGATGATAAGCGATGCAGTTTCGTCAGCGACCGCCAGCAATGCTTCAAGTTTGCGCAACATGCGATCGGTACGCCAGTCTTTTGCCAGCTCAACCGCCGCTTTAACCAGATGGCCCTGATGCATTTCCAGTTTACGTTCAAACAGTTCGAACAGCGTGAAGGCATCCGCCGTGCCGCCGGCAAAGCCTGCGATCACTTTATCGTTATACAGGCGGCGAACTTTTTTAACGTTGCCTTTCATTACGGTGTTACCCAGTGTGGCCTGACCATCACCGGCGATTACTACGTGGCCATTACGGCGTACGCTTACTATAGTTGTCACGAGCAGACCCCTTGGTTAGGAATACAGAATTCAAGCCCCGCACAATTGTGCGGGGCATAATGCAAGTATAGATGGGGGAGATTTTGAGGGTTTCAACCCCCGGTGGCGAGCCGAATGCAGTTTGTATGGCCTGCCATCTTCAAACGATTGAGGGTGCTGTCAGCGTTCTCTTTGCCTTTCACCGGCCCGATGACCACACGATTCCAGCCATTATTGGTGGTAATTTTCGAGTCAAAGCCTTCAAAAGCCAACTGCGCACGTACAGTCTCAGCCTGTTCAGCACCTTTAAATGAACCGCACTGTACCATCCAGCGACGTTCATCTTTCTTCTCCGCTGTTGGTTTTGGCGCTTCAGCCGCGCGTGCTACCGGTGCGGCCTGCTGTGGCTTCGGCTGCGAGGTAGTGTGCGCGGGCGTTTGTAGCAGGTCCTGATACGGTTGCTGGGTAGAAGCCGGCTTAGACTGCTGCGTTTGTCGCGGCTGCGATTGTACTGGCGCAGCTTGTGCTGTACGCGTCTGTTGCTGCCAGCTTTGTTCAGATGCACGTGGCGGCTGGGCCTGACGTTGCTGTTCCGCTAACTGCTGTGCCTGACGCTGGCGTTGCAGCGTTTGCTGGCGCTGTGCCGGCGTCTGCTCATTCCACGGGACTTCAGCAAGCTGCGTTGGTTGCTGACGCATATCAGCCTGCATTTGTTCAAGAAGCTGGCGCTGCTCCGGAGTCAGCTGATCCGGCGTTTTCACTTCGCCGCCCGCAGACGGTTCTGTTGGCGCACGCACGCCGGGCTGGCGACTTTCCAGCTCTTTAATGTAGCGCCAACGTTCTTCCGGTTTCGGAGGTAGTCCGTTTCCGGTCACTTTCTGGCTTTGCAGCGTCTCAGACTCTTCTTTCTTGTGATGCGTAATGAAGTACAGACCCCCGATAAAGGTCACAAGAACGGCTGCAGCAATAGCGACCATTGCGGGAGAAACCGCAGGCATATTTCTTTGCTTTTTCCGTGAGGTGCTCTTTTTTCGCCGCGAAGGTGCCGGTTGGCTGCGGCGTACATAATCTCGTTGTGCCACTATCGTTTCGCTGTATTTATTCGTTCGTCAGCCCGCCATGTTACTTAAGCGGCGGGCCTTTGACCAGTCACGGAAGCCTTAAAGGTTTACTTTAAGATAACGTGCGTGTCGATCCCCGGATAATAAGCTCGCAGTCCATTAAACGTGAGCCGCTGCCAACCGTTTGTCCCTGCATTTGATCAAGCAGTAACAGCATAGCTTCCCGACCAATTTCGTAGCGCGGCTGTGCAATGGTTGTCAGCGGCGGATCGCAAAATTGCGTCAGGTCGATGTTGTCAAAACCGATGATGGAGAGGTCGTCAGGGACTTTCAGCCCCTGGCGTTTTGCCTGAGAAAGTGCGCCGAGCGCCATGACATCGCTATGACAGAAGACGGCGGTTGGCGGTTGCGGAAGGTCAAGCAGCTGTTGCATGGCTTTACTTCCGGCTTCAAAGGTGAAGTCGCCCCGGGCGATATATTGCGGATCAACCATAATGCCGCAGCGACGCAGTGCCTGAACGTAGCCTTGTAGACGGTAGTGACACAATGGCATCTCTTCAGGGCCGGCAATACAGCCAATCAGTTTATGCCCTTGTTCATACAGATAATTTACGGCATCAAAGGCTGCGGTCAGATTGTCGATATGAACCGTAGGCAGTTCCAGCTCTGGTGCGAATTCGTTCGCCATCACCATCGGCGGCAGATTACGTTGTTCCTCTATGCTTGCATCAAACGGCAGCCTTGAACCCAGCAGCAACATGCCATCAATTTGTTTGGTGATGATCAAGTCGATAAAGGTCTTTTCCTGCTGATTTTGATGTGCGCAGTCGCCAATCAGTACCAGATATCCATGACTTGCCGCCGTGACTTCGATACCGCGAATAATTTCGCTAAAGAAGGGATCGCAGATATCCGGGACAATCACCAGAATCGTTCGGGATTCATTACGCTTAGCGTTACGCCCCATTGGCTGCGGAAAATACCCCACTTCCCGGGCCGCTTTTTCAACCCGATTACGGGTGGCCTGGGAGACTTTATCTGGATTCATTAATGCTCGGGAGACGGTCGCTGTAGAGACTTTTGCCTTCAGGGCAACGTCTTTCATTGTTGCGGCAGTTTCCTGCTTCTTCGCTTTCACACTCACTCCTCGCCTGGCACGTCAGGCGTACTACATCCATGTTTACTTCATATCGGCAACATTTTTAGCAGATAGTGCGTGAAAACGGTTACAGAATTTTCATGAAAAGTGTGATGAATATTTAATTTTTCGATCCGCCTCGCATCGTGAGCGGTTTACCCCTCAATGGGATCAACATCCAGCACCCATTTCACTTTGCGTGAATCCGGTATGGTATTGATAAGCGCCAGAGTGCCATTGATGATGTGTTGTAAGCGCACGCGGGAAGGGTGCTGCAACAAGATTTGCCAGCGCCAGCGACCGCCGCGTTTAGGCGCCAGCGCCGGAACTGGGCCGAGAACCCACAATTTGTCATCCGCCAGTGGGCTGGAGAGAAGCAGATTACGCAACTGTTGCAGGAACAGCGGCGCGTGCTGATTGTTATGATCCTCCGCGCGCACAATCACATGGCTGGTCCACGGCGGCAGTTGCATCATTCGCCGCTCGGCCAACGCCTGTTCGGCAAAAGCGTCATAACCTTTATACAGCAAGGTTTGTAAGAGAGGATGTTCCGGATGGTGCGTTTGCAGCACCACTTCGCCCTGTTTACCTGCGCGTCCGGCACGGCCTGCCACCTGGGTGTAAAGCTGGGCAAAACGCTCCGCCGAGCGAAAATCCGCAGAAAACAGCGCGCCGTCCACGTCCAGTAATGCAACCAGCGTCACATCCGGGAAATGGTGACCTTTCGCCAGCATTTGTGTCCCAATCAAAATTCGCGCGCCGCCGCGATGCACTTCTGCCAGTTGCTGCTCCAGCGCGCCTTTACGGCTGGTTGTATCGCGGTCGATACGTGAAATGGCTACACCAGGGAAAAGTGGCGCTAACGTCTGTTCTAGTTGTTCGGTTCCCAGACCCACAGGCACCAGATGGGTAGAGCCGCAGGACGGACACTGGCGCGGTACTGGACGCTGACTGTCGCAATGATGGCAGCGCAAATGCTGCTGTGCCTGATGCAACGTGTAGTAGTGATCGCAACGTGGACATTCGGCAATCCAGCCACAGTCATGACATAGCAGCGCAGGTGCAAAGCCACGGCGGTTAAGAAAGAGAATGACCTGGTTATCGGCCTGCAAATGCTGGCGCGTACGGGTGATTAACGCTGGAGCCAGCCCCGCCTGCACCTTCTGACCTTTTAAATCCAGTACATGTTGAATTGCCGGACGCGCATTCCCCGCCCGACGCGTCAGGCGCAGCAGGCGGTATTTTTTCTGCTGCACGTTACATAACGTTTCCAGCGCGGGTGTTGCTGAGCCAAGAACAATTGGGATTTGCTCACTGTGCGCGCGATACACCGCCAGGTCGCGGGCATGATAGCGCCAGCCTTCCTGCTGCTTGTAGGAACTGTCATGCTCTTCATCGATAACAATCACACCGAGATTTTTAAACGGTGTAAACAGTGCGGAACGGGTGCCAATTACAATCGCCGCCTCGCCATTTTTCGCTTTCAGCCAGGCCGAAAGGCGTTCACTGTCATTCAGGCCGGAATGCAGAACTTCCACTGGCGCATTAAACCGTTCACGAAAACGGGCGATCGTCTGCGGTGTCAGGCCGATTTCCGGCACCATCACCAGCGCCTGCTTGCCCTGTGCAAGCACGTTTTCCAGTACGCTTAGATAAACTTCCGTTTTCCCGGAGCCAGTGACGCCCGCCAGCAGCCATGCGGAAAAGGTATCCGCTGCGCTATGAATTGCGCCAACGGCAGTGGCTTGTTCGGTATTCAGCCGTAGACGTTCGCCAGTAACGGCATAGTTCGTTCGCCAGTCGGTAAACTCTGGCGTTTCGCTTGCCAGCTCGCAAAGACCTTTTTTGCGCAGCGCCTGTAGTGCGGCATCGTTGAATTCAAGTTCCGCTACCTGGTCACGCCAGATTTTCCCTTGTCGCAACGCCGCCAACGCCTGTTGTTGCTTAGGCGAACGTTTCAGGCTGTTGATATCCACCGCCTGACCTTGCTCGGTAGCAAACCAGTACCACATGGGCGCGTTAGCCGCAGGTCGCCCCTGGCGTAGTAAAATCGGCAAGGCATGAAACAAGACATCGCCAATTGGATGATGATAGTAATCTGCCGCCCATAGCAGTAATCGCCAGACGGAACTGGAAAAAACAGGTTCGCTGTCCAGCACTTCTACTATGGTTTTCAGTTCGTTGAGCGGCAACTCGCTGACGTCGCTAACTGACACGACAATCCCGATGCGCTCCTGCTGTTTGCCAAACGGCACGCGCACGCGACACCCGGCTTTAACAGCCATGCCTTCTGGCAGGAGATAGTCAAAGGTACGGGGAAGCGGAACGGGCAAGGCAACGTGGGCAACGGGCATAGCATCATCCTGACTTGAAATTCGGTGGAACAGTATACACATTGCGGTAGAGGAGTGCGGATCAGTTTGCATACGCTGGTTAATTTCTGTATGATTCGGCGCCTTTGATACGAAATGATCGTATTGAAACTATACTTTAAACATCGCGTGGTGTCTGGCGTTAGGGCTGGAAGAGCGACGCGGCCTTAAACCGAGGTTTTCCCATGAAAAAAGATATTCACCCGAAATACGAAGAAATTACTGCTAGCTGCTCTTGCGGTAACGTAATGAAAATCCGCTCCACCGTTGGTCATGACCTGAACCTCGACGTGTGCAGCAAGTGCCACCCGTTCTTCACTGGCAAACAGCGTGATGTTGCTACCGGTGGCCGTGTTGACCGCTTTAACAAGCGTTTCAGCATCCCGGGCAGCAAATAAGACCGGATTTCCGAAAAAAGCGCCGCACGGCGCTTTTTTTGTGCCTGAAAACTTTCATTAGCAGGATAGCGTATTGGATTTTTATCTTTCCTTTACATCGCGAAAATCCATTTTATCAATACCGTATTTTTTCATGCGCAAATACAGCTTTTTTCTGGGGATCTGAAAGTAATCGGCAACGTCGTTGATACGTCCCTGGAAGAAGTTGAGTGCATCAATAATTATTTGTCTTTCATAACTTTCTACACGTTCATCAAGTGGTGTTGGATCAGCATCCATCATCTGCAAACTGACTGAATCGTCGAGCATTAAAACACCCACAGCCACCAATTCTGCTGCATTTATTAATTCAATGATATTACCAGGCCAGGTTCGCGCCATCAGTCGCTTATAAAACGTTTTCCCCAGCAGCGGTTGTTGGCGATTTAGTCGTTTACAGGTGAGTGTCAGATAATGGTGAAAAATAGGTTCAATATCCCCCGGACGCTGACTTAGCGGTGGGCACTCGATGTGGGTGAGTGAAAAAAGAAAATACAATGCGGGAATAATTTTTTGTGTGGCGGCAAGTTCAGCCAGAGGGCTCTGATTAACAACAATCAGACGAAACGAGCGATCCTGGGGGCGTTCCTGGAGTTGAATCAAGAGGCGCTGATTTTCTTGCGTTAAATATTCAAGTTCTTTTAATAACAGCGTACCACCTTTGGCTTCTTCCACCCATTCTTCCAGCGGTTGCTGACTATTTGCGCTGAGTGTGCGTTCAATTAAAGGCCTTTCCTTGCGAGAACTAAATTGGTGAAGATAATGGGCGGCTAATGTTCTGCCGGTTCCAGATTCGCCGTAAAAGCAGACGGGAAGATCGGTTTCTGCCAGAGTTTCAAGCTGTTGGCGAGTCTGACGAACCCAGCCACTATTACCGATTAAGTGGCGATTAAATTGCGCTCGTCGCCATCTTTTTTGTTCCAGATAATCTTCACGCTCTGCCAGCGCTTTTTCGATAAGCGATAAAAATTGTTCCGGATTGATTGGTTTTTGCAGGAAATCCCACGCTCCTTTTTTTACTGCTTCAACGGCCATTGGGACATCGCCGTGGCCGGTGATCATCAGAATGGGAAGATTAGGATCAATCAGCATTATTTTTTCCAACAGCATAATGCCTGAAATGTCCGGCATGCAAACGTCGCATACCACGACTCCTTCCCAGGTATCTTGCAGTAATTGCAGAGCTTCTGAAGGGTTGCTACAGGTACATACTGCATAACCTTCTTGCTGTAAGAGAGAACTGTAGGCTTGCAGAACATCATTGTCGTCATCAATGAGCAGTATTGTTGGGGTTTTATCTGTCATGCTTAAAGTTTCCTGAAACATAGAATAACCAGCGCATGGCGGTCGAGAGTAGACGCGATATATAGCTCTCCCTGGCACTGACGCATAATAGAATGACTAATCGAAAGACCAATACCCAAACCTACAGCTTTGTCAGTCGTAAACGGTGTTAATAGTCGATCAGCCAGAAGTACTGGCCAGCCTTTTCCGTTATCAGCAATATAGAGCGTTAACGTGGTGTCTTCTTCTTCAAAGTTAATGGTTATTGTGGGCGGTTTTTCCAGACTGGCTTCCAGGGCATTCGTAAATAAATTAACTAAAACTTGTTGAATCAAAACATCGTCGCCATAAACGGCAGGAAAATTTTCCGGGTAGTGAAGAGATGCTTTCAGTGGCCGATGTTTTAAGGCCAGAAGCTCCCAGGATGAATAAATTACCTGCTGTAAATTAATTGCCCCACCCACGAGTTCACTATCGCGGCGGCGGGCGAAGTTTCGCAGTCGTTTAACGATATTATCCATGCGCTCAACCAGCGATCGCATCGTAACGATATAGTTTTTCGCCAAACCAGCGTCTTGTTGTTCTATAGCGCGATTGGCGCTGAACAGGTACATAGATAATGCATTAAGCGGTTGATTAATTTCATGCGCCAGTGTTGTCATTGTCTGCCCAACCACGGCCAGTTTGGCGGTTTGGATCAATTCACTTTGTGCTGTTCGCAGATTTTTTTCTGTCGCGATTCGATCGCAAATTTCCTGCCCCAGTTGACGTTGCTGCTGATTAATTTGCTCTATCGTCTGGCGGAGCAGGTTGGCAATTCTCCCAAGCTCATCGTTGCCGGAGACTGGAATATCTGCATCGAGTTCACCGTTACTTAATTTGACGACGGCATCATTCAGTAAGCGAAAACGGCGGATCATTCTTGGCCGAATGTAGAAATAATTTACCAGAATAACGAACAGTAGGGCCGTCACCATAGCTGCAAAAATCAGTAGTCCACTGATTTGCATTATTTTTTCTAATCGCAGATTGAAAGTTTGTAGCTGTTGATGGCTATTACCCAGCTGCGTTTCTAATTGGCCGCGTATTTGTGTAAATACACGCTCTTTATCCCTGATGGTATTCATAAGGGTCTGTTGAGCCTGCCGCCAGGCGGCCAGAGTTCCGGGTAGATAATTTTGTTGTGTACCCAGTTCCCACAGGGAATAAACTGTCTGGTGTAATGTGATAGTGCTGGAATAAGAAGATAATGACCGCACATTTTCGTCAATGCTATGCTTCAAAAAATCCAGGTATTGAATATGTTGTCTTAACGACTCTGTATCATTGTTATGCGTGTTAAGCATCTCCTTTAAGGTACTGACGATTTCAGTTTCTATATGTGAAAGTTCGAAAACGAGCTGTAACTCGTTTTGAATAGATTGCAGTGCATTTTGCAACCCCTGGTTTTCGTGGAGATCTTTCCGTTGGCTGAGTTGATTGAGCAATGATGATTGTTGCCAACTTAAATCCTGAGTCAGGGAGTTGAGTTCATTATTGAAATCGTCATGCAACCAGTTAACTCTTGAAGAGATAACGTCGAGTTTTCCGTTTTCTTTATTATGGTCATTTAATGCCTTATCGAGATTACTCAGCAAGTTACGACTACTGGCAACCTGTTGGTTAAGTGCACTTTGATGTACTGAATCAAGATGGGGATTGATTGACTGAATTTTTTGTAGCCGTTGTTCAATTTGCTCTCTTACCTGAAGGCGGCTATCGGTGTTGGTTGTCTGTTGTAGCTCATTGAATTCATTTACCAATGCCGTGAGATTTTCTTCAAAAAGAAATGAAGCCTGAATTCGTGGGAAATAATCGTCAAGTGCGTAGCGAACCTGAGAATTTTGTTCATGCCAGGAATAAAGGCTAACTACACTAACGAATAGCGTAAGAACGGCACTAAAAACAAAGGCGAGCCGCAAGCTCGTCCCGATAGTATGTAGTTGTTTCACTTTAATGACTCAAGTTGCGTATTCACTAATTGCTGCTGCTGCAGGAAAAACTGCTGCCATGCCATAATCTGGGCTTCACGAAAACCTGATTGCAGCTCGAATTGCTGTAGATATGTAGGATTAACAGACTGTTGCGGAGTAACGGGAACCGCGGTTAATAGTGCGCGCACCTCTGGCAATGTCCGCTTAAGCCGATGTTCTGCGGCATATAATGCTTTCCAACTCTTCTGAAGCTCGGTAAGGCGAAAAGTAATCGCATTATCAAATAACAATTGCACAAGCTTTTGGCGTTGCATGATCAACGGGTAATCAAGAGAAGGAGATGCGAATAACCGCATTTGTTGGTCTGCGAGTGGAGTGCCGGAGGGAAGAGGATATACCGGATATTTCCCTGAATCAGAATCGCTCAGTGCCTGCTGTCCTTCCGGACTCAACAAGAAATTAATAAAACGTCCCGCCTCTTGTGGATGATTACTGCCTTCGGTAATGGCAATAAACATAGGCGCTGCGCGCGAGTTGGGGAAATAGCTGAAACGTAAAGTTGAATTATTAAGCAGTACGTTGGCGTAATTGTCGATTACCGGACCCGCGTCTCCCAGTCCTGTACTGATCTTATTTGCTACGCCGAAGCTACGTGATGAAATGGTGGCGAGATTACCACCTATTTTCAGTAGCGTACTCCACCCGCTACTCCATCCTTGTTGTTGCAGGAGATCTTCAATCATCAGATGAGTAGTATCTGAACGAGAAGGACTGCTCATTAATAGCGTTCCTTGATAACGCGACTTACTTAATTCCTGCCATGAAGTTGGCACCGGCTCTTTTTTGTCTTCCAGATGCGCCACATTGATAAGAATGCCATAGCCCGATATGGCAACAGCAACGGTGGTTGAACGAATGGATTCCGGTACTAACTTTCTACTTGTTTCTATTTGGTTATTAAATGGCTGGAGCAGATTTTTACTTTGTAACCGCTGCAGCAACATAGGGGATGAACTCAGTACCAGATCAATATTTTCACCCAATGGATTTTCCAACAGGCGCTCAATAGATGCACTGGTTCGGTTGAGCGTACGGATTTTGGTTGCCTGTGGTTGCTTTTGCCATTGACTGATAATGTGCTCTGTTGCTTCTGAAGAAAGCGTTGTAGCAATCACTAATTCATGTGCTGAGGCAACGCTGATATATAAAACCCAACAGATTAACGCTTTTTGTATAATGCGAATCATATCAAAAATCCCATTAACGAGAGAGAAATTCCTGGGCCGTAATCCATGTCGTTATCCATTAGTTAACATAAGCAACGAACTTCAAGTCACGTGTATCTGTAAATTATCATTAATTCGGCAAGCAACCAGCATTACTATATCTGCAAGTGACTGTTACGGAAATGCTCTCTAATTAATTTTCACATTTTCGCTCTCAGATTCAGGTTCTGACTGTATGGCAGTAAAAAATGAAATTTGTTATTGGCGGCTTCAGCCCATTTTTTTACCCGTTGAGGATGGTAATAACTAGCACCATTGTGAATAGGGTCATCAACGGGGACCTGATGCAGACTTAAAGCCTCAGTAATCATAACGGAATTCCAGTCTTCAGAAACCATAAAAAAGGCTTTAATTTGAGAGCAAACTCGTGTGTTACGACGGGTATCCTGACGGTGTTCAGAGCCTGCTTTTTGTTGTGTGATGATGACGGTTTTCATGTTGTGCGGCATGATTCTCTGGCATAACAAGAACAAGTATCTTCAATGATCCCGATTATAGAGGCAAAATATGTGACTGAACTCAAAAAATGAAAATTTTAATAAAACTAAATTTTTTTAAATTGGGCCTGTTGTAACACGTTAAGGTTTAAATAATAGCCATATTGCATTTTTCAAAACCAAATATGGGAAAGAAATGGAACATGGGATTTGTTTTTTTGAGTCAGTTTTGACTCATTTGCCCTGTATTGTAACTTAAACTCTCTTGCGTCACTATCTTCAAAACTTACTAAGCAAAGGCTTTTTAAATACTCATCAGAGAGTAGTAATGAGCATTGCTATGAATATTATGAATTGTTTAAACAACACTATGAACTGGAAGGTGATATATGCTTTCTTTATTGAAACCTAAAGTGGCAACACATAAGGTTCCTGAAAGTGAAGTGAAAAGTACCTATAATCGTTACCGTATGCAGGCGTTATTCAGCGTATTTATCGGTTATCTTTCGTATTACATTGTCAGGAATAACTTTGTTCTCTCTACACCGTATTTAAAACAAGAGCTTAATCTTTCTGCGACGCAAATAGGGCTGTTAAGCAGTTGTATGCTGATAGCCTACGGTATTAGTAAAGGGATAATGAGTAGTCTGGCCGATAAAGCTAATCCCAAAGTATATATGGCAGTGGGTTTAATACTTTGTGCTCTCGTTAACGTGGCGCTTGGTTTTAGTTTCGCGTTCTGGATGTTTGCGGGGCTGGTCATTTTAAATGGCTTCTTTCAGGGAATGGGTGTTGGCCCGTCGTTTATTACGATCGCCAACTGGTTTCCTCGTAAAGAACGGGGCATTGTTGGCGCGGTCTGGAATATTTCGCACAACGTGGGTGGCGGTATTGTTGCTCCGATTGTCGGCGGCGCATTTGCCGTACTGGGCACTGAACACTGGAAAATAGCAACATATGTTGTTCCAGCGATTGTCGCAGTTGTCATTGCAGTAATGGTGCTGATGTCAGGTAAAGGTTCACCAGTAAGTGAAGGTTTGCCGCCATTAAACGAAATCGTTCCGGACGACATCAGCATTAAAGCAAAAGATGATCGTGCGCCGGAAGATATGACGGCCTGGCAAATTTTTTGTACCTACGTGCTTAAAAATAAGAATGCCTGGTTTGTCTCTTTCGTTGATGTTTTTGTTTATATGGTGCGGTTCGGCATTATCAGCTGGTTACCTATTTACCTGTTAAGCGTGAAACATTTTACGAAGACCGAAATGAGTACAGCATTTTTAATCTTCGAATGGGCAGCGATTCCAACGACATTATTTGCTGGCTGGTTGAGTGATAAATTATTTCATGGTCGCCGTATGCCACCAGCTATTATCAGTATGGTATTGATTTTCTTCTGCCTGTTGGGCTACTGGAAAAGCGATTCTCTCCTCTCCATTACTATTTTCGCTGCTTGCGTAGGCTGCCTTATCTATGTTCCGCAGTTCCTGGCTTCTGTTCAGACAATGGAAATTGTTCCCAGTTTTGCCGTGGGCTCCGCTGTCGGTTTGCGTGGTTTCATGAGTTATATTCTTGGCGCGACGCTTGGTACAAGTCTGTTTGGTGTTATGGTTGATGAGGTAGGTTGGGATGGTGGTTTTTATCTTCTGCTTGCTGGTGTTATCTGCTGCATCATTTTCTGTACGTTAACGCACTTTGGTGCGATCGCTATGGAAAAACAACGTCAAAATGATACTGAGACGTATCAACCAGAGCTTCAGACCCAAAAAAGCTAAGTTTTAGGGCCAGTCACGATGTGATTGGCCCACTCGCTTCTCCGCACAATTGCCTTTCATCACCGATTTTGTACCCGTTTGGTTGCGTAAAGCGCACTTCGAGTTGTGGCAAAACGCGATTGACGTTTGCGGTGAGAACGCCAGCCGTGTTCACAGTAACCCATTACCACGAAAATAGCGGCCACTCTTTGGCGACGGTAGTGAGTTGTGGCGCATCGAACAGGGCTTGTGGCGAAACCACCGTTTCCTCAAGCGGGATATTTTTACCGTAGCGTTCTTTAAGCTTTGCCTGAACTTGTGGACTGCTCAGGTCGAACTCTTTCAGCTTTTGCTGTTCGCCCATGCGCATTCCCAGCGCGTTCTGATAAACCTTCCAAACAACTTCCGAACAGTACTGGCGATCGTCGCCCCATGAGAAGCTGAAATCATACGGTTTACCGAGATAGCGTTTTGCGGTTTGCGTCAGTTTTTGCTGCTGCTCGGCACTCAGTCCTCCTTCAATGCGGCGCACAATGTATTTGCCCTTTTCACCGTGGGCTATCCACTGTTTGAGCGGTGTGTATTTCACCGGGCCGACCGCTTCAAAGACGTAGGGCTGTTTGTTGCGTATCACCAGCATACCGGTGTGGCTGTAATCGGAATGGGTCGCCAGTTGGATCGCTTTGCTTTGCGATGAGCGAGAGATCTGAAAGATGATGTCGCCGGTTTGCGGCTGCCAGGCAAAGACAGGTACAGAAACCAGCAGGCTGAGGATCAGCAGCCTGTTTTTCATAATTAAACGTCCATGTATAAAAAAAGCGGCTGGTTAATGCCAGTCCGCTTTTATCAGCATTAGTATTCCCACGTCTCCGGGTTAATCCCCATCTCACGCATGATCTCTTTTGCCGCTTCCGGAATTTCGTCGCTGCGCTCTTTACGCAGGTCGGCATCATCCGGCAGAGGTTGCCCGGTAAAGGCATGCAGAAACGCTTCGCACAGCAGTTCGCTGTTGGTAGCGTGACGCAGGTTGTTCACCTGACGACGCGTGCGTTCATCGGTGAGGATTTTTAACACCTTAAGAGGAATGGAAACCGTAATCTTTTTGACTTGCTCACTCTTCTTGCCGTGCTCAGCGTATGGGCTGATATATTCGCCGCTCCATTCAGCCATGAGATACTTAATCCTCTTCGTCAATAAATTGAACCAGACCACACAATTAATGTGGGTAATGGCTATAAACCCGCATAGTTTACCGTACAGGCGCTACCGTGACATCGTGTAATGCATCTGTCGGCGCGATAATGCATGTAATTTTAACGGTTATTGGGGAATTGCTCAATCTATACGCAAAGAAGTTTAGATGTCCAGATGTATTGACGTCCATTAACACAATGTTTACTCTGGTGCCTGACTTTTCACCGACAAAGCCCAGGAAACTTCATCACATGACGCGTAAACAGGCCACCATCGCAGTGCGTAGTGGGTTAAATGACGACGAACAGTATGGTTGCGTTGTCCCTCCCATCCATCTTTCCAGCACCTATAACTTTACCGGATTTAACGAACCACGCGTGCATGATTACTCGCGTCGCGGCAACCCAACGCGCGATGTTGTCCAGCGTGCGCTGGCAGAACTGGAAGGCGGTGCTGGTGCGGTACTTACAAATACCGGGATGTCAGCGATCCACCTGGTCACTACTGTCTTTTTGAAGCCTGGCGATTTACTGGTTGCGCCGCACGACTGTTACGGCGGCAGCTATCGCCTGTTCGACAGCCTGGCAAAACGCGGTTGTTATCGCGTGCTGTTTGTTGATCAAGGCGATGAACAGGCATTACGGGCAGCGCTGGCAGAAAAACCCAAACTGGTACTGATAGAAAGCCCAAGTAATCCATTGTTACGCGTCGTGGATATTGCGAAAATCTGCCATCTGGCAAGGGAAGTCGGGGCGGTGAGCGTGGTGGATAACACCTTCTTAAGCCCGGCATTACAAAATCCGCTGGCATTAGGTGCCGATCTGGTGTTGCATTCATGTACGAAATATCTGAACGGTCACTCAGACGTGGTGGCCGGCGTGGTGATTGCTAAAGACCCGGACGTTGTCACTGAACTTGCCTGGTGGGCAAACAATATTGGCGTGACGGGCGGCGCGTTTGACAGCTATCTGCTGCTGCGTGGTCTGCGTACTCTGGTGCCGCGTATGGAGTTGGCCCAGCGTAATGCGCAGGCGATTGTGAACTATCTGCAAACCCAGCCGCTGGTGAAAAAACTGTATCACCCGTCGCTGCCGGAAAATCAGGGGCATGAAATTGCCGCGCGCCAACAAAAAGGCTTTGGCGCAATGTTGAGTTTTGAACTGGATGGCGATGAGCAGACGCTGCGTCGTTTCCTGGGCGGGCTGTCGTTGTTTACGCTGGCGGAATCGTTAGGGGGAGTGGAAAGTTTAATCTCTCACGCCGCAACCATGACACATGCAGGCATGGCGCCAGAAGCGCGTGCTGCCGCCGGGATCTCCGAGACGCTGCTGCGTATCTCCACCGGTATTGAAGATGGCGAAGATTTAATTGCCGACCTGGAAAATGGCTTCCGGGCTGCAAACAAGGGGTAAAAATGAGTGTGATTGCGCAGGCAGGGGCGAAAGGTCGTCAACTGCATAAATTTGGTGGCAGTAGTCTGGCTGATGTGAAGTGTTATTTGCGTGTCGCGGGCATTATGGCGGAGTACTCCCAGCCCGACGATATGATGGTGGTTTCCGCCGCCGGTAGCACCACTAACCAGTTGATTAACTGGTTGAAACTAAGCCAGACCGATCGTCTCTCTGCGCATCAGGTTCAACAAACACTGCGTCGCTATCAGTGCGATCTGATTAGCGGCCTGCTACCCGCCGAAGAAGCCGATAGCCTCATTAGCGCCTTTGTCAGCGATCTTGAGCGCCTGGCGGCGCTGCTCGACAGCGGTATTAATGACGCGGTATACGCAGAAGTGGTGGGCCACGGTGAAGTGTGGTCGGCGCGCCTGATGTCTGCGGTACTTAATCAACAAGGGCTGCCAGCGGCCTGGCTTGATGCCCGCGAGTTTTTACGCGCTGAACGCGCAGCGCAACCGCAGGTTGATGAAGGGCTTTCTTACCCGTTGTTGCAACAGCTGCTGGTGCAACATCCGGGCAAACGTCTGGTGGTGACCGGGTTTATCAGCCGTAACAACGCCGGTGAAACGGTGCTGTTGGGGCGTAACGGTTCCGACTATTCCGCGACACAAATCGGTGCGCTGGCGGGTGTTTCTCGCGTAACCATCTGGAGCGACGTCGCCGGGGTATACAGTGCCGACCCGCGCAAAGTGAAAGATGCCTGCCTGCTGCCATTGCTGCGTCTGGATGAAGCCAGCGAACTGGCGCGTCTGGCGGCTCCCGTTCTTCACGCCCGTACTTTACAGCCGGTTTCTGGCAGCGAAATCGATCTGCAACTGCGCTGTAGCTACACGCCGGATCAAGGCTCCACGCGCATTGAGCGCGTGCTGGCCTCTGGTACAGGCGCGCGTATTGTCACCAGCCACGATGATGTCTGCTTGATTGAGTTTCAGGTGCCCGCCAGTCAGGATTTCAAACTGGCGCATAAAGAGATCGACCAAATCCTGAAACGCGCGCAGGTGCGTCCGTTGGCGGTTGGCGTACATAACGATCGCCAGTTGCTGCAATTTTGCTACACCTCAGAAGTGGCTGACAGTGCGCTGAAAATACTCGACGAAGCGGGATTACCCGGCGAACTGCGCCTGCGTCAGGGGCTGGCGCTGGTGGCGATGGTTGGTGCGGGCGTCACCCGTAACCCGCTGCATTGCCACCGCTTCTGGCAGCAACTGAAAGGCCAGCCTGTCGAGTTTACCTGGCAGTCGGATGACGGTATCAGCCTGGTGGCAGTACTGCGCACCGGACCAACCGAAAGCCTGATTCAGGGGCTGCATCAGTCCGTCTTCCGCGCAGAAAAACGCATCGGCCTGGTATTGTTCGGCAAAGGCAATATCGGTTCCCGCTGGCTGGAACTGTTCGCCCGCGAGCAGAGCACGCTTTCGGCGCGTACCGGATTTGAATTTGTGCTGGCAGGCGTGGTGGACAGCCGCCGCAGCCTGTTGAGCTACGAAGGGCTGGACGCCAGCCGCGCGTTAGCCTTCTTCAACGATGAAGCGGTTGAGCAGGATGAAGAGTCGCTGTTCCTGTGGATGTGTGCCCATCCGTATGATGATTTAGTGGTGCTGGACGTTACCGCCAGCCAGCAGCTTGCTGATCAGTATCTTGATTTCGCCAGCCACGGTTTCCACGTCATCAGTGCCAACAAACTGGCGGGAGCCAGCGACAGCAATAAATATCGCCAGATCCACGACGCCTTCGAAAAAACTGGGCGTCACTGGCTATACAACGCCACCGTTGGTGCAGGCTTGCCGATCAACCACACTGTGCGCGATCTGATCGACAGCGGTGACACTATTTTGTCGATCAGCGGGATCTTCTCCGGCACGCTCTCCTGGCTGTTCCTGCAATTCGACGGTAGCGTGCCGTTTACCGAGCTGGTGGATCAGGCGTGGCAGCAGGGCTTAACCGAACCTGACCCGCGTGACGATCTCTCCGGCAAAGACGTGATGCGCAAGCTGGTGATTCTGGCGCGTGAAGCCGGTTACGACATCGAACCAGATCAGGTGCGTGTTGAATCACTGGTGCCTGCCCATTGCGAAGGCGGCAGCATCGACCATTTCTTTGAAAATGGCGATGAACTTAACGAGCAGATGGTGCAACGGCTGGAAGCGGCCCGCGAAATGGGGCTGGTGCTGCGCTATGTGGCGCGTTTCGATGCCAACGGCAAAGCGCGTGTGGGCGTGGAAGCGGTGCGTGAAGACCATCCGCTGGCATCACTGCTGCCGTGCGATAACGTCTTTGCCATCGAAAGCCGTTGGTATCGCGACAACCCGCTGGTGATCCGCGGACCTGGCGCAGGGCGCGACGTGACGGCCGGGGCGATTCAGTCGGATATTAATCGGCTGGCGCAGTTGTTGTAATCCTGGGCCAGAGAAAGCAGTATTTGCGTAACGCGCCCTGCGGAAAGCGGGGCGCTGTGAGTAAATTCTGCCTGTTTATGTAGCCAGTAGATAAATTCTCTGCTGGTTGCTAAAGAGAGTATTTTGGCTTTGTTGCTATTTCCGCCCGTTAATGAACATACCATCTAACGGTTTTATTGGTAGCGGCGGGTAAAAATACCCAATTGGCGTTAACCAACTCTGGCGGTATTAGCAATGAGATCCCCGCAGGGGCGATTACGATGGGCGGCGTCATCAGTACCTTCCCGTTCCCCAACGAACTGGTGACGATGGATCTCTCGGGGAAACAATTACGCAGTTTGATGGAACACGGCGCAAGTTTAAGTAATGGCGTTTTACAGGTATCGAAAGGCCTGGAAATGAAGTACGACAGCAGTAAGCCGGTTGGTCAGCGCGTAATCACGTTGACTCTGAATGGCAAACCGATTGAAGATGCGACGGTTTACCATATTGCTACTCAGAGTTTCCTTGCTGATGGCGGTGATGGCTTTACCGCATTTATCGAGGGGAAAGCGCGCAACACAACGGGCGGTTATTACGTTTATCACGCCGTGGTTGATTACTTCAAAGCGGGTAACGCCATCACGGATGAACAGCTCAACGGTATGCGCGTGAAAGATATCAAATAAAAGTAGTTATTGAGTTGGTTTACACCTTATTGCCGGATGACGATGTCGACGTACATCTCATTCGGCATGTGTATTACGCCGATTCCCGCACCACCAGTTCCCCGGAAAGCGCAATTCTTTGGGTTTGCAATTCCTGGTCTTTTAATTTGCGAATCATCAGGGTTGCTGCCTGGCGTCCGGTTTCTTCACTGGCGGAAGATACATAGGTGAAAACAGGAGAGGTCAGGTTGATATGCAACATATCTTCAAAACCAATTAGTGCTACCTGCTGGGTCAGAAAGACGTCTTTCCCAACGGTGCGCCCCACCTGATGTATGCCGTTGATACCGCCAATCATAGCGTCGGGCGAATGGCAGAGCAGGGCGGTAATGGCGTTGTTATTTTCCAGCAACTGGCGCGTTGCCATGCTGGCGGCCCAGGTGTCATCGTCACAGGCTGGCGTGAACTCGTCACGACAGGCAATGCCAAATTTTGCCAGAGTCTGGCGAAAACCAACCAGTCGCTGCTGACGGATAAGATCGCTTTCTCTGCCACCAAGATAGGCAATGTAACGATGGCCGCGCTCAATTAAATAACGTGTGGCAAGGCTTGCTGCCTGCTGGTTGTCACGCAACACCAGGTTGCACTCATCTTTGATGGGCGTTTGTGACGCGACGACAAGGGGAAGCGAACACTGGCGGATTAGTGTGGGTAGGGTTTCACGATGCGCATCGGAAGCCAGATAAATCACTCCGGCAACACCTTGTTGCTTGAAGGAAAGTAAACAACGTTCAAGATGTTCATGTTCGTTCTGCGGTTGCCCAAGGAATACCATATAGCCCTTGGCTTCCAGTTCCTGAACAATGCTAGCCATCACTTTGATGGAAAAGCTATCGCTAAAATCACGTAAAATCAGTCCGATAAGATTTGAAGTGTGGGAACGTAAATTAGCGGCGGCAACATTATGCACGTAGCCCAGTTCGTCAATAGCAGCATGAACTTTCCCGATGGTCGCCTCTGAGATTTTCCCTTTCTGGCGCAGCACTAGCGACACGGTAGAGACGGAAACTCCGGCTCTTTTAGCAACATCAATTATGCTGACTTTCTTCAAACTCACTCCCTGAACAACGTTGATTCTTTAAATAGCAAGAAGGTTCTGGTCAGGGACCAGAACCTCTGACATCGAGTAATCTTAAGGCTATTTACCGATCATCGTCGACATGGTTTGCGCGATAAATTGCGCTCGCGCGCCAAAAATTACCTGAATGCCGTTATCGCCGACAAAAACCACGCCACGGGCGCCAATATTATTCAGACCATCCTGATCCACCGCTTCTTTATCAGAGACTTCCAGACGTAAACGCGTGATGCAGGAACCTACCGATTTAATGTTTTGCTGACCGCCAAGCAGCGTGATGATTTCTGTTGCCAGCTCGTCATCGGATTTATCATTAGCGCTAACCGTAGTTTCGGTGCGACCAGGCGTTTTTACATCAAAACGACGAATAACAAAGCGGAAGGTGAAGTAGTAGATCACCGCCATTGGCACGCCGACGATAATGGCGCTCAGGAAGTTGGTTTCGTAGCCATTAAAGGATGGCAGGATACCAAACGAAATATAGTCAATAAGCCCCGCAGAGAAGGATTTGGCAATATGTGCATGCAGCAGATACATCGCCATATAGGAAAGGCCCGCCATAATGGCATTGAAGACATACAGCACAGGGGCGACAAAGATAAATGTAAATTCAACGGGTTCTGTAATACCGGTCAGAAAACAGGTTAATGCGGCAGAGAACAGAATACCGGCGGCAATTTTCTTATTCTTTGTGTGCGCTTCATGATACATCGCCAGGCACGCCGCAGGCAGGGCAAACAGCATCAGTGGGAATTCACCTTGCATAAATTTACCAGCGTCATGATAACTGTCGCTGCTAAATGATTTCACCCCTTCTTCCAACATCTTGAACCAAATCGTCTGATCGCCGTGAATCATTTGCCCGGCATGGGTAGTGTAATCCCCAAAAGAATACCAAAACGATGGATACCAGATGTGGTGCAGGCCAAGCGGAATGAGCGCCCGTTCAGTTACACCAAAAATAAAGGTTGATGCTGCCTGGTTGTTACCATTAACGATAACCGATAACGCATCGATTCCTGACTGAATGTGTTGCCAGACATAAGGCAGTAACAAGCCAAGAATGAAGGAGAGAAAAGCCGTCGCGATAGCCACAAAGCGTTTTCCAGAGAAAAAGCCAAGGAATTCTGGCAATTGCATTGTATGAAAACGGTTGTAACACCACGCCGCCAGAATCCCGCATATCAGGCCGCCAAAAACGCCCATTTGCAGTGTTGGGATCCCCACCACCATCGCGTATTTGCCGCCTTGCCCGGCCATTTCTGGCGTAATGCTAAGTACGGTGCTGATGGTAATATTGGTGACAAAAACGGAAACGGCTGCGGATAACGCCGCAATTCCCGATTCAGAAGCCAGCCCCACGGCGGAACCGATAGCAAAAAGCATCGGCAAGTTATCAAAAATAATGCCGCCAGCATTCATCATCAACGGCAAATGGAATTTATCGCCGAACGCCAGTAACAACCCAGCGGCAGGCAGAAGCGAAATTGGTAGCATTAGGGCGCGACCAATCATCGATAATTTAGAAAGTGACTTCACGAAACTCGACACCAGACTCATGCTGATTTCCCCCGAATAGCGCATAAAGCTGCGCGAATTAGTCTTTTTTGTATAAGTAGAACGTTCTAGTAGAACGTTCTACTTATCGTGGGGGATGCATAATTGCTCTGCAACATAATTTTTGAAAAATTATTAATAGTTTGAAGTAGTTCAAATAATAAACATGCAGTAATGAATGCAAATTATGGTATCTATTTGTTTTATTTAAATAAGTGTTCAGCTAACACCGTCGTGAATATTAATTAACTCTTATTTAAATAAATTTCCAGCCGATAGCTTAAGCATTTATTCATTACTTCACGACGCGATAATGCGAGAGAACCTATCTACTCCCATATACAGATGAAGAAAATTCATCTTCCCTGATTTTTCCTCACCATCATTGGTCATTTTTCGGTTGACGCCCATCGGCTTTTCCTTCATCTTTACATCTGGACGTCTAAACGGATAGATGTGCACAATACAACATATAACTACAAGCGATTGATGAGGTAAGGTATGAGCTTTTTTCACGCCAGCCAGCGGGATGCCCTGAATCAGAGCCTGGCTGAAGTCCAGGGGCAGATTAATGTTTCGTTCGAATTTTTCCCGCCGCGCACCAGTGAAATGGAGCAGACCCTGTGGAACTCCATCGATCGTCTCAGCAGCCTGAAACCGAAATTTGTTTCAGTGACCTATGGCGCAAATTCCGGCGAGCGCGATCGCACGCACAGCATTATTAAAGGTATTAAAGATCGCACTGGTCTGGAAGCAGCACCGCATCTTACCTGTATTGATGCGACGCCCGACGAGCTGCGGACCATCGCCCGCGACTACTGGAATAACGGTATTCGCCATATCGTGGCGCTGCGTGGTGACCTGCCGCCGGGAAGTGGTAAGCCAGAAATGTATGCTTCTGACCTGGTGACGCTGTTAAAAGAAGTGGCAGATTTCGATATCTCCGTGGCGGCGTATCCGGAAGTTCACCCGGAAGCAAAAAGCGCTCAGGCGGATTTGCTTAACCTGAAACGCAAAGTGGATGCCGGAGCCAACCGCGCGATTACTCAGTTCTTCTTCGATGTCGAAAGCTACCTGCGTTTTCGTGACCGTTGTGTATCGGCGGGCATTGATGTGGAAATTATTCCGGGAATTTTGCCGGTATCTAACTTTAAACAGGCGAAGAAATTTGCCGATATGACCAACGTGCGTATTCCGGCGTGGATGGCGCAAATGTTTGACGGGCTGGATGACGATGCCGAAACCCGCAAGCTGGTGGGCGCGAATATCGCCATGGATATGGTGAAGATTTTAAGCCGTGAAGGAGTGAAAGATTTCCACTTCTATACGCTTAACCGTGCTGAAATGAGTTACGCGATTTGCCATACGCTGGGTGTTCGACCTGGTTTATAAGTATTGTGGCTTTTGTAAAAATCACACAGTGATCACAAATTTTAAACAGAGCACAAAATGCTGCCTCGAAATGAGGGCGGGAAAATAAGGTTATCAGCCTTGTTTTCTCCCTCATTACTTGAAGGATACCAAGCTAAAACCTTTTTTTATAAAGCATTTGTCCGAAATCAGACATACTCATAAAGGCTTAATTACGATCAATTTGATCTACATCTCTTTAACCAACAATATGTAAGATCTCAACTATCGCATCCGTGGATTAATTCAATTATAACTTCTCTCTAACGCTGTGTATCGTAACGGTAACACTGTAGAGGGGAGCACATTGATGAGCACGTCAGACGATATCCATAACACGACAGCCACTGGCAAATGCCCGTTCCATCAGGGCGGTCACGACCAGAGCGCGGGGGCGGGCACAACCACTCGCGACTGGTGGCCAAATCAACTCCGTGTTGACCTGTTAAACCAACATTCTAATCGTTCTAACCCACTGGGTGAGGACTTTGACTACCGCAAAGAATTCAGCAAATTAGATTACTACGGTCTGAAAAAAGATCTGAAAGCCCTGCTGACAGAATCTCAGCCGTGGTGGCCAGCCGACTGGGGCAGCTACGCTGGCCTGTTTATTCGTATGGCCTGGCACGGCGCGGGGACTTACCGTTCAATCGACGGGCGCGGCGGCGCGGGTCGTGGTCAGCAACGTTTTGCACCGCTGAACTCCTGGCCGGATAACGTCAGCCTCGATAAAGCGCGTCGCCTGTTGTGGCCAATCAAACAGAAATATGGTCAGAAAATATCCTGGGCCGACCTGTTTATCCTTGCGGGGAACGTGGCGCTGGAAAACTCCGGCTTCCGTACCTTCGGTTTTGGTGCCGGTCGTGAAGACGTCTGGGAACCGGATCTGGACGTTAACTGGGGTGATGAAAAAGCCTGGCTGACTCACCGTCATCCGGAAGCACTGGCGAAAGCACCACTGGGCGCAACCGAGATGGGCCTGATTTACGTTAACCCGGAAGGCCCGGATCACAGCGGCGAACCGCTTTCTGCGGCAGCAGCTATCCGCGCGACCTTCGGCAACATGGGTATGAACGACGAAGAAACCGTGGCGTTGATTGCGGGTGGTCATACGCTGGGTAAAACCCACGGTGCCGGTCCGACATCAAACGTAGGTCCTGATCCAGAAGCTGCACCGATTGAAGAACAAGGTTTAGGCTGGGCGAGCACTTATGGCAGCGGCGTTGGCGCAGATGCCATCACCTCTGGTCTGGAAGTGGTCTGGAGCCAGACGCCGACCCAGTGGAGCAACTATTTCTTCGAGAACCTGTTCAAATATGAGTGGGTACAGACCCGCAGCCCGGCTGGCGCAATCCAGTTCGAAGCAGTAGACGCACCGGAAATTATCCCGGATCCGTTTGATCCGTCGAAGAAACGTAAACCGACAATGCTGGTGACCGACCTGACGCTGCGTTTTGATCCGGAGTTCGAGAAAATCTCTCGTCGTTTCCTCAACGATCCGCAGGCGTTCAACGAAGCCTTTGCCCGTGCCTGGTTTAAACTGACGCACAGGGATATGGGGCCGAAATCTCGCTACATCGGGCCGGAAGTACCGAAAGAAGATCTGATCTGGCAAGATCCGCTGCCGCAGCCGATCTACAACCCGACCGAGCAGGACATTATCGATCTGAAATTCGCGATTGCGGATTCTGGTCTGTCTGTTAGTGAGCTGGTGTCGGTGGCCTGGGCGTCTGCTTCTACCTTCCGTGGTGGCGACAAACGCGGTGGCGCCAACGGTGCGCGTCTGGCATTAGCACCGCAGCGCGACTGGGATGTGAACGCAGCAGCCGTTCGTGCACTGCCAGTTCTGGAGAAAATCCAGAAAGAGTCTGGTAAAGCATCGCTGGCGGATATCATCGTGCTGGCAGGTGTGGTTGGCGTTGAGAAAGCTGCAAGTGCCGCTGGTTTGAGCATTCATGTACCGTTTACGCCGGGCCGCGTCGATGCGCGTCAGGATCAGACCGACATCGAAATGTTCGAGTTGCTGGAGCCAATTGCTGACGGTTTCCGTAACTACCGCGCACGTCTGGACGTTTCCACCACAGAGTCACTGCTGATCGACAAAGCACAGCAACTGACGCTGACCGCGCCGGAAATGACCGCGCTGGTGGGCGGGATGCGTGTACTGGGTGCCAACTTCGATGGCAGCAAAAACGGCGTCTTCACTGACCGCGTGGGCGTATTGAGCAATGACTTCTTCGTGAACTTGCTGGATATGCGTTACGAGTGGAAAGCGGCGGACGAATCGAAAGAGCTGTTCGAAGGCCGTGACCGTGAAACCGGCGAAGTGAAATACACGGCCAGCCGTGCGGATCTGGTATTTGGTTCTAACTCTGTCCTGCGTGCGGTGGCTGAAGTTTACGCCAGCAGCGATGCCCACGAGAAGTTTGTTAAAGACTTTGTGGCGGCGTGGGTGAAAGTGATGAACCTCGACCGTTTCGACCTGCTGTAATCTGACCTTCTTCAGCGACTGTCTTTCAGGCAGTCGCTGAAGTTTCTTTACCGGCGTATAGTGTCCACAGGAAAACTACACACTGGATCTCTCATGTCTGCCGCAGGAAAGAGCAACCCACTGGCAATCAGTGGCCTGGTTGTGCTCACACTTATTTGGAGTTATAGCTGGATTTTCATGAAGCAAGTCACCAGCTACATCGGTGCCTTCGACTTTACCGCCTTACGCTGCATTTTCGGCGCTCTCGTTTTATTCATCGTCCTTTTATTACGTGGTCGCGGCATGCGCCCGACGCCGTTTAAATACACCTTAGCCATTGCCCTGTTACAAACCTGCGGGATGGTTGGCCTGGCGCAGTGGGCGCTGGTGAGCGGAGGAGCGGGGAAGGTGGCGATCCTAAGCTATACCATGCCGTTCTGGGTGGTGATTTTCGCCGCGTTGTTTCTCGGTGAACGCCTGCGACGTGGGCAATATTTCGCGATACTGATTGCCGCTTTCGGCTTATTTTTGGTGTTGCAGCCGTGGCAACTCGATTTTTCTTCTATGAAAAGTGCCATGCTGGCAATCCTCTCCGGTGTTAGTTGGGGGGCGAGCGCGATTGTTGCTAAACGTCTGTATGCCCGTCATCCGCGCGTGGATTTATTGTCGTTAACATCCTGGCAGATGCTGTATGCGGCGCTGTTGATGAGTGTGGTCGCTTTACTGGTGCCGCAACGTGAAATTGACTGGCAGCCCACCGTGTTCTGGGCGCTGGCCTACAGTGCGATTCTGGCGACGGCGCTGGCGTGGAGCTTATGGCTGTTTGTGCTGAAAAACTTGCCTGCCAGTATTGCCAGCTTAAGCACACTGGCCGTTCCCGTTTGCGGCGTACTCTTTTCATGGTGGCTGCTTGGTGAAAATCCCGGCGCGGTTGAAGGTAGCGGTATTGTGCTGATTGTACTGGCACTGGCGCTGGTGAGCCGTAAGAAAAAAGAAGCTGTCAGCGTAAAAAGGATCTGAATTTTTTCTACACGTGGGGCGATCGTTTATTTAGCAAAATACCGATAATGCCCCACTATCCGCCAGCTAAAAAGCACATCTTCTTCCTGCGCGCCTGCGCCAATGTTATGTATCACCAGCGGCGTACCGTCGCGGGCGAAGCCATCTGAAACCACCCCAATATGTGCCAGCCCGTTATCTAATCGCCAGGAGACAATATCGCCCGCTTGGTAGTCACTGGCGTTTTTGCTGGTGGGACGTGTTTTATCGTGGCGGGTAAACCAGGTTTCCAGATTAGGCACCCGACGGTGATCGATGTTGCTGTCCGGGCGCTTTAACTTCCATTTTTGCGGGTACTCGGCAAAATTCTTCGCCATATCTTCGTGAACCAGTTTCTGCAAATCGACCTTCTGGCTGCGCAAGGCGCGGATCACCACATCGGAACATACGCCACGTTCTTGCGGGACATCACCGCCAGGATAAGTAAGCTGCACATACGCCGGATCGTAAAATAGCGTGCTGCCAATTTGCTGTCTGGCACCGTCTGCGATGGCAAGATTAGTGTTGGCCTGGATTTGTACCACGGTTGGTGGAACGGCGGGAGATTTTAAGGAGTGGCTGGTAAATGCCGTTAGCAGGCTGACCAGCGCCAGTGAAGCTTTCATCTGTTCCGTCCGTGAAAATAAGAGTCACAGATTCGACCTTCCGGGCTAACGATTGTTCTGTGGAGAAAATGTCCAGAAACGGATAAAAAACTCCCGAAAAACCAGGGAGTTTCAGATTACTGGCACAGAGTGCCGGATGCGGCGTGAACGCCTTATCCGGCCTACAAAAGTACGCAAATTCAATATATTGCAGAGATTTCGTAGGCCTGATAAGCGTAGCGCATCAGGCAATTTTGCGTTCAAACTCCCGGACAAGCCGGGAGTTTGGAGTAGGTTATTCCCACTCTTGCAGGAAACGCTGCCCGTACTGGTCAGCTACCAGCAGTGCGGCGTAAACCTGATCTGGCGTCGCGCCGCCAGGCATGTTGTGAATGGTTTCACCTTCTGCACATGCCGCTTCTGCCACAATTCGCATTTTCGCCGGGACATCTTCTTTAATATCCAGTTGAGCGAGAGTTATTGGCAAACCTACCGCATGGCTAAGGGCAGCTACGGTTTCGATTTCCTCCACCGGCGCATTTTCCAGAACCAGCTGCGTCAGCGTACCGAATGCCACTTTTTCACCGTGATAATAGTGATGGGCATCAGGAATGGCAGTCAGGCCATTATGCACCGCGTGCGCTGCCGCCAGACCACCGCTTTCAAAGCCAACACCGCTTAAATAAGTGTTCGCTTCAATCACGCGTTCCAGTGCCGGAGTCACTACATGCTGTTCGGCGGCGAGCATCGCTTTTTCGCCTTCTTCCAGCAAGGTGTTGTAGCACAGTTCAGCCAGCGCCAGCGCCGCCTGAGTGCACTTGCCGCCCGCCATGGTGGTCGCACCGCTACGAGAGCAGGCACGCGCTTCAAACCAGGTCGCCAGCGCATCGCCGATACCCGCCGCTAACAGACGCGCAGGTGCGCCCGCGACGATTTTAGTATCGACAATCACCATATTCGGGTTATTTGGCAGCAGCAGATAGCGGTCAAATTCACCTTCGTCAGTGTAGATAACGGAAAGAGCGCTACAAGGTGCGTCGGTTGAAGCAATGGTCGGGGCAATGGCGACCGGAACACCCATGAAATGTGCCAGTGCTTTGGCTGTATCGAGGGTTTTACCGCCGCCGATACCGAGAATTGCGCCACACTGAGCTGTTTCCGCAATGCCACGCAGACGGTCGATCTCATTTTGTGAACATTCGCCACCAAACGGCGCAATTTTTACTACCAGTCCAGCATCTTTAAAGCTTTTCTCGACAGTGGATTGGGCAAAACCTAAAACAAATTTGTCACCCACCACTAACCAGCGTTCTGCCAGCGGCTTCAGGTATTCGCCCAGACGATTAATCACATCAGAGCCCTGGATGTATTTACCCGGTGATTGAATAATGCGGTCCATAATTGCTCCTTTAGAAATGAGTAGTGCCAAATGCGGCATTCCAGTCGTGTTCGAACTTCTCTATAGCTGACTCTACCGCAGGGGTGTTGAGCATTTGTTGCGCTACATCTAAAGGCAGCGTGATGGACTCACATCCTGCCAGTAAACAGTCCAGCGCCTGACGCGGCGTTTTAAAGCTGGCCGCCAGCACCATGCTTTCTGGTGCGTGCATTTCTAACAGCGCTTGCAGCTCCTGAACCGTACGAATGCCGTCCCCGCCCTGGGCATCTACGCGGTTAACATACGGAGCAACGTATTTTGCCCCTGCCAGTGCGGCTAATAACCCTTGTGCGGCGCTATATACAGCGGTGCCAAGTGTAGTAATCCCCTCTTTTTTCAGTATTTTAATTGCTGCCAGACCTTCGGAAGTCACCGGGATTTTCACCACAATGCCCGGAATGGCGTCGCGCAGACGCTTCGCTTCTTCCACCATCCCCTGCGCGTCGCGGCTCATGGTCTGAGCAAACAGAATGCACTCATCACCAATCGCTTTTTGCAGACGCGGCAGCACTTCCCAGATGGACTCCTTGCTGGCAGCGATAATGCTCGGGTTAGTTGTCACCCCGGCAATCGGGAATATGCGTGCCAGACGTTCGACTTCTGCGACGTTAGCGGTGTCCAGATACAGTTCCATGATGTTTCCTTTTACAGTTCCAGTTCATGTTGCAGCAGGCTGGCGATAGCGTCGGCAGAGGCGGCGTTAACCAGCGCGTTACGGAATTCTTCGTGCATGATGCGACGAGCGAGGCGCGAGAAAATGCGCATATGCTGATCGCCTGCGGCGTGTTTATTCAGGGTTAACATAATGATGAATTGCGCTTCATCATCGCCCCAGCGTACCGGCGCTTGCAAACGTGCGACGCTGATGGTGGATTGCTCAATATGTTCTGATTTGCTGTGCGGAATGGCAAAACTAAAGCCCAGACCGGTAGAGAAGACTGCCTCGCGCGCCCACAAGTCGGCTTCCAGTTTACGCGGATAGCGACAGCGGCCCGCCAGCAGCAGGTTATCGGTCATGCCTTTGAGCACTTCTTCTTTGCTGCGCCAGTCGCTTTCCAGCGTGATGCACTCAGCGGTGACCAGCGGCGCGTCCTGTTGGGTCATGCGGAATTGCGCCAGCAGGTGTTCCACTTCCAGCGAAGTACGGCAGGCCATTGCCTGGTTGAGCAACTGGCGGCACTCACGGCTATCAAGTTGCGCCATTCGCGCTTTCGCTGCCGGAATTGACGGTGCGCTCATGCTCAGCTCATCCAGCCCTAAACCGATCAGCAACGGCAGCACGGAACCTTTCGCTCCCAGTTCACCGCACAGACCAATCCATTTGCCCTGGCGATGCACCGCCTGCACGGCGTAATCGAGCGCCCGCAAGAATGCCGGATTCAGGCTGTTGTAGTGACGAGTAACCTTAGCGTTATCGCGATCCACTGCCAGCAGATATTGCGTCAGGTCATTACTACCAATACTAAAGAAATCAATCTCTTCGCAGCATTGATCGATGATGAACATCACCGACGGCACTTCCAGCATGATGCCGAGCTGGATCTTCTCATCAAACGGAATGTGTTCGTTACGCAGTTGCTGTTTGGCTTCCGCCAGTTTTTCTTTCACCCATAAGATCTCTTCCATTGAGGAGATCATCGGGATCATGATTTTCAGGCTGCCGTGAGCAGAGGCACGGAGGATCGACCGTAGTTGTGTGGTGAACAGCGAGGCGTATTCTTCATAAATACGCACCGCGCGATAACCGAGGAACGGGTTAGCTTCTGCCGGAATGTTCAGATAATCAACAGGTTTGTCACCGCCAATATCCATAGTGCGCACAATAATGCTGCGTCCGTTGGCGGACTCCAGCGCCTGACAAAAAATGTTGTACAGCTCGCTTTCGCCCGGTGCGCTGGTGCGATCCATATAGAGCATTTCAGTGCGGAACAAACCGACGCCTTCCGCACCATTGCCGAATGCGGCCTGTGCTTCCACGGAGTGAGCGATGTTAGCGGCAATTTCAATGCGGATACCGTCAGCGGTACGGGCTTGTTGGGTCAACCAGACACGCTGTTGCTCACGAAGGGCGTCCTGTACGCGGGCTTCTTGCTGATAATAACGGGCTACGGCTTCCCCTGGCTCAACCACAATCGCCCCAGCGTTGCCGTCGATATAAATCGTTTGATGCTGCCACGGAGTGAGGGCATCAATATCTACACCAACCAGCGTGGGAATGTTGAACGAACGGGCAAGGATCACCGTGTGTGAGGTGGTGCCGCCGCTTTTCAGTAACAGACCTTTGAGGTGATTTTTATCCAGTTCGAGGAACTGGCTGGGGGTCAGTTCATCAGCCATACAAATGGCGGGCTGCGTCAGTTTGCCCGGTGCCGGGAAGCGTTGCTCACCGTAGATTTGCTGGAGTAACTGGAAGCAGACGTCGCGTACGTCCAGGGCACGTTCTTGCAGGTAGCTGCTGCTGGAACGGGCGAACTCTTCGCAGAAGTGGTGTGCACTGGCAACAATCGCTTCTGCACAGCTTAACCCCTCGCTGATGCCTGCCAGTAAGTGCTGACGTAAAGAGGTATCGCCAGCCAGCGATCGGTGAGCTTCCAGAATCGCGCTGGTGGCACCGTCGCTATCCAGCAGACGAAACTCAATGTTTTTCATCACCAGCATCAGGCCGTTTTCCAGCGCGGATTGCTCGGCGTCGACACCTTTGGCGGCGGGAAGATTACCCAGCGCATTGAGATCTAAAGAAGAGATCGGCGTCAGAATGCCGCCTGCGCTACCACTGCATACGGTGCGGGCGCGAATAATACGTGGATTCAAATTAGTGAGTGAAACCGGCAGCGGCTCCAGTTCATCAGATTTTACTTCCGCCAGCGGCGCGTCGCAGTGGGGGAATTCATCACGCAGCCATTGGCTCAAACGCTGGTGCGCTTCTTGTTCGTCGGCCCCGGAAATCAGTAACTGGCAGTTATCGCCCACCAGCGTATCGGTGCCAATCAGCGCCAGGGCGCTTTTGGCGTCACCTTTACGTTCAGTACGCAGGTTATGCCACTCAATTTGAGATGAAAAAGTATTACACAGCGTTTCAACGTGGCTTGCCGGACGCGCATGTACGCCGTTAGGCAGCTCACAAATAAATTCCACAATCAGGGCCATTGCCTCTCTCCCGGTACGGTTTTCTGTTTACAGGATAAGAGCGCACGGCAACGGCCTGCCATGTGACAAATCTGCCAAAAGCTGGACAAATGTAATGTAACCGCTAATTTGCGACGCGTCTCACAAGACGCGCCATTCCGGCATGATTCCGAGTTAACGCAAGTTATGAGGCGGATCGCATTTTTGTACTGACATTACAAAAGTCCAGTAAATGGCCTTTTTATCCACTGTTTGACCTGCCTGCGATTGCCTATTGTTTCTCCCATCAAAAAATATGGACATAGGCTTGGGTAAGCCTGGGAGCAGCTTATGAATGAGTTGGTACAGATCCTGAAAAACACCCGTCAGCATTTAATGACGGGCGTTTCACACATGATTCCCTTCGTGGTATCGGGTGGTATTTTGCTGGCGGTTTCCGTCATGTTGTATGGCAAAGGCGCAGTGCCGGATGCCGTAGCCGATCCGAATCTGAAAAAACTGTTTGATATCGGTGTTGCAGGTTTGACGTTGATGGTGCCTTTCCTCGCCGCTTACATCGGTTATTCCATTGCAGAGCGTTCTGCGCTGGCACCGTGCGCTATCGGTGCCTGGGTTGGTAACAGCTTTGGCGCGGGCTTCTTTGGTGCGCTGATCGCCGGGATTATCGGCGGCATCGTGGTGCATTACCTGAAGAAAATTCCGGTGCATAAAGTTCTGCGCTCGGTGATGCCCATCTTCATCATTCCGATCGTCGGCACACTGATTACCGCAGGCATCATGATGTGGGGTCTGGGCGAGCCGGTGGGAGCGTTGACCAACAGCCTGACTCAGTGGCTTCAGGGGATGCAGCAGGGCAGCATTGTTATGCTGGCGGTGATCATGGGTCTGATGCTGGCGTTCGATATGGGCGGTCCGGTTAACAAAGTGGCCTATGCCTTCATGCTGATTTGCGTTGCTCAGGGTGTTTATACCGTGGTGGCCATTGCTGCCGTGGGTATTTGTATCCCGCCGCTGGGGATGGGGCTGGCGACGCTGATTGGTCGTAAAAATTTCTCCGCAGAAGAGCGCGAAACCGGTAAAGCGGCGCTGGTGATGGGGTGCGTTGGGGTTACTGAAGGGGCGATTCCTTTCGCCGCTGCCGATCCGTTGCGTGTCATTCCTTCCATCATGGTCGGTTCTGTTTGTGGTGCGGTAACTGCGGCGCTGGTCGGTGCGCAGTGCTATGCAGGCTGGGGTGGTCTGATTGTACTGCCGGTGGTTGAAGGCAAGCTGGGTTATATCGCAGCAGTGGCTGTCGGAGCAGTGGTGACGGCTGTTTGTGTGAACGTGCTGAAAAGTCTGGCGCGTAAAAATGGATCTTCTACTGATGAAAAAGAAGACGATCTGGATTTGGATTTTGAAATTAATTAATTGAGGAACGAGCCATGACGAAAATTATTGCAGTAACCGCGTGTCCATCTGGTGTTGCCCATACTTATATGGCGGCAGAGGCGCTGGAAAGTGCCGCGAAAGCAAAAGGCTGGGAAGTGAAAGTAGAAACCCAGGGCTCGATTGGTCTGGAAAACGAACTGACTGCGGAAGATGTGGCGAGCGCCGATATGGTGATTCTGACCAAAGATATCGGCATCAAGTTTGAAGAGCGTTTTGCTGGCAAGACCATTGTGCGCGTCAACATCAGCGACGCGGTAAAACGCGCTGACGCCATTATGAGCAAAATTGAAGCTCACCTGGCGCAAACCGCTTAAGTTCTTATCCCGCCCGTAAGGGCGGGTTCGCTTTCCCACAGGAGTTCCTCATGACGAATCGTATCTCTCGCCTCAAAACTGCACTGTTTGCCAATACCCGTGAAATCTCGCTGGAGCGTGCGCTGCTTTATACCGCCAGCCATCGGCAAACCGAAGGCGAACCGGTGATATTGCGCCGGGCGAAAGCAACAGCGTATATCCTTGAACATGTTGAAATTTCGATTCGTGATGAAGAACTGATTGCCGGTAACCGCACCGTAAAACCGCGCGCCGGGATTATGTCGCCGGAAATGGACCCTTACTGGCTGCTGAAAGAGCTGGATCAATTCCCGACGCGTCCGCAGGACCGCTTTGCTATCAGCGAAGAAGATAAACGTATCTACCGCGAAGAGTTGTTCCCGTACTGGGAAAAACGTTCGATGAAAGATTTCATCAACGGGCAGATGACGGATGAAGTAAAAGCCGCGACCAGCACGCAGATTTTCAGCATCAACCAGACGGATAAAGGCCAGGGGCACATTATTATTGATTACCCGCGCCTGCTGAATCACGGGCTGGGTGAGCTGGTGGCGCAAATGCAGCAACATTGTCAGCAACAGCCGGTGAATCACTTTTATCAGGCAGCGCTGTTACTGCTGGAAGCCTCGCGGAAACACATTTTGCGTTACGCCGAACTGGCGGAAACGATGGCGGCAAACTGCACAGATGCCCAGCGTCGCGAAGAACTGCTGACTATTGCGGAGATCTCCCGCCATAACGCCGAACATAAGCCGCAGACGTTCTGGCAGGCGTGCCAGTTGTTCTGGTACATGAACATCATCCTGCAATACGAATCCAACGCCAGTTCGCTGTCGCTGGGGCGCTTCGACCAGTATATGTTGCCGTTCTATCAGGCATCTTTAACCCAGGGCGAAGATCCGGCGTTTCTGAAAGAACTGCTCGAATCTTTATGGGTGAAATGCAACGACATTGTGCTGTTGCGCTCCACCAGCAGCGCGCGTTATTTCGCAGGTTTCCCGACTGGCTATACCGCACTGCTCGGCGGGTTAACCGAGAACGGACGTAGCGCGGTGAACGTGCTTTCGTTCCTCTGCCTCGATGCCTATCAAAGCGTACAATTACCGCAACCGAACCTAGGGGTGCGCACTAACGCCTTGATCGACACGCCGTTCCTGATGAAAACCGCAGAAACCATTCGCCTCGGCACCGGTATTCCGCAAATCTTTAACGATGAAGTGGTGGTGCCAGCGTTCCTCAACCGTGGCGTTTCGCTGGAAGATGCGCGCGACTATTCCGTAGTGGGCTGTGTGGAATTATCTATTCCCGGCAGAACCTACGGCTTGCATGACATCGCGATGTTTAATCTGCTGAAAGTGATGGAAATCTGCCTGCATGAAAATGAAGGCAATGCTGCGCTGACTTATGAAGGTTTACTGGAGCAGATCCGCGCCAAGATCAGCCACTACATCACCCTGATGGTTGAGGGCAGCAATATTTGTGATATCGGCCATCGCGACTGGGCACCTGTACCGCTGCTCTCGTCTTTTATCAGCGATTGTCTGGAAAAAGGTCGCGATATTACCGATGGCGGCGCGCGTTATAACTTCTCCGGCGTACAGGGAATTGGTATCGCCAACCTGAGCGATTCTCTCCATGCGTTGAAAGGGATGGTTTTTGATCAACAGCGTTTAAGTTTTGACGAATTGCTGTCGGTATTAAAAGCCAACTTCGCAACGCCAGAAGGCGAAAAAGTCCGTGCTCGCTTAATTAACCGCTTCGAGAAATACGGTAATGATATCGACGAGGTGGATAACATCAGCGCCGAACTGTTGCGCCACTACTGCAAAGAAGTGGAAAAATACCAGAACCCGCGCGGCGGCTACTTCACGCCGGGATCGTATACCGTTTCTGCTCACGTCCCGTTGGGATCGGTGGTTGGCGCGACGCCAGACGGTCGTTTTGCCGGGGAACAGCTGGCAGACGGCGGCTTGTCACCCATGCTGGGCCAGGACGCACAAGGGCCAACGGCGGTACTGAAGTCAGTCAGTAAGCTCGATAACACGCTGCTGTCTAACGGTACGTTGCTGAACGTGAAATTCACCCCGACGACCCTGGAAGGTGAAGCGGGATTACGCAAACTGGCCGACTTCTTACGGGCATTTACCCAGCTTAAGTTACAACATATTCAGTTTAACGTGGTGAACGCTGACACGTTGCGGGAAGCGCAACAGCGCCCACAGGACTATGCCGGGCTGGTGGTGCGCGTTGCCGGATACAGCGCCTTCTTTGTCGAACTGTCGAAGGAGATCCAGGATGACATCATCCGCCGGACAGCGCATCAGCTGTAACGTTGTGGAAACGCGCCGCGATGATGTGGCGCGCATTTTCAACATTCAGCGTTATTCACTGAATGACGGCGAGGGCATTCGTACGGTGGTCTTTTTTAAAGGCTGTCCACATCTTTGCCCGTGGTGTGCTAATCCGGAGTCGATCTCCGGCAAAATCCAGACGGTGCGCAGAGATGCGAAATGCCTGCACTGCGCAAAATGTTTACGCGATGCAGATGAATGCCCCTCCGGGGCGTTTGAACGGATTGGTCGCGATATCAGCCTTGACGCGCTGGAACGGGAAGTGATGAAAGATGACATTTTCTTTCGCACGTCCGGCGGCGGCGTCACGCTTTCTGGCGGCGAAGTGTTAATGCAGGCGGAGTTTGCTACCCGTTTTTTACAGCGGCTTCGGTTGTGGGGTGTGTCATGCGCCATCGAAACTGCCGGAGACGCGCCAGCCAGCAAGCTGTTACCGCTGGCGAAATTGTGCGATGAAGTATTGTTCGATTTAAAAATTATGGACGCGACTCAGGCGCGGGATGTGGTGAAGATGAACCTGCCACGCGTGCTGGAGAATCTGCGTTTGCTGGTGAGTGAGGGTGTCAACGTGATCCCGCGTTTACCGCTGATCCCTGGTTTCACGCTCAGCCGGGAGAATATGCAGCAGGCGCTGGACGTGCTGATCACGCTGAATATCAGGCAGATCCATCTGTTACCGTTTCATCAGTACGGCGAGCCGAAATACCGCCTGCTGGGGAAAACATGGTCGATGAAAGACGTTGCTGCGCCGTCGTCAGCCGATGTGGCAACGATGCGCGAAATGGCAGAACGGGCCGGATTTCAGGTTACCGTGGGAGGTTAAAATGGCATACCTGGTGGCAGTAACCGCCTGCGTGAGCGGCGTGGCGCATACTTATATGGCGGCGGAACGGCTGGAAAAGTTGTGCCTGTTAGAGAAGTGGGGAGTCAGCATTGAAACTCAGGGCGCGCTGGGAACGGAGAATCGTTTAGCGGACGAGGATATCCGTCGGGCGGATGTTGCTCTGTTGATTACGGATATCGAGCTTGCCGGTGCCGAGCGATTTGAACATTGCCGCTATGTGCAATGCAGCATCTACGCGTTCCTGCGTGAGCCGCAGCGGGTGATGAGCGCAGTGCGCAAAGTGCTTTCTGCGCCACAGCAAACCCATCTTATTCTGGAGTAGTCGGTTTTTCTGTCAGTTGGCTGTGGTACTGCCGACGATATTCCGACGGCGAGCGTTCGGTATTTTTACGAAACAGACGGCAAAAGTAGTTGCTGTCAACAAAGCCGCAGGCGTGCGCCACTTCTTTTACCTTCAGGTCATAGCCTTTCAATAACGTCTTAGCGTGCTCCAGTCGCGTGTGATTCAGGTATTCGTTAAAACCAATGGCCCCCGTTTTTTGAAACAGGTGCGAGAGGTAATTTGGCGAAATATAGAATGCCTGTGCGACAGATTCGCGGGTAAGCGCGGAGGCATAGCGTTCGTCGATATAATCGCGAATAGCTTCGAATAATGCCTGGCTGCGTGAGGCGGTCTGGATTTGGCTACCAAGCAAATCGCGGCAGTGGCTAAGCAGGCTGGCGACGATAAGCTTTGCCGTTTGCTGCTCCTGCGGCTGCATTTGCATTTCATTGAGCGTTTGTAGCAGAAAAGAACCTATGCGTGGGCCGCGTCGGGCGACGTGTTGCTTCGCCAGATTTTGATATTGTTTGCCATCCCATTGCACGACGCTGAAGCCGAGTTGCTGTTTGCCAAACAGCACGCTAAAGGTAGTGGCGGGGGCTTGCCATTGTGGAAAATTCCAGCCACCAGCAGGAACGTACAGCACATCGCCGGGAACTAACGTTGCTCCAGCGCCGGTATCAACAAACTCACCTTCCAGCACAATTTCCAGCCGTGGAAAATCGACCTGATACGCAAGATCGGGCACCGGGCCGTTACTGCTGGCAAAGTAAATCTGGCGCAGGGACAGCGGGCCGTTGATCAGGCGGGAGAGCAGATAGCTGACGTCGTGATACATGTTATTCCCTTAGGTATGTAGACGGGAAAACAGTAACTGGCATTATTAAAAAAGGCCACCTGAAAAGTGTGGCCTGAGGGGAGTTCGATGTAAACATTGCGCCAGTTTCAGTCGCCTTGTATTGCCGGATGCGGCGTAAACGCCTTATCCAGCCATCTGTAGGCCGGATAAGACGCGTCAAGCGTCGCATCCGGCAAATAGCACCTGGCTGATAATTACTGATTCCCCACCTGATCGCCATACGGCAGCGTGTCGTAGTCGATCAGCGCATTTTTCTTATACGGATTACCAATCCAGCGGGTGGTTTCTTTGAACTGCGGGTTCACCACTGAACGGGTTGGATCGTAACCGTCGTAAGATAAGCCCGCCAAATCCGACCAGGTGTGGATCAGCTCCGCCAGGCTGTATTTACGATCAACATCCTGCGAGAAATCACGCGGATGTGTGGCCTGCCATTTCTCTGACGTCCATAGCAGGAATGGAATGGTGTACATGTGGCGCGTCGGGTTGTCTTCATTACGCCCCTGAGTTTTGTGCGGCGGCGTGTCGTAAACCTCTTCACCGTGGTCAGAGAAATAAACCAGGAATCCGTTCGGGTCTGCTGCTTTAAAGTCTTTAATCAGGCTGGCAACCACATGATCGTTATACAGGTTAGCATTGTCATAATCGTTATATGACTCCAGCTCTTCGGCGCTTAATCCTGGCGGAACATGATCGGTATTGCTATCAAATTTGCCCTGATTTTCCGGGTAGCGGTATTTGTATTTGATATGCGTACCCAGCAGATGAACGATGATCAGTTTCTTCGGCGCCGGGTCATTCAGCACTTCCAGGAACGGCTTCAGCACGTTGGTGTCGTATTCACGCGCACTCTGCGTACGTTGCTGGTTCATGTAGTACTGCTTGTCGGTCTGGCGCGAAAATACCGTCAGCATGGTATTGCGGGCAGTCATCGTCTGCTGGTTGGTGATCCAGAAGGTTTTATAACCAGCCTGTTTCATCATGTTCATCAGCGACGGCTGCGTCAGATACAGGTCCGGGTTCTTTTCGTTGGCAAAGGTCAGCGCCTGTTGCAGGATTTCAATGGTGTACGGACGCGATGTGACCACGTTATTGAACACCGTCAGGTTCGGATCGGTTTTATGCAGCGCATCCAGTTCTGGCGTGGTTTCACGCGGATAGCCATATAAGCTCATGCGTCCACGCTGGGTCGACTCGCCAATCACCAGCACTAAGGTGCGCGGTTCGTTACCCGATTCGTCTTTGAAATTAGCCAGTGGCGGTAACGCGTTATTTTCATTCAGTAGCTTCGTCAGTGAGTTAAGTTGCTGACGATACTGATAATAACCAGTCAGAAATTGCCACGGTGCAGCAGGTTCCATGCGTGATGCCAGGTTATCCAACGTTTTCTCAAACGGCTTGTGTTTGATAAACGTGTTCATGGCGATAGGGTGCAGAATCAAACCATAAAGCAGGGCAAAAGAGACGATATAACGCCACGGCTTTGGAATATAGACCGGGCGCAGGCGCGTCCACAGCAAAATTGCCACCGCCGTATAGGCCAGGGCAATAAGCACAATCTTCAGACTGAAATACTGGCTTAAGTACTCGCTGGCTTCGTTGGTGTTGGTTTCAAACATCACAAACAGAACGCTCTGCGAGAACTCCTGACCGTATATGACGTAGTAGCACAATGCAGCCAGAGAAGCCGCCCATAGCATTACACCAATTACCGCGGCGATAAACTTAATCCGCTTCGGAAAGAGGAATACTGGGATCAACCATAGCGAACTGAACAGCAGCGAGTCGCGAATGCCGTTGGTGCCGCTGTAGCCGCTAATGTAAATAATGGCCTGTAACAGGGTAGAGAAAAACCAAAAGTAGAGCAGTGCCCAACCCAGGGCTTTCCAGCTAAAAATGGGTTTAGTCTGGACTTCAGTGGAATGCATAGTAAGAACCCGTTTTGGATAATAGCGCCGAATGTAAGGACAAAACCTTAAGGATATCTGAAGGGATATCCAGAATCTGGGTGAAATGCAGACAGAAATATATTGAAAACGAAGGTGTTAGAACAGAAGTATTTCAGAAAACCCTCGCGCTATAGCACGAGGGTTGATAGAGGAGGGAAGTTAGCCAGTATTACGCATACCTGCCGCAATTCCGGCAATAGTGACCATCAACGCTTGTTCGACGCGGGGATCCGGCTCATGTCCTTCTTTTTCTGCCAGGCGCGAACGATGCAGCAACTCTGCCTGCAGTACGTTCAGCGGGTCAGTGTATATATTTCGTAGCTGAATAGACTCGGCAATCCACGGCAGATCGGCCATCAGATGGGAATCGTTGGCAATTGCCAGCACCACTTTGATGTCTTCTTCTTGCAGATTGCGCAACTCTTTACCTAACGGCCACAGAGCTTTGTCTACCAGGCGCTGGTCATAGTATTCCGCCAGCCACAGGTCTGCTTTGGCGAAGACCATTTCCAGCATTCCCAGACGCGTTGAGAAGAATGGCCAGTCGCGGCACATGGCTTCCAGCTCGCTCTGTTTACCATCTTCCACCACTTTTTGCAGTGCGGTACCCGCGCCCAGCCAGGCTGGGAGCATCAGGCGGTTTTGCGTCCAGGCAAAAATCCACGGAATGGCGCGCAGAGATTCGACACCGCCGGTTGGGCGACGTTTCGCCGGACGTGAACCCAACGGCAGTTTGCCCAATTCCTGTTCTGGCGTAGCGGAGCGGAAGTAAGGGACAAAGTCTTTGTTTTCACGCACGTAGCCACGGTAGAGATCGCAAGAGATGACCGATAGTTCATCCATAATGCGACGCCAGCTCTCTTTCGGCTCAGGTGGTGGCAGCAGGTTGGCTTCCAGAATCGCCCCGGTGTAAAGCGACAGGCTGCTGACGGTGATTTCTGGCAGACCATATTTAAAGCGGATCATCTCGCCCTGTTCAGTCACGCGCAGGCCACCTTTCAGGCTTCCTGGCGGTTGTGACAGCAGCGCCGCATGGGCTGGTGCACCGCCGCGACCAATGGAACCACCGCGACCGTGGAACAGCGTCAGTTCAATGCCCGCTTTTTCGCAGGTTTTGATTAACGCGTCCTGTGCCTGATATTGCGCCCAGGAGGCCGCCATCACACCCGCATCTTTTGCTGAGTCGGAATAGCCAATCATCACCATCTGCTTGCCCTGAATCAGACCGCGATACCAGTCGATATTCAGCAACTGGGTCATGACATCGTTGGCGTTGTTCAGGTCATCAAGGGTTTCAAACAGCGGTGCGACCGGCATCGCAAACCCGATACCCGCTTCTTTCAGCAGCAGGTGGACTGCCAGTACGTCGGACGGCGTTTTCGCCATCGAGATCACGTAGGCGGCAATGGAGCCTTGCGGCGCTTCGGCAATCACCTGACAGGTATCAAGCACTTCGCGCGTTTCGGCGCTTGGTTGCCAGTTGCGCGGCAGCAGCGGGCGTTTGGAGTTCAGTTCGCGGATCAGGAATGCCTGCTTGTCGGCCTCTGACCAGCTTTCGTAGTCGCCAATGCCGAGGTAGCGGGTCAGCTCGCCCAATGCTTCGGTATGACGAGTGCTCTCCTGGCGAATATCAATACGCACCAGCGGTACGCCGAAACATTTCACGCGGCGCAGAGTGTCGAGCAGATCGCCGTTAGCAATAATGCCCATACCACACGCCTGAAGTGACTGGTAGCAAGCGTAGAGCGGTTCCCACAGTTCTTCATTCTGCGTCAGCAGACCTTCCGGCTTCGGAAGTTCTTCACCTTTCAGACGCGCTTCCAGCCAGGCCTGTGTCGCCATCAGGCGAGAACGCAGGTTTTTCATCAGATAGCGATACGGTTCTGCGGCACCTTCTTCACCAACCAGCGCCAGCAGTTCTGGGGTGGCCTCAACCATCGACAGTTCAGAAACCAGAACCTGAATATCTTTCAGGAACAGATCGGTGGCTTTCCAGCGGCTGAGCAGCAGGACGTGGCGGGTGATATCGGCAGTGACGTTCGGGTTGCCGTCGCGGTCACCGCCCATCCACGAGGTAAAACGTACCGGAACAAATTCGACGGGCAGTTTGTAGCCGAGGTTCTCTTCCAGTTGTTCGTTCAATTCGCGCAGGTAATTCGGTACGCCTTGCCACAGGCTGTTTTCTACTACGGCAAAGCCCCATTTGGCTTCATCAACCGGAGTTGGACGCAGCTTACGGATTTCATCAGTATGCCAGGACTGAGCGATCAACTGACGCAGGCGGCGCATCAGCTGGTGGTGTTCGTAGTCGGCGATATCTTTGTTATCGAGCTGCTTTAAGCAGGCGTTCACTTCCACCATTTTGTGGATCAGTGTACGACGGGTAATTTCGGTTGGGTGAGCCGTGAGGACCAGTTCCAGCGACAGCGATTCCACTGCTTTTTTGATGGTGTCTTCGCTCAGTTCCGGCTGGTTTTTCAGTTTACGCAGGGTGCGGGCGATCACTTCCGGGTTGCTGGCAGCTTCGCCTTTCGGCGAAATGCTGTGGTATTGCTCGGCGGTGTTGGCCAGGTTCAGGAACTGACTAAACGCACGGGCAACGGGCAGCAGCTCGTCGTTCGACAAATTTTGTAAAGTGGTGAGTAACTCCTGGCGGTTAGCATCATTGCCAGCGCGTGAAGATTTGGACAACTTACGGATAGTTTCTACGCGTTCAAGAATGTGTTCTCCCAACGCATCCTTGATGGTTTCTCCCAGCACTTTGCCGAGCATACTGACATTACTACGCAATGCGGAATATTGTTCGTTCATATGACCCCAGATACCCATCTTATCGTTTGATAGCCCTGTATCCTTCACGTCGCATTGGCGCGAATATGCTCGGGCTTTGCTTTTCGTCGTCTTTTATAAAGCCACGTAAAAGCGGTGACGTCAAATGCTGCGAAATCGCTTCAGCAAACGAATAAATAGCAGGAATTTACGCCATTAAATTCACGACGCTTTAAATAAGCGTAACTTATGGGAATGTTAAAAAATCACCATACATAACACCAAAGGTGTAGGTCGGATAAGATGCGCAAGCATCGCATCCGACATTATTGCGGCACTGGAGTTTGACAACAGTGCCGGATGCGGCGCAAGCGCCTTATCCGGCCTACGGTTGAGCATCGTTTGAGTCACTGTAGATCGGATAAGATGTGCAAGCATCGCATCCGACATTATTGCGGCACTGGAGTTTGGCAACAGTGCCGGATGCGGCGCAAGCGCCTTATCCGGCCTACGTTTTAATGCCAGCAAAAATGGTGGATTACCTGGGTGATCAGCTCACGGGTGGGCTTGATAAACCTCGTCTCCAAATATTCATCAGGCTGATGAGCCTGATTAATTGAGCCAGGCCCCAGAACCAGCGTCGGGCATAACGTTTGAATAAACGGCGCTTCGGTACAGTAGTTCACCACTTCGGTCTGTGCGCCGAGTAATTTCTCAACTACTTCAACCAGTTGGTGGTTCGGTGGGCATTCATAGCCAGGGATCGGTGGGTGCAACTCTTCGACCGTCAGACGGCCCGGCCAGCGTTCGCTCACCGGAGCCAGCGCGTCGTTGAGCAAGCCGTTAAGCTCGTTGAGCGTCATGCCAGGCAACGGACGAATGTCCATATGCAACTCGCAGCAAGCGCAAATACGGTTAGAGGCGTCGCCACCGTGAATATGCCCGAGGTTGAGCGTGGGATACGGCACGGTAAACGCTTCATAGTGATAGCGTTCTTTCAGGTTATCGCGCAATTGCAAAATATGGCCGATGGCGTCGTGCATCAGTTCGATAGCGTTAACCCCGCGCGACGGATCGCTGGAGTGGCCCGATTGACCCATAATTCGAATGGCATTTGAGATGTGGCCTTTATGCGCGCGTACCGGTTGCAGCGACGTTGGTTCGCCAATGATGGCGCAATCCGGGCGCAGGGCGGTGGTTTCAGCAAAATAACGCGCTCCGGCCATACTGGTTTCTTCATCGGCAGTCGCCAGAATGTAGAGTGGCTTTTTCAGTTTCGTGACGTCGACGTCACGTAGTGCATCGAGGATAAACGCAAAGAAGCCTTTCATGTCGGCGGTGCCTAAGCCGTAAAGCTTGCCGTCGTGTTCCGTCAGCGTAAACGGATCGCGCGTCCAGCGCCCATCATCAAACGGCACCGTATCGGTATGCCCCGCCAGCAACAAGCCGCCAGCACCCTGTCCGCAACTTGCCAGCATATTAAATTTGTTGCGCGTTCCTGGCACTGGCTGTACTTCCACATTGAAGCCCAAATCTTTAAACCAGCCCGCCAGAAGAGTGATTAAATCTGCATTGCTTTGATCGAGTGCCTCTTCCGTAGCGCTTATTGAAGGTGTGGCAATCAGAGCGCGGTAAATCTCGATAAATGGCGGTAATTTGTTTTTCATTGTTGACACACCTCTGGTCATGATAGTATCAATATTCATGCAGTAATTGTGAATAAAAATACACTAACGTTGAGCGTAATAAAACCCACCAGCCGTAAGGTGAATGTTTTACGTTTAACCAGGCAACCAGACATAAGAAGGTGAATAGCCCCGATGTTGAATACGCTGATTGTGGGTGCCAGCGGTTACGCTGGCGCAGAGCTAGTGACCTATGTAAATCGCCATCCGCATATGAACATAACCGCTTTGACTGTCTCAGCGCAAAGCAATGATGCGGGAAAGTTAATCTCCGATTTGCATCCGCAGCTCAAAGGCATCGTTGATCTGCCGTTACAGCCGATGTCGGATATCAGCGAGTTTAGCCCAGGGGTGGACGTGGTGTTTCTCGCCACCGCCCATGAAGTTAGCCACGATTTAGCGCCGCAATTTCTCGAAGCAGGCTGTGTGGTGTTCGACCTCTCTGGCGCGTTTCGTGTTAACGACGCCGCCTTCTATGAAAAATATTACGGCTTTACCCATCAATACCCGGAACTGCTGGAACAGGCAGCCTACGGTCTGGCGGAGTGGTGCGGTAATAAATTAAAAGAAGCGAACTTGATTGCGGTGCCGGGCTGTTATCCGACGGCGGCGCAGCTGGCGCTGAAACCGTTGATTGATGCCAATCTTCTTGACCTCAATCAGTGGCCGGTGATTAACGCCATCAGCGGCGTGAGTGGTGCAGGGCGTAAAGCGGCCATTTCAAACAGCTTTTGTGAAGTGAGCCTGCAACCGTATGGCGTCTTTACCCATCGCCATCAACCGGAGATCGCCATGCATCTTGGTGCTGACGTGATTTTCACCCCGCATCTGGGTAATTTCCCACGCGGCATTCTGGAAACCATTACCTGCCGCCTGAAACCGGGCGTGAGCCCGGCACAAGTCGCGCAAGCGTTACAACAGGCGTATGCACATCAACCGCTGGTGCGGCTGTATGACAAAGGCGTTCCGGCGCTGAAAAACGTCGTCGGGCTGCCGTTCTGCGATATTGGGTTTGCCGTTCAGGGCGAGCACCTGATTATCGTGGCGACCGAAGACAACTTACTGAAAGGCGCGGCGGCACAAGCGGTACAGTGCGCCAATATTCGTTTCGGCTATGCCCAAACGCAGTCTCTTATTTAAGGGTGCAATGATGAATCCATTAATTATCAAACTGGGCGGCGTATTGCTGGATAGCGAAGAGGCGCTGGAGCGTCTGTTTAGCGCACTGGTGAAATATCGCGAGTCACATCAGCGTCCGCTGGTGATTGTTCACGGCGGCGGCTGCGTGGTGGATGAACTAATGAAAGGGCTGAATCTGCCGGTGAAAAAGAAAAACGGCCTGCGGGTGACGCCTGCCGATCAGATAGACATTATCACCGGAGCACTGGCGGGAACGGCAAATAAAACCCTGCTGGCGTGGGCGAAGAAACATCAGATTGCGGCCGTAGGTTTGTTTCTCGGTGACGGCGACAGCGCCAAAGTGACCCAGCTCGATGAAGAGTTAGGCCATGTTGGACTGGCGCAGCCAGGTTCGCCTAAGCTTATCAATACATTGCTGGAAAACGGTTATCTGCCGGTGGTTAGCTCCATTGGCGTGACAGACGAAGGGCAACTGATGAACGTCAATGCTGACCAGGCAGCGACGGCGCTGGCGGCAACGCTGGGCGCGGATCTGATTTTGCTCTCTGACGTCAGCGGCATTCTCGACGGTAAAGGGCAACGTATTGCCGAAATGACCGCCGCGAAAGCAGAACAACTGATTGAGCAGGGCATTATTACTGACGGCATGATAGTGAAAGTGAACGCGGCGCTGGATGCTGCGCGCACGCTGGGCCGCCCTGTAGATATCGCCTCCTGGCGTCATGCGGAACAGCTTCCGGCACTGTTTAACGGTATGCCTATTGGTACGCGGATTTTAGCTTGAGTTTTGTTGGCCGGAGGCATCGCTATTCGGCATTGAATTTCAAAATAAGGAAACAGAGTTATGGCACTTTGGGGCGGGCGTTTTACCCAGGCAGCAGATCAACGGTTCAAACAATTCAACGACTCACTGCGCTTTGATTACCGTCTGGCGGAGCAGGATATTGTTGGCTCTGTGGCCTGGTCCAAAGCCCTGGTCACGGTAGGCGTGTTAACCGCAGAAGAGCAGGCGCAACTGGAAGAGGCGCTGAACGTGCTGCTGGAAGATGTTCGCGCCAGACCACAACAAATCCTTGAAAGCGACGCCGAAGATATCCATAGCTGGGTGGAAGGCAAACTGATCGACAAAGTGGGCCAGTTAGGCAAAAAGCTGCATACCGGGCGTAGCCGTAATGACCAGGTTGCGACCGATCTAAAACTGTGGTGCAAAGATACCGTTAGCGAGTTGCTGATGGCTAACCGTCAGCTGCAATCCGCTCTGGTCGAGACGGCGCAGAATAATCAGGACGCGGTGATGCCGGGCTATACCCACCTGCAACGCGCCCAACCGGTGACGTTCGCGCACTGGTGCCTGGCGTATGTTGAGATGCTGGCGCGTGATGAAAGCCGCTTGCAGGATGCGCTTAAGCGTCTGGATGTCAGTCCGTTAGGCTGTGGCGCACTGGCGGGAACGGCCTATGAAATTGACCGTGAACAGTTAGCTGGCTGGTTGGGCTTTGCTTCGGCAACGCGTAATAGCCTCGACAGCGTTTCTGACCGCGATCATGTGCTGGAACTGCTGTCCGCTGCCGCTATTGGCATGGTGCATCTGTCGCGTTTTGCTGAAGATCTGATTTTCTTTAACACCGGCGAAGCGGGGTTTGTCGAGCTTTCTGACCGCGTGACTTCCGGTTCATCATTAATGCCGCAGAAAAAAAACCCGGATGCGCTGGAGCTGATCCGCGGTAAATGCGGTCGTGTGCAGGGCGCGTTAACCGGCATGATGATGACGCTGAAAGGCCTGCCGCTGGCCTACAACAAAGATATGCAGGAAGATAAAGAAGGCCTGTTCGACGCCCTCGACACCTGGCTGGACTGCCTGCATATGGCGGCGTTGGTGCTGGACGGGATTCAGGTGAAACGCCCGCGTTGCCAGGAAGCGGCGCAGCAGGGTTACGCGAATGCCACTGAACTGGCTGATTATCTGGTGGCGAAAGGCGTACCGTTCCGCGAGGCGCACCATATTGTGGGTGAAGCGGTGGTGGAAGCCATTCGTCAGGGCAAACCGCTGGAGGAGTTGCCGCTCGCCGAGTTGCAGAAATTCAGCCCGGTGATTGGCGAAGATGTCTATCCGATTTTGTCGCTGCAATCGTGCCTCGACAAGCGTGCGGCAAAAGGCGGCGTCTCACCGCAGCAGGTGGCACAGGCGATTGCTTTTGCAAGGGCACGGTTAGAGTAATTTGTTTATATTACTCCCCTGAAAATGGGGAGCTTACCTCATGCGCTTCGCTTATCACGCCTACAAACTAGCGACACTACGTAGGCGGAGAAGGCGTTTACGCCGCATCAGGCAGAAATTTGTCAGCATTCTGGTGACCTTAAATTTAACGCCCAACCAGAACCATTATTTGTCACATTCCTTTTTATTCCAGAGCCTTCTTTTACGTTCGCTCCTCGCATAAAAAATTTTTTAAATACATTAAGCAATACACATTTTAATTAATTTAATATAATTAATTTCTATTGCTCTGCTCATTTTTAAGATTAATGGAGTTTGTTATGTGATTATTTAACGTGTTGTTTTAACGATGATGGTTAATTATTCAGGTGATTTTTGAGGGTATTTTTGTTCCTCTGCGGAAATTTTTGTTTTTAATGTGATCACGGTTGAATAATCGCTCTTTCTCTCTTGTATGGTAGTAGGCGTAAATTTAAGTTTGAAGCGTCTATTTACAACACAGGAGATTGCAATAATGAAAATTATTGCTGCGGATGTTTTTGTTACTTGTCCCGGGCGTAATTTCGTTACGCTTAAAATAACCACTGAAAGCGGACTTTGTGGATTGGGAGATGCCACGTTAAATGGTCGCGAATTGTCGGTCGCTTCTTATCTGAAAGATCATCTTTGCCAACAATTAATTGGCCGCGATGCCAGTCGTATCGAAGATATCTGGCAATTCTTTTATAAAGGTGCTTACTGGCGACGTGGCCCCGTCACGATGTCAGCCATTTCTGCCATTGATATGGCGTTGTGGGATATCAAAGCTAAAGCGGCAAATATGCCATTATATCAACTGCTTGGTGGTGCTTCTCGTGAAGGCGTGATGGTTTATTGCCACACCACCGGGCGCACGATTGATGAAGTCCTTGAAGACTACGCAAAGCACCAGCAGATGGGCTTTAAGGCGATTCGTGTGCAGTGCGGTGTACCGGGTATGCAAACTACTTATGGCCTGGCGAAGGGCAAAGGACTGGCGTACGAACCGGCAACCAAAGGCCTGTGGCCGGAAGAACAGTTGTGGTCTTCAGAAAAGTATCTCGATTTTACGCCGAAGTTATTTGAAGCGGTGCGTAATAAGTTCGGTTTTAACGAACATCTGTTGCATGACATGCACCATCGCCTGACCCCCATCGAAGCGGCGCGCTTTGGGAAGAGCATTGAGGATTACCGCCTGTTCTGGATGGAAGATCCAACACCTGCCGAGAATCAGGCGTGTTTCCGTTTGATGCGCCAACATACCGTGACCCCGATTGCGGTCGGCGAAGTGTTTAATAGCATCTGGGACTGCAAGCAGTTAATCGAAGAGCAGCTAATTGACTATATTCGCACGACGATTACCCATGCAGGCGGCATTACCGGGATGCGGCGGATTGCCGATTTTGCATCGCTTTATCAGGTACGTACCGGTTCGCACGGCCCTTCAGATTTATCGCCTGTTTGTCATGCGGCGGCGCTGCATTTTGACCTATGGGTACCAAATTTTGGCGTTCAGGAGTACATGGGCTATTCCGAACAAATGCTTGAAGTCTTCCCGCACAGCTGGCGCTTCGATGAAGGTTATATGCACCCAGGCGATGAACCGGGGCTGGGTATTTCTTTCGATGAGAAACTGGCGGCGAAATATCCGTATGACCCGGCGTATCTCCCCGTCGCACGACTGGAAGATGGCACATTGTGGAACTGGTAATAACGGTTCGCTTAATTATTTTCTGAATAGTCATCAAATCGATTAATTCCGCTCAAGGAGCTAAAAATGGACGTTGATGTGTCAACCAGTGTTGCGGGTAATAAACCGCAACGGATCCGTCGTATTCAGACAGTGACGCTGGTTTTATTATTTATGGCGGGGATTGTTAATTTTCTCGACCGTTCGTCATTGAGCGTGGCAGGCGAAGCGATTCGTGGCGAGCTAGGATTATCGGCGACAGAGTTTGGTTTTTTGCTTTCTGCATTTTCTCTGTCTTATGGTTTTTCACAACTTCCTTCCGGTATTTTGCTAGACCGCTTTGGCCCACGAATAGTTTTAGGCGCAGGCTTAATATTCTGGTCATTAATGCAGGCATTAACAGGAATGGTTAATTCTTTTAGCCACTTTATTTTAATGCGTATTGGTCTGGGAATTGGTGAAGCACCATTTATGCCAGCGGGGGTGAAATCCATCACCGACTGGTATGCACAAAAAGAACGCGGCACGGCGTTGGGGATTTTTAATTCATCTACCGTTATCGGTCAGGCTATTGCGCCTCCTGCTCTGGTGCTGATGCAGTTAGCGTGGGGCTGGCGGGCGATGTTTGTCATTATCGGCGTGGCGGGGATTCTGGTTGGGATCTGTTGGTACGCGTGGTACCGCAATCGGGCGCAGTTTGTCCTGACCGAGGAAGAACGGACGTATCTCTCCGCACCGGTTAAACCGCGTCCACAACTGCAATTTAGTGAATGGCTGGCGCTGTTTAAGCATCGGACAACCTGGGGGATGATTTTAGGTTTCTCTGGCGTCAACTATACAGGCTGGCTCTACATCGCGTGGTTACCCGGTTATTTACAGGCCGAGCAAGGTTTCAGTTTGGCAAAAACGGGTTGGGTGGCAGCGATTCCTTTCCTCGCAGCGGCAGTCGGAATGTGGGTTAACGGTATTGTTGTCGATCGGCTGGCGAAAAAAGGCTACGACCTGGCGAAGACGCGTAAAACGGCTATTGTCTGCGGTTTGATGATGTCGGCATTAGGCACGTTGCTGGTAGTGCAATCTTCCTCACCAACGCAAGCGGTGGCGTTTATCTCAATGGCACTGTTCTGTGTGCATTTCGCGGGAACATCTGCATGGGGACTGGTTCAGGTGATGGTGTCTGAAACAAAAGTGGCTTCCATCGCCGGTATTCAAAACTTTGGCAGTTTTGTCTTTGCTTCCTTTGCCCCGATCGTAACCGGTTGGGTAGTGGATACTACGCATTCGTTTAATCTGGCACTGGTTATCGCCGCCTGTGTGACCTTCACTGGTGCACTGTGTTACTTCTTTATTGTCAAAGATCGCATTGAGTAACCGTTACTATCAGGCTCTTTTGCTGTGGGCCTGTAGAATAAAAAAAAGCGGATCCTGGAGATCCGCAAAAGTTCACGTTGGCTTTAGTTATTCGAGTTGAGAAACTCTCGAAACGGGCAGTGACTTCAAGGGTTAAAAGAGGTGCCGCTCCGTTTCTGCGCGCAATTATCAGTCACAATGCTTGATAGGGATAATCGTTCGTTGCTATGCTACCTATCGCCATGAACTATCGTGGCGATGGAGGATGGATAATGAATATTCGTGATCTTGAGTACCTGGTGGCACTGGCCGAGCACCGCCATTTTCGCCGTGCGGCAGATTCCTGCCACGTCAGCCAGCCAACCTTGAGTGGGCAAATTCGTAAGCTGGAAGATGAGCTGGGCGTGATGTTGCTGGAGCGGACCAGCCGTAAAGTGTTATTCACCCAGGCGGGAATGCTACTGGTGGATCAGGCGCGTACCGTGCTGCGCGAGGTGAAAGTCCTTAAAGAGATGGCAAGCCAGCAGGGCGAGACAATGTCCGGGCCGCTGCATATTGGTTTGATTCCAACGGTTGGGCCTTACCTGCTGCCGCATATTATCCCGATGCTGCACCAGACCTTTCCGAAGCTGGAAATGTATCTGCATGAAGCGCAGACCCATCAGTTACTGGCGCAACTGGACAGTGGCAAACTCGACTGCGTGATCCTCGCGCTGGTGAAAGAGAGCGAAGCATTCATTGAAGTGCCGTTGTTTGATGAACCCATGCTGTTGGCAGTCTATGAAGATCACCCGTGGGCTAATCGCGAATGTGTGCCGATGGCCGATCTGGCAGGGGAAAAACTGCTGATGCTGGAAGATGGTCACTGTCTGCGCGATCAGGCCATGGGTTTCTGCTTTGAAGCTGGAGCGGATGAAGATACCCACTTCCGCGCGACCAGTCTGGAGACGCTGCGCAACATGGTGGCCGCAGGTAGCGGGATCACTTTACTGCCTGCGCTGGCTGTACCGCCAGAACGCAAACGCGATGGTGTGGTTTATCTGCCGTGCATTAAGCCGGAACCACGTCGTACCATTGGCTTGGTTTATCGTCCAGGCTCACCGCTGCGCAGCCGCTATGAGCAGCTGGCAGAGGCCATCCGCGCAAGAATGGATGGCCATTTCGATAAAGCGTTAAAACAGGCGGTTTAAGCCGTTTAATGCCGCTACCCGATAGGCTTCCGCCATGGTCGGGTAGTTAAAGGTGGTGTTGACGAAGTATTCAATAGTGTTGCCGCCACCTTTCTGTTCCATAATCGCCTGACCGATATGAATAATTTCGGCAGCGCGCTCACCAAAGCAATGGATCCCCAGAATCTCTTTCGTTTCCCGATGGAACAAAATTTTCAGCGTACCCACGTTCATACCGACGATTTGTGCGCGAGCCAGATGTTTAAACTGGGCGCGGCCCACTTCATACGGCACTTTCATCGCGGTCAGCTGCTGTTCGGTTTTGCCCACGGAGCTGATTTCTGGAATGGTGTAGATCCCCGTCGGGATATCCTCAATCAGATGCGCGGTGGCTTCACCTTTCACCAGCGCCTGCGCGGCGATGCGCCCCTGGTCATAGGCCGCTGAAGCCAGGCTCGGATAGCCAATCACATCGCCCACCGCGTAAACGTGCGGCTGCGCGGTCTGATACATGCTGTTGACCTTCAGCTGTCCGCGACTGTCAGTTTCCAGCCCAATGTTCTGTAACGCCAGCGAATCGGTATTACCGGTGCGGCCGTTGGCATAGAGCAGACAGTCGGCTTTCAGTTTTTTACCCGACTTCAGATGCATGATCACACCGTCGTCACAGCCTTCAATCTTCTCGTACTCTTCGTTGTGACGAATCACTACGCCACTGTTCCAGAAGTGATAAGAGAGAGAATCTGACATCTCCTGATCAAGAAACGCCAGCAGACGATCGCGGGTATTGATCAGATCTACTTTCACATCCATGCCACGGAAGATCGATGCGTATTCACAGCCGATCACCCCTGCACCATAAATAAGCACATGGCGCGGTTCGTGATGCATACTAAGAATCGAATCGCTGTCGTAAATGCGCGGATGGGTAAAATCGACGTCTGCTGGATGATAAGGGCGTGAGCCGCAGGCTATGACAAATTTTTCTGCGGTTAACGTTTCGACCGTGCCGTCCGGGCAGTCCAGCGCCAGCGTGTGCTCGTCAACGAAGCGGGCATTCCCCTGCAATATTTCGCAGTGATTACGTTCGTAAAATCCCTGACGCATGCGCGTTTGTTGATTTATCACGTTATCGGCATGGTTAAGGATATCGGCAAAAGAAGAGCGGAGTAGTCGCGAATGGTCGCTGTAAAGTGGGTTTTGATTAAATTCTATAATGCGGCTGACGGCGTGACGAAGAGCTTTCGACGGGATGGTGCCCCAGTGGGTGCAACCGCCGCCAACATTTTGATAACGCTCGATAACTGAGACGCGCGCACCTTGCTTAACCAGGCCCATTGCAGCGCCTTCGCCGCCGGGGCCGGAACCTATTACTATGGCATCGTAATCGTAGGAATGTGGCATGGTAGGGCTTACCTGTTCTTATACATAAAAGCAACAGAATGGTAACATTTTATCGCGGGTAAGCCAATTGATCCCCGTCATTAATCTGGCTATAGCGTGAGCGGCCTTTGCTTTGTCTGCCTCCTTCTTAACCCATTTATTCACTATTAATCGCTTTTTATTATGGCTGATAGTTTTATCTTGCCGAAGCGTGCTTTTTTGTTATTGTCTTTATGAAATCTTCTTATAAAACAAACATATAAATATTTTATATTGATGCGTTATTTATATTTATACCATCAATAAAATCCGTTAATTAACCTGTTTATAAGTGAATAAAGGAATAACCGATGATCGAACACTACATTCGTGGGTTTGCGGAAGAGTTGCGCGAGATCCGCCACCAAATCCACGAAAACCCGGAGCTGGGATTACAAGAATTTAAAACCAGTGCTTTGGTTGCGGAAAAGCTGCGTCAGTGGGGCTATGAAGTAGAGCAAGGACTGGCGACGACGGGGATAGTGGCCACGTTAAAAGTGGGCGACGGAGAGAAAAGTATTGGCCTGCGGGCGGATATGGATGCGCTGCCAATTTATGAAAATAGTGGCAAGCCCTGGGCCAGTAAACATCCTGGTTTAATGCACGCCTGCGGGCATGACGGGCATACCACCATACTGCTGGGGGCCGCGCGTTATCTTGCCGAAACTCGTCGTTTTAACGGCACGTTACGTCTTATCTTCCAGCCTGCGGAAGAGATGATTAACGGCGGCGAGATTATGGTCAAAGAAGGTCTTTTTGACCACTTCCCCTGCGATGTGATTTTCGGCATGCACAACATGCCGGGCTTGCCGGTTGGCAAGTTTTTCTTCCAGCCTGGGGCGTTAATGGCGTCAATGGATCAGTTCCACATCACTGTTCGTGGTTGTGGAGGGCATGGCGCAATTCCGCACAAAGCCATCGATCCGGTGCTGGTCGCGGCACATATCACTACCGCATTACAAAGCATTGTGGCGCGCAATGTCGATCCGCTGGAAGCGGCGGTAATTACCGTTGGCAGCATTGTTGCAGGGGAGGCGGCTAACGTCATTCCTGACAGTGCTGAGATGAAAATCAGCGTCCGCTCTCTTAGCCGCGATACCCGACAACTTCTTCTGACCCGTATTCCTGCTCTGGCACAAGCCCAGGCTGCCAGCTTTGGCGCTACTGCTGATGTGACGCATGTTAACGGTACACCGGTATTAGTGAATGACGAGGAGATGGCGCGCTTCGCCTGGCAGGTGGCGTGTAAAACGTTTGGTGAAGAGCGGGCCGAGTTTGGCATCAAGCCTCTGATGGGCAGTGAAGATTTCTCTTTCATGCTGGAAGCCCAGCCGAAAGGCGCTTTTTTGCTGTTCGGTAATGGCGATGTCGGGGAAGGGGCATGCATGGTGCATAACCCGGGCTACGACTTCAACGATCAAAGTTTGGTCCCGGCAAGCAGCTACTGGGGCGCACTGGTAGAAGCCTGGCTGCAATAAATAAAACAACACACAACAACACTTTTTGGCAAGGAACATGGAATGACGGTGATCGTAAATGGAAGCGTGATTGTGAAGAAAAAGCCCAGCGGTAAGCGGGTGATTTTTGCTTCGGCGTTTGGCAATGCACTCGAATTTTTTGATTTTGGCGTTTACAACTTTTTTGTGGTCTATATCAGTACGCTTTTCTTCCCACCCAGTGCTGATAAAAACGTCGCGCTACTGCTGGCATTTGCCACTTTCGGCGTGAGCTTTTTTATGCGCCCGCTTGGTGGAATTATCGTCGGGGCCTGGGCCGATCGTTTCGGACGCAAACCCGCGATGGTGTTCACCATTGCCCTGATGAGCCTCGGTACACTGATGATCGGCATCGCACCGACGTATGAAACGGCGGGCTATTGGGGAACCGCAACTCTGGTACTGGCGCGTTTGATTCAGGGCGTTGCGGCAGGTGGTGAAGTCGGGGCTTCAATGTCGCTTCTGGTGGAGTCGGCCCCGGTAAATCGTCGCGGTTTTTACAGCAGTTGGTCGCTGGCGACCCAGGGCCTGGCAACAACTTTTGGGGGTGTTGTCGCTTTAGGTTTAAGTGCATGGCTGCCCTTTGCGACCGGTTCAGAAACCGTAATGGCCGAATGGGGCTGGCGTGTGCCATTTTTTATTGGTGTGCTTTTAGCGCCCATCGGTTGCTGGCTGCGTCTGAGCCTGGAAAATGATGTGCCTGAACCTGTACACAATAAAAAAGCCGCTGCCAGCGAAAGCGCGTTCTCTCTGCTCCTGCAACATAAAGCAACTATCGTTAACGGCGTTTTACTCGCTATTGGTAGCACGGTCGCAACCTATATCTCCCTCTTTTATTACGGTACATGGGCGGCGAAGTATTTAGGAATGAATCAAAACTATTCTCATGCAGCGATGTTACTGGCGGGCGTTATTACGTTTGTGGGTGCGCTGCTTGTGGGGATGCTATGTGATTCGGTCGGGCGTAAAAAGCTGATTTTAATCTCTCGTGTGATGGTGCTGATCTGTAGCTGGCCTTCGTTCTGGCTATTGGTGAATTACCCCAGTCCCGGTATGTTGCTGACGGTCGTTTTCGTGATGGTCAGCTTTACCACGCTTGGTGGGGTACCGGTAATGTTGCTGATTTCCGAACTGTTGCCGAAACGGATTCGGGCATTAGGTTTTGCGCTGGTTTATAGCATTGGTGTGGCAATCTTTGGCGGTTTTGCGCAATATTTCGCCACGCAATCCATCGTGTTGCTGGATAGTTTGACGGCTCCGGCGTGGTATCTGGGTGGAGGCACGTTGCTGTCGATGCTGGCGTTGTTGTACGTAAAAGAACCGGCCAAAGAATTGCAGTAAATATGTTTTATTGCGTTACCGTTCATTCACAACACTGGAGCAATCCAGTATGTTCATTCTCTGGTATAGTGCCAGCAGTACTTTTGGCAAGGATTCAGACATCGTGATGGGCGTAAGAGCGCAGCAAAAAGAAAAAACCCGACGTTCGCTGGTAGAAGCCGCATTTAGCCAATTAAGTGCTGAACGCAGCTTCGCCAGCCTGAGTTTGCGTGAAGTGGCGCGTGAAGCGGGCATTGCTCCCACCTCTTTTTATCGGCATTTCCGCGACGTAGACGAACTTGGCCTGACCATGGTTGACGAGAGTGGTTTGATGCTGCGTCAGCTTATGCGCCAGGCGCGTCAGCGTATCGCTAAAGGCGGGAGTGTGATCCGCACCTCGGTATCTACATTTATGGAGTTCATCGGTAATAATCCTAACGCCTTCCGGTTATTATTGCGGGAACGCTCCGGCACCTCCGCCGCGTTTCGTGCCGCTGTTGCGCGTGAAATTCAGCACTTCATTGCGGAACTTGCGGACTATCTTGAACTCGAAAACCATATGCCTCGCGCGTTTACTGAAGCGCAAGCCGAAGCAATGGTGACGATTGTCTTCAGTGCGGGTGCCGAGGCTTTGGATGTTGGCGTCGAACAACGTCGGCAATTAGAAGAGCGACTGGTACTGCAACTACGAATGATTTCGAAAGGGGCTTATTACTGGTATCGCCGTGAACAAGAGAAAACCGCAATTATTCCGGGAAATGTGAAGGACGAGTAATGAAACAAGCAAATCAAGATAGAGGTACGCTGCTGCTGGCGTTGGTTGCTGGCTTATCGATTAATGGTACTTTCGCCGCGCTGTTTAGCTCCATTGTGCCGTTTTCTGTATTCCCGATTATTTCCCTGGTGCTGACAGTTTACTGCCTGCATCAACGTTATCTTAATCGCACTATGCCGGTTGGCTTGCCGGGTCTGGCGGCTGCCTGTTTTATTCTAGGCGTTCTGTTGTATAGCACGGTGGTTCGTGCAGAATATCCGGATATCGGTTCTAATTTCTTCCCGGCTGTGCTGTCCGTCATTATGGTGTTCTGGATTGGTGCGAAGATGCGTAACCGTAAGCAGGAAGTCGCAGAGTAACAGGTATCATGCCGGATGCTGGCGCATCCGGCATGGTTGTTATTTCGCAGTCAGTAATACGCCGCACTCCATATGGTGCGTGTAGGGGAATTGATCAAACAGAGCCAGACGTTCAACCTTGTGCGTCTGGCTTAATGTTTCCAGATTCTTACATAACGTTTCCGGGTTACAGGAGATGTACAAAATACGCGGATACGCCTGCACCATTTTCTCGGTTTCACTGTCCAGACCGCTGCGCGGCGGGTCGACAAAAATGGTTTCGCACTGATAGCTCTTTAAGTCGATCCCTTGCAGGCGGTTAAACTCGCGTACACCATTCATCGCCTGAGTAAATTCTTCTGCCGCCATACGAATAATTTGTACGTTATCAATATGGTTAGCTGCAATGTTGTACTGTGCGGCGGCGACCGAGGGTTTGGCGATTTCTGTCGCTAAGACCCGATCAAAATTGCGCGCCAGCGCTAATGAAAAATTACCGTTGCCGCAGTACAGCTCCAGCAAATCACCTTTTGAGCCTTTGGTCACGTCCAGTGCCCATTCCAGCATCTGAATATTCATCGCGGCGTTCGGCTGGGTGAAACTGTTTTCTACCTGACGGTAGATCATCTCTTTTCCGGCGACCGGTAGACGTTCGTCGATGTAATCTTGATCCAGCTCGATTTTGGTCTTCGTTGCCCGACCAATCAGATGCACATTTAAATTTTGCGCGCGCAACGCATCGCGCAGAGCTTCTGCCTGTTGACGCCATTCGTCATCCAGCTTTTTATGGTACAGCAGGGAAACCACCGCCTGATTACTCAGCGTGGTGAGGTAGTCAATCTGGAACAGCTTGTGGCGTAGAACAGGATTATTACGCACACCCGCAATCATCGCCGTCATCAACTGGTTGATAAGTTCACTGGCGGCGGGGAAGCTATCCACGCGGATGCGGCTTTTGGTTTGCTGATCGAAAATGATGTGGTACAGGTCATCGCCATCGTGCCAGATGCGGAACTCCGCACGCATCCGGTAATGGCTGACCGGCGAGCGAAACACTTCCGGAACCAGGTCAGAAAATGGTGCCATCATACTTTGCAAACGTACCACTTTTTCGGCTAACTGCGCTTCATACTGCTCGGTTGGAAGGTGTTCGGGGGTCATGATGTATCCTGAAAAATTAAAGTACGCGGCGATTGTAGGGATTGCCCATCAGATGTCCAGATCTTGATGAATTCCTATTTGTGAGCTACGTCTGGACAGCAACTTGTTACAACCTGTAGCATCCACTTGCCGGTCCTGTGAGTTAATAGGGAATCCAGTGCGAATCTGGAGCTGACGCGCAGCGGTAAGGAAAGGTGCGATGATTGCGTTATGCGGACACTGCCATTCGGTGGGAAGTCATCATCTCTTAGTATCTTAGATACCCCTCCAAGCCCGAAGACCTGCCGGCCAACGTCGCATCTGGTTCTCATCATCGCGTACTATCGGTGAAACCTGCGGCATCCTTCTTCTATTGTGGATGCTTTACAATGATTAAAAAAGCTTCGCTGCTGACGGCGTGTTCCGTCACAGCCTTTTCTGCTTGGGCACAGGATACCAGCCCGGATACTCTCGTCGTTACTGCTAACCGTTTTGAACAGCCGCGCAGCACTGTGCTTGCACCAACTACCGTTGTGACGCGTCAGGATATCGACCGCTGGCAGTCGACCTCGGTCAATGATGTGCTGCGCCGTCTCCCTGGCGTGGATATCACCCAAAACGGCGGTTCAGGTCAGCTCTCATCTATTTTTATTCGCGGTACAAACGCCAGTCATGTGTTGGTGTTAATTGATGGCGTACGCCTGAATCTGGCAGGGGTGAGTGGTTCTGCCGATCTGAGTCAATTCCCTATCGCACTTGTCCAGCGTGTAGAATATATCCGCGGGCCGCGCTCCGCCGTTTATGGTTCCGATGCAATAGGCGGGGTGGTTAATATCATTACGACGCGTGATGAACCCGGAACGGAAATTTCAGCGGGGTGGGGAAGCCATAGTTATCAGAACTACGATGTCTCTACGCAGCAACAACTGGGGGATAAGACTCGGGTAACCCTGTTGGGCGATTATGTTTATACCCATGGTTATGATGTTGTCGCTTACGGCAATACAGGAATGCAAGCGCAGCCTGATAACGATGGTTTCTTAAGTAAAACGCTTTATGGTGCGCTGGAACATAATTTTACCGATGCCTGGAGCGGTTTTGTGCGCGGCTATGGCTATGATAACCGTACCAATTATGACGCGTATTATTCTCCGGGTTCACCATTGGTCGATACCCGTAAACTCTATAGTCAAAGTTGGGATACCGGGCTGCGCTATAACGGCGAACTGATAAAATCACAACTCATTACCAGCTATAGCCATAGCAAAGATTACAACTACGATCCGCATTATGGTCGTTATGATTCGTCGGCGACGCTCGATGAGATGAAGCAATACACCGTCCAGTGGGCAAACAATGTCATTGTTGGTCACGGTAGTATTGGTGCGGGTGTCGACTGGCAGAAACAGACTACGACGCCGGGTACAGGTTACGTTGAGGATGGATATGATCAACGTAATACCGGCATCTATCTGACCGGGCTGCAACAAGTCGGCGATTTTACCTTTGAAGGCGCAGCACGCAGCGACGATAACTCACAGTTTGGCCGTCATGGAACATGGCAAACCAGCGCCGGATGGGAGTTCATCGAAGGCTATCGTTTTATCGCTTCTTATGGCACATCCTACAAGGCACCTAATCTTGGGCAACTGTACGGCTTCTACGGTAATCCGGATCTGGACCCTGAGAAAAGCAAACAGTGGGAAGGCGCGTTTGAAGGCTTAACCGCAGGAGTGAACTGGCGTATTTCCGGATATCGTAACGATGTTAGTGACTTAATCGATTATGACGACCATATCCTGAAATATTACAACGAAGGGAAAGCGAGAATTAAAGGTGTCGAGGCGACCGCCAATTTTGATACCGGACCACTGACGCATACTGTGAGTTACGATTATGTTGATGCCCGTAACGCAATTACCGACGCACCGTTGTTACGCCGCGCTAAACAGCAGGTGAAATACCAGCTCGACTGGCAGTTGTATGACTTCGACTGGGGTATTACTTATCAGTATTTAGGCACTCGCTATGATAAGGATTACTCATCTTATCCTTATCAAACCGTTAAAATGGGCGGTGTGAGCTTGTGGGATCTTGCGGTTGCATATCCGGTCACCTCTCATCTGACAGTTCGTGGTAAAATAGCCAACCTGTTCGACAAAGATTATGAGACAGTCTATGGCTACCAAACTGCAGGACGGGAATACACCTTGTCTGGCAGCTACACCTTCTGAACCACGTCCCACCGTGCTGGTGTTTGACTCCGGCGTCGGTGGGTTGTCGGTCTATGACGAGATCCGGCATCTCTTGCCGGATCTCCATTACATTTATGCTTTCGATAACGTCGCTTTCCCTTATGGCGAAAAAAACGAAGAGTTTATTGTTGAGCGAGTGGTGGAAATTGTCACTGCGGTGCAAGAGCGTTACCCCCTTGCGCTGGCTGTTGTGGCTTGCAACACCGCCAGTACCGTCTCACTTCCTGCATTACGCGAGAAGTTTGCGTTCCCGGTTGTCGGTGTCGTTCCTGCAATTAAGCCAGCGGCACGTCTGACAGCTAATGGCATTGTCGGGTTGCTGGCAACTCGTGGTACGGTAAAACGTTCTTATACCCATGAGCTAATCGCGCGTTTCGCTAATGAATGCCAGATAGAAATGCTGGGCTCGGCAGAGATGGTTGAGCTGGCTGAAGCGAAGCTGCATGGCGAAGAGATTTCTCTGGATGCGCTGAAACGAATCCTACGCCCATGGTTAAGAATGAAAGAACCACCAGATACCGTTGTTCTGGGGTGTACCCACTTTCCTCTATTACAAGAAGAACTGTTACAGGTGCTGCCAGAGGGAACCCGACTGGTGGATTCAGGCGCTGCGATTGCCCGCCGAACGGCCTGGCTGCTGGAACATGAAGCTCCTGAGGCAAAATCTGCCGATGCGAACATTGCCTTTTGCATGGCCATGACGCCAGAGGCTGAACAATTATTGCCCGTTTTACAGCGTTACGGTTTCAAAACGCTCGAAAAACTGGCAGTTTCAGGCTGATTTGGTTGAATGTTGCGCATTCGGAAAATTATTTT